>CAVZCY010000007.1:0-812205 GCA_963773915.1 uncultured Acidobacteriaceae bacterium
AAAACCGGCCCGGATCCGCCAGCTCGTCCCCGGCCAGGGCACAGTTCCCGAGCGCCAGGGATACCAGGACCACGAAAATGAAGACGCGCATGCGGAACCCCCGTCCATACAGTGAGACTGCATGATTGATTTGGGTGCAGTTCGCCCGCCTAGTGTGACCCCTCTAGGCACACCTTCAAGGATTGGTGGCTGGAAGGTGTTACAGAACAGGTTGGAGGCTTTGAAAAGGCTTTCAGCACGAGCCCGGAGTTCTGGTTGAATCTCCAGGCAATCTACGATCTTTCCCAGACCCGTCCCCACCCGACCATTCGCCCGATGAGAAAGGTGGACTGACGGCACCAGCATTCTGCGTCTGCTTCGGTTGGGTCGGCGCCCCGCTCGCGCCAACGCTAGCGTTGACCGGCACAGCCCTGGCGGCGCGCTGGATTTTGCGACCGTTGACAGTGATTCCCCAGCGCTCTCTTTGCCACTTGCGTCGGTAAGGGAAAAGAGGAAAATGTAAGAGGCAAGGGAATGGAGGTGCGTGGTGATCCCCAAGGCCACCCTAACGAGTAAAGGGCAAATCACGATCCCCCTGGCCATTCGGGAAGCGCTCGGCTTAAGCGCAGGTACGCAATTGAGCTTTGAGTTGACTGGCGGAGAACTACGGGTGCGAGCCATCAGTAAGAAAACTTGGCCGGAACTTTGGAGCATAGCAGCGGGTGCCCCTCGACCACCCAAACCAGTCGACGTGGACGCGGCCATCCAGGCGGCCGTGAGAGAGCGATCTGACAGATGATCGGAGTCGACACCAATATTCTTGTTCGGGCGATCCTTGGAGATGATCCAAAGCAGTCTCCGCTTGCTGGTGTGGATTGAGAACGCTGGAGATATCGTGGTGCCCATCACCGTGTTGATTGAACTGGCTTGGGTATTAAGAAAATCAGTCGGTTGGAGCCGGCTCCAAATCCATCAAGCCCTCACCACTTTCCCCAGCAGCCAACCGTTCATCTCGACCGTGCAGTCGAAGTACCAAGCATCATTGGACGACTTCAAGGCAGGCCCGGCAGATTTTGCAGATTATTTGGCACTTCACCAGGCAAGATCGCTTGGCGCAAGGAAGTTGCTTACCTTTTTCCGTAAGTTGGCGAAGGCGGTTGGTGCAGAGCGGTTGCAATAGGGCTTGGTGGTTCCTGGAGCGCAGCTAACATAGGCAGCGAGATCGGGAGGTGTTATGAAAAAGCCCATTCCGGTAAAGTCCGCCTCAGCATCGATCGATGAAAAGATAAGAGATCTTGGGGACTGGCGCGGGAAGACGCTCGCGAAGGTGCGCGCCATTATCCACGCGGCAGACCCTGAGATCGTGGAAGAGTGGAAGTGGATGAGGACTCCCATTTGGGCCCACTGTGGCATCGTTTGCGGGCGGAGGCACAAGAACGTGGTCGAGATGACGTTTGCCAAGGGCGCTGCATTGGAAGACCCATCAGGTCTATTCAATTCCAGCCTCGGTGGGAATGTCCGGCGCGCCATTGACATCCACGAAGGCGACCAAATGAACGAGGATGCCTTGAGAGGCCTTATCCGTTCTGCTGTGGCGCTCAATCTCAAGGTCAAGAATCCGGAATGCGACCGGAATAGGCGGCATGGGTGGGGCGGGGAAAGAGCGAATACAAACTAAAGCCCGCCCCGCAGGTTGGCGCAGGTCCACAGCACCCTCCTTCTCCCGCAGCAGCGCCACCAGCCGGCCCTGGTGCAGGCCCCGGACCGGCGGTCGGGATCCGGGAACCCTACGGGCATGGGCCCAGGACGGCGCCTGGACCTCCCCAGGGGCATCGGCCGGCCGTGCAGCAGATGGTCGCCTCGGCGTCGTCGAGGATCCGGGCCGGGCACCAGGGCACCAGGTCCGCCCCCTGGATCAGGGTGCGCCGGCCCGGGGCCGGGATCGTTCCAGGGCCCGATGGCGGTGCGCGACAGGGCCGAAAGGTGGGCGGGGCAGCCCAGGCCCCTGCCCAGATCCCGGGCCAGGGAGCGCACGTAGTAGCCGCCCTTGCAGGTGAGCCGAGCAAGGAGCTCCGGGGCAGATCGTGGCTCACCCAGGCGGCTTCGTGCAGGTAGACCCGGGACGGCGGCAGGTCCACGTCTTCGCCCCGGTGGGCCTTCTTGTAGGCGGCCTCGCCGTCGATCTTCTTGGCGCAGGTGTCGGGGGGGATCTGGTCGTGAAGCCCAGGAACGGCGCCAGCGCGCCCTCCAGGGCCTCCGGTCGACGGCGCCGGGCCTTCGGCCACCACCAGGCCCAGGTGGTCGCAGGTGTCGGTCTCGGCGCCCCAGGCCAGCCGGGCCAGGTAGGTCTTGGGCAGGGGGTGCATGAGCTCCATGAGCCGGGTGGCCTGGCCCGCCAGCACCAGCAGCAGCCCTTCGGCGAACGGGTCGAGGGTGCCGCCGTGGCCCAGGGCCAGCTTCTTCTGCCCGGCCTCCCAGGCTTCGTGCTTGAAACCCCGCACCACGTCGAAGCTGCTCCGCCCACCGTCCTTGTGGACGAGGTAGACCCCGGGTTCAAGCGTCCCCCCGGGGGCCTGTCCAGCTCCTCGGGCTGGGGCGGGCGGGCGGCCTCCTCCTCCTTGATCCGGGCGAAGATGGCCTCGATCTTGTTGCCCTGTTCCAGGGTGCTGTCGGGGAAGAACTGCAGTTCGGGGACCCGGCGCATGCGTGAGGTGCTTGGCCAGGTGGCTGCGCAGGAAGCCGGAGGCCCGGCCCAGGGCCTTGCGGGAGCGCTCCACCTGCGTCCTCGTCGCCCAGCACCGTGTAGTAGACCCGGGCGATGCTCCGGTCGCCGGTGAGGCGCACGGCGGTGAGGGTGAGGAAACCCAGTTCGGGATCCCTCAATTCGCGCTGGATCAGCGTGGACAGCATGAAGTGGACTTGATCTTCCAGTTGTTCGGGGCGCAGCATGGTTCTATTCCTTGAGCAAGAGGCCGTGTAACCGGGCCGTCATGAGAGGATGGCTAAGGAAAAGGGGCGGGCCTGTGGACGAGTGGTTCAAAGATTCGGTTCGACAAGGACTACGCCGCCATCTACGCGCACCGGGATGGGCAGGAAGCCGAGGCGGCGGTGGCCATGGCGCTGCGCCTGGCCCCGCAACTGGCTTCGGGGCCGGTGCTGGACCTGGGCTGCGGCGCGGCCGCCACCTGGAGGTGCTGCGCCGGAGCAATCCGGCCGCGTTCGGCCTGGACCTTTCCCGCGACCTGCTGGCCCTGGCGCCCCACGGACTCGGCCCTGGCTGCTGCGCGGGGACATGCGCCACCTGCCGGTGCGGCCCGCGAGCCTTTCGGGCATCTGCATGTGGTTCACCCCGTTCGGCTATTTCTCCGACCAGGAGAACCGGGAGCTGTGCCGCCGGCTCCGGGACCTGCTCCGGCCCGGCGGCGTGCTGCTGCTTGACTACCTGAACGCCCCCTTCGTGCGCGCCCACCTGGTGGCCGAGGACGTGACCCGGCACGGCGCCATCGAGGTCAGCAGCCGCAGGCGCCTGGAAGGCGACCGGCTGGTGAAGCGGATGACCCTCACCCATCTGGACACCGGCCGGGTCCGCCAGGCGCTGGAATCCCTCCGGCTCTACGAACCCGCGGAAATGCGCGCCCTGGCGCGCGGAATGCGGGCTGGACCTGTGCTGGAGGCGGGCGATTACCGGGCACGCCGTTCGAGCCCGGCAGGCTCGGCGCGCTGGATAGGTTTCCTGCGCCGGCGCCTCTCGGATAAGATAAGCCAATAGCCGGAGGAATTCATGAGCTTCAGGACCCTTCGTGATATCGATGTCAAGGGGCACCGGGTTTTCCTGCGGCGCGGACCTCAATGTGCCCCTCAAGGACGGCGTCATCACCGACACCACCCGCATCCGCGAAACCATGCCACCCTCACCACCTCTGGAACGGCGGAGCGTCGGTGGTGCTCTGCTCGCACCTGGGCCGGCCCAAGGGCACCGGCTTCGAGGCGGAATTCAGCCTGGCCCCGGTGGCCGCCTGGCTGAAGACCAGGGCCTGGACCTGCGTCTGGCCAGCGGGGTCACCGGCCCGGCGGTTGCGGCCGAGGCCGCCGCCCTGAGGCCCGGCCAGGTGCTGCTGCTGGAGAACCTCAGGTTCGAGAAGGGCGAGACCAAGAATGATCCGGACTTCGCCAAGGCCCTGGCCCGGCTCGCCGACACCTATGTGGACGACGCCTTCGGCTCGTCCCACCGGGCCCACGCCTCGGTGAGCGGCATGGTGCCCGATTTCGCTCCCGGACGGGCGGTGGCGGGCTTCCTCATGGAAAAGGAACTCACCGCCCTGGGCAAGGTCATGACAACCCCGAGCGGCCCCTGCTGGCCATCATGGGCGGCTCCAAGGTGTCGGACAAGATCGGCATCATCCGGCACTTCTTCGGCAAGGCCGACACCATCCTGATCGGCGGCGCCATGAGCTTCACCTTCCTCAAGGCCATGGGTGTGCCCGTCGGCAGCAGCCGATGCGAGGAGGACAAGCTGGAGCTGGCCAACACCCTGCGCCAGGAGGCCGCGGCGGCCGGAACCCGGCTGCTGCTCCCGCTGGACCACGTGGTCGCTGCCACGATGGACGCCAACGCCGAGTGCGACATCACCCAGGACCAGGCGGTGCCCGACGGCAAGATGGGCCTGGACATCGGGCCGGAAACCGTGGCCGTCTACACCGAGGAGATCCGCAAGAGCCGGACCATCCTCTGGAACGGGCCCATGGGGGTGTTCGAGCTGGAGCCCTTCGCCAGCGGCACCCTGACCCTGGCGGAGGAGATGGCCGAAGTCGCGGACCACGGGGCCTTCGTGCTGGTGGGCGGCGGCGACAGCGTCACCGCCGCGGCCAAGGCCGGCGTCACCAAGCGCCTCAGCCACATCTCCACCGGCGGCGGCGCCAGCCTGGAATTCCTCAGCGGCATGGAACTCCCCGGAGTCGCCGCACTGCAAACCAAATAGCCAAGGAGCCTCCCATGAAGATGGTCGTCGCCAACTGGAAGATGAATCACCTTCGGCAGGATGCCCTGGCCTTCTGCCGGGAATTCCTGGCCGGCTACCGGCCGGTGGCCGGCGTGGTCGCGGCCATCGCTCCGCCCTTCACCCTGCTGGAGGCCGTGAGCCGGGAGCTGGAAGGCCTGATGCCGGTCTACGGCCAGAACGCCCACGCCGCGCCAATGGGCGCCTTCACCGGCGAAGTGTCCATGGCCCAGCTGCAGGACGCGGGCGCCGCGGCGTGCTGCTGGGCCACAGCGAGCGGCGGCAGTATTTCGGCGAGACCGAGGAGACCCTGGTGCCCAAGCTGCGCGCCGCCCGGGCCCAGGGCCTGCTGCCCATGCTTTGCGTGGGCGAGACCCTGGCCCAGCGGGACGGCGGCTCCACCCTGGACGTGCTCCGGCGCCAGCTGGCCATCCTGGCCGAGGCGGGCCCGGACCGCCTGGCCCTGGCCTACGAACCGGTGCCGGGCCATCGGCACCGGCCGCCGGGCCGAGGCCAGCCAGATCGAGGAGGTGCACAGCTTCATCCGGCTGCAGCTGGGCAACCTGCTGGGCGAACCCGGCAAGCGGACGCCCATCCTCGTATGGCGGCAGCGTGCACCCCCGACAACTTCGCCGAGATCCTGGGCATTCCGGAAGTGGCCGGCGGCCTGGTCGGCGGAGCCAGCCTTGAGGCCGGCAAGTTCCTGAAGCTGGTCGCCCAGGCCCAGGCGACCGTCTAGGGCCAAGGACTCTCCGGTAAAAGCTTTTCTCTTTCCTCCGCGACCTCAGCGATCTCTCGCCCCCTCCGCGTTTCATTTTGTTTCTTGGCTGACGCTGGGCACTCCGTGCCTTGGACGTGTGGCATCGGTATATTAAGAAAAATAATTTATCACCGAGGTATGCGGAGGTCGCGGAGGAAGATCTTGTCCCGGCCCAGGGTCCCGGCCCTAACGCGGGACGCCTGCCGTATGATAGGCGTGCAGCACGCGGCAACGAACCCCCAAACCGACAATACGAGTGCGATTTCCAGGCCCATGTCAGGACCTCCTGATATCAAGGTGTCCGTGGCTCGATTTAGGATTCATTTTTTACTAAAATAATGATCGAAGCTCAGCGGATCCAGTTGATCAGCGCTTCGAACGCCGAGATCAGGTCGCCGCTCCGGCCCCGGCTCGCCTCGACCTCGGTCCAGGCCCCGGCGGGCGGGTCCGGCCTGGGCATGCGGCGCCGTTCCTCCTCCTCCTGGGCCTGCATCAGGTGGCTCTTCTCCAGCCCCCCGCCTTCGATGAACGCCAGCACCTGCCTCAGCTCGTCCCGGTCGAACCACAGCCCGTGGTCCTTGCAGACATCCAGAACCACCCCGGAGATCGCGCCCGTAGTTGGTGCGGTTCATCAGTTTGCCGCACTGCGGGCAGGGCCGGTAGCGGACGGCCCCGATCTGGACCGGTACCCGCGGCCCTTCCCCGGGCAGCGCGCCCAGCACCTCGCCCCGCTCGGCCCGGTCGGCGGCGATCTGTTCGAAGTTGTGCTGGCCCACCCAGACTCCGCCGCAGGCCTGGCACTGGTCCAGGCTCACGCCGCCCACCGTGGTGGCCGCCAGGGTGGCCGCGCAGCCCGGGCAGGCCAGGGCCGTGGCCGTGGCCACCGCCCGCTCGATGGCGGCGCCGCAGCGGGGGCAGTGGCTGGCGTGGACGCTGACCATGGCGAAGCATCTGGGGCAGGCCAGCGTGGCCAGCTGGCTGCCGCAGTACGGGGGCACTGGAGGTCGTCTTCCCCCACGGAGGCCCCGGAGGATCGGCAGTGCAGTGTCTTGGCGTCCATGGTCCGATTACGCTACAGCCGAATCCGACGATCCAGGGCGGCGCAGTCCAGGTAGCGGAAGCGGGAGAAGCATGCTCATTCTCATGGAGCGCGCCGCGACCCAGGAACAGGTCCAGGCGGTAATGGCGGTGCTCGGGGCCGGGATCCGCGGGCCACGTGCAGGACTCCCCGGCCCCACCAGCATCCTGGCCCCCCACGCCTCCCAGGCGCTCGAGGCCGACCGGATCGAGCCCATGGGCGGGTCGACCGGGGCGGTGCCGATCACCTCGCCGTTCAAGCTGGCCTCGGCGGACGGCGCGCCGGGGCGCACCGTGGTGAGGTGCGCGGGGTGCCGGTGGGCGGCCGGGACTTGCGGTCATGGCCGGGCCGTGCGGGGTGGAGAGCCGGGAGCAGCTGTTCACGGTGGCCCGCTACGTGGCCGAGAAGGGGTCAGGCTGCTGCGGGCCGGCGCCTTCAAGCCGCGCACCAGCCCGTACGCCTTCCAGGGCATGGGCGCCGGAGGCACTGCGGCTGCTGGAGGCGGGCGCGCGGGGAGTTTCCGACCTGGGCATCGTCACCGAGGCCACCGAGGTGGAAACCTTCGACGAGGTGGAGCGCACCGCCGACCTGGTTCAGGTGGGCGCCCGCAACATGCAGACATTCTTCGCCCTGCTCAAGCGCGCCGGGCGCTCGGAGCAGCCGGTGCTGCTCAAGCGCGGCCCCGCCGCCACCCTGGAGGAATGGCTGTTCGCCGCCGAGTACGTCCATGTCCGAAGGCAACCGCGACGTAATCCTGCGCGAGCGGGGCATCCGCACCTGGAGCCAGCACGCCCGCAACACCCTGGACGTGAGAGTGATCCCCGCGGCCCGGCTGCTCACCCACCTGCCGGTGATCGCCGACCCCAGCCACGCCACGGGCCGGCGGGACCTGGTGATCCCCTGCGCCCGCGCGGCGGTGGCCGCCGGGGCCGACGGCCGATCGTGGAGACCCACTGCCAGCCGGACCAGGCCCTCAGCGACGGTCCCCAGGCCCTGCTGCCCTCGGACTTCTTCCAATGCTGGACCAGGTGCGCCAGATCCGGCAGGTGCTGACCAAGGACGGGCCGGGGTCGATTCCAGGCATAATCGGGAATATCAAGGAGTCCGATCATGACCGACGCCCAGGGAATCCAGCAGACCTTTGTCATCCGCGAAGCGCAGGAGGAGGATTTCGGTCCCCTCTGGCAATTGATGGTCTCGGTCTATTCGAATTCTGGACGGCTTTCCGAAAGCCGGAGGAACAGCCGCATTACTATGACATGCTGGCCAACATCGGCCGGATGACGCAGAAGCCCGGCGCCCGGCTCCTGGTGGCGGTCGCCGGGGACCGGGTCCTGGGCGGCGTGGTCTATTTCTCGGACATGGCCCAGCACGGTTCTGGCGGCACCGCCACCCGGGAGGCGAACGCCGCGGATTACCGTCTGGCTGGCGGTGGCGGACGAAGCCCGCGGGATGGGCGTCGGCAAGGCCCTGGTGGTGCGCTGCGTGGACCTGGCGCGGGAGATGAAGCTGGGACAGGTCATCATCCATACCACCGACGCCATGCGGGTGGCCTGGCGGATGTACGGGACCCTGGGGCTCCCATGCTCGCCTGGATCTGGATTTCAGGCAGGAGAAACTGCAGGTGTACTGTTCCGGCTCCGCCTTCAAAAGATTGCCGGTCAGCGCACCGCCAGGCTGTATCCCGGATTGGCCTTGGGCGCGTTGTACACCCCAAAATCGCAGCGATTTACGGTCCAGGTCTGGGTGGTGTCGGCCGGCGTCGGTGCTCGGATGTCCAATAGCGCTCGGCCGTCACGAAGCTGTTGAAGATCGGCTCCGGGCAGACGGCGCCGGCCCAGGTGGTGAAGGTGGCGTTGAAAAAGTCGCAATGGTCTGTGTTCATGAACCTGGTCGGCCATGCTTTGCATTTCCTTCCGGTTCGGCATCCGCCAGTCGCCGGCCTTGGAACCGACCGTCAGGCTGCACCCCTCCGAACACCAGCGAACGCAGCCAGGCGCAAACCCTCCCTAGCCCTGGTCTTTCACGAAGCCTCACTGCTGAGCGCGCGCCTAAACGGAAGAGTGCCCCCTCAACTGGGATGATGAGGATTGTCTAGGCCTGATCAGTCGAGTTCGAGGAGCACTTTCCACGAACGCTACCGCATGGTCGCGCGGTCTTGAACTGAGGCGGCACGGCGTCGTGTCGCACGCGGGGCCGTCCTGCGCCACGGCAGCTCGCCGACCGCACGGGCCTGACCGCCGGCCTGTCGGCAGCGCTGCCGTCGCCGACGGGGAGCAATACGACCGAGCCAAGCAGACGGCATACGCCGACGGATTGCTCCCCGTCCGGCGCGGACGGCAGCGCCGCCCACAGGCCGGCGGTCAGGCCCGTGCGGTCGGCGAGCTGCCGTAGCAGGACCAGCCCCGGCGTGCGACACGACGCCCGTGCCGCCGCCGGTAACTTCAAGACCGCGCGACCATGCGGTAGCGTGCACGTGGAAGGTGCTCCTGAACTGGACTGATAAGGGCCTAGACAATCCTCATCATCCCAGTTCAGGGGCACTTTTTCGTTCAGGCGCGCCGCTCAGCTGTCAGGCTTCGTGAAAGACCAGGGCTAGGGGGGCTCACGCTGGTTGGTTCGCTGGTGTTCGGAGGGGTGCGGCCTGAGCGACGGTTCCAAGGCCGGCGACTGGCGGATGCCGAACCGGAAGGAAATGCAAAGCATGGCCGACCGGTTCATGAACAACCATTGCGACTTTTTCAACGCCACCTTCACCACCTGGGCCGGCGCCGTATACCAGGAGCCGATCTTCAACAGCTTCGTGACGGCCGAGCGCTATTGGACATCCAGCACCGACGCGGCCGACACCACCCAGGCCTGGACCGTCTATAGCTGCGATTTCGGGGTGTACAACACGCCCAAGGCCAATCAGGGATACAGCCTGGCGGTGCGCTGACCGGCAATCTTCTAAAGGCCCAGCCGGAAGCCGTACACCTGCAGTTTCTCCTGCCTGAAATCCAGATCCGGCGAGCGCTGGAACCCCAGGTTCCCGTACATCCGCCAGGCCACCCGCATGGCGTCGGTGGTATGGATGATGACCTGTCCCAGCTTCATCTCCCGCGCCAGGTCCACGCAGCGCACCACCAGGGCCTTGCCGACGCCCATCCCGCGGGCTTCGTCCGCCACCGCCAGCAGGCGGGATCCCGCGGCGTTCACCTCCCGGGTGGCCGTGCCGCCGGAACCATACTGGGCCATGTCCGAGAAATAGACCACGCCGCCCAGGACCCGGTCCCCGGCGACCGCCACCAGGAGCCGGGCGCCGGGCTTCTGCGTCATCCGGCCGATGTTGGCCAGCATGTCATAGTAATGCGGCTGTTCCTCGGGTTTCGGAAAGCCGTCCAGATTCGAATAGACCGAGACCATCAATTGCCCGAGGGGACCGAAATCCTCCTCCTGCGCTTCGCGGATGACAAAGGTCTGCTGGATTCCCTGGGCGTCGGTCATGATCTGTCTCCGGATATTCCCGATTATGCTCCAAATGAGCCCCGGCCCGGCCTCCACCAGCACCTCCCGGATCCGCCGCGCCTGGTCGACCAGCGGAAGAAGTCCGACGGCAGCAGGGCCTGGGGGCCGTCGCTGAGGGCCTTGTCGGGCTCGCAGTGGGCCTCCACGATCAGGCCGTCGGCGCCGGCGGCCACCGCGGCCCGGGCCAGGGGATGACCAGGTCGCGGCGGCCGGTGGCGTGGCTGGGGTCGACGATGACCGGCAGGTGGGTGAGCCTTGGCGGCGGGGATCGACGCTCAGGTCCAGGGTGTTGCGGGCGTGCGGTCTCGAAGGTGCGGATGCCCCGCTCGCAGAGGATGACCTTGCGGTTGCCCTCGGCCAGGATGTACTCGGCGGCCGAGCAGCAATTCCTCCAGGGTGGCGCCGAGGCCGCGCTTGAGCAGCACCGGCTTGCGCGGTCCGCCCGACCGCGCTTGAGCAGGGCGAAGTTCTGCATGTTGCGGGCGCCGACCTGGAACAGGTCGGCGTATGCGCGCCACGGCTTCGAGGTCGCCGCGTCCATCACCTCGGTGACGATGCGGCAGGCCGAGTCTCGCCGCGCCTCCTCCAGCAGCTCTCAGCCCCTCCTCGCCCAGGCCCTGGAAGGCGTAGGGGGTGGTGCGCGGCTTGAAGGCGCCGCCGCGCAGCAGCCTGGCCCCGCTCTCCGCCACGTAGCGCGGCCACCGTGAACAGCTGCTCCCGGCTTTCCACCCCGCAGGGCCCGGCGATGAGCGCCAGCTCGGGCCGCCCACCGGCACCCGCGCACCTCCACCACGGTCCGGCCCGGCGCGCCGTCGCTCGATGCCAGCTTGAACGGCGAGGTGATCGGCACCACCCGGTTGACCCCTCCCATGGGCTCGATCCGGTCCGCCTTCAGGGCCTGGGAGGCATTGGGGGCGCAGGATGCTGGTGGCGGCCGGCGACGCCTGGACCTGGCCGCGGATCCCGGCCTCCTCCAGGAGCGCCATCACCGCCTGGACCTGTTCCCGGTCGCCGTGGTCTCCATGAGAATCAGCATGCCTGCCTCCGCTTTCATCGTACTACCGGCGCACCGGCCGCGCGGGTTTCGGGTTAACATTGCTGACCATGGACGCCAAGACACTGCACTGCCAATCCTGCGGGGCCTCCGTGGGGGAGAACGACCTCCAGTGCCCCTACTGCAGGAGCCAACTGGCCACGGTGGCCTGCCCGAACTGCTTCGCCATGGTCGGCCTCCACGCCAGCCACTGCGCCCGCTGCGGGGCCGCCATCGCAGCGGGCCGAGGCGACGGCCAGGGCCCTGGCCTGCCCGGGCTGCCGCGCCCCCCTGGCGTCCACCGCCGTGGGCGGCGTCAGCCTGGACCAGTGCAGCGCCTGCGGCGGGGTCTGGGTGGGCCAGCACAACTTCGAGCAGCTCGCCGGCGACCGGGCCGAGCGGGGCGAGGTGCTGGCCGCGCTGCCCGGCCAAGGGCCCACGGGGGCGGCAGCTGGAGGCGGTCCGCTACCGGGCCTGTCCCCAGTGCGCAAGCTGATGAACCGGCTCAACTACGCCCGCATCTCCGGGGTGGTGCTGGACGTCTGCAAGGAGCACGGGCTCTGGTTCGACCGGGACGAGCTGCGCCAGGTGCTGGAGTTCATCGAGGGCGGCGGGCTGGAGCAGAGCCACCTCCGCCAGGTCCAGGAAGAGAACGACCCGCCGCATGGCCACGCCCAGCTGCCCCCCGGGGCCTGGGGCGAGATGCAGGCCCACGGTTCCGCCAGGGGGGCGCCCTGCATCTCGAGTCTTCGATTTCGCTGAAGCGATCCGGCCTGTCAATAATTATTTAATAAAACCAATGCCTGAAATGAGCCACTGATACCTTGTATCAGAGTCCTGGACATGGGCTTGGATATCAACTCGATCTGTCGATTTGGGGGTTCGTTGCCATCGTGCTGCACGCCATCGGACGGCAGGCGTCCCGCGTAGGGCCGGGCACCTGGGCCAGAACAAGCATCGTCCTCCGCGACCTCCGCACTCTGTGATAAATGACTTTTCTAAACATACCGACGCCACACGTCCAAGGACGGAGTGCTCAGCACAGCCAGAAATAAATGAACGCGGAGGGGGCGGAGAGACGCTGATATCCCGCAGAAAGAAAAAAGTCCTCGGACAGGCCCCTACACCGTGGCCTGGGCCTGGGCGATGAGCTTCAGGAACTTGCCGGCCTCGAGGCTGGCGCCGCCGACCAGGCCGCCCGCCACTTCCGGGATGGCCAGGATCTCGTCGAAGCTCTCGGGGGTGACGCTGCCGCCATACGGATGGGCGTCCTTGCCCTCGGCGCCCAGCAGGGTGACCAGCTCCATGCGGATGAAGCCGTGCACTTCCTGGATCTGGCTGGCTTCGGCGCGGCGGCCGGTGCCGATCGCCCAGACCGGTTCGTAGGCCAGGGCCAGGGGGCCCGGGCCGACCTCGGCCAGGATGGCCAGCTGGCGCCGGAGCACGTCCAGGGTGGAGCCGCCGTCGCGCTGGGCCAGGGTCTCGCCGACGCAAAGCATGGGCAGCAGGCCCTGGGCCCGGGCGGCCTTGATCTTGGGCACCAGGGTCTCCTCGGTTTCTAGAAATACTGCCGGCGCTCGCTGTGGCCCAGCAGCACGCCGCTGCAGCCGGCGTCCTGGAACAGGGCCATGGACACTTCGCCGGTGAAGGCGCCCTCGGGCGCGGCGTGGGCATTCTGGCCGTAGACCGGCATCAGGCCTTCCAGCTCCCGGCTCACGGCCTCCAGCAGGGGCAAGGGCGGAGCATGGCCGCGACCACGCCGGCCACCGGCCGGTAGCGGCCAGGACTTCCGGCAGAAGGCCAGGGCATCCTGCCGAAGGTGATTCATTTTCCAGTTGGCGACGACCATCTTCATGGGAGGCTCCTAGGCTATTTGATTTGCAGTGCGGCGACTCCGGGGAGTTCCATGCCGCTGAGGAATTCCAGACTGGCGCCGCCGCCGGTGGAGATGTGGCTGAGCGCTTGGTGACGCCGGCCTTGGCCGCGGCGGTGACGCTGTCGCCGCCGCCCACCAGCACGAAGGCCCCGTGGTCCGCGACTTCGGCCATCTCCTCCGCCAGGGTCAGGGTGCCGCTGGCGAAGGGCTCCAGCTCGAACACCCCCATGGGCCCGTTCCAGAGGATGGTCCGGCTCTTGCGGATCTCCTCGGTGTAGACGGCCACGGTTTCCGGCCCGATATCCAGGCCCATCTTGCCGTCGGGCACCGCCTGGTCCTGGGTGATGTCGCACTCGGCGTTGGCGTCCATCGTGGCAGCGACCACGTGGTCCAGCGGGAGCAGCAGCCGGGTTCCGGCCGCCGCGGCCTCCTGGTGCAGGGTGTTGGCCAGCTCCAGCTTGTCCTCCTCGCATCGGCTGCTGCCGACTCTGCACACCCATGGCCTTGAGGAAGGTGAAGCTCATGGCGCCGCCGATCAGCACGGCGTCGGCCTTGCCGAAGAAGTGCCCGACGCACTGTCCCACCTTGTCGGACACCTTGGAGCCGCCCATGATGGCCAGCAGGGGCCGGTCGGGATTGTCCATGACCTTGCCCAGGGCGCTGAGCTCCTTTTCCATCAGGAAGCCGGCCCACCGTCCGTTCGGGAGCGAAATCGGTACACCATGCCGCTCACCGAGGCGTGGGCCCGGTGGGACGAGCCCAGGGGTCGTCCACATAGGTGTCGGCGAGCCGGGCCATGTGGCCGGGGTGAAGTCCGGATCATTCTTGGTCTCGCCCTTCTGCAACCTGGAGGTTCTCCAGCAGCAGCACCTGGCCGGGCCTCAGGCGGCGGCCTCGGCCGCAACCGCCGGGCCGGTGACCCCGGCGGCTGGACGCAGGTCCAGGCCCGGGACTTCAGCCACTCGGCCACCTGGGCTCATGCCGAATTACGCTTCGAAGCCGGTGCCCTTGGGCCTCAGGCGCACATGCAGACCATCGACCGTTCCAGGAGCACGGAGGCGAAAAAAAAAAAATTGCGATGGATACAGGCGGCCGCTGGTGCGTGCAGATCGGTGCGTTCCATAACGAAGAAGACGCGATCGCGTTGAAGGCGGAGTTGCTAGCGATTATCCCGGAGCGAATGTGATTGAGTTTCCCGGAGAAAAGAATTACTGGGTGCGCATCCGGCCGCTCGGCGACGATCGCGCGCAGGCCGAGCAAATTGCGCGCCACCTGCAGCCGGTGGAAGGCGACGCGTACTTGACGCGGCTGGATTGAAGAAGGAGCAAGTAAGCAAGTCGGCGAGTCAGCAGGTCAGCATCGAAGGCCGCGCAACCACGACCCCGACTCGCTGAAGTCCTACCGCAGAAGCGCAGAGGCGGCCCACAAGACCGGCTCTTGGCCGTGGAAGTCGCCGGTTCTGCGCTTGCGCTGCAAATAGTAGTCGAGACTGTTGAACTTGTTCGTGCCTTCGCAGATATTGGTGACGTCGTTGTTCTGATCGATGAAGCCGGTGACCGCGATCCACCCTTTGCGCGCGGCGGGGCCGTAAGTGGCCGCGTCGAGCCAGCCGTTTTTGACGCCGGTAATGAGCGCGAAGGTGAACATGCCGGAGCTTGAGGACTCCTCCCACGCCTCATCGTGATCGATGAGCTGGCGCCACATGCCGTCTGGGGCTTGATATTTCAAGAGCGCGGCCATCATCAGTTTGTAGCCGGCCATGATTCGCGCGCGCTGCGGATGATTTGCGGGCAGGTCGCGCAGCATCTCCGTCATTCCGGCAGCGACCCAGCCATCGCCGCGGCCCCAGAAAAACGGAACGTCGGGCGCGTGATAGAAGAGGCCGTTGGGTTGTTGCAGCTTGTCGAGATAGGCGACCATCTCGTTGGCGTCGCGGTCGAGATACTTCTTGTCTCCTGTGGCGCGCCAAGCCTGCAACTGCAGGATTGTGAGCATGTACATATCGTCGATCCAATAGCGCGTTTCGTGCGAAAGGCCGTCGGGCTGCGGATTTTCCCACTGCCGGTCGGCGAACCCGAGGCCGTAGTCGAGATACTTTTTGTCTTTGGTCTGAATGTAGATTTCGAGAGGCACCGAACCAAAGATCGAGTCGTCGACGTGATCGCGCATGGGGACGAGTGCGGCCTCAGCGCCGCCGGGCATCAGCGGATCAAATTTTTTGATCAGGCGATCGCGCAGATCGGTGTCGTGCGTCAGCTCAGCAAACGTGAGTGCGCCGTACCATGTGCCGACCTCGCCATAAAAGATCGTGCCGGGGCTGTGTTGGTGCGGGCTGGTGACGAAATGCTCGGCCAGCGCTTTGCCGACCTCTTGCGGAGATCGCCCCGCAGGCCAGTTGCTGAAGTAGTCCTGTTGAGCGGAAACGGTGGAGGCTACGACCGGAACGAGCAAGGTCAAGGCAGCAATCTTCAATAGGGATTTCATTTGTGCTCCCGATAAAATGCGCGTCAATATGCGGAGCAATTTTGGCGCGGAGCCATTTTACCCGCTTGAACCGCCTTTACGGCAGTGGGCTGACATAGGCCGGGTCGGTGGCCTGGCGCATCGCGGCGGAAAAGCTGTCCCAGGTGCAGGAGAGATCCGGACGGCTGCAGGCGGGCACGAAAATGGGCGCTTCGGCCGGCGGATTAGCGGCGGTGAGCGGCTCCGATTTGCGCATCTGCTCGAAAGTTTGCGCGGTGAACCTAACGCGGACAAATGGGCCGGTCGTGGCCGAACGCCAAAGCTCGAAGATCAACGCGCCGCCCGGAGGCGAATCGTCGACGCGGCCGTCTTCAATCCAATCGATACCGAGAGCGCCTGCAACAGTGACGATGTTGGTATCGTGGCCCACCAGAATCACCATGCGGTCGTCGGTCTTGCCTATCGCGCCCTGAACCGGCTTGCCGGTCACGCTTTGTTCCATGGTGGCACGAATGTGGTCGAGAAGATTCGAGGCGTAGATGCGCGAAATGGCGGGCGTGCGATCGGAGTAGTTCCATTCCGCAATGTTGGCCTGCATCACGTAGCGCAAGGTCGCGCCATCGACGCATCCCCATCCGGTGTCGGCGTCGCTCATGCCTTGCGTGTATTCGAGGAGCAGATTTTCTGCCAGCGTGGAGCCGGTAACGAGCGGGCCGCGCGTTGCAACGGGAGGGTCGCCGGATCCGGGCGTCAGGCCGCCGGGAAGATCGAAGATCGAGGTGCGCTGCGGATTTGCCGGCAGGCGTCCGCAACCGGACAGGATGCGATCCAGAGCAGCCAACTGCGGGCGGTAAGTTCGGTGAGATTGTTGGGATCGCCGCCGATTCGCCCCGCGATAGCGGCCTCGGCAAGCGCGGGGTCAGGATGGCCGATGCGTGCTTTTGCTGGACTGAAGAGCGGATCGGTTACGCCATCGGGCTGGGAATGAACTTCGATATTGCAGTCCGGAAACATTCCCTCGGAAAGCGCCCTGCCGGTCTCGCGAGTGCGCTCGTCTGTATCGGCAATGATCGTGACGTGCTCGGCGTCGGCGCAACCAGAGGGCGCGAGCAAGCCTTCGCCGGCAAACTTCGTGCGATCCCAGGCGCCGAAATCTTTCATCAATTCATAGCCATGGGCCGTGAGAATGCCGGGCGCGACGTCCCATTTGGGCCAGGGCGAGGCGGAGAATTTATCGAGATCCGCTTGCGCAGTCAGGGGAGAACGAACGCCGTGCCGAGAAAGCACGATGACGAGTTCGAGATGGGCGTCGGAAGCGGGCGACTGCGCGAAACACTGTTGCGCCATCGGCGCGATGCACAAAAGAAGAGCGGAAAGTCTGAGAGTTGGCCGCTGTATGGCAGGAAGGCTCATGATGAATCTCCGAAGAAAAGTGTACCGGCAACAGCCAGGATGCGCTTGATCGCGGCGAGATGGGCGGCGAGCCCATGACGCCAAAAACATCATGGCTTATTTGCGCGAATCAAGGCCTGCATGGGCGCGGAACAAAAAGAAAGGGCGCGCTCGAATTGCAGCGCGCCCTTTATTAGTGGATGTCTCTCGCTAGAAGTTCATCTTCAGGCTGAGCTGGATGATGCGGTAATCCGCATTGGTTCCGATTGTGGCGCGGATGGTGCCAAATGCGGCGTTGTTGAACGTCTGGTTGGGATCGGCCCACTGCGGATGGTTGAAGAGGTTGAAGAATTCGCCGCGCAACTGGAAGCTGAGGTTTTCGTGCGACGGAATCGGGTAGATATTCTTCAGGACGCCGCTGTCCATATCCCAAAGGTTCGGGCCGCGGTAGGTTCCTTTGCCCACATTGCCAAAGGTACCGGTTGCCGGCTGGGCGAAGTTGCCGGTGTTGAACCAGGCCACGCAATGGGTCACGCTGCTTAGGCAGGGCGTAGGCGAGCCGAGCTGGCCCTTTTGGCCCGCCGGGCCGGTGTAGTTGGCGCGATCATTGCCGTTCCCGGTCTGCGAATTGTCAGATCCAGAGAGAATGGTCATGGGATCGCCGGTCTGGAATGAATAGATGCCTGACCACTGCCATCCGCCAACGACGGCGCGGAGCGCTGGGTTAGCCCCCGCCAGTTTGGGAAGATCCCAAACATAGGAAAGCACGAAGCGGTTCGCGTGATCGAAGGTGGCAGGGCCGGTTTCGAAGTCATGCTGGCCGGGGTTGTAGAACGACATATTGGAACCGGCGCTGGAACCGATATCCGTGATGCCGCCGTTCTCCGCCAGGCCGTAATCCGTCGCCTTCGAATAGGTGTAATTGGCGAGCAACGTGATCTGGCTCAGAATTCCGCTGCCGCCCGCCGGCCTCTTTTCGACGTCGACTTGCAGACCGTCGTAGCGGTTGCCGCCGGTGTTGCGATTTTCGTAAATGAAGGTAAATGGCTGGTAGGGACGCGATAGCTGCTCCGTAGCGCCATTGCCGTAGATACCCGGGTTCAGGTTTTGGTCCTGCCGAAGGTGGGTACCGCGCGTTCCGACATAAGAGGCGTGCAGCACCGTATCGGAGCGCAACTGATATTCGTAAGTGACGTTATAGTCGTACACTTCCGGCGTGTGCCACGATACGCCCGGCTGCAAGCTGTAAAGCGCGGGGTTAGCGACAAATGTCGCATTCTTGGGGGCATCTGCGAGAACGAAGCGCTGCGGGAAACCATTGGTGAAATTGGGATTGCTCGCCAGCGGATTAACAAGGCCGGTGTTGGGGCCTCCGATCATCGAGGATAGGGTTCCGGGGGTAGACGTGGTGGAATCGATAAGGTCGATGCGCAGGCTGAAGGGCGAGGAAATAGAGGCATCGTTGAGGAACAATCCTGGCAGTCGGGATTCGTAGAACAACCCACCGCCGGCGCGGATCGACATCTTTCCTGTTCCGGTCGGATCCCAGGCAATGCCGACACGCGGTCCGATATTGTTGAAGTCGCCGGTCTCGCCGCGCGTGGGAACGCCGATGTTGTTGAAGGTGTCTCCGATGAAGAACAGGCCTGCGGGCGCGCTGGGAATGATTGCCGAGTGAACGCCGGCCACCTGCGCATCGGGACGGAACTGCTGGATGCGGCCGTGGATCTCCTTCATAACCTGCTGAGGCTCATAGCGGACGCCCAGAGTCAATGCGAGCCGATGCGTCAACTTCCAGTTGTCCTGCGCGAAGAATCCGAGAGGGTTCTCGCGCGAGTCGGAGTAATTGCCCGAGGTCTGGCTGAACGCATTCTGGTATCCCATCAAGAAGTTGGCCATGGCCAGGCCGGAGTTGTCGTTGTTCATGCTCCAGCTTCCGTTTAGGAGGTCGGTGTTGCGAATGTTCGACTGATCCATCTCGAGATCGGCGCCGAAGCTCAATTGATGCTTGCCTTTGGTCCAGCTCAGCACATCGCGAAGGTCACCGGTGTTGCGGATGAAATGCGCATCAGTGAAGTTGCCGAGCGTGAAGTCGCCAGAGACAGCGAAGCTGCGTATGCCGCTTTGCGCTGCCGGCAACTGGTAAATCTGCGATCCGAAGGTCCTCATGTCCGGAACCACGCCGCCAGGGCCACCCTGCTGGCCGCGGTCGGAGTTCGAGCGGATGGCGTCGATGACTGTGTTATTGACGATCGAGGGCGAAATGACCCATGTGTAACCAACCGCGATATTGAAAAAGTCAATCGTCGAGCCAGGGCCATCGGTGAGGATGTCTTTGCCATCATAGGTGGGCGCGTGTACGTACTTGTCGAAGTAGGCACGGCCGAAAAGGCGATCTTGGCCGCGGAGAACCTGATCCACGCGTGCAAGGTATTCGTCGAAGTTCTCCTTGACCGGGGTGCCATACGTAATAAAGCCACTTGCAGAGGCGGAGGAGATGGGCATCAGTTTGGTCATCGCGACGGCCACCGGGTCAAGCAGGCTCGCGATGTTGTTGGTGTTATTGGTGAGCGCCTGGCGGTACCAGGGGTTCATGAGCGTTACCGTCTTGCCGCCCGAGAGGGGATTGGTTGAGCCGGCCGTCAGATAATTGGAGAAGTCGCCAGTCACGTTCGCAGCGATTGGGATAACGGCGTTGCTCGCGTTATTGACGTCGCGCAGGATGGTTTTCTGCCATCCGAACTCCATAAAGGTCGTGTCCTTGTGGATGGGACCGCCGACGGAGCCGCCGAACTGGTTGCGCTTCAGTGGATCCTTGGCAGTGGCAAAGTAGTTTGTGCCATTGAAGGCCCGGTTGCGAACAAACTCAAATAGCCCACCATGCCACTTGTTGGTGCCGGACTTGGTGATGACGTTTACAACCGCGCCGGCGTTAGCGCCGTACTGCGCGTCGAAGCTGTTGGTCTGAACGCTGAACTCCTGGAGTACGTCAGGCATAGGGAAAGGATCGTTGACGTTGCTCATCAGGTCTTCGTTGTTGCCACCGTCGAGGTTGTAGGCAATCTGATCGGGTCTCGCGCCGTTCACCGCAATCGCGTCGGCGCCCGGAATCTGCTTTGTATCTCCTTGCAGAGCACCGGAGTTGTTCGCATTTGCTGAGATGGCGCCGGGAACCATCAGCGTGAGGTCGGCAGCATTTCTTCCGTTCAGGGGAATGTCAACCAGACGGGTTTGATCAATCACCTGGCTCAGCGTAGGATTCACGGTGTTCACCTGTACAGCCGACGTCTCCACCGTGACCTGTTGGGTCTGCGCGCCGACTTCCATGCTGACGTCCATGTTGCGAACCTGGTCGGCCAACATTACGACAGTCTGTGACCACTTCTTGAATCCCGGCGCCTCTACCGTCACCAAATAGGTTGAGGCGGGCAGTTCAGGAAAGTTGAACAAGCCGCTGCTGTTCGAAGTGTCAGTGTGGACAATCGAGGTGCTGATCTGTGTCACCGTGATCTTGGCTCCGGCGATTACCGCTCCGGAAGGATCATCGACGGTTCCAGTAATGGCGACGTTGCCGCCGCCCTGCGCGTGGGCCGAGGGGCTCGCAAGGAACACCAGAGCGAGAGCCGACAGCGCGACACATGGAATCATCAACAACTTGGAAACGTTATTTGATTTGAAACGAAACCGTTTTCCCGTCTCATGAAGTGATTTCCATCCTGCCATTTTCGAACCGTTCATTTTGTTGCCTCCGAAATTTGTGGATTACCCCGCAAGTCCGCTCTCCCTCGCCAGTTAGCCCGACCTGCTGAGATGCCGCCGCGATGGCGATTGCTCTCGAGGACACGGACGATGCACTATGCGAAGAACTTGGGCGACATGCAATTGCCAATTTATTTGGCGTCGCGAAGTATATGGAGAAAAAGCGACAATTGTCAAGCGAAGAAACGATTTGAGATCAAGAACTTCGGAGATGCCCACATTGTCGCAAGCAACTGAATTGATTGGAGTGAGATAGGCGAGTCCGCACGGCAGTGTCAAGTTAAGAAGAAAATCGCTTTTGTATCGCAATCGAAGCATAGACGAAGGGCTACCACCCCATTCCGCCGGCAGCAAGAAGCGGGTAGCGATGATCACGAGGGAGCATTACCCACGAAGGTCCCAAGACCGAGATTCGTCGCGTCGCCCAAAGGGGTTCAAGCCAAATCAGGCACGCCTCACCGGTGGCTTAAAACCCAATCTCAGCAGGTTTAAGTGGCATGGGTCCGGCTACGATAGGACAATTTCGGCCATGCTACTTTGCCTACCTATAACGGCGGTTCAAAAGTGACCGCTCGGCGCTGGGGATGAGGATCTTGGTTTGGCCTCTCCGAAGTCGCAATCGCAGCTTTCATTGGGCGCCATCCCGACGTCGCTCAGGGATCGTGCAGCCTCAGATATAGTGATTGGGGAATAGGGACGCTGATAATCCGCTGCGGAACCTGGAGCAGCAGCAAAATCGATCCGGGCCGGGAGATGATAAGAGCCGCGAACCATGCATACAAGCGACAAGACCACTCGACCACGCCACGCGGTAGCATCGAGCGAAACCGCGCGCGAAATTAACCGTGACATTCTGCTGCATGCGATTCACCTGCACCAGCCGGTGAGCCGGGCTGACCTGGCGCGGCTGACGGGCCTGCAACCCAGCACGGTTTCGGTAATTATTGGCCAGCTCATCGACGAGGGATGGGTGGTGGCAGGCAGCATGGGTCGGCTGCCGCGGGGGCGCAGGCCCACCTTTGTGACGTTGAACGACCGGCACGTGACGCTGGCGATGGATTTGCGGCCGGGAAAAGCGAACCTGGCCGTGGTCGACATCAACGGAAAGATTCTGGGCAGAGAGGCAGTCGCCCTTGACCTCAAGGCCGGTTCTACGCCGGACGAAGCCAGAACTGCCATCGCGCACATTGCGCGGGCGGCGCGGACCCTGCGCGCGACTTACGGAGACCGTGTCTTTCAGGGACTGGGTGTGAGCGTGTCAGGGCGCGTGGACCAGAGGACGCATCGCCTGCTTTTTTCGCCGAACGCTCCCTGGGGACAGATCGATCTGTACGCGGAGTTGCAGAAGGTTCTCGACACTCCGATCGAAATGGAGAACGCCGCCAACGCATGCCTCTCGGCGGAACGCTGGTTCGGCAACTTCGGCGATGCGTCGAACATGATTGCGATTTCGGTTTCAGAGGGCATCGGCGCAGGAATGCTGGTGGATGGTCGCATCGTGAGAGGCAGGGACGACATGGCCGGCGAATTTGGCCACATGCCACTCGAGGAAACTGGCCCTGTTTGCGGCTGCGGCAGCGTAGGTTGCTGGGAGACATTTGCCTCGAATCGTGCGGGGCTGCGCTACTACCGCGAACTGGCGCCGGAAAGCACGATCGCAACGTTTCAGGAGCTGCTGGAGTTGGCTCTGGAGGGCGACATTCGAGCGCTGCGCTCGATCGACAAGATGATGACCTACCTGGCGCGTGGGTTGGCGATGCTGACGGCCGGGCTGGCGCCGGAGGTGATCATCATCGTGGGCGATTGCACTGCGCTGTGGCCTCGCATTTGCCCGCTGCTGGAGAGCCAGTTGATCGCCAAATCGTTTACGCCGCACACGCCGCGCGTGGTCGCAGCCATGGACGGCGATGCAGCGAGGCTGCGGGGCGCCGCTGCCCTGGTGTTGCAGAAAGTGCTCTTCCGGCAAGTGGACTTTGCGCCGCGAGCTGTTCGTGGCGGCGAGCGGGACAGCCCCAAACCTGACGAGGTGCTCGCATAGGGTCTTCAGCCGGCACTATCTTGATGGGCGGCATCGATGCGGGAGTTTGATCGTTTATAAGATTGGGCATGAGAGTGGGCATGAGAGTTGGATTGATCGGCGCAAGCGGAATCGCGACGAAGCACGCGCAGGCGTACAGAAACATCGGCTACCAGATCGCGGCGGTTACGGATCGGACAGAAGAGCGCGGGCGCAAGTTCGCCGCAGCGTGGGGCGCGGAGTTTGTTTCCTCGCCGGAACAGCTCTGCCAGCGCGCGGATGTCGACTTCATCGATGTCTGCACCTTTCCCGGCTACAGGCTGGCAGCGGTGGAGCTGGCTGCGAAAACGCACAAGCATGTGCTCGTGGAAAAGCCGATGGCCGTGGATCTGGAGACCGCTGCTCAGATGGTGGAAGTGGCGCGCAAGGCCGGGATTCAACTCGGCGTGGTCAGCCAGCATCGCTTTGACGATTCGACATTATTTCTGGAGCGCGCAATTGCCGCGGGACGGCTGGGCAGGATCCTTGAGGCCGATGCGTACGTGAAGTGGCACCGGACGGATGAGTATTATGCGCGGCCGGTGAAGGGAAGCTGGGCGGGCGAGGGCGGCGGCGCATTGATCAGCCAGGCCATTCACCAGGTGGATGTGTTGTTGCATTTGATGGGCCCGGTGGACGAAGTTTTTGGATACTGGCATCTCGGCGCGACGCACAAGATCGAATCGGAGGATCTGGTGAATGCGGTGCTCCGTTATGCATCGGGCGCGACAGGCGTGATTCAGGCTGCGACGGCGCTGTGGCCCGGCTATCCTGAGCGGATCGAGATCCACGGAACCAAAGGAAGCGCGATCGTGACCGGCGATCAATTGACGACGTGGGACGTGCGCGACGATGCGGGCGAGCCTGCGCCGATTGCGCAACAAGCCAAGTCGGGCGCATCCGATCCGATGGCAATTTCTCTGACGCCATTTGAGCGGCAACTGGCCGACTTTGGCGAGGCATGCAAACTGGGGCGGCCGCCGGCGTCGTCCGGTGTGGATGGATATCGTGCATTGCAGTTGGTGCGGAGCGTCTACACGTCTTGCGCCGAAGGGCGAAAAGTGCAGATCGCGCCGGTTGAGTTTTAACGCGGTGCCGGCTGATTGCGCAGCGGCTACTGCGGCGCGGGAATTGAGCTTGAGCGGCGGATTTAGCTTGCGCGCGGGAGCTACTGATTTACGCCACTGGCGAGGAATCCGCCGTCAACGGCGACAACTTCGCCGGTCACAAACGACGCAGCTTCTGAAGCCAGAAAAATGGCTGCGCCGGCCAGCTCATCCGCCTGCCCGAAGCGATGCATGGGAGTGCGCATCAGCAGTTCCTGGCCGCGCTGCGTTCCCTGAACCAGGGCGCGGTTTAATTCCGTCGCGAAGACGCCCGGCGCAATGGCGTTTACGTTGACGCCGTTGGGCGCCAGCTCGATGGCGAGGGTCCGGGTTAACGAGACCACGCCCGCCTTGCTCGCCGAGTAGGATGCCACGCCGCGAAATGCAACGAACGAGCCGAGAGAGGCGACGTTAATGATGCGTCCGTAACCGGCGCGCGACATGGTGGCAGCGAAGATCTGGCATGCGCGGAGAGTGCCGGTGAGATTGGTTTCGATGATGCGCGACCAATCCGCCTCAGGTGCCTGCAAGACGGGAAACTTGCTGGTGATGCCGGCCGCATTTACAAGAATGTCGACTTTGCCGAAGGCTGCGATGACAGCGTCGTGCAGTGCCTGTATCGAGGCGCGATCGAGGACGTCGCTGACGACGCGCAAGGAGCGGCGGCCGAGCGCTTCTATTTCGGCGGCGGCGCTTTCGACCTCATGCGCCCGGCGCGAACTGGAGACCACGTCGGCGCCCGCAGCGGCAAGACCCAAAGCCATCGCGCGGCCCAGGCCCGAGGTGCCTCCGGCAACAACGGCCACTCTGCCCGACAAATCAAATAACGATTGGCGCATTGAGGAGATCGTCTCACGGTTCGGGCTGCGTGGATTTGGCCGCACGAGCAGAGCGAGGAGGCCGCAGTCGATTTTCGCAACACAATTCGGGCAAAAATACCGGATAGCTTCGAGGATTTTCTCTCAATTAAAATTATAGCGTAAACGTCGCTAAATGTGAGAGTTACCAGAGAGGGCCGGCGTTTCTTACAGCGAAGGAAGTTAGCAATTCCCGGTGCTGCAATCCCGGCCAAACGCATGAACGTAACGGGCAACTTCCCTTATGGCTGATCACCGGCCAGCCGGTATCCTGTTCGAGAGATGCGATGGAGCAAATTAATCAACGCATTCAGGTGGCTCTTCGACGGGCATCGCGGCCCGCGGGGACAAATGGCTCCGCGATGGATTTTTCTGCGCGCGCTGGCGTTGATTTATTTCTCTGCGTTTTATTCGCTGCTGTTTCAGATCAAGGGATTAATCGGCCCTGAAGGAATTCTGCCGGCTCAGGATTATCTTGCCGACGTCGCGCAGCAATTGGGTCTGGCGCAGCTGTTTGGCCTGGAGCGCTATTGGTACGCGCCTTCGCTCTACTGGATCTCGCCAAGTTCAACGATGATGATGGCCGTGACGTGGGTCGGGCTGATCGCAGCCGTGATCGCTTTCCTGAATGTATGGCCGCGTCTGAGCTTTTTTGTCTGCTTTGTGTGTTTCCTGTCGTTCGTCGGCGCGAGCGGCGTGTTCTCGGGCTATCAGTCGGATGGCATGTTGCTTGAAGCAGGATTTCTTGCGCTTTTCTTCGCGCCGCGCGGGCTGCTGCCGGGTTGGGGTGCGCACGATCCGCCCTCGCGCATGAGCTGGTTCCTGCTGCAATGGGAGTGGTTCCGGATCTACTTTGAATCGGGCATGGTGAAGCTGGTGAGCGGCGACCTGCAGTGGCGCAACTTCACCGCCATGGACGAGTACTATCAGAACGGGCCGCTGCCAACGTGGATCGGCTGGTACGTCGAGCATATGCCGCATTGGTTTCATGCGGCCACGGTTGGCGGCACGCTGGCGCTCGAGCTGGGGCTGGTGTTCATGATGTTCTTTCCGCGCAGGGTGCGGCTGATTCTTTTCTTCATCGTCACGCCGTGGGAGATTGGCGTGATCCTGACGGCAAATTATGCGTTTCTGAATTACCTGGTGTTGTCGCTGGGCTTTCTGCTGCTGGACGACAAGTTTCTGCTGCGCTTTGTGCCTGCGCGGTTCAGACCACGAGAACCGGAGCGGGTTTCAGCGCCGGCACTGGAAGCGCACGACGACCAGCCACTATCGATTTTGGGCATGGGCGAGGCCAGCGTGACGACGGCGGACATCGAGACGAGCTACCTCGCTGGAGAGCGTCGCACACTTCGGGCCCGACTCGGATTTTCGTTATGGGCAGCGCGGCTGGCCGTCGCGACCATCATGCTGACTTGGATTGCCTACAACACGACTGCGGAGTTGGTCGCGATTCCGTTGCACGACATTCCGCTGCCGGTGAAGCCGCTGATTGCACTCGAACCATTTCGTATTGCCAACCAGTATGGACTCTTCGCGGTGATGACGCGCGGACGTTACGAGATCGAATTCCAGGGCTCCAGCGACGGCACAAATTGGACTGCGTATCAGTTTCGAAACAAGCCGCAGGCATTGAACGAAGCGCCGGGCATCTATGCGCCCTATCAGCCGCGCTTCGATTGGAACCTGTGGTTTGCTTCGCTGGGAGGGTGGCGCGAGAACGAGATTGTACCGCTCACTGAGGAGCGCCTGCTCGTCAGCGACGGCGATGTGCTGGCGCTTTTCCGGGGCGATCCTTTTCCGCAGATTCCGCCGCGTTATGTGCGCGCGGTGATTTGGCAATACTGGTTTACGACGATGGACGAAAAGCGGCAAACCGGCGACTGGTGGAGGCGCGAGTATCTCGGCCTGTACGCGCCCGAGCTGACGATTGCTGCGGATGGCCATGTTGCGGTTGTGGAATATCCCGAGGAGCTGCCGCCCCACGATTGAGTTGCGAATACACGGAGGAAGGCAAAGTGATGAACCGCGCATGCGTAATCGGATCGGGCCCCAATGGGCTGGCCGCGGCCATAGTGCTGGCGCAGGCGGGAATGCGCGTAGAGGTTTTTGAGGCCGAGGCCGAGCCCGGTGGCGCGGTGCGAACACTACCTCTCACGTTGCCCGGGTTTCTGCACGACTTCGGTTCGGCCGTGTATCCATTTGCAGCGGGGTCGCCATTTTTTTCTGCGCTGCCACTGGGCGATCACGGATTGGAATGGATTCACGGCGAAGCACCGCTGGCGCATCCGCTCGACGATGGCTCGGCCGTCGTTTTGGAGCGGGACCTGCAACATGCAGAGCGCTCGCTGGGCGCGGATGGAAAGTTATGGCGGAGCTTGATGCAGCCTGCGGCCGACGACTGGAAAGAGTTTGCTGAAGACACGCTGGGACCGGCGCTGCGCATCCCGCATCATCCGCTACGAATGGCGCGCTTCGGACTGACGGCGTTGCAATCCGCGCAAAGCTTTGCCAAGAGCCACTTCGTCAGCCCGCGCACACGCGCAATTTTTGCGGGGTTGGCGGGCCACTCGTTTCTTGGCTTCGATCAGCCGCTGAGCGCGACCATCGGATGGATGTTCGGCATCACCGTTCACGCGGTTGGCTGGCCGATTCCGCGGGGCGGCGCACAGGCAATTACGCAGGCCTTGATCGGCTACTTGGAGACGCTTGGGGGAACCGTGCAGAAATCGTCCCGCGTTGATGCGGCCGCGTTCCGCGAGTTGGAAGCGAGCAGCGAGCTTGTGCTTTTCGATACCGCGCCACGACAACTGGTTGAGATTGCCGGCGATCGGCTCTCGCCGAAATATAGAAGCGAACTGGAGCGATACAAGCTCGCTCCGGGCGCGTTCAAGGTTGACTACGCACTTTCGCAGCCGGTTCCGTGGCGCGCGGCAGACTGCCGGCGAGCAATCACCATTCATGTGGGCGGATCGTTTGAGGAGATTGCGGAGGCTGAGAATTCCGTCGCCAATGGGCGCGAGGCCGAGCGGCCTTTTGTGCTGGTGGCACAGCCAACGCTCTACGATACCTCGCGCGCACCGGATGGCAAACACGTTCTGTGGGCCTATTGCCACGTGCCCAACGGATCGACTTTTGATATGACGGAGCGCATTGAAGCGCAGATCGAGCGCTTTGCGCCGGGATTTCGCGATTGCGTACTGGCGAGACATGTTTCTTCGCCAGCGGCGCTGCAAGCGATGGACGCGAATCTAGTGGGCGGCGACATCAGCGGCGGTGCCATGACCATGCGGCAGATGTTTTTCAGGCCGACTGCCAGCGAGTATGCGACTGGCGTGCCGAAACTGTACTTGTGTTCAGCGTCTACTCCACCGGGCGGAGGCGTGCACGGCATGTGCGGCTATCACGCGGCGCGGATGGCACTGCGGCAAATGAAAAAATGACCGGCGAACGGGCAGAAACTTTGTTGCGCCGGCGAGCACAAGCAATAAATTTGCGCCCAATTTTGTAGGCCCGAAAATGTAAAATGGCTGCTAAGGAATCTCACTGTGCCCGGTACATTTACGCATATGAGCGCACCCACATCGCGCCTTGCCCTGAGCGCGCTGGCGCCGGAAACACTTCAATCCGAAATTCGCGCCATGACCACCGAGTGCGACCGCATGGGCGGCATCAATCTCGCGCAGGGCGTATGCGATACGCCGGTGCCAGACGTGGTCGAGAGTGCGGCGATCGAAGCCATCCGCGAGGGCCAGAATATTTACACGCGGTGTGACGGCATCGCGCGATTGCGCGAGGCGATTGCGGCCAAGCAGCTTCGTGACTACGGCCTGACCTACGACGCTGAGAACGAGGTGATGGTCGCCTCCGGTGCAACAGCCGGCCTGCATGCGGCCGCCATGGCGCTACTCAATCCCGGCGACGAGGTGCTTGTCTTCGAGCCGTTCTACGGCTACCACGTGCACACGCTCAAATCGCTGCGCGTGAACCCGGTTCTGGTGGCGTTGGCCGAGCCGGACTGGCAGCTTGATGTGGATGCCATGCGGGCCGCGGTCTCGCCGCGCACGCGCGCCATCCTGCTGAACACGCCTGCGAACCCGACGGGAAAGATCTTCACGCTGGCTGAGCTCGAAGCGGTTGCGCAACTCACCGTCGAGCACGATCTCTTTTTGATTACCGATGAGATTTACGAGTACTTCGTCTACGACGGCGCGAAACACATTTGCCCGGCCACACTGCCCGGCATGCGCGAGCGCACGATCGTGCTTTCAGGATTCAGCAAGACCTTTTCGATCACGGGTTGGCGCATTGGCTACGCCACGGCCGACGCACGATGGATGCCGACGATGGGGCATTTCCACGACCTGACTTACGTGTGCGCCCCCGCGCCGCTGCAGGTGGGCGCCGCAGCAGGCCTGGAGCAGTTGCCGCCGAGCTTTTACACGCAGCTAGCTGCCGATCATCAATCGAAGCGGGGCCGGCTACTCGCGGCGCTCAAGGATGCTGGCATGGAAGCTTCCGTGCCTCCGGGCGCCTATTACGTCATGGCGAATGTCGAGCGCCTGCCGGGTAAAACAGCTGCAGAAAAAGCTCGGCACTTGTTGCGCGCAACCGGCGTCGCCGCCGTGGCGGGATCGGCATTCTTCCGCGAGGGGCGCGGCGAAAATCTGCTGCGCTTTTGCTTTGCCAAGCAGGATGCAGAGCTGGACGAAGCTTGTGAACGGCTGCGGAAGCTGTAAAGGCGCTCCAACAAAACCTTGCTGCTTACGATCCGCCCTGCGCGGCCAGCCACTTCTTCAGGTTCGGCTCCAGCAGATGGCGCTGCTCAATGCAGCCATCAATATTCTCAAGAGCGTGCTTCAGCGCCACGTCGGAGGCAGAGACCTGGTGAGTAGCGAAGAAACTTCCCACATCGTCGCGCGCGTCGGCGGTGCAGAAGCTGCCGGCGCCGGCAACCAGATACGAGCCAAGGTCGGTGGTCAGTTCCGCGTGCACCTGGTTCCAATGTTTCTTGATGAATCGCCATGTCGCATCGCGAGTATCGGGATCTTCGAGACCGATTGCGAACTGAATAGCGGCGTCCTGGTTGCGCACTTTGCTCGAGAGCGAGTATTCGAGACCGCGCTCGAGAAGCGCGGGATTGTCGAACTGCACAAGCAAGCGCAGAGCGGTTTCCTGCAGATCGGGATCGGTCGACGTCTCATAAATCTTTTGCAATAGATCGAAGAGCGCGGCGTCACCGTTCTCAGCCGCGGCTTCAAGGGCGGCCTGCCCCAGCGTCGGGTCGACACCTGCGGAATCATCGAGGAATTGATCGGCGATTTTTCGCGCATCGCCCTTGAGACCGGTATCGTTGCCATGATCGACGAGAAGGACCAGAAGTTGCGCACGCAGCTCAAGCGTGTTCGGCGAATCGCCCGGCGCGGGAGGACCGAGTTTTGCGTATGCGGGAGCAAAGTTGCGCTGAACCCACGCGGCCAACTCATCGCGCTCTTTCTTTTTCGAGGCGACTTTTTCCGCAATCGTTTCGATTCTGCTCGCAGCCATTGAGAAAACGTCTGAGTTCGGATCGGACTTGAGAGCAGCGACGAGATTCAGATAGTCGCCCACCGTTGATTTGTTGGACGCGCACTTGCGCCCACTCGTCTCCGAGCAGGCTGATGCGCTCCTGGGGCGTCAGGTCCGATTCGGCGTGCGTGACTAGATCCGCGTATTGCGCGGGTGCGTAAGCGCTGCGGTAATAGCCTTTGCCCGTGGCATTGGCGAAGAACAGGCCGTCAGCGGGCATTTTCAGGCTTGATGTTTCCGGCGTTACAAGTTCGCAATCCTGGGCATCGGCGGTTTTGAAGCATACCGGCATAGTCCACTTTTGCACTGGAGTGGTGGTAATGCCGGGGCTCAAGAAGAATCGCTTCTGTGCGACGGGAACGCTGCCATCCGCCGGCGTGCCGAAGTTGAAAATCGGCTCACCGGGCTGGACGATCAGCGACTCCATGATTTTGTCGACGGGTTTGTGGCTTGTAGCGGTCTGCGCATTCCAGAAGTCCTCCGCCGTTGCGTTGCCGTATTCATGCGCGGACAAATATGCGTGAACGCCTTGACGGAAGGTTTCTTCGCCGAGGTAGTTCTCCACCGTGAGCAGCACGTCACTGGCCTTGCCGTAGGCGATGCCATCGAACAACTGGTTGATCTCATCCGGCGTGTCGGCATTGGCGCGAATAGCGCGGGTGGTTGGCCGCGCATCGATATCGAGAGTGCCCTGTTCGTCGCCGGCGACGACCTCGGGAATGTTCCACTCAGGATGCATCGCGGCCACAGGCTTGTTCTCCATCCAGGTGGCGAAGCCCTCGTTGAGCCAGATGTTGTCCCACCACTGCATGGTGACGAGATCGCCGAACCACTGGTGGGCCATTTCATGGGTGATCGCGAGCGCCGCGTTTCGCTGGGCGGGAATGGAAGCAGTTTTCGGGTCGACCAGAAGATCGGTCTCGCGGAAGGTGATCGCGCCGAAGTTTTCCATGGCGCCGGCTTCGAAGTCGGGAATGCCGATCAGGTCAAGCTTCTTGAGCGGGAAGTGAATGCCGAAGTAGTCGTCGTAATAGTGGAGCGCAAATTTGGCGACGTCGAGCGCGAATGTGGTTTCGCCGACTTTATCGGGCGTAGCGCATACGCGAATGTCGACGTCGTCCGCGCGTCCGCTCGTGCACTGAAAATCGCCCACAAGAAACGCGACGAGGTAGGTGGACATTTTCGGAGTGGGTTCGAAAACTAGAGTGTGTTTGTCAGCGCCGGGGCCCGGAGTGTCAGTCGCAATGGGTGTGTTTGAGATTGCAGTGTCGGCGGCATCGATGACCAGGGAAATATTGAAGCTGGCTTTGAATGCAGGCTCGTCGAAGCAGGGAAACGCGCGTCGCGCATCGGTGGCTTCAAATTGCGTAACGGCGTAGTTGCGGCGAGCAGTCTTTGAAAGATAGAAGCCGCGCAGCTCGTCATTCAGGATGCCGGCGTAGCGAAGCCTGATGGTGGCGCTGCCGGCGGAGACCGTGTCAGGAAATGTGAACGTGGCCTGCTGCTTGCCGGCGTCGAGGCTCACCGTACCCGTTTGCTGCGAGCCATCAGAAACGATGGTCACCGAATGGAACGTGATTTCAATCGCATTGAGAGTGATCGAGCGCGTCGGCTGCTGGAGATTCACATCGATCGATTCTTCGCCGGAGAATGTCGCTGCTTTGAGGTCGGGCGCGAGCTTGAGAATGTAGTGCGTGGGGATGACTGTAGTGGGCAGGCGCTGGCCGAAAACGTCGCCGGGAAAGGAAAAGATAAGAATGGCGAAGCGCGGCGGCGACACCGAAAGCTGCCGGCGAAAAATTGCTTGAAGAATCGATTTTCATCGAGGCCTCTTGAATTGTGATGCGAAACGGCCGGGCAATGTTTCTTGAAATGCTTCGAATCTTGCCGGGGCGGTCGCCACGCAGAAAATCATCGGGCCCCGCATTCATTTATTTTTGCACTGCGCTAGTCGAGTCGCGCCGGCGCCAACTTCGGCGAAATGGCGTTGATGATCACCAGGGCCGTAAGGTAGGCAAGGCACGCCGTAACAAACAGCGGCACGTAACTATGCGTCAGTCCGACGACGTAGCCGGTTGCCAACTGAAACAGCACTCCGCCGATCGCGCCCGCCATTCCGCCAAGACCGATCACGCTGCCGACAGCGGCCTTGGGAAATAGATCGGAGGGCAGGGTAAACAGATTGGCCGACCATCCCTGGTGCGCGGCAGTGGCGAGGCCCACGACGGCGACCACAAGCCACAGGTGATGGAGATAAGGCGCGGCAAGCACTGGCATCACAGCCAACGCGCAGATCAACATTGCGGTTTTGCGGGCGGTGTTCAGTTTCGCTCCGCGCTTCAGCAATGTTGAAGAGAGCCAGCCGCCGCCAATACTGCCGACAGTCGAAATGCTGTACACGACGACCAGCGGCAGCCGGTTGGCAGACAAGCTAAGGCCGAAGGTGGTCTGCAGGTAGCGCGGCAACCAGAAAAGATAAAACCACCAGATCGGGTCGGTAAGAAACTTGCCAATGGCGAAGACCCACGTTTCCTTGATTGGCAGAACACGGCTCCAGGGCACGGATTGGATCTTTTCTACGGGATCGCTGAGGATCAGATTCAACTCGGCTTGGGAAACGCCGGGGTGCAGCTCCGGCCGCCGGTAGATGACGAGCCACGCCGCCAACCAGACCAGGCCCATTGCGCCGGTGACCACGAAAGCTCCGCGCCAAGTGAACATGCCGACGAGAAAAGGCACGATAAGCGGGACCGCGATATTTCCAATATTTGCGCCGGAGTTGAAGATTCCGGTTGCCAGCGCGCGCTCGCGCTTGGGAAACCACTCAGCCACGGTTTTGATGCAGGCAGGAAAGTTCGCAGCCTCGCCCAGCCCGAGAAGAAACATGGCTACGGCGAATGTGACGACTGAAAATGCCAGGCCCGGCAGCATGGCTGCGACGCTCCACAGGCAAATGGCGATGGCGAAAGCTTTTCGCGTTCCGAGCTTGTCGGTGAGCCCGCCGGCCACCACCATGCCGATGGCGTAAGCCCCCTGGAAGGCAGCGAGGATGTATCCATACTTGATGCTGTTGAGCCCGGGGATCACGCCCTCGAGAAACTTTTCAAGGTAGGCGATCACTCCGCGGTCGACGTAGGCGATAACCGTGGCGAGGAAAAGGAGGGAGCAGATCACCCATCGCAGGTGCGAATTTTCCCGGCGGGAGCCAGGTTACCGGGAGAAGCGATGGTGTCGGAACCTTGTGCAGTCATTTGGTACAGCTCCTCTGATACCACTCCTCTGGGCCCGCGGTGGTCCGACCAATTATACCGGCGACGCGGAGCCTCGGGCGCGCGCGTCATTCACGGTTGAAAGCTGGCATGGTGGCAAGGCGGCGCTAGCTCGCGGGCTTGCGGTGCGGCAGCAACGAATCAAGCAGCAGCATGCATGCGCCGGTGACGACGGAGGAGTCGGCCACGTTGAAGTCGGGCCAGTAATAGCTGCGGAAGTGGACCTCAATAAAGTCGATGACTGAGCCGTAGAGAATGCGGTCGTGAACGTTGCCGATGGCGCCGCCGAGAATGAGCGCGAGAGCGACGGTAGTAAGAGTTAACTGGCTGCCGAGGCGAATCAACACGACGAAGATGGCAACGGCTGCGGCGACAGTGAATGCGACCAGCGCCCAGCGCACGGCATTCGGCGACGCAGAATCGGCGAAGAGCGAGAATGCCGCGCCTTGGTTAGTCCAGTGGGTAAGGCGCAGAAAGCTCGGAATGATGGGAATCGCGCCGCCGAGGGAGATATGTGCGGCGATCCAGGTCTTGGTGAGGCGGTCGGCGGTTATGACCAGCGCGGAGATGAGCAGAAGCCAGGGCAGGCGTCGCGGCTTAGGCCAGTTTGTCAGCCAACTCATTGTTTGGCCTCGGGCTGAGGTGCGCCGGCTTGAGGCGAGTCAGGTTCAGGCGGTTTGATGCCCATCTCGCGCAAGAGCGCCTTGGCAGCGGTCGCAGACGTCGTGCCAGATGCCATAGCTCGAAACGTGAGGCATAAAGTTCCAGCAGCGCGCGCATTTGTGGCCGGAGGCGGAAAGAGCATCAACCCTGTAGAGGTATTTTCTGCCATTACCGGGCAGCATCGTTGATCCCCAATGAGTGCTTGGATTCGCCGCTGTTGCATCTTGCAAATCGCTGGCCGCTCTTGGACGATCTCAACCTCGGAAACATTGAAAAGTTCTTTGAGGCTAGAGCTCGTATTTTTGCAGGAGGGCATCGCCGTCCTCGTCAATCAGTGACTTGAACTAACTTAGCTTCGAGGCTTTCCCGATACGTCTTCGCCTGGCGCTCCTCTTCGAGGATGCGAAGCGCCATCGTCACGGATATCAAATAGCTGCTGCCACTCGGCGAGAACGGGCGCCGGATCTTCGGAGAAGATCTCTTCCGGCTTCGGAAACAGCGCTAGATGCACGCTGAACGGACGGCCTTCGACCGCGGGCAGGTGTTCCCAGATTTCGTCGGCGGTGAAGGTGAGGATGGGCGCGACGAGCCGGACAAGCGCTTCAGTGATCCGCCACAAAACTGTCTGCGCGGAGCGGCGCGCCTGGCTGGTGGGCGCGAAGGTGTACATGCGGTCTTTGAGCACATCGAGATAAAAGGAGCTCAGGTCGACGATGGCGAATTCGTTGACAGCCTGGTAGACACGATGGAACTCGAAGGCCTCGTACCAGGCGAGGATCTTTTCGGTGAGATCGCGCGTGCGGGCCAGCATGTAGCGGTCGAGCGGCAGTAGCTCGGCCTCGGCGACTTGATCGCGCGCCGGGTCGAAGCCGCTCAGATTTCCAAGCAGAAAGCGGAAGGTGTTGCGCAGCTTTTTGTAGAGCTCGGCGCAGCGCTGCATCAGGTTTTCGCTGGCGGCCATGTCTTCACGGAAGTCGACCGACGCGACCCAAAGGCGAACGATTTCGCCGCCCATGCGGTTGGCGATGTCCACCGGATCGACGCCGTTGCCGAGAGATTTCGACATGGCGCGGCCTTGCTCGTCGAGCGTCCAGCCGGCGGTTGCGACGCGCGAGTAGGGCGCGCGGCCGCGCAGCGCGACAGAGGTCAGCAGCGAAGAGTGAAACCATCCGCGGTGCTGGTCGCCGCCTTCGAGGTAGAAGACCTCTGGGACGCCCTTCGCACCGTCGTGATTGCCGTCCCGGTCTTGGAATGCCTTGTAGGCCGTGCTCAGGTCTGGATCAGATTCGCAGACCGCCAGCCAGCTCACGCCGGAGTCGAACCAGACGTCGAGAATGTCGGTTTCTTTGCGGAAGCTCGTGCCCCCAGCGGGACACTCGGCCACGTGCGCCGCAGCCAGCTCGTCCCACAACAGGGCGCTGGCCGAAGTGGCGTGCCATGCTTCGGCGCCCTCGCGCTCGAAGAGGTCAATGATCTTCTTGTTCAACTCAGCGTTGACGATGGGCTGGTTGCAGCCTTCGCACATGAAAACGGCGATGGGCACGCCCCAGATTCGCTGGCGGCTGATGCACCAATCGGGGCGCGTGGCGATCATGTTGGTGATGCGCTCCTTGCCCCACGCCGGATCCCAGACGACCTTGTCGATCTCTTCGATCGCGAGCTGTCGGAATGTAGTCTCGCTCCCGTCGGCGCGCTTCATCGGTGTTTCGAGCGAGATGAACCACTGCTCCGTGGCGCGAAAGATGATGGGGTGGTGGCAACGCCAGCAATGAGGATAGGAGTGCTCAAATTGCGAGCCGGCCATCAGCGCGCCGCGCTCTTCAAGCATGGCGACGATGACGGGTTGGCCTTCCACACGGTCAGCCCGTCGTAGGCGGGCGGCTCGGCTTGATGCCAGGAATCCGGATCAAAGTGAATATGCCCGCCGGCATCGACGCGCGCGGTGGGGTCGAGCCCGTAGCGCTGGCCGGTGTAGAAATCGTCAACGCCATGGGCGGGCGCAGTGTGTACGGCGCCGGTGCCTGTGTCGGCGGTGACGTAGGTGGCCAGCACGCCGAGAATCGACCGATCGAGGAACGGATGCTGGAAGGTGACGCGGTCGAGCGCGGCGCCCTTGAAGCGCGCGAGTTCTTTTGTCTGTCCGAGCTTGCAGGCGGCAGCAACTTGCTCGGCCAACGCGGCGGCGACGATGTAGACCTCGCCAGCCTGCGCGTCTTCAAGCGCGACATATTCGAAATCGGGATGAAACGCCACGGCCAGCGACGCGGGCAGCGTCCACGGAGTGGTCGTCCAGATAATGGTCGAAACTTGCCGTCCCGCGAGAGTCGGTGCAATGGCGGCGGGATCGGAGGTCAGCCGGTAGCGCACATAGATTGATGGGCTGGTGTGGTTCGCGTACTCGACCTCGGCCTCGGCCAGCGCTGTGCGGTCGTGGATGCACCAGTAGACCGGCTTGAGACCGCGGTAGATGAAGCCCTTCTCAAGAAAGCCGTAAAAGGCCTCAAGCGTGTGGGCCTCGTAGTCGCGAGACATGGTCTTGTAAGGCTTTTGCCAGCGGCCAAAACAGCCGATGCGTTCGAATTGCGCAGTCTGCAGGTCGACATATTTCTGCGCATAGGCGCGGCAGGCCTCAAGAACCGCGGGCACCGGCATGGAGAGCTTTTTGTGGCCTAGCTTCTCGTCGACTTTGATCTCAATGGGCAGGCCGTGGCAGTCATAGCCGGGCACAAACGGCGCGTCAAACCCGGCCATGGTCTTCGACTTGACCACGAAGTCCTTGAGTCCCTTGTTTAAGGCGTGTCCAAGATGGATGGGCCCATTGGCGTAGGGGGGGCCGTCATGCAGCAGGTAGACAGGCCGCCCGCGGCCGGCTTTGCGCATCTCTTCATAGAGATGGAGCTCGGTCCAACGGGCCAGGCGAAGAGGCTCATTCTGCGGCAGATTGGCTTTCATGGCGAAGGCGGTTTGGGGCAGGGTAAGGGTCGCCTTCAACTCTGGCGCAGGGGACATCGGGACTCCATTCGAGTGTTCGAAGCTATTCAATTATCAGTGTAAACAAAGCAGTGACATTTTTCGCGGTAACAAACCGAACCCCGCGACCGTCTATTGCGTATGGGAGTGCTTAACCTGGCGGAGTATGAGAAATCGGAGGCCGGGCCCGAAGCCGGAAGCGGCTCGGGAACCGAGACAAACGCTGGCGCGGTCAAGCATAATGGATCGAAGGGCCTGTCGACGGTTGCGCTTGCGTACGGGCAGGCGGGAACGACCGGGAACGGCGCCGGCGAGAAGGCAAACGATCGATACATGGCATTGGAAATGACACCGGAAGCGACACCGGAAGCACAGGGCGACCAGGCAGCCGCGGTTCCAGTGGCCGGCCACGAACTCGACGCGTTCCTTGGGAAGGCTTTCAAAGAGCAGCCCGTTTGGGTGGGTCTCTGGGAGAGCATCCGGGACGTGTTTTTCCCTATTAAGCTGCCGCCGCTGGAGCTGACTTCAACGCCAATTCCGGTTCCGGACCGCATGGCCGTGAAGGCGAATCCGTGGGCCGTCGGAATCTCGTCGACCCTCAATATTTCCGTATTGCTGCTGTTCATCTGGCTGGGTATTCGCGCGATCAGGAACTACGTCAATCCGCCTACGCAGGCGACGAACATCGAATTGAGCGACTACAAAGGGCCTAAAGCCGCCAAGGATGCTGGCGGCGGCGGCGGTGGCGGCGATAAGAGCATTATCGATGCCAACAAGGGAAAGCTGCCCGACAGGGCGAAGCTTGACGTAACGCCTCCTCAGCCGCAGACGGTCATCAAGCCATTGCTGCCCGATCCGCCGACCATCAACGTACAGAAGAATATTCAACTGCCTGACAACGCGAATATGCCGATGATCGGCATGACCAATTCGCCGAATGTGGTGATGCCCTCGGCTGGATCGGGAAGCGGCGCGGGAATGGGATCGGGCAGTAACGGCGGCCTGGGCTCGGGCAACGGCAACGGCTACGGGCCCGGAAGCGGCGGCAACGCAGGCGGCGGGGTGTACCAGGTCGGCGGCGGCATTTCGGCGCCCACAGTGCTCCACAGCGTTGAGGCAGAATTCTCCGACGAGGCGCGGCGGGCCAAGTACCAGGGCGTTTGCATGGTTTCGCTGATCGTCGACGCGCAGGGCAATCCGCAAGACATCCATGTTGCGCGAGCGCTGGGCATGGGCCTGGACGAGAAAGCCATCGAGGCGATCAAACAATACAAATTCAAGCCAGCCATGAAAGACGGCAAAACGGCTGTGCCGGTGATGATTACGATCGAGGTCGACTTCCGGCTCTATTGAGGATTGGGGTTTGCGCGCTAGAGATTTTTTGAGGGTGAGCGGAGCGATTATCGCTCCGCTTTTCTTTTGGAATCAGCCTTTGAAACTTGACATACCTCTCCTGACGAGTACGATTAAGAACAAGTCTTACTCAGTAAGACCCATGCATTCCCATGAGAACCACTAAGACCATGACCGTATCTCTCCCGCCGGCGCTGCTTCGCCAGTTCGAGGAAGTGCGGAAGATAGAATCCCGCACCCGGTCCGAGCTGGTTCGCGAGGCCCTGCGGGAATATGTTAAGGCCCGCTATCCTTTGGCAATCTCGACGACCAAAGAGCGCGCAGCGCTCCGACGCGGCCGGGCTGCGTTTCAAAAAGGAGACGCGGTATCATTAAGGGCATTCCTCCATGACGTGGAACGTCAAAATATCCGGCCCCGCCCAAAAGGATTTTCAAAAACTACCGCGTAAGGATCAGGCGCGGGTCAAAGCGGTATTGATCGCGATTGAAACGAACCCCTTCCACGGAGATTTGAAGCGCCTTCAGGGAAAGCCTTCCGCATGGCGGCGAAGGGTCGGTAATTACCGTATCCTCTACGATCTCGACTTTGATCACCGGCAGGTCGTCATCCATGCGATCTTGCGACGGACCACGACGACCTACGAGTGACGCAAATGAGCGGACGTCTGTGGAAATAAACTTTCCAGCATTTCAGAGGAATCTGATAGCTTTTTGTCCAATCGGCGAACTTTCCTCGCGTCCGGCTTAATCGCAATCATTCGAGATGCAGGTTGATCGAAACGATTCTGTGAAGGAGAACAGATGATGCCTGAGCCCCGAGCAAAATCTGCGGTTCAAGAGCCACCGGAACCGAAAGTAGAGGCTCGCACTGCCATAATGCGTCTTGCCTGCTTTACAGTGATTGCTGCAGCCGTGGCAGCGCTCACCGTGCTCGTTGTCGCCGCGGCCGATCCGCCGGACAAATACTCGCTGAAATCGCCGAGCGGAATTGCGTTCTCCGACTTCAGGGGATACGAGGATTGGCCCGTCCTCTCGTCTGCGCGGACCGACCAGGTACAAAAAGTAATCGTCGCCAACCCGCTCATGATCGCGGCATTCAAAGCAGGCACTCCCGGCAACGGCCAGTCCTTCCCGGATGGCTCCATGGTCGTCAAGCTCCAGTGGACGCAAAAAAAGAGCAAGGAAGCTCAATTCGACGTGGATGTGCCGGACGCCTTTAGCCAGGCTTTCCTAATGGAGAAGGACAGCAAGAGATTTCCGACGACCGGCGGATGGGGATATGCGGTAATCAACTACGATGCCGCGACGGGCACATATTCAGCCGATCCAAAAAGCCTCGCGGACTGCGGAAACACCTGCCACACGGTCGTGAAATCGAAGGACTACATCTTCCATCCGTACGAGAAACGTTGAACCGCGCCCAGCCGAAACGAAGGGCGCGCTGACCGCAAGAAAGCAGCGGCGCCGGCCTTGAAGTTTCGGCAGGCTCTAGTTCAGGAGCGATTCCCAGTCGGCCGGCACTCTGCCTGCCGGACCCGGAGTAGGCTGATTTTTCGGATGCGAATGCGGCGGAAGCAACGCCGCGCCTTCGGTCTCCGCCCGCGTCTCGTAATCGTAGAACCAATCCTCGCCCGGCTCGAAGCTGGTAATGATTGAATGCCCTGTCGCAGCCGCATGCCGTGAAGCATGCTGACTCGGAGAACTGTCGCAGCAGCCGATGTGCCCGCACTCCGCACACCGGCGGAGGTGAAGCCACCAGCCACTCGATGATGCCAGGCACTCCACGCACCCGTTGCCACTTGGTTTTGAAGCAGGATTAACTCCGCGCTGATTTTTCTTCATTTCGATTTATTCTCGTTTCTGACGCGACCTTTTCCGTCTCTCAATTCGCTGGCCGGTCGATTTTAAACTCCGCATGTGCCTTCGTTTCTCACAAATTCAGCCCAAATTAATTCTCGGGCGGCAGATTCTTTAAGTCGTCGATGGTTTTGATGTTAATTTGTTATTGTCGGCGCGAGGAAAAGGGCAAGCGCACCACCTTTTGGCGAAGTTTCCGATCCGCATACCGGTGTTCGTCGATACATTCGTCCAATATACCTTTGTCCCGCTTCCGGTTTCATCAAGACGCCGCCGATGCGAGCAGTTGTGAGCGCCGCAAGCGTCTGGCCTGGCTTTCGGCGGAAATTTCACCCAGATTGGAGACCTCAATGAGCCCAATACAAGTCGATCAGAAAAGCTACGAAATGCCCCCAAAAGAGGGGATCAGCATTGCGCATTTTCTTACCGTTGCCGATGTCGTGCGATCGGCTAAGTACTATGAGAAGGTCTTCGGCGCTCGCATTCTGACCATGGGCGACGGCAATGCGCCTCCGTACCTTCAGCTGGCGAATATCTGGATGATTTTGAACGTCGGCGGCGGGCCGACGCCAGACAAACCGACGGTAACGCTCAGCGTCCCCGACCCTGATCACATCAACAGCTTTATGAATTTCCGCGTTGCGGATATTCAAGCGTGCTATGAGTTGTGGAAGAGCCGCGGCGCCGAGTTCATCACGCCGCCGATTCCCAAGTACGGCGAGATTCGCTGCTACATCCGCGACCCTGACGGTTACATTATCGAAGTCGGCCAGAGCACCGATCAAGTCTACGGCTGACGCCGGGGCCGGACGGGATGCGGACCTAAACGCTTACGGATCTCCGCTTGGTGACAGCCCATTGGCGAGAGCGAAAATCTCTTCCGCCCCAGCTCCGGTTCCAGGTGCGGATAAGAACGCGATTTCAAAGAGGAGAGCAAAATGACAGCAAAAGGAAAAATCCTGGTGCTAGTCTCGAGCGGATACGGCTTACCGTTGAAAGATGGCGGGTGTTATCGCGGCGCCGGCTATTACCTGAACGAGCTGACGGTTCCCACGCGCGCCCTGATGGAGGAAGGCTACGAAATCACATTCGCCAACCCCAAAGGCAACACGCCGCAATTGGATCTCCATTCCGCAGTCCCCGATTTCTTCGGCGGGGACGAGGCCAGGCTCCACGACTATTTCAATTTCCGCGATAACCTGACCGGGCTCAAGAACCCATCGCGCATCTCGGATGTTGTCGCATCGGGCCTGGATCAATATGACGCCGTTTTCGTCCCCGGCGGCCATGGCCCAATGATCGATCTTCTCGACGATCCCAACGCTGGCATCGTGATGAGACATTTCCATGAAACATCCAAGCCTACAGCTGTGCTGTGCCATGGCCCGATTTCGCTGCTCTCCGCGCTTCCGAATTCGAAGGAGTTTGTCGCGGCGCTGTCGGCGGGCGATACCGCTGGAGCAAAGGCCAAGGCGCAAGGCTGGATCTACGCCGGATACAAGATGACGATCTTTTCGACAGCGGAGGAGCAGCAGCGGGAGCCGCTTGAGATTCGTGGTAAGGTTCTCTTCTATCCGGACTTCGCATTGCAAACCGCGGGCGGTGACGTAAGCGTCGTCGCTCCATGGGGGAGCTACGCCCTTCAGGATCGCGAGTTGATCTCAGGTCAGAACCCGTTCTCAGACCAGGCGGTGGTGAAGCTTCTACTACCGGCACTCGACGCGAAGAAGAAGTAGTGCGTGAGATCTGGATTGTGAGGGGTCGTCAATGAGCAGCCCACAACTCGAACAGAAAAGCTATGAGATGCCTCCGCGCGAGGGGCTCACGGTTACGCATTTCATCACCGTCGCCGATATTGAGCGATCGGCTCGCTACTATGAAAAGGTCTTTGGCGGCCGCATTTTGAGCCTTGGCGACAGCAAGGGCGCTTCCGGGCACATCCAAATCGCGAATACCTGGCTGATCCTCAACGTCGGCGGCGGCCCGACACCCGACAAGCCGACGGTAACGCTCAGCGTCCCCGACCCTGATCACATCAACAGCTTTATGAATTTCCGCGTCGCGGATATTCAAGCGTGCTATGAGTTGTGGAAGAGCCGAGGCGCCCAGTTCATCACGCCGCCGATTCCCAAGTACGGCGAGATTCGCTGCTACATTCGCGATCCTGACGGTTACATTATTGAAGTTGGACAGAGCACCGATCAGGTCTACGGCTGACGCCGGCATACGGCTCACGCTCGGGACTACGGTTGATGCCCGGCCCCGGTTAGTGTTTTCAATGTGGGCTCTCAGAAGGACAGTGAATGCAGCTCGTACAGACTCTCGTTGATCGCGACAAGGAGAACGCCGAGTCTGCTCTCCCGCCCGAGTTGAGAGAGATGTACGATGGTGATTTGCGCTTTCGCGCTTCGTCCGCCGGGCGACCGTATGTGATTGCGAATTTCGTTTCCAGTCTTGACGGGGTGGCCAGCTACCAGATTGCGGGTGAGTCGGGCGGCTCGGCCATTAGTGATTCCAATCTCGCGGACCGGTTCATCATGGGCCTGTTGCGTGCCTCCGTCGATGCCGTGATGGTCGGCGCTGGAACGCTGCAAGACGTAGGAGCAAACAGCCTTTGGACGCCTGAATACGTCTATCCTGATGCGAAGCGTTTATATGCGGAGTTCCGAGTCGACGCACTGCATAAACCGGAATATCCGCTGCTGGTGATCGTTAGCGGCAGTGGCCGACTGGAGTTGGAGAGAGCGGTTTTCCAATCACCGGCAATGCGCACCGTCGTCGTGACAACCCCATCTGGCAGCGATGAGCTTACGCGGCGAGGCGCTGCTTCGCTAAGCTCCGTTGAGGTTCGTGCGTTGGATTCGAGTAGTGGCAACATCGATCCGCTGGCGATCCTCGAATTGCTACAGGCCCAGTTTGGTGTCAGCACGCTTCTCCACGAGGGCGGCCCTAGATTGTTTGGGCAATTTCTTGCGGCAGGAGCTATCGACGAGCTCTTTCTGACGCTGTCGCCGCAAATCGCGGGCCGCAAGAGCGATTCGCCTCGACCGGCGATCGTGGAAAGCGTGGAGTTTATGCCGGATTCCGCGCCGCGGTTTCAAACGCTCAGCGTCAAGCAAAAGGATGCGTTTCTCTATCTTCGCTACCGGCGGAGTTGAGTTAACTTCTTCAACGCAACACCAGGAATTTCAAGGCACCAGCAGGATTTTCCCGACGCCGCCCTTTTCGGCTGCGGCGTGAGCTTCGGCCGCCTGACTAAGCGGAAACCTGGGGCCGATCGGAATCACCAGCTTGCCATCTCGCACGGCTGCCGCCATGTACTCCAGCGTTTTTCTGTCGAAATGCGAAAAGACGTGCGCCACCTTTACCGATGGGTAATACGCGGCGCTCTGAGGCGGCTCGACAACCGATGCGTACACTCCTCCCGGCTTGACCTTGCCGATCAGCTTCTCGGCGGTTTTTCCGCCGACCGTGTCGGCAACCGCATCAAGCGGAGCAAGACTCGCAATCGCGGCGTTGTCGTCTGTTGCGGCTAACTGATCCGCGCCAACGGTCTTCGCCTCTTCGAATTGCCTTTTCAAAATCCCCGCGATCACAGTCGCCCCGCGATCCTTCGCAGTGAAGACCGCCGATCGTCCCACATTTCCAGCAGCACCTGCGACCAGAACCGTCTGGCCCGCTTTGATTTCCGTGGCTAACATGAGCTGGTTTCCGGTCACAGTGACGAGCGGCAGAGCCGCCGCCTCGATCAAATCAAGACCCGTGGGAACTTTCGCGAGAACGTTCGCTTTCACAACGCAAAGCTGAGCATAAGTGTTATCCGCCATTGCGAACACCTGGTCGCCGACGGAAAAGCCTTCCACTCCCGGTCCAAGCTTTGCCACCGTCCCCGACATATCGACTCCGATTAGTCCCGGAAAAGTCATGGGATAGAAGTCTTTGGTTAAGCCGGCGCGGCGTTTGTAGTCAATCGGATTTACGCTCGCGGCGGCGACGCGCACAAGAACTTCGCCCGGGCCTGGAACCGGGTCAGGATAATCCTCATACTTCAATACTTCAGGACCGCCGTATTCATGCACAACAATTGCTTTCATGATTCATCTCCAAGTCGGGCAAAAGGTTGGACAAAACAACATCGACGAAATGCTATGACCTCAAAGGCCGGTGTCCACGATTGCATTATCAGCCATCATGCCGGAAGCGGGGTGAGGAATTCATTGGACGAAATGTGTTGACTGACACCTCCGCGGCCCGCGCGGCAAAAAAGTGCAGGAGAATTTGAAATTTCAATGTCAATTGGTGAGCCCGAAGCATTAGAGGAGTATTCTGCAAAATAAGTCATCCTCGCGGATGACGAATCCCCTGGATGCCGGAGAACAAAATGGCTGGCACAACTGAAGTTTCGCCTGGCGTCGCCGCGCCGCTTACCCCCGACGAGTTGCGAAAGACCAATGCTTACTGGCATGCCTGCAATTATCTGTCGGCAGGAATGATCTACCTCCGCGCGAATCCGCTGCTGCGCGAGCCCTTGAAGCCGGAGCACATCAAGAATCGGCTTCTCGGTCATTGGGGGTCGGACCCGGGGCAGTCATTGATTTGGATTCATCTAAATCGGCTCATCAAGAAATATGACCTGAATGTGATGTACATCGCGGGCCCCGGTCACGGCGCGCCAGCGACGCTGGCCAACTGCTACCTCGAAGGCTACTACTCCGAAATTTATCCTGACAAGAGTCGTGACGAAGCCGGCCTGCTCAAATTCTTCCAGCAGTTTTCGTTTCCCGGCGGAATCGGCTCGCACTGCACGCCGGAAACTCCCGGCTCGATTCACGAGGGCGGCGAGCTTGGCTATTCCATCTCTCATGCGTACGGAGCGGCTTTTGACAACCCCGACCTCATCGTTGCTGTCGCTGTTGGAGACGGCGAGGCCGAAAGTGGTCCGCTCGCCACCTCCTGGCATTCGAATAAATTCCTCAACCCCATTCGCGACGGGGCCGTGCTGCCGGTGCTACACCTCAACGGCTACAAGATCGCGAATCCCACGGTCCTCGCGCGCATTCCGCATGAGGAACTGGAGGCGCTGCTGATCGGATACGGCCACAAACCTTATTTCGTCGAGGGTGACGATCCAGCTGCGATGCATCAGCTGATGGCTTCGACCCTGGAGAAATGCGTGCTGGATATTCGCTCGATCCAGCAGCACGCCCGCTCATCGGGCGATGCCACCCGCCCCAGCTGGCCCATGATTGTGCTGCGCTCGCCCAAGGGATGGACAGGGCCGAAAGTCGTAGACGGCCATAAAGTGGAGGGCTCATGGCGGGCGCACCAGGTTCCGATATCTGACCCAAAAACGAATCCGAAACATTTGAAACAAGTCGAAGACTGGTTGCGCAGTTACAAGCCCGAAGAATTATTCGACGCCGAGGGAAGGCTCATCGCAGAACTCCAGGAACTCGCGCCTTCCGGATCGCGCCGCATCTCCGCCAACCCTCACGCAAACGGCGGGCTGCTGCGAAAAGAGCTCGAGCTGCCGGATTTTCGTGAGTATGCAGTCGATGTGAAAGCGCCGGGTGGGGAGTATGCGCAGCCCACCGTCATACTCGCGCATTTCCTGGCCGAAGTGATGCGGCGCAACATGAATTCCTTCCGCGTGTTTGGGCCTGACGAGACAGCGTCCAACAGGCTCCAGGCTATTTACGCCGCATCAAAGAAAACCTGGCTGGCCGAATTCTTGCCGCAAGACGCTGACGGCGGCGAGCTGGACGTTGCAGGGCGCGTAATGGAAATGTTGAGCGAGCACACGCTCGAAGGCTGGTTTGAAGGTTACGTTCTGACTGGCCGTCACGGATTCTTTTCAAGTTATGAAGCTTTCATTCACATCATCGATTCCATGTTTAACCAGCACGCCAAATGGCTGGAGAAGTCCAAAAAAGAGCTCGACTGGCGGGCACCGGTGCCTTCGATCAACATCCTGATCACGTCCGTGGTGTGGCGGCAGGATCACAACGGCTTTACGCACGAGGATCCGGGATTTCTCGACATCGTAACGAACAAGAGCCCCGATGTTTCGCGCATCTACTTGCCGCCGGACGCAAACTGCCTGCTGAGCGTGACCGATCACTGCCTTCGATCCCGAGACTATATCAACGTGATCGTCGCGGATAAGCAGGAGCATTTGCAATACCTCACCATGGAAGATGCAATCACCCACTGCACCAAGGGCATCGGCATCTGGGACTGGGCATCGAGCGACGACGGTGAAGACCCCGACGTGGTGATGGCATGCGCAGGCGACATACCGACCATGGAATCTCTTGCAGCGGTCGCAATCCTGCGGGAACATTTCCCCGATTTGAAGATTCGATTCGTTAATGTTGTGGATCTTTTCCGTCTCATGCCAGAGACTGAGCATCCGCATGGACTATCCGACCGCGATTTCGATTCGCTCTTCACCACCGACAAACCTGTGATTTTCAATTTCCATGCCTACGCCGCGCTCATTCACAAACTGAGTTACCGGCGCAAGAATCACGACAATATGCATGTGCGCGGTTACAAAGAGAAGGGAAGCATCAACACTCCGCTTGAGCTGGCGATTCTCAACCAGATCGACCGTTTCAATTTGGCAATTGACGTTATCGATCGCGTGCCGCGCCTGCGCACCGTCGGCGCCCATGTGAAGGAATGGCTGAAGGGGCAGATTATCGAGAGCATCAGCTACGCGCACACTGAAGGCATTGACAAAGAAGAGATTCGAGACTGGACGTGGCCGGGATAGACGACAGGCACAGCGATTTCTTCAAGTACGGCGCCTCGAGCGGCGGGCTCTCATTTTGTCTTTTGAGGATGAGCGCCAAGGTCGTGCCATGACGTTTCCGAAAGATTGACGCCGTAGTGGTTCGCGGCCTTTTCAATGTTCTCAAACGCCAACGCACGGTCGGCATCGGAGACGTCGATGACTTGGTCGAACCGCGCAACCGCGTTGCGCACATGCTGGGCGTCGGTCAATGGTTCCTTGCGCTGCTTGGGAAACGCGTAAACGGTGTCGGGCAAGTCGCTCTGCGTTGTCAATTGCCCGTGTTTCTCATGAGGTTTCCAGGTTGCTTCCGGCATATCTTTGCCATCCTTTCCGTAAGAATTTGGTTGCGTAGCCTGCGAAATGTCGACGATCCCCGGGCCGAATCAGGTGCCATGGAGCAATTAGACTTGAGGTGCGTGGCCAATCGGTTGGGCAATGGTGTTGTCAAAACCTTTGTACTGGGCACGTGGATTAAGATGCGCAATCTACTATTCCGAGTTACCCAATCTTTATTTTGGCGAGGTCCGATACGTTTGTCTAATAGTTTCGCCATGATGATTCTGGCCTAAAAAAGTTCAGGCCGATCGGAGTTCTTGTGAACACAACACCGACTGTCTCTCCAGCGAAGCATTTCGACGCAATCATCATCGGGACGGGCCAGGCGGGCCCGTCTTTGGCAGCGCGGTTCACGGCAGCCGGCAAAACGGTCGCGATTATTGAACGCCATAAATTCGGCGGCACATGCGTGAATACCGGATGCACTCCGACAAAAACGCTCGTGGCGAGTGCTTATGCGATCCATACTGCCCGCCGAGGTGCGGAATATGGTTTTACGATCGGCGATTTGCGCGTTGATATTGCGAGAGTCAAAGCACGAAAGGATGCAGCCTCTGCGAGATCCAGTAACGGAGTGGAGAATTGGCTTCGAGGAATGGCGAACTGTACGGTGATTCAAGGTCAAGCCCATTTTCAGTCGCCGAACACTGTCGTGGTGAACGACGAAGTTCTGCAGGCCGACAAGATCTATATCAACGTGGGCGCGCGCGCTTCGGTGCCGGATATGCCGGGGGTTCATGACGTCCCATTCCTCAACAACTCATCAATCATGGACATCGATTTCCTGCCCGAGCGGCTCATTATCATTGGCGGAAGTTATGTTGGGTTGGAATTCGCTCAGATCTATCGCCGCCTGGGGAGCGAAGTCACAATTGTTGAAATGGGACCGCGCCTGATTGGGCGGGAGGACGAAGACATCTCCCAGACAGTGCGCGAAATTCTGGAAGCTGAGGGAATACAAATCCAGCTGAATGCAAAATGTATTTCGCTGGCCAAACGCGATGGCGGGGTCGCCGTCGGTGTCTCATGCGACGAAGGTCCGCCGGAAGTGGTGGGCACGCACGTTCTTATGGCTGTTGGACGCACTCCCAACACGAGCGACCTGGGGCTGGACCGGGCTGGAGTTGCCACCGATTCTCGCGGTTACATCACGGTTGACGACACGCTCCAGACGAATGTGTCCGGCATTTGGGCGCTGGGAGATTGCAATGGCCGCGGCGCCTTCACGCATACTTCCTATAACGACTACGAGATCGTTGCGGACAATCTCTTCAACGCCGATCATCGCCGGGTTTCCGACCGGATACAGGCCTATGCGCTGTACATTGATCCGCCGCTGGGGCGGTGCGGCATGACGGACGCGCAGGTACGCAAATCCGGACGCCCTGCCCTTGCCGTGAAATATCCGATGAGCAAGGTGACCAGGGCCTACGAAAAAGGCGAGATGCAAGGTCTCATCAAGATCACCGTCGACGCCGAGACAAAACAGATTCTTGGCGCTGCGATTCTTGGAGTCGGCGGCGACGAAGTGATCCACGTTCTGCTTGACGTGATGTACGCAAAGGCGCCGTACACAGTCATCCAGCGTGCCATGCACATTCATCCAACGGTCTCGGAATATCTGCCGGTCATCTTGGCCAAACTCGAACCGTTTGTATAGGCGGGAAAGTGTCGGGCAACTGTTTGGGGATTGCTCGGAACGGACGGCCAGCCCTGACAGAACTCTCCGTGACAATCTCCTTCGTGACCCAGCGATCAGAGGAGATAGGGCACCAGTGCAGCGGTTTGGCGAGCGTAGGTGGCATACGTCTCGCCGAACTGGGAACGCATCCACCGCTCCTCTATGCGGAGTTTGGTCCAATACGCGAAGAGGATGAGAACAACAACGATGAACCCGCGCACTTGGGAGATCGCAATCGCCATGCCGAGAAACCCAGTGAGAATGCCGGTGTAGATGGGGTGACGAACCACGGCGTAGGGCCCGGAAGTGATCAGCTCGTGGCCCTGCTTAATGGTGACGGAGCTGCTCCAGTTTCTGCCCAGGTATCCGCGCGCCCAGACGGCTAACCCCAGGCCGGCGATGGTGACGGCAGCTCCCAGCCAGAACGGTAAATAGCCAACTGGCCAGAGCTGAAGGTAAAGCCAGGGCAGCGGAATGCGAAAAGGCAACAGGAGGGCGATCGCGACGAGGAAAATGGAAACCCGCATGATGCGCGAAGCAGCCGGTTCGATGCGCTGGGTGGTTTTGGTATTTGCGGCCTTGATTTGCCAGTAGACAAAAAAGGCTACCCAGACCACGGTAAAGAAATATTTGTAGAACCAGATCATTCAGCACCTCAGGGCGCTAGAAGTATTTACGCACGTGAGACGGGGAGAGTTCCAGCGGCACGCGGAATTTCGCAGCCCTAGTGCCGATCTAATTTGCATTCCGTTCCTCAACTGCCGGGTCGCCGCCAAGCCGCCAGTAACTCATCAGCAAACTGGCTCATGATTTGCAGAGGCGTCCCAAGCTCCGCGAGAAACAAAAAGAAAAATCTCTGGTTTTAGCATCACTCCGAAGTTCGAGATTTCGAAGAGGAATCTCGGCTTAGGCCACAGCGGCAGAGCCACCACACTATGCCTTGAGGTGAGGTTTCTGAGGCGCGAAGGGTCCCGGTCCTCGCCGCTCATTGACACCGGCAGACAAATCTGCAAGAGTTCTCGATCGAGAAAGCGTTTGTTGCAAACGCGAAGTGAATCCGATTTCGCACGAGAGACCCGCGCCGATATGAATCCAGAGAAAAAGCTTTCTTCCGCGCAACATATTGCGTCAAATGACGATTTTGCCAGCCAACCCATCGATCGCAGGAGCTTTCTCCATTACGCGGCCGGCGTAAGCGCGATGGTTGCTCTAGGCGGAAGCGTCTTGGGCCAGGCTCAGAACGATGCTGTGACAGGCGAAAGCCAACCCAGCGACAAGATCGGATCGGCGGACTCGCGATTGCCCGACGGTACGGTTTATGTTTCCTGGGAGCAGCCGCTGACGTTTTCGAAAACGTATTACGTTGACAATCAATCGGCCAGGGCCGATGACAACGGGCCGGGTACAGCGAAGCGGCCCTTCCGCACCATCAACAAGGCGGCCCAGGTTCTGCAGCCCGGCGAACGAGTCGTCATTGCCTCCGGCACCTACCGCGAATGCGTGCGCCCGTTGCGCGGCGGCACGGGGCCAGCTCAAATGATCAGTTACGAGGCTGCCCCGAATGCGAAAGTCTTCATTAAAGGGTCTGAAGTTTTGAAAGACAACTGGCGCCAGGAGTCGATCCCCGTGCGCCGTTTCGCCGCGGGCGCGGCTGCTCAGGGTGAAAGCCAAATCGCGTGGCATCACGACCTCGCCGGCGCGATGTTTCCCGACGCCTACAATCCGTTTGCACTGGACAGCGCTCCGGGCGATCGCGAATGGCTCGACACAAAAACCGTGGACATGGGCCCGTATTTTCGGCGGCGCGGATTGGTGTTTGTCGACGGCAAGCCACTGGAGCCGATGGAGCAGCTTCGAGAACTTGCGAGCGCACAACTGCCCGGTCCTCCGCCTGCGGGTGTACCTGTGCCTCGCACCGGCCTGCCCCCTCGCACGCGCGGCGGCCCGATCATGCAGGAAATCGGCGGCTCGCCGGATGCCAGGTTCTGGGTAGAAAACTCGGGCGAGGCCGTTCACATCCGTCTGCCCGAAGGCACTCCCGCGGAGCACACAATCGAAATCACCACTCGCGAACAGGTCTTCGTCCCTTCGCAAAAAGGTCTTGCCTACATCCGAGTCAAGGGGCTCACGTTCCAGCACGCAGGCAATGGTTACCCAGTCCCGCAGCGCGGTTTGGTATCCACGGGCGGAGGCAATCACTGGATCATCGAAGGCAATACGATCGAATGGGCCAATGGTGTCGGCCTCGACATCGCCAACGGCGACTGGAATGGCGTTCCCACTCCGCAGGCGGGTGCTTCGCAAATTGTTCGTGGCAACACCATACGCTACTGCGGCGTCGAAGGTATCGGCGGCATGGGAACGCGGGATGCGCTCATCGAGAGCAATCTCATTGAATGGTGTGGATGGGCCGACGCCGAACGCGCCTGGGAGGCAGCCGGAGCGAAGTTCCACCGCGCCCGCAACCTGCTCTTCCGCCGTAACGTGGTCCGTCATATCCGTCACGCCAATGGCATCTGGCTCGACAGCGGTAACGCCAATTGCCGCATCGCCTCAAACGTGTTCGCCGATATTCTCACCGTCAGCGCTGCCATTCACATGGAGATGAACCTCGAACAGAATCAGATCGACAACAATATCATCTGGAATGTCCGCAATGCTGAGCCGGGCACTCCGGGCCAGAGAGGATGCGCGGGATCGGGCGTTTTCATCAACGCGAGCGATCGTCTGACGATTGCGCAGAATCTAATAGGTCGCTGCGACAACTCCGGCGTTTATGCAATCACTCGCCCGGATCGTGCCGGCAGCGGCACCGCCACCGGAAACAACATCTCGAACAACATTTTCACCAGCTGCGGCAAGTCAGCGATCGTATTCCTCAACCGCAACAACCAGGCCGACGGCAACCTCTATGTCGCAATGCCGAATGGATTTCTGGGGTTCTTCTCAGACGACTCGAAGCAGTGGCTCGACCTGCCGGCATGGCAACAGACATACGGCTGGGACAAGGATGGAGCATTGGGCGAAGCGAAGATTGACTTCGATCCTGACACTCTCAAACTGACAATGAGCAGCCAAAAGCCATTTCCCCAGGTGACCGCAGTTAAGGGCATTAAGGGCGATATGCTCGGCAACGCCACTGGAGAAACAAGAGCGCCGGGCCCAATATCCGACCCCGGAGCTGCGCGCGTCTGGCTCGTCGATCCTCGCCGTACGCCATGACAAAAAATCGCGACCGATCAAGCCGGCAAAGCGCGATGATCGAGTCGCGATAATCAAGTCACGATGATCAAGTCGCAATAGTCAGGTCAGGATAATCTTCACCACGTTATTACTCATTCCAAGGCCGTTTAATCCAACGCTGCCGCTGCACATGTACGACAAGGTCCGAATCTGCTTTTGCGGATAGGCCTTTTTGAGCGCGGCAACAATAGCCGTTGCTTTTTCGTCGCCGTATGCTTTGGTCAGGCTTGCATGCGTCTCCTCCTCCAGAGCGATTCCCACGCGCGCCCACGGAAATCATCTGCTCGTGGCTGCAATTCAAACTTCCGTTCGACTTGGATAACGCAAGTTGGCTATCGCGCCGCCAAGGTGGTGACCTGCTGCCTGGTGTTAACGGCAGCCCTCGGTGAAGCAGAGATTCTTGCTGAAAAACGGCATCACATGGTTTTGGAAACGATCGGCGACCGCGCTGGTGTGCGTGCCGGAGTAGATTTCGAAGCTGTTCGTGACGCCATAGCTGTCGAGAATATTGTGCAGCTTGGTGGCATCAAAACGCAGTCCATCCTGATCGCCCACATCCATAGCGATGGCGCGATATTGCTTTAGATTGCCGATGTACTGATCGACAAAGGCCAACGGCGCGTTGGCCGCGAATTTCGCGACGATTTCAGGCTGCGGAATACCATCCTTGGTGGGCAAGTCAAAATAGAGCGGTGGATTCTTTGGGTCGGGAGCCCAGGCAGCTGCGGACGCGTATTGGGCCGATGCGAAGCCAGGCGACTGTGCCGCCAGATCGGCCGGGGACTTGGCCGCCTCGGCCTTCTTCTCGCTGGCGATCGCCCGCTCCTTCATTTGATCGGCGGGCCCAGGTCCGCCGCCAGCCATCGGAGACATGCAGCAGGGGCTCATGATGTAGAGAGCGCCGAAGACGTCGGGATGTTTCATGCCGATGCGCGACGCTCCATAGCCACCCATCGAATGTCCAGCGAGTCCACGGCTTCGCCGATCGGGAATCGTGCGGTAATGCGCATCTATGTACGCAACGACATCGTGATAAATAAACCTTTCGAAATCGCCGGTCGTTGCTGAACTCGAATACATCGAGCCGTTGTAGATGGTCTTGGAATCCGGAAGAACGACAATCATCTCCTTCGATCCCGTTGCAAACGCGCCTTCTATGGTCTGCGGAACATGGATCTCATGGCTCCACTGTTCAGCGCCGATGGAGTAACCATGTAACGCGTAAACCACGGGATAGCGGCGAGTCTTATTTTTCTGGTAACTCGGCGGCAAGAAGACGATGACATCGCGATCAACGGCGTCGCCTTCGAGATTGCCTTCGAGCGCCGTGCCGTGAATTTTGATGTGCTCGACCGTGACGGGCTTTGCGCCGGCGACGACCTCGGGGACAATCGTCTGCACCTGCGCCGCCAGCCATGATCCTGACGCAGCGGCCAGTGCGATCGCGAATCCAATGAACAGCTTCGTTGTTTTCATCTCGACCCTCATTTGAAGACCCGGTTATTTCGCCGGGTAGGAATATATGTTCACGCTGAATGGGCGCACGGTGATGGTGTCGGGCAAAGCGCCGAGTGTCTGTTCCTCGACCTGAACTTCCGGTTTCTTGTCGACCTGAACGGTGGCGTCAATTGAATCGGGCGCCATGCGCCACAACTTGCCTGCGCTAGTTAAATTCACGCCGTTAATCGCTATCTTGATGCTCTGTTCGGAATCGGATGGATTGAGCACTGCGATCGCGAGTATTTTGCGATCTTCGCTAAAGGCTGCGCTGACGTCGAGCGGGTAAGTGTCGCTGCCAGGGTTGACCGCCGGCTGGTCGCCGCCCGCAGGAAAGGTTGGCTTGGGCTGCGGCGAGTCTCCAGACACTTTGACGGGGATGGTGCCGAAGTGATCGCGATACATTTTGAAGAGCATGCCCGTGGGATTGAGTATGGCTTCGGTGCGGTTGGAGCTCATCATGGCGGTCGCGAACGTAAATGCGCCCAACTGAAATACATCGGAGTGGCGGAACATTTCGTGGAAGGCCCATGCGTAGGCGGGGACGACTTTGTAGGAGTCGCGATTACCGCCGAAGTAAGCCCACTCGTCGATAGCGATGGGAACAGGCTTGGCGCGCAGAGCCGGTATGAGCTTCAGGTATTCCTGGTAGTGCTCGTACTTCGCGCGGACCTGAACGGCCGGCGCGCGTTCCCACTCGATGAGAGATAGAGGAGGATCAATGGGCACTTTCTTCTCGAGCTTCATGTCGGTATGCTGCGTGCCCGATGCGTAGTAGTGCTCGCTGACCATGTCGATGTTGTCGAGGCAGTTCAACAGCATTTGGCCGGTCCAGTCAGCTGCGGAAAGATAGTCGGGAACATATTGGCCGTTGATGCGCCTCGCCTGGTCGGCCCCCTCCATGACGTCAGGCATCGCGCCGCCAGCGATGAGTTTGATCGAGGGGTCCACCTTGCGCATTTCCTTAGCGAACAGATTGTGCTTCAGCTCGAACTGCGGCAATGACATCGCGCCCATCTGATAGTCGCCCCATGGCTCGTTGCCGACGCCCCAGAGTTTGACCCCATACGGCGCGGGATGGCCATTTTCAGCGCGCCATTTGCCCATCGGCGTGGTGGCGGCTCCGTTTGTGTATTCGACCAGTTCGCGCGCTGACCAGGCATCTCCAAAGCCCGCATTGACCGTGATGTAAGGGTCGACGCCAAGCAGCCTGCAGAGCGTGAGGAATTCATCGGTGCCCACGTCATTGGGCTGCACCGCATGCCAGACAGGGTCAAAGATGGGCGGGCGCTTGTCGATGTCGCCCACGCCATAGCGCCACTCGTAGGCAGAGACAAAGTTGCCGCCGGGAAAGCGGAGGACGCCGAAACGCAGCTGCTTGAGCGCGGCGATGACCTCGGGCCGGAAGCCTTCAATGTTGTCGGCGGGCATGAGCGAGACCGTGCCGACATGGAACGAGCCTGTCCCTGTCCCGGTAATCTCGAGAGTGGCGTCGTCGGTATCGGCTCGCCGCGGTATAGCGCAGCGGGAATTTGCGGTATGCAACGCCGAGTTTATTGATGGTTACGGTCTGGCGGTCGGCAGTCTCCTTGCCCCAAATGAGCGTCACTTTTACCACTGCGCCCGCAGAGCCGGCAAGAATAATGCGCCCCGTGTAGGCTTTGCCTTTGCGAACCGCAATTCCCGATTGCCCGAATCCGTGCGGCACTCTCGCACTAAGCTCAACCATCGGCGCCTGGTCTCCCGTGTAGGGCGCTTTGGTGTCCATGGTGACCACGTCGTCGCCGCCAATGGGAGCCCACCAGCGTGTGGGAGTGCGGTTAAAGCGCGGATTTCCCGCAGCATTGGCCATCACAGGCGGTGGTTTGGGCGCGCTGGTCGCCACGGGATAGAAGAACTTGCGATCAACCAGCATTTCAGACCACACGCCGGTATTGACGATGTCGCCGCCGTGTTCAAGAAACTGGCCGTAGATGTATTTCGAGATAGGCGCGCCGGTAGTTGAAGCGTCGATCGTGGCGTTCACAACCCGAGTCTGAGATGTGGCGATGCAGGGTAGCGCAAGCAAGAGTGAAAAACAAGCCGCTAATCGACGGGAAAGCGTTTTCAAGGGGGATACAAATAAATGCATTCTTCGTTATCTCCGACATTGGTTTTTCGATCGAATTGCGAAGTGCCGGTGTCGAGCGAACGGCATCGCGTTCAAATTGACTTTCGAGAAGGTTGACGGCGCGCGATGACCATGGCTGACGCTCGCGGCACTGGCGGGGAACATCAGTATCGTTTTCTCTTCCTCTGCGAAGATCATGGCCTGCAGCACATTCATTATCCGTGGGCGAGGCTACGGGCGGCACATCCAGTCCACCTTTGGAACTTCTTGACATTACAGATTGCAACAAGCCGTCGCAAGTCGAATAAATCGCATTCTTCATATCTATTTTGTCGATGTAGTTCTCCCGCCGAAAATCCTGCCCGGAGCGCGCTCATTTTCCCGAGCGTTCAGATCACCTCTGGCTCGCGGCTCTCAGCGCCAGCCTGACGTGCGGAAACTGGCGCGAGAACGCCGCCAGTTTTTCGAAGAGAGGGTCGTTGGGGAATATGCTGTCAATCGAGATATGGACGATGCGTGCGCCTCCGGTTGCCGTTGCAGACGCGCGCTGCTCGAGCGCATGAAATCCAGCCAGGCGAGGTTCCACTTCCGCCAAAAGCAACCTGCCCGCCTCAGTAAGGTGCGCTTTTCTGCCGCGGATATCGAAAAGCTGCAAGCCCAGCTGGTCCTGCAGGCGTCCAATCGCATAGCTGATCGTCGATTGCGACCGATTCAGCTTCTTGGCGGCGGGCGCGAAACCGCCCAACCGCACCACGGTTTGAAGAATCTCCCAGGCATCGAGGGAAGTGTTCATGAAATAAGGATACATCGAATAAATCGATATATCAGGAGCACGAATGCAACTATCCAAGGCAGAATCGCCACCTTTATCATGCGCAAGGCGGAGCAACCCAAGAGATTCTTTCGCTCAAGAAAATCTGTCCACATTGAAGCGTCCCGGCGGCGCATGGAGCTAAAAAAGATGAAGCTGAAGTTGATGAAGTTGGCGGGAATTATGGCGCTCCTGGCGTCCCCATTTAGTTTTGCGCAAGGCGCAGATGACTTCAAACCCGCGACGTCGAACGTGCTTGACGCTCAGTACCCCAAGGTCGACAGCAAATCGCGGGTTGAGATCAGGTTCAAGGCGCCCGACGCAACCAAGGTCAAGCTGAATTTCTGGAGCGGGCCGAAGGCTGATATGGCGAAGGATGCCGACGGAAACTGGACGTTTACCACCGATCCGATGGCTCCTGGATTGCACTACTACACGATCAACGTCGATGGCGCCGAGGTGAGTGATCCGGGCAGCACCGCCTACTTCGGCGGCAGTAAGTGGGCCAGTGCGGTCGAGGTACCTGAGGCAGGAGCAGATTATTACCAGCCTGAGGACGTCCCGCACGGACAAGTGCGCGAAATTTGGTACCACTCAAACGTGACCGGCACCTGGCGGCACGCGCTCGTATATCTGCCTCCGGACTATGACAATTCGAAGGCACGCTATCCGGTTCTGTATCTGCAGCACGGTGGCGGCGAGGACGAAACAGGCTGGATCAGGCAGGGTCGGGCGAATTTCATTCTCGACAACTTGATCGCAAATGGCAGCGCGAAGCCGATGATTATCGTTATGGCGAACGGATATGCCACCCGGGCCGGATACATTGTTCCCGACCTGACGGGTACGCCATTTGGCTCGCCTGAATTCATGAAGGTGATGCAGGAGAGGATGGGCGCCTTCGAAGACGACATGACTCAGGTATTGATTCCGTATGTCGACAAGACGTTCCGGACTCTGCCGGATCGCGATCACCGGGCCATGGCAGGACTTTCCATGGGCGGCATGCAGACCTTCCAGGTTACGTTCAACCATCTCGATCTCTTCTCCTACATCGGCGGCTTCAGCGGTGCAGGCGGAATGATGATGATGCGCAGCAACGAGAAGCCGGATTTGAAGACTGCCTTTAACGGCGCTCTCGCCGACCCGGCGGCCTTTGCCAAGAGAGTGCATCTGCTCTGGATCGGCGTGGGAACGAATGAGCCCCCACAGATGAAGGCCGGACTGGAGAACCTGAACGCGTCGCTCGACGAAGGAAAGATCGAGCACGTGTTTTACGAGTCGCCGGGCACCAATCACGAATGGCAAACTTGGCGCCGCGATCTGAAAGACTTTGCGCCGCGCCTGTTCAGGGCAGGGAAATAAACCGCGACGGCCAAGTAAAGCGACGCTGAAAAACGCCAATTTAACGCTTGCTGCCCCGCGTGTTTTAATCGGCATGCGGCCCTTTTTGACCAAGACCGTCCGCAAAACGGCCAGCCTACTTTCCAGCCTGAGGTTCACAAATGAAGGAATGCATGACCCGGATAATGCAAAATTTCGCTCTGGGGGCCGGATTGTTTTTCCTGGCCTCGGCCAATCAGTGCGCGACAGCCCAGAGTGCGGCGACCCAGAGCCCGACCGCTCCGTATTTAGACACCAATTTGACGCCGGAACAAAGGGCTGCCGACTTGGTGCACCGAATGACTCTCGCAGAGAAAGCCTCAGAGATGCAAAACAACTCCGCAGCTGTGCCCCGGCTCAATATTCCCGCATATCAATGGTGGAGCGAGGCCCTGCACGGAGTCATCAACGACGGCGTGACGGAATATCCCGAGCCAATCGGTCTGGCTGCCACCTTTGATACGCCGGGAATTCACACCATGGCATCGCAGATCGGTGTCGAGGGACGCATCAAGCATGTGCAAAATGTGCGCGAAGGACACACGGGCATCATGGGGGGCCTCGATTTCTGGTCTCCCAATTTGAATATCTTTCGCGATCCGCGCTGGGGCCGCGGGCAGGAGACCTACGGCGAAGACCCCTTCCTCACTGGCCGCATGGGCGTAGCCTACGTGACCGGATTGCAGGGCGACGATCCAAAGTATTACCTGGCCATTGCGACACCAAAGCACTTTGCCGTTCACAGCGGGCCTGAACCAACGCGCCACTTCGCCGATGTGGATGTGAGCAGGCACGATGAGCTCGACACCTATACTCCGGCCTTCCGCGCGGCCATTGTGGATGGAAAAGCCGGATCGGTGATGTGCGCATACAACGCCATTAACGGAGAGCCGGCCTGCGCCAACGAGTTCCTGCTGCAGGACCAATTGCGCGGCAAATGGGGATTCAACGGATATGTCGTCTCGGACTGCGACGCTGTGAGAGACGTCGCCGCCAATCATCGCTATCGTCCTACGCAGGCGCAGGGCGTGGCCATCTCCGTCATCCGCGGCATGGACAACGAGTGCGTCACCTTCACTTCAAGATTTGGCGATCCCGACGAGAAGGCGTATATCGATGCAGTGCAGCAAGGGTATCTGCCGGAAAGCACATTGGACACGTCACTGATTCGCCTTTTCACCGCGCGGATGAAGCTCGGCATGTTCGATCCTCCGGATATGGTTCCTTATTCAAAGATCGACGAGAAGGAACTGGATAGCGCTGAACATCGCGCGCAAGCTCGCAAGCTCGCCGATGAGTCCATGGTCCTGCTGAAGAACGACGGCCTGCTTCCTCTTAGTCCGGGAATCAAAAGAATCGCCGTCGTCGGTCCGCTTGCTGACCAGACCAGGCCCCTGCTCGGCAACTATGCCGGCCAGCCCACGCATATTGTCTCTATCCTCGATGGCCTTCACGCTCAGTTCCCCAACGCCGTCATCACCTATGTGCCGGGAACCCAGTTTCTGCGTACTGATGGAACCCCGGTGCCCGACAGCCTTCTCACCACTCCAGACGGCAAGCCCGGCCTGAAAGCCGAATACAACGAGGGCATGATGAGGGGCCGTCCGGCTCCTGGAGCGAGCACCACGCCAATCGCCAGCCGGATTGAGCCCAACGTCGAACTTACTGACAGCAACTTGCCGCCCGAAATCGCCGACCGAAAGACCTTCGGCGTCCAGTGGTCAGGGTTTTTGACGCCAACCGATTCGGGCGATTTCATCCTCGGCATTCGCGCCGCTGGTTTCGCAAGGCTTACCGTCGACGGCAAGCAGGTAGCCATGGCCTTTGGTGGCAATGGACTCGCCGCCGGAGTCGGTCGCGTCCACCTGGAAAAGGGGCACAAGGTCGCGCTCACAATCAGCTACGGGAGCACGAACGGGAAGCGGCACGCCGAGTTGATTTGGGAAAAAGCGAACAGTGGGCCGTCACCTGAAGCCATCGCTGCAGCGAAAAACGCCGACGTCGTCATCGCGGTTGTGGGCATCACCAGTCAGCTCGAAGGCGAAGAAATGCCGGTGAGTGAACCGGGATTCCTCGGTGGAGATCGCACCAGCCTCGATATGCCCCAACCGGAAGAGGAATTGGTCGAAGCCGTTGCAGCTACGGGAAAGCCGCTGGCCGTAGTTCTCGTGAATGGCAGCGCCCTCGCCGTGAACTGGATCAACAGCCACGCCAACGCCATTCTTGAAGCGTGGTACCCGGGCGAAGAGGGCGGAACAGCCGTGGCTGATACGCTGAGCGGCAAAAATAATCCCGCAGGCAGGCTGCCGGTTACGTTCTACACCGGCGTCGACCAGTTGCCCAACTTTGAGGATTATGGGATGGCCAACCGGACCTACCGCTATTTCAGCGGCAAGCCGCTCTATGCCTTTGGATACGGGCTCAGCTACACAGGCTTCCAGTACAGCGATCTGAGTCTGCAGGCGCAAACTCTGGACGCAGGACAGCCTCTGATTGCCGATGTAACAGTCACCAACACCGGCAAGGTGGAGGGCGATGAGGTCGTGCAGGCCTATCTCAAATTCCCGCCGGTAAAGGGTGCTCCTGACATCGCTCTTCGTGGGTTCCAGCGCATTCATCTCGAACCGGGCGCGAGCCAGAAGGTTCACTTCGAACTGAAGGGCCGCGACTTGGGAATGGTGACCGAGGATGGAAGTCCGATAGTCGCGCAAGGGGATTACACGATCAGTATTGGCGGAGGCCAGCCGGACACAGGTGCGCCCGTGGCGACAGAAAAGTTCCACATCAACGAGCAGATCGACTTACCGGAATAATCGGAGAAATTCCGCGGCCACGTTTATAACTGGTACGACACTGAAACACTTCGCCCGCTCGCTAGGCATTCCCTGGGGCGTTTCGGAGTCGGCATCTTCGCGAAAGAATGACCGTGGTGACTATCACTATTTCGCCTAAAGTCTGCCCAGTATCTCGCTTTGGCCTGGGACGTCGGCGTGTCCGAAGTCTCGCGCGGCGCTGCCGCTGCACTTTGATCAATGCAGGCTCGACTGGCGAGAACTGATGCGATTGCTCGCATGTTTCCAGCGCGCTGGGACAGGTAGTTTCGGAGGCCTGCTCCAGGCCTTCTTTTCTAGGCGGCTTCGTCCAGCCAGACACCGCCGCCGGTTACTTTTCTGATCGCGGCGGGGATCTCATTCACTGGACAATCCGTATGGATCACTCCCCTGGCTCCGCATTCTAATGCGCCGTCGAGGAATTCGCGATCCTTGTGGCTTGTTATCACGATCACTCGTGTCTTTTTAGCTTGCGAGACGAGTTGTTTGAGAGCCCCGAGCTCATCGTGCAGTATGTCCGCGTTCACCAGCAGCACATCGGGGTGAGAGCGGACGGCTTCGGCGAGACGCTGTGGATTTTGGCACTCAGCAGTAATCCTGATATCGCGCTGATCTGCAACCGCGCTGCGCAGCCCGACAAGGGACAGTGGTTGATCGTCCGCGATCATAAGATTGATGTCACGCATAAAATTCACTCCCATCTCGCCCGATTGCTCTGCAACCGTCAAGACATTTGTTAAGTCAAAGTGGTTTCTGACGTCATGGAAAAATCGAGACATCGGCTCAGTTACCGTCGTTGGCACGATGTTTTCAGGAATGTGCTTGCGCCGCGACAAACGGCCCGAACTGTGTATGAAGGCTTAGGGTTTATGTGCTGTGCACTTCTATAAGAATGCCGGCCAAGTCTGGCTGACCACACTCAAGGGCACTTGCTCTCTTTCTTTTGAGGCCTTCAGAGAGGAAATGGTTGGCTTGGCGGCTCTCAATCCACTCGAGCGACTCGCCGCCTGGACATCCCGGCAGACTCCCCGGCCATCCAACTTTTCAACAAGAGCGATGGGCCGCGAAGATCGCACGATGCGTTTCGATGGCGATTCTTGTTTAGACGGCGACTTTTTAAGTAACTGACTAGAGGTGCTTTCTCCCTATGCGATCCTTAATGCGTGATTTCACTTACGTCTCTTGCCTGTTCGGGCTGGCGCTGATCTTTGCGCTGGCTTGGGGAAGCCCCTTCGTGCAGTCAGGTTCGTCTCATGCACCGATTGAGGCCCAGCTGCAGCAAGCAGCCCAATAGAAGTCAAAGCGTGCGTCGTCAGGGATGGTCTTGAGCAGAGGTCGTATCGCTGCTCTCAGGTAGATCCTGGGTCTTCTACATCCGAGAGGTTTTTGTCAGAATCTTGGGTGAGCTGGCGAGGGCCGCCTTCACTCCGCCGCGAAAATTTCGCGCGTTAGCGTGACGCAGAACCCTGCGGGGTTGAAGCGGCAACAATCTGTTCCATCGGTAATTCCAGCGCGAAGAGTGACGCGGTGCCCTGATCCGCGTGCACCCAGATGCCGTGGAATGCTCCCTGCATTTCGGGGTGCATCTTCAAAAGTGCTGACATCACCGCGGTGACCTGCTTCCGCGCGGAGATCGGATCGCTCAACTGAGCTGATTGGGTTGAGTCGGGCGTGTAGTGAACGTCCAAGTCGAGCCCTCCCAACTCTGTCGAGGTATCGATTGCATTTACTGTTATCAATTCGCCCTCGGCATAGAACGTCATCGCTGCTTTTCCCGGCAAATCATTGGGACGAATCTGATCAGCCTCATGCTGCAGTTTTTCGAGGTTAGGGCTCGACAGGAAATCCAGCGGATCGAGAAGGTCTGTTGCGATTCGGTAGTAAAACCAAGCATTCCAGTCCATCTTTGTCTGCGCGTATTTCCGCGCCGCAACCCAGTACCACACGCCGTCGTGGCCTGCCTCTGTCATCGGCTTCACAAATAGGCCGGCGAGAAGCCAGCGGCCATCGGCAGGAGACTTCGACAGGATGAGCGATATCTGCTGCGGACGCGGCACGCCAGTCGCATGAACCATGGTCAACGCATAGGTGCCGCTGGGCAATGCAGGGAAGCTCAGAGACACGACAGGTGAACCACAAAAGAAGTCCACTTGCGCGGCCCCCGCCGCCGTCGCGCCAGCGGAATCGTTCGAGGATTCGAGCAGATAAAGCTCATCCACAGTAATCGCGGCTGGCTGAACGAGGGGTTGGAGGTGGCCTACCGAAGTGACAATCCCATCGAAGTTCGCGGCGAGGGCAGGCGTCACATCGGTGCGAAGAACCTCGGTGTTATCTGTTTGTATTTGCGAAAGTATTAAGCGCGCCGCGTTGGCCAGCTCATCGCGCTGAGCCGGTGTCATCTGCGATTGCGTTGTGCAGGAAGCAGCGTCCGCTCTGGTGGCTTGCATTCCCGCGCAAAGCAGAATCAGGAGCCCCATCGCACAACTACTCGCTTTGGCAAATCTCATCAGCATATCCGTGCCCTCACTCGAGTACGCTCGCTACCAGATTTTCTTGCCGATCCCTAATCTCTTCAGCAGGCGCCACGGAGAGCGCGATTTCTGCGAGGCCCAGAATCTCCTGCTCGGCTTCGCGTGCCGACATTGGCGCGATGACCGTGAAGCAGTCGATGATTTCGTTCAGTGCAAAATACGACTTCCGGCTGAACTGGAGAAATTCAACCGGATATTCGGGCTTGCGCGCACGCGCCAGCACCGGATCGGCATCGAGCAGGAAACTGATATCCGGCTTGGGCACTAACCCTGCAATCATGCCTGCGTAGGTGCGTATCACCGCGTTCTCCAGTCTCAGATTGGCCAGCTCGTCGTAAATAAATCGGTCGAAAATGATGACGTCCGGGATGATGACATCTGCGTCAGACCGTTGAACTCTCTTCATCAACGTTCGAGTTGAAATGGCGTCTGCCAGGTAGATGCAAAGGCGCAGCAGCGTCATCATCCATGAGCGGACGTTCTTGTCTCGCCGGCTGATCGGAGCCTCGGGACTCCCAACACCTTTATCCCCCTTGAAGATCACGTGCGAAGCGCCTTCGCGAAGCTTCTTGAATTGGGCCACATCGTCCCAGAAACTAACCACGGAATAGCGCAGGCCCGCTTGCTCGATCGCGGCGCAGAATTGACGGATTTGCGTGCTCTTGCCGGCGCCGTCAATCCCGGAAAAGCTTACGAATTTAGGTCGCTCATTTTCTCGGTCTGCGCGCATCGTAAATCACCGTTTGACTCTTGCAGCATTCGAGCGGATGCATTAACGCGGCTGGCTGGGCGTCGCGTGCGTCAGCGCAACCACGGTTCCAACGGCGACGCAAGCTGCTACAACCACTCCGATACTGATCAGGAACGTGCGCACACGCCGCTGCTTTCCTGGCGCAATGGCCGCCCCGCTCACTCGTGATCCCGCAACTCCTGTGCCATTCACTGCCGGGGCCGCGGCTGTGCCAACAGGTTGGGCAGCACCATTCTGCTGCTGATCCTGGCTGGGCTGCGAACTGCTGGCCTGCGAACTACTGGCCGGCGCGTTCTGGTCACCGTTCTGCGCAGCCTCCGCGCCCGGCGCGGGCGTACCGTTCGAAGACGGCGACTCAACGGCAGGACTCTGCGTTGTCGTTCCTGACGCGGAGTCAGAGGCGGAAGCTTCGTGCTGCGCGGCCGCTGGAGGCGTTGGCTGAGTTTCCTGACTGGCCGCTGCCTGCTGCCCAGGTAACGGCTCTGCCCTTGCAACTGGAACAGCCAACAGCAAAACCATGCACCCCGCAATCGGCTTTTCGATGAGCCACGTTTTGATTCTCATGTTCACTTGCTGATTCCATGTTCACTTTCTGCCTAAAGGTGGCGACGATCATGTTTCAGGCCCAAGCTTTACGCCGCGTTTCGAGAAACCTGACCATCCTCGTCCAATTGGTACTCGATCGGGCCCAAGCCGGCTGGGTGCTGATGAAAGCTGTTTACCGCGTCGGCATTCGAAGGGAAGATCTGAAACAGGCGGTCCGCTCCGATCAATTTAAGCGTTGCCTGGGCCGACGGAGATACTGCTGCGAGCCTGGCGTCCCCATTGCGTTTCATGGCTTCTTCCAGGCAGGACAGAAGCAAGTGAAGAACTGGCTTGTCCATTTGACTTAGCCCGGAGCAGTCAAGCACGAGGCCAGGGCGCCTATCGCTCATGCGATCTTGTATCTTGCCGAGGAAGCGCCGTCCCTGGTCCTCGCTGGTTATTTCCGGAAGCTGCTCGATGGTTACTAATCGCCTGATTGCCATATTAGCCCTCCTAGTTTATTTAGCGTTTGTTCCTAACTATCGTTAAGGTTGAACATCATTGGACTCAGCTAACCTGGTCAGCGAGCCTGCCGGCGCACTTCCCAACTGAGCAGGTCTACGGAAGTGTGTGTCAGTTCTCCGTAATCGCCAAAGATGCGCTCAAGTTCCGCCCTGGGATCGCGAACCGCCCGCGTCAATATGTGCTTTCCGTAGCGAATCAAAGTTGCTGGATTTGTCTTATACCAACAGCATTCGGTCATTCGCGGTGAAAAGCCGCACATGAATCGAAGTTTCGAAAGTCCAGCCGGCGAAGATAGCAATGCTGCTACTAGTCTGTGATTGCCATCCAGAACTGTAAGAGGCCCACGCTCGTTAATGCCGAGAAGGATCACGGTGCCGAATTTCCCATCTCCTTGCGACAGTTGCTCTCCGAGAGCGGCCATCTTCGATAAAAACCGATCGTCAAGAGTGTGCGGCGCGGCGCGTAAACCTTCGGTGACACGTACGACTGAATAATTGCCCCGCGCCAGCTTTCGCCATTGGGACCGCGGAAATATTTTGATGAGGTCAAGGGCATCCTCATTGACTTTCACCTCATGCCATTCGGTTTCGCCGGGGAGTTCCTCCCAGAGCGAACGGCGCTTGGCGAGCAGAAGCGCGTGGCGTCTTGCAACTGCATCCGCGTGGTGTTGATTGGGTTCGGATATAAGTCCGCGCGCCTTATCCAGGTCGCGAAAGTCAGGGATGGTTTAAGTCGCTGTTCAAGAATTCAGCAATCACTTCATTTTCCGTGACCGGCCGCAGCAGGCTGACCGGGCAGCAACTTGGCGCTGGCTGCGGGATTTCCGATGTGGCCAAGGCGTCAATGAGAAACGTTATTGCCACAACAACGAAAAGAGCCGACAGCACCGCCAATTGAACCATGATGACCTGGTGCAGTGACGAATGGAATTGGTAGATTCCCGCAATCAACATGCCGCTGAAAAGCAGTTGAATCCAGCTCGTGTTCGCAATCTTGTGTGCCATCTCAAACGTGATGACTACCGCGCTGATTGAATAGACGACAGTTTTAAGAGCGTAAAGCGCCGAAAGGTAAGGAATGTCGTACTTTCCTGCGATTTGGAATCCCGGCCCGAGGATTGTCGTCCATAGACCGGCGGGCGCAATCCACATGGCAAGGGCGATGAGGGAGCCAATACCCAGCACCAGCAAAAGCGGCGTGGCAATCAAGCGCAGATCTTTTCGCTCTTCGGCGCGAGTGCCCGCCACAATTGGAAATGTGGAATTGACGACCGCTGCGGAAAGAACGAATATCACGCGGCCGACGAGTCCCACGGCCGCGTAGAGGCCAGCCTCCTGCGCCGGGAAGATGTGTTTCACTACCACGAGGTCGCAGTTGTTGATGATCATCTGGCCGGAGTAGAAGAGCAACGCCTGGCCTATTTCACGAATGCCGTCCCAAAAGCGAAGCGGATTTGGCGCTGGCGCCGGCAACCGTTGGGTCATGGCAAAATAGGAGACAGCCATCGCCACTGCATTTGCCGCGACAACTCCTTGCACGCCGTAGCCCGTCCACAACGAGAGCGTACGATCCTCCAAGCCGGACCGCCCCTTCGATCACAAGACTCATGGCCAGGCGATGGAATCTGTAGCTGCCCTGGTCGTAACCGCGGCGGGCTCCCAATGGGATATAGAAACCAGCGGCGATTGCAAGCATTGCGATCAGACTGGAATCGGGCAGATTTAGATAATCCGCGATTCCCTGGCGAAAAAGAAACAGCACCAGCGCAACGGAGATCCCGCATCCGATCGCACTGCGATGGAAGCATCGATAGACCTCCGCCTTCGTCTCTGCGGATGGCTGCTGCGCCACCATCTTCGCGGCAACGATCTGAAATGCAAACGAGATGGCGGAGAGAAGGACGAGGAGCGAATAGACGACCGTGGCATGGCCGAAACTCCTGGGGCCCAGAAACCAGCCAATGACAATGTTGTAGGCCAGGCTGAGGATGGTCGCAAGACTCGAGCCACTCAGCAATACCATGGTTCCCGAGACAATTCGGGACTGTAATGTTCTTGCCATTTAGATAGACCATTCTCCGCGCTGCTGGCGCTCCCGTTCGCCGCGCCAGAAGGGTATATTGAAGCGAGCAGGCACACCGTAATATCTAGTCCGATGCGAAAAAGCATATTCTGGCTGCTCAATGGGATAAGGCAGGCGACAAGCCGGGAATTTTGTGCCGCGCTCACGACAAACCCGACAATCGTCCCGTGCTTCTAAACAATTGAGACCATGTTGCATCGCATATGCGCCACATTACTGCTTCTTTTACTGCACGGGTGTTCCAATCCCGGCTCCGGCCAAATTGGCGCCGCTGAAGTACCGGGCGGTCGGCAATTCGCCTGAGGTCCTTGCAGTGTACGAGGCGTGGTTCGGGCATCCCGACCATATTTCTGTGAATTACAACTCCCACGATCCGTCGGTGATCAAAAATCAGATTCGCCATGCCCAGGCAATGGGAATCTCGGGATTCGTCGTGGACTGGTACGGCGACCGGGAGCCGTTTATCGATCAGAGCTACGAGCTGATGCAGAAGCTGGCCGCCAAGAACAAATTTCACGTCGCCATGATGTACGACGAATCCAATGAGGCCGTCGGAGCAACAGACGAAGCGATCGCGGATTTCAAGATGTTCCACGACGCTTATCTTTCTCCCAACTCACCCGGCCATGAAGCCTACCTGACTTACGAAGGCCGCCCCGTAATTTTCATTTTTCCCAAGGGGTTGCACACTGACTGGAGCAAGGTTCGCGCCTCGGTCAGCTCCTGGAACCCTGCGCCGCTGCTTATTTATGAGGCGCCTGCCGGCCCGAACGCCAATGCGTTCGACGGCTTTTATCCCTGGTTCTACATCGGTCCCAAAGGTTGGGCTGCGGATGGCGGCAATTGGGGAGAAGACTCCCTGGCCAGTTTTTACCAAACGATGCGCGATAAATATCCCGACAAGATCATCGTCGGCGGCGCATGGGCGCAATTCAACGATAGTAAGGCTTCCTGGGGGCTCAATCGTCAAATTGCTGCGCGCTGCGGCCAGACGTATCAAGACACCTTCAATTTCTGGCGCAGAGTATTTCCAGCTGATCAGCCGATTCCGTTCATATTGATTGAGACATGGAACGACTATGAAGAGGGATCTGCGGTCGAGCGAGGACTTCCCACCTGCAAGACCCCGGCCACGACGAATAGCGCAAAGAATTCCGGCACCGGATCTCTTCCGCAACAAGCCCAGTGAATTGGCACCTGGCAACCGCCAGCGCTACGAGATAAGCGAATTCGCTCAATCGCACGACTCTCAGCTTCGCTAAGGTGAAGCTTCACGTTCGCGGCATATTGCTCGCTTATGCAGCGCGGCTGTTTGCTTTGCCCGAAAAGGCCTCGGGTTGAACTGCATAGCTTCCGTTTTGGATGGAAATGGAACCCGGTTGAGCCGCTAGTTCGGCTGGAGCGCGGTGAACTTGACTGATGAGCGACAGCGGACGGTCGCGCACCTGATCAAACACACGGATAATATATTCGCCCAGCACGCCGACCGTTAGAAGCAGCAGGCCGCCCATGAGGAATACCGCGCATTCGACACCAAGAGCCGCTGCTCTTATCGGGACTCGAGGAAATCAACGCCCCCAGGCCAAGCAGGAAAGCCACGCAGGTTGCCAGGCAACACAGCACGAAGCTGAGCCGAATGCGGCTTGTAGCTGAAGCTCATGATCGCGTCTGTCGCGTACTTGATCCGGCTCATGAACGACAGTTTGCCTTCGCCGCCGAGCCGATCCTGGCGGTCATAGTAAACGATGGTGTTGCGATATCCGACCCACGCTCGCAATCCGGGCAGGTAGGGGTTCTTTTCGCCCATCGCAAGGATGGAGTCAATCGCTTTCCGATCCATAAGCCCAAACAGGCCGGCATTGAGCGACATCGGATAATCGGAGATGGCTCCCAATACCCGATAGAAGAGAGGGAAGAGCAGGGCCAGAATCTTTCGCCTCTCCTGGCGGCTTCTGCGAACAGCCACCACAACCTCGGCGCCGCTTCGCCACGCATCGATGAGCTGCGGCACAACCTCCGGGGGATCCTGAAAATCGGCATCCATGAGGATCACGGCCCGCCCACTTGCGGTGCGGAGGCCGGCGAAGATCGCTCCCACCTGGCCCCAATTGCGCGAAAGCTCCACCACTACGACATGGGGATCGAGCGCCTGCAGACTCTTCAAAAGTTCGAGGGACGAATCGGTTGAGCCATCGTTGACATACACAACTTCCCAACCCTCGATGATGCCCTGTAAGGCACTGGATACGGCCTCATGAAACTGGACGATGAGATCCTCTTCGTTATAGACAGGGACAACTATGGAAACCATTCTCAACTCCTCGATATCGGCTGTAAGGAGATTTTCGTGCATTGCCCTAAACTGCCTCCAGCCGTCTATCTTCAATTACTGTCCTGCGACTATCGACTTATTTAACCGACGTTCTATTTGGAATCTGCCTGCATTACCCTTACCTTCCATCGAACTTCAGCGGGAGTTAAAACAACGATGTAGCGCGCGCTGGCCGGCACGGTCGATACCGGCTTGTCATGATCGAGAACCTGCACGTCATACTCAGCGTCGTCAATCAACTCAATGGATAGTCCTTCCGGCGAGTAGAAGAGAAACTGAATATGGTGGGCGCGATCCTGATAGCGCGTATGGATTCCCGCCTTTGCCTGCTCGTCGATCGCATCCGCCAGCTTATCCTTTGCCGTGCCAATAAAGTCCTCGTCAAGAAGGTCCGGCTGGTTTTGCTGAAACGCTTCGTTCATTCCCTGCCAGGACTCAAGATAATCGCGAATCGCGGCGGCTTTCGTCTGATCTTCCAGAGGCCGCGGGCCCTTGAGTTGGGAGGTGTCGACAGTAACCTCAGGCTGGGCGGCAACCATGCCGGACGCCAGGATGATGCTCGCGCAAACCAATGCGGAATGCCTCAACATGGTCACTTCCCCACCGAATCTGATTGCCCAAAACTACTCCGCTCGCCACGGTGATAGTTGCTCCGTCGTGGGCGGGCATCTTAACTTCTGCAATGTCGCGCTTGAGAGGTACATCCACCGTGGATTGACCGCCCGGGTAGGTCTCTGTGAACGTGACAATCGTTCCATCCGGCACCGCGTTTCCGCTGCAGTCGACGCACCGGAGCGGTCTGGAGATCGAGCTGTTGCCCCGAAGGTTGTGCGCTCATTTTCAGATCGCAGGGGTCGCCCGGCACCTGGCGAATGATGCTGGTGCTCGATACGTCGCCGGCTCGCGCCACGAACTTGCTGCTGCCTTGCTGGCTCGTCGAGTCCATCTCTGTCCATGCTGCTCCGGCACGGGTACTAGCCATTTGCTTTTGGACTGCGCCAGACGGACTGGACAACTCAAAGGACACGGGTGTAGGAGCGGCAATCAAGTTTTGATAGACATCGAAAACGTAAACCGCGCCGGTAATTCCGCCGTGCAAGCCGACGGGAAGGCGCGACGGTTTGGCAAGAAAGCTGAGGTTGGCGGGCGTGCTGACCGGCGTCACATCGAGTGATCCGGTAGTTGTGCCGCTGGCTTGCGCGAGGATGACGATGTAATGGCCCGCGTCGTAGATCGATCCAGCGGGGAAGTACGTTGGAGTCCCCAATTGCACCGTGCGTTTCAGCACCTGACCCAGACCAACAATGTACAAGGTTGCTTCTCCGCTTCCAGCGTTCTGAATCGAGAACGCGCTTCCTGCTTCGATGCTCTTGGGCACGTTGAGGGTTTCATCCTGGGCGTGGGCCGACCGCATCACTGCCAGGGTCAAGCTTACGAGCAGGAATGTGAACGTCGGCTTCACAGCGACCCTCCAAAGCTGAAGGTCGAAACAACCGTTCGCTCGCTGCTGACGTTTTTCGCGATGTCTTCGGGGATCGGAATATTGAACGCAACCGGAGTCTGCGGCAATAGCGCACTATCCACATACTGGTCCGCGACCCATACCAACTGTCCGGTTTTGTCGTAGAGAGTTCCTATGACGTGGGCTACGTTCACCAGCTTGCCCACTCTGATTGACGAGTTGTCCAGTCAATGAGGCATTCGGCGCTGGATTGAATTTTTGGTTATCAATCTCGATCACGGGATCGGCTGACGCCGGCACCAGGATGGCGAATGGCTTCATGTTGATGCTGTCAACTTCGAGAGAGCTGCGCATCGGGAAACTGGATGAGAAATGGAGTGACCTGTTTTGGCAGGAGAACGTGGGAGATCATGTCAAAAGAGCCTTCGGTCGCAATTGGCGCTTTGTCCTTTGCCTGCAAGGTCGCCGACACAGAAACATACGCTGGCACCACGTCATCGTTCAACAGCTCTCCCATGACCAGGACGCCGTCGGCACGCTGCACAGGATGCATGTCGACGATGCGGACCGATGGCGCATCCACATCCTGCGTTCCCCAGTCGTCTCCCGCGCCGCGGTAGATCACATCCCAACGAAGATAATTTACGGGAATAACCTGTGGAGGAACCGTGGGCTGCCTGGTGAACGGCCAGTTCACATTCCAGTGATCTCCATTTCTCACTACCTGCAAATCGCGGGTGTCCACCGAAGTGCCAACTACCGTGGCCCAATCCAGCTCCAGCCGGACGTCGGCCTCATTGTCCGATGCGTGGAGCGGCCACACGTTGAAGTGATCCAGCGTTGAATAGGTGCGCAGATTGGTTGTGTATCCGGTCAGATCCAGTTCAAATTCCTGCTCGGTAAACTGGGCCTTATTGGCGAAGCTGTCATAGGCCTTTTGCCAGTCGCGCGCTCGGATTTCCTGGCCCAGATTCTGGACCGCCTCTTCGGGAGTTGAAGCCGAAGTAAGCAGAGTTTTTTGGATAATAAAGGGCTTCGCGGCCTCCACCGGCCACACGCACCCGATGACAATCAAAACCACAGTTGCAACGGCGAGCGAAAGCGCGAGTAATCCACCCTTTTTCACGACGCAACCCTCCGAGTGTCTACTTCCTCTTCAGCAACTTCGTCTTCGGCACCCTCGTCTTCGACAAGGGAATATTCAGCGCCGATCTCTCCCTGTTTTCCTTCCGGGCGCCGCTTTCTTTCCGGGATCAGGAAGACCAGAATGGCCAGGACGCTGCTTCCAAAAGGGAAAATGCCCCACATCACGCCCTGCCAGTGCGGAGTTCTCTGCGCCGCGTTCACCGGCGTGGCCGGCGGCACGCCATCTTTGGCCCATACCGTGATGGTCTTGTCATCGAGATAATCGACCGGGCGCCATCCCGCAAAGGACAACAGCGGATCATAGTAGGGATCTGTCGAGAAAATCCATTTCAAGCCGTATTTGTCAGCGTGCATCATGATGGCGCGAAGAGATTCCAGACCTGCTGTGCCGAAGTACTTTGTCTGAGTAAGTGAGGCGCCGCCGTAGCGAGTCAGTTCCGGCAGCAGGCGTCCGGTATACCACTCGCCATCCACGCTGCTTGCATCTGTCAGCACCGCAAGGCGCGAAATACTGTTGCCGAATCCGAGAGTGAAGTACCGGTATTGATCGTGGCCGCCGCGATTGAGCCAATCAGCCACTATATCGACGTTGACATCCCGTGCATTCGTGATTCGATAAGTGCCCCACGCTACTCCCATTCCGCAGGTCCATGCCGCCAAAATCGCGAGGGCAGTGACTGCCCAGTAGCGATAATTGTCGACGAGTTTCACAGTCAGCAATCCGACAAACGGAAGCGCGAGCAAGCCCGCCCAGTAACTGAAGCGCTCCATGGTGAGCACCTCGAACGCATGCCCCAGCAGCCAGTGTCCCAGTGGCGTCGTTCCTCCCAGGCCGAGGATAAATGTCAGCCAGAACCCAATCAGCAGTGGGCGAAGCCGAACTACGCTCGCGCCGCGGATGAAGATGAACGGAATGGCCAGAATCAAAGCACCATAGGGAAGGATGAAGTAATTGAGGCCCCACTGCGGGACTGAGGATGAAATTCGACCGGCTGGCATGGGGGATCGTAGTCTGGTTGATCGGGTGATGAAGCAGCGAGAGCCAGAACGGAAGCAGCACGACCGCAAGCGCCGCGCTAACCACAGATACATCACGACCGTGCGGCCGAGAATAGACCCCGCTGAAATCGCGCTCGCCATCGCGGCGGTCGATCGAGCAGGGCAAGCGCCACAACCGGCAATGCAAAAATAAAAGATCCGAACAAAAGCGTCAGATGGTGGCCGGCAGCCGCTGCAATAAAAAGCACAGTGGCTTTGAGAAATGCGCGCCCACGGCCATACCGGATCCATTCGTAAAGATAGGGAAGCGCGATCAGATAGAGCGGCGCGGCAGTCGTGGTCGGCAACTGCCCGGCGTTGTAAACCAGAAAACTCTCAGAGCCGAGAAAGACACTTGCCAATGCTGCAATCGAGGCTGCGCGCGGGCTTACCCATAGCAGCGAAAACCGGTAAACGCCCACCACGAGAAGCAAAATGGCAATCATTTGCACGGCCATGTAGGCCAGTTCCAATCCCATGATCCGCGAAAGTACTGCGATCCAATAGTGCGGCATCGGAGGATACGTGGTTTGGCTGAAGCCCGCAAACCATTTCGTATTCCACGGATCGAACCAGTGGTGGACATAATGCGAGGAAAAGAAGATATGGAAGTTGGTGTCGTAGGACTGCAACGGCAACTTCATCAGGAGCAGCGGCAGATGAACCGCCAACGCAGCCATGAGGGCCACGGTGAGCGGTATCGGCCGCGACAAACATTCAATGGGCTCAGATTTCTGCACAATTGGCTCTCGAAGGACGTTAAACGCAAGGCATTAAGTCAAAGCATCAGCCGCGATGCGGTGTTTCACGGCAAACCCTCATCTCGACAGAGACAAGTCGCGGAAGCTAAATCCATTCAACCTCTTCTTCGATTAGCAAATGTGTAGCTGAGGTTGCTTCTCACTGCAGCTTTATTTCATGTGCCTTGTATGCGTTGCAGCGGAGTCTGATAGCTGCAGGAATCGGGCAACAGCATCAATTGTGCAGGCATCAAAGTGAGCAATTGAATTCTGGGATGTGGTGACTCGCCTTGCTTGCTAGACTTGGACTTTTGAAGGTCGCATTCGTATGCGTCTCCGCCGCATTTGCCTGCGTTGTGCGTGGGCAAACCTATCAGGTTGGGCCAGGTGCTTCCACCGCAATCTCCTGCACAGAACGGTCCGCGTCTCAGAAAAACCATCCGCAGTCGCAGGGCCAGAATCTGGGATGGGGCTCAAATATTCAAAACGCCCGTCTGGGTCGCGCCGCGGAAATGGCCCTGCAGCACGGCAACCATGCGCTGGCGCTGGATTATGCCCAGCGTGCCGTTCAAGCCGCGCCCAACGATCCGCAGTTATGGTTTATGCTCGGCTACGCCGCGCGACTCGACGGCGATTATCAAGCAGGCACTGGACGGCTATTCTCATGGACTTCAACTCGACCCCTCATCGCTCGATGGGCAATCAGGCCTGGCCCAGGTTTACAGCTTGATGGGACGAACTGACGAGGCCGCGCGCATTCTCAAACAAGTGGTTGCATCCAGCCCTGGCCGCACCGGCGATCTTGACGATGCTTGGAGAGATGTCCATGCGATCGAAAGATTACGCCGGCGCGATCGATTGGCTGGACCGCGCGGAGAAAATTCATCCCGACGCGCGAGCGGAGTTGCTGATGGCGCTCTGCTACCAGCAGACGAAACAGCCGGATCTGGCGGACCGCTATCTCGAGCTTGCCGAGCATCGGGCGCCCAACAACCCTGAGATTCAACGCGCCATGGCGGGCTTTTATCGCGATACCGGCAACTTTGCTCAAGCGATCGCCGTGCTGCAGTCGATTCGCAATCCACAACCCGATGTAACCGCCGAGCTGGCTTACACCTATCAACTTGACGGGAAACCCTCCGAGTCGGCCAAATTCTTTGCGCGGGCAGCCAGCGAAGAGCCAAAAGATATGACGCTGCAGCTCTCCGCTGCACAGGCTGAGATTGTGATCGGCTCTATCGCTGATGCAGATTCGTTTCTCAAGCGCGCAACGGCAATCGATGCGAACTATTACCGGCTGCACGCGCTCACGGGCGAGATCGCCGAACTCCAGGATCGCGATCGCGACGCGCTTCAGGAGTTCACGGCGGCTTTGGCTAGCTTGCCCGAGCATCCAGCCGAAGGGCGGCTTTACGGCATCCAACTGCGCATGGATCTGGTGGCTCTCAATCGCAGCCTGGGAAATGAAGCGGACGCGGGCAGTCAGCTGGCGACTGCACAGGCTGAAATCAACGCCGTGGATGGTTCTGGTCCCGATCGAGAAGAATTTCTGCGCCTTCGATCGTCAATTAAACTCGCAGCCGGCGATCCCGAGGGAGCGCTCGCCGACGTCAAAGAGGCTCTCGCGATCAACCACGATCGCGGCAATTTGCAGCTTGACGGCGACATCCTGATGAAACTCGGCCGTACCGACAAGGCAATTGCAGTCTATAAGCAGGTTCTCGCGGGCGATGGCGATGATCGGCTGGCGCTAACTTCGCTGGGCTACGCTTTGCGCGCGGCTGGTCAGGATGAAGAAGCGGAAAAGTATTTTGAGCATTTGGCAAAAGTCGACCCTTCATCACATGTTGCATATCTTGCGCTCGGCGACCTTTTCACGGCGCGCCGGGAATTCACCAAAGCGCAGAATTCTTATAGCAAAGGGTATGAATTGGACCCGCAAAACGCCCTGCTTGTGGCCGGAGGAATCAATGCGGGAATTGAGGCGCATAACCTTCCTCTGGCTGGCCAATGGCTGAGTCGGGTAACTGAATCCATGAAAGGCGAGCCTAAGGTCTTACGTGAAGCCGAGAGATATCTTCGCCTCACTGGCAAGTACCAGGAATCGGAAGAGGTAGCTCAGAAAGCCATCAAGGCGCTGCCTGACGATCGCGAAGTAGTTGTCTATCTGGGGTACGATCTGCTGCTTCTCAAAAAAGACGACGATCTTCTCGCCCTTACAAAGAAATACTGGAACGTTTTGCCGAAAGAGGCCGATATTCCTCTGCTCGCCGGCTACGTTCACAAGAATCGCGGGCTCAACGAGCAGGCGGTTGCCGATTTTACTGAAACCATCCATCGGAACCCCGATGCAGTCACCGCCTATGTCAACCGCGGATATGTGTTGAACGACCTTCGCCAGTCCCAGCCGGCGGCGGCGGATTTTGAGGCCGCTCTCAAACTGGAGCCGAACAACGGTGAGGCGCATTTGGGACTCGCCTATGCAGATCTGGGATTACGTAAGCCGGATGCAGCACTCAGGCAGGCCAACCTGGCGGAACGGGAATCCGGCGATTCACTCGGCTTGCATGTAATCCGTGCCACTGCCTACGGCCGCATGGATATGCTCACGATGGCCGCCCGCGAATATCAAGCGGCATTAAAGTTTGCTCCCAACGACGGCGCACTCTACATCGGCTTAGGGAATACGTACTTTGCAGAGCGTCGCTACTACGACGCAATCGACGAATTGGAAGTTGCGAAGAAGTTCTCTCCCGATAATCCGCAGATATACGCGTGGCTCGCGCGCTCCTATGCAAGCCTCCAGGACCGGCAGAAAACGTATCTGAACGTGCGCCTGGCGGAGCAGCATGCGATTTCAAAGCCAGTGGAGACGGCAGAACCGGGCCCCGAGCACATCGAGGATCACGGATCTGAATTGAGTGAAATCCTGATCTCAACCGGCGAGGCCCTGAGTACGCTTGGCGATCAGAACGCAGCGATGGAAAGGTTTCAGAAGGCGCTTGTCGCGGCCGGCAGCGATCGCATCAGTGTACGGCTGGCCATCGCCGAGATTATGGCGCAGCGCGGACATCAGGACGATGCCCAGCGGCAGATTGCGTTGGGATGGATGGAAGCCGAAGCCGGAGATACAGTGCCCCCGAGCGGACCTCAGTACGTTGAAGCCGCGAATCTGTTCAGCTCCATGCATAACTACGATCTGTCGGAGAATTATCTCGCACGCGCGAAGGCAGCGGGCGCGTCGGACTCTGAGGTTCGGATTGCTCTGGCCAACGACGATCTCGCTTTGGGCGAAACAATCAAAGCCAAGGCCGAATTGGCGGCCATCAGCGATCCCGCGGACGAAGGTCAGAATTATCAGTACCTGCTGGCCGAAGCCAACGTTTACAGCCAGGAACATCAGAACCCACAAGCGCTAACCGCTTTTGCCCAGGCGACCAATGGAGCCGGCGACGACCAAACCGCCGAACAGGCAATGCTGGCAACCGGCGCCAACGAGGGAATGAGAGTCAATCCGCATTTAAGCGTGCTCTCGGATCTTTCTGTCGAGCCCATCTTCGAAGATCCGACGGTTTACGTCCTTGACTCTAAAACACTCGCATCATTTGCTGTGCCAAGCTCCGACACCGCCCAGTTGCCGCCGCCGCGCTCCTCGATCCAAACCATGTGGACCGATGCGTTCCATCTCCATTTTCCGGCCGTCAATGCGCTCGCGCCCGGCGGATTCTTTCAGGTTGCGCAATGCCCAAGGTTCAATTTCGCTGCCTGCGACGAACTCGATTGTCCCTCGCAACACAACCGATTCCACATTCAATTTTTCGCTCAACCCCACCATTCACCTCGGCGACAACGCGATGACATTCAATACTGGAGCTCAGGAAACCATACGGCGTGACACCAAGGATCCATACGACATGGATCAGAATCTGTTTCGCGCATACAGCTATATGTCGACGAGCTCGTTTTTTAACGTAATCTCGGTCAGCGGATTTGCTGATGCGTGAAGCAGGCCCGTTCACTCGGAGCGGACTGTACTCGCGCGAACTTGCCGGGAAGGTCGACTTTCGCGTAGGTTCGCCGTGGGGCAAAACAGCGCTGCTGACCGGATATGGAGTCGACGATCTGCTGTTCAAAAGCGCGTATATCGAGTATTACTTCACATCCTCATATCTCGGTTTTGAACACAGATTCTCGCCGCGGCTCGACATCAAAGCACTTGCCGAAGATGTGCGCTCATGGCGCATCTATCAGTCACGCTCGGGTATTTCACAAAGCCTGCGCCCTGCAGGAAGTGTCGACTTCATCCCCAGGCGCAACTGGGACCTGCAATTTTCAAGCGCCTATTCAAGTGTGAGAGGGTTTCACATTTACGACGCGACGCAGAATGGGGTTTCCATCTCGTATTCGAGGCCGTTGCATCGCATCTACAACGACAATTCGACGCCCGTCTCGTTACAGTATCCAATCCGTTTTTCGGCGGGCGTTCAGCAGGAAACCTTCTTCAATTTTCCGGGCACGCAGAATCAAACCTTTAGACCCTATGCAGAGATCACAATTTTTTAGAGGCATAATCCGATGAAAATTTGTCTAGTTGCTACCTTCCCCCCCAGCGGACGCCAGTTGAACGAGTATGCATTTTACATTGCCAACGAATTCCGGCGCCATCGCAATGTGGAGCTGACGATTCTCGCCGACGAGATGAGCAGTTATGACTTCGTAACTGACAAGAACGGCAAGCAAGATTGCGGCCAATGAGCTGCAGGAGCTGGAGGGATTTAACGTGATTCGCTGCTGGAAATTCGGCAGCTTGTCGAATCCGGCTCGGCTGTTAAACACGATCCGCAAATTGAAACCCGACGTCGTCTGGTACCACCTAGTCTTCTCCACCTTCGCGACTCCGGACAAGCCAGTTACCGCATTTGCAGGCCTGTCCGCTCCGGCACTAACTCGAGGCGCAGGCTTTTACACGCATGTTACCCTCCACCACATCATCGAGCATGTTGACTTCTCTGCGGCCGGAGTGCGCCGTGAACGCCTCTTCCGCCTTGGCGCTGAAATGGCCACCAAAACGCTGTTGCGCGCAAATTCGGTTTCTGTGCTGCTACCCGGATATTTCCGGACATTATCAACCAAGTATCGCGCCCGAAATGTGCTATTGGGCACTCACGGAACGTTTGCGCCGGTTCTCACTCCGCCGGACTTTTCGAAACGCGGTGATCCCGATCAGCGCATCTTGGCTTTCGGGCACTGGGGAACCTATAAGCGGCTCGAAACCCTGATGAAAGCCTTTCCCCTGGTTCTGAAGAAAGCGCCGCGCGCAAAATTGATCGTTGCCGGCGCAAATCATTACACCACGCCCGGGTATTGGGAATCGATTCGTGCGTCTCTGCCCCCGGGTTTGCCAGTTGAATTTCGAGGATACGTTCCCGAAGAAGCCGTTCCGGAGCTGTTTCAAACCGCATCCCTCGTGGTGCTGCCTTACGATTCCGCGACCGGATCAAGCGGGCCGGCTCATCAGGCGTGTGAGTTCGGGCTTCCCATCGTAAGTGCAGGCATTCCGGATTTTCGCGCAATGGCGGAAAACGAAGATTTGGCGATGCGGTTTTATAAAGTCGGTGATGCCGGCGATCTCGCCGAGCAGCTCGCGGCAGTTCTGCGGTCTCCGAAACTCGAGCACGCAATGGCACAGCAGAATTTCGCCGCGGGCGTCGAAATGAACATTACGCAGGTTGTATCCAACTATCTTCGCTGGTTCGAGTTGAGCAAATGCAAGCAAATGTTGCGCGCCAACAAAAGGTCTCTCGGACCGCCACTCTCGCTGGACGCGCTACGCGAGGAAAGCCCTGTTTAATTTCAGCCTGACGATTCCGCGCCTGCGCGGTGATCAATAGAGCGTGACTTCAGCAGTTATCGAATCAAGATCTATGGTCGAAGTGTCGCCTTCTGCGGTTCGAGGACGGCGCGGTTAATTCCCGGGTTCTGGCCAAAGTCGTCAGCGTTGACGATGAGATGGGTCATTGGGCGGATGTCGACACAGACTGTGCCTTTCGGGGCCAGAGCCCAGAGCACCGGCCCCCGTATGCGGGTCTCGATCAGGGCAATTGATTCACATAACAGGCACCGCCGGTCGTTTGTGCGGGTGGTGAGGGCGGAGTCATCCAAGGCGGCGAAGTGAAATTGAAGAACGCCGTCATATCCGGCTGCGCTGCGTCGCGCTTGGTAAGAGCCGGCAGATTGAACCGAGTCTCAATCAACTTCAGAATCGCCGTGGTATCGGCGACGCTGTGGTCCACGTAGTTCTTCTTCGCGTAAGGCGAAATCACGATGAGTGGAACCCGGTATCCGGTGTAGACGAAATCGCAGTTTGGTCCGGTGGTGGTGGTGCAAATGTCGCCCGGCAACATGTCCACCGGCTTGATGCCATCCGGGCTCACCGCCGGCTGCGGCGAAACATGATCGTAGAGACCTCCGTTTTCGTCGTAGGTAAGAATGAAGGCCGAGCTCTGCCAGTACTGGCTCTGCATGAGCCCGTTGACCAGCGACTCGACGTATTGAGCTCCCAACTGAATATCGGACGGCGACGAATCGTCAACCGAGGGATGCTCATCAAAACCCGCATCCGTGGCAGGCTCGAACTGCGCCACTTGGGGCAGCGTGCCATTCTGCAGATCGGTGAAGTACTGCGAGACCGGTGCGATGTTATTCGGATACTGCGACACGATGGTGTTGGCAAAGGTGAAGTCGTTGATGTAGCTCAACTGGATGAGGCACGACGCCTGATACGGCGGCCCGGTGCAGCCGCTATTGGTGGGATCGACGTAAATCTTCCAGCTGATGCCCGCACTCTGCAGTTCCTGAAAGATCGTGGTCTGCTTGAGTTGCGCTGAGTCGTTGGCGTCGGTTCCCTCGGGATAAACATACCCACCCGACGTTCCGGCAACCAGGTACTCGCGGTTGGATTGGGTGCGCGACAAGGTCGGGTTGAAGAACCTGTCCGAGGTGCCGAAGTTCGACGCCATCCAGTAGTAGTAATTCAGGTCCGTGCCGTCGTAGTAGCCCATGGCGCGCAGACCGTTGGTGTCATAGTACGGCGGATCGTTGTTGCGTGCATCGTGCGCAGCGGAGTAGACGAATCCGTTGAGTGTCGCCGCGCTTTGACCCGTCGGATCGTTGTAGTCCCAGTCGATGTGTCCCTCATTCCACGCGGGGCTCGGGTTTTCGATACATTGGGTCACAAGGTGGTACGAAGTGATCGGATTGCTGGTGTCATAAGCGCAGTCGGCCGGCGGCGGCTGGTTCGCATTGCAGCCCGGATTCGTCGGAGCCGGACCGAACAGCGGCGCAGTTCCTGTTGCGGGGTTGAACTGCGGCAGCCCATCGAACGACTGGTCGGCATAACCATTCTGCGCCCAATATTGGCGCAGGGCGCCGAAATAGTGATCCATCGAACGATTCTCCTGCGCAATGAAGATGATGTGATTGATCGACGACAGGCTCGCGGTTGTGCCGCCTCCGCCCCCTGTATACCCATTCGTGGTGAGGGCTCCGCAGCCGGAAATTGTAAGTGTGAGGAAACCCAGAAAGCCGAGAGAGAGTACAAATTTCGCGGGATAAGGTATGCGCATGGCGACTCCGAACCTCATCTCGAGGCCAAAGGAATTGGAGCAAGCTGAATGAACATCGAGACGTTCGGGAGCACGGCAGAATCGGTATACGAAAACTGTCGCCGCAAACCGATCACCGCGCTTCGCAAGTCATGCAGGGGCGTTTGTAGAGCGATTCTGGATTGCACGCGCTGACCGGCTCATCGTCTTTGTTTATTCAACAAGGTCTTTGATGCGGGTGAACCTGCGAAGTCGCTGCCTCGACCTTCGTTGTACAACCACCCGCTGCGCCGTCGCATCTATTTACTCTATCTACATGAGCATGAGGTCGAAGTGTGTCGTTGCGGCCCTCGCGGGTTCGGTATGCATGGGGTTCTGCGCGCTGGCGAGTAGCTTCGGCAACCCGATTGCGGCAAATGCGGATTCAGGTGCCCCGGATCAGGCTCCAGCGGAGCCACCTGTTTTGACCAGCTCGAACCACCTGCTGGATCTTCTCGTGATCGCCGAGCCATCGACGATCACGCTTGGCGACCGGCACCCCGTGGCATGGGTCTTCGAAATCTGCCCGAGAGCTGTGGCGCAGAATGATAGCTGTCCCGCTGGCGCGCAAACATTCGCCCCTTACGGAGGCATCCGCCTGCAACTGTATGCGGGCGATCATCTGCGCATGCGGCTCATCAATCGATTGCCACCCGTGCCGGCCGATGCCGTTTATGCGCATGGGAGCGACGCGATGATGAACGGGATGCTGGCTGCGAATCCGGTGAATATTCACACGCACGGGTTGATTGTTGAGCCGAGAAAGGCGGATCCGAAAGATCCAACGTACGGCGACTACGTCTTTGTCTTGGGATATCCCGCGGGCAAATTGCCGCCCATGGTCATGCCGGGACACACAGCGACCGATAAGCCCATTCAATATGACATCTACATTCCGCCGAATCATCCGTCGGGAATTTACTGGTTCCATCCCCATGTTCACGGGCTGAGCATTAATCAGCTCTCTGAGGGTCTTTCCGGAGTCATCACTATTGGCCGAGTCGCAGACTATGCGTCCGCACCCAGGGGTGCAGCCATCCCGGAACGATATTTCATCCTGAAAGACATGCAGGTGATGGGCGACAGTAAGGTGGTAGATCAGGAGGACGCCGCGTTTTGCGCGCCGATCGATCTGGCGTACGTGCAGCGGAATGGCTACTGCCAGGGGCGGAACAGCTCGGGTGGCGACGGTGATTTTCGGCTTCCCGCGGGGCATTCATTTCCCGGACTGCATCATCTCGGCAGCACGGGCGCCGACTATACTGGCGGCCTCTGGTTCTTCACGGTTAACGGAGATGTTTATCCCCAGTTGCCGGCGCCTTCAGGATCGGGAGAACTATGGCGCTTGCTTAATGCCGGTGCAAGCCGCACGTACGACCTGCTTTTGCGCGACGATCAGACGAACGCCGCGATCCCTTTTCAGGTCGTCTCGCTGAACGGCGGTGCATTGGCGCCTCCTGCGGGAACGACAGCCGTCGGCGCAGGGACCGCGGCAGGCGCCGTTCCGTGCCCCGGCTCGACTATAAATCCGTCGACTTCAGCTTCGGCGGGAAATTCAGCTCATGCGCAATCGTTCTATGCGCAGCCGGTTTGCGCCACGCATCTCGTGTTGTTCCCCAGCGCGCGCGCCGAGATCTGGGTCGCCCCGCAATTGCATTCGGCAACACTACTGACGGAGATGGTCTCCACCGGTCCGGCTGGCGACCGATGGCCTCAGGCCAATCTCGCGCACATCGCCGCGGGACAAACTGCCGCTGCCCCTGTTCTGCTCCATATTCGGGCCGATTCGGTCGGGCCCGCTGCCGAAGCGAAATTGACTGACAATCGAGGACCGAGTGGGAATAACTTGGCGACGGTGCCAATGCCCCCTCGTGATTTGCATGAATCATCGGCCACGACGGCGTGCGCTGCTCTGCCGATGGGCTATCGGCGGCGCATCTTCTTCGGAGTTCCTGCCTCGAACAAGAACGGATATGGACTCGGGTTGGAAGAGGTCGATGAGAACGATCAGCCAGTGCCGGGCACATTCCGAGACATCGTGGCCTTCGACCCCTCTTCAATTAGCGTTTGTCTGCCGCTTGGCCGCGGCAATAAACCTGTAACCGAGGAATGGGAACTGGTAAATGTGTCTGGTGAGGCGCATAACTTCCATATTCACCAGGCCAAATTCTACGTGCTTCCGCAAAATGCGCCGGAGGGAGACGCGGGCGAGCTAATGGATAACGTCGGGCTCCCCAACGGAGGAGGGCCCTGCGACGGTACGGTTGCGGCGTGGCGAAGCGGACGATGCAAGGTTGCATCCGTTTTGGTCAGAATTCCGTTCTCCGAGCCCGGAGACTTCATGTATCACTGTCACATCGGCGAGCATCAGGACAGTGGCATGATGGCGCGCATTCGCGTGATCCCTTCTCGGTGAACTTTGCATTGGGCGCGCCGGTCTCTATCGCCGATTGCTGCCTCGGCCGTCTCGCATCTGCTCCATGGAGGCCGCCGCTTCACCCCCCGTCTTGATTTCTCGAGCCTTTAATCCGCAGGCCGTCCGGATCTCCATTTGCTGACAACCTTTGACGCTCAATCGGCACCTTAATCTGTAGGGCGGCCACTCCGCTCACTCAGGCCCCGTCTGCGTTTACTGAACTTTTTATATGTGAGGGTACTTGCAGTGACTAGCCTAATGCGTAAGCCGAGCGTCAGGGTGACGCTCTCAACATTGTTTCAATTTGTGCAGGATGGGTTAGGCGTGAGCGTCACGCCTCGGCATTTCTACTTTCCGGTTCCCAGCATAAAGTCCTTTGATAGTAAAGACTGGCACGCATGCCGCCCTTGCGGGGCGTTTGACTTCCGTCTCCAGGATCAAATCGATCTGCTGGGGAATGAGCTTCTTCCTTACATCAAGGAATGCGGTTTTTCCGAGACGCCGGTGCCGGTCAACGGACATGGGCCCCAGTTCCATTTCAACAACGGATTTTTCGAGCGCGTCGATGCTGAAGTCGCTTATTCCTTGGTCCGCCAGCGCAAACCCCAGCGGGTGATCGAGGTCGGCAGCGGCAACACAACGCTCGTCAACGCGGCAGCGATGCGCAAGAATGCTGCCGAAGGATTTCCGGGTGAGCTGACCGCCATCGAACCGTATCCTGCTTCTTATCTCAAGCAAGGTCTCCCGGGCCTCACGCGTCTTGTTCAGGCTAAAGTGCAGGATGCGTCCTTCGATTTGTTCCTATCGCTCAAGGCAGGCGACATCCTCTTCATAGATTCCAGCCATGTCGTAGCGATGGAGAGCGACGTTCTATACGAGATGCTCGGCATTTTGCCCAGGCTGGCGCCGGGCGTGCTCATCCATTTCCACGATATCTTCACCCCTCTCGACTACCCGGAGAAGTTTGTAAAAAGAAATCTCTGCTTCTGGGGTGAGCAGTACTTACTCGAGGCATTCCTCTCGTTCAATTCGGCATTTAAGGTCGTTTGGACGGGCAGCGCCATGCAGCAGTTTCATCCTGAGGTGCTGCGCGAAGCTTTTCCGGGTTGGGAAGGCAGCTTCTCAAGAATGCCCAACGATCTGAAAATGTTCGCGCCATCTCTCGATGGCAAGAATGTCTGGCCCTGCAGCTTCTGGATCACTCGAACAGAGTAGTTCGAGGCCGGTGGTTTACCAGCGTGAGATGGTGAGGTTGTCGAGATAGACGGTGCTGGATGACGTGCCGGGAACGATGCTGTCCACCTGAAAGTTGGTGAGAACAGTGGGCGCCCAGCCCAGAGCGAACGCGGAAGGAACTGTAGCGTTGATCTGTTGCTGGTTGCCATCGAGCCACACCGATTCATAAGTAACATTGCCGTCGTCATCCCGCGAATAGCTGATTTGGATGTGATGCCAGGTGTCCTGAGCCCACGTTTGCACATTGCAGGTGGCGCTTGAGTTTACCCAGTGATCGATCGGCGCGATGGGCGTGCCCGCATTTTCGGTGTAATCCCAGGTGCCGGCCCAGCCATCGCATTGGAAGCCAAAGATAACGGTTTCTCCATTCGGCATCACCTGGTTCATATCCATTTCCAGGTTGGCTATGGAGCCGGAGGAGCTATCGAGATAAACCCAGCCGTCGTAGACGAAATTGCTGGACGTGGTGTCCTCGCCGAAGGAAGCATAGTAGCGCTCCCCGCCGTAATACGTATAGGCTGTGTCGAATTCGAGGGCATTGCCGCTGAGCGAGGGAGAACCCACCATCGCCATCGTGCCGCTAGCGGTGCCATCTGTTCCGAGATCGTCGACGGCGACCCATCCGTTCAGCGCCTGAATGCCGCTGATGCTAAGCGCGTTTGAGGGAATACTCGGTCCCGAACCTGACGACCCAGAACCTGACGAACCCGACCCGCCCGAACCTGACCCGCCTGAACCTGATCCTGACCCAGAGCCGCCTGTCCCGGAGCCGCCTGTCCCGGAGCCGCCTGTCCCGGAGCCGCCTGTGCCGGAACCTGAACCCGAGCCGGAACCGCCAGAACCCGATCCCGATGACCCGGAGCCGCCTGAGCCTGAACCCGCTCCGGCATTCACAAGACCCGCCGAACAAGCAGTTAGACAAAAGAACGAAAGGCTCAAAAGCCCCAGAAGAAATTGTGAACGATAGTGCTTCATTGAAACTCCCACTGAATCGGCCAGTGCTCGTGCCGATCGTTCGCGGCGGGGAGTTGGCATGCCTCTAATTCGATCTGTCTGCCTGCGAGCACACGACACCTGTCGGCGCGTTTGCGTCGTTCTGTCTTGCCGCCTCCGGCTGACACGGCGTTGTGGTTGCGGCAGGTTAGTGCCCGTCGACCCTGAGATCTCGTTGGAACGCACTAATCACCGAGCAGCGGGTCGATAACGAAGGGCTGTAACTCAGCTATAAGTTCCGAGGTGATCCGATCGTAACCAAAGGCGCGTTACGTTTCTTCGCGCAAAAGTTGTATGCGGGTCATTACGAAAGTACTTAACGCGCCGGCCCTCGAGTTAGGTAGCCGTTGCAATGGCTTCGACCACATTGCTTCCCGATAACTCCGCTCCAGAAAAGTAATGCAGCTTTGATGGGGATAAATATGGTGTTACAGCTTACCCAGGGATTACATTCCGAAAAGATTCGAGATTTTCGATGTGTTATCGGTGACCGAGTCGTGAGCACGGTTGCTCCCGCGTTCGCTGATCGCCGCAAGACTAATCGGATCTGAATTTCTCGCGAGATGTCGGCCGGGAGCATTGCCGGAAGAATTATTGTCGGGAGACAACCCGCATTTCAGTTCTCGCACCTGAATTACTCATAGTGGTGAGTTCACCCGATGCCGCCAGGAAATGGTATGCACTGATCTCAAATGATTTTGAGGGGAATTCAGGCCGTTAATAAGAAAACAACATTCGATATCTTCTCGAGAGAGCTCCGACATCTTCTTAAGGCCAACATGAATTCGATGAATTCGTTGCGTAGCTTCGTTAAGCTCTCTTCTCTTGCTCTGCTTATTGCCTTGATCTCGATAACGGGTTGCGGATCTCCTGCCACAATCACTACAACAACAAAATCGCTGAACTCTATTTCCATCACACCCTCAAACCCAAGCATTGCAGTTAACGCCACCGAACAATTCACGGCGACAGGGAACTATAACGACGGGTCGACGGCAAACCTCTCGTCCTCTGCGGCCTGGGCGTCCTCCAATCAAGCCTTTGCCACAGTGAATGCGACCGGCGTGGCCACGGGCGTGGCCGCCGGCAGCGCAACCATTACGGCCTCGGTGAGCGGTGTCACGGGCTCGACGACGCTCACCGTGACCGCGGTGGCCCCGACGCTGACCGCCATTGCAGTCACTCCTTCCGATCCGAGTTTCGCCAATGGATCCACGCTGCAATTCACTGCAACCGCGACATACAGCAACAACTCCACTGCGAATGTGACGTCGAGCGTCACCTGGAGCTCGTCGAGTAGCCAGGTGGCGACAATCTCTTCGGGTGGTTTGGCCACCGGGCAAGGTGGGGGCGCCACGACAATTTCAGCCACGATGAACAGCGTGAAGGGAAGCACCACCGCAACCGTGACGGTGAGCGGCACGACAAACATCACTACGTTTCACGTGGATGCGAATCGGAGCGGGCTGAATGACCAGGAAACAATTCTCACGCCCGCGAATGTGGCTCCTGACACTTTTGGCAAGCTCTTTTCGTGCCCCGTCGATGGCTACGTGTACGGCACGCCGTTGATCCTGTCCGGCCAGACAATCAACGGCGCCAAGCACAACGTGCTCTATGTAGCCACTGAGAATGACAGCGTGTATGCGTACGATGCCGACACTTGCGGAGGAGGAACTCCGTTATGGAAGGTTTCGCTGCTCCAGAGTGGAGAGACCCCGCTCGCGGACAAGGCGATCTTACCGTACGCCGGAGTTACTTCCACGCCGGTGATCGATCCGAGCTCCGGCACGCTGTACGTGGTTTCGACAGAGGAGTCGAGCTTCAATGGGAGGCACATTCCGGCTTAGCGCTCTCAACGTGACCACGGGCGCACAGAAGTTCGGAGGGCCGGTGACCATCGCCGCTTCGGTAGCAGCAACGAACTCGGACTCGGTCAACGGGGTGCAGACGCTGGATACATCGTGCCTGCAGCGCGCCGCGTTGCTTTTGGCCAATGGCAATGTGTACATCGGGCTCGGCGGTTGCCATAGCGGATGGCTGCTGGCATACAAGGCTTCGACTCTTGCAAAAGTCGGGGTGTTTAATGCCAGCCCGAATTTGAACGGAGAGGGCGGCTTCGCAAGCGCCGGCGGGATATGGATGGGCGGGGCCGGTCCAGTGGCCGACAGCGACGGGAACGTGTATGTCACCACGGGAAATGGACCCTGGGACGGACAATCTGCCTGGGGCGATTCGGTGCTGAAGTTTGGGCCAAAACCGGTTGCGGGAGCCAACGGCACCATGCAGCCCATCGACTATTTCACTCCGTCCATCTTCCAGTTCATGGATTGCTTCGACGCGGACCTCGCTGCCGGGGGCTTGTTGCTGATACCCGGCAGTACGACCCTGATCGCGGGAGGTAAGACAGGAACGATGTACCTGGTGGATAGCACGAACCTCGGGCACGAATCGTCAAACGACGCGGGAGCGCTGCAGGAGCAGGTGTGGGGCGCAGGTCTCACCGCCGGCGGTACGTACCAGCAGAGCTGCCAGGACAGCACGGGAACCAACACCGCGAATATTACGTCGTATGAAATTTTTGGGTCGACTGCGTACTTCAATGGCTCTGCCTATCTGGGCGTGACTCCGACGTCAGCGAGCGCCCCCGGAGGGGTGAGACAGTTTGACTTCATGAGCACCCTGAGCGCACAAAGCGACACGTCGGACTTCCAGAACGAGGGAGCATACGGCACCAGCCCCTTCGTTTCAGCGAACGGCACAAGTGATGGCATCGTGTGGTACATCAACGAGGGGAATCCGTTACAGAATGCAAGCAAAGCTTCTCCAACCAGCGCCTCGCTTGTCGCGTATGACGCGTCGAATTATCCCACTCAGCTCTATAGCAGCACCACGAACAGCGGCGACACGCCGGGATACGGAATCAAATTCAGCTCGCCGGTAGTCGCAAATGGGAAAGTGTATATCTCCACAGGTACCGACCTGACGACGGCTTCGAATCCGCGGGGTGAGATCGACGTCTACGGCCTGAAGTAGACGATCCACGTCAGAGCGCGCTTGCTCTGTCGTAGCCTTGTTCGTTGCAGCGATGATCTTGCCACCAGTTTCTTTCTTGAATGCCTGGCTTCGCGGTCCGTCTCTTCTTTACTCCATCGAATTGCGTACTGCTTCAAACAATATTGGAGCAGCGAATGATCTGCCTCCGCCGGCCTGCGCAATTCACATTCCGAGCCGATCAAATTATGCATGGCCTTTGCGCAGATAATCGGATAATTGAGCCAATTTGTGATTTTGATTGGAATGCAAAAAGCTTTTATAGGATTGGATCGGATTTACCCAAACTGTAAAGATTCCTGTACAAACTCGCGTGCCATGAAGCATCCATTGGATATTATGCCTTAGTAGTTCCTTAATTGTTGCCTGCGGGAGCCGGGGCAGGGATCATCTGGAAGAAGCGAACGACGCTATATGCGCACGCTCCTTCCTCTGCAATTGATTGCCTGTCGCGGTGAGCCCGGAAAAATGCTTAGCCACAGTGGAGTGCAAGACCTCTGCCTCGCCAAGCTGTACGCGAAGAGGTTGCTGAGAAGAAGTTTACGCGGTGCGTAGCCACCTTGTAGCTCAAGCCCCCACGAATCAACCTCAACCTGAAAGACTGATTCCCGAAAGAGCATCGGGGAGATCTGTGTCGGAAAGTTTGCCGCCTCAAGGGAGCTGGCAAACTCCCCGCTAAGGCGGTTTTGTGAAACATCATTCGCTCGTTCTTGCCACGCTCGTGCTTCGGCTCGTCACCCGGAAGCCGCCGGGACGCTGGAAATCCCGCTGCAGATATAGATGCGCGACTTGCGGAATTGGTTGCTGAGCAGCGAAATCGGATTCACCGCGCTCAGGACCACGAAGCCAAACCCATACCCACGAGAAGGGATAGATACGAATGAACTTTCTCAAGAAATTCGTCTTCATCTTCATCTGCACCGTGGTTGGACTGTGCTCTCTTCCCGCGTGGGCCCAGGTCACCGTCAACTACCCCGCCAACGGCGCCGTGGTTGCGCCGCAGTTTTCGTCTTTCCGCTGCTGACAGCACATGTTCTGGCCAACCGGTGAGCGCGATGGGCTTCTCGCTCGATAGCAGCAGCAACAACACCTTCGTCTACAGCACCTCCATCTATTCCGCAGTGACCGCCACAGCGGGCGCGCACACGCTTGCACGTCAAGGCCTGGGGTAATGCGGGCTCCGCCTGCGATACCGATGTGGCCATTAACGGTGGATGGCGTTTCAGTCTCGTCTCCCGGCAACAACGCTCCCATTTCTTCGACTTTCACCCTCGTCGCGAACTCTGTCACATGTTCATTGCAGCCCGTCTCGGCGATGGGGTATTCGTTTGACTCCGGCGCCACCGCCTTTGTGCTACGCAAACTCAATGAATGGCTCCGTGACCGCGCCCAGCGGTGCGCAGACGCTGCACGTAAAATCCTGGGGCAATCAGGGCGCTGGCCTGCGACACAGATGTGGCGCTGAATATTGAAGGCTCCGCATCTCCGGCTGCCGGCGTGAGCGTGAGCGAACCGGCAGATAACTCCACGGTTTCGTCGCCCTTCGCTCTGGATGCGGCCTCCGCTTCCTGCTCTTCTCAGGCCATCAGCGCCATGGGGTATTCGATTGATGACAGCGCCTCAACCGCAGTCGTATACGGAACTTCCGTCTCTGCCTCCGTCACCGCATCCGCGGGCGCGCATGTACTTCATGTGAAGTCCTGGGGCAATGCAGGCGCGGCCTGCGACACGAATGTGAACATTTCAGTATCTGGATCCAGCTCAGACTTCGACCGGCGGTTCCGGCGCCGCGCCCTCAGGTGGAAGTGGGCCCTACGTCCCTTCGAACGCCGTCAGCGTCAGCAACATTCAAGCGTACGGCGACTGGGCTTCAGTCTATGATTCCGGAACAAACGGTTCCGCGGCCGGTGCGATGGCGATGGTCGGATCTCCATCGCTCAGCGGCAATGCTCTCGAGTTCTATACCACCTACACCTGGTACGGCGGCGAGCGTTACTACGCTTCCTTCGGCGACGACACCACATCCAGTAATTTCGTCTACGACGGCTGGGTTTATCTCGATGGCTCCTCCGGCTCCATTGGCAACCTGGAAATGGATATGAACCAGGTGATGGCGAACGGAGAGACCGTGATCTTTGGCTTCCAATGCGATGGTTGGGCCGGCACCTGGGATTACACCGAAAATGCGGGCACGCCCACCGCGCCGATCGATCACTGGGTAAATTCCAGCGCGCCGTGCAATGCGCGAATGTGGGCTCGGAACACCTGGCATCACGTCCAGATCAGCTATGCGCGCGATGGCTACGGCAATGTCACCTATCAATCGGTGTGGCTCGATGGAAACCAGCAACAGATCAACGCCACAGTGCCTTCCGCGTTCGCTCTGGGCTGGGGACCCACTGTTCTCACCAATTTTCAAGTGGACAGCTTCATCCCCGGCTGGTCTTCAAGCAACGTCTACCTCGACAGCCTCACCATTTCTCGCTGGTAAGCCGCCCGGGATGTCCTACTAACTTCGCTTGGCCAGGGGATTAAAGCTGCAGGTCTACGAGGCGGCGCCCATCTCGACGCGAAAAGCTAGTTCATCGTGATTGCGTTCGCCGCGTATTGAGTTCCGTCATATGTCGCCGACACGGTGACATTTGTTTGAGGGCGGAGGGACTGGCTTGCCGGCAAGCGGGCGGGATCAAAACGGATTTGATAGCTCTTTTGGTCGCGCGGGTCAACCAGGACCATGATTCCCGAGTGCATGTCGAGATAGGAAATATTCCCGGTGAATGAGAATGCCGCACCAGGCACCGCCAGGACTTTGATCTGCGTTGCGACATTGTGGTGCGCGGCGCCCGATTCAAACGAGCCCGATTCGAACGAGACAGAGACGAGACTCCCCGGAACGAGGTCGGATAACCCTGAAGGCCCCGCAGTAAACTCAGGTTCGCCCACGCGTGCAATGCTGGCGTTGGCCGGAACAACCAATGTGACTGGTGCGGGCGACATCTGAGAGGCAACAACAAGTTCGCCTTTGTCCAGGTTGAACCTTAACACCCGGCCCTCGCACTCGCCCTCCGGTGCTTCCGACAGAATATGAATGCTGACCGCGAACACGTTGGCTCCATCCAGGGTTGTCTGAACGGAAGCGTGTTCTTCAGGACCCAGGTTGCGCACCGGAATCCTCACTCCATCGCGATAAACCTGAGTACGCTCGTCGAACAGAATCTTCATTGGCCGCTCGCCATAAATCTGAAGCGAGAATTGATCCTTCACTGGATCGAGATTCCGTATCTGGCCGCCTATGATGGTGGTCTTTCCTGGCGGAAGCGGCGGGAGAGATACTGAATCGCTGATAAGTTCGTTTGGCGCAGCCGATTTGTCAGGCTCTGACGCTGGTTGCGAGGTCAGAAGCTGTTGTGACCGGGCGCTTGCGGCGGAAAACACGGCCGCTGCGCCGGTCAGCACGAACACCGCACAGGTCCTCTTCATCTCGCACACCACTCCCGGGACAATTCTCACCAGTCTGTTTAATTTGGATGATCCTTTGTCGTCTCCGGTGGCCTGAGCGAATGCTCCAAAGGCAACAATCGCAGACCGCTCGCATCTAAGAAAATGTGTCACCGTAAACGCTCGCAGGCTACTTGGCGTGTATTTCCGCAGCCGATATGAGAGGAACAATGCGTTTCATCTCCTGCAAAACCGCCCTGACCATCGCCGCGCTCCTCGGCCTGGGGGCACACGACGCGCAGGCGCGGGACACGGTCACTATCACGCTTCCCAGGCACAGCAACTTCACATTCGTTCAACGCCTTAACCGGGAAGGCGTCCTCGCAGTTCAAAAACACGACTACGCAAAAGCGGCCAATTTGTTCTACAAGGCATATCTGTTTGATCCGTCTGACCCTTTCACCTTGAATAATCTTGGGTACATATCCGAGTTGGAGGGGCAACTGGATCGAGCCGGCAAATTTTACAAGCTCGCTGCCGAGCAGGGAAGCAATGCAAACATCGATGTCAGCAGCGTCAAGGAGCTGAAAGGCCGGCCCATGCAGGCTGCGTTCACCGCTCTTGAGGACGCCCCCATGCGGGTGAATCGCCTGAATCTCGAGGCAGTCAATCTGTTGTCGGAGGGCCGAAACTTCGAAGCCACGGGTCTTCTTCAGCAAGCCTTATCTCTCGATCCTCAGGACCCGTTCACGCTGAACAACCTTGGCGCCGCCGATGAGGCAACCGGAGATCTTGGTGGCGCGATGAAGTATTACACCGCCGCCGCTCAAGCTCGCTCTTCTGATGTCGTCGCCGTCACGCAGAACCGATCGTGGCAGGGCAAATCTGTGAGCGAGATGGCCGCAGCCAATGCCATGCGGCTGGAGGGCCGGTCGCAGGAAAACGGTTCCGGTGAGACGCAAGTCTCCCTGCTCAGCCGGCAGGGAGTGTTTGCCGCGAATGAAAACGATTGGGTCACGGCAAAGCGCGACTTCATGCAGGCCTACGCTCTGGATCCCAGCGATGCGTTCTCGCTGAACAACCGCGGCTATGTAGCCGAGCGTGATGGAGACCTGGAGTCCGCGCAATTTTTCTATCAGAAGGCTGGCCGGGCTTATGACGCCGGCTTTCCTGTCGGGCTGGCGACCAGTCCGTCGGTAAAGGGACAGGCCCTTTCTCGGGTTGCAACACAAAGCCGCCAGGAAGTGGATGGCGCTCTTGATATTTACAGTCGCGAACGCCGCGGCCAGCCCGGCTCAATAGAGCTAACGCCACGAGGCACCGGAGAAGCCGGCGAGTCGGCCGCACCGCCTCAACAGCCTTCTTCGCCCGATGCACCGCCGCCAACAGCACCAGAAGACCATCCTTGATCGACAAAGGACAAATATCCATGAAGGAACGCGTCGCACAATTCCCGCCGGTCAGCTCGCTGGTTTTCCTTTCGCGGCTCTTGCTGCAACCGCCAGCCGGAGATTTGCCTCTTTCGCTTGCGGCGCTGTCACTCGGAGCGGAGACGCTTAAACTTTCGCGCAATGAGTTTGACGATGTGCTTTCTCTTGCGCATTCGAACCATGTCGTTGTGCGCGGGCTGGAAAGGCTCCTCACACTGACGCGCGTGGAACGGAGCGTCGACTGGGTTCAGGCGGCGGAGAGTGCACTTTCGACTGAAAAGGCGCGCATTGCGGCGGCGCTCTACCGCCTGCACGAGGTTTGTGCCGCATTTCAAAATCGCGGGCATGCGGTGATGGTGATCAAGACCCTCGATCACTGGCCGGACTTTGGCAGCGACATGGATCTATTCACGAACGCACAGCCCCATGAAGTCTCGCTGCTGATGGCACAGTGCTTTAGCGCTCGGATCGCGCCGCGAAGCTGGGGCGATCATCTCGCGAACAAGTGGAATTTCCTTCTTCCCGGTCTCCCCGAACCAGTGGAAATTCATGTAGGGCGTCTTGGCCAGACCGGAGAGCAAGTTGAAGTCGCATCTTCTCTGACGGAACGCGCAAGGCAGGTTGACGTCAGCGGATATCGATTCACGGTTGCATCCATACCCGACCGAATTATGATTTCCACTCTCCAGCGCATGTACCGCCATTTCAATATTCGGCTTTGCGACATCGTTGACAATGCCGCCCTCGCCGGTGCGGGCCTCATCGATTACGAGGAATTGAGCATACTGGCTGAGTCCGCGAACATCTGGGAAGGGGTCGCGACTTATCTCGCGATTGTTTCGGACTATGTGAGGAGGTATCGCGGTACCCCACTCGGCTTACCGCATTTCGTGCGGGATGCGGCGCGATTCCGTGGCGACAAAATTTACTACGCGAAGGGCTTTTTGCGGGTCCCCATTATGCCGCACTCCGCGCGGCTTTATGGGTCTCAATTTGCGCATGTGCTGGGTCGTGGCGAACTCGAAAATGGCGCCCGATTGAGTCTATTGCCATTGCTTGGCACAGCTGCCATGGCCGCAGAAAGACTTACCGGTAGCGATAAGGGCGTTTGGTGAGTTGGCAAGGCGTTACTGATGGCATGAACTCAGAACCGGGATTCACGGGAAGGATTGCGGGCTGATCGATTGAACGAGCCAGGGAAAGATGGCAACCGAGGATAAATACTTATGGGAAATTTGATCATAAAACTCCAGGGACCCGCCGCACGCTGGGTCCGCCCGTCCAATGCATCCTCCCGAGGCGAGCGTGTGGATTATCCATATAGCCGCTCATCAGCCGCCGTGGCGCTCCCCGATACTTTCGAGGAGCCGCAGTCCACGGCGCAAAATGGGCCGCTATTGGGGCCGCAATCAACGAGGCGGTCGACGCCGCAATCGGGGCCGCAGCCGATCTCGACGCGCGGTCGCACCGCCCTGGTGGCGCGCAATAATCCAATGTTCCTGAGTCTCGACCAGCGAATGAATGGCCAGTCGCGCAGTACCACTGTCGTCTCGGTTTTCGTGCATATCGGCATCGTCACCCTGATCTTGTGGCTTGCAATGGCTATCCACACACCGGTTGTCGATTCCTCCCTTGCCACGGTTGCGCCAATACAATTCACTCTCTACGATCCGCCACCGCCTCCCGTAATGCAGGTCGTCAAAGTCCGCGGAGGCGGTGGTGGTGGTGGTGCCCATCAGCTGATCGCGCCGACGCGGGGATCGCTGCCGAAGATTGTGTTAAAAACTCCGATCATTCCGTTGGAGCAGCCAAAAATTGAAACTCCGAAGCTGCTGATTCAACCGGCCGTCGCCATACGAATGCCTGATGCTCAAATGCCCAAGCTCGGAGTTCCTCAAACGCAGCAGGTGGCAATGGCTTCGCAAGGTCCAGGCGCCGCCAACGGTTTCGGTGCCGGTCTCTTCGGCGGCATGGGATCAGGCCATGGCACAGGCCAGGGACCAGGGAGCGATCGCGGTTACGGCGGCGGCGTTATGAGCGTGGGCGGCGGGGTGAGCGCCCCTGAGGTGATCCACTCCGTTCAGCCTCAGTTCACTTCGGAAGCTCGGAGCCAGAACCTCCAGGGAGTTGTAGCCGTTCAACTCATCGTCGATTCCCAAGGTTTTCCTCAGGATGTGAGCGTGGTTCGCCGTCTCGGCATGGGGCTTGATGAGGAAGCGATCACAGCCGTCAAGCAATACAGATTCCGGCCCGCCCAGTATGAAGGACGTTCCGTCTCGGTGAAGATGGTCATCGACGTGGATTTCCGCCTCGATTGATCTTTAGACAATTCTGATTCATCAAACTGATCAGTCGACGGTCGCAGGAACAAGGATTCCTGTGAGGGCCGATGGCGCGCAAGGTGACTGGTGCCGATCTTAGCCGCTTCTGAAAGAGCTGCTTAGAAGTAGTGCAACTGCCCCGGCGCGATTTCGGCTGCTTCGGCCGCGCGATAGGTGCGAGAGACTTTTCCGGTTCGGTCATCGAAGCGAGCGCGGAACTGGAGCCCCGCGAATAAAAGTTACAAAATTGAACAGCGCTCACCAAATCCAGAGGGGCTCACAAAATCCACGCGGCAATTGAGTTGGGGCCTCGGTTCTTCGAATAAATCATTGGCGAAGTGTGACTGGGAAAACGCCGACTTTGTAACCGCGTTTGATTGGAAGCATCATTCGATGCGCATTCCGCCATATCCCCATTCGAGCAGGATATAGATTCATTGCCGGGCATTCTGCACTGGTTGAGTCTGCTGCTCCGCCGTCTTCTGTTCCGTCTTCGGGTAATATCCCCGCTTCGTCCTCACCAACAGCGGCCCGTGATTTGCAGAAATGGCTTCGACGCGTACCGAGCGGTAGCCTCCCTGCGTAAACGGCTTCGACGAGTGGTAGTCCACAACGTATTGCTCGCGAATGTCCCTGGCGACCTCTGCCGCGATCGTGTTTACATCCTCGAGCGACCGCGCAAAGTAGGCCACGCCGCCTGTTTCTCGCGACAGTCGCTCCAAATCTTCTCTCGCTTGCTGCGATTCTCCCGGTTCGTCATCGAAAAGGAGCCCGATGGAATATACAACCGGGCCGGCCATGCCCTCCACGCGGCGGATTGATTCTTCCAGGCTAAGCCTCGATGCGTTGTCTGCTCCGTCAGTAATGATCAGCAGAACCTGCTTTCGATTCTTGCCATACTTAGCCAACTCGTCTGCCGAGGCAGCTACCGCATCGTACAAAGCCGTGGCACCCGCAGGATCGGAGCGAAACATTCCGCGATTCAACGCCACCCGATCGGTTGTAAATCCCTGGTCAAGATACGGGCGATCTGAGAAGTTAACCACAAATGCTTCATCTTGGGGATTAGAAGCGTTAAGCAAGTGGTAGGCGGCGGCATTCACCGTCGCGCGTTTATCGCGCATGGAGCCCGAGTCGTCAATCAGGATGCCCATGGAGACAGGCAGATCGAGGTGTTGAGCCGCATTCACTGTCTGCTGAACGCCATCTTCCCAGACACGGAAGTCTTCTCGGCCCAAATCAAGCACCGGCTGACCCTTCGCATCCATCACCGCGCAGTTCAAAAGCACCTCATCCACATCCGCATGCAAAATGTACATGCCATTTTGCTGCTTCTCGATTCCGGAGGCTTGATTTCCTTTGATTGGATTACCGCCGGCTTGATTCGAAGGTGAATTTGTCGTTCCGTTCACTGCATTCGACGCGGCGGGTGCGACCGGCGATATCGCGGCTGCAGGCGGGGGAGCATTCAGATCGGGCGAAGCGATGGGGTCTCGGTCGATGTCCAGCGGTGGCTGGATCTCCGGCCTCGTTGGGTCATCGACGGCAGCCGGATTCCCGGCTTGCACCGGCTGGGCTTGCGGAACAATCCCCTGCGAAAATAAGACCGCCCAACCCCATCCGAGCAGCGAAAGAGCCTTAAACATCGCCCGCGGCACAGAATGCCTTTTCCTGAAATAACTTAGTGGCATAGTCGTCAGCGAACTCGTGGAAACGCCTTCTGTGTTGGATGCAACGGAGGGCCGATGAAGCCGGATCGAAGCCCAATCTTTATTGCTTCGTAAGATCGCGGGCAGAGATGCATACGCCAGAGATGCATAGGGGTAGGCTTATCCGGAATGGCAGTGAAAGCCAATCGAATTGCGCGGCAAAACTGGGTGGGGGTTGCCACTATTGGTTGACGCGGCCCGGACACAGCAATTGAGATCACGCGGCCAGTTGTTCATCGTTCCTGCATCTATCTCATTAAATAGGATTTAATGGTGCGCCCGGAGAGATTCGAACTCCCGACCTACTGATTCGTAGTCAGTCGCTCTATCCAGCTGAGCTACGGGCGCACATGCTCGGGCTTCAGGGCGAAGCCCACGACACGAACCACTGTCAGATTATCAAGGCCCGACTGGCAGCGCAAGGTTTAGCCCGGCAGAGCAGGGCCACAGTCGCAGCGCAGAGCCTGATCTGCACTGCGAGACTTGGGGCTGTCCTCCAAAATTGACCCGGCAGCCCAACCGGTCTACCTGGGTCTAGGTCGTCGGCGGAAGTGCAGCGGCCGGCGCTGGCGCGGCGAGAAGAGGCTCGCTCTCGGTGATGTCCAGGGCGATATCCAGGCCCGCTTCGCGAACAAGCTTGGTGACCGCTGCTGCGTTGAGGCGCGTGGCGTCGTATTCAATCCGCAGCGTGCGAGCGTCGCGATCGAATTTCAGTTGTCGAATGCCGTAAACGTCTCGCGCGTGAGCCAGCGCCACAGCTACCTGCTCCGTAGGCGGCGTTGCGTAGTGGTAAAGAATCTCCACCGTGGTCATATCAACAGGATAGCAAGAAGCCGGTGCGCGGAATCCCGCGGCTTGCAGGCTTGCGCGCCCAGCGCACAAAGGCTGCCGAGTTCAAAAGTTGATAAGTTCAAAGGCTGTTGAGATAGGTAACAATCTCCGGGCTGGTCCAATCCTGAGGGCCGACGAATTTTCGGCGGATGATTCCCTGGCGGTCGATGACGTAGGTTTCCGGCCACATATCGGTGTGATAGAGCTTGGCGGCTGACTGTGTTGGATCGATGACCGTGGTCAGGTCGACATGATGCTCGACGATGAAGCTCGAATAGGCGGCGCGATCGTCGTCGATGCTGACGGCGAGAATGGTGAGACCGGGCTGCTCGTGATGGAGCTCGAGGAGCGAGGGCATCTCCTCCACGCAGGGCGCGCACCACGAAGCCCAGAAATTGAGCAGGACAACCTGGCCACGATAGCTCGCCAGATGAACTGTGGATGTTCCGTCGGAGACGGTGAAGTCAGGAGCAGGTTTGCCGGTTTGCGCGGGATGCGCGCCGCGATTGCACGCGGGCAGAACAGCCAAAGGAAACAACAGCGCCAACCGGAGGCAACGGGGAATCCGCACGTCAATATAATATAAGGCCGGAAGAAAGCGGTGCAGCGCAGTGAGCAGGGATGAGCCAAAACGGAGCGGGAGTAGCGGCTGGACGCCGGTGCTGGGCCTGGCCGATCCCCAGGACTCGCCCGCCGCGACTGACTGGCGCGAGTGGGCGGGCAAAGCTGCTCCCGGAACGGTTTTCGACCAGCCTGAGCCGGAGGAACTGATCGAGCTGACCGTGATCGTTCCGGCGCGGAACGAGGAGGATTGTCTGGGCGAATGCCTGCAATCGCTTGTCAGCCAATCGGAAGAGATTTTAGAGTTGGGCCGCGACTGGGAATTGGTCGTCGTGGACGATCACTCGACCGACCGTACCGCCGAGATAGCCCGCGGATTTTCGGGCGTCACGCTGATGCAGGCTGGCAATTTGGAGCCGGCATGGACCGGGAAGGCCAACGCTGTGTGGACTGCGGCGCGGCGCGCGCGGGGCCGCTGGCTGCTATTTACCGACGCCGACACAATTCACGAGCCGGGCGATCTGCGCCGGGCAATGCACGAGGCCGAGCGATACAAAGCAGGAATGCTGAGCTACTCGCCGCGGCAAATTGTGCGCGGGCTGGCGCAGCGGTCCCTCATGCCGCTGGTTTTTTGCGAGCTGGCGCTGGCGTATCCGCCGGCCAAAGTTTCTGATCCCACGCAACGCATCGCCGCGGCCAACGGCCAGTTCCTGCTGGTGGAGCGCGAGGCTTATCGCAAGCTCGGCGGCCATGCCAGTGTGGCCGGCAAAGTCCTCGAAGACGTGGAGCTGGCGTTCCTGGCCAAGCGGCGCAAAATTGGTCTGCGCTTCCGCTATGCCGACGACGCGGTCTCGGCGCGCATGTACCGCAGCACGGCGGCAATGATTGAGGGCTGGACCAAGAATCTTAAGCTGCTCTTCGACAATGCACTTATGCTGGCGATCTGGCGGGCCCTCGATTTTGCGCTTCTCTTCGGGCTGCCTGTGCTGGCCTATCAACTTTGGGACGCGCGACTCAGCGCGCACGGCCTTGAGTGGCTGGGCGCAGGATGGGTTCTGGCGCTGCTTTGGCTCCGAACGCTGTTCCGGTTCTATTCGCGGGTGGCCAAGTCGAACTTTCCCTTCATTGATTGCGCGCTGGCGCCGCTGGGTCTGCCGCTGTTTGTCGTGTTGCTCTATCGCAGCTGGTTTCAGCACCGCATCCTGAAGCGCGTAAGCTGGAAGGGGCGGAGTTACACGCCGTAGGACGGCGCCATTGAAGGCATTTTGAGCCGGCAGTGAATCCCCGGCCATCTTTTCGATCCTGCGCAAATTCGTCTTGGTTCAATGAAACCTTTGCCAGGCTCTGGAATCTCTTAAGTGAGGGCAGGAATGATCTTTTTGACGCGGCGGGCGACGTTTTCCGCATCGCACTACTACTGGAACGACTCCTGGCCCGCGGAGAAGAACGAGCGTGTCTTTGGGCGCTGCGCAAATCGCAATGGTCACGGGCACAATTACACATTGGAAGTGACCGTCGCGGGCGAGCCAGATGCTGTGACGGGCTTCGTCGTCGATCTCAAATGGCTTAAGGACGTGATGGAGCGGGAGGTTCTGGCTGCCTACGACCACAGGCACCTGAATTTGGATGTGCCGGAATTCAAGAACGCTATTCCGACCACGGAAAACATCGCAATTGCAGTTTGGAAGCGGCTGGAACCGGTCGTCACTGCGGCCGGCGGCGCGCGCCTTAGCCGCATTCGCATCTATGAGACGCCGGAGATCTTTGCTGAATACAGAGGTGAGGCATGAAGGCGTATTTTGGCCGGCGTTACATGCTCAGCGCCAGCCATCGGTTGAATGCGCCGGCGCTTACTGCGGAAGAAAACAGCGCGGCGTACGGAAAATGCAACAACGAGCACGGCCATGGGCACAATTATTTTGTCGAGGTTCTGGTGGGCGGCGCGGTTGCCGATGAAACGGGAATGGTGATGGATCTGGTGGCGCTCGATGAGGCAGTACGGACGCGAGTGCTGGATCGGTTCGATCACGCCAACCTGAACCTCGATCCGCTTTTTGCCGATCGCGTTCCGACTACGGAGAATTTTTGCAGGACGATTTTTGCTTTGTTGCAGGATGGATTGCCGGCGGGCGAGTTGGAGCATGTCCGCGTGGAAGAGACGGAAAACAATTTCTTTGAGTGTTCAGCGAGAGGATAAAAGACAATGGCGCATCCAATTGCGGTTAATAAACCAGTTGGCGGGGCAATGGTGGCGGACGAAGGGCTGAGCGGCGTCAGCACGCAGGAGATGTATCGCGAAATTTTGAGCCGCCTGGGCGAGGATCCTGACCGCGACGGCCTGCGCGCGACCCCGGAACGTGTGGAGAAGGCGATGGCCTTCCTTACCAAGGGCTACGACCAGGATCCCGCGAAGGTTCTGCGCGGCGCAATGTTCGACGTGGACTACGACGAGATGGTCATCGTCAAAGACATCGAGATGTTCTCGCTCTGCGAGCACCACATGCTGCCGTTCCTCGGCAAAGTTCATGTGGCTTATATTCCCAAAGGCAAAGTCATCGGCCTCAGCAAAATTCCCCGGCTGGTTGACATCTTTGCCCGCCGCCTGCAGGTGCAGGAGCGGCTGACGCAGCAAATTGCCGACTGCATTCAGGAAGCGATTGCGCCGCAAGGCGTGGGCGTGGTGATTGAGGCGCGGCACCTGTGCATGATGATGCGCGGAGTCGAGAAGCAGCTCTCGTCCACGGTGACAAGCGCCATGGTAGGCTGCTTCCGGCAGAAGGAGACGCGCGCGGAGTTCCTCTCGCTGCTGCGGCAACCGGGCACGGGGATCGTCTGAGGAATTCGCTGCGGCCTAAGTACTGCTGACCAGTAGCCTCACCTTTGCTTCGCGCTTCAAGCCCCCTGCGCGAGAGGCATCGTGAGATATTTTCCCCGCAAGGTGTTCGCGGCCTTTAGCGCCTGGTGAAACTTGCGGCTGCAAATGCCGCTAATGCGCGTCAACAGCGCGCCGTCGCGTTCCGCGATCAGCAGCTGCCCCGCAATCTCTTCCAATTGATGCCAATCGTGCCAATCGCCAATGCGGCGCTGCACGTTTCCCAGCATCTCTTCCAGGCCGGAATCTGCTTCGCCTGAAAGCTGCAGGATGTAACGCAGCTCTTTGACCTTCAGCCGAAAGGCGTGGATGTTCTCCGCATCGAGCGGAGGCCATTCGCCGAGCTCGCGGACAACCCTCATCGCCGCGGTGTGAATACCCTCGTGCCACTGGGCGGGCAATCCCGTGGCGGATGCCGCGCCTTTCCTGGGGTCCAGTGCGGATCGAATGAACCTTGAATACTGTTTCAGATTTTCCCGCGCCGCATCGCGCCGCCGTTTGAGCGCGCGCCTCAGCAAGTCGGCGTTCTGCTGCCGCGCTCTTTGCAAATGCTCAACGAGGCGGGTGAGGGAATCGCCGGCTGAGGTGCGCGCCAGCCTGCGCGCATTGGCCAGCAGCACGTCCATTTCGCGCACGCCGCCAGCCGCCTTGCGTATCGGCTCAATCGCTTTAAGCGCGCGCCGCGATTCCTTGCTCTCCACTTGCGCCAGCGCGGCGGCAATTGCTTCAACTCTTCGCGAGGCCGTCCGCAATTGGTGAACTTCATTGGGCGGCGGATCCGCGGGCAGGTTCTTGAGCGTCTTGTTGAGCTCCCGCACTGCCTTGCGCGCGCGTTCCAGTTCGCCTGCCATCTCTCTGTCTATCTCTCTTCCTAGATTGGGGCGTTACCCGCTTAGTTGGCAAGGGTACCTGCGGCAACTAGAGTGATGATGTGAACGGACTTCTTGTTATCGATAAGCCGGGCGGGATGACCAGCCACGATGTGGTGAACCGGCTGCGCCGCATCACGGGTGAGCAATCCATCGGCCATTTGGGCACACTAGACCCCATGGCCACAGGCGTTTTGCCGCTGCTTCTGGGCAAATTTACGCGCCTTGCGCAGTACTTTTCCGCTGCGGAGAAGAGCTACACCGGAGGCATTCGCTTCGGATTCGCGACCGACACTTATGACGCGGAGGGAGAGCCTTGCGGCCCGGATCGCTGGCCCGAAGCGGCTGCGCAACTGACGCTGGAGCAGGTGCGCGCGGCCGCCGAGCGCTTCCATGGCGAGATGGAACAGATGCCGCCGCAGTTTTCAGCAAAGAAGATCGATGGACAGCCCGCTTACAAGTCGGCGCGCGAAGGTAAACCGGTGCAGTTGAAGCCGGCGCGTGTTCGCATCGATGCATTTGCGATTGAGACGCTGACAGGGGCCCGAGGCAAGTTTCACCATCGACATCAGCGCCGGCGGATATGTGCGCTCCGTAGCGCACGAGCTGGGGCGCGACCTGGGTTGCGGTGCGCATTTGAGCCGTTTGCGGCGCACGCGGGCAGGCGCATTCACGCTGGCCGATGCTCACAAACTCGACGAGCTGGAAAGTCTGGTCGGAAATGCCGAAGCGATTGAGGGCGCGTGCATCCATCCGCGGACTTTGCTGCCGGAGATGCCCGCCGTGACTGGCGACGGCCTCGCATTGGGCCGGCTGCGCAACGGGGCTCAGGCCAATCTGCCGGAGTTCTCGTCAGCTCCCTTGGTAAAAGTCTTTGCCGGACCACGAGAGCTGGTCGGAATCGCGCGCAGGGTCGCAGGGACGCTTTTTCAGCCGGTGGTGGTCATGGGATAAAAAGAGAGAGCAGCCCAAAGAGGTAGCCACTCACCGTCCAACCGCCTTTTCCTCACGGCCCTCGGCCCTCCCGCTTTAAACTGGAATTTCGCTGTCGTATTTCAAGGAGCAGACTCACCATGCCCTATCCCACGGATTATCGCTATACTCGCGAACACGAATGGATCTCGGTCGACGGCGCAATTGGCTCGATCGGCATCACAGACTACGCGCAGAACTCGCTCGGCGACATTGTGTATGTTGACGCGCCTAAGGTGGGCGATACGGTCACGGCCAATGCCACGTTCGGCTCGGTCGAAAGTGTCAAAGCCGTCAGCGATCTGTTTTCGCCGGTCAGCGGCAAGGTAACCGCGGTGAACGAGGAGCTGAAGACCGCGCCCGACAAGATAAACGAAAACGCGCACGCCACCTGGATCATCAAGGTCGAGCTTTCGAACCCGGCAGAAGTGGGCACGTTGCTCGACGCAGCCGCATATCAGGCGTTTATCGCCGAGGAGACGAGTAAGTAGCCGCTAGCTTCTAGCTCCTGGCCTCCAGCTGTTCCGGTGGCTCAGAAGCGGCGGCGAGCGAATTGGACTTCCGAACGGGCAAAGATGGCCTGTTGCACCGGCCTTTTGCTAAGAGCTAGAAGCTAGGAGCTAGAAGCTAAGAGAATGCGTTACCTCCCCAAATCAGACGAAGAACGCCGCCAGATGCTCGCCGAGATTGGCGCAGCCTCTATCGACGATCTCTTCTCGAGCATTCCAGCCGAGTACCGCCTCGGGCGAGATCTTATAGTTCCGCGCCAGCAAGCGGAGAGCGAGATCGTGGAGTATTTTCGCGCCGCCGGGCAAAAGAACGCGACGGATTACGCCAGCTTTCTCGGCGCGGGCGCCTATCGCCATTACCGGCCGGTCATTATCGATGCGCTCGTTCAGCGGGGCGAGTTCCTGACCAGCTATACGCCGTACCAGGCCGAAATCACGCAGGGCACGCTGCAAGCGATCTTTGAGTTCCAGACCATGATCGCCGAGCTCACCGGCATGGACGTGGCCAACGCCAGCATGTACGACGGATCAACCGGAGCTGCGGAAGCCGTGATGATGGCTGTGCGCGTAACCGGGCGCAGTAAGGCCGTAGTCGCAGCTACAGTTCACCCCGAATATCGCGAGGTGATCGCGACTTACGCGAAGCATCAGGGCCTGCCGACGACAGTTGTTGGCTACGACACGGAGACCGGCCGTGTCGACTTGAAGGCGCTGGACGCTGCTGTTTCCGCAGAAACTGCCGCGGTCCTGATTCAGAGCCCAAACTTCTTCGGCGTCATTGAAGAGATCGGCGCCATCGCCGAGATCGCGCATGCCAAAGGCGCGCTTCTGATCGTGTCAATTGCAGAGGCAGTTTCGCTCGGCGTTGTGCGCCCGCCTGTCGAGGCCGACATCGTATCGATGGAAGCGCAGTCGTTTGGTGTGGCGCTCAGCTATGGCGGCCCGTTCTGCGGCGTCATCGCAGCCAAGGAGCAATTCCTGCGGCAGATGCCGGGCCGGCTTGCGGGCCAAACCGTCGACGGTGCAGGGAATCGCGGTTTCGTCCTCACTCTTGCCACGCGCGAGCAGCATATCCGCCGCGAAAAAGCGACATCAAATATTTGCACGAATCAAGCTCTGGTCGCTCTCATGGCGACGATCTTTCTCGCCGTTTACGGCAAAGAGGGAATCCGTGAACTGGCCGAGCACAATCTTGCGAAGGCCGATTACGCAGCGAAGACGCTCACGGCGCATGCGGGCGCGAAACTGCGATTTAAGGGCGCGCCGCGCTTCCACGAATTTGTTTTGCAAACCGAAGAAGCGCCCGCGTCTTTGAGCGGGCGACTACTTGAGAACAAGATCGTCGGCGGCATTGACCTGAGCCGCTGGTATCCCGAATTGCACAATTGCACGCTCTGGTGCGCGACAGAGGTCGTCACGCGCGAGCAGATCGACATGGCGGCGAAGGTGCTGGCAGCGCAGCCGGTGGAGGCTTAAAGGGGACCGATGACAACAAGCAAAGATCATTCCGAAGCTCGTCCCGCCGGCCCCCACACGCTCGGCAAAGTCCGTCCGCACCCATCGCAGAATGAGGCTCTGCTCTTCGAGAAGTCATCACCGGGCAAGCGCGCTTACAAGCTGCCGCCGCTCGACGTGCCCGCTGTTGACTCCGCAAAGCTGCTTGGCGCTGCGCATCGCAAAACGCCGGGCTCGCTTCCGGAGCTCTCCGAAATCGAAATCATCCGCCACTTCACGCGTCTCTCCACCTGGAACTACGCGATCGACTCGGGCATGTATCCGCTCGGCTCGTGCACGATGAAGTACAATCCGCGCGTCAATGAGTTCGTCGCCCGCATTGAGGGCCTTGCCGAGGCGCACCCTTATCGGCCCGAATCCTTGTCGCAGGGAATCCTCGAAATCTTCGATCTGCTCCAGCGCTGCCTGCTCGACATCACCGGCATGGATGCGATCACCCTGCAACCGGCAGCCGGCGCGCACGGCGAGTTCACCGGCATCCTGCTCACGCGCGCCTGGCATGAGTCACAGGGAAATCCTCGCAAAAAGATTCTGATTCCCGATTCCGCGCACGGCACCAACCCAGCCACGGCGGCCATCGTCGGCTACGCGGTCGAGAATCTCAAGTCGAATTCCGACGGCGGCATCGATCTCGAAGCACTCGCGCGCCAAGTGGACGGCGAGACCGCTGCGTTGATGCTCACCAACCCCTCGACACTCGGCGTGTTTGAGAGCCAGATTCACAAAATCGCCGACATTCTGCACGCCAAGGGCGCGCTGCTCTACATGGATGGCGCAAACATGAATGCGCTGGTGGGCAAGGTGCGGCCGGGCGACTTCGGCGTCGACGTGATGCACCTGAACCTGCACAAGACCTTCTCAACACCGCACGGCGGCGGCGGACCCGGCTCCGGCCCCGTGGCCTGCAAGGCGTTTCTTGAGCCTTTTCTGCCTACCCCAGTTCTCGTCCGAAGCCAGGAAGGCCCGAAAGACTGCCCCGATGCGGGCGATTGGGAAGACACCAATGCCGAGCCCACGGCCGACGGCTGTCCGCCGTTGTTTCGCGCTCCGATTCTCAAGCCGGACGGCGAGCGCGTCGGCGATACCGAGCCGCTTTCGCTGCATCCATTCGGCGGACCGCTGCACTGGGAATATGACCGCCCGCAATCTGTCGGCCGCGTGCGCGCCTTTTACGGCAACACCGGAATGTTCATCCGCGCGCTGGCCTACACTCTGGCCAACGGCCCCGACGGCTTGCGCCAGACCACGGAAGACGCGGTCCTGAACGCCAATTATATTCGTAACAAACTCGAAGACATTTACGAACTGCCTTACAAGACGGCATCAATGCACGAGGTGGTCTTCAGCGACAAGCGGCAGGCGGCGCGCGGCGTAAAAACCGGCGACATCGCCAAGCGGCTGATCGACTACGGTTTCCACCCCTACACGGTCAGCTTTCCGCTCATCGTGCACGGCGCGCTGATGATCGAGCCTACCGAGAGCGAATCGCGCGAAGAGCTCGACCTGTTCGTCGCGGCCATGCGATCCATCGCGCGCGAAGTCGAAGAAAATCCGGAACTCGTCAAGACCGCGCCGCATTCCACGCGCGTCTCACGGCTCGACGAAGTGCAAGCCGCGCGAAAGCCGATTCTGCGCTGGCGGCCCGACAGCAAATAACTCAGCCCTATCCGGGCTCAGAGCAACATCTCAAAATCAATGTGCGGCACACCTTTGTACACCACGCGTGCAGCCTCGGTGAATCCGCACTTGCGATAAAACTCTCCCGCGCCCGCGGGGCAATTGAAGGCATCCAGCCGGATCGCATCCCGGCCCATATCCTCCGCGATCCGCCGCACCTCGGCGATGCACTTCCTGCCTACGCCTTTCCGTTGCTTGGCCGGGTCCACCGCCATAGCCCGCACATACAGCGGCTTGGCGCACGCGCGAAAATTCTTCACATCAATTGACCAAGGTTTCCTTGTTGTGATCGCCAGCGCTGCGATCAATTTGCCGCGATACCGGGCAATGTACACCTGTCCAATCCTCATCAGGAACCGTTCACCGCCTTCTGTCGGCCTTCCTGCCCAGAACCCCTCGCCAAATTTCTTCGACAGGTTCTGGCTCACCCGCGCGCGCATTGCCACCAATTCAGGAATATCGTCAGCGCTGGCCAGCACGAGTTTCAACGGCATTGGACAACTCCCTCCGTTCGCCTGACCCCAAGTATTAGTTTCCGGTATCAGTCTCAGGCATCAACTCCCGGGTATCAGTCTTAGGTATCAAGGGTGCCATATACCCTGCGGCGCGCGCTCACCTACACTCATTTTCAGAATGGCGAGCACTCTTGCAACCGCGACCTCGGGCTATCGCGGGCGGCTTGCGCCATCGCCCACTGGCTATCTCCACGTCGGTCATGCGCGCACCTTCTGGACGGCTTTCCAGCGCGCGCGAGAGGCCGGCGGTACGCTCGTCATGCGCATGGATGATCTTGACCCCGACCGCTGTCGCCCGGTCTACGCCGATGCCGCACTCGACGAGCTGCGCTGGCTGGGAATCCGCTGGCAAGAGGGTCCGGAAATGGGCGGCCCATTTGCTCCGTATGTGCAGAGCAAGCGCGGCGCAATTTATCTCGACGCCTGGCGCAAGCTGCTGCGCACCGGCCGCCTGTTTCCATGCCGTTGCACGCGCAAGGATCTGGCCGCCGCTCTGGCCGCGCCGCATGAGCGCGCGCACACTGCGAGTGAGGGCGGCAAGCTCAACTCCGATGACCATGAGCTGGACAACGAGTCGGATGATGAACCGCTTTATCCCGGCACTTGCCGGCTCTTCATGGGAGGCACGCCGCAACTCCCCGGCCCCACCGCCAGCGAGTTTGAAGACCCCGCCGGCTCAAACTGGCGCTTCCGCGTTCCCGACGGAGAGGTCATCGAGTTTGTCGACCTGAACCTCGGTCCGCAGCGCTTTGTGGCCGGCAAAGACTTCGGCGATTTCGTCGTCTGGCGGCGCGACAACATTCCCAGCTATCAGTTTGCCTGCGTTGCCGACGATGCAGCCATGGGCATCACGGAGGTCGTGCGCGGCGCCGACCTGCTCAAGTCGACCGCTCGTCAAATTCTGCTTTATCGCGCTCTAGGCATCGAACCGCCTGCCTGGAACCATTGCCGGCTTGTCGTTGACCACAACGGCCGCAGGCTGGCCAAACGCCATGACGCGCTTAGCTTGCGCGTGCTGCGACAGCGCGGGCTTACGCCCATGAATATTCTCGCGGCGGAGCTGCCCGTCGAAGCCTAGAGATCGGACATAGCCAGCCGTTACATCTCACCATGAGATTCGCCTGCCAGCAGCAAAAGGACTGCGTCCCACAGCTTCGATGCTTTACCATCGTTGACGGGCCAAAGGCTTCCCGCCACGCGATGGCTGGGCGCTATCTACTCATCATCCGCCATGCAAGAAGACCAGCAGCTCCGCTTGAATCCTCTCCGCAGTGCGCCCAATCTGCTCACGCTGATGCGCATCTGTATGGCGCCGTTCCTGGTAGCCGCAATTCTCGAAGGCCATTTTCTGCTGAGCTTTGTTCTCTTTGTGGCCGCGGGACTGACAGACGCATTGGACGGCCTGCTGGCGCGATTGCTCAAACAGCGTTCGGTGCTCGGACAGTATCTTGACCCAGTGGCTGACAAGCTGCTGTTGAGCACGCTCTTTCTGGTGCTCTTCTATAAGGGATTGATCCCGGGAACCGTTACCGTGCTGGTCTTCGGCAGGGACGTTGGAATCCTGCTGGTTTCCGCCATTCTCTATGCGGCCGTCGGGCGTCGCGAATTCCATCCCAGCATCTTCGGCAAGGCCAACACCCTCGCCCAGATCAGCGCCTTGGCGGCTGTGCTGCTGTATCAGCTCACGCCTGCGCATTGGGTCGCGGTCACGCGCTCCATCGCCCTTGGCGCCACAATTGGGCTTACCATCGCTTCCGGATTGCATTATGCGTGGGTCGTTTCGCGCCGCACCGCAAGCCAAGCCACCAGCGGCGGCAGCGCAAAATAAAGGCCGGCTTGGCTCGACAGGGTGCATCAGAGTGATTCCTGCTCGCGCCGGCGAGGTTTGATTTCGCCAGGAATGGCGATTTAAGAATCGCCTTCTAGGAATCGGTCGGCTGATCTTCGGTTGCGGCGGTTTCTTCAATCTCCATATCGCGAAATTCTTCTGAATCGAAGACCTCGCCACACTCCAGGCACTCGACATACTCGGTGTCGTCGTGCCGGGAAACGATCCGAACCTTGGGGTGTTTGCAGGCGGTTGCCATCGTTCTAAGTAACTGGAGCTCCTACGACAATTCCCATGCTGCGGTTCCCGCTCCGGATGAGTTGAGGGCTGGCGCTCCCCGGTGGCTTTTTCCACTTGAGAGTGCTGGCTTTCGTATAGGTCGCTCGGGAATGGCTATAGGGACTCTTTCCGCCAGATTGTAGCCGTCTTTTGCCTAAATGCAAACCGATTTTTTGATGAATCGCCCGAGACAGCTGCCGACATGGCCGCCGAACCGGCGTGTCGACAGCCGGCAAACCTCGACTTGAAGGCGATTTCAAGCGGACGTATACTGAATACGGACCTTACAAGTCCTATATTTCATGCTAAAACTCACCAAAAAAGCGGATTACGGGCTGATGGCGTTGAAATACCTCGCCGAGCATCCTGAGACGCCTGCCCTCAGCGCCAAAGACGTTGCGGACGCCTACGGAATCCCCGCCCAGCTTTTGGCCAAAATTCTGCAGCGGCTGACCAAGGTGGGTCTTTTGCGGTCCCACGCCGGCATGAATGGGGGATACGCACTGTCCCGGGATGCGCGGCAAATCTCGGCTTTTGAGGTGATCCACGCCATTGATGGGCCGTTGTTCATCACATCCTGCTTCAAAGGCGTAAAGGCCTGCGATCTGACTCCAAGCTGCACCATTAAAGAGCCGCTGGCGCGCGTAAATGAGACCATTATCGGGGTTTTGAAGAGCATCAGCATCCAGGACCTGGCCGAGCAGGAGCACGCGGCCGTAAAGGCGCAGGAGCCGCAGAGGCTGGTTTCGCTGACGCTTTAGATCGGGCAAGCGGGGTGGGCACGGCGGAACGCGGCAAGAAGGATTGCATTCGACCTGCGAAGACTAGAATCGGCAGCCACTCCAGCCGAATCAAACAATAAGCTCGTTGCACGAAATCAAAACTATGGACAACATCGTCACAATCGGATCTACCCCTGCAACGGACGCCGTGGCAGCACAGCCGGTAGTCTCTGAGGGCCTGCAGGTGACTCCCAGCGCCGTCAAGCGCATTCGCGTCATTCTCGCCAAGGAGGGCATCCCGCTTGAAGAGGGCGGCCTGCGCCTGGGCGTAAAGGGCGGCGGCTGCTCCGGCATGTCCTACTCCATCGGATTCGACGCGCAGCCGCGCGATCGCGACAACATCTTCGCTTTTGAAGACGTCCGCGTGTTCATCGATCCCAAGAGCTATGTCTACCTGAAAGGCATGACTCTCGACTACGAAGAGACGCTGATCCGCCAGGGATTCAACTTCATCAATCCCAACTCCGCGCGCTCCTGCGGCTGCGGAACGTCGTTCTCAGTCTGATCGCTGATCGCTGTTCCCTGATCCCTATTCCCTGTTCTTCAGCGCCTTTTCAATCCCTGCTTCAGCGAGCGGCGCCATGATGGCGTACCCGGGCGGCAACGGGTGGACCCCATCCGCGCTCAACGTCGAAGGCAATCCGCCGCGGTCATCTGCCATCGCCGTGTAGTAATCCACGTAGACGTGATGTTTTTCGGCCGCGTATTGCTTCATCCACAAATTCACGGCAACGACCTTGGGCGCGGGCGTCAAACCCGGCGCCCACGGAAAATCATAGGCGGGCAGCACCGAGCAAAGTACAACGCGAATCCCGTTCGCGCTGGCCAGTTCCGCCATTGACGCGATGTTTCCTTCCGTTTGCTCCAGCGTCATCGGCCCGGTGTTTCCGGCAATGTCGTTGATCCCGGCAAGGATCACTACAACCCTGGGCTTTAGATCGATCACATCCTGCCGGAATCGCACCACCATCTGGGGAGTGGTCTGCCCGCCGATGCCGCGGTTGATATAGGGCTTCCCGGGAAACGACTGATCCAGCTTCCATCCCGCAGTGATCGAGTCGCCCATAAAAACCACACGGTCCTCGCCGGCCGCAGGCGCAGTCAACATCGCGTTCGCCTCCTTGAAGTGCTCAAGCCCACCAAAGTCCACGAGCAGTTGCTTGTCGTGGTCATTCCAATATGCATTGTTGGGGTGCCCTGAAGGCGAAGTCTGAATCGCCGGCGAGGCTGTGGCGCCGCCGGCTGCGCCGCCGGCGTAGGCTGTGTCGCTGGTGCTGGGGCCTGCGTTGACGTTGCAGGGGTCTGCGCCTTCAACGGCGCAATGGCAAATAACCCAGCCAGTGCCACAGCAAAAAGACTAGCTTTGCGAAGATTCAATCGACTCACAAGATTGCTCCAATCGGTACCAGATCGCCGCGGACGGCCGTCAACCAACCCTCTCGCTTCGCGCTCCTGATTGTAGGCAATCGCACCCCATCCAGGCCACTCGCATTCCGATCATTTGCCGGCTCGCGCGTCACGCTAAAATCTATACATGCCCGCGACAGCCGCCGATTCTGCTGTTCTCACCAAATTCGAGCCAGTGATCGGCCTTGAAGTGCACGTGCAGCTGCTCACGGCCACAAAGGCGTTTTGTGGTTGCGCCAACCAGTTCGGCTCGGCCCCGAACACGAACATCTGCCCCGTTTGTCTGGGGCTGCCGGGCGCGCTGCCGGTGCTCAACGCCAAGGCCGTCGAATTCGCCACGCTGGCCGCGTTGGCGATCAACTGCCAGGTGCGTGAGCGGTCGATCTTCGCGCGCAAGAATTATTTCTATCCCGACCTGCCCAAGGGCTACCAGATTTCGCAGTATCGACAAGCCGCTGGCCGAGCACGGCTATATTGACGTCTCGTTGCCCGACGTTCCCGCCGCAGACAGCTCGACGAAACGCATCGGCATCACGCGCCTGCACATGGAAGAGGACGCGGGCAAGAGCCTGCACGATGGGTTCTCCGACTCCGCCACGCGCACCTATCTCGACCTGAATCGCTGCGGCACGCCGCTCGTCGAGATCGTGAGCGAGCCCGACATCCGCACGCCCGAAGAGGCCTTCGAATATCTCACCCGGCTCAAGGAGATCCTGCTTTACACCGCCGTCTCCGACTGCAACATGGAAGAGGGCTCTCTGCGCTGCGACGCCAACGTGAGCGTTCGTCCGCGGGGGCAGGAGAAATTCGGCACCAAAGTCGAAGTGAAGAACGTGAACAGCTTCAAGTTTGTTCGCGCTGCGCTGGAGTACGAGATTGAGCGCCAGGTCGAAGTGATCGAATCGGGCGGCCAGCGTGAAGCAGGAGACGCGGCTCTGGGATGCGAACGAGGGCCGCACCTACTCCATGCGTTCCAAGGAGCAGGCGCACGACTATCGCTATTTTCCCGAGCCGGATCTGCCGCCTCTGATCGTGTCGCGCTGAGTTTTTGTCCGAGACCAAGAGACAGAGCTGCCCGAGCTGCCGGAGGCGCGCCGCAAGCGCATGATCGCCGAATACGAACTGAGCGCGCAGGATGCGCACACGCTCACCGCTTCACGCGAGTTCGCCGACCGCTTCGAGGCCGCGGCAAAGACCGCGCGCAATCCGCGCCGCGTGGCCAACGTGCTGCTGAGCGAAGTGGGCGGGCGGCTGAAGGCTCTGGGCGTCGAGCTCGATCAATCGCCGGTCACCATGGCCGGCATTGTGCTGGCCGCCGACCTGCTCGATGAGGGCAAGATCAGCTCGAAGCAGATGAAGCAGATCTTCGATGAGAGCTTTGAAAAGGGTGAGGACTTCGGCGCCGTTTACGAGCGCGAAAAACCGCAGCAGATCACCGACTCCGCGGCCATTGAAAAGCTGATTGACGAGGTGATTGCCGCCAACCCCAAACAGGTGGAGCAGTATCGCGGCCGGCAAGAAGACGATGGCAGGCTTTTTTGTCGGCCAGGTAATGCGCGCGTCAAAGGGGCAGGCAAACCCTGCGCTGCTCAATGAATTGGTCGTGAAGAAACTGGAGGGGTAAGCCTCAAGGCGGGCGGCTCCGTTTCATATGCCGCGACGTCGATGCCCGGCCAAACTCGCGCCGGCATAACTTACTTCAGCTTCAAATCCGAGATGAAGTCTTTGCGCGCGTCCCAGGAGCTTACGGTCTTCGTTGCGCTCTTTTTGCCGTCCTTCTCCGCCCACAAATCAAAGTCGATGCTCATATCGACCTGCGCAAAGTGAAAATGGCCGTCGGCCGTTGAATCATAAGCTGCGGATGGTCTTCGTCTTATCATTCTGCAGAAAAACCGTGGCGCCGGGGAACGGGCTGCGAACTCTCATTCAACACCGTGCCCGAAACGGTGCGTATGCCGATGTTCTGGCCCCACGCTGCGGCGGGAAAGAGGCGCATTCCGCGGCCCGCCGGCAACACTCCAAATGCCAGTAAGGCTGCAAAACAGTTGCCGCCAGCCGCCGGTCCGGTTCATTCTTACTCCTCCTCATCGTTCACGATAGAGATCGTCTTCCTCTTCGATGCCTTCTTCGACACGCGCCAACTCCAGCGGCTCGACGCCTACCACTTCATATTCCGTTCCACACTCATCGCAGGCTATCACGTCGCCCTCTTCTACTTCCTCGACATCGATGCTCAGGACGGTTTCGCATTCAGGGCAGCTGGGCATGGTAGCCTCCTCACTTTCCAATCCAAATCGTATTGCGGGATGACGGGGCCTCACGATTCGACGACCATCGCTAGTTTTAGTGAGAACCCGGCCTCAGGTCAAGACCCGAAAAGGTGCAACCTCAGCCGCCATTCTCTTTGCCGGGGCAATCGCCATAACTCTAGCCCTAAGACGTGCCAATTTTTCTGGGCGACAGTCGGCCGCATCCTGTCCCAGTGTGCAGACTGCGGCGCGCCTCCGCATTCGGCGGCAGTTCACCAGCAGTCTTCCCGAGCCGCCATGACACTGGAGCGCTGGAACGTATAACCTGTTGACTACGATGGCAAGATTTGGCTCCAGCCCGTTGGCCTTTCCCGATTTCAGCGGCGCGACGCGCCGGCTGATTTTCATCAACCTGGCCGCATACTTTGTGCTGTTGCTGGCGACTTTCGCGTCGTCTTCCGCGTCACGGATCGCCGGCTTGCTCGTCTTCGATCCATCCTCATTCATGCACGGAGATCTCTGGCAGCCCATCACCTACAGCTTCATGCATGTTCGGCATCGTTGGCACGCTCTTCGAACTGCTTTCGTTATGGTTTCTCGTCGGGTTCCTCGAGGACTTTCACGACGCGAACTGGGTCACGAGCCTCTATGCGGTTTCTGTGCTGGGAACCGCCGCGGCCGCGCTTGTGCTCTACCTGGTCGCGAAGACGCTTGCTCCGTCTCTGCTTACCAACGTCAGCCCGCTTTACGGCTGCTTCGGCGGCATCTTCGGTCTGCTGGTGGCGATCGGGCTTCTTTATGGCGACACTGCAGTTCATTCTTTTCTTCGCTCATCGGCATCAAGGCGCGCTACATGGCGATCATCTATGCGCTCGTCGCCGTCGCCATGCTCTTTGGCCAGGAGCGGATGTACGCTTTTGCGCAACTGGGCGGAGCGCTCGCCGGTTTCGCTCTTCGTGCGCATGGCGCCGCGCCGCGGATTTTCTTTCATGCTCAGCGAAAGCTGGTACGGCCTGCGCAACCGCTATTACCGCTGGAAGCGCCGCCGCGCCGCCCGCAAGTTCGAGGTCTACATGCGCTCGCAGGGCCGCACCGTGAAGTTTGACGGCCAGGGCCGACCGATCGACGAGGACGCCGACGACAAGAAGCGCTGGAACTGAGCGCGAGACTCGAAGTGGGTGCCCCATCCTAAACGCGAATTCTGCGTTTAGGATGGGATTGCAAAGGCTTCGATATTGGCAGACTGGCGCGATAAATCTCACTGGCGCGATAAAATCTTTGAAATGTCCAACAAAATCGCCTTTCTCTTTCCGGGGCAGGGTTCGCAGGCTGTTGGTATGGGCCGCGAACTCGCCGAACGATTTCCCTTTGCTGCTCAAACCTTCGCCGAGGCCGATGCAGCGCTCGGCTTCCCGCTTTCGCGGCTTTGTTTTGAAGGCCCGGAGGAGGATCTGCGCCTTACCGAGAACACGCAGCCGGCCATCATGACGGTCAGCGTCGCTGCGGCGCGCGTCCTTGCGGAGCACGGCGTTGAGCCGGCGCTGGCCGCCGGTCATTCACTGGGCGAGTGGTCGGCGCACGTCATCGCCGGCACGCTCTCCTTCGCCGATGCGGTGCGCGCCGTCAAAGCTCGCGGCGCGCCATGCAGCAGGCGGTTCCGGCGGGGCAGGGAGCCATGGCCGCCGTCCTTGCGCTCGACCCGGCTCTGGTTGTCGGTCGCCTGCGCCGAGGCCGCGCGCGAAACCGGCCTGACCGTCCAGGCCGCAAATCTCAACTCGCCGAGCCAGACCGTGATCTCCGGCGCGGCCGCCGCCGTCGAGAAAGCCTCCGCACTCTGCAAGGCCAAAGGCGCGCGCCGCACCGTCATGCTTCCTGTCAGCGCGCCATTCCACTGCGCGCTCATGCAGCCCGCCCAGGAGGAAGTAGCGCGCGTGCTCGCTGGCATCGCCATGCATGACCCGCGCATTCCCGTTGCCGCCAACGTCACCGGCGAGCTGGTCACCACCGCCGATGCCGCGCGCGACGCGCTCATTCGCCAGGTCACCGGCGCGGTTCGCTGGGTCGATTGCGTGCAGTCGCTAAAAGCCGCCGGCGCCGATCTGTTCATCGAAGTCGGTCCTGGCAAAGTGCTCTGCGGCCTGCTCAAGCAGATCGATCCGGCTCTCAAGGCGCTGAACGTTGAAGACGCCGCGAGCCTGGAGAAGACGCTGGTGGAGTGTAAGGCGGCAGCTAACTGCAGATCGACCTGACCGATTACACGAGCTCCCAGCTCCCTCAGCAAAAACGCATAATCCAGCGCAATCTCTTTCAGGTAGTCGTAGCGCCCGCTCGCGCCGCCGTGCCCGGCCTGCATATTCGTCACCAGCAGCAGCGGATTCGAGTCCGTCTTCAGCGTGCGCAGCTTGGCCACATACTTCGCCGGCTCCCAATACATCACCTGGCTGTCGTGCAGGCTGGTCTTTACCAGCATCGCCGGGATAACTCGCCGCGCGCAGATTGTCGTAGGGCGAATAACTCAGCATGTAGTTGAAATACTTCTCCTCGTTCGGGTCGCCCCACTCCTCGTATTCGGGAACCGTCAGGGGCAGGGAAGCGTCGAGCATCGTATTCATCACATCCACAAACGGCACGTGCGAGACGATAGCGCGGAAGAGATCCGGCCGCATGTTCGCGACCGCGCCCATCAGCAATCCGCCCGCCGATCCGCCCTCGATCGCCACGCGCCTGGGATCGCCGTAACCTGCGCGGTCAGGTGCTCCACGCAGGCAATGAAGTCGGTGAAAGTGTTGCGCTTCACCAGCATCTTTCCGGCGTCGTGCCAGGGCTCGCCCAGGTCGCCGCCGCCGCGAATGTGCGCATACGCCATCACCACGCCGCGATCGAGCAGGCTCAGCCGGTTCGAGCTGAAGCCCAGCGGCAGCGAGTATCCATACGACCCGTAGCCGTACACATAGAGAGGATTCTTTCCCGGCTCACGCATGTCTCTGCGATACACAATCGATACCGGAACCTCGACGCCGTCTGGAGCAGTGGCCCGAACGCGCTCGCTCGCGTAGAGCGTGCGGTCAAATCCGCCCGGAATTTCAAGCTGCTTCAGCAGCGTTGATGCGCCCGTCGCCACGTCGTACTCGTACACCGAACTCGGCGTGACCAGCGATTGATACGCATAGCGAAACGTCGTCGCGTCAAAAATGCGGTTAATGTGCGGGTGCGCGCTGTAGGCCGGCTCAGGAAATGCAATCTCGCCCGCGCGCTCCGCATCCGGCCCATCGCCGGCAAAACTCCACAGCCGCAGCCGCGGCAGCCCATCCTCGCGCTCGCAGGCGATAAAAAATCCCGCAAAGAGATCCACATCCTCAAGCATCACAGCGTCGCGGTGCGCGATCCGCTCGGTCCAGTGTTCGCGGCCCGGCGTGGCTACCGGCGCAGTCACCAGGCGGAAGTTCCGCCCGCGATCGTTGGTGCGGATAAACCACAGCCCATTGCGGTGGTCGACCGAGTACTCGTGCTCGTCTTCGCGCGGGGCGATCACGGCGAAGCTACCGGCGGGATCGTCCGCTGCGCAGAACCCGGCCTCGCTCGTTATATGGCTGGCCGATTCCACCACGATGTACTTGCCATCGCGCGTTCGTCCCGGCAGCAAGGTTGAAGCGCTCGTCGTCATCCTGAAAGACCAACAAATCTTCGCTGCGTTCCGTGCCACGCACGTGCTTCCAAAGCTGGAACTGCCGCTTCTGCTGCTCGTCTTCGACCGTGTAAAAAAGCGTCCGATTGTCCGCTGCCCAGACGACCGATCCGACGCGCTCGACCTCGCCCGCCAACGTCTCGCCGGTCTCAAGATCCTTAATGCGCAGCGTGTATTGGCGAAAGCCTGTGGTGTCGGTCGCGTAAGCCAGCCAGCGGCCGTCATCCGTGATGTCGGTGTCGCCAATCGAAAAAAACGCATGCCCCTGCGCCAGCTCGATTTCCGTCCAGCACCACTTCTTCTTTCGCTCCGGGTTCGGGGCCCGCGGCGTCCGCCGCGCTTGCGGCAATGGATGCCGTACTGCAGCCCCTCCTCGGTGCGCGTGTAGTACCACCAGGCGCCGTCGCGGTAGGGAACCGAGACGTCGGTCTGCTTCATGTGGCTCAGCATTTCCTGGTACAGCGTCTCGCGCAGGCTGGCCAGCGGCGCCATCACCGCGTCAGCGTAGGCATTCTCGGCCTCGAGGTACGCGGTAACGTCAGGATTCTCTTTATCGCGCAGCCAGGCGTAGTCATCAGCCAGCACGACACCGTGCAGATTGGTTTCCGAATGTTCTTTGCGCGCAATCGGCGGCGAGGGAAGCGGATTTTGGCTCATTTCCATATCAGTGTAGCTCGATTTCTTGACTTTAGCCCAGCCCCAACTGTACAGTTTGCAGGAATGGAGTGAGGAGTTCAATGTCATCTTCCGCCGCAAGCAACGTGAGGGTAATCTCCGCACTGCGTGCCCGCGCGAATTTCGGAAAGCTTCTGGACGACGTGGGGGATCGACGCTTTTCCCTGGTTATTCAGAAACGCGGCACGCCCCGCGCCGTGCTCCTGAGTCTGCAGGATTATGTGAGGCTCGCCGCACCGGAACCGGAAGTTCTGCGAGTCATCGGCGAGGATGCGAAACAGAGAGGCGCAAGCGCATTGTCATCGCGCCAGATAGACAAGATCATCCAGGCGACAAGGGAAAAAAAGAAACAAAGTTCATGATACCTCTGCGGCTGGTCATAGATACCAATGTTCTGGTTTCGGCAGCGCTCAAACCTGAAAGCCTGCAGCGCACCGTTTTCCTCATCGCCATTACCAAGCCGGCCCGGCTCTATGTGACCGAAGCCATCCTCGTTGAATATAACGATGTGCTTGCGCGTCCGGAACTTCGAATTCGCAGGGGCGCTCGTTTACAGCTCCTCGATCTCCTCAACAATCGGAGCTTCACCGTTGTCCCTCGACGGCGACTTGATGTAACAAGCGACCCTGACGACAACAAGTTCGTCGAATGCGCCGATGCCGCTCGTGCGGATTACCTGATTACCGGTAACGGCAGGCACTTCCCGCGTTTTTGGAAGGGAACCAAAATCATCACACCGCGCGAGTTCATCGGGGTTGCCGCGCCGCACTTACTGCCGGGTTGAGCCATGCAGCCTATGGGAACCTTCCACGCCCCGTCCACGTACAATAGAGAAGGAATGAAAGGCCTTCGCAGCGCACGCTTTACTGTGATTCCGCCATTGCTGGCGGCGCTTTTTGCTTTCTTTCCCGTCCCTTCGCGCGCCGAAACCGTTGCAAGCCTGCCCCAACCCACTGACTACGTAAGCGATTTTGCGCATGTGCTCTCTCCTGAGGCAATCGCGCACATCGATTCGATTTGCCAGCAGCTTGACCACTCCCAGGCCAACGCGCAGATTGCCGTTGTCACAGTGCACGATCTCAACGGCGATGACGCGGCAGACTTCGCGAATCAGCTCGAAGACCACTGGAAGATGGGCAACAAGGGCGACAACAAATACGCCATGGTGCTGCTCGCCGTCGCTGACCACAAATACCGAATCGAGGTCGGCTACGGGCTTGAAGGGATTTTGCCCGATGGCAAAACCGGCGACATCGGCCGCGACATGGTTCCCGACCTGAAGGCCAGCGACTACGACGGCGCAGTCACGCTTGCGGTCGACGAAGTGGCCAAGGTGATCGCCGACGATGCCAAGATCACGCTGAACCAGGATCAGCCTGCAGACGCGCCACAACCCGTTCAGCAAAGCGGCGGCGGGATGGGAAAGCTAATCCTGATCCTCATTTTGCTCTTCCTGTTCGGCGGAGGCTCGTTGCTTCGCATCCTCTTCGGCGCCAGCCTGTTCTTTGGCGGCTGGGGTAGAGGCGGTTGGGGCGGCGGCTCTGGAACCGGAGGCGGATTTGGCGGCGGTGGATTTGGTGGTGGGGGCGGCGGAGGCTTTGGGGGATTCGGCGGCGGCGGCGGTGGTTTTGGCGGCGGCGGCGCTGGCGGAAGTTGGTAAAAGCAACAAGATTTGCGTGGCTTCTCGCATAATGAAGCCGGAGGAGAATCAAACTGTATGAGTCGTGCACTTGGAATTACGCTGGCGGTTGTAGGCGTCCTTATTCTCGTGGTGCTGATGATCTTTGGCAGCTACGTCAGCGCTAAGAATCAAATGGTGGCCAAAGATCAGACGGTAAAAGCCGCGTGGTCTGAAGTAGACGTTCAACTGGAGCGGCGCGCTGACCTGATTCCCAACCTGGTGTCGACCGTAAAGGGTTTCACCAAAGAGGAAAGCAGCGTGTTCGACGACATCGCCCAGGCCCGCGAGGGGCTGATGAACGCCCAAACCCCGGAAGCCAAGATCGCCGCGAACAATCAGCTCGATGGTTCTCTGGCCAAGGTTCTCGTCTTGACGGAAAACTATCCGACATTGCGCTCGAGCGATCAATTCATGCGCTTGCAGGATGAGCTTTCAGGCACCGAGAACAGGATCAGCGTCGCTCGTAAGCGCTACAACGACGCAATCCAGGACTACAACACGTTTATTTTGCAGTTTCCCAACAGTATCTGGGCCGGGATTGCCGGATTCCACCAGAACACCGCTTACTTCACTGCCAGCCCAGCTTCGCAGGCCGTGCCTAACGTGAGCTTTTAGGCTCGCGACTCAGCGCGCACTGCCGACTTGAAGAGCACGCAAAAAGGCCATCCCGTTGCGGCGGGATGGCCCTCTTGCCAGAAAGCTTCGCCTTTTCAGGCTATTTGTAGGAACCGATCGCGCTGGCCTCGTCGTCGTAGATGTCGAAGACAGTGTACAGCTTGGTCAACTGCAGCAGGTCGTGGACCTTTTTGGTTAGTTTGAGCAGTTTCAGCTTGGCGCCCTGATTTCTGGCAGTGGTGTAGGCGCTCACCAGTTCGCCCAGGCCCGAGCTATCGATGTAGCTTACTTCGCCCAGATCCACCAGGATGTTGCGCTGCCCTTTGGCGATCGCGTCGCGAATGGCGTCGCGCAACTGTACGCTGCCCTCGCCTAATGTGATTCGTCCACTGAGTTCCAAAACAGTGACGCCGTCCACTTCCCTGGAAGCTATCGCAAGTGCCACGGAAAATCCCTCCTTGTTGGTACTTCGGTTATAGCATCTTTGCCGCTATCGGCTTGCGGAAAACTGCTTGCCCGGCGTCATCGCGAGAGATAATGCTGGTTCGCCGGTACCCGCGCTACCGCCGCCATGCTAAGTGCTCTTGCCCGTTGGCGCCAGGTGCTTGATTAGCGTCAACTCAGTCCCCGGATGCAATTGTCGAAAGTGTACCTCATCCATCAGAGACCGGATGAGGAAGATGCCGCGGCCCGTGCCCCGGAGCAGGTTCTCGGCAGCCAGCGGATCGGGCACCTTATCGGGGTTGAACCCGTGCCCCTCGTCGGCAATCACAAACACCAAATCCTTGCCTGTGTTCTCCAGCGAAACGTCGATCTTTCGCTCGGGATCGTACTCGTTCCCGTGTAATACGGCATTGATGGCAGCTTCGCGCACGGCCATTCCGATGTGGAACCGCTGGTCCTCATCCAGGCCAGCCTCGGTGGCCATATGATCCGCGGCCTCTTCCACCTCGCTGACACTCTCCATGGTGGAGCTCAGGCGGAAACTCTGCCGTCCTCTGCTCGGTCCAGTCACCGGGACGTCTCTTGCCTCCGCACGGTGGGCTTTTAGACTCCGCCACCTGCTCCATCAACCTTCATGGCAGTTTCAAGTCTGGATGCGATTGTGTCAAGCGAGGAATGGGATTACTTCAGTTGGACCGGGCGTAGATTGGTGGGGGTGAACCTCACATCATAGGGAGTAAACTGCGTTGGGTGGGTCGATCCTCGACTCGACACTCAATTTTTGCAGCCGCGTCAAACCTCATATGGACCATCGCAACCCAATCCGCGTCAGCCTGACGGCGCTTCTCGGCACGCCGGTCACAGACTCCCACGGACAGCTGCGCGGCAAGCTCAAAGATATTGTGGTGGCCACCGGACCGGACGGCGGCAAAGTGGCGGGTATAGTGCTCAAGACGCGCACCGGCCTCTCCATTGTGCCCTCGCAGGAAGTGATGGAAACTCCAGCCGGCACCCTCGAATTGCGCTCGGCCGAGGCGGTCTCGCCCCTCAAGGATGAAGGCAGCTATCTCTTTCTGCAGCGTGACCTCATCGACCGCCAGATTATCGACATCAACGGCAGAAAAGTAGTCCGCGTCAACGATGTTGACCTGGAGTGGACTGACCGGGGAGCGGCGCATCATCTGCGCGTGGCCGAGGTCGAAGTCGGGCTGCGCGGCGCATTTCGCAGGGTCTTCAAAGGCGTGCTGCCAAGGGCGCGGCTCGAATCTGTTTCGCGCCGGTTCACCGCGCGCGCCATCCCCTGGCAATTCGTCGACGTCATTGAGCCAGACCCCGCGCGGCGCGTCAAGCTGCGCATCGAGCACGAGCGGCTGGCCGGCATTCACCCCTCCGAACTGGCCGACATTCTTGAGGAATTGGCCCCCGCCGAGCGCGAAGCGGTCTTCTCGTCGCTCGATGAAGAAGTTGCCGCCGAAACCCTGGAAGAGGTCGAGCCGAAGCTGCAAAAAGCGCTGCTCGAAAAGCTCGACGAGGAGCGCATCGCCGACATCGTGGAGGAGATGGACCCCGGCGCTGCCGCTGATCTGCTGTCGGAACTATCCCAGGAAAAGTCCGACGCCATTCTCGAAGAGATGGAGCCGGAGGAGCGCCAGGAAGTCGAGGAGCTGCTCGAGTTCGACGAGGACTCCGCGGCGGGTTGGATGACCACGGAGTTTGTATCGCTCGGCGTCGATGCCACCGTTGCGCAGGCCGTGCAGGCGCTGCGCGGCTTTGACGGCGATCCCGAGAGCGTGACCGAAATATTTCTGCTCGACGAGAAACGCATGCTTCGCGGCGCGATTCCTTTGGCGCGCCTGGTAATGGCTCAGCCGGACACGCATCTCAGCGTGTTGGCCGAGCCCCGCGTAATCTCATCCCCGTCGGATCTGAAACAAAACGATCTGGCTGAAATGTTCGACAAATACAACCTTCACGCGCTTCCCGTCGTTGACTCGCAAGGCCGCATGGTTGGCGTGGTTCAGGCCGAGCGGGTCATCAGCTTTCTGCGCGAAAAAATCTAGCTGCGCCGTTGCCCTTCTCGCTTCAGCCCCAGCCCTGTTATGGTCAGTGAGGATTATTTTTCCACCAATCAAAAGACTGCAATGAATCCACCTTAGGAACTCGCATCTCCATGTGGAAGCGCTGGCGAATCCGGATCATCCTCTTTCTGGCCGTGCTCGGTCCCGGATTTATTACCGCCAACGTCGATAACGACTCCGGCGGCATCCTCACCTACTCGCAGGCCGGCGCGCAGTACGGCTACATGCTGCTGTGGACCATCATTCCCATCACCATCGCGCTCATCGTGGTGCAGGAGATGTGCGCTCGCATGGGCGTGGTTACCGGCAAAGGCCTCAGCGATCTTATCCGCGAGGAGTTTGGCCTGCGCATCACCTTCGTGATCATGGTGCTGCTGGTGGTGGTCAATTACACCAACGTGGTCACCGAGTTCATCGGCATCGCCGGTTCGCTGCGACTTTTTCATGTAACTAAATTTATCTCCGTGCCCATTTGCGCGGCGCTGGTCTGGTACATGGTGGTGCGCGGCACCTACAAGAGCACCGAAAAGATCTTCATCGTCGCCTCGCTGGTCTATATCTGCTACATCTTCGCTGGGGTGCTGTCGCAGCCGGACTGGCACGACGCTTTGGTGGCCACCGTTAAGCTGCCTCCAAGGTCGGTGTGGAGCGGCAAAGCCTATATGTATATGGCCATCGGCGTGGTCGGCACAACCATCGCCCCGTGGATGCAGTTCTATCTGCAGTCGTCGATCGTCGAAAAAGGCATTCGCGTCAAGGACTACGCAGCTTCCCGGCTGGATGTGATTGTCGGTAGCTTGTTCACCGACATTGTGGCCTGGTTCATCATCGTGGCCTGCGCGGCCACTCTTTACGTGCACGGCATGGGCGCTATTCAGGTCGCTAGCGATGCGGCCGAAGCCATGCGTCCGCTGGCCGGCGACTACGCGTTCATTCTCTTCGCCTTCGGCCTCTTCAACGCCTCGATATTCGCGGCTTCCATATTGCCCATCTCCACGGCCTACACCGTCTGCGAGGGCATGGGCTTTGAATCGGGCGTCGACAAGAATTTTAAGGAAGCGCCGTTTTTCTACTGGCTTTATACGCTGCTGATCGCCGGCGGCGCAGTCACCGTCCTCATTCTCCCCGACGCGCAACTGATCAATGTCGCGATTCTTTCGCAGGTGCTCAACGGCGTTCTGCTTCCGGTAGTCATTATTCTCATGCTCCTGCTCATCAATCGCACTGACCTGATGGGCGAGCACAAGAACTCGCTCCTCTGGAACTGGATCGCATGGGGGACCAGCATTATCGTCATCGGCATGACAATGGTGATGCTCTGGGGGATGATGCCGGGACACTGAAAAGCTACAGCAGCTTTCCCGCCGCCAGATCCTTGATCAGCCCGCGATCCGCTGCCAGAAACTTGTAGTCAGTCAGGTCTTCGAGCTTTACCCAGCGCACCTGCTGGTAAATCTGGTTGTCGATGTCGCCCGCAAACTTGTGCACCGCAAAAAACTGCAGATCCACGGCGCCGCCACCGCGATAGTTGTGGCGAATGCGCGTGACCGCGGGGCCCACTTCAGCGCGGATGCCCAGTTCCTCGTTCAATTCACGAGCCAGCGCTTCTGGCGCGCTCTCGCCGGGCTCAATTTTTCCGCCGGGAAACTCCCATAATGAGGCCATCGGCTGATCTGCCCGTCGCTGGCCGATCAGCACCTCGCGGTCGCGCACGATCAGCGCCGCCGCCACAAAACGCAACGCGGGCCCCGGAGTATGAGCCTTAGGATTGGGTGGGCTCTCTGTCACCGATTCAGTGTAAATGACAGAAAAGAGCAAATGGAATGAAGAATTTGCGCGACAGAAGCACGTCTCAAAAGGCGCAGCCCAATACAAATCGCCGAGCCAGCCGGGAAACGCCGCTTTATTCCCCGCCCACCCTCGCTTCAAGACCCTCGGCGGACTGCGGCCTGAAGTAACCCCAGCCTCTCTTTGCCGCAGCCTCCAGCAATGCCGGAGACGGATTTACCGGAAACGGACGCTGGGCTATTTCCAGCATCGCCAGGTCGTGAATCGAGTTGCCAAACACCGCATCGGGCGCGGGCAAGCCCACGCGATTAAGCGCAACTGCCTTAGCTTCGTCCGTTGGCACGTCGACGATCTCGCTGGTGATCAAGCCGTCTTTAACCTGCACCTCCGCCGCCAGAATGTGATCCCGCGAAATGCCGAAATCGCGCAGGCCTGCTGCGATCACCCAGCGATTGGTCGAGCTGACCGCCCAAATCTCCACTCCGATGTGCCGCAATTTTTTCACCAACGCAGCCATCTCGGTAAAAACGCGCAGGCGCACGAATTCGTCCACATACCTTGCGGCGGCCGCCTCCAACTCACTTTCGCGCAATCCTGCGTACAACTGAACCATCTCCCCGCACATCGCCGTTTCGCTCACCTCTCCATTGCGGTAAGCGCGGTACCGTGAGTCGATCCAGTCGTTTGTCGAGCGCGATACCAGCCCCTGCTCGAGCGACCAGGCCATAAATCCATACCCTGCGTCGCCGCTCCAAAGGGTTCCGTCGCAGTCGAAGACAGCAACCTTGGGCTTGTTCTCAAATATCAGCCGCTCAAACTCCTCTGTGCTCCATTGGTGAGCTGCGGTCGCGGCCGGCGTCAACGGTTCTTTCGTCGTGTCTGTCTGATTCATCCAATTCCATTTTCATCCATGCGGACCGGGTTTTGATGGATGGAAGGTTAATGGATGATGTACGCGCTGAAGCCACAGCCAGCAGATGGAGGCATCCAACTCGCGCCTTTTAGGGAGCCCTATTCCGATGCAGGTGGGCTTTGCTGCAACGGCTCAACGCGAATCTTCGCGATGCGTCTCGCGTCCATCTCCACCACGGTCAAAAGCCGGTCTTCAAACACGACGCTTTCACCCGTGCTGGGAATGTGTCCCAGCCGCGCCAGCATGAATCCTGCTAGGGTCTCAACGCCGCCGTCGCGCGGCAGGTTCCAGTGCATCTGCGTTTCCAGGTCGCGCAGATTCACGCTGCCATCCATCACCACCGCCCCTCCGGCGCTGCTCAGCACGGGGTGCGACGGCGCATCGAACTCGTCCTCGAGCTCGCCCGCAAGCTGCTCGATCGCATCCTCCGCGGTCACCAGGCCCACGGTCGATCCGTATTCGTCGACTGCGATGGCCAGATGCCGGCGGTGCTGCTTGAAGTCGTGAAGCAGATCCAGCGCCGATTTAGTTTCCGGCACTACCAGCACCTCGTGCATGATCTGGCCGAGCCGAACCTCGTCCTTGGGCGCAGTTGATGACGCCCGCTTATAGAACAGCCGAGCCAGGTCGCGCGTATAAACCGCTCCGATAATGTACTCGGGACCGCGCGCCTCATCGTAAACAGGAATACGCGAATGGCTGCGGCCAAACGCGCGCATACATGCATCCTCAAGCAGCATGTTCGAGGGCAAAGAAAAAATCCTCTGGCGAGGCGTCATGATCGCGCTCACCGGCACATCGCCCAGTTCCAGTGCACGGTGCACAAGCGTCTCTTGAAACTCGGGCAGCAGTCCCAGCCGTCTCGCTGCCGTTGCAATAAGCTTCAGCTCCTCTGCGGAGTGGATGGACGCAGCGCGCTCGCTGGATGGAAAATCAAAGGCGCGCAGAACAATTGCCGCCGAGCGGCTAAGCAGGCGCACCGCGGGCCGAGTGATCGCCATGAACACCAGCATGGGCGGCGCCACCGCCACGGCCAGCGCTTCGGCCCGGCGCAGCGCCAGCCCTTTGGGCACCAGCTCGCCTGCCACTACGTCAAGGTAAGTAATGATCGCGAAGCCTAGCGCCACAGCCACCACATGACCGTAAACCTGCGCATGAGGCAGGTTGCCCATCCACCCCCCGATGATCTGCGCCGCCAGCGGCTCGCCCAGCCAGCCAAGCGTCAGCGAGCACAGGGTCACGCCGAGCTGTACCGCTGGCAGCAGGTCATTGAGGTTGTGCTGTAGAGTACGCACCGCTCGCGCCCCCGGCACCCGCGCCGCCAGCAACTGCTCCACCCGCGTGTCGCGAATAGAGATCAGCGCAAACTCTACTGCGACAAAATAAGCGTTGGCCAGAATCAGCATGGCCACGGCGACCGGCTTGATGAGCAAAAGCTCGTGCATCTCGCAGTGAGGATAGCATTCAACGGCGCGCGAAGCGTTAGCATCGATCTTGCGCGCGCTTTTCGCGGGAACCAGACGGCTGCCCAGTGCGTAAAGAGATTTGGGCCGCAATTTGAGGAGAGCGATGAGGCATTTTTTTGCGGGAATGACGGCATTAACGGCCTTGATGGCCGCGTTTGCCGTGCAGGCGCGGGCTACCGAGGCCACATTTGAGCGTGATCTCACGGTGAGCGGCAGAGTCGACCTGGCGATCAACAACGGCTCAGGTTTCATCCATCTCACCAGTGGTCCCGCAGGCCACGTCCACATCTTTGCGCGCGTACGCTCCGCCTGGGGGGCGAGCGATGATGCGGTGCAGGACGTCGCGGCGCATCCTCCCATTCAGCAGACTGGCAACATCGTGCGTATCGGGGCGGCGCATCGGAATCTTGGCAACGTCAGCATCGATTACGAGATTCAGGCTCCGGCCGACGCATATCTCGATGCCGCTTCCGGCTCCGGCAACATTACCGACGATGGCGTGGGCGCAAATGCCAAGCTGAGCACTGGCTCGGGATCGATTCAGGCCGCTGGTCTCAAAGGCGACTTCACTGTCGGAACCGGGTCGGGCAACATCGACGCCGAGCAAGTCAGTCCCGGCGACGTGAAAGCCAATACTGGCTCTGGGTCAATCGAATTGAAGAATGTGCATGGCGGCCTGCACGCCGGAACCGGATCGGGCCACATCAAAGTCGAAGGCGCGCCGACAGCTTCATGGCGAATTCACACCGGCTCGGGCAGCGTCGAGCTCTGGACAGAAAATGCGGGACTGACGCTTGACGCCTCGACAGGCTCCGGCGGAATTCATACCGACCGCGCGATCTCGTCCCAGGGGAGCATCGATCGCCACCACCTGAAGGGCACCATCGGCGGCGGTGGGCCCGAGGTGCGCGTCGAAACCGGCTCAGGAAACATTAAGGTTCATTAAGGAATGAAATAAAACGGGTCGGGATATTTCACCGAATACTCCGCCTCCGGCTTACCCTTCAGGTCGCTCCACTGGTCGCCCACACTCAACGCCAGCGTGTAACCCGCCGCGGCAATCTGCCTGCGGGCCACAGCTTTGAAAGCTCCAGTAGTCTGCGAACCGTGATCCGCCGGCAGCATCACCAGCAGATTCCAACTGTCGAATCCCTGCGCACGCAGATTGCGCTCCGTCGCAGCGCGCAGCTTTTCTTTGCGGCCGGTGATAAAGAAAACGCTCAACCCCAGTCGCTGCGCTTCCTTGTAGATCCGCAACGTGCCGGGAATCGCAGGCGCCTGCGCATTGGCAAGCCACGCATCGTAGCTGGCCGGGTCGTACTCAAAATCTGCGACCACCATTTGCGGATAGGTCGACAACGTCGTGTCGTCGATGTCCAGAATCAGCGCCAGTTTTTCGTGCGGCCGTCGATTCGCTACAAGCCGGTGCAGGAATTCAATCGCCCGATCTGCCTGCGTGTCCAGGTCGTGCGCATAGCATCCGCACTTGCATGTGCAATCGTGATATTCCTTCAACTCCGTCTTGAGCGTGCCGAGGTTGGGTATGCGCTCCGCGGCCGCGTCACTGCTGATCACTGGCGTCGACTGCTGAGCAGGCAGGGAAGTAAGTCCAATTGCCAGCCCGATTCCGAGAACGACCTGCGCCGCAAGAATGGTCAAGTTTTTTCGCGCCATACCGAACTCCCTCCATCCCATTGCTTGCCCAGTGTAAACAACGCGCCGAGCACAGCCCTTTAGACTGAAAGGAACATGATTCGCGTCTTTCGCCCCATTCCCGTCGAGCGGCTCAAGCTGCTGGTCTTCGATCTCGACGGCACGCTGATCGACTCCGCGCAGGATCTGTGCAATAGCGTGAATGCAGCTCTCGGCGAATGCGATCTCGGCCCTCTGCCTGACCCCGCAATTGCCGGCTTTGTCGGCAACGGCGCGCCCATGCTCATGCGCCGCTCGCTGGCCCTCGCCGCAAACATCGATCCCACCAAAGTGAGCGAGGATACCTTCGCCATAGCCTACGCATTTTTTCTTGAGTACTACCGCGAGCACAAGCTCGACTTTACTTACGCCTACGAGGGAGTCCTCGACGCGCTCAAGGCTCTGCACGAACTTCACGACGCACCTGGCGGCCCGCAGCGAACCATGGCTGTTCTAACCAACAAACCAGTCCGCCCCGCGCGCGGCATCTGCGAAGGACTGGGCCTTGCCGATTATTTCCTCCATATCTACGGCGGCGACAGCTTTCCCCTGAAAAAACCTGATCCCCTCGGCCTCTGTTCACTCATGGAAGAGACCGGCGCAACGCCCGATGAGACCGTGATGATCGGCGACAGCAAGGTGGACGTCGAGACCGCGCGCAATGCCGGCGCATGGTCGGTCGGCTGTGCGTTCGGCTTTGGCCCGCAGAATATTCTGGACACGCCTCCCGACGTGCTCGTTGACAGCGCCGCCGAATGGACCCGGGCCTTGACCCCAGCGTAAATCATACAAAATTAAGATGTTAAGTCGATCCCGAATCGCGGGAACTTCCGGGTGACTAATCCGCGTATATTCGCAGTGAGAGGGGATATTGCGCCTATGCAGAGCAGATTCCTCGCCCATTGCCTTTTCGGCGCCGCCCTGGCGCTTGCCGCCGCGCCGGCCCACGCCAACGAGGACGCGGTTCAATTCTTCAACAACATTGAAGTCACCCCCGACGCCCCCGTGCATGACGCCGTGTGCTTTTTCTGCAACGTCCACGACGACGGATTAGTGAACGGCGACATCGTCGTCTTTTTCGGCAACGTGCGTATCGACGGCCAGGCCCGCCACGACGTGGTCAATTTCTTCGGCAGCGTTAATGCGACCGATAACTCCTCAATTGGCGGCGACCTGGTCTCATTCTTCGGCTCCGTCCGGCTCGGCGAGAACGTCTCTGTGGCCAAAGATCTCGTCGCAATGTTCGGCACAGTCCACACGCCGTCCAGTGTCTCCATCGGCAAAGATCATGTCGTCTTCTCTCCATGGATCTTCTTTGGCCCGCTGCTGATCGTCTTCATGGTGATCTTCGTCATCATCCGCGAGATCCGCATCCATCGTGAGCGGCGGTTCGCGCTCGCCTACCCGTTTCCGCCGCGGCGATAAGTACAATCAGTGGTCCAGCGCGTTACGCTGTTGGCATGGGCCAACTTGGCTTAGTGACTGCTCGCCCTTTGCGCATCGTCATGCCCGGCGGCAGCGGCCAGGTGGGCCACATGCTGGCGCGCTTCTTTCAGGAGCGCGGCCACCACGTCACCGTACTCACGCGCGCACCGTATTCAGCGCCCTGGCAGACGGTGTATTGGGATGGAATCCAACTCGGTCCCTGGGTTGAAACTCTCGAAGGCGCCGACGTCTGCATCAACCTCTCCGGCCGCAGCATCAACTGCCGCTACACCGCCCGCAACCGCCGCGAGCTCTACGATTCGCGCATTGGGCCGACACGCCTGCTCCACCAGGCCTTCGCTACGCTGGCCAACCCGCCGCGCCTCTGGATGAACGCGTCATCGGCCAGCATCTACCGGCATTCTGTTGACCGCGACATGGACGAAGCCACCGGCGAGCCAGGCGGCAGTGACCAATTTGGCGGCCATGAAATGATCTCGCCCCGCCGACGCGCTCCAGCAAAGTGGAACTGGACAACTCAGCTGATAAAAGACTGGGAGTCCGCATTCTTCACCGGCGAAACGCCAGGCACGCGCAAGATCGCGCTGCGCACTTCACTGGTCTTCGGTCCCGAGTCCGGCAGCATCTTCGCTGTGCTTTCTCGGCTGGTCCGCTTCGGCCTCGGCGGAACGCAGGGCAACGGCCGCCAATATGTTTCGTGGATTCACGAGGCCGACTTCGCCCGTGCTCTCGAATTCCTGATCGACCATGAAGAGATTGACGGCCCCATTAATCTGGCCGCGCCCCATCCGCTACCCAATCGCGAATTCATGGCCGCGCTGCGCGAAGCGTGGGACGTGCCCAACGGCTTGCCTGCGCCCGCGCCGCTCATCGCCATCGGCACATTCCTCCTGCGCAGCGAGCCCGAGCTGGTCCTCAAGAGCCGTCGCGCCGTTCCCGGCCGCCTGCTTCAATCAGGATTTCAGTTTGAGTTTCCCGATTGGCCTGAAGCCGCTGCCGATCTCGTTCGCCAATGGCGCGCGCGCGACGATCTCTGAGTCGGCGACATCCGGACTCCCGTAAGCATCCTCTTCGCTATGGCGCACTCAAATTCGGTGCAACTGAACAACCCCGCTGTAGACCAGGCCGTTTGAATACGTGGCCAGGAAGGGCGCCACCTCCTCCGGCTTGCCCGAGATCAGCACGTCGGTATCAATTGTCGAACTATCGCCCTTCCCGACGGACGCGCCAAACAGCAGGCTGACATCTCTCAGCCCCCCGCCAACGCTCTTGCGCAGCATGAGGGTGGTGTCAAAGGTGTCGTATTCCAGAGCGTTGTCTGACAGCACCAGCCGGGTAATCGTCCAGCAGCCACTCGGCGCATCGGTAGCGGAAGGTGCGCTGAAGAGGAAGGCGTTGCAGGCCGACGGGGTTTCCGTCAGCAGCGTAGCGCCGGCCTTAGCCAAATAGAAAGTCGTCCCACTGGCGCCTTTCGCAATATCGTCCGCGCTCAGCGACTGATATGCGGAATTATCTCCGGCCTTGATCACCGCATACAGTTTGCCGTCAGGCGTCGCCCAGCTTCCGACAATGCGATTATCTTGAACAGTGGGCAGTGGATTTTCAAGAACGACATAGTTGCAGCCGCATAGGAACATCACAGCCATTCCATATACCGCCAACAGCAGCCTCGTGCTTCGCGATCGCATACAGTTCCCCCCGTTCGGATCTTGTTAGGTTCCTCAAGAATGCCCCATCGTAATACACGCCTCTGCCAGGAGACAGAAAAACAACGGAACAAAAACCGGGGACAAAAAAAACGGCCCCCGTTTCCGGGGGCCAAGTTGCCTTGGTTCTCTCGCGTTGCGAGAGCTTTTTTGGCGGCCTAACGGCGGGGTGGCCGTTGGCGCAGGAGCAGAGCCTCGGGGGAGGAGTTGGCCGCTATCTTACGGCTGCTCTGTGCCAGCTGCGGCAGGAGCGCTTTGGGGTGACGCTGCTGCCTGGGCCGCCAAACTGTTTTCCATCACGCGCAGGTGCACACTGCTGAACCGTACCCGTTCCGGCTTTTGATCTTGATCGCCGGTTGCGGTTGAGGCCATCTCAACTTCGTTGCCGAGAGCCACAGAGTGCATGCGGTAGACGGGAATCTGATGTTCCGATACTAGATAGCGCTTGACTGCTTCCGACAGGCGCTCTGAAGTTTGTATGCCTTCGCTGCCCGCCAATGGCGAGTGCGATTCCATTTCCAGAATGTAGCCTTCGTGCCCGGTAAGGCTCGAGGCCAGTTGATCCAATGCCGCTTTCGAATCCGAAGTGAGCACCGGGCTTGAGCCACGGAACTTGATCACAAGGTCCGTCGCCTGTTTGTACTGGTCCAGGCCGTTCACAGTGGTGTTGACCTGGTTCACATGATTCGAAGCATTTTGCGCGGCGCTGTTGGCGTTTTCTGCCGTGGTGTTGGCCGCCATCGCCAATTGATTTGCCGCATCGGCCGCGCTCTGAGCCTTGCGGATGCCAGCCTGTGCCCGCGCATCCAGATCCCTGATGTCCTGCGCGTTCTTGGCGTTCACTTCATCCAGTTCGCTGAGCCGGTCGTTGATGGGATCAATCTGCCTCTTCACCCACTTCTTGCGAGCGAAGGGATAAACCCGGCCCCAGAAGCCTTCTTTTTGCGGAGCCAGGGGCTGCTCGGTCATGGGCATTGGGGTGGGCTGAGCCGAAGTTGTGGTCGTGCTCTGGGACTGCGTCGTAAGGCCAGACGAAGTTCCTGTCGTCACCTGATCCTGTGCGCACACAGGAATTGCAATCGCGGATGCCAGTACAAGCATGGCCAGCTGGCGGGGGAATAATTTTGTTTCGTTCGCTGTCTTCATCATGGGTTTTGTCCCTCTCTGTTCGCGGCCGTCAGGTTACCGGCACGGGTTGAGCGCTGATGTCCGCTCGCCCTGACTAATTGCAAGAGGGGTGCCAAAGCAAAGGCAGGATGCAGAAAACGCCTATCTATCTGAAACTAAACTTCTTCTAAGAATAGGTTCAAGCCGGCAATTGGGCCGTTTCGTGACCTGTATACCCCTGTTTCCGGGTAAATTTTGCATCTTTGCGTAGTTTCTACCCTACCGCTGAAGCCTCGTTCCGCATCGAGCCCCGGCGGGCTGGATTTGGATCCCACCGCGCCGCTTCAAGTCGACGTAACCTATTTTGAATCAACGTGCACTAGGCGAATCTCCGGAAATGCGCCGTCCCAGTCCTGCGCCACCGTGTCGAAGATCAACCGGAAGTCCGCGCTGTCGCCGGGCTTCAACGGAGCGGCCGAAACCGGCTCCACATCGATGTACGGTTCGCGCGTTCGAATGAGGTTCAGTGGCTGGGTCTCGTTCTGCGCCACCTCGCGAGCCGGATCTCGGAACAACACCTGAACCGTAATTCCAGTCACGGTTCGATTGCCGGTGTTAGCGATCGACCCGTCAACGTATGTGACCTTGCTTCCGGCCAGGTTCGACGACTCGCTCATATGAAGATTGCTGATCGGCAAATTCGCCGCATAGGGATCGAGCGCCGCCGAGATGGGCGTCACCGTGGGCGCGCTCTTGCCATGCTCATAAAACAGCACCAGCCCACCAGCCACGGCCAGCACGATCGCCGCGGCAATCACCAGCGGCAGCCAGCTGCGCCTTTCAGCTTCAGCCGGGCGAATCAGTTGTGGACCTGCCTGCGGATCGGAACTCATGCGCACCTGTACTTACGAGCGAAATTCTACACCGCTTGTCCCGGCGCTTGATCGCGAAGAGTCGATTCGGCAAATCGACGGCAAAGGCTGAAGGCTGATAGCTGACGGCTGAAAGCTTGCTCGCTACCCAAACCTCGCCCGCTTGATCCCCGTCTGCCTGCAATCTTTTCCGGTCATCTTCACGCGAATGCACATCTCTGCCAGTCGCGACAGCATGCGGTCTCCAATGCGGTCGCCCAGCGTGGGCTCGCGCGCGGCGCGCTCCGGATCGCTCAGTCCTCCGCTACCCGCCGGCTGGTCAGCATAATTTGTCGTAATGATCGTTGTCTGCCGGTTGTTGTAGCGCGTATTCAAAATCAGCGCCACCGTGTCCCACACCCACTCATTGGGTTTTTGCGCGCCCAGGTCGTCCAGCACCAGCACCTCGGCGGCGAACACCGGCTTCAGCAGCTCCAGTTCCGTCGTTCGCACTTCAGAGTTGTAGCTGTTCTGGATGCTCTTAAGCAGCTCGCGATAGTCGCAGAAAAGTCCCTTCGCCCCCCGCTCCCTCACCAGGCGGTGCAACACGCCGACGGCCAGGTGAGTTTTTCCCACGCCCATTGATCCGGTGAGCAGCAGACCCTTGCCCGCTGTTCCCGCCGGATATTCGTCCACAAATTTCCTTGCCGTCAGCAGCGCTTCCGCCAGCGACCGGTCGGCCTCGTGGTAAATCTCAAACGTGTCCAGCGTGCAATCCTTGTACCGCGCCGGAATCTGCGCCGCCGCAATTCGCCGCAACTCCCGCTCCGCTTCCTGGCACTTGCACGGCCGGCTCACCCAATGCCCGGCCGAATCCATCACCCGAACCAGACCTACCCCATCGCAAATCGTGCAAACCGTCATATCGAGTTCCAGCGTAGCGTACTCGCCCTCGCGCGCACCCGGTGCACACCGCGTGCACCGAATGTGGAAAATGCGCTCGCTCTTGTTGGACGAAATCAGTTTCATTGAACGCTCGCGCTTAAGGCAGAAGAGCGTTGGCGTGCTTCGATGCGACACAAGAGATACGAATGTTGTTCTACGCCGCATGAAACCCGCTCCCGGAGGGAGCGCAGATGTTAGCCCCGGGTGGAGTCCACTGCGGTTAGCGGTGGACGGAACCCGGGGAAAGCGCCAATTAAAGGCATAAAGCCCCGTAGGGGCGATAGAAACCGCAAAGAGATTTTTGAGAGAGTGGACTGGAAAGAGACCTGCTGTTGCTTCTCCGGCGTCAGAAAGTCCGGCAGGAACCTGCTAATCGCACACCAGCGCAGCTTCGCGAAAATCCATCGCCCCATCCATCGGCTCGTCGGCTGCGTTGTCGCCCGCTTCGCTCTGCGCCGTAAAGAATCGCTCTACTTCGCCCAGCACATCCGGCCCCGTTCGCGCGTGGTAAATCGACGCGCGCAGCTTCGCCCCGCCCGGCACTCCATGCGTGAACCAGGTCGCGAACTGCTTCATCTTTCCCACTGGATCGCCCAGTCTTGCGTCGCGCGGCAGATCTTTGGTCGCCTCGGTTTCGGTCAGCAGCATCTCGAAGTACGCGCGAATCATTCGGTATCGATCCAGATTCGTTGCCCGCTCATAGCTGCCCGTCGCCGTGTATTGCGCAATCTGCCTGAAGATCCACGGATTCGCCGGCGCCGCGCGCCCGATCATCACCGCGTCGCAGCCCGTCTCGGCCACCATCGCTGCAGCGTCCTCCGGCGTGCGCACGTCGCCGTTGCCCACCACCGGAATCTTCACCGCCTGCTTCACCGCCGCAATCCATTGCCATTGCGCCTGGCCGCTATAACCCTGCTCGCGCGTCCGCGCATGCAGCGCCAATCCGTTCAGCCCTTCGGCTTCGGCCATCCGCGCCAGCTCCACGCACACAATCTGCGAACTGTTCCAACCCATGCGGAACTTCACGGTGAAGGGAATCGTCACCGCCTTCCTGATCGCATTGAAGATCTCGCCGATCTTCGGCAGATCGCGCAACAACCCCGACCCTCCATTGCACCCAACCACGCGCTTCGCCGGGCAGCCGAGGTTCAAATCGACAGTATCGAAGCCCGTCTCCTCAACAATGCGCGCCGCTTCGGCCAGCGTCTCGGCATTCGATCCGAACAGTTGCGCTCCGATGGGATGTTCGTCGTCGTAAAACGTTAAATAGCGCCGACGCTTCGTCTCCCGCATCCGCGCCAGCCCATCCGCCGACGTGAACTCGGTCATGATCAGCCCGCACCCCGACTGCGCATTCGTTACCGGCGCATCAACGGCCGCCTCTTCAGATCGCTGTTCTCTGATCTCTGTTTTCGGGTCTCCCGAAAACAAACTCGCATGCCTGATGAACCGCCGGAACACCGTATCCGTCACGCCGGCCATCGGAGCCAGCACTGTCGCCGGTCGCACCACCACCGTGCCCAGCCGCACTTCCGCCGGAACCCGCGTCTCCGCCGGCATCGCGTGCTCCACTGGGTTATCCCAGTCCTTGTTTACCGTGAATCCGCGTCCCGCCATAGCTCTAGCCGAATTTCGTCCTTTTAGCTTTTCTTGCTCACAGAAACTTCTTTCGCGCGAAACTTTGCCATCTTTGCGATCAGCTCAACCGGCACCGGCTCCGCAAGTGAAAACCTCACCGTGCTCTTGACGACCTCGAATTGCATCAGATCGTCTTTAAGCGCCGCGAGCAGCCGTTTGGTTGCAGGATACAGCGAGTAATGCTGCTTCCACCCGGCAAAGTAGAGCAATCGTTCTCCCCGCACCTTGTACGTGGGGATTTTGTAGGAGATGCTCTCTTCGGCCTTGGGCACAGCCTTGCGAATCGCAGCCCGCACAAGTTTGAGCGCTCGCCTCGCCGCCTCGGGCTGTGCGGCAATGTACTCGTCAACTGACTGGATCTCGCGTTTCATTTCCTCAGGAGCCTTCGTATTACCGTCCCCCAAACAAACGTAAGCCCCCGCCACGGCGGAGGCTCACTGCTCCAACTTCTTGCCTCGGCTTACTTTGCCGCCGCGACCGCCTTGTCGCTCTTCGCGTACTTCCTGCGGAACCGCTCTACGCGTCCCGCCGTATCGACCAGCCTTTGTTTGCCCGTAAAGAACGGGTGGCAAACCGAGCAAATTTCCACGTGAATGTCGCCCTTGTGGGTCGACCTCGTTTCAAAAACGCTTCCGCAGGCGCACATCACCCGCACCGCATCATAATTGGGATGAATCTTTTCCTTGGGCATCGACAGACAGACCTTTCCTGCAATTTCTTCTCTATTTATTGTAGGGGGATTCGCCCGCTTTCGCAATTCAGGGGCAGGGAACTGAAGAAGCAGCTTCAACCCGCTGATTCAATTACCCCCGCCAACCCCGCTTTCCCACCAACTCCGCCCTGGCCGCCAGCCCCATCGCCATGGCCATCACGCGGTCGTCGTGCGTCCCGGCCTGCGCCCCGCTGCTCCCATTCGCCTGCCGCACAAAGCTCCGGCACTCCCCCAGCAGCCTGCGGCTCTGGAACCGCTCCGGCTCCTCCACCAGCGCCGCATTCAATTGTCCAAGCATCGCCGGCCGGCTCACGCTCGTCGTCAGCCAGCCCGCTTGCCCGCCTCTGCCGCTGCAATAAATCCGCCCGTACTTGCACGCCGTCTCCGCCAGCGCCAGCACGCCGCTGCCGTGGTTGTTCCGCTCAACCACCAGCCACGCGCCGTTGTACTCCCTCGCCAAACCGGTCACGAACTGCGCCAGCTCCAGCCCGCCTACGTGCCCGGCAAACTCCGCGCACTGCAAGCCAGTCTCCATCTCCAGCACCTGCGCCGCGGAGTAGTCGCCTTCGCTCCCGCCTCCCGCCGGATCCACCGCCACCAAATACTGCCGGCCCTTCACCGGCGGCAGCCAGATCTCCAGCTCCCCATTATTTCTTCGCTCCACCGGCTCCGGGGCTGTCTTCATCCGCGCCTCCACCGCCGTCAGCTCAAACACGCTTTCGCCGCTCGCCAAAAAGCAGCTGTCCGCGTCTTCTGCGTACTCCTGACGCGCCAGCCCGCGAAAATCCGCGCGAATCTGTCGCCGGTATCCGATCTGCTTCAGATCGAGCTGCTGCGTCGCCATCAGGCCGCGCTCTTCATCGGTCAGGCTCGCCGCGTTCACGGCCTTTCCGCAATATTTTGGTTCCATCCACCACGGAAAAAAATGCCGCACCATCCCCGTCTCATCCGCCTTCAGCCACTCCTGGTGAAAGCATCCGCCCACTCCCAGCGGCGTCGACTCCAGCACCATCTCCGCATCCGGCGTCATCGCCGCGCGCAATCCCGCCAGGGTCTCCGCCGCATCGCCCGGCCAGCGCGATAGCTCGCTGCAGTGCAGATTCTGCACCGTCAATCCTCGCCCCGCGTTCCGGTCGGCAGCGCTCACTACGCGATACTGCGAATCCATCTCCGGAAACACAATCTGCCGCACATTCGACTGCGCCGTCCTCAGCGCCCCCTTGCGCGCCTGCTCCGGCAGCGCGTTCACAAAGCGATGCACGATGCGAAAGATTTCTTCCGCAGCCTCTTGCGTGTGCGCTACTTCCAGCGTCAGCGTTCCGGGGTGCGTGATCGTCCTCAAAAAGAACCGCGCCGCCACCCACGTCGTCAGCCCCATCTGCCGCGCCTTCAGCACAATGTTTCGCTGGCCGCGTCGCTTCTCGAATTCCTTCTGCACTGCGTTCGCCGTCAGCTTCACCGCCTTGCCATTGCGCGACCGCACCATCAGTAGGTCTTCAGCCAGCGCGACCTCCACCGTGCGGCCGCCCAGAAATCCCGGCTCCGTATCTCAGCCGTCTCCCCAAATTCTCCAACTCTTTCCTGCCCAGTTTCGCTAATTGCAGATTCGAACACGGTGATCCGAGCGCAACTTCCTCGTCTGCCGCCACTCGTCTCCTCCTCGCGAGCCGTTCATAGTGCTTTTGAGTGCTGCATCACAAACAGGCTTGACGCGCGATGCCCAGTCGCGCGCCATGCGAAGGCGCACGCATTCCCCGAGCCGCGCCTGCCATATCGACCCATCAAACTATGTTGTCTTTGTCGCGGGTGACGCACGCCCGCCATCACGCCGTTGTGCCAGTGCGCGATCGCCCCTTCGCCACCCCAGTTCCTTGTCCCCAGTCCCTCAGCCCCTTAGTCCCTCAGTCCCCAGCCCCTTAGTCCCTCAGTCCCTAGCCCCTTGGTCCCTTGTTCCCTGTTTTCCTAGTAGCTGCCGCACCAGTATTTGACTGTGTACGCCGTCGATGCAGTCAGTGCCGTGTTTGCCGTAATCGTGATCGCCGTCGTGCTCTCCGCCCACGTATTGCTGGTGATCATTCCCGTCGCGCTCAGCGTGCTCACCATGCAGTTGGCCTGGTTGGTGTGCGTATTCGGAAAGCTCAGCGTCGCCAGCGTTCCGGTTGTCGGGCTCGTTCCCGTTGTCAGCGTCACAGTGCCGCTCACGCCGTCGCACACATGGCTCGTCGCGCACGCAATGGTCGGGCTTGATCCCGCCGCCGCGCCCGCTGCCACGCCCATCGTGCCCGAGCCCATAATGAATTTCCCTTGCAGATAGCCCGTCGCTGTCGTGTTCCCGCTGCCCGACACCTGGAACGCCGCGGTCGAATTATTTGATCCGCCCTCATACACGATGAACCCGCTCGTCCCTGACCCGCTGGTGTTATTGATCGCCACTGCATTTGCGCCGGCTCCGGCATTGATCGTCGTATTCGCGTTCGCCGGCAGAATCAACCGGTCCAGCGAATTCACTTGGTCGGTCACGCGCAAGTTGTTGCTCGCGTCCTTGCGCAGCTGCCACTCCGACGTGCCTGTATAGCTGTTGAACTGAACCGCGCCGATTTGTTCCGCGCTCGTTCCCGGCTGAATGGCCAGCGTCTGATTCGAATTTGCTCCGTTCACGAGCGTCACGTTGCCTTGCATGTTGCTCGCGCCGCTCAGAGTCGCCCCGCTCAACGTCGGGCTCGTCGCCAACACCACGTTTCCGCTGCCCGTTGTCGCTGCGCTCACCGGCTGCGCGCTGCTGTTTGTCCCAATCACCGCGGCGCTCGTCGGCGCCGCTCCGCCGTTGATCTCGGTCGCGTTGCCGCCGTCGATCAGATACCAATCTGTCCCATCTGTGTAGACAAGGCCGCTACCTCCCGGCGGAATTGTGCAAGCCGCAACCGGAGAACAGACCAAGGTCGGGCCTCCGCTGGCAATCGTCACGGTCGCAGTGCCTCCATTGTTCACTGCGGCCACAAAGCCCGTGGAAAGACTCGACGCGAGCGTGCCCGTGCATCCTGTCGAGCAGTTCGCGCGATAGAGCCCAGTGGCCACGAATGACCACGATGAGGTTTCAACCGCTGCATTTCCTTGCGCAGCTGCCGCTCCCATATCCGATAGCGCCTGCGCGGCAGTACGGTACTGGATTACGTGTCCCACTGAAGTGGACTCCGCAAACTCCGCCGCGGTTGTGGTACCGCTTCCGTCGGTCACCGTGCCGCCGCTCTGCGCTCCCGGCGTCCACTTACTCGTCGTTGAATTCCACACCGGCACCGAGCCATTCGCCGCGCCGCTGTTTGTCCAGTCGGCAAGGTTGCCCGTTGCGATTTGAGATCCGCTCACCTGGAAACTTGTCGCATTGACGGGCCCATTTACTTCCACGTCTGAAAACCACGGTTTGATCCCCAGCCACGCGACGCTAACCGTGTTGCCCGAACCTGGCGCATTTAGGGTCATGTAGGTGATTGCGCCCGAGTACGAGCTGGCATCGGCATCGCAGTAAGAGACGGAATAGGAAGTTGAGAGCGTGGTCGAGATAGTGCAAAGAGTCGTAAAGGTGGGCGAAACATAAGCACCTAAGCTGGCGCTCCACGAAATAGAAGCGTTCGCCTTCGCCTTGACATAGAAACGCACCTTGCCCGCCGGAACCTGACTGCCATAGAGCAACTGCGTTCCATTTGCGCCATTGAGCGAATATGCATTGCTCCCGACAACAGAAATCGCGCTGCCGCTGTCAGAAGTAGAATCAGGAACCACCGTCACCGCCGATGAAGCGTTCATCACTTCGTTAGGCCAAAACCAAAGATCCTCATCGTTGAAGTAATATGCAGCCGCGCCTTTGTCCACGAAATCGTGCGTGCGGTTGAATACGACAGACCCGCGTGAAAGCTGGGGAGGACCACCAACAGTACTGCCGAGTCCGGCGTATTGGCAACGTCCGGGGTCAGCTCCATATCCCTGGTTTGAAGTCGTGCAGGTCTTGAAAAGATTTCCGACACCTGTAACGTTGTAGGATGCTGGCACTCCGACTGGGAAAAATGGGTTGGTGAAGGTATTGAGATTTCCTGAAACTGCAAAGTTTTCCCCAACTAATTCAAGATCAGTGATAGTTGAGTATGAAGCATCCCATTGGAATGTAGGTTTGGTCCCACCAGTGCAATAAGAAGTGGAAAGTCGGTCAACCACATGTCCCCTGCCAGAGATGCGAAGAGTGGTCGAAGCAGTTCCGGGACACGTCCCCCCTCCTTCAATCTCTGGAATGTCTATATTCCATGCTGACGGCGTGGCTGCGGAGGCACCCAGCCCGTTTCCTGTAAGAATCTGCGGGCCATAGATTGCGCCACTAATTTGCATCGCTTTAATCGTATCGACGTTGCCCCCATAGGAAATCCAAGGGTAATTAGACACGACCCAATCGTTGTCGAATTCATTCAGGTCGGTGAGTCCTTGTCCTGAAGTCCCACCACCTTGCCCAGCCAATGTAGTTGCAGGAACAAACACGAACCCAAACTCACCACCTACGTAGTTATGGTCCCATTTCGTTTGATATGGCGCAGTGTTCCCTTGGAAGAAGTATCCGCATGTGTTGTTGCCGGCATTGCTTACTTGAATGACCACATTAGTAAAGTCAGCACGTAACGGTCCGCTACCATATTGTCCCGCTAACCCACTCGCGTCCATCGCAAAGCCGCAGTTACCCACCGTCTGAGTAGCGGAAAGCCCCGCCACCGAAATATAGGCGGTGAGCCCGGTGCCAGAAGTAACCGAAGCAGCCAGCGTTACCTGATTTGCCGACTGCCAAGATGCAATCGTTGTCGTCACTCCATGCACGAGAATTGCTTGTCCTGCGTCACCCGGTTGAAACTGGCATTGCAAAGCCGAGGTAATGACCGCCGTCCCATTTGCAACTGCATCAAAACACATTCTCCCCGGAAGCCGGTTAGGATAGTTGTTCGTGCCGCTCGATGATGCGTCAACTGTGGCGTCAACGCTGATTCCGATGTCACGCACCGTGAAGCCTTTCGACATGAGCACCGGAGCACTTGCGCCGGGGTCGGGCACATCGAAGACATCCTTTCCGGGCGCTCCTCGCACTGAAACCGCCATGGCGCCAGCGTTAGCTTGGCTTTGACCCGCTGACCCGGAGGGACCGTGAAATGAAACGCCCTGTGGGTTAATCGAGCAACTTGTGTAGTAAACGGTCACCCCAGTCGAGAGGGCGTTGATGGGAAATAACACGCTGACATTTGCCATACGGGCAGCGGTGAAAGCGTTTGTGAGTGGAGTGCAGTTGTCGGTACAGGAGGCGGTCGAGCCGCCGGGTGTGCAGTCTCCTACAGCACCATAAGCCGGATTCGTCACATCCAGTTCTGGACTCAACTTTGAGGCGGAGACGTTCGGCGCGATAACCTGTCCGTTGACGACGTTCGCCGCCGCCCCAGCCGGCGTGGTTGCTCCCGTGCCGCCCGATGCTAACGGAACCGCGCTCATGCCGCCGATCACCGTGCCATTCGTTGTGTAATATGCGATCTGCCCTAAGCTCCCTGAGTTGATCGTGCCGCTCCCGCCTCCTGACCCCGATCCGGTTCCGCAGGGCGAGCCGGTGTTCGTGATATATCCCGAGTTATCGATCTGCAGACAAAAGTCCCCCGAAGAAGCCGCCAGCCCGGGAAACTTGATCGCATTCGGCGCTAGAAACGCGGCATCCAGGTTCGTACTCGATCCCGAGTAAATATCTGTCTCCGCTCCGGAGCCGGTCTCATAATTGAGCCGAACATGTCCAGTCGAGTTACTCGCGTCAATGTAAGTGTCTCCGGTGTTTGTACTTTGATACGCCTTAAAGCTATCTAACCCGCCCGTCGCCGAGTTAAGCTCCCAGTTATTGCTCGCGTCTTTCACCAGATACCACTGGCTGTTACCATTCCAGTCCTTGTAAGTGAACGATCCCTTCTGGCTTGTTGTAAGTCCCGGCCACAGGTAGTAATCCACCTCCGCATCGGCGCTGTTGCGCAGCGACATGGTCCCCGTTGACTGCGTCGTCCCGCCAACCAGAAGATTTCCCACAAACTGCGCGTCTCCCAGCTTGTCCACGGTTCCCACCGCCGCCGGCGTCGTGCCGCCGCTGGCAAAAGTCACGCCTCCCGTGCCGGAGTTCGTCGAGCAGTTGAAACACACGTAGCCGGTGCCTGCCGCGTTCAGCGCCGTCTCATTGCTGGTGCTGCTCTCACCCGGATTCCACTGCTGAATCTGCAGCCGGTACACGTTATTCAGAAGATCGTCCATCTGATAAAGCTGCTGGCCGCCCGCAGCGTCGCTAAACCCATAAAGCCAGCGGTAGCCATAGTCAGTCTGGATCTCGTTCAAAAGTCCGCGTTCGTTTCCGGCGCCAGTTCCCAGCCGGAAGTGATTGGTCAGTGTCGCGTCCTGCTGGCTCAGGTACCAATCGCCATTCAATTCGTTAAAACTGCGATGGAAGGAATCCAGAAAGCTGTTGCGCGTTCCGTTGTCGGTCAGCTTTCCGGTGAACATTGTGCCGCCCGTCATCCAGTTGTTGTACGAGCTCCCTGCGTCCGCCACCACCTGGTTAGTAGAGTTCTCGTTCCGCAAACCCACAATCGTGTTGTTCTGCGCATTCGGTCCTAAGTGCAGCGCCGTCGAGCAGCTCTCCACGTCTCCTCCCGTAAACGTGTTTCCGTCGCCTTGTTGTAAGTTGATCCCGTAAGTGCCGCTGATCGGGCTTCCGCCGCTGGTCGGGCAGTCGATATGCAGCCTTACAAATGTGCTGGCATTCATCCAATCCGTCGTTGCCGGATTCGTAACCTGGTGCCCGATCGCATTGATCGCTGTCCCGAATCCGCTGAATTGGTTATCAAAGAATGTCCCACCCGTGTAATTCCCGGTTCCGTCCAGAGTCATGCCCGTCTGATTCGGGTTACCCAGAAAGTACAGGCTTTCTAAGTCCAACTCCTGCGTCCGATACACAACCAATCCCTGCGCCGTTGCGCTCGTGGCTGCCGTCGTATTGATCACCACGTTGTCCATGTGGAAGCCCGGCGTATCCGCCGCATATGTCGGATCGCCCACCGCGACCATCGCGCTCGACCCCGTGTACGCTAGCGCCGATCCGCCCGTGCTTCCGCTCGCCTGCGATCCGCCACGCAGCGCGCATCCGCGCAGGGCCACATTCCGCGTTCCTGCGGTCACCACAATCTGGTTCGCCGTTGTAATCGTCGCGCATGGCAGCAGGATGGCTGTATTACTCGTCGAAATCGTCAGAGTAGACCCCATCGTCAGATTGCCCGTGAAATTCCGCGCGTCGCACGTCCCGCCGTAACTCGCATTCACCGCATTCACGCACGCCTGGATCTTCGCGCCAATATCCGCGCCCGGAAATTGATCCACCTGAAATGCAGCCCCGACTTTCCCGCTTCCGGCCAGCGCCGCGTAAGCCCCGCCGCCCGGCAGTGTTCCGCCTCCGCTATCCAATTGCGTTCCGTAGCTCGCTGAGCTTCCCGCGTTCCACACCGTGTATCCGCCGTTGCCCTTCAGCAGATTTCCGGCAAAGAACGTCATGTTCTGTCCGCCGATCAGGTTCACCGGCGCCGCCGTATCCCACGTTCCCGCCGCATTCAGGCTCGCCGTCGTTGTCGTCGAGCAGCCTACCCCGCCCGCCGTCACGGTCACGCTTGAAATTGCCCCGCTTGAATTCACCGCCGCATTTGCCTGCGCCGTGCACGACCCGCTGAATGCAACTGGCACGCTCGCCCCATACGGATCCCATCCCAATCCGTGCTCGCTGCCCAGCGTCACCGCCGTCACCGCGCCGCCTGCCGCCGTTACCGTCAGCGCCGGTGCACCGCGTTCCAGGTCGGCACCACCACCGCATTCCGCACCGTCCAGCCCTGCGCCGTTCCGTTCAGGTCCAGCACCAGCCCCGTCGGCGGCTCGCCCGTTGCCGAGGAATTCCCCGCCATCGCCACCACGTTATCCAGCACATTGTTTGATCCCGCCGCCGCCGTAAACGCGTGCGTCGCCTGGATCGTCACATTCTGCCAGCGATTCGAATCCGCGTTCAATCCCGCCGGCGTCGTCACCGGCAGTGCGGGAATCGCAACGCCCGTATTCAGCCCGCGAATGTCGATATTCCGAAACTCGCTCCACTGCGGCCACTGCGCCAGATACAGGCCGCACGTATGCGTCGAGTGCGCGCCCGGATACTGCGCCGCCATCGGATCAGTTCCCGTCGTCGCAATCTCCACGTTCTCCATCTCCGCCACGCGCAGCCCGTTTCCCCCCGCGCCCGTCGCCGCCTGCATCGCAATCGCGCAATTGCCCACGCTCCAGGCCGCGCCTGTTCCCGCCGTTCCCGTCAGCCCGTTCCCGCCCGGCGAAAAAATCGAATTCACTCTCCATCGGCCGGTTTACCTGGCAGCTTCCCGCCGCCGCGCGTCCCTCCGCCGGCGAACACGACACATCCACGCTCTGGTCCACATAGATCGTCAGATCGTGCAGCCGCGTGTAGCTCAGCATATTCGTCGCGTCCGGACCGCTCTCGAGCACGTCCTGCCCCGGAAATCCCATCAGCGCCGAAACCTGCTTGCCCAATCCGCCAATCGATTCCCCATGCCAGCTCAGCGTCCGCGTCTTGCACGTCCCTTGCGGAATCGTCAGCGCCACTCCGTGCGCATTCGCATAATTCATCGCCGCCTGCAGCGCATTCGTATCGTCCGTCACGCCATCGCACACCGCGCCAAACTCCTTCACGCTGCGTTCTGTCTGCTGCGCGCCTGTGCTGCGCAAGTCCGTCACCTTCACGCCGTTCGCATTCGTGAATCTATCCGTCCCCGCATACGTCGGCGGAATCACCATCGCCCCATTCGTCCCTGCCGCAGTCATCGCTGCCTGCAGCGTCGTTTGCGCGCTCGCAACCGCCGGAGCTTGCACTCCGTTCACCGCCGGCGTCGTCAGCGCGCCCGTCATGTTCCCGCCTGCCAGCGGCACCGCTGTCGCCACCTGCGTGTCCACATAGTGCTTGTCCGCGGCCTGCAACGGCTGCGTCGGATCGCCGCTCAAATACAGCGGCCCGGTCAGCGTCCCGCCCGATGCCGACAATCCGCTGCTCGCGCTCAGCTCCGCAATCGCCTGGTCCACATACGCCTTGCTCACCGCCTGCACCGCCTGCGCCGCCGGCATCACCTGCGCCTGCACCTGCGCCAGGCTCGCCTGCGCCGCTGCCGGAACCACCCAGTACTGCGTGCTCGTCGTCCCGTCGCTCATGTCGTAGACCGCCGTGTAGTACTCTCCCGCGGGCGTCGCTCCTAAGTTCGGCGCGAGGTTCACGCTCATAAATCCATCCGTCCCAATGGTCACCGTAATCGAGTCCGCCGCCACCGCCTGGCCCGCCGCGGTCGTGAACGCCGGCCAGCTGATCAGCAGTGTTCCTGCGCCCGGTTGCCCGTTCGCCAGGTACACCGTCCCCTGCACGGTCGTCGTGCTCACTGCCTGCGCCATCGCCATCGCCGCCAGCGTCATCGCCAGCACGCAGACAGCGATCCCGCGCCTCATCTGCAACCATCTGTTCTTCATGAGCCTCATTCCCATCGTGTCCTCTTCTCACCGCAATTCGTCAATGTCCCTTTTGCTGTGCCCCTTTTGCCTTTATCGATCTCGCGCCGCGCCCCGCCGGCCAGATCAAATCGGTCCGCCTCAGCCCTGCAACCGCCGCCAATTAATTTCACACGTGCAATTCGCGAACAGCTTCCTGCCCCGAACCGCGAGCTGACCTGCTCTCTTCACGCCGCTTCCGTCTTCGCTCCGCTCTCGCTCACGATCCGCCTTGCCTCCTGCAACTCATCCCATGAAGGCCCCGCCAGCTGCTCAGCCAGGCTCGGCCCGTCCGGCTCAGCTTCGCCGTCGCCGTCCTTCTTCTTCTTTTTCTCCATCAGATCCATCACCATCGCCGCGCTGCGCATGTCGCCATCCTGCGCTTTAGTCACAAGCGTTTGCGCAAACTTCCCGCACTTCTCTTTCACTTCTCTCTGCACCGCGTGACGCAATGCTTTTCTTGCCCCCTTGCGCTTTTTCTTTTCGATCTTCTTCGTCGACTTATTCGCGGCTTTCCCCGGCTTTTTCGCCGCGGGCTTTTTCTGGCTTTTCCCTCGCGCCTTCGCGTTGCCGCCGCTGTTCTTCCGCGGTGTCTTCGCCGCCCTGCTCTTCGCCCCTTTGGCTTTTATCTCCCGCGAAGTCTTTTCCATTTCTCCACCATTCCGGCCGCCCACCCGCGGTCCTTCCTGTGCGTTGGAAAAGGAAAAGGGGCAACTCGCTTATCGAGTCGCCCCTCCGCTCTCTTCTTCTCTCCTCGTGCCCGCGTCTTTCGCGGTGATGGCGCAAAGAAGATCGAAAAAGCCTCCTCGGCTTTTCCGTTCATCAGTATCATTTCCTGGAGATTGCTTCTAGCCTAACGCATCCGCTATTAATTATCGGCAAACTTCACTCACCTGAATCTTCTTCGTGTTTTCAGTCACTTAAGCAATTTTTCGCCCTCGCGGCATTTGACAAGATTCTTGGCACCCTCCTCCGCGCGTCCAGGCCCCATCTCCGCGACCTCCAGACTTCCTCAGCCCATCCCTCCCCATTTCCGCCTCTCTAGTCCCACTTCCTTGCCGATTTCCCTTTCGGTACCACCGTGCACAATACCTCCGATAATCTTCCCTCCCAGGCCTTATCCTTGCTCTCAGGCCATCGGTCTCAGGTTCTTCGCCAATAAACGTCCGTCCGCCCCGCATCATGGTTGCAACTAGCCATTGTTGCAATAAAAGGAGCCTCCGCAATGCGACTGCCGTTCGTCATCCTGCTGTCCTCATGCGCTCTGCTTCTCGCCGGCTGTGCGGGCATGCCGGCCATCACTACGACCAACACCGATTCGATTCCAGGCACGGCTCTGCGCGGCTCCGTCCACGGCGGTCAGAACCCCATTGCCGGCGCGCATGTCTATTTGTATGCCATCAACACCATTGGCTACGGAGGCCCCGGTATCGCTGCCACAAGCGCCAATGCTTCTGTGTCGTTGCTTCACAGCGGCACCGGAACTACTCAGGACGGCAGCGGCCACTACTACGTCACCACCGACCAATACGGCAACTTCACCATCACCGGCGATTACTCGTGTCCCAGCAACTATCCCAATACCTACTTCTATGCGTCCGGCGGCGATCCCGGCCTGGGCTCGGGCGTAAATTCGGCAATCGCCCTCACGGCCCCGGCGCAGGCCTGCAACACTTCCGCTTCCACCGATATCAACGAAGTCTCGACCATCGCCACCGCATACGCCTACGCCGGCTACGCCAGCGACCCGGTGCACATTTCCACTTCCAACACGATGCTCGCGGCCACCGGCCTTACTAATGCAGCGAATACCCTGGCCAACCTTGAAATCGCCAGCACAGGCGTTGCGCTTGCCACAACCGCCGGCGGCAACGGTACCGTGCCCCAAAACGAGATCAACACCCTCGCAAACATCCTTGCAGCCTGCGTCAACTCCACCGGCCCCACTTCAACGCAGTGCAGCACGCTCTTCACCAACGCCACCAATAACGGCGTCGATGCTCCTGACACGGCAACCGCCGCACTCAACATCGCCCACAATCCCGGCCCCAGCTCCACCGTCGTCGGCAACCTGTTTGGCCTTCAGACCCCCACATCGCCCTTCCAGCCCAATCTGCCTTCCGCGCCCAATGACTTCACCATCGCCATCAGCTACACCGGTGGCGGGTTGAACTCACCCGTTCCCCTTGTTATCGATGCCGCCGGCAATGTTTGGGTGGGAAATACCGCAAGCGGCGCCAACAGCGTCAGCGAGTTCAGTCCCCTCGGCGCGGTCATCTCCGGCTCGCCCTTTTCCGGCGGCGGAATCAACGACCCCTACAGCCTCGCCATCGACAAATCCGGCAATATCTGGACGGCGAACGTAACCCCAAACAGCCTCAGCGAGCTCACTTCCGCCGGCGCGCCTGTTTCTACTTCCGCGGGCTACACCGGCGGCGGTCTCAATGCGCCCTATGACATCGCCCTCGACTCGCTCGGCCACGTCTGGGTTGTAAACAACGTCGGCTCCAGCCTCAGCGAGTTCACTTCTACCGGCTCGACCCCCGGCACGCCCATCACCAGCTCTCCCGGGGATCAGGGCGGCGGCATCAACAACGATCCCGTTTCCCTGGCCATCGACGCCTCCGGCAATATCTGGATTAGCGATAGCATCACTCTCGGCGCACTCAGCGAGTTCTACGCAACGGGCACGTCTTCCGGCACCGCCGAATCCGGAACCAACGGCGACACCGGCGGCGGCCTCGCCGATCCCTGGGGCCTCGCCGTCGATGGCTCCGGAAACGTTTGGGTAGCAGACAGCGGAACAGGCGCAAACAGAATCAGCCTGTTTAGCGCCGGAGGCAGCGCAATCTCCAGCGCCACCGGATACCAGGGCGGCGGCCTCAATTTCCCCCAGGGCATCGCCATCGATGGCGCAGGCAACGTCTGGGTCGCAAATCGCGCAACCAGCGCGACGTCTCCGCCCTATCCCGACAGCGTAATCAGCGAGTTCTACGGCACCGGCGCGTCTGCCGGCACAGCGATCTCATCCTCCACTGGCTATCAGGCCGGCCTGAATCTATCTCTCCGCATCGCCGTCGATGGCTCCGGAAATGTCTGGGTCACGAATGCCTCGCTCAACAGCATTACGGAGTTCGTCGGCGCCGGGGCGCCTGTGGTTACCCCAAAGGTCGCCAATCTCCTCAACCCCTACGGCGCGCGCGCCGTCAACAAACCCTGATCCATAATCTCTGCTGTTAGCATCTTCCCAATGCTTTTCTCTCGTCGCAGATTCTGGTGCGCTCCGCTTTCAGTGGTTCTCTGCGCCGGTTCCATCGCATCCATTCAAGCGCAAGCCAACAGTGCTCGAGCCGCCGCCCCGCTCGCCACCCAATGTCGCGCCATCTGGGACCCAGCTCGACGAAATCCTCGCCAGCGAAAATCACGCTCGGACCATTACCCAGGTCGCCGTCTCTCCCGACGGCAAGCGCATCGCCTGGCTTGAGGCCGGCCAGATTCGCCTCGCGCCGATCGACAATCTCGCCCAAAGCCAGCCCGTCACCGCCGCCTCGCCCGGAAATTCCTGCAACGCCTCTGACCTCGTCTGGTCGCCCGACTCCGCGTCGATCGCCTTCCTCTCCGATTGCGACACTCCCGGCCAGCAGTCCGATCTTTTTCTCTCTCATCTCGACGGAAATCCCGCTCGCCGTATCACGGAACTCCACGGCTACATTGCCGCGCCCGCATTCTCGCCCGACGGAACCCGCATCGCATTCCTCTACGTCGAAGGCGCCACGCGACCCTCCGGCGCGCTCGCTGCGGAACCGTTGCCTTCCGGCGTCATCGGAGAAGATCACGTCGAAATTCAGCGCGTCGCAATGGTTTCCGCCGACGCTTCGCAGCCCACCGCTCCAGGCTTCGCCACTCCGCCCAACCTTCACGTATTCGAGTTCGATTGGTCGCCTGATTCCAAATCTCTCGCCTACGTCGCCGCGGATCCTCCCGGCGAAAACAATTGGTGGGTCGCCAAGCTCTACACCCAAAATTTATCTGTCGCACAAGACGAGGGTGCCCCCGGTCTGGATTCTCAGACCGGGGATACCACGAGCCCGAAACCAAACGCCGTTCTTAGCCCGTCCGACATCTCCGGCCCACTCCACGGCCTTCAAATCGCCGTTCCCCGCTGGTCGCCCGACGGCAAATCCATCGCCTTCATCGGCGGCCTGATGAGCGATCAGGGCGTAACCGGTGGCGATGTTTGGCTAATCTCTTCCAGCGTCGTCGCGTCCGCCGGCGGCCAGCCGCCCGCCTGGGGCCCGCCTGTCGATCTCACCCCCAACCGCCCCGCCTCCGCGAATTGGATCGCATGGGACGGCACGACGCCATTTTCATCGGCGAAGTCGCCGGCGGTGACTCTCGCCTTGTACGTCTGCGAGTGCCGCATAACTCATCATCCCCTGCGAGCTTCGACCCTCCGGTCTTCACAATTCCGGGCGAATTGGTATGGGCAGCTTTGATACCAGCCTGTCCGCATCAGCCGATCGCTCCCTCTTCGTTTTCCAGATGAGCGCGTTCAACTCGCCGCCCGAAATCTTCGCCGCGCGCCCCAAATCACCGCCATCCGCCTCGCAAAATGCTCGCGGCCCTCATCCAGCTCTCCCACTTCAACGACGCCGTCAAACCTTCCTGGGGCGATTCCGTTTCGCTCTCATGGAAGAACGACAACTTCAACATTCAGGGTTGGCTCTTGCTGCCCAAGGACTACAACCCAACGAAAAAGTATCCGCTCCTCGTCGAGGTTCACGGCGGTCCTGCTTCGTCCGTCCTCTCCAGTTGGAACGGCGGCGCAGGCGGCATCAGCGCCACCACTTTTTCCGCGCTCGGCTACTTCGTCCTCATGCCCAATCCCCGTGGCAGCTACGGTCAGGGCGAGGCCTTCACGCAGGCCAACCGCAAGGACTTCGGATACGGCGACCTGCGCGACATTCTCGCCGGCGTCGACACAGTTCTCGCCAAATATCCTGTCGATCCCAATCGCGTCGGCATCGCCGGCTGGAGCTACGGTGGTTTCATGACCATGTTCGCCGTCACCCAGACCCATCGCTTCCGCGCCGCGGTCGCCGGAGCGGGCATCTCCGACTGGCTTTCCTACTACGGCGAAAACTCCATCGATCAGTGGATGATTCCGTACTTCGGCGCGTCGGTTTATGACGACCCCGCGGTCTACGCAAAAAGCTCGGCCATCACATATATCAAACAGGCAAATACTCCCACCCTCGCTCTCGTCGGCGACCGCGACGGCGAATGTCCCGCACCGCAGTCCTTCGAATTCTGGCACGCCCTGCGCGATCTTCATGTTCCTGCGCAGTTGGTTGTCTACGCTGACGAAGGTCACGGTTTCTCCGACCCCGCAGACCGGCGCGATGTGCTCGAGCGAGCTGTCGACTGGTTCGCCCGATATATGCCACCCAACCCATAGTCGCGATGTGCCCCTGATCTCTCTTCACGCAAGTCGCGATTCCATGCTCCCTCGTTCCCTCGCTCCCTCGCTCCCTCGTCTTTGTAGCCCTCGGTCTCCCGCTTGGCTGTCGCTGCGGGCGTCCCGCTCTCGCACTCTCTCCGGCTCCCGCGCTCCCTTGCTCCCTTACTCCCTCGCTCCCTGTTTTCCTGCTCTCCAACCGCCTCCGCGCCAGTCTATCTGGCAGAGTCTTATAGCTTCCCCGATCGATGCCAGAAGCAGGCCCATCCTGATACACTTTTTCTTTGGGTCTTCAGTGTGCGATTCGTCCTTCCGGCCGCATGCGGCAACGTGCCGCAGAGACCCTTCGGCTGGCCTGCGACTCGCCTGCCGCTCGACGGCTGTTGGCATTTACGGTGGCGGTTATAACTCATTCTTCTTTACGTTGTTTTTCAAATCCGTTCCGAGGTTCGGCGGTGCGGGACGGGGAGGATTCATGCGGCGGTTTCTGACGCTTGTTTGTTTGCTTGGCCTGGCTCTTCCGGCCGGGATTTCCATCTCCGGTTGCGTGCGCAATCCGGCTGGAAATTATTGCAACGGCCTGGGCTACGGTTTGAAAGACACTGACGTCGCCAATCTCACCCTGCAGCCGCAGATCGCCGGCATTTCTCTGGCCTACGGACAGACAACCGCGATACAGCAGCCAACTGCCACTACCTGCAAAGGCGGCCCGGCTTCCATCAGCGGCGGTTCCCTCAGCTACGGCACCAGCAACAACCAGCTGGTTGACATTGCGCCCAACGGCAGCGTGTGCGCCGGAACCTGGAACCGCAATAGCGGCGGCGGCATCGCCGACTACACCTACTGCAATTTTCCCAATCCCTTGCCCTCGACTCGCGGCTTGCCTTACGCCCTCGCCTACATTACCGCGTCGGGCGATGGAGTCACATCCAATCCCGTCACGGTCTACGTTCACGCGCCTATTTCCAGCATCAATCTGGTGACCCAGCCGCTCCAGGGTGCGCCTTCCCAGGGTTGCTATTCCCAGAATCAGGAAGCCACCCTCGACGCCCAGGCCTTCTACAGCTTGAATGGAACGCAAACACTTCTTTGCGCGCCAGGTTCCGCCACGCTTCCCGAGTGCTCAAGCTCTATCGGAACGTTCAGCTTTCTCAGTGGCAACTCTTCCGTGGCCAGTATCAATCCCACAAACAATGTCATCACCGCGGAGCAGCCGGGCACAACCGTGATCACCGCGGCCATCGCGCAATCGGCCTCATCGGCCGGATACTTCTCCACCTGCCCGCCGAAATCGATCAGTATCGCCTTGGCCAACGGAAGTACGAAAGGCATCATCGCGCAGGGCGCGCTACAGAACCTGACTACCACGGCGATCGATACGCAGGGCAATTCCATTACCGGCCTCTCGCTCGATTACGAGTCCACCAACCCCATCGAGATCACCACCACCGGAGCCGGCTCCATCACTCCCTCATACCCCGGTGTTGCCACGATCACTGCGCTCTGCAAGCCGCCGCTATGCAATCCTGCTCCCATCAACGAGCTCGGATTGTACGGAACCGGGCTCTCCATCACGTCGAATCCCGTCGACATCGTTGTTCCCGGAACCACCAGCGACTTTGTCTGGTTCGCGGCGCCAGGCCAGTCGCAATACTTTGCTTCCGTCGAGCTTCTTACCGGTAACCCAGGCTCCACTGTCCGCATGCCCTACGTTCCTAATTCCATGGTCATGGATCAGGCGGGAAGCTCGCTCTACTTCGGATCGCCACGCGAGCTCATGATCTATTCCACCCAGGCCAATACCCTCACCCGGCAGGACCCTTCGGTTCCCGGCGTGGTCCTTGCCGCTTCTCCGAATGCCAACTATCTGCTCATCAACGATCAGATACGCGGCCTGTTTTACCTGTACAACACCTCGGGCGGCATCGTCTCCACTTTCGGCGGCCTGGGAGCCGCCGCCGCATGGACGCAGGATTCGAATACTCTCTATGTCGTCGATAGCGCGGCGCTTGGCGGAAGTCACACCAATACCCTCTATGTGCACGACGCCAGCTCCGGTTGGAGCACCTACAGTCTGAACGCCTCCGGCGGAGCACAGGACCTGGCCATCACCGTTCCCGGCTTGGGAGCCTATCTTAGCGGCAATTCCACCGTCGCCCACACCTGGTGCCCCAGCGGCACGGTCGGAAACAACGCCACCATTCAGTTTTATCCGCAGAGCGATTCCGTGAATCTGGTGACCAATATTCTGGGAGCTACTTCAGACGGCCAGCACATTTTGGGCGCATCGCTCAATGGCACAAGCATCACGCTCGATGACATCGGCGTCAATATTCCGCCGTCGCTTGCTTACCCTGCCGCGGAATGTCCGGTCACCACAGTTGGACCAACACAAACGCTTACGCCCCTGTCGACCAACCCCACACTGAACGGATCGGTCAACCTGACCGGCGTGACCGATGCAACCGCCATCAACCAGATTGTCACCGGCGCGGCCCCAACTACCGCCTCAGTGACCAGTGCCACCCCTGTTGCCTTCGTCACCTACAACACGCCCTCAACATCCACCACCGCGGCGCCACTTCCGTTCTATCTGCCTCAGGCGAGCGGCCCCGGTCCCTTTGGTTATGTGACGTTCGCCGACAGCACGTCTGCAACGCCGCCTACGGCGCCGCTTGCGGGCGCTTTCTCGCTCGACCATTCAATCTTCTTCGTCTCCACCGCGGGCGACAACGAGATTCACTTCATCAGCATTCCCCCGAATCTAAGTCTCACCGCGCCGCCCACCGATTCGCAGCAGGTGAGTCCGGCTCTGCCCGCTTGCACACCGGTCTCCGCGGGCGGCAACGATGCCGGCTGTCTCTATCCCACTGCGCCTGCACCCAACGCCGTGGTTCCCGCTACTGTCATCACCGTCAAGCCGCGTTCCGTTACTTAAACAAGCGCAAACAACCAAGTGCCGGCACCTGAACTCACCCGCGTGGAAGGCGCACCGCGTGCTCCCTTGCTCCCTCGCTCCCTCGCTCCCTGCCTTCACGTTCCCTTGTTCCTTGTTCCCTTGGTCCCTCGGTCCCTGTCTTCTACAATCGATTCATGATCAAGGGCATCTCATTTCTGCGGCCCGCCAGTAGCGGTGCGGTTTTCGACCGGCTGGCAAGTTTCTTTCGCGCGCTTGGCTTCGCGCCCGGCAGGGGCTGGCAGGAAGAAGGATCGCGCGGCACATCGTTTCTCGCTCCACTCGGCAATCTGGAGTTTGTCGACGGAAACCTCCCCTCCACTCCCGATATCCTCGTCGAAGTTACCTCGCTCGATTCCATTCACCAGGCGGCTGAAGCTTGGCTCCGCGCTAATCCAGCCGCAGGTCAGTCCGGCGATGCGTCAGCCTCGCAGCTCTCGCCGATCGCCGAAACGAGTTGGCATTCGCGCCTCTTTACAATCGAGCCGGAGCCCGGCTTTCGTTTCGGTTTCTGGGCCTGGTCCGATCCCGTGAAGGGCAAGCCCGTCGCTCTCGAGGGAGATCTTTCCGCCGCCGGAATGAAATTCGCCGTCGTGGTCGCGCGCTGGAACGCCGTCATCACCGATCGCCTGCTCGATGGCGCTCTGGACGCGCTCTTGCGCAGCGGTGCCGCACGCTCCGACATCCAGATTGTGCGCGTTCCGGGTGCATGGGAGATTCCCGCCGCGGCTCGCGCCTGCGCCGCCGCCGGTCGCGTGGATGCCATCGTCACGCTGGGTTGTCTCTTGCGCGGAGAAACCGCTCACTACGAGGCCATCTACAACGAAGTCGCGCGCGGCATCGGGCAATCGCAACAGGAAACCGGCGTCCCTCACAGCTTTGGCGTTCTCACCTGCGAAACTCTGGAGCAGGCGCTCGACCGCGCCGGAATTAAGGGCGGGAACAAGGGCTTTGAGGCCGCTGCAGCCGCCATCGAGATGGTAAGCATCCGCAGAAAGCTCGAGCAAGGCGGCCCTGCTTGACCTCGCGCCATCGCCGCAAGTCTCGCGAACTCGCAATGCAAATGCTGTTTCAGGCCGATATTGGCCATCAGTCGCCCGACGAAGTCCGCGCCACATTCTGGAAAGCCGGCGATCCCGTCGAGCCGGAAGTGCGCGCATATGCCGAAGATCTTTTTCTCATTGCGCAGGAGCAGCAACCCAAAATCGACGCGCTTATCACCGAGCACTCAGCGCACTGGCGGTTGGAACGGATGCCGGCCGTCGACCGCAATCTGCTGCGCATGGCCGTGGCTGAACTGATTGGCGTCAAATCCACGCCCTTTCCGGTCGTCATCAATGAGGCGCTTGAGATCGGCCGCCGCTACTGCGCGCCTGAGTCGATCAACTTCCTCAACGGCGTCCTTGATTCAATTGCGCGCAGCGTGATCGCCGGCAATCAGTGATCGCCGCCCTGCTATTCTTGATCTCGTGATTCCGCATACCTTCAATAGAAAAATGTTTGCCCCAAAATTGTCGACCAGGAAAATGTCAGCCCAAAAAATGTTGGTCCTGGTCCTTCTTCCCTTGCTGGCCCTCGCCGCCTGCCACAGGGAAGAGCACGCCGTCGCGGGCTTGGCAAAAGACGCCGAAAAGGCCGAGCATCAGGCGCAGATAAAGGCCACCGAGCACGATCAGGAACGCGCCGAGCTTGACCAGATTCCGCTTCCCACTAAAAGCCTCTATATCGACATCCACGAACCATCGCAGTGGACCAATCCATTTCTCTTTGTCGGCGCCGACACGATCGCGCTGCGCATTCTTCTTCCGGACGAAAACCCCAGTCCCGCCGGGCCGGGAGGTTTGCTTCGGCCTGAGGCGGCGCGTCGCCAGGAATTGCAGTTGCGCCTTTCGGATTTGGATACAGCCATCGCGGCTATTCCCGCTGGCGCGTGGCCATATGGCCGCGTCATTGCCGTGGCCGAATCGCCTTCCGCGGCGGCCTCCGATCGTCCCGCAGTTCGCCGCAACGTAGAAGCAGTGATTCGCCAGCTCAACGACCTCGGCATTGTCGTTGAAGAGTGGCCGGCGCGCTGAAGAGTAATGTCCGCCGCCCCGCTCGCGCTACCATTGCAACGTGAGTTCTTCCACGTTCGCCATTCTGTCCAACTCCGCTCCCCTCGGCCACGAGAGTTTTGCGGCTCATCGCCAGCTTGAGAGCCTCCTCAAGAAATCCGTTCGTGGCGAAGTGCGCTTCGATTCCGGCTCGCGCGCGCTTTACGCTGCCGATGCGTCGAACTACCGTCAGCTCCCGATCGGCGTCATTTTTCCCCGCGACGCCGCCGATGTAGAAGCTACTTTGGCCGCCTGTCGCGCCACGGGCGCAGCCGTTCTTCCGCGCGGTGCGGGCACCAGCCTTGCCGGGCAGTGCGTCAACGTCGCCGTCGTCATTGACTATTCCCGTTTCATGAATTCGCTCAAGAATCGACCCCGCGAAGCGGCTCGCCCGTGTCGAGCCGGGCATCGTTCTTGACCGCCTCCGCGACGCCGCCGAGCTGCATCAACTCACCTACGCCCCTGACCCGGCCACGCACTCTCGCTGCACCCTCGGCGGCATGATCGGCAACAACAGTTGCGGAGTCCACGGCTTGCTCGGCGGCAAAGTCGTCGACAATGTCGAATCGCTCGACGTCGTCCTCTACGACGGCACGCGCATGACCGTCGGCGCCACGCCGCCTGAGCGCCTTGAAGCGCTCATCGCTGGCGGCGGCCGCGTAGGCCAAATCTATTCGGGCCTCGCGCGCATCCGCGATCGCTACGCCGCGCTGGTTCGCGAAAAGTTTCCTCGCATTCCTCGCCGCGTCTCCGGCTACAACCTCGACGAGCTGCTTCCAGAAAGCAATTTCCACGTCGCCCGCGCGCTGGTCGGCTCCGAGGGAACCTGCGTCAACGTTGTCTCCGCCACGCTCAACCTCACCGCCAGCCCGCCCTTTCGCGTGCTCACCGTGCTTGGCTTCAATGATGCGTTCCTCGCCGCCGATGCCGTTCCACTCGCCCTCGAGCACAAGCCCATCGGTCTCGAAGGCTTCGACTCCCTTCTCGTCGACTTCATGCGCCGCAAGGGCCTGGCGCTGCGCGAAGTCGATCAGCTCCCGCCCGGCGTAGGTTTTCTGCTCGTCGAAATGGGAGCGTGGTCGGCCCAAGAGGCCCGCGCCAAAGCGGAATCTCTTGCGCAAGCCTCGCAGGCGTGGCCCTCGCCGCCCGTTGCCCACATCTGTACGCCGGACGAGGCAAAAGCAGTTTGGCATGTGCGCGAATCCGCGCTCGGCGCCATGGTCTTTGTGCCCGGCGAGCCCAATCGCTGGGAGGGATGGGAAGATGCGGCCGTGCCTCCCGCGCAACTCGGCAAGTATCTGCGCGCAATTTCCGCGCTCATGGCAGAGTACGGTTTTCGCAGCCCGCTCTATGGCCACTACGGTCAGGGCTGCGTGCACATGCGCGTCAACTTTGACTTCCACAGCGCCGAGGGCATTCGCATCTTCCGCGAGTTTATCGATCGCGCTGCTGACGTCGTGCTCTCCTTCGGCGGCTCACTCTCCGGCGAGCATGGCGATGGCCAGGCGCGCGCCGCGCTCTTGCCAAAGATGTTTGGCCCCGAGCTTATCGAGGCTTTTCGCGAGTTCAAGGCGTTGTGGGATCCCGACAACCGCATGAATCCCGGCAAGCTCTCCGATGCCGTGCGGGTCTACGACCCAGTCGAGAATCTTCGCCATTCTCCGGCGCGTCATCGAACACAGCTCGGATGCCCCGGGTCCCACGCGTTTAAGGACTCGGGAGACCCATTTCGCTTTCGCCGCGAGCGACGGTTCGCTGGAACACGCCACCGAGCGCTGCGTCGGCGTCGGCTCGTGCCGCAACACCGAGGGCGGAGTAATGTGCCCCAGCTACCGCGCCACCGGCGAGGAGAAGCACTCCACCCGCGGCCGCGCCCATCTGCTCTGGGAGATGCTCGCCGGATCCCTGCGCGAAGAAGGCTTTGAGAGCCACGCCGTCCACGAAGCCCTCGACCTCTGCCTGAGTTGCAAAGCCTGCAAAACAGAGTGTCCCGTGCAGGTGGATATGGCCGCCTACAAATCGGAGTTTCTGGCGCAGCGTTACAAAGGTCGCCTGCACCCGCTCCACCACTACATATTCGGCTTTGCCGATCGCCTCGCCCACTACGGTTCGCTTGCTCCTTCGCTCACCAACGCGATCCTCACAGGTTCGCTCACCAGCCCTCTCGTCAAAACGAATCGCCGGCGTCGCCCGTGAACGCCAGTTGCCGCGCCTCGCGCCGAAAAGCTACCAAAAAGCGCGATCCCTTGCTCGGAAATCCGTTCGGAAATCCATCAGCCCCCACAAATCTCGTCCAAAAGTCTGCCCCACCGCAGGTGGTCCTGCTGTGGCCCGACACCTGGAACAACTACTATCATCCGCAAGCGCTCTCTGCCGCGGAGACTGTTCTCATCGCGGCAGGATTTCAGGTCGAGATTCCCCGCGGACACATCTGCTGCGGCCGCCCGCTCTACGACTTCGGTTTTCTTGACGCCGCCCGGTCCTATCTCTCTCGCGTTCTCGACCGCATGGCGTCGCAAATTGAGGCGGGGATTCCGTTCATCTTTCTTGAGCCCAGTTGCGCCAGCGTCTTCAAAGATGAGCTGCCGGAATTGTTCCCCAACGATCCCCGCGCCAAGCGTCTCAGCCAACAAGTCTTTCTCCTCGCCGACTGGCTTGCCGATTCCGACTGGCTCGCCGATTCCGGCCAGCTCGCCGATCGCGTGCCGGAATTTTCCGCCGGCCCTCTCGCGGACACTCAGATTCTCGTTCACGGCCACTGCCATCACAAAGCCGTCTTCGGCGGCCCGGCCAGCGAAATCGCGCTGCTTCGCAAGGCCGGAGCCAATGTCGAGCTCATCGAGGCCGGTTGCTGCGGAATGGCCGGCCCATTTGGCTTCGAAGCTGGCAAATTTGAGGTCTCGAAAGCTATCGCCAATCAGGGCTTTCTCCCTGCCGTCGAATCCGCCGGCCCAGCCACGATTCTCGTCGCCGATGGGTTCAGTTGCCGTGAGCAAATTGCCCAGTTGTCCAATCGCCAGGCCCTTCACTTCGCTGAAGTTCTGGCGCGAACTTGCGCAGCCGGCGCCCCGCGCGAACTTGCGCCCGAGCCAGATGATCGCAAGCCTCGCGAAGCGCATCCAACGCAATAGCTGGCCGGTTTCGGGGCGCGTGACTTATGCAGGCGGGACGCGGCGCTGGACCTGTTTGCGGTAGACTGGAATGGTTTGGTAGTCTCAGGCGTTCATTAAGCGCGGTTGAAAGAGGAGGGTTCATCATGGCAGAAGAGAACAAGTCTTATGGCTTGGCCTGGTTTTTGGCCGGATTGGGCGTTGGCGCTTTGGTCGGAATTCTTTATGCGCCAAAGAGCGGCAAAGAGACCCGCGAGGATATCGCTTCGGGAGCGCGCGAAAGCGCCGAGTATCTCCGTGCGCGTACGCGCGAAGCAGCGGAAAACGTGAGCGCGATGGTCGATCGCGGCAAGGAACAGGTAAGCGCCATCGTCGACCGCAGCAAGGAACAGATGAGCGAATACGTCGACCGTGGCCGTGAGGCCGTCGATCGCGGTCGCGCCCAGTGGGAGGAATTTGTCGAGCGCGGTAAGAACATCGTTGCCGACCAGACCACCCGTGTCACCGCAGCCGTGGACGCTGGCCGTCAGGCGTACAAGACCGCGAACAACGGCGAGCCTGAAACGCACGAGTACTGAGAGCCGGCAATTTCCGTCGGCTCACAGCGCTTCAGTTCTCCCCAAAGCGGTCTCTGTTCTCCCGCAGCGGATTTAGTTCTCGTCGCCCCTTCCGGCGCTGATTGAGCCGGGTGCCGGTATTGGGCCACTGGGAGCCCCGCGGAAAATGATCGTTGCGTTGTTTGCAACGCGGGGGCGGTCTCCACTTGTTACTCGTTTCTCACTGTACCTGCGAGATCTTCATCATGCCAAAGTTCGAAAATCAAACCATTGAACTCGCTTTATTTGCATTGGTCGCGCTGGCCATGCTGGTCCAGGCCATAGTTCTTCTGGCCGCCTTTATCGCCATGCGCAAAGCGGCGCTCTCCATAGACCAGAAGCTCGATGCTTTCAACTCTTCGGTTACGCCCCTCATCGACAATACCCGCGCGCTCGTTACGCGCCTCACTCCCAGGATCGAAGAAACCGCCGACGATATCGCAGCCCTCACTCATTCCCTGCGGGTACAGACCGCGGATATACAATTCGCGGCCAATGAGATCGTCGCGCGCGCGCGCATTCAGGCCAGCCGACTTGACGGAATGCTCTCCCATGTTCTCGACACGATGCAGCGCACCGGCAACTTCATGAGCGATGCCGTCAACAAGCCCGTGCGCCAGTTTTCGGCAATATTGGCATCGATCAAGGCAGTTGTCGAATCGTTGCGCACCAGCGCGCCCGCATCTCGCTCGCAGGCCGATCGAGAGTCGACCGACAAAGACATGTTTGTTTAGGCTTCCCGCACGATCATCAAACGATCCAGCCGCCGCCTACCACTTCATCGCCGTCGAAAAAGACTGCGGCTTGGCCCGGCGTCACCGCGCGCTGCGGCTCATCAAATGTGGCAATTACTTCGTCGGCGCCTGCCGGCTCCAGCGTCGCCCACGCAGGCTCGTGCCGGTGGCGAATCTTCGCCTTTACCCGCATCGGCCCCGTCAGCTCCGCAATGCTCACCCAATTCAGCTGCCGCGCGCGCAGCGTGCGTGTCGCCAGTTCGGCGTCAGCGCCGACCATCACGCGATGGCTTGCAGGATCAATGTTCAGCACATAAAGCGGCGATGCACTCGACACACCCAATCCCTTGCGTTGCCCAACCGTAAAATTGTGAATTCCCGCGTGCTGCCCAATCACTTCGCCGCTCGCGGCCACCAGCTCGCCCGCTGTCTCTGACGACGCCTCGCCCTGTTCCTCGAGATACGCCGTGATGAACTGCTTGTAGTCGCCGCCCGGCACGAAACAGATCTCCTGCGAGTCCGGCTTTTCGGCCAGCGCCAGTCCATGTCGCCGCGCCGCCTCCCGCACTTCAGGCTTGGTCATATGTCCCAGCGGAAAAAGCGTTCGCGCAAGCTGCTCCTGCGTCAGCCCGAACAGAAAATACGTCTGATCCTTTGCCAGGTCAGCCGGCCGCTTCAGAATCCAGCGCCCACGCTTCTCGTCAAACTCGTTCACTGCGTAGTGGCCAGTCGCGATCCGCTCCGCCCCAATGCTGCGCGCAGTCTTGAGCAGTTGATCGAACTTGATGTGGTTGTTGCAGAGAGAGCAGGGAATCGGCGTGCGTCCCGCCAGATACTCATCCACAAACGGCCGCACCACATCGCGCTCGAACCGCTCCTCCTGATTCACCACGTAATACGGAATCTCCAGCTGCTCGGCAACGCGCCGCGCATCGTACACATCGTCCAGCGAACAGCACCGCCCGGCCTTGGGAGTGTCGGGAATGCCGTGCTTCCCCGCCAGCCGCGTCTGATCCCAAAGTTGAAGCGTCAGTCCGACTACTGCATTACGCGAATCGGCAGAGGTGTTGCTCGAATCGCCTGAGCCGTTGCGCGAATTGACGCAGCCATCGCCCTCGCGAGCGAGAATCGCCGCCGCCGTCGAGGAGTCCACCCCTCCCGACATCGCCACCGCAATGGTTGTGCTTCAGCTTCATAAAATCGCTTTCAAATGCTCGCTGCCGATCCCGCCAGCTTTTCAACGCGCCTTTTCGTCGCGAATGTGCCGCTAGTTCAACTCTAGACCAGCTAGAAGCTAGGAGCTGGAGCTAGCCGCTGCATTCACCCCAGCGTTCCCGCCGCTTCCGGCGCAAGCGCGCGCAAATGCTCCACCGCCTCCGGAACCACCCTCAGCACGTAGTCCACATCCTCATCGGTCGCCGTCTTCAGCAGGCTGAAGCGCAAACTCGCCCGTGCCGCATTCTTGTCCAGTCCCATCGCCATCAGCACATGGCTCGGTTCCGTTGATCCAGAGTGGCACGCCGACCCTCCGCTCACCGCAACGCCCTTCAGGTCGAGAGCGATCACGAGAGCCTCACCCTCCACCTGGTCGAAATGAATGTTCGTCGTGTTTGCCGCGCGCGGCGCGCCCGCGCCATTCACCCGCGTTCCCGGAATCGCAAGAATCCCCGCCTCCAGCCGGTCGCGCAGCCGTTCAACCCGCTCCATCGCCCCATCGTCAAGGCTCTCCATCGCCGCTTCCACTGCCTTGCCCAGCCCGACGATCCCCGGCACATTCTCAGTCCCCGCGCGCTGCCGGCGCTCGTGGCTCCCGCCCACAATCAGCGATTCAACGGGCGTTCCGCGCCGCACATACATCGCGCCCACGCCCTTCGGTCCATGCATTTTGTGCGCGCTGATCGAGCACAAATGGCATCCGAACCGCTGCACGTCAAACGCGACCTTTCCAGCGCCCTGCACCGCATCAATATGGAAGAACGCTCCAGCATCAGCGGCGATTTTGCCAATCTCCTCCACCGGCTGCAGCACGCCCGTCTCATTATTCGCCAGCATTACGCTAATCAGCTTTGTTGGGCGCGTTGAACCCAGAATCGCCCGCCGTATCTCCTCCGGATCGATCAGCCCATTCGCGCTGCGGCGCGACAAAAGTCACTTCCACGCCGCGCTCCGCCACTCGATCGGCGGCGCGTAAAACAGCCGAGTGCTCAATCGACGTAGTAACAAAGTGATCGCCCGGGCGCAGCAGCCCGAAAATTGCTGTATTGTCGCCCTCTGTGCCTCCTGAGTTAAACACCACCTCAGCGTCGCGGCAGTGGAAAAACCGCGCCAGCGTCTCGCGCGCATTGTCCACCGCCCTCCGCGCCTTTTGTCCCTGCAGATGAATCGACGAAGCGTTCCCGAAGTCCTCCATCCAATACGGGCGCATCGCCTCCATCACCTCCGGCAGCAAAGGTGTGGTGGCATTGGCATCGCAATAGACCCGTCGCATCGGCGAAGCACTCCTGGCTAAATTGTACGGGGAATCTCGCAGACGCGCGAACCGTCGACGGAGAGCCAGTTTGAAGGGTACGGGCTTCAGCCCGTACATAATCCACTCAAACTGGATGGGGGCTTTAGCCCCCGAGGCAAGGTTTTTCCAAACCGACCAAACGCGCAAACCCCGGCCCACCAGGCCAATTAGAATGCGGAAAGCGCACTCCCGCGTTCTTCGGAGCTTTTCTCCATGACGGATTTGCCCACTCAGCCGCTCGCCGCCGATCCGTCGCGTCCGCCCCGCATTCTGATCATCGGTAGCTCAGGCCAACTTGGTCGCGAGCTTGAACGCATCTTCATCGATGTTGGTCCCATCGTCGCCGTTGATCGCAATTCTGCCGATCTTGCCAATCCCGACCAGCTTCGCGAAGTCGTTCGCCGCGCCGCGCCCGACGTGATTCTCAACGCCGCCGCCTACACCGCCGTCGATCGCGCCGAGTCGGAAATGGCTCTGGCCCATGCCATCAACGCCCTTGCTCCTCGCGTTCTTGCCGAAGAGGCCGCCGAGCTTAACGCCATCCTCGTCCACTACTCAACGGACTACGTCTTCGACGGAAGCAAGCTTGAGCCATGGACGGAAACCGATTCTCCGGCGCCGCTCAGCGTTTATGGCGCCAGTAAACTGGCCGGCGAGCAGGCCATACAAAACTCACGCGCCAGGCATCTCATCTTCCGCACCAGTTGGGTCTATGGCCCGCACGGCAAGAATTTCTTGCTCACCATGCTGCGCTTGGCTAAAGAGCGCGACAAGCTTTCAATAGTTGACGACCAGATTGGCGCGCCCACATCGTCGTTCGCTCTCGCCCGCGCCACGCACGCGATCGTCACGGGCGCCTTGGCTGGCCGCTTCGGCTCGCCACAGGATTGGACCGGCCTTTACCACATGACCTGCGCCGGCTCCGTCTCCTGGTTCGGGTTCGCGCAGGCCATTTTCACCCGCGCCGCAAATCAGCTTGGCGTAAAGCCGCCGAGATCTTACGCCGATCGCCACCAAGGACTATCCAACCCCCGCAGCGCGCCCCCGCAACTCCGTTTTGTCAAACGAAAAGCTTCGCGCCCGTTTCGCTGTCGAACTTCCATCGTGGCAATCGGCGCTCGATGAAGTGATCGCCGGCCTTTAGCAGACTTTTTTTACAGATTTGACGCGGACGCTCGCTCCGCGTCGCGCCCTCAGTAACGCGATTAAGAGAATCTCGTTCTTTTCCACAGCAGCGTTCCGCACAGGCCCAGCGGAACGATCGTGCCAATCATCAGCACAATCATCCACGGAATATTTACGAAAATGTGCTGCGCACGCGTGCCCACGGCAAGCCAGATAAAGACTCCACTCGCCACGCACACAATCAGAATCTCCCACCAGCGGCGCGGGTGCTTGTTGTCGGATAGCGGGTCGTTCCCGGCCACCACCGCCGCGACATTTTCCTTATCCAACCCATAGCGGTCGCATTCTCGATGCATTGCAGCCTTCCAGTTCTCCATCTCCGATGGCGGCGGCGCGGCCATGCTGATCGAAACAGCGCCCGCGATCATAATGATCGATCCAACCGTGATCATCAGCTTTCCGCTATTTGTCATTCCAGCAAATTCGCCAAACACCAGCGCGCCCCACGCCAGGCCCCAAAGCTGATTCGTATTTGAAAGTGGAATCCCACGCCCGATCCCAAGGTACTTCGCCGCATAATTTTGAAACAGATCGCCGATCACCCAGCAGAATCCGCCCAAGAACGGCCAGAAAAGCATCGGCCGCGCGCGATGAAGTTCAGCCAGCAGCGGCCCGGTGCCGCCGTAAAAAATCCATCCCAGCAAGAAAACCGTTCCCAGTTCGCCAAAAGTAAAAATCGTTACAAACGACAGAGGATTCATGCCACTGATGTACGCCTTGCGGTAGGGAATGTACATCGTGCCCAGCAGAACGCCCGCGCCAAGCGCGGCAATAATGCCGATGGCCGCCTTGCCCGGCGTGCCTGCATTCTGTTGCGCGGTCGCCACTGCTAGCACCGCCGCGCCAAAAACAATCGCCCCCGCGCCGCCAATCACCTTCACCCAGTCTTTCGTGCGCGAGCCGCGCAGCTCCTTGAACAGCAGGCAGCCCCAAAAGAGCCCCACCAGGCTATTCGTATTCCACAGCGGAAATGCGATCGCCAGGCCTACGTTGCGCACCGCAAAAATCGTCAGCGTATTGGCCACGGCCCACAGCATTCCGCCCACCAGCGCCCACACCATCAGGTGCGGCTTCTCGCGCAGATCGTCGAACACAAATCCCGTGCCCTTCAGCATCGTCGGAATCGTCCACCGCGCGACAAACGCGCCCATCACCATCCCCATCGAAATCAGGAACGGCGAGAAGCCCTCGTTCACCAGCTTCGTCGGCGCTTCCGCGCTGCCCAGCCACACCGCCGCCGACAGACCGCAGAACACGCCCAGCTTGTGCAATGAAATCCCTGTGCGAACTATCTTTTGCATTGCCGGCCGCGCCGTTACATCGCTCATCCGTTCACCTCAGCGTCATCAGCAGTGCGGTTCCCAGAATGAGCACGACAACAGGCACCCAAAGATGCACGTCAGTCAAAATGCAAATCAGCCTTGAACCCAGACCTGAATTCGTCAACCCGAAACCTCCGCGAGCTTCACCGGCCTGTGCTCGTCAAACGATTTCTTCGCCGCCAGCGCCATCACCACCGGCACGCGGCCATCGGCGCCCGTCACAGGAGTCGGCTTTCCCTCAAGCACCGCCTCGACAAACATTTTCAGCTCCAGCGCAAAGCTCTCCGGATAGCGGTCCATGAAAAACTCCAGCGGCCGGTCGCTGTAAATCGATTCGCCGGTACTCACCACAACCTCGTTCGGAAATCGATTCTCGCTCGCGATCTTTCCTTTAGTTCCCAGAATCTCCACGCGCTGGTCGTAGCCAAACACCGCCTTGCGGCTGTTATCGATCGTGCCGATCGCCCCGTTCTTAAAGCGCAGCGTCACGATCGCCATATCCAGGTCGCCTGCCTCGCCGATCTCCGGTTCGGCAAGCACGCCTGCCGTGGTGTACATCTCTTCCACCTCATCGCCGATCAGGTATCGCGCCATATCAAAGTCGTGAATCATCATGTCGAGAAAAAGTCCGCCTGAAGTGCGGATATAAGAGATCGACGGCGGCGCGGGATCGCGGCTGATAATGTGCATCAGGCAAGGCTGGCCGATTTCGCCCTTCGCCACGGCCTGGCGCACGCGCCTGAAGTTCGAGTCGAAGCGCCGGTTGAATCCGATCTGCAATTTCACGCCGGCCTTCGCCACCGCCGCCAGCGCCATATCAATTTTGTCGAGAGTGAACGCAATCGGCTTCTCGCAAAAAATCTGCTTGCCGGCCTTCGCCGCCTGCACAATCAAATCGGCGTGAGTCCCCGTCGGCGTGCAGATCAGCACCGCCTCCACTTTCGGATCGCCAATCACTTCCTCAGCCGTCGCAACGACTTTCGGAATGCCGCATCGCGCCGCGACTGTCTGCGCTGCCTCGCGGCTCACGTCGGCGATACATACGATCTCCGCCTCAGGCAAGCGGAACGCCAGCGTCTCCGCATGAACCCGCCCAATGCGCCCTGCCCCAATCAATCCGAAATGCAGTTTCTTCCCGCTCATTCGTTTCCCTCGATGAAACAGCTTTCAACCGCCAGTCTCGAGCAATGTCCAACCGCAAACCGTGTTCCGCCAGAACCACGCTGAAAGCTAACGGCCGCACAGCGAAACTCTGTTCTTGCGCTGAAATTCGCCTCGATCGACCGCAGATACTGCCGGCTCCGCGCCGCGCTTTCCCTGGGCGTCCCCATTCCCGGCAGAATGTCTTGCTCCACCAGTGCGTATCCTTTGTAGTCTTGCGCAGCCAGCCAGCGCAATAGGGCAGGGAAGTCGATGCACCCTTTTCCCAGCTCGGGGTAAAGGCCATTCCGCATCGCCGTGAAATAATCCCACTCCTCTTCGCGGCTGCGGCGCGCAACATGCGGCTCCAGATCCTTCAGATGGATGTACCAAATGCGTTCCTTAAATCGATTCAGCGCGGGAATCACATCGCCATCCTCACCGCCCGTTCCGTGCACGTAATGTCCGGCGTCGAACACCAGTCCCAGCCGGTCAGGACTCGTTAAATCAAGCAGCGTCGCAATCTCGTCCGGCGTCTCCACATACCCCGCGCAATGGTGATGAAACACCGTCCGCAGTCCCGTCTCATCGAACACCGCGTGCGCAATCTGGTCCGCGCCGCTCGCAAACGTCTTCCACTCGTCCTTCGTCAATCCATCTTTCGCCGTTATGCGCCCGGCCAGCTTGGTTCTCGCTGAATCAGTCCCCGCATCGTCAGCCAGCACCAGGTAAGGCGCTTGCGTTGTCGCCACGGCAGCAAGCAACTTCGCCGTCCTCACCGCCGCCACCACGCCCGCCGCATGAGTCGCAGGATTCTTCATCGCCACCGGAACATACGCGCCCAACATAACAACGCCGCGCCTGGCCAGCTCTTCGCTTAGCCGCACCGCGTCTGTCGGCATGTAGCCCCAGTCGCCCAGCTCCGTTCCCGTGTAGCCCGTCTCCACCAGCTCATCCAGCATCTGGTTAAACGGAATCGATTGGCTTTGATCCTGGTGCTCCAGCGTGCCCCAGGAGCACGGCGCATTCCCCACCAACAACTCTCTCATTCGTTCTCCTCAGTCTCCGGTGCATCGATTTCTTGTTCCCTTGGTCCCTCGTTCCCTTGTTCCCTGCCTCTCAAAACTTCCTGCTCCACTCCTTTGGCCAGCGCTCCACCACAACCTTGGTCTGCGTGTAAAACTCCACCGCGTGTTGCGCCTGCGCGTGCAAATCGCCGAAAGAAGCTTTCGCCCCATCCGCTGAACGGAAACGTCGACATTGGCGCGGCCACGCCTACGTTGATGCCCACGTTGCCCGCATTCACCTCGTAGCGAAAGCGCCGCGCATTGGCGCCATCGGTCGTAAAAATGCACGCCATGTTCCCGTAGCTGCGCCCATTCACCAGCGCGATGGCCTCTTCAATCGTCTGTGCGTGGATCAGGCTCAGCACCGGCCCGAAAATCTCCGTCCGCGCCGCTTCAGAATCCGGCGGAACGTCGTCGAGCACCGTCGGCATTATGAAATACCCGTCCTCATATTCCGGAACCTTGCGCCCGCGCCCATCCACAATCACGCGCGCCCCGGCCTGCTCGCCCCTCGCAATCAATCCCTCGATCCGCGTCTTGCTCTCCGCCGAAATCACCGGCCCCATCTCCACGCCCGGCGCACCGCCGTATCCCGTCTTGCGATTCTTCGCCGCCGCTGCAATCTGTTCCGTGAAATTTGGCCGCGCGCTGCCCACCGTAATCGCCACACTCGCCGCCAGGCAGCGTTGCCCCGCGCAACCGAAAGCCGAATCAGCCAGAATCCGCGTCGTCATCTCCATGTCCGCGTCCGGCATCACCACCACCGGGTTCTTCGCGCCGCCCTGGCACTGCGCGCGTTTGCCGTTGGCCGCCGCGCGGCTGTAAATGTACTTCGCCGTCGCCGTCGATCCTACAAAACTCACCGCGCGAATTCCCGGATGGTCGAGAATCGCGTTCACCGTCTCGCGCCCGCCGTTCACAAGCTGCATCACGCCCGGCGGAAATCCCGCCGCCTGAATCAACGCAAAAAGTTTCTGCGATGTAATCGGCACGCGTTCCGACGGCTTCAGCAGAAAGCAGTTTCCCGCCGCCACCGCGTAGGGAAAAAACCAGAACGCAATCATCCCCGGAAAATTAAACGGCACAATCGCGGCCACTACCCCCAGCGGCTGCCGAATCATATGCTCATCGATGCCCGCGGCAATGTCTTCACAATTCGTTCCTTGCATCATCATCGGCATGCCGCACGCGGTCTCCACATTCTCAACCGCGCGCAAAATCTCCGCCTTGCTCTCCGTCAGCGTTTTGCCGCACTCGTTGGTGATCGAGAGCGCTAGCTCGTCGCGGTGCTGCTCCAGCAGCGTCTTCAGCCGGAACAGCGGCTGCACGCGATCCACCACCGGCGTGCGCCGCCAGTCGATAAACGCGCGCTGCGCCACTTCCACCGCCGCATTCACATCCGCAGCAGGCGAAAGCGGAACCTCCGCCAGCACCTTTGTCGACGCCGGGTTGATCACGTTCAGCGATTCGCTCGCGCTCGATGTGCGCCAATCGCCTTCAATAAAATTCTGTAACCGTTCCATCTCGCTCCACTCCTCATGGGTGCCCCATCCTAAACGCGCTTTTTGCGTTTAGGGTGGGAGACCAGATCGGCTATCCCGCTAACTCTGCCGTCACAAATAATGCTTTTCCCTCTTGCGCGCCTCTTCGTAGCGTGCCCTCGCCTCGCGCACGCTCTCCATCTCCGATACTTCAGCCACCGCAACGTCCCACCACGAATCGTAGCCCGGCACGCTCGCCGTCGCATCCGTCTCCACCACAATTACCGTCGTCCGGTCCATTGCCTTGGCATCTTTCAGGGCGATCTTCAATTCGTCTAGTGTTGCAGCCTTGACGGCATGTGCGCCCAGGCTGCGCGCATTCGCCACAAAATCCACCTTGAGCGGCTCGCCATCCAACTGGCCTGATTTTGCATCGCGCGCGCGATAACTCGTTCCAAATCCGCCTTGCCCCAGTGACCGGCTCAGGCTTCCAATGCTCGCGAATCCGCCATTGTCCACCAGCACAATGATGATCTTCACGCCTTCCTGCACCGATGTCGCAATCTCCGACGGCGCCATCAAATAGGTGCCGTCGCCGAGAAATACAAACACTTCGCGGCTCGGGTCCGCCATCTTCGCGCCAATCGCCCCAGGAATCTCGTACCCCATGCAGGAGTAGCCATACTCCATGTGGTATCCGTTCGGAGTGCGCGTCCGCCACAGTTTGTGCAAGTCGCCCGGATGGCTGCCCGCCGCCGACACCAATACGTCTCGCTCGCCCGCCGCTTCCCACATAGCGCCAATCACTTCGCTCTGCGCCGGCTTGCCCTCACGGTCCGAGCCCTGCCCACTCAAATGGAACAGCCGATCGACCTCGGCGTCCCACTTCGCCCTCAGCTCCGCGATCTCCGCCGCATACGCTGCGCTCACTTTGTATGAACCCATCGCCGCACTCAGTTGTTCAAGCGCCACGCGCGCGTCCGCCACCACCGGAATCGCGCCCACTTTATACGCGTCAAACTCCGCGGCGTTAATGTTCACGAACCTCACATTCGGATTCTGAAACGCCGTCATCGACGCCGTCGTAAAGTCGGAATACCGCGTCCCAACGCCAATCACCAAATCTGCCGCACTCGCCAACCGGTTCGCCGCCAGCGATCCCGTCGCTCCAATGGCTCCCACTACCTGCGCATGGTTCCATGCGAGCGCGCCCTTGCCCGCCTGCGTCTCCGCCACAGGAATGCCCGTCCGCTCCACAAATTCGCTCAGCGCCTGCCAGGCTTCGCTCATCAGCACACCGCCGCCGCACACAATCAGCGGCCGCTCCGCCGCGCGCAGCGCCGCGACAGCCCGCTCCAGCGACTCGCGATCCGGCTCCCCGCGCCGAATCAGCCACACGCGCTTCAAAAACAGCTCTTCGGGATAGTCGTACGCTTCGGTCTGCACGTCCTGCGGCAGCGCCAGCGTCACCGCGCCGCAATCGGCCGGCGAAGTCAGCACGCGCATAGTTTCGAGAAGGGAAGTGATCAGTTGTTCCGGTCTGTAGATGCGGTCCCAGTAGCGCGACACCGGCTTGAAACAGTCGTTCACGCCAATGTCCTGGGTGCTCGGCGACTCCAGTTGCTGCAGTACCGGCGCAACATTCCGCCGCGCAAAAATGTCGCCCGGCAGCAGCAGCACCGGCAGCCGGTTAATCGTCGCCAGCGCCGCACCGGTAATCATATTGGTCGCGCCCGGCCCAATCGACGACGTGCAAGCAAACGTGCGCAGCCGGTTGCTCGCCTTGGCGAAGCCCGTAGCGATGTGCACGCCCGCCTGCTCGTTGCGCACCAATATATAAGGAAAGTCGGGATTCTCCTGCAACGCCTGGCCGATCCCGGCCACGTTTCCGTGCCCGAAGATCCCCAGCATTCCGGCGAAGAACGCAGACTCGCGGCCATCCCGTTCCACATGCTGCTGCTTCAGGAACGCGATAAGCGCCTGAGCCATCGTCATGCGCCGCGTCTTCATGCCCGCTCCCCCGCGCCGTCCTCAGTTACGCCTTCTTGTTCCCTTGTTCCCCTGGTCCCTTGTTCCCTAGCGTTTAACCATCGGCAGCCTTGGGTCCTTTTCCTTCCAGCCGCCCTTCACCCACGCGTAATTCGGATCGTCCGAGCAGGCCAGCGACCGCGCCGACCCCGCCAGCGCGTTCAGATAATACACGTTGTATCCGTGCGCAGCCACCACCGGATGGTATCCCTCCGGAACCAGCACCAGATCGCCGTCGCGCACTGTCATCGTCTCGTCGATGCGCCTGTCCGCGGTGTATACCTTCTGCATCGCGAATCCCTCGGGCCGCTCCATCCGGTAGTAATAAATCTCTTCCAGATCGACCTCACCCGGCGGATTGTGCACATCGTGCTTGTGCGGCGGAAAGCTCGACCAGTTGCCCGCAGGCGTGAATACCTCCACCACCATCAGCCTTTGCGCCAGAAAAGTCGGCGGCAGCATTTGGTTGATCTGCCGCGTCGCATTTCCGCCGCCTCGAATCTCGATCCCCACATGTGCCGGCGTCACCAGCCTCGCCGGATACTCTTCATCCGCCTTGCAGTAGCAAAAAGCCAAATCGCATGCCGTATCGGCGCTCACCGTAAACGTTGTGCCAATCGGCAAATAAAGCGTGTAGGGCAGCCCGTCAAAAACCGTTTCGCGCTGGCCAATCCCTCGCCAAATGCCTCGCGAGCTTGTCACCGAGCAAACCCCGCCCAGCACCACCATGGCCATCTCTCTTGCGGCCGTCTCGCTTTTGTATTCCTGACCAACCTCCAGCTTTCGCGTCTCAAACGATAAAAACTCGTATCCAAAATCTTCAATCCGGTTGCGGAATTTCTCCGCCCGGACAAGCAACTCACTCATCATCTCTCCTGAGGAAAAAAGTTCCAAAGCAACAGCAAATCTCCGGCCTATCCCATCACCGGCTAATTCGATTTACAAAACCAAATACAGCAATTCCTGCACACGTGTGCACCTTTATGATTCTCTACAAAGCCGGCTCGGCTGTCAACCGTGAAAATGTCACCTTTTGGTCCTCATTTTTTGCCTTCCTGCTCGCCTTCTTGACCGTGAACTTTCCCCGGTGGTAGGGTTTTTCCTGCACACGTTTGCAACTTATGCAGGATGCAGGCCTTCCGCCTACTCTATGACCAACTACAAAAGCCCGCTCCACAAAATGACCCAGACAACACCCACCTGTCTGTGGAACGACTCGGCTTCCATCGAAGATCTCACCTACTCCATCGAACACGGCGCAGTCGGCGCCACATGCAACCCGTCCATCGCCGTCGCCGTATTGAAACAGGAACTCGCCGTCTGGCAGCCGCGCATCCTCGCACTCGCCGCCGAGTTCAACCTCAACGAAGACGATCTCTCCTGGCGCATCGTCGAAGAAATCTCCGCGAACGCCGCGCGACTGCTCTTGCCCATCTTCGAGCGCGAAAAGGGCCGCAACGGCCGCCTCTCAATCCAAACCGACCCGCGCAACTACCGCAACACTGACGCAATGCTCGCGCAGGCCGTCCGTTTCTCGCAGCTCGCGCCCAACATGATCGTCAAAATCGCCGCCACTCAGGCCGGCATTCCCGCCATTGAAGAAGCCACGTATCGCGGCATCAGCATCAACGCCACCGTCAGCTTCACGCTCCCTCAGGCCATCGCCGTCGCCGAAGCAGTCGAGCGCGGCCTCAAGCGCCGCGAAGCCGAAAGCTTGCCGATTTCAACCATGGGTCCCGTCTGCACCCTCATGGTCGGCCGCCTCGACGACTGGCTCAAGGTCCTGCACGACAAGCACAATCTCTCCGTCGATCCCGGCTACTTGGAGTGGGCCGGTGTCGCCGTCTTCAAGAAGGCTTACAAAATCTATCGCCAGCGCGGCTACCGCCTGCGCCTGCTCTCCGCGGCCTTCCGCAATCACATGCATTGGAGCGAGCTCATCGGCGGCGACGTCGTCATCTCTCCGCCCTGCGCCTGGCAGCGCCGCTACAACGAGAGCGACATTGAAGTCATTCCGCGCATCGACAATCCAGTCGACCCCCGAATCGTCGAAACGCTCCTCGCCAAATTTCCCGACTTCGCGCGCGCCTACTCTGAAAACGGCCTCACGCCCGCGGAATTCGACACCTTCGGATCAACGCGCCGCACCCTGCGCCAGTTCATCTCCGCCGTCGTCGAAATGAACTCCATCGTCCGCGACATCATCCTCCCCAACCCCGACACGGAATGAGAGGGCGGCGAGGCAGCAAATGAGCAAGGGAGCGAGAGAAGGCTATCTTCCGTGCTCAAGATCACAAAGCTGGCGCAGGATCTGCCCTATCCTTTTCCGATGCATTCCAACCGGATTGCTTGGAGGGTGAATGGGGGATTCATTTATGGATCTGATCGTCTGGCAGCGATCGGTTCAATTGAGCACGGAAATATATCGACTCACTGCCTCGTTTCCGAAATCCGAACAATTCGGGCTCGTCAACCAGATGCGTCGTGCTTCTGTCTCCATTGCGAGCAACATTGCCGAGGGGTATGGCAGAACGACCAGAGGCGAGTATCTCCTGTTCCTCGGCTATGCGCGAGGATCTAAGTGTGAGCTTCAGACGCAATTAGTCATCGCAAAGGCGCTCGGGTTTGGCGTGGCCGAGTCGTATGAGGCCACCAATCGTCTATGCGCCGATGTGAGCCGGATACTGATCGCGATGATGAACAAACTGAAGAGCTGAGCTCCCTTGCTCCCTTTGTTCCCTCGCTCCCTGCTTTACCTCAGCCACATCTGGGGGTTGCTCGTCGACACCGCGCTCAGTCCCTGCTTCAGCAGCTCTTCCACTTCCTTCATCGTCTCGATCAGCCCGCCGCCCACCACCGGCAAATCGGCCGAGATCGCCCGCACCCGCGCCAGCATCTTCGGCGCCACCAGCGCCGGCAAAATCTCCAGCGCATGCACCGGCGTGTTCCTCAGTTGGTTTGAAATTGTGTCCATCGCGCCCGAGTCCAGCAGAAACGTCCGTTGAATCCCGTAAAGCCCAATGGCCAGCGCGTGCCGCAGCGGATCGAGGTGCGTTGAGATAATGCCTTGCGCTCCCACGCGTTTCAGATAATTCACCGCATATTTGTCGCGCGAAAATCCATTCAGCAGATCCAGATTCACCAGCGGAATCTTCTCCGCGGCAACAATCTTCCTGATCATCGTCTCCACATTGTCCGGATCGCCCGTCAGCAAATAAATCAACTTGCTTCGCGACGCGATCGCCTTCTCCACCTGATCTGGTTTGCGAATCGCCGGAATGATCGGCGTGTCCTTGCAAAAGACGCTCAGCGGCGTCAACTGCACCGGCCCGCCGTTTCTTGCTCCGCCCTCACCCATCCCGCCGCCCCGCGCGAATCGTTTCGCGGCTGAGTCCCAAGTTCGTTCTCGCTCTTCCCGTCGACCCTCTCACAATCAGCTCCGCCTCCACCTTCACCTGGGCCACAGACTCTTCTCCCGCCATCAGCTTCAACAAATTCTCCATCGCCATCTCTGCCCATGCGCCGCATCGGCTGCCGCACGGTGGTCAGCGCCGGCTCCAGATACTCCGAAAAAAACAAATCGTCGAATCCCGTCACCGACACATCCTCCGGCACGCGCAATCCGCGCGCGCGAATCGCCCGCATCGCTCCCAGCGCGGTCATGTCGTTGTAGCAGCACACCGCCGTCGGCGGTTCGGCAATCTTCAGCAGCTTATCCACGGCCGCAACAGCGCCCTCAGGCCGGCCGTCGCCGAGTACCGCAAGCTCCGAAGCAAACTCAATTCCCGCATCGGCCAGCGCCTGCTTATATCCCTTCAGCCTCTCCGTGTCTGTCTGGTAGCCGCTGCGGTCGCCCACGTACGCAATTCGCCGGTGGCCCAATTCGATCAGATGCTCGGTCGCCGCCCGGCTTCCGTCTTCGTTCGCGATCATCACCGAGTGCACAAACTCACCCGGATATTGATCGTTCACCAGCACCATGGGAACGTTCAGCTGCGCCAGCATCGGCAGATAATCCGAGCCCACCCGCGACGACGTCACAATAATTCCGTCCACGCGCCGCTCGGCAAGCTCCTGCACCACCCTGCGCTCGCGCTCCGCATCGCAATTTGAATTCGCCAGAAACACTGCATACCCGTGATCGTGGGCCGCCTGTTCAATCCCGCAGGCCACTTCGCCGGCAAATGGATCGGCCACCGTTGTCACCACCAGCCCCACCGTCCGCGTTCGCCGCGTCACCAATCCGCGCGCCACAGCGCTCGGCCTGTATCCCGCAGCCTCCGCAATCTTGCGAATCTTCGCCGCCGTCGCCGGATTCACCAGCGGGCTGTTTTGCAGCGCGCGCGACACCGTCGGATGCGACACGCGCGCCAGCCGCGCAATGTCCTTAATCGAAATTTGCCGCGAAAGCTGCCGCGACATTTGCCGAGGCGTCCGCCCCGCCGCGCCGCCCATCGCAACCCGCGCCCTGTTACGCCTGTCTTTCTCTAACATGCCTAAAACTCCGCGATGCACACGTTTGCTTGACCACCCAGTCTCCTCGAACGCCCTCTAATTCGTCAATGCCGGCATGCATGTACCGCCGGTGTCTCGCCGGCTGTCATGCGGGCGTCCCGCCCGCACTCACCGACTCCGCAATTCCTCCCCTCGCCGTAATAAGCTGATCAACAGCCGGCTGATGAATTCATCCTCCTCAATCCCCGCCCCCCCAACCGCCACACTCGAGCGTCGCATCGGCCTCCGCTCCGCCGTCCTCTTCAACATGCTCGAGATGATCGGCGTCGGCCCCTTCATCACTCTGCCCCTCATCATTGCCGCCGCTGGCTATCGCCTCTCCGTCTGGGCTTGGGTGCTCGGCGCAGTCATCGCTATCGCCGACGGCCTCGTCTGGGCCGAGCTTGGCGCTGCCTTTCCGCGCGCCGGCGGCAGCTACGCTTTCCTCCAGGAGATCTACGGCCCCCGCGGCCCCGGCAACTGGCTCAGTTTTCTCTACGTCTGGCAGGTCGGCTTCACTGCGCCGCTCTCCATCGCCTCGGGCTGCATCGGCCTCTCTGGTTTTCTCGCTTTTTTCTGGCCCAATCTCAATTCGGCGCCCATCGCCGCTCTTCCCGCGCTCCACTACTCCAACTTCGCCGCCGCCGCCGCGTGCCTTCTCGTCACCGCGCTCCTCTATCGCAATCTCACTTCCATCACGCGTCTCGCCTGGGTGCTCTTCGCCGGCGTCATCGCCGCCCTCACCGGCGTCATCGTCTCCGGATTCGCCCACGCCGCAGCTACCGGCGGCTGGCACATGCCGCAGGCTCCCGCGCTCTCCGCCGCACTTTCGCTCGGCGGCCTCGCCCAGGCCACGCTGCTCGCTACCTATTGTTATTGGGGCTATTACAACGTCACGTTCCTCGGCGGAGAAGTTCGCCAGCCCGAGCGCACCATTCCGCGCTCCATTATTCTCTCCATCCTGTTCGTCGCCGCGTTCTACGTCCTCATGAACCTCGCCGCTCTGCCTTCGCTGCGCGCGGCGACCACCAACGCAGCCCAATCCGCCGCCCTGCCCAAAACCCTGCCCGTCCAGCTTGTCGCCGAAATCGCCAGCTCCGCCTTTGGCCGCTGGGCCGGCTACCTCATCGCCGCCCTCATCATCTGGACCGCCTTCGCCAGCGTCTTCTCGCTGCTCCTCGGCTACTCCCGCGTCCCCTACGCCGCCGCGCGCGATGGCAACTACTTCCGCTTTCTCGCCGCCGTCCACCCGCGCCACGGAATTCCCCACCGCTCGCTCGTCGCTCTCGGCCTCGTCGGAGCCTTCTTCTGCTTCTTCTCCCTCGCGCAGGTCATCACCATGCTCGTCATCACACGCATCCTGCTCCAGTTCTCGCTTCAGCAAATTGGAGTGATCCTTCTCCGCATCCGCCGCCCCGATCTCCCGCGCCCATTTCGCATTCCTCTCTATCCGCTCCCGCCGCTCGTCGCCATGGCCGGCTTCGCCTTCATGCTCTTCGATCCGCGCCGCGCTCACGCAAAAGGTGGCAGCGGCCTCTTCGAGCTCTACGGCGCAATCGCTATCGCCGTCAGCGGCACGCTCATCTATCTCTTCCGCGCCCATCGTCTCGCCCAATGGCCCTTCGCCAACCCACAACCCAACTAGCCGCGCCAACCCGCGCCCCCACAAATCCCACCTCACCACGAAAAACCAGCTCCCTTGCTCCCTCGCCTCCTCAGTCTATCCTGCTAGTCCCTCGCTCCCTCGTCCCTTGCTCCCTCGTCCCTCCCTGCAGTCCCTAGTCCCTCGCTCCCTCGCTCCCTTGCTCCCTCGCCTCCTTAGTCCCTCAGTCCCTCGCTCCCTGTTTTCCTGTAACTACCACCCCCTCCATCGTGTCTAATAACTGCGACGGCCCTCCCCGATCGCGAGGTCACCTGATGCTCATCGGCAAACCGCCCGACATACCCTCCTCCGAAATCACCTCACGCGACGCCTATCTCCGCTATCTCAGCCGCCGCCGTTTCCTCAAAGGCGCTGCCGCCGTAGGCGTCGCTGCGCTGGCCGCCGACCGTCTCAGCCAGCTCGTCTCCCCCCGCACCACCGTCCGCGCCGGAACCAAGCTCCAAACCGTCCCCAGCTCCCTCACCACCTCCGGCGAGCAGCTCACGCCCTACGCTGACATCACCCACTACAACAACTTCTATGAATTCGGTGTCGACAAAGGCGATCCCGCCAGAAACGCCGGCGGCCTGCCCACTCGCCCCTGGGCCGTCAAAGTCGAAGGCAAAGTCGCCAAGCCCCTCACCTTTGACATCGATGACCTCCTCAAGCTGCGCCCGCTTGAAGACCGCATCTATCGCCATCGCTGCGTCGAGGCCTGGAGCATGGTCATTCCCTGGGTCGGCTACTCGCTCTCGGAATTCATCAAGCAATGCAACCCGCTGCCCAGCGCCAAATACGTCCAGTTCATCTCCTACTACAGCTCGCGCGTCGAGCAATGGGCTAGCCAGGATCCGGGCATCTACTGGCCCTACTCTGAAGGTCTCCGCATGGACGAGGCCATGAACCCGCTCACCCTGCTCACCTTCGGCCTCTACGGCGAAACCCTTCCCAACCAGGATGGCGCGCCCGTCCGCATCGTCGTTCCCTGGAAGTACGGCTACAAATCCGCCAAGTCCATCGTCAGCATCCGATTTGTTGACAAGCAGCCGTCAACCACATGGAACGATCAGGCTCCCGAGGAATACGGCTTCTACTCCAACGTAAATCCCAATGTGGACACGGTCCCCTGGAGCCAGAAAACTGAGCGCCGCATCGGCCTGCCCTTCTACGCGCAGAACCGCACCACCCTAATGTTCAACGGCTACACCGATCAAGTAGGGTCGCTCTACTCAGGCATGGACCTGAAGAAGTACTACTAATGCAAGACGCCAACTCCGCTACCACGCTGGTTGCCCCATCCTTGCCGCGTATTTGTTTTTGCGGCAAGGGTGGGATACGCACGAACCCAAATCAACCGCCGGGTGCCCCCGGTCCCTCGCAGTCGGGGACCGGGATCGCACAAATCCAAATCAACGGATAACTCCGCTAGCTCCGCTAACCCCGCCGAACGAACAACTATGACTCGTCGAACTCTCATCGCCCTCAAAACTCTCGTCTGGATCGCTTGCCTCGCGCCCTTCTGCTGGCTCGTTTGGGGAGCGTTCACCAACAACCTCGGCCCCAACGCCACTGGCGCAATCGCCTTCTTCACCGGCCGCGCCACGCTCCGCCTTCTCGCCATCACGCTGGCCATCTCGCCGCTCCGCCGCCTCATTCCGCGCCTCGCCTGGCTCATCCGGTTCCGCCGCCTCTCGGCCTCTTCGCCTTCTTCTACGCCACGCTGCACATGCTTACTTGGGTCGCGCTCTACAACAACTTCGACCTGCATGCCATGCTCACTGACGTCGCCCGCCGCCGCTACATCACCGCTGGCATGGCCGCCTATCTGTCTCTGCTGCCCTTGGCGCTCACCTCCACTGCATGGGCCATTCGCAAGCTCGGCGGCAAAAACTGGAACCGCCTGCACATGCTCATCTACGTCGCCGCAATTTGTGGAGTGGCTCACTACTGGTGGCAAATGAAGCCCGGCGTCCTCACTCCGCTTGCAATGACCGTTGTCATCGCCGCGCTTCTCCTCGCCCGCCCCATCCTGGCCTGGCAACAGCGCCGCAAAGCGCCGCCAACAATCGCCTGAAGAACTCCATCGCCTGCTAACTCACTGACGCCGCCACTCCGCTAACGCCGCCAACCCCGCAGACGCCGGGTTGCCCCATCCTTGCCGCGTCTTTGTTTTTGCGGCAAGGGTGGGATACCACAAATCCAAATCGACCACGAACGCCGCCAACTCCGCCAACCCCGCTAGCTCCGCTGCTCTACTCAAACAGCATTCGCTGCGCCACCGGCGCATAGCTCTTCCGGTGCAGCGGAGTCGGTCCCAGCCGCCTCAGCGCTTCCATATGTTCCTGCGAGCAGTAGCCCTTGTGCCGCGCCAGCCCATATCCCGGATAAACCGCGTCCAGCTCCACCAGCATTCGATCGCGGTAAACCTTCGCCAGCACGCTCGCCGCCGCAATTGAAACGCTCCGCGCGTCTCCGCCCACCACTGCCTGCTGCGCGCACGGCCACTCGATCGTGTCCCGTCCGTCAATCAGCAGAAAGTCAGGCAGCAGAAAATCGGACGCCAGCGAATCCAGCCCCGCGACCAACTGCTCCATCGCCAGCCGCATCGCCAGCAGCGACGCCCGCCTTATGTTGATCCGGTCGATCGTCTCCACATCCACGGCTGCAATCGCCCACGCTACTGCGCGCTCGCGAATCGCCGCGTCAAATTCGTTCCTCTGTTTTTCCGTCAGTTGTTTTGAATCCGTCAGGCCTGGCAGCCTGCAGCCCTCGCGAAAAATTACCGCTGCCGCAACCACCGGCCCGAACATCGGCCCGCGTCCCACTTCGTCCAGGCCGGCAACGCACCGCGCGCCACTCCGCCGCGCCGCCTTCTCCAGCGCCCATCCGCATACCGGAGCAGTCGCAGTCATCGCCATGCGCACAGTATAAGAACTCCGGCTTGAGTTCTCGCCTAATCGTCAGGTGGAAAAGCCGGACCTCAATGCATCATCGCCGCTCAAACCCGTAATCGCGCTCCACGCGGCACACCCGCACCTTGAACTCCTCATACCACGTCTCGCGTCCCAGTTCCTGCGCCACCAGGTGCTGCGCGTTCTGCTTCCACGCCACAATCGACTCCGGGCTCTCCCAATACGACACCGTGATTCCCAGTCCATCTCGCGCCGATTCGATCCCCAGAAACCCCGGCTGCGTCGCCGCCAGCTTCTCCATCGCCTCGGCCATCTTCCCGTAGCCCTTTTCCCCATCCGTCCGCAGGGAAGTAAAGATCACCGCATAATACGGAGTCGCCGGTGTCGCCGCAATCGCCATGCGAACAGTATAGAAAAGAAACTAAAAGATCGCCGCAAGATGATAGGCTACCCATCAATACAGGAGGGCCATTCGCAATGCCCAAGTTCGTCATCGAGCGAGAAATTCCCGGAGCCGGAAAATTGACCGCGGATCAACTGCACGCCATCTCGCAGAAATCCTGCAGCGTGCTCCAATCCATGGGGCCGCGCATCCAGTGGCTCCAGAGTTACGTCACTGACAACAAGATCTACTGCGTCTACATCGCCCCAGACGAAGCAACCGTTCGCGAGCACGCCAAGCAGGGAGGCTTTCCCGCAAACTCCGTCGCCCAGGTCCGCTCCGTCATCGATCCCACGACCAGCGAGTAAATTTGCGTAGATTTCACGCCGCGCTCCGGGCAGCCTGCGCCGCACACCGTCCGCAACCAAATCCGCGAGCTGGCGCACCACCGGCCAGCCGCACACTGTCCGCAAGCCGAGTCGATGAACTTGCGCGCCACCGCTTAGCCGCGCCGCCGTCCGAATTCGCTTTGCTGTGCTGCGAACCCGGTGCTTGGAGCAGTGCGAGACGGCGTCCAGCAAGTGCGGTGCAGGGAACTGCGCGCAGCAAAAAACCCCGGCCAAAGCCGGGGTTTTTCTTGGCCGCGGAACGCGACCTGCAAATCTCGATTCCTGTCTTCTCGGTCTCTTGTTCCCTTGGTCCCTTGGTCCCTTGTTCCCTCGGTCCCTGCTCCCTCGGTCCCTGTTCTTACACGCGCACCTTGCCGGTTGCGCGGTCCACTTCCTTCAGCCGCGCCGCCTTGCCGCGCAGTCCGCGCAGATAAAACAGCTTCGCCCTGCGCACTTTGTAGCTGCGCACCAGCTCCACCTTGTCCACCACTTTGGAGTTGTAAGGGAAGATGCGCTCCACTCCCTGCCCAAAGCTCATCTTGCGCACGGTAAACGTCGACTGCGGTCCGCGGTTGACGGCGATCACCAGGCCCTCAAAGGCCTGCAGCCGCTCTTTATCGCCTTCTTTGATCTTCACTTGAACGCGAATCTGGTCGCCGGGCACAAACGCCGGCAAATCGGTGCGCTTCAGCTTGTCAGCCAGGCGCTGCATTACGGGATGAATTGACATGTTATTTTCCTGCGATTGAACTTTCTCTGTGATTTCCTGCGGTTAAACTCAGAACCTTCAGTTTATCAAAGATTGCCCCTGTCTGCCTCACGCGCTGGCCCCTCATTTTACCTATGTTTAGGCTTCCATCCCGTGCGGTATAGTTCCGCAATGGATGAAAAACGGGATCTGCTCCGCCACACCCTTGCCACACTGGCCTACCGCACCGTTCGCGCCTTGGAATATGCACCCGAATCCTTCGCCAACTTTGACAGCGCCGGCCGCAGTCCCGTCGAGATCCTCGCCCACATGGGCGATCTTTTCCTATGGGCGATCTCCATGGCTCAGGGCAACCCCGCCTGGCACAACACCCAACCCCTCGCCTGGCCCCAGGAGCAGCAGCGCTTCTTCGCCGCCCTCTCGGCATTCGACGCCTATCTCGCTTCATCCTCTAAGGTTCATGCGCCCATCGACCGGCTCATGCAGGGCCCAGTCTCCGACGCGCTTTGCCACGCCGGTCAACTCGCCATGCTGCGCCGCCTCGCCGGCTCGCCCACGCGCGGCGAAAACTTCTACGTCGCAGCCATCACCATCGGCCAAATCAACTCCGTCCAGCCCGAGCCGGTAAAGCCCTTCTAGTGCCCGTAGAGCCGTTCTAGCCAGCCACTCGCCCTGTGTAGCGCCGGCGTCCCGCCCGCACTCTTCCGCGCCACAAAATCGACTCGAGATTCCTGTCACGCCCCCCGGCCCCGTGGCTGCCTCTATTCGTCTGCGCCCGACCCGACCTGTGGAAAACTCTATCAAATTGTGAGATGAAATTAACAATCCAGCCGTTCTATTGCACTTAAGTAGTTGAAAAATAAAAATTCAGATTTTGTCGTTGACAATCGTGTTGCGTTAGGATAATAATGATGACGGTGACTATCGTCGCCATGGAGGTACTTTATGCGCCGTATACTTGCGATCAGCTCTCTGCTCTCCTCGCTTGTTCTCCCTGCAGCGGCTTTTGCCAGCACACCCGTGGACGACGCCTCTGCCCCAACCCCCATTCGCGTTAGCTCCGGCGTCACTCAGCCGGTCCTCGTCAACTCCGCCTTCCTCGACATTCCGTCGGGGTATTCCGCCGACATTATTCCCCCTGATGCCCAGGTCAGCCTCTCTCTCACCATCAACGAAAAGGGCCAGCCTGAAAACATCCAGGTCACCAAGTCCTTCAGCAAGTTCTGGGACGCTCGCGTCATCGAAACCGTTCGCGAGTTCCACTTCAAGCCCGCCACCGTCGACAACCAACCCACGCCCGTCGACATGAACCTGGTCGTCAACATCGCTCGCTAAACCCCAACCCGGCGGGATGCTGCCTGAATTTCCAAACGGTCGAACTCAAACCAGTTCGTCCTCAGGAAAGCTCTACCTTCAGCCCAGCATCCCTTCGGCTTTACTCCACCCGGCAACTGGTCACGCAAATTCGAGTTTTGAAAGGGCACGACTTTAGTCGTGCCATATATTGCGCAAATCCAGTTTTGAAAGGACACGACTTCAGTCGTGCCGTATTGCGCAAGTCCAGTTTTGAAGCGGCACGACTTCAGTCGTGCCGTATCTCGCGCCAAATGAATGAGGGGCTTTAGCCCCGAGGGATCTTTACATTCAACGGAGCCGGCCGCCTCAGCGCAGCCCTAAAGCCGAATCTCCCCGCGTAATCTCTCAATCGTCAACATATCTTCCGCGTTTAGCGTCGCGCGCTCCAGCAGCTCCGGCCGATTCTTCAGCGTCTTGCGCAATTGCTGCTCCCGCCGCCATCGCCGAATCTCCGCGTGGTCTCCATTCATCAGCACCTCCGGCGCGCGCAATCCGCCAAACTCCGCCGGCCGCGTGTATTGCGGATAATCCAGCAACCCTCCCGCTCCGTGCTGCGATCGCGGAACCCCCTCCACATCCAGATCGATCTCCCCATCCGCGGCGCCAAAGCTCTCATACTCACCCGAAGCCTCGTTGCCCAGCACACCAGGAATCAGCCGCATCGTCGCATCCACCACCACCGCCGCCGCCAGCTCGCCCCCGCTCAGCACGTAGTCGCCAATCGAAAGCTCCATGTCGCAATAAAGCTCATTCACGCGCTCATCCACGCCCTCATACCGACCGCATACCAGCACCACGCGCTCCACTGCCGCCAGCTCTCGCGCCACAGCCTGCGTAAAAAGCCGCCCCTGCGCCGACAGCAAAATCACCCGCGTGCTTTTTTGCTCCATGCCGGGGTCCCCAACGGACGATTTGCGCACGCTGGGGTGGCTTGCTCCCTCGCTCCCTTGGCCCCTCTCTTCTGGATCTCCGATCTCCGCTCCCTCATCTCCGCCTTCTTGTTCCCTTGGTCCCTTGTTCCCTTGGTCCCTTTCTTCTGGCTCTCCGATCTCTTGCTCCCTTGCTCCCTCGCTCCCTTGGCCCCTTTCTTCTGGCTCTCCGATCTCTTGCTCCCTTGCTCCCTCGCTCCCTTGGCCCCTTTCTTCTGGATCTCCGATCTCCGCTCCCTCATCTCCGCCTTCTTGTTCCCTTGCTCCCTCGCTCCCTTGGCCCCTCTCTTCTGGCTCTCCGATCTCTTGCTCCCTTGCTCCCTCGCTCCCTTGGCCCCTTTCTTCTGGATCTCCGATCTCCGCTCCCTCATCTCCGCCTTCTTGTTCCCTTGGTCCCTTGTTCCCTTGGTCCCTGCTTTTGACCCCTAGCTTCTCCAGCGCCTCCGCCAGCGGCTCCGGCTTCAGCACCATCCCCTCGCCGCCGCCAAACGGACGATCGTCCACCGTGCGATGCCTGTCATGCGCGAACTCGCGCAGATCGTGCGCCTCCACGGTCACCAATCCCTCCTTGATCGCGCGGCGCACAATCCCGTGCGCAAACACGCTGTCAAAGAACCCCGGAAAGATCGTCACAATGTCAAATCGCATATTCCCGATCATAGAAGCTCACCCGCCTGCCTCACGCACACGACTCCCGAGACGATAAACTTTGGTTGCGTAGCGGCTGAAGTCCAGTTCACGCAGGAGCACAGTGGCTAATCTCAGAAATCATCTTTCCGGAACCGAAGTGAAGATCTTCGATCCCCGCGACGAGTCCACGGGCTCAGGCGGAGCCGAGCTACTCGATTCAAGCGTCGTTAAGAGAGGAGATCAATGGTGGTTGTACCTTGCTGGCCAGGCGCATGGGTACGGTGCCACTGAGATCTACAGCGCTTCACTACCGCCGCAATCACCGCTCACCGCCACCGGTTGGAACATTACTCGCGACGCGGCCGGGCAGTTGCAGCCACTGGCCCCGCGAGTCCTTAGCGGCGGATGGGATGGAAACGGCGGACGGCACTGCCCATCGCACGTTAGAGGATGGGACCCAGTGAAACAGGAATCTGTTGACCGCATCTATTACGCCGGAGCGGCCGAGAACCTCTGGGGTCCATACACCATCGGCTTCCTCGAGTGGGATGGAGAAAAGTGGGTGGATCAGCCCGAGCCGGCGTTCACGCCGAACGAAGAATGGGAGCACGGCAGCGTCTACGAGCCAAACCTCATCTATCACGACGGCAAATGGAAGATGTGGTACGTCGCCGGATCGAACCAGGAGGATTACCTCGTCCACGGCTTTGCCGAGAGTGAAGACGGCGTCACCGGCTGGAGCAAGCATGAGGTTTTCGCGCCGCCCGAAATGAAGATGTTCGACTTCTGCGTCCGTCAGCGCGGCGATTCATTTGACGCGATCTATTCGCGCGTCGGGGTCAGTGGAGGCGCCGCACCGCCTGAAACCGGATTGTGGTGGTGCAGGGCCAAATCGCCATCAGGCAAGCTTTCGGGCTGGAGTGATCCGCTCCAGATCATGACAGCTGAAGATCGAGGCTGGCACTCCGGCCCATGGAAGCCGTCGTTTCAATTTGACGAGCAAAATAGTGCGCGCGCCCTCGTGTTCTTTGACGGCTTATACCGAACCAGTGATCCCGGCCCGTTCCCGTTCGCATTCACGCTGGGCTGCCTCGACATCGATCTACCGTCCGGCCCTCCTTCCGGCGATCGCTAAGGTATTTAGCCCGGCGCAAAATCCCGCGCGCAAACACGCTTTCACAGAATTCCGGAAAGATCGTGAAAATCTCGAACCGCATTCCGACGATCATGAAGGTAGACAGCGCACATTTGGGCAATCACACTGGGGGGGCCGAATTACTCCGAAAAACCCGTCACCGTCGAGCGCCAGATCGTGCGATCCGGCATCGGCAACTCATACGGTTGGGTTAGAACGCCTTAAATGTCAGGAAGCTTCCAGCTTGCGCGCAATAGAAAGTGACTTTGCTCTTCATGGCGACCCACTCGCCGTTCACCTTCGTTTTCAGGAACGTGAAACCGATCATCTGGTTCTGCCTTTGCTTCACCCCTCCCACCTTCACCGTCTTCGCCTCGTAGAAGATTTCAATCAGCGAGCCAATCGGCACCTTGGTTAGGGGCATCAGCCCGGCTGTGGACTTAGTTGCCGGCAGGGCGCACGGCCCGTTCGCATAGGCTTCAAAGGTTTCCGACTTGCTATCTTGCGTGTAACTCAGAGTGATTGTGTCGTCAGTGGTTTGCGTAACCGTTCCGGTAAACATATCCCCGCTGTAATCGGCAGGATAGTATCCGGAGGGAGCAGTTCCAGTTTGCCCCGAGGTTCCCAATGCATGCAGCAGAAAAAGACAAGCGACGAAGACCGAGCGAGTGTACAAATTTAGCCGACGCTGCATGCGGAACCTCTCCGTCTTCACGGCCTTTCAAGCGAATAGATGCACTGGATTTTGATCGCAACAATATTACATCCCAAATAGCCGGGTGCCCCCGGTCTCGATTATGAGACCGGGAAAAAGCACAGGCCTTGTCCTCAGCACGCCAAAAGCTAGCAGCTAGAAGCTAGTAGCTATCAGCTGTTTTCCGCCTCCACAGCCGCCCCGTCACCACCCCAAACAGAAATCCGCCCACATGCGCCAGGTAAGCCACTCCGCCCGTCTGCACGTTCGCCACCGATCCTGCGTTCACCAACTGAATCAGGAACCACACACCGATCAGCACCACCGCCGGAATGTAGGTCACTCGAATGAAAATCAAAATCCACACCAGCGTTCGTATCCGATCCTGCGGATACGTCACGATAAACGCGCCCATCACCGCCGCAATCGCTCCGCTCGCGCCCAGGCAGGGAACCGTCGACGCCGGGCTCCCCGCCACCTGCGCCAGCATCGCCACTACCCCGCCGATCAAATAGAACGCCAGGTAGCGGAACCGCCCCATCGCGTCTTCCATCGCTGGCCCAAACGCCCACAGAAAAATCATGTTCCCAATAATGTGCAGCCACCCGCCATGCATGAACATTCCGGTCAAGATGGTGATCCATCCGTGCCCGCTCGTAATCTGCGCCGGAATCACCGCCCAGCGATCCACGAACGCGTCGCCGCCCTCAAGCTCCAGCAGAAACACCCATGCGTTCGCCGCGATAATCAGCGCCGTCGCCCACGCAAAACCGCGCGGCCTTCGCGACGCATCTCCCAGCGGTAGTATTGTCCCCACGTCTCTTGCCCTTTCCGGAATCCTATGCGAACGATCCCCCAGTTGACGATCCCCAACTGACGATTTTCGTTCGCCGGGGATTGCTCTCGCCCTGCGCTGCCGGATTTCTGCTCCCCATCGGCTGCTACCTGTCTCTCTCGCATAGGTTCAGATTACTTTGCCTTCTAGGTCGGCGAAGAGCTTGATGCCGGGAATCGAAAGCTTGCGAAGTTCGCCGTCGTTGGTAAAGAAAATATCCACTCCAGCTTCCGCCGCTGCCGCCAGGTGGATTGCGTCCGCAGGGTTGACCTTGTTTGTCGCTCGAATCGACGCGAAGCGATCGGCAGTCCCAAGCGTGAACGGCAGGATTTCGACCGAGCCGCCACCAAAAAAATGCCGGATCTTTTCGATCTCAATCTGTGAGCCACCGCGCCACGGCCCGGTCAGCACTTCTCCGGCGCCAAACGCGCTTGTGCAAAGCGTATCGTTGCGCCGGATGATGCTGTCCAGGATTTTGTCCACTAACGGTCCGTTTACCGGGTGCGCTTCAAGCATGTAAACGAACAGCATGGAGTCCCAATAGACCAGGCTCACTTTGCCGGCCTCGCATCCTTCTTTCGTTCCGATTCCAATTTTTCCCAGGGGTCTGGTCCCCATCCCGCCCGTTCGGATCTCAGAAACGCTTCGCCGCCGCCGAGCTCGCGAAATGTATGCGCGAGTATTCCATAAAGCGCCTTCAATCCCGATCCATTAGGAACGGGTGCCGGCTTGGCCCGGTGAGCTTGCCCGGCTCCTTGCGAATCGAGAACCCTGTACAGAAACTCAACCGTAGTGCTCGGTCCTCCTGAAGCAGGCCCGCCGCGCTTCTCCACCAACTCAACACCGGCCTCGCGCTGAAACTCCTTCGACAATAGCGTGGAAAAGACGGATGGAGCCCTGTTGATCCAGCCCAATTCCTTCTGCACGGTTCCAACCCTGACCTGTATAGCGTTCTGACCGTTTAATCGCGCGGGCTTTACATACTTTGCGATTACATGTTCCTTTGTTTGATCCGTTGGCTTTGTATCCATTGCTATATCCTCCTACATGAATATACATACATTCATATGAGCAACAAGCGCAGATGTCAACCCCAGGCCTAAGCCACCTCGGCCGCAACTGCTGCAATCACGCAAGTTGTCAGCCCAAAATTTTCGCCCGGAAGTTGCCGATCATTTCCGCCAACTCTCTACACTTGACTCAGGTGGAAAGAATCATCTCGGTAGCAGACGAAGGGGGGCTCGCCCCTAATTTCTCCCCCGCACCGCGTTTTTTCACGGAAAGGAGAACATAATTAGCAAATTTTTTTTTGACCCGCGCATGAGCAGTTTTCTAACCGTAACTCCTTTAGAATTTCGAAAACTGCCTCAAAATCAGGGCAAAGTTGCCGAAATTGGCCGCTAATTAACGCCAATTATCTGGTCAACATTTGTCGCTGGGCCGCGGCCTTCCGTTCTCGCGCCTGATCCCTGCCCAGCCAACTGTCCGACCGCCCGCTGGCATGCCGCGCCCGCTTCAAATTGCGCTCAACTGCGCTAGGAAGCTGCTTGCGTTTCAGCAGTGCGTCTCAATTTTGGGGGCCTGCAATCGCCGCCGTCCGGCGTCACGCTTCCTCAGCCTTGCTCAGATCAACCAATCCCTCCGGCAGCGCCATCTCCACGCGCCTCGCTTCAAGATCGATCTTGCGCAGAAAGCTCTTCGCAAACGGAACCAGCACTTCGCCATTCGCGCCTTGCACCACCAGCAGCGGCGCAGCTCCTCCGCTCCGGTCTACGTCCTCAATCTCACCCACGCGAACCGGCTCTGCGCCGCCAACATCCACAAGCACGCAGCCGATCAGGTCGCCGACGTAGACCTCGTCGCTGCTTAGAGCGGCTCTCTCCGCGCGCGGAATCGCGACAATCAATCCCGACAGCAACTCAGCCGCTGAGATCGAATCCACTTGCGCAAAGTGCAGCACAACGCCGCCCTTGTGCAGCCAATGATTCTGTAGCTCCACCTGTCGCGGCGCAGGCGTAGCCGCCCGCACATCAAGCCCAGCCGCCCGCGCGCCCGCGCCTGCCTTCGCAGACACTTCCGCAGGCAGCAGTCGGGGTCCCCGAGAAGCGGTCGTTGCTTCTTGGGGTGACAGCAGCCAAAGCTGCTTCCGTTCCGCAAATTTTTCAGGAAAGTCAGTGAGAATCTCGGCGAAGACTTCGCCTTTGCGTCCCTGCGGCCGGCGGATCCGCGCCAGCCATACCCACGCGTCAGCCGCTTCCGGCACAGTTACCTCCGGCCACGCGCGACGACGGCGCTAGTCGAAACCAGGCCAGGGCGAATCGACAGATGCACCCTACTCCTCGTCGTCTTCTTCCAGAATGTCGAGAGTGTAGCGGTGGCGCAGCTTCATACCTACAGCACCCAGTATCGTCCGCACCGAGCGCGCCGTGCGCCCTTGCTTGCCGATCATTTTGCCCACGTCCTGCGGCGCCACGCGGAGATTGAGAACCGTATTTTCGCCCCGGCTCACGGCTTCCACCGCCACGGCATTCGGCTCGTCCACAAGAGCTCGCGCAATCTCGCGGACCAGTTCGTCTACCTGCACTGTGTCGAGTTGGGTCATGATCTTGCCCCTGAACCTTGCCCCTGAACCTTGCCCCGGTCCGTATTTTGATTCTTAACTCAGGCCGTGGCTTCCGCCGCCGGCGCCGCAGCCGCAGTCGCTGGATGGCTGGCGACAATCTTTTCCATGCGCGAAGAGAACTGCGCGCCCTTGCTGCGCCAGTAGGAAATCCGCTCATGCTTCAGGTCCACGCTGGCCGGGTTAGTGCGGGGATTGTAGGTGCCCACAACCTCGATGGAGCGGCCATTGCGGGCGCGGTCCTTCTCAATCACGACAATGCGGTAATACGGCTGCTTGCGGGCGCCGAAACGCGCCAAACGAATCATAACCACGATGAATCAGTTCCTTTCGAATTCCTGAGCTTGTGTAATGTGAACCGGAAGCTTCCCAGCCGGATTCCAATCCTGCATTCGCTCTATGAGCGGGAAGGCTCCCTGTAGTTTTGCGCAACAATGGCCGGCACAAGGGTCAAAACCGACGCGCCCGGCCGCGCATTTCACAACAACTAAGTATCGCCGAAACCGGGTGTTTGAAGCAAATCCGCGCCAGCCGGCCTGTTCGCACCCGAAACACCGCGAGATTCATGCCCTTGCGCCCGTCGAATCTGCGGCACTCGCTTATCATTGCAAAACCGGTCCAGCAAAACCGGCCCAGGTATCCGGATTCTTTGATCGAAATTTCTTCGCGGAGACCAAAGCAATGAGCCAGCTTAATCCATACGAAGACTTTCTTGACGGACGGCCGATCGATGCGATTCTGGCCTCGACCGCTGGCGTCATCGCCGAGTGTCTCGAGGCGATCGGCCCAAACCGGATCGACTCGCCGCCCGCGCCCGGCAAATGGAGTCCGGCAGCAATCGTCTGCCACCTTGCCGATTGCGAGATTGTTTTCGCATTCCGGCTCCGTCAGACTCTCGCCGAAGACGTGCCGACCATCCAGCCTTTCGATCAGGAGAAATGGGCCGCGCGCTATTCCGGCGTTCCGGCTGCCGAGGCATTCGCCGCCTTCTCCGCGCTGCGCAACTGGAATCTGCGGCTGATTCGCAACGCGCCGCCCGGTGCAGCCGGCCGAATGATGACGCATCCCGAGCGCGGAACCATGACCTTTCAATCCGTCGTCGAAACCATGGCCGGCCACGACCTGAATCACCTCAGCCAACTTCGCAAAATCGCAGGCTAGTCTGCGTGATCAATCGGCGTTGGCGCCGCCGGTGCGCCACGCCAAACCTCCTGCCATGTCGCACGCCAACCGAACCCCTCGGACCGCGAAATCTCGGGGAAATGTGGAGAACCCGGGAACCCTTTTTGCCATCGCGGAGTCAAAGCACAACAGAAATATCCTTGCAAGATTCATGAGCCCTTTCGTTCATCGGTCAGGGCTCGGCATCGCCGTGTCCCAAGGAGGGAATATGCGCCGAATGCTTCCTGCCGTTTTGATCGCCGTTGTTGCCATTCCTCTCGCAGCCCAAACTCCCACGCATCCCGCAGCCAAGCCAGCGCCACCTGCGCAAAGCGCGGCTTCGGGCGCAATCACCGATCTGCCGGTGCGCAAAGTGGTGCTCTACAAAAATGGCGTCGGCTACTTTGAGCATGCTGGCCCTGTGAGCGGCGACCAGCGCATGGCCGGCCGCTCTCAGTACGCCAAAGCTATACGGGAGGCGTGAACCTACGCCTCAGCGCGAACCAGCAGGCAGGTGATGTTGTCGTGGCCGCCGGCTTCATTGGCCGCAGCGACCAGCCGCGAACACAGGCTCTCAAGCGGCAAGTCAAGATGCAGAATGGATTCGAGCAGGGAGTCGGGAAGCTCGCGAGTGAGGCCATCGGAGCATAGAAGAAAAAGGTCGCCCGGCTCAGTCTCAAGTTCGAAAACATCGGCAGTGACAACGCTTTGCGTGCCCAGCGCGCGGGTGATGACGTTCTTGAGCGGCGAGTGGAGCGCTTCCTGCCGGCTCATCTGGCCCAGGCGGATCTGTTCCTCAACCAGCGAATGATCAAGCGTGATCTGCTCAATATGGGAGTTAGGGTCGGAACTGCGTATGCGATATGCGCGGCTGTCACCCACATTCAGAATCCATGCGTGGCAATCTTCCACCAGGAGCGCTACGAGAGTTGTGCCCATGCCACTCAGCTTTTGGTTGCGCTGCGAGCGTGTGTAGATGGCCTGATTGGCCGCGGCGACGGCTTGCTCGGCTTCTGTTGGCAAAGGAGCGCTGCCGGAGCGATCGGTGAGTAGCCGCATTACCTCGGCAACAGCCAGAGTGCTGGCCACTTCGCCAGCGGCCGCGCCGCCCATGCCGTCGCAGACAACATACACGCCGCGCTCGTTGGAAATACCGAATGCGTCCTCATTGGAAGCGCGCTTACGGCCGCGGTCGGTAAGTGCCGAGGCCGTGTAGTGGACGACAGCAGAAGCCAAGAATCAAACCCCCGTCGCTCAGTGTACCTAATAACTCCCATGATGGGGCCTGTTGACAACGGGACAGGGAGCACAATCGTCATAAGCCGCTGAGTCGGCGGGCCTGATTGAGTGATGAAAAGACAACGGGACAGGCTGGCCGTGCGACAGCGTTCGCTACGGCTGAGAAGCGGGATCGCCGCGCAGCGGCGGCGGTGCAGGCAATTCGAAGACCTGAACTGCGCCCGCATTGAGCAGTGCCACGCGTCGGCCGGAGGGCGAAATAGCAACATTGCCGCCGGCGTCGAGAATCGGGCTGACCGGCGAAACCAGGACGATGTCACCGTTGGCCGCGTCAAAAACTGTGACAGACTGCTCCTTGATATCGCCGGCGTCCATGGGCGCGTAAGCGTAGATCGGGTGGGTCGTATCGAGCGTCTCCCATGCCAGGCGCGAGCCGTTTGCCGCAACAGCCAGTTGCGGCCACACCTCGGTGGATGGCGCCTTCGACTCCCAAAGTGTTCTGCCCGCGGTAGTCACTGCCACAAGGCCGCTCTCGCCGCCTGACCCGCACGTCGTCGAAAGAATCTCCTGCTCTGAAAGGAATTCGTCGTCGGGCTCGCAAGCCGATACGACGCGCCCGAGCATCTTGCTTCCGCCGGTGTAGTAACTCAGGTTCAAAATCCAGTCTGTCCCGCGGCTGCGCAGGTTCTCAAGGTAGCCGACTGAGTTGATGGGCAGATGAACGGCAGCCCGAACACGGCTCACGAGCATAACCTCGCCGGAATCGCGGCGAAGAATGCGGACCACGAGGTCGGGTTGGCCGCCATCGGCGGGGGGATCCTGGTCAGAGGTAATCGTGGCTGAAGCGCTCGAAGTGCTCGACACCTCTCCGGGCTTCCAGGCGGCAGTTGAAGATCCGTCTTCAGGAGCCTCGGGTTTTGTGGGCTTCGTGACCGGTTCGCGGGAGTTGGTGACGAGAAAATGCTGTTCAGGGTCGAGTTCGAGCCAAAGCAGCGAACCAGGGAAGTCGAGGTACGGCTTCAAGGCAAGTGAGGCGTCGCTCTCGAACAGCTCGTTGCGGTCGCGGAGCAGAAAATGGCCGTCTTTCAGCGGCCAAAGATAGCGAACGCGATCGTGAACGGTCCATGTGGCTTCAGCTTCGACATTGCCCTTGGGCAAGTCCAGCACCACAGCGCGAATCTGGCGCTCATCGGTCTCCGCGTTGTTCGTGGGATCGCGGCGCAGCAGGCCGGGAATGCGAAAGGTTAAAAGCACCCGGTTTTCATCCAGGAAATCGAGAGAGGCCATCGAATTCCGCTGGCCCATATAGTTGGCGCCGGGCGCGGTGAAGCCGAGCGGTTCTATGGGAATGGTGAACGCGGGCGGCAAACTTGGCTTGTCAGGGAAGCGATCGACCAGATAGCGCTCTTTAACCGGAGGCGATGATTTGGGCTCCGGTGCGTTTTCGTCCGGCGAAGAAGCAGTCGAATTTGGTGCCGGTGCGGGCGGAATCTGATCTTGCGCCGCGGATCGCGCGAGAGCGAGAGCGCAAACGAGCGCCGAGACAAAGTGGGCCAGAAAGGCGCTTCGCCGATAATTCAGCCGCACGATTCCAAGCCCGCTCACCATCGATGATTATTCTCTCCGATGCGGGTATGGCGGTGGAAGTGCGCTGCGCCAAATCGTTCACGCACTGAATCGAAAGTGCCATCCGAAGAGTGCAGCCAAGGCCAGATCGCAACTCGCCATCGTAACTTGCCCGATCGTCGGAATTGACGCCCGTTGCGTGTGCGACAGTGTGCGAGAGTTAAGGAGAGATGGCGGAGCGCGCGAACGACGGGCGGAACCTAGCCGCGGAAACGGGCGGCGGAGGGTTCAGGTTTCTGGGTTACGGCGCCTGCGCCTTGGCCGGGACGCTTTGGGGAACCGGCTTCTACTGGGGAAGGCTCGCGCTCAACGAGATGAACGTGGAGCACATGGTGCTCTACCGCTTTCTCTTTGCCTGTTTGGGCATGGCGCCGGTGCTGCTTACGCAGCGCGCCAGGTTGACGGCGAGCGAATTGCGCACGTTGCTGTTGGCCGCGGCCCTTGGAATTCCCATCCAGTTCTTGCTGCAATTTCATGGCCTGGCGCTGACCACCGTAAGCCACGCCTCGCTGATGGTGGGCGTGATGCCGGTGATGTTGGCCGCAGCCGCAGTTTTGTTTGCGGGCGAGCGGCTGGATTGGGTTTGCTGGCTGGCGCTGTTCTGCTCGACGGCCGGCGTGGCCATGGTTTCGCTTGGTGGAACGCGCGCAACCACCGGGCATGAAACGCCTACGCTCACCGGCGATCTGATGGTGATTACTTCGCTCATCATTGCGCTGGCCTGGATTCTGCTGAGCAAAAAACTGATGAAGACGCACAGTCCGCTGGTGGTGACCGCATACACCATCTTCTCGGGCACTGCGATGCTGATTATTTTGGCAGTTGGCTCGTGGCTGTTCGCCATGATCACGCACGAGAATGTCGAGCCGATGCCGTTCGCCCACGTCACCGCGAAAGCCTGGGTCGCGCTCGCGATCAGTGGAATACTGTGCACGGCAACCACGACCCTCCTGTGGAACTGGGGAATCCATCATGTGCCGGCATCGCGCGCAGGTGTGTTTTTGAACATCGAGCCGGCACTTGGCTCAATACTCGGCGTGGAATTGCTCGGTGAGAAAATGGGGCCCTTCGCGTGGCTGGGCGGAGCGCTGATTCTGGCGGCGGCCATCACGCTTACGACGCGCGGCCAGCAGACGGAGCCGGCGGTGCTGCTGGAGTAACCGCGAGCACGCAATTTGCTGACAGAGCGCGAGTTGGTCAGGCCTTGCGGTCGGCGACGAAACAAAATTTCGGACTGGCCTAAGCCTTTTCAATTTCGCGCCGATAAGACTCCAACCGGAATTCGATTGGCGATGCATCTTCGCGCCGTCAGTTGCACCGGAATCAGAGTCGGAATTAGAGAGTGCAAAACGCTCCCACCGGCCGTCCGTTCCCAGCCTTCGATTGATTGAAACTCTCTCGCCATTCTTTGCCGGACAAGTTGAAGGCCTTGCGGCATGGAATCCGACTCGATCCTGCGCTGATTCAGCCGATTCCCAAGAATCTCGAAGGAGAAAGGTGTCATGGAAACGAAAAGTCAAGTGAGCGATCTGAGCATTCGAATGATTGGCCGCGACCACCAGGAGATTGCCGAGATCTTGCTGGAAATCAACTTCAATGCAAACAAGGGCGGCGATGTCAGCGAGCGAACGCGCAGGCTGAAGGAGCTTTTGCGGATCACGCGCTCCCACTTTCTATTGGAAGAGGGGATGATGGCGGCCGCAAATTATCCGGGTCTGGGAATCCACGCGCTCAGCCATGAATGGATGCTGGACCAGATCAGGCGCACGGATGTCTACTGGAACCGCAGAAGCGATGCCTTGTTGACACACGAGCCGCTCGGGCTTCTTTGGGAGTCGCACATCGCGCACTCTGAAAGAGAAGACCTCGCATTCGGAGCCTGGGTGAGCGAGGGATCGGGATCGATCATCGCTCCCGGCCGGCAATTGGAGATCGGTCGAACGGACTAAATCCGCATCGGCCTCGAAACAACAGAATCCAAACCAACCACCGGCGATTGGTCGAAGCGGCACGCGCCACCTGGCCCGTGCGTCAGCGCGAGCCACCGTCAGCTCTCGAATGACAGCTGTGCCGTGGCCCACAGTGTCGCCGAAGGCCTGGGTTCAGAAGCAAGCTCGTAAACCAGCCGCTCAAGCACCAGGCGCTTGTCTGGCGGCGAGGAGCGCAATTCAAGTCGGCGCGGGCCACCAGGCGCAGCGCGCGCGTGAGCTCGCGGCGGCTTTTGTAGCGGCGCGCCTGGCGGATCAGGTCGTCGGCGGCGAATGGCGGCATGCGGAAGCCCTGCCACAGTGCCTGCCAGATGGCGCGCGAGTCGCGCACGTTTTTCTCCAGAATCACCAGCATCTGGCGGAAAGTGCGAGCCAGCATGTAGAGGTGGCCGATAGCGGCGTCCTCGCCCGCGTCGGAGCTATTGAGCAAGCCCTGCAAGCAGCGCCAGTGCGCGCACCCGGTCGCGGGCGCTGATGGCGTCAGTCAGTTCATAAAGCGAGCGCTGCTTGGCGCTGAGCACCATGGTCTCCACATCGCCCAGCGTGATGCGTCCGCGGCCTGACGTGTAGAGCAGCAGTTTTTCCAGCTCCGACGACACCAGCATCATGTCCGCGCCGAGCGCGTCAACAAGTTCGCGGGCGGCGTCTGGCTCCAGGCGCAGGCCCGCTTCCTGCGCTGTGGTCACTGCCCAGCGCATGGCGTCTTCGTCGTTCACGCGAGCCAGTTCCACCATGCCGCAGTGCTGGCCGAGGGTTTCCGTCAGCCGCTCAAAGCGATTCTTGTCGTCCATTTCCATGCGGCGCGTGTCAGAAGGGATACGCAGGAAGTCTGCGATAAACAGCAGCAGCGCCTGCGGATTGGGCGATTGGAAGTAGCGATCGAGCGCGGCGAATTCATCCTTTTTTGCGCCGCGCGTGTAAAGCTGGCGCACGCCGCGGATAAAGATCACCTGGAATGGAGCCATCAGCGATGGTGTTTGCGCGCGGTCCAGAACCTCAAAGATCGAGGTCGAGCTCAGATCGAGATCGGAGAGGCAGAAATCGCGCAGGTCGGGAGGAACGAAAGCCTTGACAACGGCGGCGCGGCAGCGGTCGAGAAGAAATATCTCGTCGCCGGCCAGCACGTAGCCCGCGCGAAGCTTGCCCGTGCCCGCCGCGGCAGCCTCAATCTCCGTGACAAAGCGCCCAACGGAGCTGAATCCCGCACCCCAGCGCGAACCGGTCAAAGTCCACACTCCGTATGAGCGCGCTTGAACGCTGCATTCCTCATGCGGCTTCAGAATACAGCCCTTCAGAGACTGTGACCAGCGCGGAAAAGCAGGCAGGAATCAAGAGATAAGCGGGCTGGCGAGGCTCTCAAAACCCTTCAAGCACGTCGGCCACCAATTGCCGGGCAAATTGGGTTGAGAGGCGTTGAATCGCTGGCGGGTCTTCCTGGATAAATGTCGGCAGATTAGTGGTCGATTGATACTGCTCACGGAAGACGTAGTTGTTGTTCTGATACAGAACGCTGCCGTCATGAGCGGTGAGCGTGACGGATGCGACGATGGTGATGACGAAGCTCGACGATTGCTGCGTGGCGGAGTTGTAGGTGAGCGGGGTTGTGGTTTGTTTCAGGATCGTGCCATGTAGAACGGCGTCGGCATCGTCGCCTGCATCGGAGGTGACGCGGAAGCGTGTGCGCGTGTTGAACTCGCGGATCACCGCTTCAGTCAATGCCTGCTCGGTGCCGCTGGCCTCGGTGCGCGTGGCGAAGACCGGCACCGCCAGCGTCTTGATATTCGGCGGAAGATGCGTGGCCGCGCCCAGCGTGTGATAGCCGCAGCCGGTCAGGCTGAACAGGACCAGCGCAGTCGAGACGACAATGAACTGCGACGCGGACGAGCGCATAAAGCCATTCTATCTTGCGGCTAGTCGCGCTCGCGGTCCGTTATCCAAACACCATCACCATCGCGCCGGCTGTAATCAGCAGTCCGCCAATCACCACCGCGGCATTTAGTTTTTCGCCAAGCAGCAGCCACGCGAACACCATCACCAGCGGCACGCTCAGCTTGTCCAGCGGCGCCACGCGTGAAGCCGGTCCGAGTTGCAGCGCGCGGAAGTAGCACAGCCACGACAGCCCCGTCGCCAATCCTGACAGTGCGAGAAACAGCATCGTTCGCCGGTCAAGTGAACTGATCTCTCCGTGCTTGCCCAGCGCCAGCACGATGCCCCACGCAAATACGACGACCACGCTCGTGCGCAGTGCCGTAGCCAGGTTCGAGTCAACGTGCGCCACGCCCACCTTGGCCAGCAGCGCAGTGGCCGCGGCAAATGCAGCGGAAAGCATCGCCCAGCCAATCCAGGAATTTGTCCAGCTCATGGCAACCAGCATACGCGCCGCTCTGAATACGCGTCCCTTTTGGGCCCGGCGCGAATTCCCTCTCAAAAGAAGAACAGCCTTTCAGTCCAATTCTCCCAGTGCTATCATCTCTGCGTCCCCCCTCCAAATCCCAGGAGGTGTGTATGAAAAGCTCACTTATTCCCACAAGGATCAGCGCCGCACGTCTACGCCTGATTCTTTCCGCGATTCTCGCCGTTGGCCTCGCGATCGTATGCAGGCCGCAAACAGCACCGTCGCCAAAAGCGCAACCAGCGTCATTCACGCCGCAACCCAGCCTTCTCGGCCAATGGCGCACGAGGGTTCAGACAGGAACGATCACGATTTCGTTCATGTCGAACGGTCAATACGACCAGACGGGATTGACGACGACTGGCGTGCAGACAATGCAAGCCGGTCCTTACCAGCTTGTCGCGCCAAACAGCATCATTTTTACCGTCACACAGTGGTCGCCGAAGAGCAGGGTGATCCTCGTCCCCTGCGGAATTCCGAACAACCCAACTTGCAATGTCCAGCGGCTGGTGAATTACCCCAAGCCGCCCAACTCCGAGTACGTGTATGTCTTCAACGGGCCAAATACGATGACGTTGTCCAACCAAACCGGGCCGATGACGTTTACCCGCGTCATGGGGCAGTGAGGCATGTATTGCAAGTCGGCGAATTGTGAGTCGCGAGTCGCCGGACCGTGAGCCGCCGAACCGCGAGTCATAAGATACACTCCTGATCATGGAAACCGGCCGCGCCAGCAGAACTGCCCTTCGCGTGGCCCAACGGCGCGCCATCCATCAGGTTCTCGACCAGCCGTGCGTGCTCGCAGATCCAATTGCTATTCCTCTGCTCGGGCAGGAATTCCACTACGACCCTGTCCGCGAGATGCACCCGTTCGCGCGCGCCTTTCGCGCCTTCATGGCCGCGCGCAGCCGCTATGCTGAAGACCGCCTGGCCGCGTCCGTCGCCAGCGGCGTCGAGCAGTATGTAATTCTCGGCGCCGGTCTCGACACCTTCGCCTTTCGCAATCCGTTCCCGCAACTGCGTGTCTTCGAGGTCGACTTTCCTGCCACGCAGGAGTGGAAGCGCTCGCTGCTCGCAGCAGCAGCAATTGCCGCGCCCGCAAATCTCACATTTGTCCCTCTCGATTTCGAACACATGACTTTGGCGGCGGGTTTGAACGCCGCGGGATTCGACGCCACCAAGCCCGCGTTTTTCGGCTGGCTCGGCGTTGTGCCTTACCTCACGCTTCCAGCCTTCCGCGCCACTCTTGAAACCATTGCCGCACTTCCTTCTGGCACCGCCGTCAGCTTTGACTACGGAATTTCGCCGCATGCGCTGAACCTCGTCCATCGCATCACGCTTCACGCTTTGGCGCGCCGCGTTGCAAGAGCAGGCGAGCCATTCCGCTTGCTCTTCACGCCCGAGCAGCTCGACCAGGAGTTCGTCCGCGCCGGATTTGGCCGCTTCGAGCAGCTCGGCGGCGCTGAACTTAACGACCTTTATTTCGCCAATCGCACCGACAAGCTTAAGCTGCCAACTCCGGGTTTAGGCCGGCTCGCTACGGCGTGGGTTTAGTGTCCTTATACTGGAACGAATGAAAGCGCCGGAAAAAGGTGAACGCTCGCACAGTTTGCCGCTCCTCGTCGGGTCGCGAGAGACTGGGTTGCGGCGGATCGTGCTCACCGGCTTCATGGGCTCTGGAAAGTCGACTGTCGGCCCAATTGTCGCTCGGCGCTTGGGCTGGAGTTTCGTTGACGTAGACGATGTGATCGTGGCTGAAGCCGGCGCGACGATTCCCGAAATCTTCAAGCGCGAAGGCGAGGCGGAGTTTCGCAGGCGTGAGCGGGAGACGATTGCGCGGCTTGCAGGCAGCGACAGATTGGTACTCGCCCTTGGCGGCGGAGCGATCGAAGATGCAGCGACACGCGAGCTACTGCTCAAGAATCCCGAAACGCTGGTGGTGCACCTCGAGGTTGAGCTCGCGACCACGCTCGCGCGTTGCAAGGGCACCGAGGATCTGCGGCCAGTTCTTGCCGACGAGGCGAATCTTGCAAGCCGTTATAAGCGGCGCTTGCCGCTCTATCGCATGGCGCATGTCTCGATAGGTGTCGACACGCTCACTCCGGACGAGGTCGCGGAGGCGATTGCTCGCGCTACGAAGTGAGAAACGAGGGGTGAAAATTGCCCGGCTGGCGTAGCCTGCCGCTTCCTTTTTAATGCCCCGCCTCTCACCGGCCACTTACCACGGTCCTTTTCTGTCAATGCCCGCTCCCACCCAATCCGCCCTACCCTGCTGAAAACAAGCACCAAATACTTCTTCCCAAGTTTGCCGATAATTTCCCCTTCTCAGCGCATACTTATTCCATACGCGTTCAATCAAGACCTGTCTCCGAAAGCGCAAAACAGCGCTTCCGAAGACTCGTCTCTGTGTCTTCATGAGCGTCGGCCGCGACCAGAAAGGAAAATAAATAAATAAAAATTTAATATCCTCGGGAGCATATTTTGGGCCGTAAGTCGTTTGGAATCGACTAGTCGTGCACCAAATTAAGTGCAAACCAGCCGAAAATGGCTGTTAATTATCTGGTAAACATTGGTCGCTCGGCTGCGGGCTTTCGTTCCCGCGCCTGATCCCTGGCCAACGCGTGCAGCTAGCTGGCGCCAGCCAATTAGCGCCAGCCCAGGGCCGGGGCGACCTGGGTCAGAATCGCCTGCAGCACATGCACGTTGTAGGCGACGCCGAGTTGGTTTGGGACGGTGAGCAGGAGCGTATCCGCCTCGGCAATCGCCGTGTCTTTTTTAAGCTGTTCGATCAGCACATCCGGCTCGGCGGCGTAGCTGCGGCCGAAGATGGCACGCGTAGTTTCGTCCAGAAAGCCGATTGAGTCCGCTTCATTGCGCTCGTGTCCGAAGTAAGCGCGGTCGCGATCGTTGATCAATGCGAAAATGCTGCGGCTGACGGAGACGCGCGGAGTGCGAGCGTGGCCGGCCTCTTTCCATGCTGCGCGGAAGGCGCGGATCTGCGCTGCCTGCTGGATGTGGAGCGGCTCGCCGGTCTCGTCGAATTTGAGAGTGGAAGTCTGCATGTTCATTCCCAGCTTGGCGGCCCACTCGGCGGTGGCGTTTGAAGCGGACCCCCACCAGATGCGGTCGCGCAATCCATCGGAGAATGGCTCGAGACGCAGAAGCCCCGGCGGATTGGCGAACATTGGACGTGGATTGGGCTTGGCGAAGCCCTTGCCGTCGAGCAGCGTGAGAAATTCTTCGGTATGGCGGCGTGCCATGGCCGCATCGTCTTCGCCTTCATTGGGGCGGTAGCCAAAATAGCGCCAGCCATCGATGACCTGCTCCGGGGAACCGCGGCTGATTCCCAACTGGAGGCGGCCGGTAGCGATTAGATCAGCAGCGCCGGCGTCTTCTGCCATGTAATGAGGATTCTCGTAGCGCATGTCAATGACCGCGGTGCCGATTTCAATCTTTTTTGTTTTCGCGCCGATCGCCGCGAGCAACGGAAACGGCGACGCGAGCTGCCGTGCGAAATGATGAACGCGGAAGTAGGCTCCGTCCATGCCCAGGCGCTCGGCCTCGATGGCGAGATCGATGGACTGCAGAAGCGCGTCAGAACCCGATCGCGTTTCCGATTGCGGTGAAGGTGTCCAGTGGCCGAAGGAGAGGAAACCAAGTTTCTTCATACAATCCAGATTCTCATGTTCGTCAGATTCCTTCGCGGGCCGGGAGGATTCGACCGTCTCTCGATAGCCTCAGTGCCGATTGTTTGGCAGGACATGAGAATGCCTTCGCTGCTCCCGGTGGACATCAAAAATTATCCCTCAACTTACGCTGTCCTCGCCTTTGCGGGCCGAGTATAATTGCGCAATTCCCCCGGAGTCCCCCGAACAAATCTCTGCAACACGAACGCCCAGCTTCGGAGTCGATTACTGTGACGAATCATCAAGAACGCTTTCGCAGCCAACAGCCAACAACCGTTACTCTCGCCGCGATCACCGCTTTGTTTGCGGTCCTCACGCTGCTGCTGCCGCTCAGTGTGAGCGCGCAGGGCGGCCAATTCAAAGTCGGGGTGTTGCCATTCGCTGACAACACCGGGTCGAACTCGGGAGATGTCGCCGACTCTGTGTCTCACGCCGTTCAAACACAGATCGCTCAGTCAACCAAACTGTCGGCGTTGTTCTCACGCTCGATTCCGGCCTGAGTCCAAACGGGCTTGATCCTGCAAAGGCTGTCGCGATTGGTCAGGCCCAGGGTGTGGACGTGGTGCTGATCGGCACCATCATTGAGGCAGACTCGCAACAGTCTTCCAGCTCCGCAAATCTGCCTTCGTTTGGCGGCATCAGCCTGGGCGGCAGCAAGACAAGTGTGAAAGCGACCGTGACCCTGCAGGCCGACCTTTACAGCACTTCTACCGGCCAAAAAATTGACAGCTTTCAACAGACCGGAAATGCATCGCAGAGCAAAATCGGCAGCGATGTAAGCACTGGCCTGGGAAGCATCAGCACTGGCGGCGCGGACTTTGACAACTCCGCCATCGGCAAGGCCTTTCACACCGCGGTGATCGCGCTGGTGAAGCAGATCAACAGTGATCAAGGGCAAATGGCGCACTATACGCCGGCTGCCGCAGCGCCGGCTTCCGCTGCTCCGGCCCAGGCCGGCGCGCCTGCTGCAACAGCGGATCAGGCAAGCTCTGCCGCGCCCGCTGCCGATTCAACCGTCATCAAGGCTTATCAGAACTACGACTTCACTCCGGGGAATACGATCCTTTTTGCTGACGACTTTTCAACCACGCAGGAAGGCGAGTTCCCCGACCGCTGGGAGCTGATCAGCGGTCAGGGCGTGATGAACACCACCAAGGGTTTCCCATCGTTCCTGCTGACCGATGGGAACTATGTTCGAGTCAACCCACGTGTCACCAACAAGAGCTATCTCACCGATCAATTCACCGTGGAACTTGACACAATCATGGTCCCCAACGCCTACGGATTGAATCTCTTCTTTGAGACCGCCAGTGGCGATGAAGGCATACTCAACCTCACTGCGAACGACGTGGATTGGAAGGGGGCGGACGACTCTAGCCTGAGCGCAAACCTTCCATCATCAATTAACGGCGACGCGTATACCAACAAATGGCACCACATCGCTGTTGCCGTCAACAAGACGCAAATGAAGGTTTATGTCGATCAGTATCGCGTTTTCGTTATTCCCGATATGCATACTGTTCCCGTTTCGCTCGAGGTTGGCGGCATTGGCAATCAGGATTCGCCGCTGGTCTTCACCAACGTTCGCATTGCAAGCGGCGGCGGCATGAACATGATCGGGCAGACGTTCACCGATACCAAAATTGTGACGCACGGCATCAACTTTGACGTGGACAAGGCCACCATCCGCCCTGAGAGCATGGGCACCCTCAATCAGATCGTGCGCGTCCTCACGCAAAATCCGGGCCTCAAGTTTGAGATCGACGGGCATACTGACAATTCGGGAACACCCGCGCACAATCTCACCCTGTCACAGCAGCGTGCCGACGCGGTCAAGGCGCAACTGGTGCAGATGGGAATTGACGCCTCGCGGCTCACCACCAAGGGCTTTGGCGATACCAAGCCGATCGCCGACAACTCAACACCCGACGGCAAAGCCAATAATCGTCGCGTGGAGTTTGTGACTATCAAATAGCTAGGAGAAATGCTGCCAGCCTTGTGGTGTCAGCGGGACTGGTCCCTTCGACGTGACGAGTGTGACCGGCGCGGCGGTTTTTCGGGCTCCTTCGCGCCGAGCCAGAATCCTGCCGATGCGTGTGACCGGAATGCCCTCAATGCTTGAAGGGATGCGGGCGGAGGCCGGCGCGGTGAAGAGGAGTTCGTAGTCTTCTCCGCCGCTGAGAACTTGAGCGGGTGTCGCGGCAGAGGCGAAGGGCAGGGCAGCGGCGTCAAGTTCGGCGGCGACGCCGGATTCTGCGCAGAGATGGGCGAGATCGGTGGAGAGGCCATCGCTCAAGTCGATTGCGGCGGTGGCCAGCGCGTTGCGCGCGAGCCAAAGGCCCTGCGCGACGCGTGGCGTGGGAAAAAGATGCCGATTGAGCAGCGCCTTGAGGCGAGGCGGAATTGGCGGAAGCGGCGTTGACTTGTGGCGTGAGCGTTCGCGTTTGAGCGCGGCGGCGAGCGCGGTGAGGTGCTCGAGGCCAACAGCTGCAGCGCCCAATTGTCCTGTGACGTAGATGACGTCGCCTGGCTTGGCGCCGGAGCGAAGAAGAGCTTTTCCCTGGGCGATAGCGCCGGTGAGGACGACGTCGGCGACAGCGAGCGGTGACTCGGAGAGATCGCCGCCGGCGAGCGGCAACTGATGGGCTTGGGCGAGAGCGAAAAAGCCGTCGAGAAACGAGTCCAGCCAAGTCGTCCGCTCGGCTGACGCGCCTCGCGGATCACTCGCACGTCGCCGAGCGCCCCGCACTTTCGGGTTTTGGACTAAATCCTGAGGCAGAGCAAGCGAGAGAAACGCGGCCACAGGGCGTGCGCCCATGGCGGCCAGGTCGCTGAGTCCGCGGGCCAGGGCGCGATGGCCGACGGATTCGGCAGGGTGCCAGTCGAGGCGGAAGTGGCGGCCTGCGACAGAGAGGTCGGTGGTGACGGCGAACTCTTCGCCGGGAGCGAGACGAAGGAGGGCGCAGTCATCGCCGATGCCGAGTTGCAACTCTGGACTTTGGGCGTGAGCTGCGCGAAGGCGAATTCTACTGAGCAGGGCCAACTCACCGAAACTACCGGGATGCCGGCCGCCGGGACCTTCGCGTGCGGACTTCGATTGCTTCGGCGGACGTGACCCGGGCAGAGGTGGCATGGGAGGAGCTGGCATGATTTGAGGATAGGATACGGCGCGCCGAGCGCGCGCGGTGTCTGGAATCGATACAGACTCGGAAGCGCATTGAAGACTTTGAGCGATAGCCTAATGTTTCGGGCGCGAGTGTCGGCAGGCAGGAACCAGCTCACAAATCTGTGGAAATGCGCTGGTAGGCGGGCGCTGATTTGGCGCATAAGTGGCTTAATCTCAAGGGGAAGGCTATAGCGCGGACTCCGGCCGGACAACGAGGTTGGCGGTGGTACTCTAGTAATGACGAAGGACGGTTTTCGTTGACCCATTTTTGAACGGTCTGCTAGGCTTTAGCAACGTTCTCGTAACCAGCCCCAATGGGCACTCAGGTTATTTAGCGGATTGAGTAATCCGCAACCAATCGACTTCCCCCGATTTTGAATCGTGTTCGCAGGCGGACCGCCGGGGATTGCAGGCAAAAATGCTACGGAAGCGATACTACATACTTTTTGTTGCGCGCGATGAGGACGGCGGACTGCGCAAGATTCCGCTTCCGCTAAAGTATGTGTATGGATTCGTGGCCGCGGCGATCGTAGGCGCGTTTACGATTGTGGGCCTGGCTGGATCGTACACGCGGATGGTGCTGAAGACAGAAAGCTTCAACCAGGTGCGTGCAGACCGCGAGACGCTGCGCCAGAACTACCAGCGCATGGCGGCAATTGCGCACAACCGCAGCGTGCAGGTGGCGAGCCTGGGCGCGTTGGCCAATGAAGTGTCGGCGCTCTACGGCTTGCGGCAGAGCAGGTTACAAGCCGCGACCGAATCGAAGTTGCCTGCCGCCGGAAGCAAATCGGCATCGGCTGCGGCGAAGCCGGCTCAGGCAGATGAAGTAAACCAGCAGCAGGTCACCAATTCCATTGACATGTTTTATGAGTTGCGCGCAGAGGCGATGTCGGGCCAGGTTTCACGCGCGCTTGAAAGTGGATTGACGCCGAGTTTTGCCGGCGACTGGACAGAACTGGCCGATGCGCCCTCAATGTGGCCGGTCGAGGGCCGCGTGGCATCGAGCTTTGGCGAGCGCCAGGATCCGATTAATGGTGAAGGCGCATTCCACACCGGGGTCGACATTGACGCGCCGTATGGAACGCCGGTGCGCGCAGCAGGCGACGGCGATGTAACCGGGGCGCAGATGGGCGCTGGATATGGGCGCGAAGTGACGCTGGATCACGGTCACGATGTGATGACGCTCTACGGGCATCTTTCAGAGATCGCGGTTTATCCGGGGCAGCATGTGATTCGCGGGCAGGTTATAGGCTACGTGGGCGAGTCAGGGCGCGCCACCGGGCCGCATTTGCACTATGAGGTTCGAGTGCATGATGTGCCGGTGAATCCTTACAAGTATTTGCGAGTGACCTATGAGCAAGCGGCAAACCTTGACGATGGATCGTCATCCGGTCAGTAAACGAGATTGAGGGGAAGGAACAAGCGGCTCCCGGAAACGGGGGCCGTTTTGTTTTGCGGAACGCTGCAATGATCCTGTGCCCCTTGGCGTGGTATCGTTAACGCGTTGCTTTTCCAGGGAGGATTTCCGTGCGTATTCGTCTCAGCTTTCTTGCAGTTCTTCTTGCCTTTGCGATTCCCGCCACAGCTCAAAACCCGCAAGATCACGGCGCACAAGATCGGGCTGCCGATGTGCAGACCGCGTTTGCCCGCGCGCAGCATTTGAAGCACGGAATCAATGCATCGGGGTGGTTCGGCGGGACGGGCGACTATTCGGCGGATCGCATCGCAAGCTTCACCGACGATGCGGACATCGCGCTGATTGCGAAGCTCGGATTCGATCATGTGCGGGTGAGCATCGATCCTATGCAGCTGATGGGCGCGATGTACGGATTTAGAGGAGCGAATTCGAATCCCCAATTTCTTACGCAGCTGGATCATGCCGTGGACACGATGCTGGCCAATCATCTTGCGGTGATCATCGACGTTCATCCGACTGACGATTACAAACAGAAGATGCGCACCGACGATCAGGCCGTCGACCGGTTCACGACGATATGGCGCAGGCTGGCGGCGCATTATGCCGATCGCGATCCAATATGGTGTTTTTCGAGATTCTGAATGAGCCGGAAATCTACGACGCGTACCGGTGGGCCGGGATCCAAACGAGCGTGGCCGCGGCCATTCGTCAAGAAGCGCCGCACCATACCATCATCGCGTCGGGCGCAGTCTGGTCTGATTTCTGGGATTTGCTGGCGATCCAGCCTCTCGCCGACGGCAACGTGATTTACAACTTCCACTTCTACGAGCCGCACGAGTTTACGCACCAGGGCGCAACATGGAGCGCGCCGTGGTACAGCTACGAGCACGACATTCCATATCCGGCGACGGAAAGCTCGATGACGGAACTGCTGAAGGAGGCGCCGAATGCCTCGATCCGGTATTCCATGGAGAAATACTGGCTGGACGACTGGAATGCGCATCGCATTCAACTGATGATCGACAATGCTGCGGCATGGGCTCACGACAATCACGTTCCGCTCATCTGCAACGAGTTTGGAGTGTTTCGCGACCATAGCGATCCGGTGTCTCGCGACAACTGGCTGCATGATGTGCGCACGGCGCTGGAGAACGACGGCATCGGTTGGGCGATGTGGGACTATCGCGGCAATTTCGGTGTGGTGACCAAGCAGAAAGACCAGCCGACGCAGGTGGATGACGGGGTAGTGAAGGCGCTAGGGCTGCAGGGGCACGAATAACGGAGCGAGCGAACCTGGCGAATGAGGGAGCCAAGACAGTGAACGGGCAAACACAGATTACGGGCCGAGCAGCCGCATTACGGATGGTTCTCGTCATGAGGCTTTTCTTCGTGGTCTCGGCCTTTTTGTTTCTCTATATGATCCTGAAGGTCCTTCCGGGTGGGGCGCAGCCGCCGAGTCCGGCGTTCGAGACCGCGATTACCATCATGGCTCTCGGGGCAGTTGTTATGGGATTTGTTCTTCCCAGAGTCTTGGCCGGGCGAGCGAAACGAACGACTGGGAGCGTCACACAGTCTGCGCAATTGCAATTTTGGGTGATGAGGAGCGTGCTTGGTTTTGCTTTCATGGAGGCGTGCAGCCTATTCAGCATTGTGTTGCATGTCATGGGCGCCAATCTTTGGCGCTCTGAATTGCTGATCGGCATTGGCATCGTTGCGACCGTGTTCTTCAGTGCCGGCGAGGCGCCCGCGGACGAAAGTGACTCCGGAACGAACTGAGGCGAGTCGAGGGCTCGCACGGACGCTGAATCCGCGGAGGCGTGAGGCGCTATTTCATTTTCGTCCGGCGTTTTGCCGGCTCGTCGAGGAGTTCTTCGAGGCGATCAAGCTTGCGATCCCACTCGGGACGGCGCGCGCTGAGCCATTCTTCGGCGGCGCGCAGACCTGAGGCTTCAACACGGCAGGTGCGCACGCGGCCGATTTTTTCGGTCTTGACGAGGCCGGCTCTTTGCAGGATCTGCAAGTGCTGAACGACGGCGGCGAGCGACATGTCAAAAGGCTCGGCAAGAAAAGACACCGACATCGGTCCGTTGCTGAGCCGCTCGAGCATGGCGCGGCGCGTCGCGTCGCCGAGCGCATGGAAGACGCGTGCGATTTCCGCGGAGAGGTTGGGGGAGTTGCGTTTCACGCTTCGCGTCTTCCTCCGTGCATTTGGTGACGATCGGATGTTCGTGAATAGCTCGCAAGGTTAGTCAGTTTATTCTCCGAGTTCCCCGTTTGTTTCGCCGAGTTCTTTGGTCAGCTTGTTGAGCAGCGACTGCCAGCCGGCTTTGCGCATCTCCGGCCCGTCGGCGTTTTCAAAGTATGCGCCCTGGTGCGTGAAGAGCAAGTCAGTGCCGGAGCCGTCGGGTATCAATTCGATAGTGGCGAGCGAAGCCGAGAACGGTGTTCCGTCCATGGACATTCGGTAGGCGGTGACGATGCGGCGCGAGGGAACAATGTCCTCGTAAACCACATCATTTACCAGCGTTTTTCCGGCGACCGGCGTTCCGGGGCCCATCTTCATTTGGGCGCGCTCGCGACCGCCGACCTTGAAGTCCATTTTGTGGTCTTCAAGCCCGGGACGGCTGCCGTAGAACCAGCGGCGCTTGGTGGCCTCGTCGGAAAATGCGGCGAAGACGCGCTCCGGAGAGGATTTGAGCTTGCGTTCGAGTTGAAAAGTGCTGTGAATGACGGTTGGCTTGGTCGCGGTTGAGTTGGTCATGGAAATCTGCTCCTTGAGAGAAATCATTAAGTAACGACTTAAGTATTGCGCGTTCAGGATTAATTGTCAAGTGGGAACTTAAGTATGTTTGCGGGAGCCGAAAGGAGTCGGATTTGGAGATGGGAGAACGAACTGTCGGTCGCGATAACAGCTGGGATGGCGCCCGATTGGCTTCGGGCTGATAGTCGATCTCGAGCGGATGCGGTACTGAAATGGCGATTAGTCGGGGGGAGATTAAGATAGAATCCTGAGCAGCGCGCTTCCCCACCCGCATCCCTAAAATCCGGCGGTGCCTGCATGATGGAACTGAGCCGAGCGAGAGGCCGCAATGCGGCCATGCCTTTACTGGATCCGCGCGCGCAGAGCGGTGTGAGCGCTACGTTTCCAGATCACAGGAATCAACCCCTTCAACAAATCGTTGAGAAAATCGCACGGAAAATCTGGGTGTGCGCAGGAGTGCTGGCGCTGGCGATGTTCGCCGGCATTGCAGCGCGCGCACAACAGCAACAGACTCCAACCGCGCCGGCCATGGACATCTACCAATCCGGCACTCCGCAACCGGTTGAACAGGCCGTTCAGAAGCTCTATGCGCTGACCGCTGAGATCACCCAAGACCCCAGCTCCTTTTATCTTCAGACCGAGGTGGACAAGTCCAACTGGCCGGCAGTCGACCAGGCTCAGGCGCAATGGTACAACGCGATGGCCCAGGCGGGCACTGAGCTAACACAGGATCAGCGGAACAACATTGTTCCCTGCGTTGCCCATTTGAACGCCGCCATCGACGACATGAAGCGGGGCTACATTATTCAAATCACCCAGGAGTCGAACCCCGCGGCTCAGAGCGACGCACAGCTTCTTTATGGCGAGGGCAAGAAAGAGTTTGCGAAGTGCCTTGCATCAAGCGTCGAGACCGACGACGGAGGCACGCCGGGGCCGACAGCCGGCAACACCCCGGGGACGACGGGCGGCAGCACTCCGGGAACACCAAATGAAGGCGATCAGGGTACGCCGCCGCTGGGGTCACCGGGCACACCGCAATCCGGAACTCCGCCTTCAAACTCCGGCACGAAACCGCCGCTGAAGGCCAACGCCACGAGCGGGCCCTCGCAGGGCGGACCCGGCACGCAGCCCACCGCGACCAACGGCACTCCTGATCCAGGCAACTACCCTCTGGGCATCATGATCGGGCTCAGCAACTGCATTAAGAGTCTTCCCAATCTTCTCAGCGGCCTCGGCTACTTCATGCAGGGCGATTTTGCAGACGCCGCCACGTCGTGGGGAATTGATCCGAAACTCGGCGGCCCAACGGTTTTGCAGAAGGAATTGTCGGTGCCCGTGATTGGCAGTAACGGCAAAACCTTGGTGCCGAACAACCTGACGCGATACCAACAGGGAGTCATCGACGGGCAGCGACTATGCGGCTACACTCTTTCGGGGCTTGCCGGCAAGGGCCTTGGCGCCGCAGCGAAAAACGTCGCGACCAGGGTTGGGCTCCCGCTGAAAGGCGGCGTGGGTGCTACCGGCGCCAAACCGGTCGGCGGCGGGCCAACTCCAGGTGAACCCGGAGCGCCGGGCGGAAATGGCACCGGGCCTACAGAACCTGCACCGGGCGAACCGAGCGGGGAACCGCCTGTCGAAGATAAGACGCCGGTTACCAATCCGGCGCCGAGTTCTACTGAACCCACCACCATCAGGGGCGGCGTGTCGGCCCAGGACCCCATCAGGGGCAACGCGCTGAAGAGTGCCCTGACCAACAACGGCCCGAACAATGTCTCCGATGCGCCGGCCCTGGCGAACAAGTATGTTCAGCTGTCAGACGGGCCCGTGAAGCTGGGGGACTACATCAACCAGGGCAGTTTTGCCAGCGTCTTCAAAGATGGCGCCAACCTGGTGAGGAAAGTGGCCAAGAACAGTGGAGCTGGGTACTTCAACGATCAACTCGAGGGCCAGGCGAATGGTTCTCAGGTGCTGCAGAAACTTGGAATTGATCACCCTGAAGTGACCGAGTTTGAGCCGGGCAACGACAACGAGCCGGCATCGCTCGCGCAACAAAACGCCGCACAAAAATATCCGGGCTCTCAAGAGCTGAGCTCCGGCAGCTTCCAGAGAGCGTCCGCTGCAATGCAGAACGAGATGCTGGGCGCCGTAAAGTCCGTAGTCGATAAGCTCGCCAGCAGCGGCTATGTCATGGGCGACATCAACCCTGCCAACTTCACTATGTTCGACAAAGGCGGCTTGCTCGAAGCCATTCCCCATGACACCGACATGATCATGACGTTGGACGAAATAAATAAAGCATTCAGGGACCCGACCTCGACTGCGCCGAGCGTGCTGAATGGCTCGCTTGGCGCGTCGGGCGCGAAAGCCTATGCCCCCGGGTCTTATGCCACTGCACAGGCGCTGGCGAATCAGCTCTTCATTGGACTGGAGGACTGGCTCTACAATGGTCCTCCCAAAGCCCCTCCGATCCAATAAAACGGATTGCGCCGGAAGACGGCGGAAAGCAAATTGACGAGCGGCGCAGACCGCGCGTTTGCGAGCCTGGAAACGGAGTTTGCGAATGAAGATTCTGCTCAAGAGGGCTTACGAGGACGCCGCCGGCACTGATGGATTTCGCGTTTTGGTTGACCGCTTGTGGCCACGCGGAAAAAAGAAAGCGGATTTGCGCCTGGATGCCTGGGCGAAGGACATCGCGCCTAGCACAGAGCTGAGAAAATGGTTCGGTCACGATCCGAAACGGTGGCTCGAATTCTGCAGGCGCTACAAAGCCGAATTGAAGAACCCAGAAGCGCGAAAGACGATTGCCGGCATCGTGCAGGCTGCTCGAAAGCGCTCCGCGATCACTCTGGTTTACGGAGCCAGGGATCCGGAGCACAACGAAGCGGTCGTGCTCCAAGGTATCTTCAAGAAAATCGCCGGATAATTTACTGCGGTTTGAGGCCGGCCTGGGCGAGCATCGCCAAAAACTGGCGGATTGTGCTCTGGTCGATGGCGACCCCTACCAACTTGCCGTCGCGATCGAAGACGAACGTCTGTGGGATTCCGGTGATGTGGAACTGCTTGTGAACGACATCGCCCGGATCGAGGAGCACGGGCGGATGATAATTCGCCGGACCCAGGAAAGTGCCTACCTTGAACTCATCTTCGTCGGTGATGGAAAGAATTACCAATCCTTCGCTCGCGAAGTGCGTGTAGATGGTATCGAGGGCGGGTAGCTCAACGCGGCAGGGTGGGCACCAGGTGGCCCAGAAGTTGACAAGAACGATTTTTCCGCGGAGCTCTGAGAATGTCCACTTTTTGTTGTGAAGATCTTTGAGGGTGAAGTCGACTTTGGCGATGTCGGCTTCATTGGCGGCGAGGAGGTCGTTGGCCTTCTTATAGAGCGGATCGTCGAGAGTTACGTTGACGCGTTCGTAGCGGGCGAGGCGCGCCAGATCCATGTAGGGCATAGGCGGCTGGTCGCCTTTGGCTGGAACGGGCGTTTCTGCAAGGGCTTTGGAGAGCGCGTCGGCGACGGCTTGTAACGTGTCCTGACCCTGATCGCCTTCAGTGACCAGATGCGAGACGTTATCCGCCAGGCCTACTTTTTGTTTTCCGGGCGGAAGAGCACTGATCTCGGTTGCGATCTTGATTGTTTCCACCGGGCGCTCTTTATCCGATAGCGAGCGGAGTTTATCGATTTCGCCGGCGATTTTGTTCGGCGAGGCCTGTGCCTGGAGATGAGGGATTGCGACGAAAATGAAGGCGAGAAAGAGAGCGGAAGAGATTTGGGTCGAGATACGGAGCAAGATACGGGTCAAGTAGATCCTCGCTGGGAGTTGGAAGTTGCCGGAAATTTTCGGTACGCCAAAATTGTAAATCCTCTGGCACGCCTTCCGCGACGATTCAGCTTTTTTGACATAAAGAGACGATTCGCTCGGAGACGGATTCGACGATTTGCTCGTGGACCTCGTCGATGGTGAGGTCGCCCTCAATGAGGACGACGCGGTTGGGCTCGCGAGCGGCGATCTCGCGGTATTTTTCCCAGACGCGGCGGAAGAAGGCGTCCTTCTCTGTTTCAAAGCGGTTTTCGTTGCGGCCGGTTTCGGATTCCACGCGGTCGTTGCGGCGGCGCGCGCGGGCGAGCGACGATTCGAAGCCAGGGAGGAGCAGGAGGGTGAGGTCCGGCTCAAGGCCGCGGCAGATGATGCGATGGAGATCGAGCACAACTTTAGAGCCGAGTTGGCGGCCGCCGCCCTGGTAGGCTTCAGTCGAATCGGTGAAGCGGTCGCAGACGACAACCTTGCCAGCGTCGATGGCCGGCTGGATGACTTCGGCGATGGCCTGTGCGCGGTCGGCAAACATGAGAGCCATCTCAGTCATGGGATCGAGGCCACGCGAGCGGGAGTCGAGCAGGATTTCGCGAATGCGATCGCCAATGGTGGTGCCGCCGGGTTGGCGGAGCAGGATGGCCTCGTGGCCGCGACGGGCAAGCCATGCCGCCAGGCGCTTGATCTGGGTGGTTTTTCCCGAGCCGTCGAGGCCCTCGAGGGTTATGAAAACACCGCGCGACATGGGCTGAGTCTATCATCGGTTCGGAGTAGGGTTCGACGCGGGTTTCGCTGGGCGGTCCGCGAGTGCACCTGGCGTTGTGCCGGCGCGATGCGGCTGAGCCTCGGCCGATCCTTAACTATAGGTATTAAAGCAGTTATTGTGGAAAACGTGACCGTGCCGGGCAACTTATGGATGCCCAATGGGTTCCTATGTGCATAGACTGGATTGGCTCTTGAATCGCGGGCCAGATCCGCTCAAGATCATCGGAGGTTCCTCCCCATGCGAAGTTTGAAATTTATGCGGGTGATTCTGCTCGCTCTGCTTGTTTGCTTGATCCCCGCGGCTTCGAGCGCGGCGGTTTTTATCAGCGTAGGATTTGCGCCGCCGGTGCTGCCGGTTTATGAGCAACCTCCGTGCCCGCAGGAAGGCTGGATGTGGACGCCAGGCTTTTGGGCTTACGGCGATGACGGCTATTACTGGGTCCCGGGAACATGGGTTCCCGCGCCTTATGTGGGCGCGCTGTGGACACCGGGCTATTGGGGCTGGGGCAGCGGGCTGTATATCTGGCATCCCGGCTATTGGGGACCGCACGTGGGCTACTACGGCGGCGTGGATTATGGATTCGGCTACATGGGCATCGGCTTCGTGGGCGGCATGTGGGCCGGCAGAGAATTTCGCTATAACACCGCCGTGATGCATGTAAACACTTCGGTCATTCACAACACGTATGTGGACCGGACGAGCGTGCAGCGCGACACCATAGCAAACGACAGACACGTGGCTTTCAGCGGCGGCCCGGGCGGAATTAATCATCCACCGACAGCGCAGGAGAACCAGTATTCGCATGAGCGGCATTCGGCTCCAACGTCGTACCAGACGCAGCATGAAACGGCGGCGCGGACGAATGTGAACAACTACGCCAGCCACAACGGTGGGCACCCGGCGAATATGGCTACGGACAGGCCATTGGTCGGCGGAGGGCATGGTCCGGCGGGGGGCAACCATGCGAACACCCCGAGTCCGGGCGAGGGCAGCCACAACAGGACCCCGTCGAATCCGAGCGTCGGAAATCACAATCCGGGCGCGGGGAATCCGGGGGCTCGTGAAAGCAGAACCTACAACGCGTCGCATTCGAATACGGGAAATCGCTCAGAGCCTACGGTGAATCACCCGGCGCCAGCAGCTCACACAATGCCGGAAGATCGCCCCGCGGCACCGAGTCACATTGCACCTGCGCCGCAAACGCACGAGCCGCAGCCGACACATGAGAATCGTCCCGCGCCTGAAAACCGCCCTGCGCCGCAAACGCGCGCACCGCAGCCGACACATGAGAATCGTCCGGCGCCTGTGAATCGCCCTGCGCCGCAACCGCGGCCTTCGCCGCAACCGCACGCGGGACCGCCGGCAGGTGGCCAACCGCATGGGGGTGGTGGTGGTGGCGAGCCGCACGGCGGTCACGAGAAAGGGCACTAGAACTGGCCGCGCAGATCGGACTCGAAAAGATCGGGCTCTATAGTGCTCAAGAAGAAGGCCGCATCCGACGCTGACAAAGGTGGTATGCGGCCTTCTTTATTGCTGGCTGCTATCTGGAACTATTCGTTGCCGGCGGTCTGATTGCCGGTTGCCGCGTAGTAGCCTTCGCGGGTGATCACGGTCAGGTCGGCATTGCCGGATTTCAAGACTATTTTGTGGAAGTCGCCGTCCGGGTCGACCTTGTCGGGTGTGTAGGTAAGCAGATACTGCTGGCGAAGAGCTCCGGCGATGAGGCCGTAGATGTCGTCGAGTGAGTCCTTCTTTTTGGCTTCAAAGAATTGACCGCCGGTGCGCGAGGCAATCTCCTGCATGATTTTCTTGCCATCGAGCTGCGGCGCGTTTGTGCCACCAGGGTGCCGGCCGCCTCCACCACCACCACCGGGCCAACCGCCGCCGCCACCTCCGGGGTAGCCTCCACCTCCGGGATAGCCGCCACCGCCCATTCCGCCATGGTGGCCGGGAAAGCCGTTCTCGCCGTGTTCCTCTTCGCCTTTGAAGTAGATGGTGAAGACCTCGACGCCGGCGCGGTCGGCGGAATCGATGGCGTCGTTGAGGGTCTCCTTACTGCCGCGATCGACACCGTCAGAGAAGATGACCAGCGCCTTTCGGCCATCCTTGGGCTTCATCAGCTCGTCTGAAGAGAGATAAATGGCATCGTAGAGCTGCGTTCCGCCGCCATGGCTATACCCGCCATGTTCACCTGAACCGCGGTCGTCGCCCCCGCTCGTCTCAGGGCCCTGGTTGTTGTGCTCCCGAGCTGTCGGCGTCATGGCATCGATCTCGTGATCCAGCTTTTCGCGGGAGTTGGTGAAGTCCTCAAGCAACTCCACTTCGCTGTCAAAGTGGATGAGAAAAGCTTCATCGCCGCGAACGGCGGCTTTAGGGTCGGCGGGCAACATGAGGTCAACGAATTTCTCAGAGGCCTTGCGCTCGCTGTCGATTGCGGAGTAGACGCTGCGGCTGGTATCGACGAGCAGGCCGAGGCGGAAGGGCAGATTGCTCTGGGTGGTGAAACTCTTGATGACCTCGGGACGCCCGTCCTCGGTGAGGGTGAAGTCTTTGGCGGTCAGGTTGGTGACGAGCGCGCCGTGCTTATCGATGACGGTGACGGGAAGCAGGACCTCACGCGCCTGGACCTTGATGTTGGTCATCGGATGTGTCGGGGGTTGAGTGGTCGAAGGCTGCTGCGCGGCATCGGGATCGCGCAGACAGGACAGGGCGACAAGCGACAGGGCGAAGTAGAGGGAGGAGCGGATCTTCATAAATTCTTTTGGCAAGACACTTTCTCGACAGACACTTCCACGGGTTTAGACGCGGCAAAGTGCGGTCCGTTGACTGCTCGCCGCGCAGTTGTGAACGGGCTTTGCTCATGGAGGGGTCTTTTTATCGCAAAAGATCTTCGAGAGCGGTGCTTAGGTCGGTCTTGTCGTCGCGATATTTGACGATGACGGGGGCATAAAGGCTGAGGCCCCAGGCTTCGCTTTGGGGATGGCCTTTGCCTTTGCTGACGGCGCGCGCGCCGGGTACGACGACGGCGTTTTCAGGAACGATGAGCGGAAGTTCGGCGGAGGCGCGCAAAATCGAGCCATTCACAAGATCAAAGAGCGGGGTTCCTCGGGTGAGGATGGTGCCGGCGGCGAGCACTGCGCCTTTGCGGACGATAGTGCCTTCATAGACGCCGCAGTTTCCGCCGACGAGCACGTCGTCCTCAATGACAACGGGGCTGGCGTTGACGGGCTCGAGGACGCCGCCGATCTGCGCGGCGGCGCTCAAGTGAACGCGCTTGCCGATCTGCGCGCAGGAGCCGACCAGAGCGTGCGAATCGACGAGCGTGCCCTCGTCGACGTAAGCGCCGACGTTAATGTACATGGGCGGCATGCAGACGACGCCGCGAGCGACGTACGCCCCGGCACGAACCGAAGAGCCGCCAGGAACTACGCGCACGCCATCGCCTGCGGCGAAGCGGCGGGCAGGGAAGGTGTGCTTGTCGACGAAGGACAGGCCGGTAAAGGAACTGCCGGCAAGAGGCATCTCTTCGAGCGCGCCGAGGCGAAAGCCAAGCAGGATTCCCTGCTTGACCCAGGCATTCACACGCCAGCCAGAGGGCGAAGCGGCGTCAGGTTCGGCAGCGCGGACTGTGCCTGCCTCGAGCGCCGAACGCAGCGCGAGAAAGGCGGTCATGGCTTCGGAATCTTTGACCGCGGCGGGGCCGGCAGCGAAATGCCGTGCGATCTCCTGCTCTAGTTGGCTGAGATTCATTGCAAATCGAGTGTATCAATTTGCAGGGAGGTGGGGTTATGGGGAGGTAGAGAACAGGGAACAGAGAACAGGGAGTAGCGCTGGGGAACGGCGCTTCTCGGGCGGATCGGATGGAGTCGAGCGTCGGTGTGATGCGAGGAGGATGGTTGGGGGCGCAACAGGCCACGCATATGCGATACTCGAAACGACATGTACAAGCGGATTGTGCTGAAACTTTCGGGAGAGGCGCTCGCGGGAGCGCGCAGCTTTGGACTGGATGCCGATAAGGTGTCGGAAATAACCGGCGAGATTGCGGATGTACACGCATTGGGCGTGGAAATCGGCATTGTGGTGGGCGGAGGCAACTTTTTTCGCGGCGTAGAGGAGCAGGCCAAAGAGATGGACCGGGTGAGCGCCGATAACATGGGCATGCTCTCCACAGTGATCAACGCCATCGCTTTGCAGGATGCACTGGAGCAGCGCGGGGTGCAGTGCCGGGTAATGTCGGCAGTGTTCATGAATCAGATAGCGGAGCCGTATATCCGGCGGCGCGCGGTGCGTCACCTTGAAAAAGGGCGCGTCGTGATCTTCTCCGCGGGCACGGGAAATCCGTTCTTCTCAACCGACACCGCGGCCAGCCTGCGCGCCATGGAGATCAAGGCCGATGTGCTTCTGAAGGGCACCAAAGTGGAGGGCGTCTACAACGCCGATCCGGTGCTGTTTAAGGACGCCGTGAAGTACGACCAGGTCACGTACATGCAGATTCTGCAACAGGGCTTGAAAGTGATGGACCTGACCGCTGTGAGCATGTGCAAGGACAACAACCTTCCCATGATCGTATTCAACATGAATCACCCGGGAAACATCCGGCGGGTGGTACTGGGCGAGAAGGTAGGATCGCTGGTGACGGCGTGAAAAAGCCAGCTTCCAGCTTCTAGCTTCTAGCCCGGAGCTTCCCCCGTATTTGCTTAAGTGTCCCTATCCCAAAAGTTCTGCCGGCAGAGATTCATTTTCCAAATTTCATGTCGAACCGTTTCAGCACAACCAGACATGCGGCTAGGAGCTAGAAGCTAGAGGCTAGCGGCTGTCTTTTAGCCCGGAGACGTCTAACAGTTGGTGGAGACTCGCAAGCCAGCGCCGCTGAAAGCTCTGACAGGGTTGCGATGCTTCGCGGCCATCAACATTGTCCTTTTTCACTTCTCCAACCCAAAATGGTTTGGGTTTCTGGCGCCTGTGGTCAATGCCGGGTTTATCTCGGTCAGCTACTTCATACTCCTGTCGGGATTTGTGCTGGCATACAACTATGCCGAGCGCGCGCGCGACGGAGAACTGGACCGAAAACGCTTTTGGGAAGCGCGATTCACACGCATTTATCCCATTTATTTTCTCAGCCTGCTTCTGAGCCTGAACTTGTTGAGCGGGGAATACCAGACTCACACGAAGGCGATGTTCTGGACGGGCGTGGTGCTGACGCCACTGCTGTTGCAAGGCTTCGTTCCCGCGATAGCGACGTTCTTAAATACACCGGCGTGGACAATGTCGGCCGAAGCGGCTTACTACGTGATTTTTCCCTGGGTGGCGAAATGGAAGCGCCCGCAGCGGATGGCTCCGCACCTGATGAAGATGGCCGGCGTGTGGGCGCTGGGGATGGTGCCGGGCGCGCTCTATATCGCATTCAATCCCGACGGCATAGCGCGACCGGATCGATGGAGTTACGGCCCATGGCTGTCGGCGCTGAAGTACACACCCTATTCGCACGTCTTCGGCTTTGTATTCGGCGTGATGCTCGCCGACCTAGATCGGATGATTGAACGCACAGCGCGCTTGCGCCTATGGCTGGGAATCTTTGGGTTCAGCGGAATCTTTGCACTGCTGAGCCTGGGCTCGCTGATGCCTTATCCGATGATGCACGATGGATTGATCATGCCGTTGTTCGGTTGCATTGTGCTGGGACTGGCCGGCGAAAACCCTCTGGCACGCGCGCTGGGAGTGCGACCGCTGGTGTTTGTGGGAGAGGCGAGCTACTGCCTGTACCTGCTGCACTTCAACTTGTGGAATCTGATTCATGGCTCGCACGTTCTGGAAGCGACGGGATTGATCCGTTTCGATCCGTGGATCAGCTACGTACTGTTGATTGCGCTTTCGATCTTCGCGCTGTATTTCATTGAGAAGCCGGCGCAGAGAAAACTGCGCGAGTGGCTGCACGCGACGACCGTTGTGAAAGAACAGGGAGCGGCCGACACCTAACGTATCTGGCAGATTTTGCGGTGTTTATGGCGACCAGGAAATAGCGCTCAAGCGGCAGCTAATAGAGAGGCAATCAGGCAGCAGCGAAAAGCCCAGCCGCGAAGGCTGGGCTATTTTGCGTCCGGCTTGAATGTGTCGTGTTGCTATTGCGGAGTTGACAGCGCATGGTTGCCGTGCGGAACGGCGATTATGGCTCTTGGATTCGCGCCCGTAGGATAGGGACTCGCCTGCGTCTGCTCGATAGTTCCGTCACTAGGGTTGAGCTTGAATCCGGAGACGGAGTTGCCGAGATAGTTGGCGGTGTAGACATAGCGGCCAAGCCCGGGATCGACGACGATCGACACGGGATCGGTATCGGTCGCACTTGCGGCCGAGCCATTGAGGCTGACATTCTGCGAGGGTGCGCCGGTGGGCAGGGAGATGGAATAGCCCTCGACATTCTCATCGAGCGAGTTGGTGAGATAAATGAAGATGCCGCGCGGATCGATGACAATGGAACTCGGCTGATTGCCGGTTCTGAAGGGGCCGTTGACCATGAACTGGAGCGTATCGGTGGAGAGCACATCATAGCCAATCAGTTCGTTGGATGCGAAGTCAGTGACGTAGACGAACCTGTTGACGGGATCGGTAACCAGGGCAGAGGGCTTGACGCCGGCCAAGTACGGGCTGCCTGAAACTGGCGTCAAGGCGCCGCCGGAGGCAACGGCATAACCAAAGAGCCAGCCGGGATTTGCGTTGCTGGTCGTAGTGCCGCCTGGGTTGTAGGCCGATTTGTCGTAAGCGGTGACGTAGACGGCACTGTTATTGGCCAGCACCGCAACGCCCGTCGGCAATATGGTGTCGCCGGCAAATCCGGGAACAGTAAGTGGCACCGTGGCCGTGGCGGAGCCGATGGCGCCGGTGCTGAGCGCATATTCAGTGAGAGTGGCCGAAGAAGTTCCCGAGACCACGTACAAATACGTGCCGGCGGCGTTCACGGCGATGGACGTGGGGGCACTGGCCAGGGTAATGGAGTCCTTCTTGGTGATGATGCCGTGGTCAGAGAGAGAGAAGTGAACGACGGAGTTGTTGCCCTGATTGGCGACGTAGAGGTTGTAATAGTCGGAGGTGGTGGCGAGAGCAACTGGGCTAGAACCTCCAGTGTCAACGGGGGACAAAGAGGTGCGCAGTGCGCCTGACTGGGAGTCGACGGCGTACTCGTAGATTTGCCCGTCGCTGCCCGGCGAGCTGCCCGCGGAGCAGGCCACGAACACATAGTCAATGGTGACAAGATCGCAGGCAGTCAAAAAGGTAGCCAGGATCAGGCCAATTGCAGAGACCAGAAAAAGCTGGCTCAATTTACTCAACTTCATGCGCTTCCTTCGTCATGGGCCGGTAAGTAGAAGCCCCAAGAAACCTCGTTAAAGTTGCCCCCGTGGTCATTGTAAAAGGCGAATACGGGGATTTGCTACCAACTCCGTTGCCGGAGCAGAGCGAATATTGTCCCTCACGGCTTGATGCCGCCTCCCGTGCCGTTGTGCGGTATGGCAGCGACGGCGGTGGGATTGTCGTTGCACAGGAAGGGAGAATCCTGCGACTGGAGTAGTGTTCCTGCCGTCGTGCTCAAATCAAAGCCGGAGACGGTGTTGTCAAGGAAGTTGAGGGTGTAGAGGAAATGCTCCGTCGACGGGTCGATGCCAATGGCGACGGGCTGCAGGCCGGTGGCATAAGTGCCAACGCTCGAGAGCGCGCCGCTGGACGAAATTGAATAGGCGGTGACGTTGCTGTCCTGCGAGTTGGCCACATAGGCGAACGCATACGCTGTATCGACGACGATGGCGGAAGGCTGGTTGCCGGCTGGGAAGGGGCTGCCGGAAAGCGCAGTCAGAGCGCCGGTAGACCCGACCACGTAGCCGCGCACATTGTTGCTTGAGAGGTCGGTTACATAAACATTGGCGCTTGTGGCATTGCTGGCGATGGCGGAAGGCTTGACGCCTGCCGCGAAAGGCGAACCGGGAAGCGCCGTGAGGGCGCCGGTTGAGGCGACGGAGAATCCAAACACATAGCCGGCGTTTGGCGTGACGGAAGAATCGTAGGCCGTTACGTAGACGTAAGCGCCGGAAGCGAGCACGTTCACGGCTGTTGGCACAATAACGTCAGATGCGTTAGCGCCAGTGAGCGCGAGTGGCCAGTACTGCGCGCTGACGGCGGGGTTGGTGACCGGCGTTCCAATGGCCACGGGTGAAGAACTGGTGCCTGCAGCGACCGGAAATACGCCGATGGAACCGGAGCAGGGTTCTGCGTCGGAACACAAAGGGAGCGGCTGGTAAAGATCGACGATAAAGAGATTTGATTTGTTGACTGCGATGGCGAGGGGAAAGATTCCCGGAGTGTTCACGGTGTTATAGGGATAGAGCTTGCCGTCAGTGCCGATGCCGAATTGCACGATAGTGTTGTCGTCCCGGTTGACGACGAAGAGACTGCCGTAATCGACGGAGACGGCCTCGGCCACTGGATTCCGCCCCTGTGAAGGGAACGGGGAAGTTGGGATCTGACGCATGCGGCCCGACTCGGAATTAACCTCGAAGACATTGATCTCGCCGTAGTTGTCGGCGCCGGCCGCTTTGGCACTAGCGACATAAACAAAGTCGACGGTCAGGGTCTGCGTCAGCTGGGAACAAGCAGTGACGAGCGAAGCCGCCAGCAGGCTGCCCGCGCCGACCAGCAATAGCTGGCTCGATTTATTGAACTTCATGCGCATCTTTCATTCACACGGCCTGCAGGCAGGCCTTCCCAAAAATGCCGGTCAAAAAACAAACTGCCGGAAAACGAGTGCCGGCGAATCGAACTCCGGCGCCAAAAGCAAGCAGCGGCGCCGGCATTTTTCCAAGGTCTGACGACAGACCTTCAATCAGCGCAGACGGCGGAAGCAGCCGAACCGACCAACAGGTTCGGCCAGCGAAGGGGAGCCTGTTCCCGGCTGGCGGGCGCGGCACTAACTTGTGCGCCCATCAACCAGGCACCATGTTGCCGGCCCCTGGAGCTTGTAATCTTCGACCACGCGCAGATCGTTCAGGTCGCCGGTATTCGGATCAAGCAGCCTTCCCGTCACCGTGGAGTCGTATTGATCAGCTTCGTAGATGAATTGGTCGGAGGGGTCCTCGACGATGCATTGCGGACCCGATCCGGAGCCGAATGGCTCCTCGGCGATGAAACTTAACTGGAATGCGGGCGCGGTGGTGAGGAAGTACCCGGCGAGCCCGCTATCCTGGAGCGGCCCGACGACGTTATTTCCCTGGTTGGCCACATAAACATACTTGCCCTTGCTCTCAACCAGGACGTAGATGGGGTTAGTAAGACCGACGCCATCGGGAATCGGGCCACTCGGCTGCGCCCCAAGCGCGCCGCCGGCTCCCAGCGAAAAGGGAAGAATCTGGCTGGAATAGGTGCCCGCGGGGAAAGCCGCGCCAGATGGGATGGTGATGGGCTCGTTATCCAGCACGTAAATAACGCCGTTGGCATTCACGATGGCCGTGCCCTGCTGAATTGTCAGGGGCTGAAGGGTGTTTTGGCTTAACGTCAACTGTCCCGTGGAGCTGGCATAGGTGTAAGGAAACACGAAACTGCCGCCCGTGTAGGGGAAAGAGGTTGCGCTGGTTGTGCTGCCGAGGGTTAGGATAATGCCGCCGCCGCCGAGTACGAAATCGACCGGATTCGCCGGCACGGGGAAGTAGGTGATCGGCTGGCCGCTGGTAGTGGCTGTGACCTGCGCATTGACGACGAGCGAAAGCCGGCCTGTGTTCTGGTCGATCTTGAAGGCTGTGATGTCACCGCAAGTAGTCACTGTTTTGCCCAGAGCGAGCGCACAGTTATCGGTGCTGGAAGGGGCGACGTCGTCTGGCGCGTCGTGGTCCAGAACATATAGAAAACTGCCCGAGGCGTCGGCAAACATGCGGAATGGGTTGATGCCCTGGGTATAGAAGGTCTCCTGGGGGGTGAGAACGCCATTGCCGCCAACTGCGAATTGTTCAATGTTGGAATTGAGACATGCATTGGCGCCGGTGCCGTAGCAATCCGCGCTGCCTGAGGCCGTTACCCCGCGATTCAGGACATAAAGGAAGCGGCTGCCGAGAGTCAATATGGCGCGGACGGGGTTGGCGCCACCGGAAGCTACAGGCAGCGTGTTGATTGGCGTTAGCCGGCCCGTGTTGTGGTCGATTTTGTAGCCTGAAATGATGCCGTTACTGCCCGTCGAGACGGTGACGGTGCCGGTCACATACAAGAAGCCAACCGTATAGCTCTCAACGCAAGACGTCACGCCTAAAACGACGGCCGCCGAAAGTGCGCCCATCGCCAGCGCCTTGCCGAATTTCATGAACTTCATGCTATTCCTTCATCCTGGTCAGGTATGAGCCGCCAAGTTTCATCGTTCCCGAGCAAAGCTGGGTTGGGATGGAGTCCCTGATGAATTGTAAAAGGCGAGGGCGGGTTGTGCCTAGTTTCCACCTCTGACTGGTAAATAGTTCGATTTCCGGTCGTAACAGGAAATCGAGAACGCCTTTCCCCAAAACTCACAGCCTGACCATTGATTTTCTTGCGAGCAGTTGGGTTTTGGACGCGGGTTCGCGGGAAAAGTCAACGAAAAAGACGGCGTGAGAAGTTGGGGCGGCCGTGCAAAAATAGCTTCGGAATGCAAGGAAATATGCGGAGCCAATTGCTGATTGTTTGTTCGATTCTGTCTGGGTTGAGCCTGGCTGCTTTTTGTCAGGCGCACGGGCAGGACGTGCATGTGCGAGTTTTGCCCGATGTGAAGACGGGGATCGAGGGGACGACCGAGTTTCCGACCATCCAGATGGCCATGGACCACCATCCATTCGCCGGAGTTGGGCGGGATGGCACGCCCGGCCGGGTGTTTATTGAGATTGCGCCGGGCGTGTATCACGAGCGGGTGATTGTGACGCAGAACCATACCAACATCACGCTGGTGGGCATGGGTAAGAGTCCTGCCGATGTGGTGATTACGAACAGCCTGAATGCGAAGCAGGCGGGCGGGACGTTTTTCACCGAGACCGTGGAGATTAATGGGGCGGGATTCGAGGCGGACAACATCACGTTTGAAAACACAGCCGGTAATACGGGGCAGGCGGTCGCGGCGGCGGTGCGCGCGGACAAGGTGGTTTTCAAGCACTGTCGGTTTCTCGGCCACCAGGACACGCTCTTCGCGGATTATGGGCGGCAGTACTACGTCGATTCCTATATTGAGGGCGGCGTCGACTTTATCTTCGGCAACGCGACGGCTGTCTTTGATCATTCGGAGATTCATGCGAACGGGCCGGGCTATCTGACCGCGCAGTCGCGCACTTCGCCTGAGCAGACCACGGGCTATGTGGTCATCGACAGCAAGGTGACGAGCGGAATCGAGGCGGGCGCGGGATTGGGACCCGGATCTGAAACGTCGACACCGGCGCGGGACACGATCAGTCGAGACACGATAAGTCTGGGACGGCCTTGGCGGCCGTACTCGCGCGTGGTGTATATCGATACAGCACTGCCGGCCGATGTAGTTCCGGAGGGGTGGAACGCGTGGGGCAAAACGCCCGGCACGCCACTTGCTTTCTACGCGGAGTATCACGATAGCGGGCCGGGAGCGAATGTGGCGGCGCGTTCGACGTGGTCGCATCAACTGACGGCGCGGCAGGCGGCGCAGTTCAGGCCGCGAGTGTTTTTGGCTGGGAAGGACGGGTGGGATCCGATCGCAGCGGCGGCGGAGCTGCCGTAAGGGTCTGAAGACTGTCTTTACAGCCAGGCCCAGCCCCTGACACACTGAAACGTGGACACCCAGACAATTGTCATCCTCGATTTCGGGTCGCAGTATACGCAGCTGATTGCGCGACGTATTCGCGAACAAAATGTGTTCTCGGTGGTGCTGCCGTGCACGGCGCCTCTCGATGAAATTCGGGCACTCAAGCCTATCGGGTTGATCCTTTCGGGCGGCCCGTCGTCGGTGTATGACGCGGACGCGCCGCCGGCCGATCCGGCGATTCTGGAACTGAGCATGCCGGTGCTCGGCGTCTGTTACGGACTGCATTTCATCGTGCATCACCTGGGCGGCATCGTGCTCTCCGCGCCGAAGCGCGAGTATGGCCACGCCGAGGTGACTCTCGAAGACATGACCACGCCTTTATTCGCGGGCCTGCCAACGAAGATTCAGGCCTGGATGAGCCATGGAGACGAAGCGGCGGAATTGCCTGAGGGATTTCGCCGAATCGCCGTCACCGAAAACGCATTGGCAGGAATTGCCAACGAGGAACTCGGCATTTGGGCGGTGCAGTTTCATCCCGAAGTACACCACACGCCATTGGGCGCGCAAATTATTCGGAATTTCCTGGCAATTTGCGGAGCGCGCGGCGACTGGACAGCGGCGCACTTTATCGAGAGCACCATCGCGTCGATTCGCGAGAAAGTTGGCGACGGACACGTGATCTGCGGGCTGTCGGGCGGCGTGGATTCGTCGGTGGCGGCGGTGCTGGTTCACAAGGCCATCGGCGATCGGCTGACCTGCATCTTCGTGAACAATGGAGTCCTGCGAAAGAACGAGTTCGCGAGTGTGCAGGCCAATCTGCGCGGCAAGCTGGGGCTGAATATCGTGGGGGTGAACGCGAGCGCGCGCTTTCTGGAGCGGCTGGCTGGAGTGACCGATCCCGAGGTGAAGCGCAAGCGCATCGGCGCGGAATTTATCGCGGTCTTTGACGACGAAGCCAATCGCATTGCGAAGGAGACGGGCGGAGTGGAGTGGCTGGTGCAGGGAACGCTCTATCCTGACGTGATTGAATCGTCGAGCGTGAAGGGGCCGAGCCAGACCATCAAGAGCCACCACAACGTGGGCGGTTTGCCGGAGCGAATGAAGCTCAAACTGATCGAGCCGCTGCGCGACCTTTTCAAAGATGAAGTCCGGCGCATCGGGCGCGACCTGGGCATGCCGGAGGAGTTAATCAGCCGCCAGCCGTTTCCGGGGCCGGGACTGGCCGTGCGCATTCTTGGTGAGGTTACACCGGAGCGCGTGGCGATTCTGCAGGAGGCCGACGAGATCGTGGTGGCCGAGATTAAAGCCGCAGGGCTCTACACAAAGATCTGGCAGAGCTTTGCCGTGCTGCTGCCGGTCATGAGCGTGGGCGTGATGGGCGATCAGCGAACCTATGCGTTCACGTGCGCAATTCGCGCGGTTCATTCGGAAGACGGCATGACAGCGGACTGGACGCCGCTCTCGTACGAGCTGCTGAAGAAAATCTCCAACCGCATCGTGAACGAAGTGCGCGGGATCAACCGCGTGGTGTACGACATAACATCGAAGCCGCCGGGCACGATCGAGTGGGAGTAATTTGCCGTTGAGGCAGCCGCGGCCTTGGGCCGCCATTCATGCATAAGTTAGCAATCAATCGCCAGCCTGTTGCGGCTTGAGCGCGGCGACCTCGCGGCTTAGCGCATCCAGCCGGGCCAGCAGTTCTTCGTGCTGCTTGTCAGCGACGGAGGGCTCGTAAGCCTCGACATAGAAAGTGCCGTTTGGCTCCAGCTCGCAGCGCTGCACCTTGTGGACGGAGTCGAATCCCTGCTTGTGAATGACGTCATAGAGCTCTTCTTTGGTGAGCGACTCGCGCTTCACTGCTTTGTGGTCGATTTGGCCATTGACGATCAGCACAGATGACCGGCCCTCAAACATCCGCGTGAGCCGCGGAGATGAGAAGAGCGCGCGCACCACCAGCCAGTTGACGGCCAGCAAGGAGACGGCGCCGATGATTCCGCCGGAGACGGAGTTGTCGTTGCCGATGATGGCGTTCTGCACGGTGTTCGATAGAGAGAGCAGAACGACCAGATCGAACGGGTTGAGCTGCGCCAGTTCGCGTTTGCCGAAGATGCGCAGCAGCACCACCAGCGCCAGGTACACGATGGCGGGACGAAGCAGCTTCTCAAGGAGCGGAAGCTGCATTTGGAACATGTCGTTGAAGATCAAAGAGTGGAAGATCGCTGAGTTCGGCATGGAGAGAGCATAGCTCTTGCGCCGTCAGCTCGCTACGGAAACTTACAGCACCAGATGGGCGTAGCTGGGTGGTAGCGTAAGGTCGCCGAGATGTCTGCTAGAGTGAGGAGGACAACGAGGGTCCGGACGATTTCGCGTGAGCGTTGTAACGACACAAATCGCGCCGTTTCGCATCGAGCCCGTGTTTACGGCGCGGGTCTGGGGATTTCGCGATCTGCGGCCATGGTATGACCGCGTAGCCGAGGGCGATCCGATAGGCGAAGTCTGGTTGACGGGCGACGATTGCCTGGTTGCGACCGGGACCGCACGCGGGAAAAAGCTGGGCGCGCTGTTTAGCGAGGAACGTGATGCCTTGCTTGGCAACGGTGCGCCAGCGGCTGATGAGCGCGGGGCAGACTCGCCGTTGCTGATCAAAACGATTTTCGCCAAAGAAAAGTTGAGCGTGCAGGTGCATCCCGACGATAAGATGGCGCGGAAATACGGGGAGCCGCGCGGGAAGACGGAGTGCTGGTACGCGCTTGCAGCCGAGCCGGGAGCCGAGGTTGCTGTGGGCGTCAAACCCGGGACAACGCTTGCCGAAATACGAGGAAGGCATTAGCGCCGGGACGCTCGAAGACAGGCTGAACATGGTTCCTGTGGCGGCTGGGGACATGATTTACGTCGATGCGGGGACGGTGCACTCGATCTGGCCCGGATCGATCCTGCTGGAGACGCAGCAGAACTGCCGACGTGACCTACAGGATGTACGACTACGGGCGCGGCCGCGAGCTGCACATCTGAAAATCCCTGGAAGCCACGAGGCTCGACGACGCGCGCCGGCAAGATTGCTCCGCGCGAGCTCAGCGGATCGCACATTGTTGATCGATGTGGAGTACTTTCGCATCGAGCGGATACCGGTGAATGGCAATCTGACGAGCGAAAGCCTGCGTGGCGCAGGCGGGAGGCATGGGTCTGGCGTATCTGTTTGCGGCGAGTGGCGCTGGGCGGCTGACGGGCAAGGGATTTGAGCCGGTCGATCTGCCGCCGCGCGGCATTGTTGCCGTGCCGGCAGCGTCGCCGGAGTTTGTGCTGGAAGATGCGAGCCTGGAGAATGCGAGCGGCGCGAGCGGCAGTCTCGACCTGATTCGCATCACTCCCAACTGGCCGGAAGGACCACTGCCCGATAACGACACTTGGGATGTGAAAGTGCAAGATTCAGCACTCCGGCGCGGCCCCAAACTTTTGCACAATCTTTGCTTTGCAACCACTGCCATTGATGCAGAATCTAAGGTGATATGAGCTTCCGACTCGCAGTTCCCTCCGATCTTCGCGGCGCCGTGGACGCGGCCGCCGCCGACTGGCAAGCCAACAACAAAGTCGACCGCTTCTGGCAAAAGGACCCGTCCCTGTGGACTCGCGACGGCGAGGAGAAGTGGATGGGCTGGATCGACATTGTGGAGCGCCAGCAGAAGGACCTGGCGTCGTTTGCGGAGCTGGGCGGCGACGTCAAGAGCTCCGACTTCCAATCGGTTTTGCTGCTCGGGATGGGCGGCTCCAGCCTGTGTCCGGAGGTGCTGTCCAAGACCTTCGGCCAGCAGCCGGGCTTTCCGGCGCTGCACATCGTCGACTCCACCGACCCGGCGCAGGTGAAGGCAGCCCGCGACGAGGTGGACCTGGCCGAAGACGCTGGTGGTCGTGGCCAGCAAGTCCGGCTCCACGCTCGAACCCAACATCCTCAAGCAGTATTTCTTCGACGAGATGAAGAAGGCCGTGGGGGCCGCGGACGGCGGGCAGCCACTTTATGGCCATCACCGACCCCGGCTCGAAGATGGAGCAGGTGGCCAAGGACGACGGCTTCCGCCACATCTTCTACGGCGATCCGCAGATCGGCGGCCGCTACTCGGCGCTCTCGAACTTCGGCGTGGTGGCGGCGACGGTGGCCGGCCTGAACGTGGACAAGCTGCTGGCCGAGGCGGCCAAGGCCGTGGCCGCGGCGAAGCTGGCCTGTAGCGGACAATCCCGCCGTGCAGCTTGGCCTGCTGCTGGGCTCGGCGGCCAACGCCGGACGCGACAAGATCACCATCTTCACTTCGCCGGAGATCTACGACCTGGGCGCGTGGCTGGAGCAACTGATCGCCGAATCCACCGGCAAGCTGGGGAAGGGAATTACGCCCGTCGACCGCGAGGCCATCGGCGCGCCCGAGGTCTACGGCAACGACCGCATCTTTGCCTACGTGCGGCTGAACGGACACGGCCGATGCCAGCCAGGATGCCAAGGTCGCCGCCCTCGAAGCCGCCGGCCATCCGGTCGTCCACATCGAGATTGCCGATCTCTATGAAATCTTCGGGCAGTTCTTCACATGGGAGATCGCGACTGCGGTTGCCGGATCGGTGATGGGCATCAATCCCTTCAACCAGCCGGATGTGGAAGCGGCAAAGATCGAGACCCGCACGCTGACCAGCCGAGTACGAGAAGACCGGCAAGCTGCCGGAGCGCGACGCCGTTCCTTACCGGAAAGGATGACGCGGGAGTTCCGTTTGAGCTCTACGCGACCGATGCATACGCCGCCAAGCTGAAGGCCGCGGCGCCGAGCGCAGACGCTGGCCGGGATTCTGCGCGCGCATCTCGACCAGATTCAGGCCGGCGACTACTTCGCGACGCTGGCATTTCTGCCCATGTTTGAGGAGCACGAGGCGGCGATTCAGGAGTTCCGGCACAAGGTGCGCGACCAAAAACGCGTGGCCACATGCCTGGGTTTTGGGCCGCGCTTTCTGCACTCCACCGGGCAGGACTACAAAGGCGGCCCCAACACGGGCGTATTTCTGCAGATCACCGCGGACCACGCCGTCGACCTGGAAATTCCCGGGCAGAAGTACAGCTTTGGCGTGGTGATCGACGCGCAGGCGGCGGGCGATCTGGCGGTGCTGGAGTCGCGCGGACGGCGGGCGCTTCGCGTGCACCTTGGGGCTGATGTGGCTGCGGGGTTAAAGGCTCTGGGCACAGCGATTAGCGCGGCGCTGAAGTAGGGCTCATCTCATATCGATACGCCTTCAGGAAACTTTTTCCCCGAGCCGGGGTTTAAGCCGTTAACAGGCTCGGCCGAAGCTCGTCTAATGGTTTGAGCGATGAAGCGAGTGCGGGAGAAACCGTTCGCCCGGCGTGAGTTGGAACCGCATGGGAGTGACGGCGCAGACACAGGAGAAACGAAAATGAATCGTAGCTCGTTACGGAAGGTGAGTACGCAGTTCATGGCGTGGATGGGGTTGGCCATGCTGTGCGCCGTGGTTACGCCTGCACAGGACGCGGGCGCGCCGGCCCAGCCCCAAGGTCAGCCGGCGGCACAACAGGGTCCGCGCACGGATGGTCAGATCGAGATGGACGTGGTGCACGCGCTGGACGGTTCGGCGGCGCTGAAGAACGATCTGATTACCGCGGCCACGATTCAGAGCGAAGTTACGCTCTCGGGAACGGTTTCGAGCGATGCGTCCAAGCAGCTGGCCGAGTCGATTGCCGCGCATGTAGACGGCGTGACCAAGGTCCACGACAATTTGCAGATAGGGAATCCGGGTGCGGATGCGCAAAATCAGCAGCCGGCGCCGGCTGCCGACGAAACGCCTGATCCTGACCAATCGCAGGCGCAGCAGCAAATGGCGAACTTGCCGCCGCCAGGGCCTGCACCGGACGCGAATCCGCAGCAGGATCCGGCTGCAGCCAATAACCCGCCGGCTTATCCGCAGCAGCAGGGCAACCCGCAGCAAAATGGCTACCCACAGCAAGGCGGATACCCACAACAGGGCAGCTACCCGCAGCAGGGCGGCTATCCACAGCAGGGCGGTTATCCTCCGGCGAGGCCGCAGTACCAGAGTCCGCAGTATTCGCAGAATCCGCCTTACCCTCAGCAACCTGCGTATCAACCGGCCAGAGGCCCTGTGACCATTCAGCCGGGCATGCTGCTGCAAGTGCGGACCAGCGAGCCGGTGGATAGCAAACGGGCCAAGGACGGCGAGCCGGTGCAGTTCACGGTGATTCAGGATGTGGCCGTCGGCGGCGTACTCGCGATTCCGCGCGGAGCCACGGTCCACGGCGTTGTAACGGAAGTGAAGAATGCGGGTTCCGGTAAATTGGCCGGAAGCTCAGTGCTCGCGCTAACGCTGACTTCTCTCGATCTCGGCGGACAGAGCTATCCGCTGAGTACGGATGAGTTCAAGGTGAAGGGTCCGAATAAAGCGGGCCAGACGGCGAGCAATGCAGTGGGCGGCGCCGTGATCGGGGCGATCATTGGCTGCGCGATAGGCCGCGGCCCGGGCTGCGCAATCGGCGCAGGGGTCGGCGCTGCTGGAGGCACAGCGGCTTCGGCCGCTTCGGGCGGGCCGCGAGTTTGGATTCCCGCGGAAGCGCTGGTTACGTTCCACATCAATGCGCCGCTCACGGTGAACCCGGTGAGCCCGCAGGAAGCAGCGCGATTGGCTCAGGGGCTGTATCCTGGCGGCCCGAGCCTCTACCGGCGCGGACCCTACGGGCCGGCGGGCTACTACGCCGGGTACGGCTACCCGGCTTACCCGTACGGGTATCCTCCGGTTTACTACCGGCCGTATTACATTGTCGGTGGATCGTACTACTGGCGGTAAAAAAAGACAGCCAGCAGGGAATAGCCAATAGGGAATAGGAAACGGGCGTCTCGTTCAAGCGGGGTGCCCGTTTTGCGTTTGGCTGGTTTTGCGATTTGGCCGGTTTTTGTGAATTGATGGGGCGATCAAATGCTGGCCCGGCACGCACCAGGGGCGCATTGGACGCACTTCTGGCGTCCACGCCGCGCTCACAAGACGCATGATGCGCGCGCGCTGGCCTTACGCGGTCCGGGCCAGACCGTCGTCTATAATGGCAGAGTTACATCGAGAGAGAATTGCGCATCCGCAGCTCCGCAGCAAAGGCAGTAGATTCCATGCTGCCGCCCGCCGGTTCAGCTTGCACGCGCTCAGAGAGTTGAAGGTTTAAGCCCACCCATGATTCGTTTCCTGCAGACAGATAATCGCATGGTTAAAGCGCTGATCGTCGTCATCATCGGCGCAGCTTCAATCACCATGGTTTTGTACCTGATTCCCGGCCTCGGTGGCATGGGTTCTTCGTCGCCCGACACGTACGCAGTCGTCTACCCGCACTGGTATAGCCGCTGGCTTTCTTCCGGCGACAGTATTACGCAGGCGCATGTGCAGCAGGTCACTGAGAACCAGTTGCGGCAGCGCAATCCGGAGTACGCCAACAACCCAACGATTGTGCAGCTGTATTCGCAACAGATTGGACAGCAACTGGTGCAGGAGCAGGTGCTGATCGAGGAGGCCCACAAGCTGGGGATCTACGCGACCGACGAAGACGTGCGCAAGAATCTCAGCACCGGTCCCTCGGGCGAAGTTCTTTACCCCGGCGGCAAATTCATCGGGGAAGATGCCTACAAGCAGCTGATCAATGACCGGCTGAACGAGTCGGTGACGGACTTCGAGAGCGAGATCAAGGACGAGATAACGATTCGACGGCTGCAGGCGCTGATCACCGGCGGTGTGACGGTGAGCGATCAGGAAGTGCGCGACACCTACCGCAAGGCGAACATCAAAATCAAGTTCGATTATGCGGTGATCTCGGCCGAAGATGTCGGCAAGGCGATCAACCCCTCGGACAGCGAATTGCAAGCGTTTTTCAAGACAAACGCGGCGCGCTACGCGCAGGCGGTGCCTGAGGAGCGCAAGATCACCTACTTTGCGTTCAATGAAAGCCAGATTCCAGGTGGCGTTCAACCGCCGAGCCAGCAGGCGGTGCAGCAGTATTACAACGATCACGCCGCTGACTATTCGGTTCCGGAACAGGCCAAGTCGCGCCATATTCTGATCAGCGTGCCCCCGAACGCCGATGCCGCAACCGATGCGGCGGCAAAAGCCAAGGCGCAGATGGTTCTGAAGCAGCTGCAGACCGGCGGAAGTTGGTCCGATTTGGCCAAGAAATACTCTGACGACCCTGGGAGCAAGGACGCAGGCGGCGAGTTGGGATTTGCGCAGCGGGGCAAGATGGTGCCAGCGTTCGACAATGCGATCTTTACGCAGAAAATTGGCGAGATCGACATTGTGAAGACCAACTTCGGCTATCACATTGTGCAGGTGGAAGAGCGGCAGGCCGCGCATACGCAGGCGCTGAACGAAGTGCAGGCGAGCATTCTTGCAACGCTGACGCGCCAGGCTCAGGCGGGCGCTGAGGACAACTATGCGCAGCTACTGACCAGCGAAGCAATCAAGAACGGGTTGGAAAAGACCGCCGCCGCGCACCATCTGGATGTGGTGACGACGGATCCGGTGGCGCACGATGGCGTGATTGCCGCGCTGCCCGACGGCGCACAGATTCTGGCCAAGGCCTTCGCGGCGAGGCAGGGCGATCCGCCGCAATCGGCGCCGACAGGCGAAGGCTATGCGGTTTTCCAGGTGACCGGCATTATCCCGGCGCACGCTCCCGCATTTGCCGATTGGAAGAGCCACGTGCTTGACGACTATCGCCAGGAGCAGCTGCCTCTTCTGTTGAGCCAGAAAACGAGGGCGCTGGCCGACCAGGCGAAGGCGACGCACGATCTGGCCAAGGCTGCCAAGGCCGTGGGCGCGACGGTGAAGACGAGCGACCTGGTAGGAGAAAGCGGACAGGTGCCGGATTTTGGCGAAGTGGGGCAAGTTGCGCCGCAACTCTTCGATATGAACGTAGGAGCAATCAGCGGGCCCATCGACGCCGGCCGTACCGGTGTGGTGGTGAAGATCGACGACAAACAGGAGCCGAGCGCCGACGAGATTGCGAAGAATTTGGACCAGACGCGCGATGAACTTCTGGACCAGCGCCGCAACGAGGCCTTCAGCGTGTTCGTGAGCAGCGTGTTTAACGACTACAAGAAACGCAAGCTGGTGGTGATCAACGCCAAGCCACAGGGTCCGCAGCTGCCCGGCCAGCCCGGAACATAAACGCGGAATTCTTTAGCGACAAAAGGCCCGCAGACCTTATGGTTGCGGGCCGTTTTGTTTTTGCTCGTGCGGCTGTCAGCGCAGGCCGGTCGTCGCGAACGGTAGTCCAGTCGCGGGCCAGCGATCGGGTTGAGCGTCGAGATTCGGTTTAATGGTTGCGGCGGGAAACGACGCAGGTGCGACGGTCACATTCCATCCGTCGACGACGATCAGCGCGTTTTCGCCATGAAAGTCGCGATTGGCGGCATCGATGTCGATGGTCTTCGATTCGCCGGGGACCAGAGAGACGTAATTATCGCTGTAGAAGACGGGCAGTACGCGCTGGCCGGATTTGCGGCGAAGCTGAATGTGCGTCATCAAGGCGATGCCTTGCGTCGGGTTGTGCAGCGTGACCTGCAAAAGCCGTCGGCCTGTTATGTTGCTTCTTGACGCGGTTCCACGGTCGCGGTCAGCTTGACCATCGGCAGTTGATTAAGTGCGCTGAGGTCGTCGGGACTGGACGGCAGAGCGCGCCAATAAAAGTTGGTCGAAATGATTCGGCCGGCGGCGTCGCGCAGGTCAAGCTTGATGAAATGAACGGCCGAAATTAACGCCGGAAAGTCGATGGGGCCCAGATCGGTAGCAACATCGGGAGCGGCATCGAGCTTGGTTTCGTGCTCCCAGGCGAGCGAGGCGTCGAGGTTGTAGACCGCGACGTGCGCGCGCAGTTCGGCCACGGGCTCGGGCTTGTTGTTGATGACCTGCACATTGCCCGTGGCTTCGTTGAACTGAATGTGGACCAACTCTGACGCGTGCATGACGGCGAAGTACGACGACATTGGCTCAAGATCGTAGTGGTAAATCTGCCAAACGAAGCTGGGCTGCGCGGGATTGCTCATCCAGGTGATGACCGCCGTGGTGGGATGGAACAGCTGTGCGTTGCGGCCCTCATACATGGCGCGGAAGGCTTCGTAGTTCATCATCTGTGCCTTGCGCACGAAGTCGGCGAGGTTGGCGATCTTGCCGTAGCGACCGGCGAGGATCAGCGGGTACAGATCGCCGTGCTGATTGCCTTTCGCGAGGTCGTGCGCTGCCCAATCGTCGTCGATCGTCTCCCAATCTTTCTCGGGCATCATACCGCGGATGGATTCAAGCGTGGGGATGGAGGCGCTGCCGGTTTCGGTTTTGAAGTAGTCGTCGTAGACGTTGTAGAACTCGCGCGGCGCGCGCCAATAATACGGTCCATGCGAGCGCACGCCCGGGCCATCGGTCGAGTTCGGCCAATAGAGTCGAGCGGGATCGACCTCGGCTAACAGCGTGCGCAGAGCGGCGTCGATTTCGGGCGGAGGATCGCCCTCGTTGCGCGCGCACCAGAGAATGATGGATGGATGATTGCGGTAGCGCAGAACTTTCTCGCGCACGTTCGCAACATAGGTAGAAATGTCAGTGGGATCCGGGCCGTCGAGCGGATTGGGCTGAAAGAATTCGTCCCACACCAGCAGGCCGTACTTGTCGCACAGCTCATAGAAATCTTCGCCGGTGCTCTGGCCGACCCAGTTGCGAATCAGATTGAGGTTGGCGAGCTTATGCAGGCGAATCTCGGCGTCGAGCCGCTCGCGAGGGATGCGCTTCAGGGCTTCGTCAAGGCCCCAATCGCCGCCTCGAATGAAAATGGGCACCCCGTTGACGGAGATTGTGAGCGTGTCGGTGCCGGGAACAGAGTAGCTGATCTTGCGGATGCCGAAGTTGACATCCCGCGCGTCCGAGATGGTTTGGCCGGTTCTGAATTCAAGATGAAGTTTGTACATCGGCTGCGCGCCATAGCCATTGGGCCACCAGAGCCGCGGATGCTCGATGTGCAGGGCCGGCTTGTTGCTCGCATTAAAGGTGATTTGTTGCGTTGTGTGGGGCGGGAGGGTCACTTGTCGCGCGAACACGATGTTTTCGATTGTGCCACGAACTTCACCCGCGACTAGCTCGGCGCTCACGTTTTCGACAGTTGTTTCGACGGTGACGTCGGATGAGTCAGTTTTGGGGAGCGGAAGTTCCGTGGTGACGAGCGGGTCTTCAACGACCACCGGACCGGTGGCGGAGAGAAATACTTTTTGCCAGATGCCGGTGTCGCGATCGCGCACGGCATCAAGCCAGTCCCAGCCGATAGTCGATAGAAACGTCGGCCCATCGAGCGCGGTAATGCCGCCGTTCTGGCCGACGCCATTGCGAAGCGTGTGCTCATGCGGGACGCCGGGGTGGGGCTCGGGAGTGACGAGGACGGCGACTACTGCAAGCTGTCCAGGCTCCACTTGTGCGGTGATGTCGAAGATTCCACGAACAAACGCGCCGCGTGTTGTGCCGACTTGCGCGCCATTCACCCATACTTCAGCGGAGTAATTAATGCCATCGAAGTTGAGCCAGATGTGACGATCCGCGTAGGCGGTGGGAATTCTGACAACGGTGCGGTACCAATACGAAGTGTGGACCAGGCTTTCGGGAATGATCTCGGGGCGTTCGTTCTCGCCGTAGAGCGGCTCAGGATAGACGTGATCGTTGACGAGAGACGTGAGGACAGTTCCCGGAACCGTGGCCGCATACCAGCCGGCTGAGACGAAGCCGGGAGCCGACACCTGAGCAGCGGTTTGCGGAACCTTCGCGACATCCTGCAATTGCCAGCCGGAGGCAAGAGTGAGTGGCTGCGGGGGCGCGGCCGCGAAAATCCGCAGCGCAAAGACGGCGGGGATGGAGACTAAGGTGAAAACACGAAGGCAAACAGGCGACAGACAGGTCTTCAACGAGAGACTCCCTTAACGCTTGAGTGGCGGGACAAACTTGTTCGGCTGCACGCACAACAGTGTCTCAAATCAGGCCCGCTTCCGGCAGGCAGCGATTCATCCGGTAATATCGGCTTCATGGAGTTTCAGCGATCGAGTGGAGTTTTGTTGCACGTAAGTTCGCTGCCGTCTTATGGAGGTATCGGCGATCTGGGACCCGCTGCGCACGAGTTTCTTGGCTTTCTGGCTCGTGCAAAGCAGCATGTGTGGCAGGTTCTGCCGCTATGCCCCACCGGATATGGCAACTCGCCGTATGCGGGCTCGTCTGCATTCGCTGGAAATCCATCGCTCATCAGCCTGGAGTTTCTCGCCGACTGGGGCTGGATTGATGGTGCGCGCATCGCCGGGCTGGCTGGTCGATCTGGAAATGTCGATTTTGATGAAGTCGCCGCACGGAAGTTGCCGCTGCTCGAGGAGGCTGCGGGGAATTTTCTTGATCGCGGGCCGAAGTCGCCGAAACTTGAGGACGATTGGGCCGATTTTGAGGATTTCTGCCTTGATGAGGCTGCATGGCTCAACGACTACGCACTATACGCCGTGCTGCGCCGTGTGCATCAAACCGGTGCGTGGACTGAGTGGCCGGAGCCGCTGCGGCGGCGCGATCCGCAGGCTTTGGCACAGGCTGAAACGGACCACGGCCGCGCTGTGGCGATCGAGCGGGCGTTGCAATTCGCGTTCGCGCGGCAATGGGAGCGACTGCAAGACGCAGCAGCGAAGAATGGAATCAGAATCCTTGGCGACGTGGCCATATTTGTCAATATGGATTCGGCCGATGTGTGGGTTCATCCGGATATTTTTGAGCTCGACGACGACCTGAAGCCCATTCGCATCGCCGGCGTTCCGCCGGATTATTTTTCACCGACCGGGCAGCGCTGGGGAAATCCGCTTTATCGCTGGGATGTGCTGGCCGCGCCCAACGAAAACGGACTTCGATTCGGCTGGTGGGTGGACCGCATCAGCCGCGCGGTGGAACTCTATGACATCGTGCGCCTCGATCACTTTCGCGGCTTCGAGGCTTATTGGGCGATTCCCGCCGAAGAAGAAACCGCAATTAAGGGCGAATGGATCAAGGCGCCGGGGCTGGAGTTGTTTCGCGCACTTGAAGCGGCGCTCGGTCCGCTGCCGCTTGTGGCCGAAGACCTGGGCCTGATTACGCCGGAGGTTGACTCACTGCGGCTGGAGCTGGGAATGCCGGGCATGAAGGTGTTGCAGTTTGGATTCAGCGACAAGGGCGCGCACGCTCACCTGCCGCAGCAGTTCACGCGGCACACAGTGGCCTATACTGGCACGCACGATAACGACACGACGCAGGGATGGTGGAACACCGCCGGCAAAGCGGAGCGCGCGGCCGTTGGGGCTCTCGTGGGTCCGGTAGCCGGCCGGCCGGCATGGCCGCTGATCCGCGCCGCCGAAGCGAGTGTGGCAGAGATGGCGATCGTTCCTGCGCAGGATTTGTTGGAGCTGGGATCAGAGGCGCGAATGAATACGCCGGCGGTGCCTGCCGGGAATTGGAGCTGGCGCGCGCCGGAGAATTGCTGGACGGATGAATTGGCGGAGCGATTAGCTGCGATCGCCGAGGTCACGGACAGGGACAACGATCCGCTGGCTGAACCCGAAATAGAATTGCCCGCGTAGGCGGTGGCTGGCGGCTATCGATAGCTTGAATCGTCGAAGCGGCTCATGTCGATTGAGTCGTCAAGAACACCCAGAGTGACGACGGCGAAGGTAAAAACGGTGGTTTCCGGTTCGAGATGGCCACCGAAAGCCCTGTCTCCATTAGCCAGCGTGATGTGCGGATGAATGCGGCCGTTCATCACCATGCCGCTCATGCCGATGATGTCTGCTGACGCGGTAGGGTTCTTGATGAACAAATCCTTCGACGGCAGGTCGCGATTCGACACCATATGAACCTGGTAGCCGCGCACCGAACCGAAGGCAGACAGAATAACGGCGTTTTTGATCTTCTCCTGCGCGACCATCTTTTGCAGGCCGACGAGGAGATCGGTTCCGAACTTGAAACGCAGCACGACAATGCGCTCCAGATGACCGCTCACGGCAAACACGTCGGGGACATCTGGGCTATTCGGCTTCGAGTCGACAGCCGGGTTGCCAGTGGCGTGACTAGCCTCGCGACGCGTCTCTTGCGCGGGCAGCGCGATGCAGGCGGCGAAGAGTGCGACGACGAAGAGCCTTTTCATTTGAATTCTCCCGGTTGACAATCGCGGCCCGCAGGCGGGAAAAGCCGCCCGTCTGCCACGGCCGCTTGCCCCGACTCGTGCTCTTAGAACGGAATATCGTCGTCCGAGATTTCGGCTGACTGGGCGAAATCGTCCTGCGCCGCGGGCACGCGCTGGTCCTCGTTGACAGCTGCATTGGAAGTGCTCGACGAACGGCTGTAACCGCCCGCACCGCCGCCTGAGGAATCGTCGCGCCCAGAGAGCAGCGAAAGATCGTTCACGATAATTTCGGTGCGGTAGCGCTTGGCCTTGGTGTCCTTATCTTCCCAACTGCGCGTCTGAATCTTGCCTTCGATGAAAAGCTTGGAACCTTTCTTCACATAATCGCGGACGATCTCGGCGGTGCGCTTGAAGGCGACCAGATTGTGCCATTCGGTGCGATCCTGCCAGTTGCCCTGCGGGTCCTGAGTGCGGTCGCTGGTGGCAAGCGTGAAATTGGCCACCATGGTGCCGCTGGGGGTGGAGCGAATCTCGGGGTCCTTGCCGACGTTACCTAGAAGAAAAACTTTGTTGACGCTCTTTGCCATGTTCTTGCTCCTCGTGTCCCAATGCCGGCGCGGCGAGTATGCCGCAGGTCCGGGCTAATCTTGAAGAAATCGGTTCAGCCCTCACAGGGAACCGCGCAGCAACTGCTCTTATCCAGACAGAATCTTAATATACCGCTCGAGTTCGATGTTCTGCTGTGATGCGATTCACAGTTTAATGCGCGGCTGGCTGCTTCAAGCGGTCACGCGCTAGCTCATCCGCGCCTGCTCACGAAACTGATGCGCGACGGCTTCAAGAAAGGTCTCCACGCTCGTGTCCTGCGGAATGGCGAGACCCGATTTGACGCAGAGAGCCGAGGCAATACGGCTGGCCAGGGCGGCGCGAGTTGCGAGGTCCATGTCGAGGCGGCGCCCAAAGAAGCTTTCAAGCACTTCGAGGTCGGAGCCGGAAAGTTTGGCCAGCGCCGTCGCTGGCAACACCACGCGCAGATGCGGCGGGCGATCCCATGAATTGGCCCATGAATCAGCCTGCGGACCACTGCGCGAATCGCGGCCTGTCCATGAAGACTCTGCGGGAGTAATGGGCGAAGCCGCGATCAGCGTTGGCGCAGTAAAGGTGCGCGATGCGCTCTCGCCCCAGTGCGGCGAATCGACCGGGCGGTCGCGAACGACGAGAGTTCCGGCAACCATGTCGCCGAGCCGTTGATTGCGCCGGCTGAGAAAGATCACGGCGATTCCGACCGCGTAGAAGCTGGGCAGGCTGTCGACGTATCGAACGAGGTTGCGCGCTAACGATTCAACAAAGTTGATGCCGCGGCCTGATTGATGAATGACGCGAATCTTCGCCACGCGCTTGCCCGGCGTGCGCCCGTTGCTGAAAGCCTCGAAGAGCGCAAAGTATCCCCAGTGCATCACGAAAACGATGAGAAGGGCGATGCCGATCGCCCAGTTTGCCGAAATGCGACCGAAGATGGTCATCGCCGGAATAACGATCAGGGCCAGCAGAAAGAAAATGAAAAATGCGGAACCCCAAATGAGATAGTCGACGAGAATAGCAATAAACCGGCTGCCGATGCCAGCAAGCGGCATCTCGATGTCCACGAGCTCCGGGGTGTCGATGTTAAGCTGATCTCCAACCGGCTGCATGGCGACTATTCTCTCCAATCAGTGGCTCGCAAAGCGCCGCCCTTACTGGGATCGTTTGGGCGCGCTGCTGGGCGAGGCGAGCGCGGGCGGGGTACGGCAGCTATCACGGGCCGAGCTGCGCGAGACGGCTCTGCTTTACCGGCAGGTGGCGAGCGACGTATCCACGCTGCGCCAGGATGCGACGGCGCGGGCTTATGCCGAGCATGTCAACCAGTTATTAGCTCGCGCCCACCATATCATCTATTCCAGCCGGCGCAAAGGCTTCCTGAAGATTTTCTATTTCCTGCGCGACGAGTACCCGCTCATCGTGCAGCGGCAGATCAGGTATGTGCTGTTGGCACTGATAATGACGCTGGGCGGTGCCCTGCTGGGCTCGGTGCTGACGCTGGCGCGTCCGCAGTTCATGCGTCACATGCTGGGGCCTGAAATGGTCGAAACTATCGAGCACCACGAGATGTGGACGCATTCGATTGTCGGCATTGAGCCGGTGGCTTCCAGCGCGATCATGACCAACAATCTGAGCGTTTGCTTTGTGGCCTTCGCCGGCGGAATCGTCTTCGGCCTCGGGACGATCTACTCCATGTTTTTTAACGGGCTGCTGCTCGGCGTCATCGGCGTGGCCTGTGCGCAACACGGCATGTCGGTTGATCTGTGGAGCTTTGTGGCTCCGCACGGCTCACTGGAGCTGCCATCGATCATTCTTGCCGGCGGCGCGGGGCTGCGCCTCGCGCAGGGCGTGCTGTTTCCGGGGCTTTATCGGCGGCGCGACTCGATAGCGCTGGCAGGCGTGGAAGCAACGCGCCTCGTTTCAGGCGTGATTCCGCTGCTTGTCATCGCGGGATCGCTAGAAGGATTCTTTTCGCCGTCGAGTGCGCCGGTTCCGCTCAAATTCACTGTGGGCGGCTTGTTGTTCACGCTGTTGCTGGTGTGGTTGTTTCGGCCGGTGAAAACGGCGAGCCAAATCGCGCGATGAGCTGGCGGTTTTGATCTAAACCATTGCTCGCTCTTTGACCCTCAAATATTGATTCAGCACGGCCGAGGTGACCTGCGCCGGATCGAGGTCGAGGGTGAGCGCGCCCTGATCGCGCAGGCGCGCCAGGAGCAGTTCGCGGCGTGTGGTCAGCTCCTGCGCGGCGGAGGCGCGAAACATTTCTTCTACGTTCCTGGGTTGCGCATTGGCGATAGCGGCGACGTCTGGCTGGGCCATGGCGACGAACAAAAGAACGTGGCGATGCAGCAATTGCATTGCGCCGTCGATGACTTCGGGACGCATGGCGGTCTCGGCCAGGTCGGTAATCCAAAGAATCAAGGCGCGGCGCGGCTGCCAGCGATTCAGCGTGGCCGTGGCGCGGAGGTGATCGGCCTCGCTCGTTTCGGCGCGAGCCTGCGCGAGCGCTTCGACAATCTGCCGCAGATGCGCGTGGCCGCGGCCGGGGAGTACGCGTTGCTGCACGTGCTGGCCGTAGACGAGAAGGCCGACGCGATCGCCGGAAAACAGCGCAAGTTGCGCGAGGGCCACGGCGGTGGAGCAGGCGTAGTCGAGCTTAGAGTGGCCGCGCCGGTTATGCACATCGGCGTCGTCAAGGATTCTCCCGCGCAGCAACCGGCCTGCGTCGAGAACGATCCAGACTGCCTGGCTGCGCTCGGTCTGATAGCGGCGCGTGACCAATTGACCGCGGCGCGCGGTCGCGGTCCAGCAGACGTCGCGCAAATCGTCGCCTTCGAGATATTCGCGGAGGCTCTCGAAGTCACGGCCCAGGCCGCGTTCGCGCGCGCGGCGCAGTTGCAGCTCGATCTGGCGGCCGCGGGCGAGAAAAATTTCCTGATCCTCGCCCTGGCGCAGCGCCGGGTAGACGCGGACCGGCTGCTCAAGTGGCGCCATAGCCCAGCGCTCCACGAGGCAAAGCGGAGAGCCGTATCGAATAAAGACTGCTCCGGCGCGGACATCGCCGCGATCGCGTGGCTCGATTTTGTAGCGCAGTGTGGCCCGGAGGCGAGGAAAGACGCGCAGATCGTGCGTGGCCGGCGCGGCCACTAATGCGTCAGGTAAGTCGTCCACCAGGTGGCACTCGAGAATCGTCTCCGCGCTGTGCTCAACGGCTAGCTGGATCTCGGTTTCGCTATCGAGCGCAGGCGCGTTGCTCCAGGAGCGCTCGATCGTGATCTGCTGCGCGGCCGGCAAGCGGAGTCCATCAAGAAATGCCGCGAGCAACACCAGCGCGTCCCAGACGAGCATTCCGTATCCCCATGTAGCCCGAAAAAATCCCGGCAGCGCGAACAAAAGGCCAGCAGCAAGCAGCCAGATAGTGCGCGATGTGAGTCCAAACGCGAATCGGCCGCGCCGGACGCAGGCGGCGCGAATCGGCTCGGGATGGAGGGATGAAGAGATCATCCGCGCGGCACCGCAACCGCGGCGACAACGTCGTTGAGTACGCGATCGGCGTCGAAGCCTTCCAGCTCCGCCTCTGGCTTGAGAAGAATGCGATGGCGCAGAACAGGAAGAACGGCGCGCTTCACATCGTCGGGAATGATGTAGTCGCGGTCTTCAAAAGCGGCGAAAGCCTGCGCGACACGCAGCAGGCAGATGGCGGCACGAGGGCTTGCGCCGAGCGCCAGCATGGGCCACTCGCGCGTGCGGCGGACGAGATCGAGAATGTAGCCGTAGAGATCGCTCTCCACTCGAATGGCGCGAATCTCATCGCGCGCGGAAGCGAGAAGCTGGGCAGAGAGCGGCTGAATCTTCGCGTCTTCCAGCAGGTTTGCGCTGCCACTGTTGTGATGCCGCTCAAGCATCTGCCGTTCCTCATCGGGCGCCGGGTAGCTCACTTTAATTTTGAGCAGGAAGCGATCGAGCTGCGCTTCGGGCAACGGATATGTGCCCTCAAAGTCGATGGGATTTTCCGTGGCGAAGACGGTGAACCAGGGGGGAAGTGGGCGCTGCACGCCGTCGCTCGTTACCTGGCGCTCTTCCATACATTCAAGCAGCGCTGCCTGCGTGCGCGGCGGCATGCGATTGATTTCGTCAACGAGGAGAAGATCGGTGAAGACCGGGCCGGCGTGGAAAGCAAAGGTGTCGGTGCCGGGACGAAACATCGTGGTGCCAAGAATATCGGCGGGCATCAAGTCCGGCGTGCCCTGCACGCGCTGGAAGCCGAGGCCAAGCAGGCGGCCGACCGATTTGACGATCAGCGTCTTGGCGATGCCCGGCACGCCTTCGAGCAATGCGTGGCCCTGCGTCAACACTGCGACAAGAACCTCGCCGATCACTTCGCTTTGCCCAGCGATGACGCGTCCTAGTTCCGCCCGCGATGCGGCGAGCAATTGTTGGGTCGCCTGCAATGTTGCGTTCGGCTGTTGTGAACCCTGTTCCTGATTTGTTTCCTCGGTCATTCCGGTCTCCTTGTTTTCAGCTTCGTTGATCTTGTCGATCATGTAGATCCTGTCGGGCGCGCGAGTCCAATTCTCTGCGCATTTGATTCTTGCTATCGTGTCGGCCTTGCGCGCGCAACCGCGATGAGCAGCTCACTGTGGCGGCTGAGCGCCTGCACCAGCGCGAGAGCGTTTTTCGGCTGCAGCTTGTCGTTGGTCGCGGCTGCTTCGCAGTCGGCCAGATCTTTTTCAAGTTCGGGCGCGGCCTGGGGAAAGCGGCGGCGTAGCGCAAGGCTCAACTCCTCTGCGCTCATTTTCGCCCCTTTCAGCCCGCATAGATCGCCCATTCTACGGCGGAAGCGTTCATAGGCAAGCTCGACGGCTGTTGACGAGGCGTGGGCTTCGGCATAGAGCGAGCCCAGCGCTTCGAGAAATTCGACAGGAGTGGCGCGGATGGGAGAGGGCAAGTCACGCACAGGCCCGCGCCTGCGGCTGAAGCTAAAGAGAATCAGCAGTGCGATTGCAAGCAAGCCAGCCCGCAACACCCACATCGCAGGCCCATCCGCGTAGAACCATTCAGTGCGCGTCTCACCGTGCAGCGATTCGTCCCAATAGATGTGGTGAGCTTCACGCGAGCCAATCGCGTTCAGAAAGAGGTTGAGATTATTTGCGCGGGCGATGGAGCCATTTTCAAGAGGCGTTGAGCTTGCCCACCAAACAATCTCGCCTTTGCCGTGGGAGTATTCGACGATCGCCGGCGCGCCCTCGCAGTTGTATTGCACGCGATCGAGCGGCCGGTCGAAGCCCCATCCAGCTTCGGGAACCATCCACACTTCGCCGGAGCCGGCCAGCGAATCGAGGCCCTGGGGCGTGAGTTTGCAGGCTACCTCAAACTGGGTTGGAGGCTGAGCATCGCCATCGGGAACAAGGCGGCCACCCGCCCAGCCGGTTACCAGGACGCGGCCACCGTTGTCTACGATGTCGCGCACAGCTTTGAGATCCTCCTCGGCGATATCCTCTGGATCGGGCTCGGCCAGAATCACCACGGTCTGAGCGTCGGCGTGTTGCACCAAATCGCTCAGCGGCTGTTCCCACCGCTCCACTGTGTAGCCGCTTGCGGCAAGCATTTCATAGGCGGCGCGCGCGCCGTGCTTGCCGGTCAGATAGGAGCTGGGCACGGTGCTGTCGTCATTGTTTTCATTGCGCGAAAGGAATGCAGTCACAAATGCGAGCACGAGAACCGCGACCAGACAGCCGATGAGAAGCCTGCGATCTTTGGCGTCGAGTGAAGGGAGCAGTTTCATTCCGCGGCGACCCCCAGCGCAGCAGCCTGCTCCAGAGCGGCGTTGAAGTCTGAGGCCTGAGCCGCACGCCCGCCGTACCAGGTGCGCTCAAAGCTCCGCGTGAGCTCCTTCAAGTTCGGCTTGCGCGGATCGGTTGCCGCGAGCAGCGCCAGATACTCGCGAGGAGTGCGAGCTCGGTCGGCCGGCCACAAGCGTTTTGATTCGAGGCGCGCAATCGACGCCCAGTAGACGAAATGAATCGCTTCGCGCCAATGCCCCCTGGCCGCCATTGCCTGCGCATCGCGGAGCCACAACTGCCATTCGCGCGCCGAAGGCGCTCCGGGGGCAGGCTCAACGTCGGGGATGAGGCGGATGCGAGAGCGCCGCTCGATGCGCAACAAAAACCAGACCAGCGCGGTGCAAATGGCGACAAGCAAAAGAATGCGCAGCAGCCATGCGATCCACGGGGCGTGCGCGCCGAAGCGAATTAGACCGGAAAAGATCTTGTCGAGCAGATTGCCGAGCCACTCGCGGAATTTCGCCAAAGCCGACTGCGAAGCGACACTCTGATAGGCGCGTTGCGCGAGGATGGACTTCATGGTGGTTCGCTCGCTGCTGTAGTCAGGGTTGGGCGCAAGTGGGCTGCCTGCCTGCGTGGCGTCATTCCGCAGACGTTGACGGGCGGCCGAAAGCAATTCATCAGGAGAGGGTGCTTTATCGTTCGCGCCGGGAATTGCGGCGAAGATACTTTTCTCGGGCGCAGCGGATTTCTTCGCGGCGCGGGCCAGCACAGAGCGCAACCAGTCATAACGGACTTCACGCGATTGTGAGGCTGACCCAGGGCGCCATTGCACTCGGTTGTCGGGACCAACCTGCGCCGGATCGCAGGCGGGGAAACTTGTCTGCGCTACGCTGGCCCCAGACCGTTGCTTTTGGCAGGCGGCGACGATGGAGTCGAGATTCTGGAGCTGCTGCTGGTATTGCTCCAGGCTCAGATCGCGCCAGCCCGAGTCGGACGGAAGCTCCTGTGAGCGCGCGGCGATGGGCTCGGAGAGCGAGACCGCGAGCAAAGTGAAGGCCGCGAAAGCGCGTGCGGCGCCATGGCGCGAACCTGAGAGCGGCCACCCCAATTTCATGGTTCTTCCACGGTATCAGGAGGGGGTATCAGGAGGGGCAATCGTACCGGAAATGCCTGCGCCCTCAATGGGCGGCGTCCCTGCAATTTCGAGCGGCGGCGTCGCGGATAAAGGCTGAGCAAGTCCCGCTTGCTGCATCATCCATTCGATGTCGAAGCCTTCTTTGCGGACGCGCTGATCGTAGTAAAAAAGCACGAGGGCGATTGCGGAAACGGGAGCGATAAGAACCTGCAAAGCAAAATCCATAACTACTCTTATGATTTCGGCAGCGATCAAAGTAGCGGGAGATTGCGCCGCTCCGCCGCCCCGAGCCGTTGCGATAAAAATGACAATCATGGTTGGAATTGCAGAGATCATCGAGACAGCGAAGGACAACGCGATAACGAGCAGGTACATCACCAGAATGCGCCCGCGCGTCCCCTGGCTTAACTTCCATGCGCGCTGCAGCGATGCCCATGCGGGCTTATTTTCAACCACGCACACTGGAAAACCGAGTGAGAATCCGAGCGCGAGCCAGACGATGATCACAAAAGCGGCTGCGCCCACAAGAAAAGCGACAAAGCCAAGAGCAAAAGCGCCGGCTGTGCCGGCTCCGGGAGCCAGATAGAGCAAAGCGGTAATGACAACCACAGCAATTGCCGCCGGAATGAATCCGATTGCGAAGCCCTGCAGGATCATGAACCAGAGGTAGCGCCAGAAATGCGGTTTGACCGCGGCAAGCGCGCTCCGGACCGTGAATCCCTCGCCGCGATGCGCATTTGCCGCGGCCCCAGTGAGTCCCGCGTATGAGAAGACAGCGGCTGCAACGTAGACCGGCAGCGCCGTAAACACCAAGGCTCCGATGAGGACGACCAAAGCCCCACTCGTTCCAAAATCGTTAATTGTGATCGAGCTGAAAAAGGCTTTCCAGATAGCCGCTGCCAGGGCGCCGACTCCGACAATCACGCCGATGGGTAAAGCCGCCACTCCGGCAAACAGCCAGAAGTTGCGGCGATAGAGCTGCGCGGTTCGATCGAGGATTTCGCCAAGCGCGGCGGGCCGAAAGGTTTCGCTCATACGTGTACTCGCGTCCTCAGGAGTTCTGCGGCTCCGCTAATTGAGTCTGTGGCGAGAGCCCGGCAGCGTGCATCATCCACTCAATATCGAAGCCTTCCTTGCGAATGCGCTGATCGTAATAGAAGAGCGTGAGGCCGATGGAGTAAATGGGGCCGATCAAAGAGCTCGATACGAACACGCCGACTTGTTGCATCATCAACCAACCCACTGGCAGCGGGTGACCTGGGTGTTTCACAGCGAGTGCGATCAGGGGAAAGCCAAACAGTATTCCCAGCAACATTCGCACCGCATAGACGAGAAGACCGAGAACGAAGATGCGCCCGCGTGAGCCAAGGCTCAACTGAATACTGCGCTTGATTGCACCGGTGGCAGGCAATTCTTCCACCACGCACGCCGGCACCGCGAGCGAATAGCGTAGCGACATCCACGCGCCATACAGCAGAGCCAAAAAGAAAAACGGCAGCAGAACGAGCATGCCCACGCCAAACTCCATCAGGTTGCCTGGGTCTTGCTTGACTGCGTTTTGAACCGCAGCCGGATTGGTCATGAAGTCGTGCGGCAGAAAGGCAAACGCGACGGCGAAGAAGACAACATAGAGAGCGGCAAACGGCGCCCACGCGCGGAAACCAGTGATGGTCATGAGCCACAGGTAAGTGCGCAGACGAGGCAAAACGCTTTTCGCGGCGGCGCGAATCGACGCGGGTTTATCCAGAGTAGACCCAGGCCACGGCTCGATTGTTGGCGGCGATCGAGAGACCGGCCAGCATCAGGATCACGAGCCCTTCCAAAACCGCGCCGGAGGCAGTGCCCCACTGGAAATGCGCCATCATGTTCGGGTAGCCCAGCAGGACGAGCGAACGTACGTAAAGAAGCTGAACGGCGAGCATGATTCCGGCGAAGATTGCGGAAGTTCCAGCGAAGAGCAGGAAGTGGGTGCGATAGAGCTCGGCGGTCCGGTCGAGGATTTCGCCGAGGGCCATCGGCCGGAGCTGGTTGTTCATATCGATCCCCGCGTCTCGGAGTCTCGCGACTCCGAGCCCCGCGACTCCGATTTATCCAACATCGGCTGCACAACTATGCGCTCCCCTTTGCAGCGTTTGTACAGTTCCAGGCCCAGGCTGGATGGAGTGATATCAAAGTTCTCGGTGGGCAGATAAGACGTGAAATCAAAAACTTTCTCAATCAATCCAGAGTTAAATAGGTATGCCGTCTCCACGGCGACTCTTGAGAGGTCGTAAATACCTGTGAGCCGAGTCATCTCTTCCGGCGAATAGATGATTCGCGCGGAGGGAAGATTATTGGACTCGGACTTGAGTTCCGTCAGCTTTTTACAAGCAGTAATCAGGATCAGGCTCTGGTTGGGAGTCACATTGACGAGTAGATCTATAAAGGGACTGCTGGATTGGTCGGTTGTTTCAAAATGGCAGGAGGTGGCGAACAAGCCAATCCATAGCTGCTGTGTCAGATCATCATGGGCCCAGGACCCATATTTAAGCAGGCTCGCAACAATCCCGGGATGAGCGCGCATCTTGCTCGCATCGGCTTCCGAAGCCAACAGCTTTTCCGCGCCGAGCGCAACTTCGAAGGCGTTCTCAGTTCGAGGTCCATCCAGTTCTCCGCCGAGCAGCATAATGGCATCGTTGGCATCGGCGCGACAGATCCGATACAGGAACAGGGCTGTGCGCATCATCTTAATTGCGTACGCGAGGTCCTTGGGGTCAGTGAGGACGGCTGAATCCGTGACCAGGACCTTCCAAAGTTCCGGATCGAAGTCCGCGGGCAAAACGAACGACAATCCAACGCCACCTTCGTCGGTCCGGACGACCAGCGCCTGAACCGCGATCTGCTGCTGTTCCCCTTTTTCCAGCCAACCTTCGACTTCTATGGTGAGTGGAATCTCCTCGCCGACGGGCCATTGTTCTTCTGTGTGCAGATAAAGCCCTGACGAGCTGATATCTTTGACGATCGATCGTTTCGAAGCCGGATTGTTCGCCTGCCAGGCTACAAATCCCAATGGAATTCGTCGTTCCGCCCTCGGCTTCTCCGGCTGAGCCAATTTCCGGACCCAGTTCTTCCATTGATTCACGGCGGTTATCTCCTCAAAGATTTCCCTTGGTAGCGGGGTTCGGTTGCTACCGTCGCCCAAGAACTTTTGGCAGCACGACGGCCGTTGTCATTGAGCCCCGAATGCCTTGCCCCTGAAGGTCTTGGCCCTGAATGTTCCGATTGGGGTACATGATACTAAGCAGATCATAGAAATGCACAGATACCGTTGGAGTTCGCGAGAGAAGCAGCTCCTGATTGATTTTTTAGCCGGAAGCTATGTTCTGGCAGCACAGTCATTTGGGTTCCATTCGAGCGAGTCCGCGAGGTTGGGTCGGCGTTCAAAAAACTGGGCTCCTGCTGAAGGCTGATCGGAGTTTCTTTAGCAGGGAACCGTTTGGACGGCTTGAAAAATCTTGGGATTTCTGATAACTAATCCTTTAGTTGCTCGTCTATAGAGACGTCGATGGGTTGGGTAAGACAGAATTCCTTAGTGAGAGCAATAAGTTAACGATGCCGCCAAGAAAATCTAATACGCTGACCGAAGCTGAGCTGAGGCTGATGAAGATCCTTTGGCGGCGTGGCGAATCGGCCGTTACCGACATGGTGGATGCGCTGCCCGAAGGCGAACAGCTGGCCTATAATTCGGTGCTCACCACTATCCGAATTCTGGAGCAGAAGGGCTACGTCGAACATCGCCAGGAAGGGCGGGCGTTCGTCTACTGGCCGTGCGTTCTAGAAAATGAAGCGAGCAGTTCAGAAGTGCGCAATGTGTTGAGCCGATTTTTCGGCAACTCGCGCGAGAAGCTGGTGTTGAGCCTGTTGGACGACGATGGGATTTCGGCCGAGGAACTGGGCCGGCTGCATGACGCGATTCGAAGCGCGTCTCCCGATAGGGAAGTGATGCGCGACGCTGTGCCCAATGAGAAAAGGGGCGGGAGATAGGAATGCCGCTGATGCACATTGCCGATGCGATCTTTGGACCGATGGCTGACTGGGGCCGCGCGATCTTTCCCGCGTTTGCGCAAGCAGCCGCGCCGGCGGCAGTGGCGGCACTGTGGCAAGGCGCAGCGGTTGCAGTTGCACTGGTTCTCTGCCTGCGGTTCGCGCCCCGCGTCTCCGCAGCGCAGCGGTTTGCCCTGTGGGCCGCGGGATTTGCGGTGGTGGCTGGGTTGCCTTTTTTGCCGTTGTTTGTGCATTCGGGCGGGGCGGGCGCAGCGGCGGCTATTCCCGAAGCGGCAGCAAAGCCGTTGGTGCACCTGAATATTCGCTGGGCATTCATCATTGCGGCCGCGTGGCTTGCGGCCTCGACATTCCGCGCTGGCGAGCTCGCATTCCATACGCTCCGTTTGCGGAGATTGTGGAAGGCGGCGACGCCGGTTGGAGCTGGGGCCGAGATTAACTCGCGGGTTCGCGAAATGCTGGTCGCGGCTCCCAGTTCGCGTCGAATTGAGATTTGCACGACGCGCGATCTTGACTGCCCGAGCGTGATCGGATTCTTTGCGCCGCGCATTCTGATTCCCGAATGGCTTTTTTCACGGCTGACGCCGGACGAGCTCGAGCAAGTGGTTCTGCATGAGACCCAGCATTTGCGGCGGCGCGACGACTGGACGAATCTGCTGCAGAAACTTTCGCTGGTTTTATTTCCATTGAATCCGGCGTTGGCCTGGATGGAGCGACGCCTTTGCCGCGAGCGCGAGATGGCGTGTGATGAGGGAGTTGTTCGGCGCACGCAGGCTCCACGCGCCTACGCGGCCTGCCTTACGACACTGGCCGAGCGCGGACTGCAACAGCGGGAGTTGCTGCGGCGCGCTCATGCGCTGTCATTGGGTGCGTTTACAAAGCGGCCGGAGCTGGTTCACCGCGTACACAGTATTCTGCGGCGCAAGCGCGCGCTCAACCCGCTGGCGGCGGGCGCACTCGTCGGCGTGGTGGGATTTGGCTTGGTCGCGGGCGCGGTTGAACTTTCCCGGAGCCCGCAGTTGGTGGCGTTTGTGGCGGCGCCCGAGGCAGACGCGCAGGTTGCAACGCTCAATTCGCAGAGCGGACCAGAGGGGATTGGGGACACCGACGCTGTGTTTCGTCCTGGCCCGCAAGTCGATACGAGAGAGGCCAAGGCGATAGAGACCAAGGCAATAGTGACGGCGATAGAGATGAAGGCGATTCGATCCGCGAGCCGCAACGATGCGATGTCGTCCGTTGCTGTTCGGCCGCTCCGCGTCGATGAGAACTCGGCAAGAATAAAGGAGATAGCGACGACGGATACTGCGGGCGCGCTACGCGAGGTGCCGCTGAAGGCCGTAGCACCAGTTTCGGCAATGACTGACGGGAAGGCTCAGGAGTTTCTTGTTCTCACAACATGGGAAGCGGTTCAAACTTCTTCGCCGAATTCCAGAACAGTTGCCGACTATGAAACGGATGCGAGGGCTCAAGAGCAAACCGATCGGGAGCAAACGGATCTGGCGGACGCGCAGCCCGATTCAAGGACGCCGAATAATAGCCAGCCTGATACAAAGCAGGGCACGCAGATTACTGTCACGCGGCTGATTCTGGTCGTTTATCCCGCAAGTGCGAATCCGGCAAGTACGGCGACGGGCGCGCGGCCAGCGCCAACAACAAGTTCACCTTCCCATCGGCCAACCGCGTCTTATGGCGGCTGGCTGTTTTTCCAACTCTAATCATGCAAATCAACACCAATGGAGATGAAGCAATGTCGATGACAACTAATTCATTAATAGCAAGAGTGAAAAAGCTCGCAGTTCCCGCGGGAATCCTGGCAACGGTTTTGTTCGCCGCAGCGTTTCTGTTCGATTACAGCAGAGCGCACGCGGCTGCTGCTGCTGGACCGCTGGATGAGAACAGCGTTTCGTCGCTGATCGCGCTCGACAACGCGGTTGAAGCGGTGGCGTCGCGGGTTACGCCCGCCGTCGTGAACGTCGCCGTCACTTCACGAGTTTCTGAAGTCGAACAAAACTCGGGTCAAGATTCAGGCCAGGGCTCCGGAGATGGCGGGCATAATTTTGGCGGCATCAACCCGCAGGATCTGCCGCCAGGCTTCCAGCAGTTTTTCTTCGGTCCCGGCGGCCAGCAGATGAAACCGCAGGCCCAGTTTGAACATGGAGTGGGGAGCGGAGTGATTCTCACTTCCGATGGCTACATTGTGACCAACGACCACGTGGTCAACGGCGCGACGCAGATACGAGTGACGTTGAACGATCGGCGGATTTTTACGGCGAAGCTGATCGGCGAGGACAAACTCAATGATCTGGCAGTGATAAAGATCGATGCTCACGATCTGACCAGCGTGCCGTGGGGCGACTCGACAAAAGTAAAGCCGGGCGAGACTGTGCTGGCTTTCGGCAATCCTTTCGGCAACTTTCCCTTTACCGTTACGCGCGGCATCATCAGCGGTCTTGATCGCCCCAATCCTTATCGGGACGATCCTCGCAAACCGGGCGCATTTATTCAAACTGATGCGGCGATTAATCCAGGCAACTCCGGCGGGCCGCTGGTGAATGCGTACGGCGAAGTGATCGGCATCAACACATTTATCATCTCGGGCAGCGGATCGTTTGCCGGCGCAGGCTTCGCGATTCCGTCGCAGATTGCGCAAACTTCAGCTCAGGAGATCATCAAGAGCGGAAGCGTGCATCACGGTTACCTGGGAATCAGCATGAACGACGTGACGCCGGAGAACGCAGGCTTCTTTAATTTGCCTGACGCCGCGGGCGCGATCGTGAGCCAGGTGACGCCGGACTCGCCGGCGAGCCGCGCGGGGCTTGCGAACGGCGATGTGCTGCGAGAGATCGACGGCAAGAAGATCCCGAACGGCGGCATGCTGCAAGTCGCGGTGAGCGAGATGAGTCCGGGAGCTTCGATCGAGCTGGGAATTCTGCGCGACGGAAAGCCACAAACGCTGCACGTGACCGTGGGCGAGTTCCACAAAGAATTGGCCGAGGCAGGCAGCAACGGCGGGCAGGGCAGCGAACAGAAAGGCAGGCTGGGACTGGCGGTGGCTAACCTGACTCCCGATGTGCGGCAGCAATACAACGTGCCAGAGCAAGTAAAGGGCGCGGTGATTGAATCCGTGCGGCCGGGCAGTCCGGCTGAAGATGCGGGACTCACGCCGGGAGATGTGATTCTCGGTGTTGACCGGCATCCCGTGCAGGACGCGGACAGCTTTGTGAACCAGCTTCACTCTGAGCCGGCAGGTAAAGATGTCCTGCTTCTGGTTTGGGCGAACAGCGGCGAGAGCTACCTGGTTTTGCATCCTGACGAGAATCATCAGAACGGAGAGTAGCTGACAACGAGCAGCTGACAACGGGTAACGGCGGCGAGCAATGGCCGGCGAGTAACGCCTGGAAGTTTTGGCGTTGCCGCCGGCCGTCGTCGTTAGAAAAGATCAACGTGGAACGAAATTCTTGCGCGAGGCTGTGGCGCGAGATTTGTCGCTTTGGATTTGTCGCGCAGATTTTGAAACAAAACTGCGCCGACGATGCAACAAAGTTTCATGATGCAGCGTCTGTTGGAATGCAGAATTCATTGCGAGTGCAGCGACTGAAGCGATCTGAATCAATTGAAGAATCGGCGGGAGAATGCCGGGACGGTTGTCCCGATGCTTCACGGGCAGGTGGAACGAAAACCGATTTCGTGAGGCAAAGGTCGACAGGGCCGCTGTGGCTTGGCGTCTCAAAGAGACCGAGGTGAAGAGTCGGGGTCGCTCGGGGGGGAGATTCCGATTTAGAAACCTGGGACAACAAAGTGCCCCACTCGGCAGCCGGCGACGACTGTGAGTGGGGCGCTGTGTTGTCGAGAACAGGGAACAGGGAATAGGGAACAGGGAACAGCCGGCGCTACAGCAGTCGCTGCCGGAGATAGCGACTGCTGCAGGGATCAGGCAGTGGCGACGGCGCGTTAACTTATTGCGTTGCTGCCGGGGTTACGCCGACGATTCCGCAATTCACTTTGGTCAGGCCGGTTACAGCCGTTCCTATATCGAGATCGCCGAATTGTTCGGTCGTTCCCGGTTTCACCGCTGCGCCAGTCTGGTCCGTTAGATCGACGTGCTTTTGCGCCAAGTCGGCGCCGGTCTGGTCATACTGGTCGCACTCCAGATCGGCGGACTGTATGGTCGTCTGCGAGTTGTTCACCCATTGCTGGTTGGAGAGATGAAGATCTCCATTGACCACGTTCCAATTGGTGGTGTAGGCCTGCTGTGCGATTATCGCGGCATTCGGTCCTGTTGCCGGCGGTGCGCCCCCTGGCGGCGGCGTTGGCGCTTGCTGGCTTTGCTGATCGTGCGTGCCGATATACCAAAGCCCGAAGAGGACACCGCCAATGATCACCACCCACCACGCTGCGCCGTGGTGCTTGGGCACCTCAGGCGGCGCGGCCATGATCGGGATCTGACCGGGCGCGGGATAGTACTGCGGATAGGGCGCGACGGGCGGCGCCGTTGGAGCCGGCGCGTACGAAACAGGCGCGGCCTGGACAGGCGCAACGGGTGCAGCCGCAACCGGTGCAGCCGCTGCTGTTGTCGCGCTGACGTCGTTGCCGCAGTGTACGCAGAATTGCTCATTGCCTGCTAACTGGGAGCCACATTTTGGGCAGAATGCCATACGATCCTCTTCTTTCAGTTTTGTTCTCGAGCATGCTCGCGCATGCTGGTCCGAATCAGGACAGTTTGAGCCAAGCGGCTTCAGGGTTCAATTGCGTTCTCTGACGCCGATCATGCCGGCTGTTCAATTCGGGGTCTTCATTTTGGTGATTGCTTATCACGAAGATTGTAAGGCTAGTGAGTGGCTCTCTGGAGAAATTTGATCAGCGACGACGCGGGAGGTTGGGCAGGAGCGTTGCGCAGGGATCGAGTGCAGGAACGGAAAGGCGGAGCGGAGCGGCAAGTAATTGCCACATAAGTGACAGCAATTCTCGGCCGTTTGCACCGAATTTGGTGCACGTCAAATCGATTCCAAAAGACTTACGGGAGAAAACTGCTTCAAGATGGCGGTAAATTTTTTTTATTAATTAATTTCCTGCTCGCCGTGGTTCGCACCCGCAAAGAAACAAAGACACAAAGACGCGTTGCAGATAGGCTCTTCGGGGAAGCGCTGTTTTGCGCTTTCGGAAAAGGTACTAGAAACGGGTCCCGGTTGAGTGCCTATGGAACAAGTATGCGCTCAACGGGGAAAATTATCGGCAAAGTTGAGAGAGAAATTGTGGAGCGGGGATTCGTTGGCGGATCAAGGGGTTAGGGGGTTTGTGGGACAGTGAAAATCGCGCGACGGGGTTGACAGAAAGCGCCGACGCTTCGCGACGGTGCGGTTGATTCTCCCTCGGGCGCCATCCGATTCGCGTTCGTTTATTGGGGCAGTGGTTTGCCGGCTTGTTCAGCGACGATGTAGCTCGAGTACCAGTCGGGCCAGTCGGGGTCGGCGTGGCCGATGCGCTTTTCGTGCTCGCCGTGAGCGGCTTCAGCGCGACGAAGTGCGTTTGCCAAATCGTCCGTGGAGGCGAATGAAGTGGCAGCAGAGCTGACGCGGCCGGGGAGCCGGGTGGTGACTTCCTGGAGCAGCCAGGTGTTGCCGTCGGGATCGCTGAAGGTGGCGAAGGAGCTGTAGCTGGCGTGATTGGGCGCGGGGCCGGTGATGCGATCGGTTGTGCCGGGCTGGAACTGAGCGCCGGGCGTGGCGGAGTGGAAGACTTCGCTGACGGCGGCGCCGCGGTCGACGAGTTCGGCGCGCGCCGCTTCAATATTGGTAACGATGAGATAGAGGCCGTGGGCCGAGCCGGGGGTTGCGGGCGTGATTTTCGTGCCGAATTGGACCGAGCAGCCGGAACCGGGCGGCGTGAACTGGACAACGCGGAAGCCGTTGTCGAAAGGGAAGTCGGCATCGAGCCGCCAGCCGAGGTTTGCGTAGAATTTTTTCGCGCCGTTGACATCGGAGACTGGAATAACGACGGCTTCAAGTTTCAGGTCGGCTGGTGAGGCGCTGGTGGTGTTGCTGGTGCCGCTGTTTTCTGCGCTCATAGTTACGCTCCGGAGTTGTGTGGGTGATGCGCGGGTTCAATCCTGATCTCCCCAGGTTTGCGCATAGGTTTTGCCGTAGGGATAGAAGAGATCTTTGCGGCCAGCTTTCCATGCGGCCTTCATCTCCGGTGTGGTGATGTCCCAATCGGGTCGGCACTTGCGGGTGACGGCGCGCAGATCCTGGCGGAGTTCTTCTATTGTGGCGCGGCCGAAGTACCAATATCCGTCGTAGATTTTATAGACGACGAGGCCCGGTTCGAGAACGATGATGTGAGGAATCATGGGATTGTGTTCGGGATCGGTGTATTCGGCGATATCGAGATCTTTTTGAACGATGCGGCCGGCGTCGGAGAGGAATGGCCAGTGCGCGCCAACGCCGGAGCGGTTCTCGTTGGTCTCCAGGATGGTGTCGGTGCTGATGGTGACGAGGCGGCAGTAGCCGACTTCGATTTCAGGGAGGAATTGGACGAGGAGTTCGGATTGGCGGCGGTCTTTGGGGCAGTATGCGCCGCGGCTGAGAAACAGAATCATCGGATTCTGGCCTTGAAGTTCGGAGAGCTTGCGGCGTTTGGTGGCGTGATCTGTCAGTTCGTAGTCAGGGAAGACGGCGCCGGGGACAATGTCTGGTCGCATGGTTGTGAGGCTCCTGTCGATGAAATCATCGACGGTTCTTGAAGCAGAATTTCTTTGCGGAACGTCCGAGTGGAAATTGCAGACCCTAACAATTTGATAACAGAAAAGCGATCAACAAACAAAGAGATCGGGCTCTCGCATGAAGGTTTTGCAACTGAGCGGTCGCCTGTTGAAGATTCGTTTACCGGAATGTGATTAAATGTGGGCCTCAGCAATTGAATACAAAGGAGACGATATGCCGACGATCATAACAAAGGACGGAGTGGAGATTTTTTACAAGGACTGGGGAACGGGGCAGCCGATTGTGTTCAGCCATGGATGGCCGCTGTCGGCCGATGACTGGGACACGCAGATGCTGTTCTTTCTGGCGCGCGGTTATCGCGTGATTGCGCATGACCGGCGCGGGCATGGACGGTCGAGCCAGGTTGCAGACGGGCACGATCTGGATCATTACGCGGACGACCTGGCCGCGTTGACGGCGCATCTGGATTTGAAAGACGCGATCCATGTGGGGCACTCGACCGGCGGCGGCGAGGTGACGCGCTATTTGGGCAGGCATGGCGAAAGCCGCGTGTCAAAGGCGGCGCTGATCAGCGCGATTCCGCCGCTGATGGTGAAGACGGCGGCCAATCCGCTGGGGCTGCCGAAGTCAGCCTTCGATGACTTGCAGGCGCAACTTGCGGCGAATCGCTCGCAGTTTTATCGCGACGTGCCGAGCGGACCGTTTTATGGGTTCAACAGGCCGGGCGTGAAATCGCAGGAGGCTGCGATCCAGAATTGGTGGCGGCAGGGAATGATGGGAGGAGCGAAGGCGCATTATGACGGGATTGTGGCGTTTTCGCAGACCGATCTCACCGAGGACCTGAAGAAGATCACGGTTCCGGTGCTGGTGATGCATAGCGAAGACGACCAGATCGTTCCTTATGTTGCGTCTGGGCCACTGACGGCGAAGTTGCTGAAAAACGGGACGCTGATTACGTACAAGGATTTTCCGCACGGGATGATTACGACGCAGGCGGAGACGGTGAATGCGGAGCTGCTGAAGTTTTTTAAGAGCTAGGGAGCGGCAATTAGGTTGGTATCGTGGTATCCCAGGTCCCCAAATGCGAGGGAGCCTGGGGCACCCATTCATTCGTGGCGGAATAATGTTGAAAAAGCAGAAGCAGGTCCTTCGACTCCCATCGCTTCGCTCTGGTCGCTCAGGATGACTGCGTGAATGCGGGCGTTGTTGCGATCCCACCCTTCGCTAGAAAAAAGCGAAGGATGGGGCAACGATGATTTGTGCCTGCGATTCTACCCTTCGCCTGAATTCCAAAATGCAGGTCCTTCGACTCCCGTCCGCCTCCGCGGCTCCGGTCGCTCAGGATGACAGCGTGAATGCGGGCGTTGTTGCGATCCCACCCTTCGCTAGAAAAAAGCGAAGGATGGGGCAACGATGATTTGTGCTTGCGATCCCACCCTAGCCGGGATTGCAAGATGCAGGTCCTTCGACTCCCGTCGTCCGCCTCCGCGGACTCCGGTCGCTCAGGATGACAGCCAGGATGGGGACACCCTCGCTTTTTGCAAAGGGTATTGCGGGCGCAAGCGTCGATTACGATGGCTGGATGAGAGTGATTTCGGTGAACGTCGGGCTTCCGCGAGAGGTGACGTGGCACGGGAGCAGTGTGTCTACCGGAATCTACAAGGAGCCGGTGAGCGGGCGCGTTGCATTGCGCAAGCTCAACCTCGAGGGCGACCGCCAGGCGGACTTGACGGTTCATGGCGGGGAATTCAAGGCCGTTTATTGCTACCCACTGGAACATTACGAATATTGGAAGAGAGAGTTGCCTGGCCGCGAACTGCCGATGGGCGTGTTCGGGGAGAACTTTACGGTGGTTGATTCGCCGCGAGAAGCGGGATCTCAGGAAGAAGCCGGTTTGCCGGAGGACCGGGTGCATCTTGGCGACAGGTTTTCAGTCGGTTCGGCGGAGGTGGTGGTGACACAGCCGCGACTGCCTTGCTACAAGCTTGGGATACGATTTGAATCCGACGATATGGTGAGGCGATTTCTGGCGAGCGGACGCACGGGATTCTACGTTGCCGTTACTCGCGAAGGCGAGGTTGGCGCCGGCGATGAGATGAAGGTTTTGAGCCGCGATCCGAATGGCGTTTCGATTTCGGAGATCGTTCGACTTTATACGATGAAAAGATTTGGCAGCGCTGAGGCGGCTGTGGTGGAGCGGGCTGGCAAGGTTGAGGCGTTCCCTGATAGTTGGAGACAGTACCTATATGAGCGAGTGGCGCTGAATCGGGATTCGGGTTGAGGTTGAGGGCGGGAGCGACGACTGGGCTGGGTTGGTGCGATCTCACCCTTCGCCAGAAAAAAGCGAAGGATGGGGCAACGTCGTTAGGGGGCAGGCGGCGGAGTTTTGGAATCCGCGGGCGGATTGGTTGGGGCGGGCTGTTTGTCGGTCTGTTTGTCTGGTTGCTGGTCGGGATTTTTGTCAGCCGGTTTGTCAGTCTGATTGTCGGGGTGTTTGTCAGGCTGTTTCTTCTCCAGGCCGAGGGCTTTGCCGACGTGCCGCGCGGATGTGCTGAGCGCGTGGGTGGTGTTGCGATAGCTTTTGTGGAGCGCGTTGCCGGTGGAGTCGTGGGCGATTGAGAGGGAGTTGTCCGTGGCGTCGGCGGCGGTGTCGAGCCCTCCCAACGCGTCGCGGCCGGTAGTGCTGCTGATGGCGATGATTCCTTGCTTGGGATGCTTGCCTGCGTTGAACCACGCAATGTCGGAGTCGGGAAGTTCGATGAGCCGCGCGAGAACTGTGGGCGGAAAATTCGTCTCGGACATTTTGGCGGTGAGCGGCCATGCGGATGAGGCGATGAAGACGGAGCCGTTCATGGGATGGCCCGGCTCGCCGAGATTGACGAGCTTTGCGGGAGCGAGGGCGGTCATGTTCTCGCAGCGATCGGCTCCGCAGCCTTTTTCGCAGAGGGCTTGATTGAGATACGAAGCATGCTTGCCGGGCGAGATCCAGACGATGGGGCCGGAGTTCTCGGCGTGCAGAGTGGATGCGCGGGCGATCTGGCTGACATCGCAAACGGTGTTCTCGTGGGCCGCGGCGTACCAATAGAGAGCTTTCCAGGTGGCGGAAGCGGGGGCGGGGCTGGAGGCGGGTTCAGGGTTGGGCGAGGCAGCGGTGTTGGAGGAGGGCGAAGGGCCGGAAGCGGGTTCGGACTTAGAGGCGGGGGCGAGATCGGGACGGGCGGGATCGGCCGGACGAGGACGGCGACGTGTTCGGTGTCGAGCAGGTGGCCGTGGGGGCCGCAGTCGATGCGCCAGAGATGGTAGTAGTGGATTTCCGCGGCGGGAGCGCCATCGATGGGGTCGGTGGCGGGAAAGACCTGGCCGTAGATGGTTCCATTTTCAGATTCGACGAGCGGCTTGGAGTCGCCGGGCTGGAATTCGGCGGGGATGTTAGAGCAGTCATGCGAGCCGATGAGAAACTTGGGCGCAAACTGTACGAGTAACGATTGCTCGAGGTCGTCGGAGATGCCGTCGTGGTCGGAGTCGATGGCGGGCGGGGCGGGCTGAGGGGATTGCGCGGTTTGAGGGGAAGATTCTGGCGGAAGCGATTGGGTGGGCGAGAAGGGATTGCGCGACTGAGCGGGGCGCGAAGGCGGCGAGCGAGAGAGCGAGGATGAGGGATGAGGCGAGATGCGAGACGGGGCGCAGATTTTTGCGATGTGGGCGTCGATTCCATCTCCGGCGGCGGCGGTGGGTTGAGGAGATTTTCAAATTGCCTTTCTGCCGAGAGGCCGATGGCTCGTTCTGGCGCGAGAACGGCGGCGACCGCGATTGTGATTGCGCTGAGCTGATTATCGCTCAAAACACAAATTGAAGACGGAATCAGGGGCGGGCGCGGGAGTCGCGGCGATTGCGGAGCCATTTGGCGAGGCCGAGGGCGAGGAGCATGAGTCCGAAGGGAATGCACATGAGGGCGACGATGAGCGCGAACCAGCCGGAGTTGGTGCTGGCTCCCAGGCGCGAGTAGCCGCCGAGGACAGTGAGGAGCAGGATGGCGGCGAGGATTCCCGTGCCGACCATGGAGCCGCCCCATTGAAGGAGTTGGCGGGTGCCGTCGTCGGTGGGGGTGGTTGCGTTTGTCGGCGGGGCTGAGGGCATGGGTTCGATTCAATGCTAATGGAAAGGTGTGGTTCTTACGCCCGCTGAAGCGGGCTGGGCGCGAAAGGGTGCGGCCTTTCCCCAGGCTTGCGCCTGGGGCTAACTTCTTTTGCCCGCTTCGCGGGCTGAGTATGCGGGGAAAAAATGGATGAAGGAATCAGAGCGTCGCTAGCTTCCCATGGCGAGGCGAAGCATGACGTAGGTGATGACGCCGGTGACGGAGACGTAGAGCCAGATGGGAAATGTCCAGCGGGCGATTTTGCGATGTTGGGGGATGCGGCCTGAGAGCGAGAAGAAAAACGTGACCAGGATCAGAGGCAATGCAACGACGGCGAGAATGATGTGGCTGGCGAGCAGGGAAAGATAAAAAGTGCGGAAGGCGGCGTGGATGGGATAGCGCACGTCTCCGTGCAGCGCGTGGTGGGCGATGTAGCCGACGAGAAACAGGGTGGAGAAGATGAAGGCCGTGATCATGGAGGCGCGGTGCTGCTTGATTTTGCGCGCGCGGATGAAGGTGAAGCCGATGAGGAGAGCGGTGGCGGCGAGGCCGTTGAAGACGGCGTTCATGGCGGGGAGGAATGCATATTGAGAACTGGTGGCCGCGGCGGGATGTATATAGATAAGCCAGAAGAGGAAGAGCGAGGCGGCGGCGCTGATGGCGATGATGGCGGCGATGGCGGGGCCGGTGCCGGAGCGGGGAGCGGAGGTGGGGGTGGTGATGGTCATACGCGATCTTTTCTTGTTTGAGTTAGCCTAAGTTCGAGTTTGCGATTTGCTGCAAAATGGCGTCGCGTTTGAATTGAGAAAAACACAAGCAGGTCCTTCGACTCACCACCCCCAAACAGAAAAACGTTTGGGGCCCCGTTCGCTCAGGATGACAATCGCTTTGTACTATTAGCAGCTGCACGATGCTAACTTTTTGCGCGGGCGCAGAGCATGAGTGCCGTGAAGAGCAGCGGGAGATAAAGGACGCTGACTTTGAGCAGATCGCGGGCGAGCTTGCGGCTTTCGTCTTCAGATTTTGCGCGGAGGATGCCGGCGAAGCGGATGGTGTAGGCGAGATAGACGAGGCCAAGCGGAACGGCGGCGTAAGCGTAGGCGACGCCGGTGAGGCCGAGACGCCACGGGCGCGAGCGAGACGGGAATCATGAGCACGGCGTAGAAGAGGGCTTCGACGACGGTGGACCATCCGTCGGGCTGGACGACGGGCAACATGCGAATGCCGGCGCGGGCGTAGTCGTCGCGGTAGAGCCACGCAATCGACATGAAGTGCGGGAACTGCCAGACGAAGAGGATGGCGAAGAGCGCGACGCCGGGCCACTCGATGCGGCCGCGGGCGGCGGTCCAGCCGAGCAGCGGGCCCATGGCGCCGGGAAATGCGCCGATGAAGGTGGCCATGGAGGTGACGCGCTTGAGCGGCGTGTAGATGGCGACGTAAACGAAGGCGGTGAGCAGCGCGAGCGAGACGGTGAGCAGGTTGGTGTAGAGCATGAGCCAGACCGCGCCGAGGGCGGTGGCGCCGAGACCGCCGAGAATTCCCAGGGAGAGTGGCCAGCGGCCGGAGGCGAGAGGGCGATCGGCGGTGCGCTTCATGCGCGCGTCGGTGGTGCGCTCGAGAGCTTGGTTGAGCGCGCCGGCACCGGCGGAGATGAGGCCGATGCCGAGGAGCGTGTCGAGCAGGCCGCGCTGGAGAGTGGAGATTCCGGATTGCATTGAGCCGAGGTAGAAGCCGCCCCATCCGGTGACGAGGACGAGGCTGACGACTTTGACTTTGAAGAGCTCGCGGAGGTCGTGGATGAGCGTGGCCGTTGCGCCGGGAGCGGGTGCGTGGAGAGCGTGCGGATGGGGCGGACGCGGAGTTGACGGCGAGATTCGATTGCGCGGCGATTTGGGAGGCGGGAGTCATGGAGTAGGGAATGATTGCGGCGGCGCGAACGAGCGAGGACGCGGCGAGCGCTGATTTGATGATAACAAGGGAGGGGCGGCGGAGTTGGCGGGGGTAGGCGGAGTTGGGCGTGGGCGATTGCGCGGGAATGGGATGGATACAAAACTGAAAATTGTTTTGACTATGCGCACTGGGGAGGAGTAGCTTGCGGGCATCGGCGTCAGTCAGCAGAGTATGCGATGAACTTTGACGGAGATCTGGAAGAGTTCACCAGGGATCTGGGAAGTTCATTGCGGACCGGTGACAATTTCGAGGCGCCAGGAGACAAGAATATGCGGATGATGATGACGGTTGAGTTTCCGATTGAACCATTCAACAGCGCCGTTCGCAATGCGACGGCTGGATCGAAGATGATGAAGATTCTGGACGAACTGAAGCCTGAGGCTGCGTACTTTGGCGAGCAGGATGGCAAGCGCGGCGGGATTTTGATTGTCGACGTGGCGAGGCCGTCCGATATTCCCAAGCTTGCCGAGCCATGGTTTCTGAATTTCCATGCCGAGGTGAGGTTCAGGGTTGTGATGACGCCCGAAGATCTGGTTGAAGCTGATCTGTTGACGCTGGGCAAGAAGTGGGGCTGAGGCGTTGGAGCGGCTGACTGAATATGAAGCGCAATGATGCGGGAGCTGGAGCCCTCAGCTCCCGTTTGTTGCGTTTGGAGACAAGCTGGGGGCGGTAAGGGCAACGCTGAGGTGGGCGCGGGACACCGCGGTAACTGCCGGACGTGGCATCCTTGATGCCCCGCCGATGGCCCGAGTGGGGGATGTGCGGCGGACTGGCGGAGCGATGTAAAATAGAGAGCAACCGGATGATTGAAACCCCTTCAGCGGCTGCTCCCCTGGCAACCCGTGCCGCGCGGGAGACGGGGCCGCGAGTATCTGGATCTGAAGCAAACCCATCAAAATTGGTTCAAGTACAAGGCCTGGGCAAGACCTACCAGAGAGCCCGGGGCGCGCTGACATTATTCGAGGGCCTGAATCTCGAAGTTGAGGCCGGCGAAATGGTCGCGATTGTCGGTCAATCGGGAGCGGGAAAGAGCACGCTTTTGCACATTCTGGGCGCGCTTGATACGCCTTCAGCGGGAACGGTATACTGCGCGGCAACCAACGTGTCGAAACTGAGCGCGAAAGAGGCAGCGGCGTTTCGAAATCGCGAGATTGGATACGTGTGGCAGTTCCACTATCTGCTGCCGGAGTTTACGGCGCTGGAGAATGTGGCGATGCCGCTTTTGGCGCGGAACATGGGGAAAGCGGAAGCGTTCAAGGCGGCGGAGAAGTGGCTGGGCGAGGTGGGATTGACGGATCGCGGCGATCATCGGCCGGGTGAGCTTTCAGGCGGTGAGCAGCAGCGAGTGGCACTGGCACGGGCGCTGGTTTGCGGTCCGCGGCTGCTGCTGGCCGACGAGCCGACGGGCGATTTGGACGACACGACGGCTGGAATGGTGTTCGACTTAATCGAGCGACTACACGCAAGTCACGGGCTGACGTCGATTTTAGTAACGCACAATATGGATTTAGCAGTGCGGTGCCGGCGCATTTTACGGCTGGGAAACGGTAGACTGACAGAGATCACAGATGCAGGGGCGAAGGCATAAGAAGCTGGGTTCCAGATTCGAGAACGGGTTCAAGATCGGGGCCAGAAAAAGCAGCTTTTTCAGTGAGTTTTGAGTCTTATGAAGTAGGGCCGACGAGGGATTTTGCAAGACGGGAGGGATTTTGCGAGGCAGGCTTGCAGGGTTTGGGATGGGAGTCGGCAGGCGGAGTAAGAGCCGGTTGACGGTGGGTTGAAGACGGACCCAAGACCATCCAAAAGAGCTGTTCGGAGCGCGGGCGATTTCGGGTTTTTTTCTAGGGCCTCCGACGGCGAAGTAACTGAAGGCGAACGCGGGCGGGACCGAAGCCGGAAAAACCACCGGACGGCCACTTCAAGCGAGCGCCGGGGGCAGGCCCCGAAAACGGGGGGGAGCACATCATGTTCGAGCGGTATACGGAGAAGGCGCGGCGCGTGATCTTCTTTGCGCGGTACGAGGCCAGCCAGTTCGGCTCGCCTTATATTGAGACCGAGCACTTGCTGCTGGGCTTGCTTCGCGAAGACAAGGCGCTGACCAACCGCTTCCTGCGGTCGCACGCTTCGGTGGAGTCGATCCGGAAGCAGATTGAAGCGCACACCACGATCCGCGAGAAGGTTTCGACGAGTGTCGACTTGCCGCTTTCAAACGAGTGCAAGCGGGTGCTGGCCTATGCCGCCGAAGAAGCTGAGCGGCTGGGACACAAACATATTGGAACGGAACATTTGCTGCTGGGACTGCTGAGGGAAGAGAAGTGCTTCGCGTCAGAGATATTGCAGGAGCGCGGGCTGAAGCTGACGCAGATTCGCGATGAGCTGGCGCGCGTGACGCAGGAGAAGGCGCCGCCGCAGCAGCGGCAGCGCGAGTCGAGTTTGCTGGCGGAGTTTAGCCGCGATTTGACGCAGGCAGCGATGGATGGACAACTTGATCCGCTGGTTGGACGCGAAGCCGAGCTGGAGCGCTCGATTCAGATTCTGTGCCGGCGCACGAAAAACAATCCGGTGCTGATTGGCGAGCCGGGCGTGGGCAAGACGGCGATTGTGGAGGGCTTGGCGCAGAAGATTGCCGACGGCGAAGTGCCGAGCTTTCTGGCTGACAAGCGCGTGCTGGCGCTGGATCTTTCGCTGATTGTGGCGGGAACGAAGTATCGCGGGCAGTTCGAGGAGCGGCTGAAGACCATCATGAAAGAACTGATGGAGAGCCAGAACTCGATTGTGTTTATCGATGAGCTGCACACGCTGGTGGGCGCGGGATCGGCGGAGGGGTCGCTCGATGCAGCGAACATTTTGAAGCCGGCGCTGTCGCGCGGCGAGATTCAGTGCATTGGCGCAACGACGCCGGCGGAATATCGCAAGTCGATTGAGAAGGATCGCTCGCTGGAACGGCGCTTCCAGGCGGTGAAGGTTCCGCCGCCGAACGAGGCAGAGGCGATCAAGATCATTATGGGCATCAAGGATCGCTATGAGAAGTTTCATGCGGTGAGCTATACCGATGCCGCGGTGGAGTTTGCCGTGTCGCATTCAAGCCGCTATATTCCGGATCGTTTTTTGCCTGACAAGGCGATCGATTTGATCGACGAGGCGGGCGCGCGCGTGAAGCTGCGCCAGACTTCGCTGCCGGAAGAGATCACCGAGGTGCAGAAGCGGATCAAGTTCATCGTGCACCGCATGGATTCGGCGATTGCGAATCATGAATTTGAGAAGGCGCGGTTCTACTCGGACGAGGAGCGCAAGGAGCGCGAGAACCTGCGCGCGCTGCGCGACAAGTACCACCTTGATGATTCGGCGGCGGGGATTGTGGGCCGCGAGGACATTGAGGACGTGGTGAGCCGGTGGACGGGCGTGCCGGTGACCAGCATCAAGGAAGAAGAGACGCAGAAACTGCTGCGCGTGGAAGAAGAGCTGCACAAGCGCGTGATCTCGCAGGAGAAGGCGATTTCAGCGCTGGCGCGGGCGATTCGCAGGTCGAGGGCGGGATTGAAGTCGCCGAACCGGCCGATCGGTTCTTTTCTGTTCCTTGGACCGACTGGCGTGGGAAAGACGGAGATGGCGCGGACGCTGGCCAACTTCCTATTCGGATCGGACAAGGCGCTCATCCGCTTCGATATGTCGGAGTTCATGGAGAAGCATTCGGTGTCGAAGCTGATTGGTTCGCCTCCGGGATACGTGGGCTACGAGGAGGGCGGCCAGTTGACCGAGCGCGTGAAGCGGTCGCCGTATTCGGTGGTGCTGCTGGACGAAATTGAGAAGGCGCACCCGGATGTGTTCAACATTCTGTTGCAGGTGTTTGAGGATGGGCAATTGACCGACGGCCTGGGCAATACCGTCGACTTCAAGAACACCATCCTGATCATGACGTCGAACATTGGCGCCAAGTACCTGGTGAAGGAGAAGAAGTCGCTTGGCTTCCACGGCGATGCGCGAAGAGGTGATTAACGAAGCTGTCGAAAAGAATGTGATGGCTGAGGTGAAGAAGGCGTTCAATCCTGAATTCCTCAACCGCCTCGACGAAACGATTCTCTTCCAGTCGCTCACGGAAGGCGACCTGATCCAGATCGTCGAGCTGCTGGTGCAGCAACTTGAACGCCAACCTGGCGCAGAAGTCGATCACGATTTCGGTGACCGAAGATGCGAAGAAGTGGATTCTCGACAAGACGCTGGTCGATCGCAGCTACGGCGCGCGCCCATTGCGCCGCGCACTGCAGCGGTACATCGAAGATCCGCTTTCAGAGGCGCTGATCGCCGGGCAGATTCAGGAGCGGCCGGCGTTTCTCGAGGTCTATCTCGACCAAACCAACTGTTCTATCGGCCGGTAAGCGCGGATGAGACGGTTGGCGACGAGAAGGCGGCGGGCGTGCTGTTGTTCAGCGCGTGATGCGAATAAAAGCCAGAAAGAGCCCCGGCGTGCCGGGGAGCTTTTTTTTGGCGGCACTTTGCTCCAAGTCAGCCGGAATCAAGATTTATCCAAACTGCTATACTTCGCATCACGGGAGCTTTTCAATGAGTTGAGGCCGGAATGAGCGTAAGTGGCTGTTGATTGCGGCAATCGCGATCATGGTCGCGCTTGTGCTTTTGCTTATTCCGCAAACGCACTCCGGCAGTGCGAGTGTGTGGCTCGCAACTTTACCCGTTCTGTTCATCGGAGTGATTTGGCTTCTCTGTTTGTTGCTGGTCTCAGGAAGCTTTGACCTGACCCACACAAAGGAAGCTCCGGCTCTTCAGCCGTCTTTCCAACGTCCCCCACCCCTCACAATCGCATAGACCCTTCGCAAAGGAATTGCTGGCACCACGCTCTGTTTGAGCGTCTGCGGTAGATTGTCTTCTTCACGCGATCCATGAGGGAAATCGATGTTCGTCCATTTTGCTGTGGCGTGGCTTCTGCTTGCCGGGTTCGTTCTGCTCGTTTTTTTCGCCGTGACGCTGGCCCACTACATTCTGATTTGTTCTGGCCAGAGGAACGGGCTTCACAAACGCAAACGTCGCAGAGTTCCCGGCTACTTCATCGCTGCCGGACTCGTTTTCATGCAGTTAATAAGTGAGCTGTATAGTCCGGGCGCAGCCTTTGTGCTTCAAGAGATAAGAGACGAGGATGCGGATGAGGATGACGATGGGAACCCTGAGAGCCTGGAAAAGCAACTCAGCAACCAGCTGAAACGGATTCGAATGGGGTGAGCAAGTCGGTGATCTTGTATTGCGGCTGTGACCCAGGTTCGGAGAACGCCGAATCCCAGCGTTTCGTAAGGAGCCGTAGAAGGCCCTGTAACCCTATCCATTTACACTAGAAAGCGGAGAAACCTGTGTTTTTCGATAAGATTCTGACGAAAATCTTCGGCACGGCGAACGAGCGGCTGCTCAAGCGGCTAAGGCCTATCGTGATTGAAATCAACGCGATGGAGCCGGAGACGAAGAAGCTCTCGGATGAAGAGCTGAAGGCGAAGACGGTTGAGTTCAGGGCGCGGATTGCGGCGCGGCTGGATGGAATTACCGACGCGGACGAAAAGAAGGCGGCGGAAAAAGAAGCGCTGGACGAGATTTTGCCCGAGGCTTTCGCGGTGGTGCGCGAGGCCGGCTGGCGCGCGGTGCAGATGCGGCACTTCGATGTGCAGCTGATCGGCGGCATGGTGCTGCACCAGGGCAAGATTTCCGAGATGAAAACCGGCGAAGGCAAGACGCTGGTGGCGACCCTGGCCTGCTATCTGAATGCGCTGGCCGGGCACGGCGTGCATGTGGTGACGGTGAACGACTACCTGGCCAAGCGCGATGCCGAGTGGATGGGCAAGATCTACGAATTTCTGGGGCTGACGGTGGGCGTGATCGTTCACGATCTGGACGACAACCAGCGCCGCGCAGCGTATGCGGCTGACATCACGTACGGAACGAATAATGAATTCGGCTTCGACTACCTGCGCGACAACATGAAGTTCGAGATCAAGGATTGCGTGCAACGCGGGCATTATTACGCGATTGTGGACGAAGTGGACTCGATTTTGATCGACGAGGCGCGGACGCCGCTGATCATCTCCGGACCAACGGAACAGACGACGGACAAGTATGCGCGCGCGCGAAAGATCATTCCGCAACTGGAGATGGGCGAAGAGGTGGAATGGAGCGACCAGCAGCGCCAGAAGGAGCTGGGCATCCAACTCGCGCGAGGGGGAAAAGTATTTTAGCGGCGACTATTTCGTGGACGAGAAGCAGCGGACAATCGGCGTAACGGACTCGGGCTGGGAGACGATCGAAAAGGCGCTGGGGATTGGGAATATTGCCGATGCGGAGAACTGGGAACTGAAGCACTACGTGGAGACGGCGATCAAGGCGCACGCGCTTTACAAGCGCGACGTGGAATACGTGGTGAAGGACGGCGAAGTGATTATTGTGGACACGTTCACGGGCCGATTGATGCCGGGACGGCGCTGGAGCGACGGCCTGCACCAGTCGATTGAGGCCAAGGAAGGCGTGAATATCCGCAAGGAAGACCAGACGCTGGCCACGATTACTTTTCAGAATTATTTCCGGCTTTATCAAAAGCTGAGCGGCATGACGGGAACGGCGGAGACGGAAGCGGCGGAGTTCGAAAAGATTTACAAGCTTGAGATCGTGGTGATTCCGACCAACAAGACTATGCGGCGCCTCGAAAATCCCGACGTTGTTTTTCGCACGGAGAAAGAAAAATACAAGTCGGTGGCGGACAACATCGCGGAGCTGCATGCGAAGGGGCAGCCGGCGCTGGTGGGAACGACATCGATTGAAAAATCGGAGCGGCTATCGGCGATTCTGCAAAAAAATGGCGTCAAGCATGTGGTGCTGAACGCGAAGTTCCACGAGCGCGAGGCGGAGATTGTGGCGCAGGCGGGACGGCTGGGGATGGTGACTATCGCCACAAACATGGCCGGCCGCGGGACAGATATTCTGCTCGGCGGCAACGCGGAGTTCATGACGCGCCAGGAACTGGTGAAGAAGAACCAAGCGCGGGCGATCAGCGTGGCGGAGGGTGCGATCAATCCGATGGCGCCGGCGGGATTCCAGCGCTTCTATTACCAGGGCCAGGAGTTTGAAGTCTCCGATGGCGAGTGGACGGAGGCCAACGCCTCGCACGCGGCGGCTGCCCAAGAGGAGCACGACGCAGGTGATCGCGGCCGGTGGGTTGTTCATCCTGGGCACGGAGCGGCACGAATCGCGGCGCATCGACAACCAGCTGCGCGGGCGCGCCGGACGCCAGGGCGATCCCGGCGAGTCGCGATTCTTTCTTTCGCTGGAGGACGACCTGATGCGCATTTTCGCGCGCGGATTTGCGGGCACGATGATGCAGCGGGTGATGGACGAGGACGAAGCGATCGAGTCGAAGATGATCACCAAGCGCATCGAGGGCGCGCAGAAGGCGGTGGAGGCGCAGAACTTCGAATCGCGCAAACATCTGCTGGAATACGACGACGTGATGAACAAGCAGCGCGAGGCCGTCTACGGCCTGCGGCGGCAACTGCTGGAAGGCGTCGAGCAGCGCGAGCTGATTCTGGAGGATTATGTCGGCGGGATTCTGAGCACGCTTCTGGATGAGTTTGCCGGCGAGCGCGTACGGCAGGATCAGTGGGACTACAAAGGGCTGGGCGAGAAACTGGTCGACCAGTTCGGGTTCAATTTGGCCGCGTCGGGCATCAAGCCGGAGAGCTGAGCCGGCACGAGCTGGGCGAGGAGATCTTCGCCAAGCTGACGGAGGCCTACGAGGCCAAGGAGAAGATTCTTGGCGCGGCCACCATGCGCTACCACGAGCGGATGGTGATGCTGAGCGTGATCGACGGGCTGTGGAAGGATCACCTGCTCTCGATGGATCACCTGAAAGAGGGGATCGGCCTGCGCGGCTATGCGCAGCAGAGATCCGCTGGTGGAATACAAGCGCGAGTCGTTCGACATGTTCGAAGCGATGATGCTGAAGTTCCAGGAAGACACGGTGCGGTTCCTGTTCCGGATGCAGATTCTCGGGCCGGACGGGCAGCCGGTGGATGCGGCGCCGCGGCCCGACGGGTACGGTTCCCAAGGCGCCGCCGGTGGCCAGTGCCGCGCAGGCCGCTTGCGGGCGACGGCGCGCCGCGGGAGATCGCGATTCCCACGCGCCAGCCCTCGACGACGATCGACGAGCTGGAGAAGGAGTTCCAGCGCAAGAAACAGCGGGAGCTTGCAGCGGCGAGCCGGCAGGGCGGCGGCGAATCGAGCCAGCCCACGCAGCGGCGGACGGGCGAGAAGGTGGGCCGCAACGACCCTTGCCCGTGCGGAAGCGGGAAGAAGTACAAGAAGTGCCATGGGGCGTAAAAACAGGGACCAAGCCACCCCAGCGAGCAGAGATCGCTCGCCGGGGACCCTGGCAGGGACCAAGGGAACAAGGGAACAAGGAACGAGGGAATGAGCATGAGGAGTGCGTGCGGGACGCCCGCACGACAGCGCAGCGCTGTAGGGACTGAGGGATTAGGGACTAAGGCCGCAGACGTAGAGGATGGGACGTTAGCGCAGGAAGCTGAAGAAGCCTTTCTTGCTGCTCTTCTCGGGGAGCAGGCCGGCGACGGTTTTGGCCATGAGCCGGATTTCCCGCGAGATCTCGGAGTCGACCATTACCAAGGGAGTGGCGGTCTCGCGCGTTCTGCGGGCGGCGGCGTAATCATCGGGAATCTTCCATTGCGCGGAGCGGGTCAAGGCTTTGACGATCTGGGCCTCGTCAAAGAGCGCGTCGCTGCTTTTGTTGCGATTGATCACAATCTGAAGAGACTCGTCGCGGCGGGAGAAAAACTTCACGATCATGCGATTGGCAGTGCGCATCTCGGAGATGCCCACCTGCGTGACAAGAAAGACCGTGGCGGATGGCTCAAACAGAGTTGAGTCCATCAGATCGATTCTCGATCCGGCGTCGACGACGACATAGTCGTAGATATCGCGCGTAACAGAAAGCAGCTTGTCGACAGCTTCTTTGGTGGCAACGGCGTCAGACAAATCGGTGGGCGCGGGAAGCACCGACAGCCCCGAGCTATGCTTGGCGACCAGCGTGGAGAGCAGGTTAGCGTCTACGCGGCTGGGATTCTCGAGCGCGGTGGCGATGGAGTATTCGGTTTTGATGCCGAGGTTGATGGCCACGTCGCCGAGCGGAAGGCCGAGATCGATGAGGAGCGTTGAGCTATCGCTTTCCTGAGCCAGAGCCAGCGCAAAATTCGACGCGAGCGTGGTCACGCCGCATCCGCCTTTTGAACCGAGGAAGACAAACAGCTTGCCATTTTTCTCGTCAGTCTGCTCCGGTGGCGCAGCGGGGCGGTGCGTAACGGCGCGCTCGAGGGCGGCGGAAACTTCAACGTCATCAAGAGGCAGAGTGAAGAACTCGCGCACACCGGCGCGCATGAACTGGACTGCCCGCTTCATATCGGCGTTGGCAGTGTAGGCCATGACATAGGTGCGGCCGCTGGCGCAAAGGCTCTCGACAAGAGCAAACGCGTAGTCCGGATCGCTATCTACGTCAATGATGACAATTTCGTAGGCCTGCGCCAGCATTTGCGGCAGATCTTCGAGCCTGGGAGGGAACGAGGAGAATTCATGGAGCCTGAGCCCGGGGCGCTTGGAGACAGCAGCGGCGACAACCTTGCGCCGTTGTTCGTCTGGCCCGAGGAGGGCAACGGATAAATTTGTCTCATCCTGAATGGCGGAATTCCCTGGGGCGTGCGACATATGAAGCAGACTTCTCCCAACGCTCTATGATAGTCCATCTCATTGTCGATATGGGACTTGCTATGACTCTTTCGGGGGAGTGAATCAAGATGGTCGCGGGAGGGAATGCCAAGCGATTGATGGGGATGGAGCTACAGGATCGACGGGGGGCTGGGGGGACGAAGAAAAGCGGAGAAAGCGCCGGGCACGCGGATGAACGCTCTCGATTCACGCTCTATAGGAAGGCAGAGCTGGCTGGGAGGCAAGACGGGCGAATGGGCTAGCCGAAGAGACCCATCAGGGATTTCTTCTTGTCTTTATCGTCTGGCAGGCCGGAAATCTCGTTGGCCATTTTGCGGATCACGCGCGCGATAGGAGAGTCAGCGAGAGCGAGCGGCTCGGCTCGGCCCTGCATTTCGCGCACGGCAAGGTAGTCATTGGGGATGTGCCACTGGGGCGCGACAGTGAGCGCGCGCGCGATGGCGTCGTCGTCGACTTCAACGGATTTGGGCGAATAGCGATTTAACACGACTTCAAGCTTGGAGGCGTGGGCCGGAATCGAGCCTGTGATCATGCGATTGGCATTGCGCAGTTCGGGAATTCCGATTTGCGTTACGAGGTAGATTCGCGATGCGAGATCGAAGAGATGGGTGCGCGTCCAATCGAGTCGGGACCCGGCATCGATGACCACATAATCGAAGGTGTTGCTGGCCACAGTGAGGAGCCTGTTGGCGGCGGCGTTGTCAACGGGAACATGCGGAAACTGGCCTGGGGCCGCAAGGAGCGACAGGCCCGAGGAGTGACGGACGACCAGTTTGGAAAGAAATGCAGAATCGAGCCGCTCGACGTCGCGCAAGGCGTCGACGGTGGAGAACTCGTAGGACAAACCGAAGCCGAGCGCCGCGTCGCCAAGGGGCAGATCGAAATCGATGAGCAAGGTGCTCTTTGTCGTGTCCTGCGCCAGGGCGACAGCGTAATTGCTGGCCACGGTGGTGACGCCTGCTCCGCCTTTTGCGCCGACGAAGGCGAGAATCTTGCCGGACGTTTTCTTTGGAGTTGGAGACGCCGAAATGCGGACGGCAACGCGAGTCATCGCCTCATCGATTGCGTCGGGCGCGAAGGGAAAGGTGAGAAACTCGCGGGCGCCGGAGCGCATGGCTTGAATGAGCAGCTCGTGTTCGGCGCGGTGCGAATAGACAACGACCGTGGCCTGGCTGAGCGCGCACAGGCTCTGAACTGTTTGCAGCGCCTCATGCATGTTGCCGTCAAGGCCGACCAGAATCATCTCGAATCCCTGGTCGGTGAGCCAGGGAACATCATCCAACGAGGGAAGATAGCCAGGCACGAGGAGGACTGAGCCGGTTTTGGACCCGGGCAACGATGCGGCGACAGTTTTGGCTCGATCGTGGTCGGGATCGACGATGGCGATCGAGACCTTTGGCGTGCCGTCCGAGCCGGGAGTGTCGGATCGGAGCGGAGTTATAGTTTCTGTAATTTCAAAATCAGTAGCCATGGGTATCCTGCAGGCGGAATGCGATCTGGAATTCGCAAGGCCTGGGCCGCGATGCTTTGGAGCCGTACATGGAGACTTATCGGCAGAAGCCGAGGCGAGGATGAATGAGTCTGAATTGCGGAGGGTAATTTGGAAAGGCTAAACGGCCGGGATGGCGCCGCGGTGGCGAGGTGTCATCGCATGGAGGCAGCGATGGCGGCAAAGGTAAGCTCTTCGGCGGTGCTGCGGTGCTGCTGGCGCCACTGGTCAAAGAGGCGGCCGTAGCTGAGAGTGATGTAGTCGGCGGGATTGACGCCGAGGCGGAGCGCGGCGCGGTCGATCCATTCGGAGGAGCCTTCAAGCTCGGCGTAGTTGCCGATGGGGGTTTCGTCGATGACGCAGTGGCCGCCCAGGTTGTCGCCGCTAGCGTCGGAGCAGTCGGACGGTCGGACCATTCGGTGCGCCATTTTTCATAGCGAAATGCGGCGACAAGGCCGAGGGAGAGAAAAAGCTCGGCGAGCGCGGCGCCGTGGGCGATCTGGGCTTCGGTTTCGATGCGATGTTTGTGGCGGGCGTGATCCGGCAAAGCTGCATTCGACAAACTGGGGCCAGGAGATTCCGGGCCAGGGAGGCGCTTGTGGGTCAGCGTCCAATGACCGGCGTAGCTGCGGATGCGGAGGATTTCGGTGCGGGCGCGCATCTGGCGGTCGGGGGTGTCGTAGAGTGTGTTCGACTCGAAGCTGCGAGGAGTTTCGAGGCGGAAACCGGCGGATTGAAGGCGCGCGGCCAGAGCGCTCAGATCGTCGACGCGAAATTTGATCTCGGTTTCGACGGGCATGGGTACAACAGAGTATAAAGCCGATGGGAGAGAGACAGGGAACAGGGAACAGGGAACAGGGAACAGGGAACAGGGAACAGGGAACAGGGAACAGGGAAAAGGGAAACAGGGAACAGGGAACAGGGAACAGGGAACAGGGAACAGGGAACAGGGAACAGGGACTGAGACATTGTGGGCGGGAAATTGGAGTGCATTGAAAGGCGCGAAGTGAAGACAGAGCGGCTCAGGGTGGACGCGGAGAATTTGGGAACGCCCGAGGCGCAGGCGGCGCTGGAGCGCGCGGCGGAGATTTTGCGCAGCGGGGGATTGGTGGCGCTGCCGACGGAGACGGTCTATGGGCTGGGAGCGAATGCGCTGGACCGGGCCGCGGTGGAGCGGATTTTTGAGGCGAAAGCGAGGCCGGCGTGGGATCCGGTGATTGTGCATGTGGCGTCGGCGGCGATGCTCGACGGGCTGGTGGAAGAGATTCCCGACGCCGCACGCAAATTGATGGAGAGATTCTGGCCGGGGCCGTTGACGCTGCTGCTTAAACGGACAAGCGCAGTGCCGGATGCGGTGACGGCGGGAAGGCCGCTGGTGGGCGTGCGCATGCCGGCACATCCGGTGGCGCTGGAGTTGATCCGGCGCGCGGGGGTTCCGGTGGCTGCGCCGAGCGCGAACCGGTTTGGGCACGTGAGCCCAACGACGGCCGAACATGTGCTGGACGATCTGGATGGGCGCATCGATGCGGTGATCGAATTGGTGCTTGGCGCAGGCCTTGGCGCGGGGCCGACAATGCGCGGCGTGGAATCGACAGTGCTCGATCCGATCAAGATGATGATTTACCGGCCGGGTGCGGTGACGGCGGAGCAGATTGCGGAAGTGGCGGGGCGGGTGGAGGTTTTCAAGAGCGGCGAGCCGTTGCGGGAGACGCCGACGGAGGCGATGCCTTCGCCGGGAGTGGGGCTGAAGCACTACGCGCCGCGGGCGAGGCTGGTGCTGGTGGAGGCGCGTGGTGCGGAGTTGGGCGCGCGGCTGGCTGAGGCGGCGAGAGCGGAGCGAGACGAACGAGTCGGAGTGATGCTGCCGGGCGGAATTTTGATGGCGCAGGGATTTGCGGCGGCGCAGATTTATCCGTGGGGACGGTGGGGTGCGCCGGAGACATTGGCGCAAGGACTTTATGCTGGGCTGCGCGCGCTTGATGCGGCTGGATGCACGGTGATTCTGTGCCCGTTGCCGCCGGCGGAAGGGATTGGGGCGGCGATTCGGGACAGGCTGTTAAAGGCAGGGAATAGGGAACAGGGAATAGGGAGTAGGGGACTAAGGGACTAAGGGGGCTAGAGGCGGTTCTAGCCGTTGTCGCCGAGCTTGTACATATATTTGATTGCGGATTTGTAGATGAGAGTTTTGGTGCGGCCGCGGATCTTGAGCGAGTTGCGATCGTACCATTCGATGCAGCCGTCCACGCGCTCGCCATCTTCAAGCACAATCACCATGGGAGTTTGCGACTGAATCTGCTTCTGTAGATAGAAGGTTTCCGCGTGGCGGTTGGGCGCGTCGCCGTTGACGGTCTGCGCCGGAAAACGGAAGGGAAGCGGCGTGGGGAATTTCTTTTTTCTCTGCGGCGGAGTTTGGCCGGGGGCCGGGACACGTGATTCAGGGGCTGGCGGGTCAGGGACTGGCGATGGAGGGAGAATCGACGGCAAACTCATGGGGAACCAGCTTCCCTGGAAAATGAAATCAGATATTCGCAAAACAACAGGCGCTGCGCGGCCCGGAGAAACTTAAACTGCCAAAACTTACCAAAACTCACCCAAAACCCCTGGGCGGGAGATGCGGCACTAGCCGAAATCAGAAGAATTCGAGATACTCCGCAGCCAAATTCAGGTTAAGCAGGAAACAGTTCCGCGCTGTCGGGATATGCGTGTCCCTGCGTCCCTGAACTTGATGGGAGAACTCGTTACTAAAAAAGATGCCTGGGGCCGATTGGAGGTTGCTCTTTTATTTTGCGTTCAAGTTACGATGGCGTCAAGCACGGACGCGGGGAGAGTTGCGTTCAGCGGGCGCTGTCTGCCGTGAGGCTCATGGTCATGGCGTCGAGAGAGAGCGAACGCAACAGATTGCGGCGCATGCCCTGTTCCACCTGAACGAGGGCGCGGGCGGCGTTGTCGATCCATTCGATAGTCAGGCCGTCTGATAGGCGGGTAAGCTCGGCGGCGAGATCGATGTTGCGGATGAGCGATGGGGTGCCTGCCACGATGAGCAGGAGATCTTCAATGAGACTGCCGAGCGCGCGGAGGAGATTGACGGTTTTCTCCTGGCCATCGGCGCCGGCGCGATAACTTTCGGTGGCATGAAAGAGGGCTGAGTAGTCGGGTTCACGAATCGCAGTGCGGAGAATAACGAGCGCGTCTTCGCGGCTGGAGAGATATGTGGCGAGATCGAGCGCGAGCGCGCGGCCGACTGCGCCCATGGCGAGACGCGCGACGAGAGCGCGGTCTTGCGGTTTGAGCTCGGGGCGGCGACGGGCGAGAAGGGACTCGAGGTCGGCGGCGGGAATTGCGCCGAGACGATGAACGACGGCGCGGGAGCGGATGGTGGGCAGAAGCTCCTGCGGATTTTCGGTGAGCAAAATCAGCGAAGTGTGGTCGGGCGGCTCCTCGAGAAGTTTAAGCAGGCTGTTGGCTGCTTCTTTCATGAAATTTGAGGACGTGAAGATGGTGAAGGCGCGGCGGGATTCCGCGGGCGGGCGGTAGAAGGCGACGTGGATGGCCTGGCGAATCTGGCCGAGCTTGATCATGAGTTGCGGCGGGTCGGGCGGAATGATGAGCACGTCAGGATGCGTCTGGATGAGGATGCGCGTTTCGCGCTTGTCGGTTTCGCGCAGGTCGTCGCGAGCGGCGACAGCTTCATCGACGAGCGTTTCGAGGTCCGCGGACGCGGCGATGCGGACGCAATTGGAGCAGACGCCGCAGAAGTCAGGCAGGCCGTCAGATTCAGTGGGCTTGAGGCAGTTGACGGCCTGGGCGAGCATCAGGGAGAGCGTGTATTTGCCCGCTCCGCGGGGGCCGGCAAGGATCATGGAGTGGGGGAAACGGCCGGAGCGAATGCTTTCGCGCAGGTGCGTGACGGTGGCCGTGTTGCCCAGGAACTCCTGAAAGGACATGAATTGAGGATAGTGTATCGGCTGGCGACAAGAGGGCGAGATTGCAATTGCAGCATCCCACCCTTTCACAAGAAGCCGTGAAAGGATGGGGCAACCTCGGAGCGTGCGAAGAGAGATGCGTGCATGAAGAGATGGATGAGGGGAGAATTCCGAGAGGCGGGAATAATTCACAGGCGGTTAGATCGGGACGGCGGGAGTAGACTTGCGGTGGTCAGACATTCCCCCTGGGCAGCGCTGACTAAACCAAGACAGGAGAAAGCAAGATGAACGCAAGGCATTGGAGTGTCTTTACGGGTTTGTGCGGGGTCGCGGTGTTCGCGATGAGCGCAGTTCCATCGGGCGCGCAGATGACAGAGGTCAAAGAGAAACCGGCGATGTACTCGTATGTGGCCGACTGGCAGATTCCTCCGGCGCATTGGGGCGCGGACCTGGCGAAGATTCGTGCAACGGACGACAACATTTTCCAGGCCGCTCTTGCCGACGGAACCCTGGTGGGCTACGGCAGCGATGTGAATATGGTGCACACGCCGGACGGCGAGTCGCACGACACGTGGTGGTCGTCGATGTCTTTGGCGGGGCTGTTGAAGGTGCTGGATAAGTTGAGAGGGCTGGACTATGCCGATTCGCCGCACTCTTTGAGCCCGACGAAGCACTGGGACATGGTGCTCGTGAGTCATTATTACAACTGGAAGCCTGGCGCTTATACGGGCGCGTATGTCAACGTGGCAATGTATCAGCTGAAGCCGACCGCGGACGATGATGCGGTGGAAACGCTGAGCAAGGGCGTGGTTGTGCCAATCCTGGAGAAGCTGCTGGCCGACGGGACGATTCTGGAGTATGAGGTCGACACCGAGGCCATCCACACCGATGCGCCGGGGTTGTTTGCGATTGTTTACGTGACTCCGCAGCCGGAAGGCGTGGATGCGGTGCGCGCAGCGATCAGGGGCTCAGGCAGAGACAATCCGCTCATCAGCCCGGCGTTCGATTCTTACGTTGACTACACGCAGCATCGGGATGAGCTGCTGAAGGGGAATGGGGCGTACAAGTAAAGACAGCGGAGCTGGCGGAGCTAGCGGAGTTAGCCGGACTGCAACTCTCCCCGGTCTCAGAAGCGAGACCGGGGGCACCCCACTATCCCACCCTAATTGTTCGCCTCGGCGAACAATTAAGGATGGGGCAACCGGCATCCTGCGGAGACTATCTCGAATTGAATAATGCGGCGGCGAGGTCGGCCGCTGCTTGATATAAACCAATGCCTCCCCCGACAGACAGGAGGACATATGAAATTCATCGTGAGTTGGAGTTTGCCCCAGGCGACGTATCACGGCTCCCAAGAGAAGTTTTTGAAGACGGGTGGAATGCCGCCGGCGGGCGTGAAGTTGATTGGGCGCTGGCATGGAATGAGCGGAAACGGATTTGCGGTTGTGGAGACTGACGATCCGAAGGCTTTGTACGCCTGGTTTGCCGAATGGACAGAGTTCTTGCCGATTCAGACGACTCCGTGCCTTGAGGATGCGGACGCGGGCGCGGTGCTGGCGACGCTCAAGAAGTAAGCGAAAAACAGCGGAGCTGGCGGGGTTAGCGGAGCTAGCGGAGTTAGAAAACAGGCCCCTTGCGGGGCCTGTTTTGTTGGCGCGGCGAACAAAGGACAACAGCAGATCCTTCGGCTGCGTTGGGCGCGCAATCGGTGCCGATTGCGCGCCCAACTTCGCTCAGGATGACAGCGCCCAGCTGGGCGCTGTCATTTGCCGGTGTAGATGACGTGCCAGATGGATTTTGACCCGTCGTCGGAGACGAAGAGCGAGCCGTCTGGTGCGACTGCGACGCCGACGGGGCGGCCCCAGACATCGCCGTCGCCGTTGCCGACGGTGAAGCCGGTGAGGAAGTCTTCGTACTCGCCGGTGGCGTGGCCGTCGTGCATGGGCAGGCGAACAACTTCATAGCCGGCGCGCTGAGCGCGGTTCCATGAGCCGTGCTCGGCCGCGAAGCCGTCACCTTTGAATTCGGCGGGGAATTGCGAACCCTCATAGAAGGTCAACTCGAGCGAGGCGAAGTGAGGCTCGAGGATAATGTCGGGCGTGATGACCTTCGATTGCAACTCGGGGTGCTTGCCCACGAGGCGCGGATCCCAGTGGCCGCCGGTTGGGCCGCCCATGTAGAACCACGGCCAGCCGTAGAAGCCGTGCTCCTGCACGTGGGTGATGTAGTCGGGGACGAGGTTGTTGCCGATAGCATCGCGCTCATTTGTGGAGCACCAGAGTTGGCCGGTCGTGGGATTGATGGCTTCGCCGACGCAGTTGCGAATGCCGTAAGCATAGACTTCGATGAATTTGCCTTCGGGAGTGAACTCGAGCACGTCGGCGCGATGGAATTCTTCGGGGTGCGTGTCGGCGTCGTCGACGTTGGAGTGCGAGCCGACGGAGGCGAGGAGTTTTGAACCGTCGGGGGTGAAGACGAGGTCGCGTGTCCAGTGACCTCCGCCGCGGAGGCGGCCGCCGCCGGGCAGATCGGCGATGTGCTCCTGTGGGCCAGAGGCTGTGAGGTCGCCGTTGTGGTAGGGGAAGCGCACGATTTCATCGGTGTCGCCGATGTAAACCCACTTTGGGTTAGGGCCGAGGGGATAGAAAGCGATGCCGAAGGGCTGGTGGAGATCGGTGGCGAAGACGGAGACTTGCTTTGGCTTGCCGTCGGCGTCGACGCCGCGAAAGATTTTGATTTTGCCGCCGGCGCTGTCAGCGAGGAAGAGATCGCCGTTGGGAGCGAAGCGGATGAGGCGTGGGTTGTCGAGGCCGGTGGTGTAGAGCTCGACCTTGAAGCCTTTGGGCGCGATGGGCCAAGCGCCTTCGGGGCGGGGAACTACGGTTGGCCCGTTGTCGACCGATTGGTCAGGCATGGGCTCGGGCAGATCGGCGGCGGTGAGATGGCGGCGAATGCCGGGAGCTTCGTGAGCAGCGTCAGTGAAGGCGGCCTGGCCGGTGAGGACAGCAGGCTTGGTTGAAGAGTCACTTGCGGCTGGGCCGGAGGCAGCGGAGGCGGTGAGAGTGAGTGCAAGAACTGCAAGGCCGATGAAGGCCAATTTGGCGAGTAGACGATGCGGATGAATCATGGGACCTCTCAGTGCGTGGAATTCGATGGGATGACGTACGGCCGGGGAAGAGCGCCCGTGGAACCACCAACTATTGTTTCAGATGCGGCGGCGGGTCTGCCGGGTTCGCAAATAGTCGGCCGAATTGGCGGAATTGGGATTGAGCGCGGGAATGGAAAGCGGGGTCGCTTATTGCTTATTGCGAGGAGGGCGCGGAGGGACTGATGGCCAGTGTGTTTCGGGAGCCCAATGACCCTTTTCGAGACGCGCGCCAACCTGTTGGCCGCAGCGCTGACAAGGATGGAGATTCCATTGTGCTCGATCTACATTCTTGAGCAGCAATAGGTTCGTCTCTTCGCTGAAGGAGCCGTCGCACGGTTTTACTGGAATCGGCATAAGGAATTCTATCTCGCGACAGGGAGACTTTGGTCCACGATTCAGAGTTGGGGAGCCGGAGTTGGGGAGGCCGAGCTGGGTGCGGAGTTAGACGAGAAGCAGAAGCAGGTCCCCATTCGACTCCGTCCGCCAAGGCGGACTTCGCACAGGGCAGGCTTTCGACTCCCATCGTTCGACGGGCGAACGATGGTCGCTCAGGATGACACCCAAGATGGGGCACGGACCTTAGTGGATTTCCAAGCTACCCATGAGGGGCGTGTGGTCTGACGATGGGCCGACGAGGATTTTGTACGAGCCAGCCACGAGGTTCCAGCTTTCATCGGATTCGTCGAAGGTTTGGAGGACTCGCGGATCGATGGAGACGGTAACGGTTTTGGATTTGCCGGGGGCGAGCGTGATGCGCGCGAATCCGGCGAGGCGTTGCCAGGGCTCGTCTGAACCTTTGGGGAGGGTTGCGTAGACTTCGGCGATTTCAGTGCCGGCGCGCGTGCCGGTATTGCGGATGGTGAAACGCGCGGTTTTCGCCGCTGAATCGACAGTGAGAGCGGAATAGGCGAAAGAGGTGTAGGACAAGCCGAAGCCGAAGGGGAAGAGCGGCGTTTTGTGCTCGGCCTGGAACCACTTGTAGCCAACTTCCGCGCCTTCGGTGTAGTCGACGGAGTAATTCGATTGCGGCGCACCGGCGTTGACGGGGGCTGAGCCCTCCCTGCGAAGACGCGCCGGCGGTGGCGGAATCACAGCATGGGGAAGGTCCTGCTCGCTCTTCGGGAAGGTGATGGCCAGCTTGCCGGATGGATTGACGTCGCCGACAAGAATGTTTGCCAGAGCTTTGTCTCCTGCGCTGCCTGCGAACCAGACTTCGACGACGCCGGCGACTTTGTCGAGCCAGGGCATGGTTACGGCGGTTCCTGTTTCGAGGACGACGATGGTGTGAGGATTGGCGGCGGCTACCTGCGCGATCAATGCGTCTTGGTTGTCGGGGAGCGAGAGATTGGGCAGGTCCATGCCTTCCGATTCCCATTGATAAGCAAAGACGATGACGAGATCGGAGTTGTGGGCGAGCTTTGCGGCGGAGGCCGGATCAGTGCCGGGATCGAAGTTGATTTTGGTGTGCGGCAGTTTGTCGCGCAGCGCCGCGAGCGGAGAAGTGGGGAACCAGATGTGATCTTGCCATTTGGTCGCGCCTTTACCGGGAGGCATGATTGCGTTGCCGCCGGGAGGGTCAACCTGGGCAGAGCCTCCGCCGGAGATCATGCCGATGTCAGCATGGCCGCCGATGATGGCGATGCTGCGGACGCGCGAGGGAACGATGGGGAGGATGGAGTTGTGGTTTTTGAGAAGGACAATGCTGTTCTCTTCGACGTGCTGCGCGGCTGCGAGGCCTTTTTCTACGTCGGGAACGCCTCTTTGCGGTGGATCGTCGACGATGCCTGAGAGAAACTCGGCATAGAGAACGCGGCGGGCGTGGTCATCAATTTCAGAGAGCGGCACGCGGCCGGCATTGACTGCGTCGAGCAGTTTGGGGCCGAAGTAATTGGCCATGGGCTCCTCTTGATCGAGACCCGCAGCTGATGCTTTCTCTGTGGAGTGAGTTCCGCCCCAGTCGGAGTCGACGAAGCCCTTGAAGCCCCATTGGCCCTTCAGTACGTCGTGAAGGAGATAGGAATTTTCGCAGTTGTAATCGCCGTTGACCCGGTTGTAACCGCACATCACCGCGCCGGGATTGGCGATGGAAATGGCGATGTGGAACGCGAGGAGATCCGACTCCTGCATGCCGCGTTTGGAGATGACGGCGTTGACGAAGTTGCGGCCGGTCTCCTGGTCGTTCATGGCGTAGTGCTTGATGTCGCCGACGACGTGCTGGGCCTGTTCACATTTCATCAGGTTGCCGACGATGGTTCCGGCGAGCAGCGGGTCTTCGCCAGCATACTCAAAGGTGCGGCCATTTCTGGGCTCGCGAGCGAGATCGACTCCGCCACCGAGAGTCATGTTGTAGCCCTGTGCGCGAAGCTCGCTGCCGATCACCGTACCGAATGCGCAGGCGGAGTCAGTGTCCCAGCTGGATGCGGCTCCCAGGCTTGAGGGCAGAGCTGTGGAGTATCGACCATTGGCGCCGCTGTCGCGAACTCCGTAGGCGGCATCGGACATGACGAGGCCGGGGATGCCGAGGCGCTTGACGCCCTCAACATAACCAGCGCCACCGTTGGCGAGATTGGTGAGCGGCATCGTCCAAATGGCGGAGCGGGCCATTCCGTTGCCGTGCAGGAGGGCGATTTTTTCTTCGAGGGTGAGCTGCTTGAGGACGAGGTCGGCGCGCTCTTCGGGGGAGAGATTGGTGTTCATCCATGGGCGGGGTGAATCGGGTTGGGCTGAATCGGGCTGGGCAGGGTTGAGAAAGGCGGGGTTTTGGGCGGGGGCGACGGTTGATCCGAAGACGATTCCAAGGGCGGTGATGAAGAGGAGGAGGGAGCAGGTGGTCGACAGGGGCTTGAGCATAGTTCCGATAGGTCTCCGGATTGGTTTCTAGGGCGGTCCAATATTACAACGCAGAGCGCGGGGTTGGCAGGGGCGGCATGGTCTTTCGCCCGCTACGCGGGCTTTGCCGCCGAGGCCGACTTGATTCCCCAGGCTTGCGCCTGGGGCTACCTTCTTTCCGCCCGCTACGCGGGTTTTACGATCCCGCCCTTTGCGTGAATTCGAAGAAGCAGGTCCTTCGGCTCCCGTCGCTGCGCTGCGGTCGCTCAGGATGACAGCGCGGTGGGGCAACCATAAATAGAGGTAGTGGGAGGCCGGGGTTAGCCGACGGGCGGACTACAGGTGGCCAAGGGTGGTGGCGGAGACGGTGCCGGAGACGACAACGCGCTCGCCGTGCTGAGTGACGGTGGTTGTATTAAGCAGTTCTTTAAGGGCGTCGTTGGCCAAGGCGTCTTTGGCCGCGGGGTTGGCGATGCTGGGGTTGTTAGCGCCGGGGCTGTTAGCGTCGGGGCTGCTGGCGTCGGGGCTATCGGCGCTGGGATTTGAAGGGTGCTGGGCAAGCGCGCGAACGAGAGTGAGGAGCGTGGCCAAATCGGCGGCCTGGCTGGTGGCTTTGTCTTCGCTGGGGGCGATCTCTTCGACTCTGAAGCGAAGAGCTTCAAGCTTGCCTGGAACAGGAAGCGCGGGCGAAACGCTGGCGATGATAGTGGAATCGGGTTCGAGTGGCAGGGCGACGCCGAAGATGTGGATGGAACCGCTCTCGGAAAATGGGAGGCCGATTTGGCCGACGCCCCAGGCGAACGAGAGCAAAGGCACGTCGTGATAGTGCTGCTCGAGGAGCGAGGAGCCGGAAAAGGGCAGCGCGGCGGCGCGATGGCGATCGAGCATGGAGTGAATTTGGTCGGCGGTGGGGGTGTTGGAGATGGCGACCGAGTCATAGCCGATTTGGACAACGCGAACGGTGCGGTCTTGAGAGGTGATGTTGTAGATGGTGTGGCCAGCGTAGGTTTCGCGTGAAGTGGCCTGAGAATCGAGCCAGGCGTTCAGCTTGGGGCCGGTGATTCTGCCGACCAGGACCATGGAATAGGCGACGGGACCGTTGGGTCCGTTGGGATCGGGCATGCGATGCAGGCCGATGGCGACCTGGTCAAGATCGCGCTCGGGGTCGATGCCGATGTCGTTAACGAATTCCTGGTACTCGGGCACGCGATTGGGGGGCTTGAACTTGTTGCCGGCAAGCGTGCGGATGGCCTTGAGGTTGAAGTAGATGATGCCGTCGGACTCGGGAAGCAGGCGCGCAGCCTCAGGCGGGGCCTTGGAGCGCAGGAAGATGGCCAGAGCCAGCAGGACCAGGACTGCGGCGACGATGAGGAGCGTTTTGCGGGTGCGTCGGCCCATTCAGCGTTGGAGGAGGACGTTCAGAACCGTCATGAATGAGTGTAACGCTTCGCGCAGGGAACAAGGGACCAAGGGAACAAGGGAACAAGAAATCAGCAGGCAGGTCAGCGAACTAGCGACTTGGCGCTTGACACGAGAAACGACGCGAAAGATGGGGCAACAATTGCCCAGCCCATGCAAGACCTGGACTGGCCACCCGTGGTGACGTCACGGGCTGGGTTTTTCCAGAGTGGCGGCAACGTTGCGCGATTCGCCGGCCGCGGTTTCGATTGACCGCTCCCAGGGCGCGTATCCGTGCATGGTCATTTTGATGGAGTGCGTACCCGGCTTGAGCTTGATGAGACTGGGCGTGTTGCCTGCATAGTTGCCATCGATGGTGATCTCGGCGCCAGTGGGATCGGATGAGAACTGGACGGAGGCGACTGCGTCGGGCACGGCATTGGGCACGGCGTTGGGGTTTGAGGGCGCGGCGACGGATGAAGGCGCGAGTGGTGCAGAGTTGGGAGGCGTGTTGGAAGTCGCGTTCGGAGTCGCAGGGGCGCCGGGGGCTGCGGCGGAGACGCTCGACAAGTCCACGGTTTTGAGCGCATCCACGATTGCGTCCGCGGCTGCGAATCCCGCGTAGTAGGCATACGACCGGACTTTTTGGTCGCCTTTGAGCGGGAAGTGGGTTGTGGCAGTCCAGGTTCTTACCAGCGCGTGATCACTGAGCCGGTAGATGCTGATTTCGACGATCAGCTTGCCGGGTTTGAGGAGCGCGGCATCTTCGTGCGAGATAAACCTGCCTTCGATCACCAGCGAATTGGCGGCGACGGCGTCGGCGACTGGCGTTCCCTGGTCAACGATTTGAGTGGCGACGTTGTTTCTCTGGAGCCCTTCGGAAAGATCGTCGGAAAAAAAGTGGATGAATTCCTGGGATTGGGACATTCCGCTAGAGTTGGTGAAGTGACTTACCACCACGGTGTTGAAGCGCGGAGGCGCGGTGGTGGCGGCGGCCACGGGCGCGGCAGCGAAGAAAGCTGCAAGAGAAACGAAAAATGGAGAGAAATGTTTCATGGCTATTTTATCCCGAACTGGAATCGGCGATAGTGCTACTCCGGAATGCTGATGGAGTAGATTTTGCCGCCGCTGGCCATGTTGGAGCTGGTGTAGGAGCCGGGGGGCATCAGGCCGTATTCACCCTTGCCGAGCGATGGGTCAAGAGTGATCTGGTAGACGCGCGGAGCGATCTTTACGGATTGATATTGGACGTCGTCACGCGTCGCGCCACCTGAGGAGTGAATGACGCCGCCGGTAACGGAGCGAAACTCGCGTGCATCGCCGCTTGGGCGCAGGCGGAGAAGCAGATACTCGGCGATGTCAGTGCCTTCAGGGACGAAGACCGCGAGAACTACCGGGAACGTAAGAACGTTCTTGGAGGTCTTGCCCTGAATGTGGCCGTTAATGTCGCCTTTGATGAGGCCATCGGTGGCAAGGCTCTTGAGGAACCCCCCGGTCTTGAAATTAACGATCTCCGGTTCGAGATTTGTCCATGCGCCGTTGCGGTCGCGATAGTAGACGCCAACATCATCAATACCGGCAGGCCTTACGGGAGCTGCCGCAGCTGGTGGCGCGGGGGGCGGTGTGGCAGGAGCAGCAGCCTTGGCGATAATTGCGGCGATGACTTTGTCGCTCGCGCCTGCGGTTTTGAGAGCAATGATCGCCGTCGGCAGAAGTGTCGTAGGCGCCGGGTGACGAGTTGATGGTGGTGACGATGAGATCGTCTGAGAGGCCGGCTTTGACCAGCTTGATCACTGAATCATTGTTCATCGACCTGCTGGGCGGCGAGGAACGAACAGGCGGCTAGTAAGAGCGTTGCAATTACGCCTTTGCGCATGAAGCTTCTCCTTCAGTTTCCAAACGAGAAAAACCCTTGGTGGAATGCAACAGAATGATCTAACGAGGGGCCAATTTAGGCAAGAGAAGTTTTGAGTGAGAGATGGGGCGGACGGCGCTTTGGCGGGGCCGCGGAGCCGGCCCGGTGTGGTGGCGCTGAAGTTTGTCTCACACATGGCAAATCCCAAATGCAGGTCCTTCGACTCCGTCCGCTGCCACGGACTCCGCTCAGGATGACTGCCAGGATGGGGCGACCAATCATCTGTGCGAGCCCACCCTTCGCGCGATGAGGCTGCGCGGAAGGATGGGGCAACCTCAGGTCTGGAAAGCGGCGGCACGGCTAAGGCCGTGCCCTTTCAAAGCGGATTTGCGGCGGATTTATGTATCGGTTCTAGTCGACGATGGCGAAGGTGAAGATCTGGCCGGAGCTGGCTGGGCGTTTTGGTGCGGCGGCGTCAGCGGCCGTGCCCTGGGGCGCGAGGAAACCAAACTCGCCATCGCCCAATCCATTGTTGAGGACGATTTGGTAGGCGGACGGGCCGATTTGCTTGCTGGAGAAATCGATCTCGTCGCGGAGCGAGCTTGAGGTGGCTTGCAGGCCGCCGGCGACTGATTGGAACTGGCGGTTGTTGCCGGTAGGATGCAGGTGGATTAGCTCGTAGTCGCTGGCGGTGCGGCCGTCTGCGTACGTGAAGGATGAAGGTGACGGGAGTGCTGACGACGAGGCGGCTGCGCATGCCTCCGACGAGGCCGTTGAGGTCTTCTTTTACGAGGCCGGCAGAGGCGACGTGTTTGACCAGGCCGCCGGATTGGAAGATGACTACTTCGGAGGGTAGCGGCTGCCAGTTGCCGCCGCTGTCTTTATAGTAGGCGCCGATGTTATCGACACCGGGAGGAAGCGGGGCGAATTGAGGCGGCGCCGGGGGCTCGGGCGCTGGAGGAGCGGAAGGCTGGGCGGAATCGGGGGCCGAGGCCGAGGATTTGGCGGCGATTGCGTCGATAACCTTGTTGCTTACGCCGGCCTGCTTGAGCGCGATGAGGCCGTCAGGCGAAGCGTCGTATGCGCCCGGGTTGGCATTGATGGTGGCGACGATGGCGTCGTCGGTCAGGCCGGCCTTGACCATCTTGATGACGGAGTCATTATTGAGCGCCTGCTGAGCGCTGAGGAATGAAGTGAAAGCAAGAAACAAGAGAGCAACGAGGCCCTTGCGCATGAAAACAACCTCCAGGTGGTGAATCTGGTCCGGGAAACGTGATTCTTGATTTTAGGTACAGGAAAATCATCTATTGGGAGATGGTGTTTTCGCAATAAAACTATCGAGTGATGAGCGCCGGGCGCATCAGAATTTGCACTGCGGGGCGGCTGTGGCGGCTTTGATTGCCGAATGCTTGTTTACAGGGGTTATTGAGCGCGATTCGGGGACTGGATTCCATGGTTTTCACCGTTTGCTCGCTGTGCGGCGGTGTGCTAACCTTGATTTCTGTGCCGTGTACGCGGAAAGCTGGAGTGTGTCCGCGCACGAATCGGGTTCCGGGAAGGCTTCCGGGTGGTGAAAGAGCTGGCGTAGCTCAGCTGGTAGAGCATCTGATTTGTAATCAGAGGGTCGGGGGTTCAAATCCCTTCGCCAGCTCCACAAGATGGAAGCGGGAACGGGAGACGAAAGCGGCAAGAGTTGACCGGCGGGGACAAGATTTTGAACGCCGGGGTTTTGACTCCGCGGCGAATCCACTTCAGGCGAAATGTCGGGAAGTTCCGGAGATCGACCGGAGGTTGCGGCGTGCGCGGAAGATGGATGTGGAGCAGCGGCGTTGGCGGAGCTAGCGGTGCTGGCGGAGTTAGATTCAAGCCAGGCGAATCGCAAAGACGCGGTTTGGCTGGGGCGGATGGGCACAGGTGGCCGAGCGGTTAATGGCAGCAGACTGTAAATCTGCCGCTCCTTGGAGCTACGGAGGTTCGAATCCTCCCCTGTGCACCAGAAATACAGGGACCGGAAAAGCAGGGAACAAGGGAACCAAGGGACAAGGGACCAAGGAAGGGACCAAGAAGACAGGGACCAGGGACAAAGGAAGTACTGATGGTCAGTGGGTAGTGGACAGTGAAGGACGCCGACAGGGATTTGGATCGGAAGTACTGGGCGGCGCTGGCAATGTTTGCGGTTTTGGCAGTGGTGGTTTGGCTGACGATGGGCGATGGTTCGGTGCTCGTGTTTGGCAAGCCGGTGGAGTTGAAATTGATTCCGCTGATTGTGATTGGCGGGATGGCGTTGAGAACGGTTTTAGCCCGGAAGGCGGAGAAGATTCGCAGGGAGAAAGACTAGCTACTAGCCTCTAGCTACTAGCTTCCAGCTTGAAGTTGCCGGTTCGAGCCGCCGTGGCTCATACCGGCAAGATGAGGCTAGAAGCTGGAGGCTAGAAGCTGGCAGCTTGGGTTCAGAGGGCTGATGTAGCTCAGTTGGTAGAGCACTCCCTTGGTAAGGGAGAGGTCACCGGTTCAAACCCGGTCATCAGCTCCAGAGATAGCTTCTAGCTAGCTCCTAGCTTCTAGCTGGCGCGGTTGAGCTCGGTGGCTTCGATCGGAGGGCTAGAAGCTAGTGGCTGGAAGCTAGAGGCTGTTTTGGGCGGGAGTAACTCAGTGGTAGAGTCACAGCCTTCCAAGCTGTTGGTCGCGGGTTCGAACCCCGTCTCCCGCTCCAAGGTTTAGTTGTGAGCTGAGGGCTGAAGGCTGAAGTGAGGATTGCAGAAGATGTTTGAGCAAGCGGCAATTGCGGTGACGGATGAGCAGGGATACGCAAAGCTGCACGCTTTGATTGATGCGGCGTTTGACGCGCGCGACGTGGAAGTTTTTCTGAACCGGGTGCGCAAGGCGAAGCTGCGGGTTCGGGATTACGAAGAGATTCTGGGGCGCGGGTTGCTGGGCAAGGATGCGATCGGGCTGTACAAGGCGCTGCCGGTTTCAGACCAGGCGCTGACGCGCGAGCGGTATTTGCGGCTGGTGGAGAAGGTGCCGCAGGAGTTGAGAACGAGGTATTTGAAGTTGTACGCGTATTACTGAAAGACAGTGGTCAGTGATTAGTGGTCAGTGGTCAGCTAAGACAGAAAATGGCCCAGAGTCGCAATTGAAAAAGCATTTCTTGAACGAAGGGAAACGAAAATGGCGAAGGAAAAGTTTGATCGTTCAAAGCCGCACGTAAACGTGGGGACGATCGGGCACATCGATCACGGCAAGACGACGTTGACGGCGGCCATCACCAAGGTATTGCAGAAGCACAACCCGAAGAACGTGTACCGTTCGTTCGACTCGATTGATAACGCGCCGGAAGAGCGGGAGCGCGGCATCACGATCGCAACAGCGCACGTGGAGTACGAGACGGCGAACCGTCACTACGCGCACGTGGATTGCCCGGGCCACGCCGACTACATCAAGAACATGATCACCGGCGCGGCGCAGATGGACGGCGGAATCCTGGTGGTTGCAGCGACCGACGGCCCGATGCCGCAGACCAAGGAGCACGTTCTGTTGGCGCGCCAGGTGGGCGTGCCGTACATCGTGGTGTTCCTGAACAAGTGCGACGCGGTTGAAGACGGCGAACTGATCGACCTGGTTGAGATGGAAGTGCGCGAGCTGCTGAGCAAGTACCAGTTCCCGGGCGACGACGTGCCGGTGATTCGCGGTTCTGCTCTGGGCGCGTTGAACGGCGAAGCGCAGTGGGAGGCGAAGATCGATGAGCTGATGGAGGCGGTGGACAAGTATGTGCCGCAGCCGAAGCGCGATATCGATCTGCCGTTCCTGATGCCGATTGAGGATATCTTCTCGATCTCCGGACGCGGCACTGTTGTTACGGGCCGCATCGAGCGCGGCAAGGTGAAGGTGGGCGAGAACGTGGAGATCGTAGGATTCCGCGAGACGCGCACGACGGTTTGTACGGGCGTCGAAATGTTCAAGAAGCAGCTGGACGAGGGTCTGGCTGGCGACAACGCAGGCATCCTGCTGCGCGGCACGGCGAAGGAAGATGTGGAGCGCGGAATGGTGCTGGCAAAGCCGGCGTCGATTACGCCGCACACGAACTTCAAGAGCTCGGTGTACGTGCTGTCGAAGGAAGAGGGCGGACGTCATACGCCGTTCTTCAAGGGCTACCGGCCGCAGTTCTACTTCCGCACGACAGACGTGACGGGAGTGGCGGAGTTGCCGGCGGGCGTGGAGATGGTGATGCCTGGCGACAACGTTGAGCTGGTAGTGGATCTGATTACGCCGGTGGCCATGGAGAAGGGCTTGCGCTTCGCGATTCGCGAAGGCGGCAAGACCGTGGGCGCGGGCACGATCTCGGAAATTATTAAGTAGCAGGGACCAAGGGACTAAGGGACCAGGGACTCGGGACTAAGAAGGACCTGGGTCCTGGCAATCGAGAGGAACAGACAATGCGGGAAATCATTACGTTGGAATGCACCGAATGCAAGGAGCGCAACTACTCGACGACAAAAAACAAGAAGACCGTAACGGGCCGTCTTGAGTTGAAGAAGTTTTGCAAGCGCTGCCGCAAGCACCAGGCGCATAAGGAAACGAAGTAAGACAGCTCTTAGCTGCTAGCTCCAAGCTTCTAGCTCTTGTATCGGGAGAACAGAGAACCGAGTTTTTCCGGGGACAGGCTAGAAGCTGGAGGCTAAAAGCTAATGGCTGCATTCAGGGGCGTAAGCTCAATGGCTAAACTGTCGGTCTCCAAAACCGAACTTGTGGGTTCGAATCCCTCCGCCCCTGCCAAAATACAGGGAACAGGGATCAGGGAACAGGGATCAGAACGCGGCGAATTCAGGGACGTGGCGAATTCACGCTCAAGAAGAGCGATCACTGTTCACGGATTTTCTGTTTGAGAAGAAAGAAGCGAGAATATGGCGACAAAGGTGGCACTGGAAAAAAGCGAGCAGCGGACAGCAAAGCGGAAGGAGCCAGGAGCGATGACTGAGTTTGGCGGTGGCCTGCTGGCAAAGTGGACCGAATTCACTACGTTTCTGCGCGATGTGCGCTCGGAGATGCGCAAGGTGGTTACGCCTTCTCCAAAAGAAGTGAGAGTGACGACCGGCGTGGTGATTGTGGCGGTCTTTCTGTTTGGGCTGTTCTTCTTTGTCGTCGACTTTATTTTTAGAGTGGGTGTGTACGGTCTGCTCGGCAAGCTCGGCGGATTGCAGTAGCCTACAAGGCACAGAATTGAGAGTGGAATGAAGGAAGATCTGGAACAATCTGCTGCAACAGAGGCCGCTGCGACAGAGGCCTCAGAGACTGGCGCCACAGAGGCGCCCGCAGAGACTGCGGCAGCGGTGGAAACTTCTGTTGACGCTCCGGTGGAGACGCCGGAAGCAGAGCCGGAGACAAAGTCGCCAAAAGCCAGCGCGGCGGAGACCAAGAAGAAAGTGAAAGCTGAGGCAGCGGCACAGAATCAAGAACCGGCAGAGGAAGCCGCAGTGGCACCGGAGGGACAGCCGGCAGCCGCAGCGGAGCCGCCACCGGTGAAAAACGAAAACTTCCGGTGGTATATTCTGCACGCTTATTCGGGTTTTGAGCGCAAGGTGCGCGAGTCAATCGAGAGCCGCATACAGGCATTTGGTTTGAGAGAGCGCGTGGGTCGAGTGATGATTCCCACGGAGCCGGTGACGGAGATTGTCAACGGCAAGAAACGCACTGTGGAGCGGGTGTTTTTGCCCGGCTACGTGCTGGTGGAGATGGAACTCGATAACGAGTTGTGGCATGTGTTGAAAGACACGCCCAAAGTGACGGGGTTCCTGGGCACAGGCGACAAGCCCGTGGCGCTGAGCGAGGAAGAAGTAAGTTCGATTCTCTTCCGCTCGGAGACGACTAAAGATAAGCCGCGGATGAAGATCAAATTTGAGAAGGGCGAACAGGTGCGCATTACGGATGGGCCGTTCGCTAACTTTAACGGCGTGGTAGACGAGGTGAACGAAGATCGCGAGACACTGAAGGTGATGGTGACGATCTTCGGACGGTCAACGCCGGTCGAACTCGAGTTCGGCAAAGTGGAAAAGATTGAGTAACTGCAGCTTTCAGCTACTAGCCTCTAGCTTCTAGCCAGGACGTTGGCCTAGCAGACACTGGTTTGAGGTGAACGCTGAATCGGCAGTACCAAAATTTTGAAAAGAGATGAACCAGTTCGTAGCTAAAAGCTAGGAGCTAGCAGCTGGTTTCAAAGGAAACTACATGGCACCTCCGAAGAAAATTACCGGCTACGTGAAGTTGCAGATCGAGGCCGGCAAGGCAACGCCTGCGCCTCCGGTTGGCCCCGCGCTGGGCCAGGCGCAGGTCAACATTATGGAGTTCTGCAAGCAGTTCAACGCGAAGACGCAGAACAAGGAGATGGCCGGGCTGATTATTCCGGTTGTCATCACGGTTTATGGCGACCGCACTTTCAGCTTTATTACCAAGACGCCGCCGGCGGCGGTGCTGCTGAAGAAGGCGGCGGGGATCGAGAAGGGATCGGGCACGCCCAACAAGGAAAAGAAGGGCAAAGTGACCGAGAAGCAGGTGCGCGAGATTGCCACGCAGAAGATGCCGGATTTGAATGCGGCGTCGGTCGATGCGGCGGTGAGGAGCATCAAGGGAACGGCGCGATCGATGGGGATTGAAGTCGTCGGGTAAATCACGAACAACTGAATTGGAATGAAAAGGCCCTCCGCGATGCGGAGGGCCTTTTTTTGTTTGCGCTGGCGGGCGGGTAGGTGCGTGACTTTGCAGGGGAATAACAACCGCTTGCCGCGATTTTCAGATTTGGGCTAAGGATTGCGCGAGTTCGATGCCCATGATTTCGATTTCGAGGCCGCCGAAGTCGGGGTGGTCGTTTTCGCGGATGCGGTAGGCGACGTCGATGAGGCTGCCCTGCTCGAGGCGGAGTTGTGCGGCGCGTTCGGCGAGGTTCCAGCCGACGGCGCGGATGGATGCGATGGGAGCGGCGGAGACGGGCAGGCGGGTGGGGAAGCTGTTTGGCGGTGACGTTGGTGGCGCGGACGGCGAAGTGGCGTTTTGGGCGACTTGCGCGAGGGGCTTCAAGAGTTCAGGCGGAGATGTCGTGCCTTCATGATGCGCGGCGGGGCGAGCAGGCGCGCGTTGCGGGCGATGAAGACGGGCTCGGGGTTTCCGTGGCCGAGAGGCTCGAGTTTGCGCAGCCATCCAGCGAGAACGGGCGTGATGCGGTCGAGCGGCAATTCGGCGTGAATGCGGAGGACGCGCTCGGGCTCGCGCGCAGCGAGATGCAAATTGGCGTACGTGCGCAGGCGGAGCTTGAGGTCGGGAAGTTTTTCAGCGGGCAGCGCGAAGCCGACGGCGAAGGCGTGGCCGCCGAAGCGGGTGAATAGATCGGCGCAGGACTCGATGGCGGCGAGGAGCGGGAAGCCGTCGACGGAGCGGCCGGAGCCGTAGGCGATGCCGTCTTCAACGCTGACAACGATGGCGGGTTTGGCGGTGCGTTCGACGACGCGCGAAGCGAGAATGCCGATGACGCCGCGATGCCAGCCGTCGCCATCGATGACGAGGAGGCGGTCGGCGATGATTTCTTCGTCGAAGCAGAGGCGGGTTTCAATGAGGGTGAGGGCGGCGGCCTCAACGTCGCGGCGCTCGCGGTTGAGGCGCTCGAGTTTTGCGGCGAGCTCGGCGGCGCGGTGCGAGTCGCGCGTGGTGAATAGCTCGATGATTTCGGAGGCAATATCCATGCGGCCGGCGGCGTTGATGCGCGGGGCGAGGCGAAAGGCGACATCGAAGCCGGTGATTTGTTTGCTGGCGGGGTCGAGTGCAGCGGCGGCGAATAATGCGCGGAGACCGGCGCCAGCGGGGCGGCGCAACTCGCGTAGGCCGAGCGCGGCGATGGTGCGATTTTCGCCATGAAGCGGAACGGCATCGGCGATCGTGGCGATGGCCGCCATCTTGAGAAAGCTGGGCAGAGTTTTTTCACGCAGGCGAGCGGGATCGCGGCGAACTGGTTCGGACTTGTCGAGACAGGACTTGTCGAGACAGGACCTCTCAAGCAATGCCTGCGCGAGCTTGAGCGCGATGGCCGCGCCACAGAGCGATTTTTCAGGATACGGGCAGCCGGCTTGATTGGGATTGAGGATGGCGTGGGCGGCGGGAAGTCTGTCTTGAAGCGCGTCTTGGGCGGCGGCGGGGAGATGATGGTCGGTGATGATGAGATCGAGACCGAGGCGGCGCGCGGTTTCAGCTTCAGCGAAGGCGCGCATGCCGGTGTCGACGGTGACGACGACGCGAACGCCTTCGGCGTGGGCGGCTTCGAGAACGCTGGACTGCATGCCGTAGCCGTCGCGGAGGCGATGGGGAACGTGAAAGCTGACGAGGCCGCCTAACATTTCAATGGCGGTTTTGAGCAGGACTACGGCAACGGTGCCGTCGACGTCGTAGTCGCCGTAGAGGAGGATGGGCTCGTGCGCGGCGATGGCGCGCTCGATGCGCTCGACTGCGGCGGACATGCCGAGCATGAGAAAGGGATCGTGGAGGTGGGAAGGTTCGGGATTCAGGAAAGCGAAGGCTTCGGCGGCGGTGGCGATGCCGCGCGCGACGAGCAACTCCGCAAGAACGAGCGGGAGACGGGCTTCGCGGGCGAGGGAATCGGAAAGTTCGTGGTTGGGTTCTGCGAGGAGCCAGCGTTGCGGCGGCAGAGTGCGAGTTGCGGTGGCATTTTTCTGGGGCCCGGTGGTGCTGGGGGGAAGGGGCACTGAGGCTTACTCGTCGTCGTCGTCGTGGGAGTGCGTGTCGTCGATGACGATATCGTGGAAGCTTTCGATATTTTCGAGGAGCGACTGGTAGCGCTCGTACCACTCGGTTGTGGTTTCGTGCAGAAAGACGATGCCCTCGTAGATAAAACCAAGCTGAACGTAGCCCAGCATTCCCGAGTACTTGCGCAGCCACTTGGCTTCGACCATCTCCGCGGCTTCTTCGTCGGGGAAGTTCATTTCGCCGGCTTCGTCAATGAGAGCGTCGAGCTCCTCGTGGTCCAGCGTCATTTCGCTGAAGGTGACGAAGGGAGCGCCGACGTGCTTGGCCATCTCAACAAAATCTTTCCACGCGTCGGGGTTGCCGCGACCTTCCCAAAGGATGGAGGGAATGTCGTCGGTGACATAGCCGGGCAGGCGATGGAGACCATGGCCCTCAATAAAGGCCACCATGTCGTCTTTCAGCGAGAGGAGGTTGTCGGTGCTCATTGTCAAACACCCATTCTCGCAGATGGGGGCGGGGCGGGCATCAGGAAAACTTTTTCGGTGTTGACTGAGGCAGAGAAAACTTTTCCTCGGGGCTAAAGCCCCCCGGTTTTTTGTGGGCTTATGTACGGGCTGAAGCCCGTACCCTTCAGGCTGGGATCCGCAAAGTTCAGGCCGAGCCACCGCAAAAGATTCCGTGCGCGACACCGGGTTGTTACTCTGAAGGAGAATCAATTGAGGAGGATTACCGCTTGCCAGCATTTGAACATCACGTTTTTGTCTGCCACAATGTCCGCCCGGCCGATGCGCCGCGGCCAAGCTGCACCAGCGATGGAAAAAGCGAATTGCACACGCGGCTGAGCCAACTAAGCAAAGACGCCGGGCTGGCCGGCAAAGTACGGATCAACAAGTCGCTGTGTCTGGACCAGTGCGAACACGGACCGACGGTAGTGGTTTATCCCGAGGCTGTTTGGTACGGGAATGTGAAACCGGAAGATGCCGAAGAGATTGTGGCGGAGCACCTGGTGGGCGGACGGCCGGTGGAGCGGTTGAGGATCGCCGATGAATGTTTGAATACGAAGAGTTGCCCGCATAGAGGCTGACAGCAGGGCTAGGGACTAAGGGACTAGGGACCAAGGGACTGAGGGACTAAGGGACTGAGGGACTAAGGGACTGGGATAGCAGCGGAGTTGGCGGTTTTGGCGGAGCTAGCGGGGTTGGGACGTAAGTAGCGTGGAAGTTGGACAGAATTGCGATGAAGCGCAGAGAGTTTTTGAAGGTTGCGGGAGCGGCTTCGGCTGGGGCGATGGCGCGCGGCGCGATGGCCCAGTCGGGTCGCGGCTGCACGATCGTCATCGATGGAAGCGATCCTGTGGCCGGGGCACCTCCTGTGCAGTGGGCTGCGGAACAACTGCGCGCGGCGCTGGCGGCGAAGGGCGCGATTTGCCGGATCGTAATTTCCGACGGCGGGGGCAACGAGCGGGTTCGCGGGTCGGCATTTTATGTGGTGGTCAATTCGGCGGCTGCAACGCCATCAGTTCTAGCGCCTGGGGGAAAAGCGTCCGCGAGCCCGGCATCCGCTGAGAAAGCGTCGGCGGGGGGCGCGCCTGGTGGACAGAAATCAACTGGGCTGGGGTCGGCGGGACTTAGATCTTCTGGGCTGGCAAAAACCGAGAGCGCTTCGCATTTGTCAGCGTGGCATCCCGGTGCGGAGTCGTTCGCGCTGACTCCGGGACGGTACGCCGGAATTCCTGCGACGATTGTTTCGGGCAGCGATGTGCGGGGCTGTGTCTACGGAATGCTGGAGATGGCGGAGCGAGTGCGATTTGCCGTCGACGCGAGAGTCGGGCTGCGACTGACGGAGCCAATTCTGGAGAAGCCCGCTAACGATGTGCGCAGCGTTGGCCGCTATTTTTGCAGCGAGGTCGAGGACAAGCCGTGGCTCTACGACAAGGATTTCTGGCTGGGATATCTGGATTTGCTGGTTGCGTGCCGGTTCAATCGGTTTTGTCTCGCGTTCGGGCTTGAATATGACTTTCCGAAGGGCGTGACGAGCGATTATTTGCATTTTCCGTATCCATATTTAGTGAACGTTCCGGGATACGATGTGCGCGTGATGCAACTGGCCGCCGCGGACGGAAAGGCGTTGCCGGCGCCGGTTGAGCTGAGCGATCGCGAACGGAAGATGAATCTTCGACGCGCTGAAATTTATTGCGGCGCAGACGGCTGCGCGCGGACTGCATTTCCAACTGGGAATCTGGACGCATGCCTACCAATGGACCGACAGCCCAAATGCCTATCACCGCATCGAGGGGCTGACGGCGGCGACGCATGCAGAGTATTGCCGCGACGCGCTGGCGATGCTGTTGAAGGAGTGCCCCGAGATTCAGGGATTGACTTTACGCGTGCATGGCGAGAGCGGGATTCCTGAGGGGAGCTACGGATTCTGGCGGACGGTGTTCGAGGCGATTAAGAATTGCGGGCGCACAGTCGAGATCGATATGCACGCCAAGGGCGTGGACGAAACGATGATCGACATTGGGAAAGCGACGGGAATGCCGGTGAAACTGGGCGCGAAATATTCCGCGGAGCATCAGAGTCTCGGATATCAGCAGGCGGACATTCGCGCGCTTGAGATTCCGAAGGCGGTGCACGAGGCGCTGGGGCCGTTTGCGGTAAGTTCGGGCGCGCGCTCCTTTACGCGATATGGGTATGCGGATTTTCTGCGAGCCGACAGCCCTTACAAATTGCTGTTTCGGCTGTGGCCGGGCACGCAGCGGCATTTGCTAAGCGCTGATCCGGAGATGGCGGCGGCATACGGAAGGACGGCGCATTTCTGCGGAGCGGTTGGACTGGATTTGATGGAGCCGCTGACATTCAAAGGCCGGGAAGGATCGGGACATGCGGGCGGTCGATGCGCGTATGCGGATGCGAGCCTGAACCCAAAAGCCGACTGGGAGAAATTTGAGCTTTACTACAGGGTTTGGGGTCGGCGGCTTTACGATCCGGAGGCGAATGCGGAGGCGTGGCGGCGATGGCTTCGCAGCCAGTTTGGGACGGCGGCGATCGCCGTGGAAACCGCAGTGGCCAATGCGAGCAGAATTCTGCCACTGCTGACATCAGCGCATCTGCCGTCGGCGTCGAATCACTCGTTTTGGCCGGAGATGTATACGAACATGCCGGTGGTGCGCGAAGGCGAGCCCTCGCCGTATAGCGATACGCCGGAGCCGCGATGCTTTGGGACGGTGAGCCCGCTTGATCCGCAACTGTTCGCGACGATCGACGAACACGTCGCGGACGAGATGAGCGGTACGGCGAATCCCAAGTACTCGCCGATTGAAGTGGCGCAGTGGATGGAAGATTGCGCGACGGCAGCAAGCACGGCGCTGGACGAGGCGCGCCGCAAGACAGTGGCACGGCGGACCGCTGCATTTCGCAGGGTCGAAGCGGACGTGGAGATTCAGATTGGTCTGGGATGGTTTTTTGCGTCGAAGCTGCGCGGCGGCGTGCTGTATGCAGTCTTTGAGCAATCGCAGGAAGCGGGAGCGGGACGGAAGGCGATCGACGAATACAGCGGGGCGCGGGAGGCGTGGGCAGGCATGGCCGCGAAGGCTGCGCCTATTTATCAAGCGGACGTTTCCTACGGAAGCACGCCAATGCGGCGTGGACACTGGAGCGACCGGCTGAGCGCAATCGACAAGGATATTGAGGCGGTTGTGGAGCGGGTAAAGGGCGTGGAGCGGCCCGACGTGTCATCGCTGGACACGAGGCATGCGATTGCAGAGGCGACTGGCGCGCCGGCGCGGCCTGAATTGGCGTGCGACCACAGGCCGCCGGCGAGCTTCGAGGCCGGTACGCCGCTGACGATCGCGATCACTGTTTTGGTGCCGGAGGAAGTGACCTCGATTCGCCTGCACTACAGGCATGTGGACCAGGCGGAACGGTGGAAGCGGGTGGAGATGAGTGGGGATGGAGGGAGCTTTACCGCCGCGATTCCGGCTGACTACACGAAGGCAGATTTTCCGCTCGAGTACTATTTCGATCTCGCGGGAAAGAGTGGCGCGTCGCGGATGGAGCCGGCGTTTAATGCGACACTTTCGAATCAGCCGTATTACACGGTGATGATGGGACCGTGATCGCGGGACGGTGATGAGGAAAGACGCGTAACGCAAGGCTGGAAAGGCCGATTTCAGCGCCGCAGCTGTGGCAAGCCGCAAAGATGACGATTGTGCCGCTGGTTTTGGGTCAGTTTGGAGAAGTTCTCCCTCAGGGGCTAAAGCCCGAGGCTATTTTGCTCAAGTTATGTACGGGCTGAAGCCCGTACCCTTCAAACTGACCCACTGCCGCGCCGCTTGCCGGTGTACAGGCGGCGGTGCGATGCGGTACCCTGATAACTAACCCATGATTTTTTCCCGCGACTACATTGGGTATCTCGCCCGCCGCACGGTCAAGCACCTGATCGACGCCAAGATGATCACCTCCAGCGACATGAAGGTGACGGAAGCGCGCGTGAATGCGGCTTTGCTTGAGGAGCTTTCACTCGAGGACCGCATCAACGATGAGGTGCGAGTGATTCTGGACGCCTACTCCGAGGAGATGCGGAAGAGCGGGGCGCAATACGCCGAAATGTTCAAGAAGGTGAAGACCGAGCTGACCAAGAAGTACAAGGCCGTGCTATGAGAATCAACCGCGACAAGCTGAACAAGCTGGCACATACGGTGGCGGACACGCTGGCGGAGATCGACGAGGTGGGTTTTCTGGAGGATCGGAATACGATTCGGCAGGAGGCGCGGAAGGAGCTCGAGCTGCTGCTCACCGAAGAAGCGAAGATCGACATGATGGCGCGGCAGAAGATCGCTAACCAGCGGAAGATCATCCAGGAAGGCTCGCAGGAGTGGGACATTCTGTATCGCAAATACTACAACGATGAAGTGCGGAAGCTGGGAATTTGAAGAGGCATTTTCGCTCTCTTGCCGCACCGTTGGGGCGATAGTCGATTGGGCCGGATATTTGTTAAAGTAAGGTAGTAGCCCGCGCTCGCGGGTCGCCTCAACACAATAAGTGGCGCTATCGTCTAGGGGTTAGGACGTGAGATTCTCAATCTTAAAACCCGGGTTCGATTCCCGGTAGCGCTACCACAGATTTTCATCCCATCTGATTCCAAAAGGCCTAGCCTGCCACCCTCGCCCGTTGTACGACATTTGAACCACATCGTGCGATTGTTTCCCGCGCGCAAATGCTAAGTACGCCCGGAAATCCAATATTAGATTTCGGTGGCCGTATGCGGCAGAAGATTAAAGTAACGATCTACCAGCGCGTGTGGCGCGGCACAAAATGGGGACGGAAGAGGATCGCGATCCCTCCCCTCAAAAAAGACGGCAGGCTGTTTCTGAAGGACGACTGGCAGGGGATTTTTCAACTTTGTTGGCATGAGAACCGCCAGAAGCAATGGCAGAATACCGAGCCAACACCTAATCTGAAGTCACTCCCACATCGCAGTCATTGTTCCGTCAGCCTAGGGTAAGTCTCCGTTCCCTCTGACCGGAAATTGCGTGGCATCGCCTCATGGGTCCGATTTCGAATTTGGAAGAGCCAGAGAGCGATACAACTCAACGTGAAGCGCGGGCGTCACATTTGAGAGGGCTGGAGCTGCCGTTGGCGGCGGCGACAGCTCGCAAGAGAAAGCATGGGTAACCCAAGCAGGGACCGGTGCCGAGGCTGCCTGATTTTAAGCGAAGCGATAGGCGATTATGGATTGATCGGCGATCGACGGACGGCGGCGTTAGTCAGCGCGAGGGGGAGATTCGCGTGGCTGTGCTGGCCAGACTTTGACTCGCAGGCGTGCTTTGCGAGCCTGCTCGGAGATGAAACAAACGGAAGCTGGATTCTGGCTCCCAAAGCTTCGAAGCGGTCGGTCCGCCGTTACCTTCCCGGCACGCTTGTGCTGGAAACCACTCACCTCCAGTTTATGGGTGCGCGAGTCGCGGTCACCGACTTCATGCCAATCGGCACGCAACACTCCAGCGTGGTGCGCATCGTACGCGGAGTCGCGGGCCGATCGCGGATGCAAACCTGCTTTGCGCCTCGCTTCGATTACGGCAATGCACAGCCGCGCCTGGAGGAATTACACGACCGGACGTGGACCGCAGTGACGGGCCCTCATCGTCTGGCTTTGCGGTCCAACGTGCCGCTTCGCTGCGAAAAGGGCGATATCGCTGCCGAATGGCTCGTGGAAGAGGGCAAAACGTACTACTTCACCCTGCAATACAGCAATTCTTATTTGCAGCCGATACCGTCGCCGATCGACGCCGAGCAGCGCAGAACAGGAAACAGTTGCGTACTGGAGGGACTGGATTTCGCGAAGCGCCTATCGAGGACCCTACCGGAAAGCCGTAGAGCGTTCGATACTTACCCTGAAAGGTCTCACGAGCGGGGAGTCAGGTGGTTTTGTCGCGGCGCCGACCACGTCTCTTCCGGAGAAGGTGGGAGGGAAACGCAACTGGGATTATCGGTTCTGCTGGTTGCGGGATACAACCTTATCGATTCTGGGCCTGATGCATTGCGGATACAAAGAAGAGGCAAAGAGCCTGGCTGGAGTGGCTCAGCCCGATCGGTGCAGGGAGACCCCAGGGCGCTCAAGACGCTTTATGGCGTGACCGGCAAGCGGGAGCACAGCGAATGGGAGGCCAATTGGCTCGCAGGATATGCGGGGATCGAAGCCGGTGCAAATTGGCAACAAGGCATCCGACCAACTGCAACTGGACACTTTCGGGGAGGTGATGGACGCGCTTTATCGCGCCCGTCGCATGGGTATCTATCCCATGGAAGACAAGAGCGGCGCGGCGCTGGAACTCCCGCTATTGGAGCGCCTGGAAAAGATATGGGCGGAGCCTGATCGCGGTGTGTGGGAGTTTCGCTCGGGATCGCAGCAGTTCACGCAGTCCAAGGTGATGGCGTGGGTGGCTTTCGATCGCGGCAGTTCGGATGGTGGAGAAGTTTGGCATCAAAGGGCCGGTCGATCGATGGAGAAAGATTCGATCGAGAATCCATGCGCAGGTGTGCGATCGCGGATTCCATCGGGGCATGAACTGCTTCACGCAGGCCTATGGGTCGAAGCACATGGACGCGAGTCTTCTTCTGCTGCCGCTGGTCGGCTTTCTTCCGGCGGACGATCCGCGGATTTGCGGCACCGTGAAGGCGATCGAAAAACATCTTCTCAGGGAGGGATTGTTGCTGCGCTACGACACAAAACGCGTTACCGACGGCCTGCCCGCAGGCGAGGGCGCATTTCTGCCCTGCAATTTCTGGCTGGTGGAGGTGTATGTCGTGCAGGGGCGGATGGCCGAAGCGAGAGCTCACTTTGAACGGCTGCTCGCGCTCAGGAACAAACTCGGACTTCTTTCAGAGGAGTACAACGTGAAGGACGGGCTGGTCGGGAAACTTTCCGCAGGCTTTTTCGCACATTGCGCTGATCAACGCCGCTCTGGCGTTTGAGTTGGGTACATCGACACGGCTGCTGGACCTGGAGCAGACGCAGTGGAGATGACGATCGACCACGGCCCATCATTGGGTGGGGCTCGTCATCCAAACACGGAATCATAAAACGCCAACGAGGCTCATGTTCCGGTAAGCCTGTCGAGGTAAGCCAGGTTTCGCCTGGCGAATGGCTGGTTGATCGCGAGAGGCATCCTCTCGAGTGTTCGATGGACTCTTACCTGATGGACGCAAGTTTATTGCGGATCGGGTCGAATGATGGATTCATCTCCTGTTGTTGCCATCACCGGCGCATCTGCCGGATTGGGCCGTGCCATCGCGCACGCTTATGCAAAACGAGGCGCGAAGATCGGGCTTATCGCACGCAATCCAGAGGCTCTCGCCGCCGCCCAGCGTGAATGTGAAGAGCTCGGCGGCAGCGCCATTTACATTCCTACAGACGTATCCGACGCGAGTGCAGTGGAACATGCCGCGTCGACGATCGAGGAACAAGCTGGGTCCCATCGACATCTGGGTGAATGACGCAATGGTGAGCGTGTTTTCCCCGGTCAAAGAGATGGAGGCCTCCGATTACAAGCGGGTCACTGATGTTCTTTACCTGGGATTCGTTTACGGGACTCAGGCTGCGTTGCGCCGCATGTTGCCGCGCGATCGGGGCACGATCATCCAGATCGGATCGGCTTTGAGCTATCGTTCCATTCCGCTGCAGTCGGCCTACTGCGCGGCCAAGCATGCCATTAATGGATTCACCGATTCGCTGCGCTGCGAACTTTATCACGATAAGAGCAACGTGCGGCTCACCACGGTGCATATGCCGGCGATGAATACGCCGCAGTTCGACTGGGTGAAGAACCGGATGCCGAACAATGCGCAGCCGGTGCCGCCGATCTTCGAGCCTGAGGTGACGGCCGAGGTAGTGGTTGCAGCGGGCCTGGCGAAGAAGCCGCGCCGCGAATACTGGGTGGGGTCGCCAACAGTGTGCGCGATCGTGGCGCAGCGAATTGTTCCCGGCCTGCTGGATCGTTATCTCGGCAAGACCGGATACAAGTCGCAGCAGATCGCGAATGAGCCGCGCGATCCAGACGGCGCCGAACAATCTGTATGACTACGTTCCGGGCGAACACAGCGCGCGCGGCAGATTCGACGACCGGTCGAAGCGAAGCAGCGCCGAGGTTTTTGTGGTGCTGCACCGGCAGTGGTTCGCCTGGGCAGCCCTGTCGCTGCTTGCGCACGGGCGCTTTGATGCTAGGGCTGCGGAGCCGGCGATGAGAATTCGTCACCGGCGCAAGGCATGAGCGGTTCGAACTCGAACTGGGCCCTGGCGGTCGCTACCTGCGCGGCTGTGGCGACGTTGGTCCCAGTCGCCGCGCATCAGATCGGCGCGATCGATCACCTGCCAGACCCGCCTGGACCGATCTTTGCATCCGATCGAATCACCGGGTCGAAGTCGGCGTATCCGCTGGGTATACCCGACGGCATTCTCGGACTGGCTAGTTACGGAGTGACTCTTGGGCTGGTTGCCCTGGCGGCCGGCAATCGTAAGGCACGCAAGCTTCTGGCGATCAAACTGCTCGTCGACGGCTCTCTCGCGACCTTCAATGTGGTGCGTCAGGTGGTGTCTTTCCGCAGACTGTGTTCGTGGTGCACTGCAACAGCGGTTTGTACCGCTGCCATGCTGATCGCGGGCCGAGCAGATCATCGCAAGCGAATTGGAAGCGGAGCAAAATCATGGCGATAGATCCGCAAGCGGCGCGCGGCAATTGTCGAGGCACTCCGGCAGTCGCAACTGCAGGCCGTAGTGTCCGTGCTCGCCGCAAGAGGTGCTGCTGCTCACGGGATATTGGCCGGTGATGGGCGCGAGCCTCGCCTTGGTTACGCGAGACGGAGAATGTATGCGCCATTGTCCCGGAAGACGAACTGGATCTGGCGCGCGCCACTTCGAATGCCGACGTGACGGCTTATCGACCACACTCTCTCGACAGCCTTATGAAATGTTCAGAGGCCCTGATCGAGCCTCTCAAGCGACTGCGGCGACCGCCTCCATCTTTCCGGCGATCAAATCGGCACCGATCTTCGCGACGGCTTGCAGCCTGCGTCCTATCTAGCCGACAAATCATTTGCGCGCCTGCTATCCCCCGGATATTTGGCGCGGTCATTCCCGGGGCGGCAAGTGGTTTCCGCGGATTGTATGCTCGATCGTCTGAAGTCGGTGAAGACCGCAACGGAGATGGATCACATCCGTCGAGCTTCTCGATTGGCGGCGAGCGGGTTTGCCGAAGCCGAACGGGCGATCGCCCCGGGCCGCCGGGAGGACGAAGTGGCCGCCGATATCGGAGCTGCTTTCGCGCGCATTGCCAGCGACGGTTTCGAGCGGGGCGATGGCTACTTCTTCTGCATGTCCGGACCCAACTCGGCAAAGGCCGCTGGGGCTTACGCACGCACCCGCCGCCGCGTTATCGAAGAGGGCGACCTGGTAATGATCCACGCCAACACAGTCGGCGACGGATACTGGACTGACATCACACGCACATTCATTGCGGGGAATCCTTCCGGCGAACAGCAGAAGATGCGCGAAGCAATCGAGGAGGCGCGCACCGCGGCGCTGGCGGCGATTGCGCCCGGGGTAACCGCAAAGCTCGTGGACAAAGCGGCGCGAGATGTGCTGAAGAAACATGGATTCGGCGCGGAGTTCAAGCATGCAACGGGCCACGGCGTGGGCTTTGCGGCCGCGAATCCCGATGCCCTGCCCCGCATTCACCCGCGGTCGCCGGACGTGCTGATGGCGGGCATGACCTTCAACATTGAACCGGCAATCTATATCGATGGTGTAGGCGGCATGCGCCATTGCGATGTAGTTGCCTGCACCGAATCCGGAGCGGAAGTGCTCACGGATTTTTAGCGGGAAGCTGTCAGTCGAATAACTATGAGACAGGAATATTCCATTACGGGCGGGTCGATCGGCTTTTATACGGTCCCTACGGATGCACCGGAGGCCGACGGCACTTTCGCGTGGGACAGCACCTCGATGGTGCTGGTGCAACTGGAGTGCGGCAGCACGCGGGCGCTGGGCTATACCTACGCCGATGCCGGCACGGCAGCTGCAGCGAAGAAACTCCTCGAAGAGATTGTCCTGGGCTCCGATCCTCTCTGCCACGCCGCCACATTGCAAAAGATGCTGCGAAGCATTCGCAATCTTGGCGAAACCGGAATCGCGATGATGGCTGTATCGGCAATCGACAACGCTATCTGGGATCTTCGTGCGCGACTGCTTGATCTTCCTCTTGTATCCCTGCTGGGACAGGTTCGCAGCGGCATTCCGGTTTACGGAAGCGGCGGTTTCACTTCCTATTCCGATCGACAACTCTCCGATCAGCTCGGCGGCTGGGCATCGAGAGGATTCACCAGCGTCAAGATGAAGATAGGCACGCACCCAGACAAAGACCCATCCAGGGTCGAGACCGCGCGCAAAGCAATCGGCGAGGGGTGCAATCTGTTTGTCGATGCGAACGGGGCATACACGGTCACGCAGTCGATCGAGCTCGCGCATCGCTTTGCGGAGCAAGGTGTGCGCTGGTTTGAAGAGCCGGTAAGCTCCGATCATCTTGTCGGGCTGAGTCAAATACGCGCACGCGCTCCGCTCGGCATGGACATCGCAGCCGGGGAATACGGCTATACCGCGTGGTACTTCCGCTCGATGCTCGAGGCGCAAGCGGTCACGGTTTTGCAGGCAGATTGCACGCGCTGCGGCGGCATAAGCGGCTTTCTGGATGCGGCTGCGCTTTGCTGGGCGCACAACGTGCCGCTCTCTTCGCACTGCGGGCCGAGTATGCATCTACATATTTGTTGTGCTGTGCCGAGGGCGGTGCATATGGAGTTTTTTCACGACCACGCGCGCATCGAACGAATGTTTTTTGACGGGTTCCGCGAACCGGTTGACGGTTGCATGATTCCTGACCTCTCGCGCGCGGGAATGGGACTCGAACTCAAAGAAGAGGATTCAGAGCGCTATCGAAAGTAGCCGATGGATCTCGCAACCGGGCGCCCCGTTGCGGCGCTCCGAAGACACGAAGTCAGGAGTAAAAAATGGCCAAACAGGTTTCAGATTTAATCGTTGAACGGCTTATCGAGTGGGGCGTGGACACTATCTTCGGATTTCCCGGAGACGGCGTCGATGGATTCTTTGAATCCTTGCGAACTCATCAAGACAAGCTGCGCTTCATCCAGGTGCGGCATGAAGAAGCCGCCGCCTTCGCGGCTGTCGGCTACGCGAAATACACCGGCCGCCTCGGGGTGTGCTGCGCGACGTCGGGTCCGGGCGGCATTCACCTTCTCAACGGGCTATACGACGCCAAGTGCGATTTGCAGCCCGTGCTCGCCATTACGGGACACACTTTTCATGACCTCATCGGAATGGATTACCAGCAGGACGTCGATCTGGACAAGCTTTACATGGACGTTTCGATATTCAACGAGCGCGTGATGGGTCCGGCACACGCGGTCAATGTTGTAGACATGGCGGTGCGCACGGCCTATGGCCGTCGCGGCGTAGCTCACATCTGCATCCCCAAGGATATCCAGGAGTGGCCTGTCTCGGACAAGATGCGCAGCAATGCCAATATCTCCGGCCACAGCGGCGACTGGGCCACGCCCTCGACTGCCCGGCCTGCGGATATTCTCCTGCGCAAAGCGGCTTCAGTCATCAACGACGGCTTGCGAGTCACGATCATGGTCGGGCGCGGTGCTTTGGGCGCGCGCGAGGAAGTGTCGCAGTTGGCCGATACCGTCGGCGGCCCGGTGGTGAAAGCTCTGCTCGGAAAGGCCGTACTTCCCGATCGCAGCCCTTACACCACAGGCGGCCTGGGCCTGCTCGGCACTGCGCCGTCAGTTGACGCCATGGAAGAGTGCGACACGCTCATCCTTATCGGCACCAGCTATCCGTATATGGAGTTCCTCCCCAAGCCGGGTCAGGCGAAGTGTGTACAGATCGAGCTCGACCCAACCCGCATCGGTCTGCGTCACCAGGTCGACGCAGCATTGGTCGGCGATGCCAAAACCATTCTCCAGGCGCTGCTGCCGCTGCTGAAGCGGAAGAATAATAAGTTCCTCAAGAAGGCGCAGGAGCGGATGGAGACCTGGAATGAGCTGATGGAGGAGCGCGGCACACGCCATGACATGCCGATGAAGCCGCAGGTCGTGACGCACACGCTCAATCGCCTGCTGGACGATGATGCCATCGTCTCAGCGGACAGCGGAACGATCGCAACGTGGACGGCGCGTTACGTCGAGATGCGCGGCGCGATGCAATTCTCTCTGTCCGGCTCGCTGGCCACGATGGCTAACGGTCTGCCCTACAGCATAGGCGCAGCCGTAGCGTATCCGGGCCGCCAGGTAGTCTGCGTGGTCGGCGACGGCGGACTCACGATGCTCATGGGAGAACTCGCCACGCTGGTTAAATACAACCTGCGCGTCACGGTGATCGTCATCAAGAACAATGTTCTCGGGCAGATCAAATGGGAGCAGATGATTCTCGAGGGCAATCCGGAATACGGCGTCGAGTTAGAGCCCATTGACTTTGCCATGGTGGCCAAGGCGTGTGGCGTCCGCGGCTTTACTATCGAGCGACCTGAGGACGCGGAGAGCGTTCTACGCCAGGCCCTCAGCCATGATGGACCTACTCTGGTGCAGGCAGTTGTCGATCCTAACGAGCCGCCCATGCCCGGCAAGGTGACCACAGAGCAGGCCTACAAGTTTGCCAAGGCGCTGGTCCGCGGACAAAAGGACGCGATGAAGATCATCAAAACCGTCGCCGAAGATCAAATCCGCGAGGTGGTGTAAGAGCAGATGGAACCCTCCGACAATGTTATCGGCGAGGTGGTGCGCGACGCCGAAACCGCAGCCAACTATATTCGCGAAGGGCAGTTTCAGCGGAGTCTCGCGCTGCTCACTGCTGGAACCAGCGTCCTGAGCGGGCTCGAAGTGGCCTACGAGCATTATCGCGGCAGCTACAGCCGGCGCGTGATGTACACACCGGTCATCCTGAGCGCAGTGCTTGGCATGACCGCGATCGCCGGTTTCTTCAGCCGCCGGGCCGCGCGAGGACTGATGCGGCTGGCTGCTTTCATCACGCTCATCGATGCCGGCGTGGGCTTCTATTTTCATGTGCGCGGCATCCATCGCAAGCCCGGTGGATGGCGATTGCCGATGACCAACATGATCATGGGCCCGCCGATTTTCGCGCCGCTTCTCTTTGGCACAAGCGCGTACCTGGGGCTCATTGCTTCCTACCTGCAGCGCGAGGATGGGAAACAGCTTACCTCCGGCGAGGGTGGCGCTTCCGACCGCTGGCTTGCCCGGATTCTGCCCCCACGCACCGGACGCGACCTCATATCTACCGAGCAGGATATTCGCGAAGGTAGATTTCAGCGCCAGGTTGCGATGGTTGCAGGCGTCAGCGCGCTGATGAGCGGATTTGAGGCCTACTACTCTCACTACAAAAATAACTTTCGTTACAAGATGCAATGGAGCCCGGTGATTCTCGCTCCATTGCTGGCTGCCGCGGCGTTTCTTTCTGTCACGAAGCGCAGAGTAGCCACGACGGCTCTACCGGCACTCTCCGCGGTTGCCTGCGCGGACGCCGCGGTCGGCTTCTATTACCATGCGCGCGGAGTGCTTCGCCGGCCGGGCGGACGCAAGCATTTGCTTTACAACATCATGTACGGGCCGCCCATTTTTGCTCCGTTGCTCTTCGGCGCGGCGGGCATGCTCGGGATGCTTGCGAGCTTGCTCCGGCGCAGGAAAGGATGAAGCCGCAGCGCATCATGAAGCTTGAGGAGAATGCATGAACCTCAACGACGCTCCAGACACCGCACTGCTTCCTCGCGATCCCGCTACGGGAGAGCCGCTGCCGCCAATTCCGCAGCCCGGCTACTATCGCGGCTTTCACACCCTGTCGCAGAAGGCATTTTGGGATGAGGCCACCCGCAACGTCGTCGTGATGCGTGTGGAGCAGACTCCGCAGATTCGCTTTTTCACCGCAGACCAGGCGAAGTTCTGGCGGGCAGTCTTTGATCATCTTATCCCGCAGCACGACCGCACGCCAGACCGCCGCATTCCCATCGTCGAGCCTCTCGATGAGCGCCTCTATCGGAATCAAGGAGTTGGATATCGCTTCGAGACAATGCCTCCAGACCGCGACGCATACCGGTTCGGAGAAGAGGCGATCAACCTCGAGGCGAGACAGCGTTACGGAGGAGACTTCCTCGATCTTCCTCAACGCCAGCAGGAAATTGTTTTGAAGGCAATTCACGATAAGAAGCCCACAGCCGGCGCGGCTATCTGGGCAAAAATGTCAATCGGCCGCTTCTGGCAGCTCGTCATGCGGGATGCGCTCGAAGGCTACTACGCGCACCCCTGGGCATGGGACGAGATTGGTTTTGGCGGCCCGGCCTATCCCCGCGCTTACACACGGCTCGAGCGCGGCGAGCCCGAGCCGTGGGAAGTCGAGCCCCAGCGTTACGACTGGGCCGCGCCGCCCTACGCCGTTTCGGACACTACCGAACCCACCCACCATTTGCATCTGGAGTCTGAGCAGAGCGGCTGACGCCCTCCGCGAGGTTTCATGAAGAAACCAATCCTCGGCGCGTTTGAGAATCGCAAAGGCGGTGGGCTCATGCTCGGGCCGCTGCAGAGGATTCATCTGCCGATGCGCCGTTTTTCGGAAAGCGACGAGGTCGACTATGTGATCGTCGGCTGCGGCGCGGCGGGAGGAGTGCTGCTTCAGCGCCTGGCTCGCTCGGGCTTTCGGGTGGTCGCGCTTGAGGCTGGTCCTTTCTGGGATACTGAGCGCGACTGGGTCTCCGACGAGTCCGGGTCGCATCAACTTTATTGGGAAGAGCCTCGAGTCACCGGCGGAAAGAATCCTCTCGCGCTGGGTGCGAATAACTGCGGCCGCGGCGTGGGCGGTGGATCGGTTCACTGGGCCGCATTCACGCCGCGCCTCCATCCATCCGATTTCGAAGTCCACACCCGCGACGGCGTTGGCGTCGACTGGCCCATCTCCTATGAAATCCTCCGCCCTTACTACGAGCAGCTCGAACTCGAGATGCCGGTCGCGGGCCCGGCGTATTACCCCTGGGGACATCCGCATGGTTACGCGTACGGTCCCCACCCGATGGGCGGCGTGGGCAACGCGCTCATCAAAGGCTGTTCAGCGCTCAACATCCCTGTCTCCATCGGGGGCCCGGTCGCCATCCTTTCGGGTTCGCACGGAGATCGCCCGCATTGCATCTATCGTGGCTTCTGCATTCAGGGCTGCAAGGTTGGAGCGAAAGCCAGCACTCTCATCACTCACGTTCCCGATGCACTCGAGAGCGGAGCTGAAATTCGCGATCTCTCCATGGCCTCACGCATCGAGCTGGGTAGCAACAGGCGCGTGACAGGCGTACATTACTTCGACGATAACGGCGAAGCCCATTTCCAGCGCGCGAAAGCTGTGATTGTTGCCGGCTATTCGATTGAGACTCCCCGGCTGCTTCTTAACTCCGCCTGTCCCGGATTCGAGAATGGGCTGGCAAATTCAAGCGGGACGGTCGGCCGCTATCTGATGGCCCAAGCGGGCAATGTTGTGCTGGGCCGCTTCGATCAGCCGGTGCGCATGTACAAGGCCCCGCCGGCGCACGCGCTGACTGAGGAGTTCTACGAAACGAATCCCAAGAACGATTTCGCGCGTGGCTTTGCCATTCAGACCGTCGCACCGCTGCCGATCGCTTTCGGCAAGCAAATGGTAGCCGCGAAGAAAGCCTGGGGCTGGGGCCTGCGCCGCGAAATGATGGATTACAACTACTGGGCTACCTTCGGCCTGCTCGGCGAGATTCTTCCCTGGGCGGATAATCGGGTGACGCTCGCCGATGAGACTGATCGCTTCGGACTGCCTGTCGCCCAGGTCACATTTAATCTCCATGACAACGATAAAAAGCTCATCAAGGCCGCCAAAGAGAAAACAATGGAGGTGATGCACGCCGCAGGAGCAACGGAAGTGATTCAGGAAGCGCGCTACGCTCACCTTGTAGGCGCCGCTCGCATGGGATCGGACCCAGCCACATCGGTGGTAGACAAGTTCGGTCGGACACACGACATCGCCAATCTTTTCGTCTGTGACGGCTCGATCCTGCCGACACAGGGATCCGCAAATCCAGGCCTCACCATCCAGGCTCTCGCCGCCCGCACCGCGGACTATCTAATTTCGCAGGGAGTCGCAGTCTTTACGAGCGACAAGCGCGACATGGCCGAACCGCCGCTACGCGGCCAACTTGCGCCGCCCGGAACATACGGCAGAGGAACGCCACGCCTTAAGTAACTAAACTGCCGAGTTGGCGGACAAGGATGCCAACCATAGGGACTGAAGGATCTTTTTGATTTGATGTTAGAGCCCTCGGTCTACTGGGTGAGTGTCTGTCAGTATTTCGGAATCGAGGGATCGATCTGATCGGACCATGCAAGAATTCCGCCGCTCACGTTCGCGACCTTTGCATACCCTGACTGCTTTAGAAACTCCGCAATGCGCTGGCTGCGGCCGCCGGATTTGCACTGCACGATAATCTCGCGGTCGCGGTCGATCTCCGCAAGCCGCTGCGGAACCTCATTTTGAGGGATAAGCTTGCCGCCGATATTTGCGATCTGATACTCGAACGGCTCGCGAACATCGAGAATGAACAAGTTCTCGCCCGCGTCCATGCGCTTCTTGAGGTCTTTCACACTCAGTTGTGGAATTCCATTCTTCATTGCCTGTTCCTCTTTGGTTTCGGGCCGAATGCCGCAGAACTGCTCGTAGTCGATGAGTTTGGTTACCGTCGGATGCGTGCCGCAGACCGGGCAATCGGGATTCTTGCGCAGCTTGAGCTCGCGGAAGCGCAGCTTGAGCGCGTCCACGAGGAGCAGGCGGCCAATCAGCGGCTCGCCGATACCGAGGATGAGCTTGATCGCTTCAGTTGCCTGAATCACGCCAATGAGTCCGGGGAGAATGCCGAGAACTCCGCCCTCGGCGCAACTGGGCACCAGGCCCGGCGGTGGCGGCTCGGGATAGAGACAGCGGTAGCACGGACCGTCTTTCGCGGCGAAGACGCTGGCCTGCCCCTCAAAACGAAAGATCGATCCGTATGCGTTAGGTTTGCCCAACAGCACGCAGGCGTCATTGACCAGGTAGCGAGTAGGGAAGTTGTCGGTGCCGTCGGCAATCACGTCGTAGTCTTTGAGAATGTCGAGGGCGTTTGCGCTCGAGAGCATTGTTTCGTGCTTGACCACGTTGAGGGCGGGATTGAGAGCCTTCAGCTTCTCCTCGGCGGAATCGAGCTTTTTGCGGCCGATGTCCGCGGTGGAGTGGATGATCTGGCGCTGCAAATTGCTGGCGTCGACAACGTCGAAGTCCACGAGGCCCAGCGTGCCCACGCCGGCCGCTGCAAGGTAGAGGGCGAGTGGCGAACCAAGGCCGCCGGTCCCGACGCAAAGCACGCGCGCGGCCTTCAGCTTACGCTGGCCTTCGACGCCGACTTCGGGAAGAATCAGATGGCGCGAATAGCGAGTGAGATCGTCCTGCGTCAGTTCGGGCAGCTCAACTGGTAAGGTTGCTGTGGTCATAAACCCTCATTCATATAGATGACTCAATCAACGATGCGATTCTGCCCACGTTGCGATTCTGCGCCGATTTACGTCGGTCAACGCCGCTAGCGCCCTCCGGCGATCGACGGAATGATTGAGAGCGTGTCGGTGGGCGAGACTTTTGTCGCATCCTTCTCCGGCAGATAGCGCACATCTTCGTCATTCAGGTAAATGTTCACAAAGGCTCGCACCTTGCCTTCGCTGGTGAACAAATGCTTGCGCAGGTCGGGATAAGCTTACGGTCAGTTCGTCGAGCGCAGCCGGCGATGGTTGCGGCGCTCACCTCTACTGCATCCTTGCCTGCTGTAAAAGCGCGCAGAGGCGTGGGGATGAAAATGGTCATTCTCTTCAGATCCTCTCTTGAACTTTCTCGACTCAGTTGCAATTCTTGCGGGCGCGTTGCCAGCTCGCCGATCCCTTCAGGGCCGATCCGCGACTTCGATGGGCTCATCTTCGAATCGCTTGTTCTCTTCAGTGTCTCCCGCCAGCCGGAACGAGTTGGTCACTGCTGCCTTGCCTTTCGCCACCTCGGTGATGACGTAGGAGCAGCCCAGCCAGTGCGCTTCAGCAAAATCGGTCTGCGACCATTGCGCTGGATGATCGGGATGCGAGTGGTAAAACCCGCCAATGTCAAGCCCGCGCTGCCGCGCCTCGCGCTCAATCTTCACCAGCTCCAGCGGGGCAATCTGGTAGCGGTTATGCGCCGAATCGGTGCGCGTGTTGCCAGCCTTTACGGCCGCTTCAATCTGCCAGCCGTCAGGCGTCGAGCGCCCGAGCAATGCGCCGCAACATTCATTTGGATACGTCTCCTCGCCATGCACGCGGACCGCCTCGTAAACCGCTTTCGTCACTCGCAGCACGATCAGCCCTCCTCCCAGAACCGCTCGCTGAGATATCTGTCCGCAGAATCCGGAAGCACGGTGACGATGACTGCGGGCCGCCCGCTTGCCACCTCTTCGCGGGCAATCTGAGCTGAGGCCACAACAGCAGCGGCGGCCGAGATGCCAACCAGCAGGCCCTCTTCGCGGGCAAGCTGCTTGGCCATTGCATAGGCGGCTTCGGTTTCCACTTCAAGTTGGCGATCGGCAAGTTGGGGATCGTATATGGCCGGCACAATCGATGTGCCCATGTGCTTGAGCCCCTCTAGCCCATGAAACGGCGAATCGGGCTGGAAGCTGATGCACTGAACAGAGGGATTAAATCCCTTGAGCCTTCGGCTGGTGCCCACGAATGTGCCGCTGGTCCCCAGGCCCGCGACAAAATGAGTCACGCGGCCTTCAGTCTGCCGCCAAATCTCAGGCCCGGTGCCTTCATAATGAGCCTTCCAGTTGGCGTCGTTCGAGTATTGATCCACGTAGCAAAAGCGTTCCGGGTCGTTGCCGGCCAACTCGCGCGCGCGGCGAATGGCTCCGTCGGAACTTTGGCCGGGGTCGGTCCAATCCACCTGCGCTCCGTATGCCTTGAGAATGCGTTTTCGCTCCGGAGAAACATTGGAGGGCATGGCCAGTTGCACAGGAAACCCCAGCGCCGCACCCAGCATGGCAAACGCAATTCCAGTGTTGCCGCTGGTTGCATCAAGCAGCGTTTTTCCCGGACTTAATTTTCCCTCTGCCTGTGCCTTGCGCACCATCGCCCACGCGGCACGATCTTTTACGCTGCCGCCCGGATTCAGCCATTCGGCCTTGGCCAATAAAACGACTCCCTCAAGACCGCGAACGGAATTGCCAAGGCGAATGAGCGGAGTCTCGCCGATCCGAGCAGTGACTGATAAGCCGAGTTCAACCTGCGCACATTCTGTCTGCATCGATAATTCTTGACGCTCGTCATTCATGAGGCTGGGCCATCTGCGTCGCACTGAAACAAAGGGTGGGTCAGATGCCAGTAGCGCCTGGCCATCCTTAATGATTATCCCTACAAAGATTGGGATTCTGAAGGACTAGTTGGAGATTTGTGTTCCCGCCACGGCGCTCAACTCCACGGGACAACTCCGAAAGGAGCGACAACAACGGCATGAACACGCGCGATACATACGGAAAGTATAGAAGGCCGTAGAACCGGAAAGCCGGAAGAGGCCTGACAACCCACGAATAAATTGGTCCGAGAGTAACGATGGGTTACAACCAGATCTTGATCGAGAAGTTAATTTCGCTATGTGGAGAGGGCGCATTGTTGAGAGAAGTGCTTTAAAATGAGCGAATTTGCTGTAAGAAGGCCCAGGTTTCCGCGCCAAGCACGAGGTTCAGGCTTAATTGCGGGCAGTCTCTGCATCATTTCCAATCAGCCCCCCTTGGTAACCACTCAAAGACCCATTGGACATGGGGAATCTCTCATTTAGAACTCCCATTTCCCGTTAGATCGAGCTTATATTTACATCTGGTTTATATTCTGGGGTCGAAGGAAATGCAAGAAAAGCGCCATATTGAACAACCGGGGATGGCGTTCGCTTTAATTCGCCGCTGGTGGCCCTATGCGGTCGTGGCGGTAGGCGCCTTTTACCTGGCTACGCTCTCAGGATGCGGCGCATTTATTGCGTTGACTCCCTCTCCGCCGATTCCCGCCGACACAGTTTCTCAGATCCCAGGGTCGCCCATCGACCACATCGTGATCATCATGCAGGAGAATCGCACCTTCGATAACCTGTTCAATGGATTTCCGGGTGCGGACAGTGTTCAAAGCGGCATAAGCGACGGCATGGTCGTTCCCTTGCAGCCCATCGCGTTGGACGACAAAAGCGATCCCGATCACAGCCACAAGCAGTGGTGGCGAGCCTGGAACAACGACAGCATGGATGGATTTGGACGGCATGGAATGGGTTCTCTTCCTTATTCCTACGTTCCTGAAAAGGACGACGAAGCCTATTGGACTTTGGCGAGGAACTACACGATCGGTGACCGGATGTTCCAATCCAACACCGGGCCGAGCTTCGCCGCGCACCAGTATATGATTGCGGCGCGAGCCGGCGATGTCGCGGAAAACCCCTCCGGCGGTGTTTGGGGATGCGGAGCTAATTCAAGTTCGACAGACCCGCTGATTGGCCCCAACGGCACCGAGCTGCCGGGCGTTTATCCCTGCTTCGATTACAAAACGGCCGCCGATCTGCTGGATGAAAAAGGAGTGACCTGGCGCTACTACGCTCCGGGAGAGGGCAACAGCTTCTTTATCCTCTCTGCCTATCAGGCCATCCGACACATTCGATACGGCAACGATTGGAACCAGAATGTGATCTCGCCGCAAAACAAGGTGCTGGTCGACATCGCGCACGGCGAGCTGGCGCAGGTCACCTGGATCGTTCCTGACTGGACGCACTCCGACCATCCGGGATCGAAAAGCTCAGAGGGCCCTGACTGGGTCGCGTCCATCGTGAATGCAATCGGCCAGAGCAAATACTGGAACTCCACAGCCATCTTCATCACATGGGACGATTGGGGAGGATGGTACGATCACGTCGACCCACCGAAAATCGATAAAATGGGCCCCGGTTTCCGAGTTCCGCTGATTGTTGTTTCGCCCTACGCGCGTCGCGGATACGTCTCGCATCATTTCCACGAGGTCAGCGGATTGGTGGCGTTTATCGAGCATAACTTTGCCCTGGGAACTTTGGGCGGCCGTGATGCCGGATCAGAAGCATTTGCCGACTGCTTCGACTATACGCAGAGGCCTGCCCCTTATAGCGCTGTTACTTCCAGGGTGACCCCTGATGCGCTGATCCACGAGCAGCCAACCGGGCCGCCGGACGAAGACGATTATTGATGGGGCCGAGATTTCACGTCGCTTCAACACATTTGGCCCCGCTTGACTGGGTATGGACTCCTTCCCGCCTGACGATCAACAGGATTCTTTGGGCGACTGGCCTGGCGTTGCAATGCGCGCTTGCCGTCGAAGTGTTTCGCAGAGGCATTGCCCGCAGGTTTCCTTGTTTTGCCGCGCTCATCTGCTTCTATCCTCTGCGTGCAGGTGTGCTGTTTATTCTTGCGGGCCGCGTCGATGCCGATGTATACAATCCGCTGTTCAGCTGGTTGGCCTTCGCTGAGATTCTTCTGCAGGCGGCAATAGCGGTCGAACTGATTTGGCGGATCAATCAAGAGACGGGCGTCGAATCGCGGAGTTCCACAGGGCGTCGATGGGTAGCACTGCTAATCTTTATGGCGCTTGCGGGCGGGCTGACGTGGCTCGTTCTCAGATTCACGCCGGCGCGCACGCCAGTCGATCGCGTGCAAGTCTTCGTATGGTTCCTGATGATGGCACCGTTTTTCGTTGGCCTCCGGTACGCGCGGTCTGTAAATCCAATGCGCATCGCGGCCGGCTTTGCTGCCTTCTCGGTTATTCAGCTTGCGGCATCATTTGGCCGCGCTCACGCGTTTCTCAAGCACGATGCAGGTTGGTATCTCGGATGGTCGTACGCGCCCGGCGTCGGTTATCTGGCCGTCGTGATCTTCTGGCTCATCTCACTTCGTCACGAAGAGTGAGACGCCAGTGAAGCGCGCGCGATTCGAGCCTATTTCCGCAAGCACGAGTATCGCCTTCACAAGGTGACGGATCGTCAGGGGACAAATTTGTATCCTGCGCCGTAAATCGTCACCAGGTGCCTCGGATTCGTCGGAACCGGCTCCAGTTTCTGGCGCAATTTCAGGATTTGATTATCAACGGTCCGCGTGGTCGGATAGAAGTTGTATCCCCAAACTTCATTCAGCAGGGCGTCGCGAGTGAGCACGCGTTCGGCATTATCGGTAAAGAACTTCAGCAGCTTGAACTCATGCGCTGTGAGCACAACCGGCCTGCCGCTGCACAAAATGGTCATCTTCTTGAAGTCGACCTCGCAATCGCCAAAGCGATAAGGGGTGTGCGAAGCGGGCTTGCGCTGGCGACGAATGGCTGCCTGAACCCGGGCAGTCAGCTCGCGGGGGCTAAATGGCTTGGTGACGTAATCGTCGGCGCCTAACTCCAGAAGCAGCACCTTGTCCGCGGCTTCAGTAATTGCGCTCAGCACAATTATTGGAGTCTCGCTGGATTGCTGTTTGAAGAGGCGGCACAATTCCTGGCCGGAAATAATAGGCAGAATCAGGTCGAGAACGACGGCGAGGGGATGCTCGCTGCGAAATAAATCCAGGCCGCCCTGACCGTCCCCGGCGATCACGGTAGCATATTGCTCCTGGGCAAAGGCTCTCTGCAGCGTCCGTTGCATGCGAGGGTCGTCCTCAATGATCAGGATGGTTCCGAGGCTCATCGACGACACAATGCTGTTTTGGGGTTCAGTTTCCAATTCCGCTGCATCGACCATGATTCAAGCCCCTCACATCCAACAGCGCATACATAGGGTGCATCGACATATACAGGTGGCAGCGACGGGAGCCATTTTTTCTCAGTTCAAGGAAAGAGGAGCGACGGATACCGGGCGACTCCTAGCGACGATTGACGACGAAATGCGGGAAAATGGCGCCGTCCCTACGGGTTGCGGAGAAAATCCGGCCATACTTTGTTGTCGTCCTCGACGGTGGGCCCGCCACAGCCTTCGGACTCCGCCTAGTCTGGCCGGATTTTCGCTCGCAAGGCTGCCACCCGTATATGTCGATGCACCCTATGCCACCACATGCAGCTTGAAAACCATTGAACTGTGGCCAGACCCGCAATACACGGAACAATGGCCGACGAAGTCGCCGACTTTGGTCGGGGTAAATGTTGCCTCGGCAGTTTCGCCGGCTTTGACCTTGATGTCGACGCCAACACCGCTGATACGAAGGCCGTGGCCTACATCGACACTCGTCAGGACCAGCGTAACGGGTTGGCCGACCTTCACAGTGATTTCGCCCGGCTTGAAAAAGAATTTCTGAGCTGTAATCTCAATGCGCTGCGGCTCAGCCTGAGCGCGAGCCGAAGGGGCGGAAAGCGAAGCGAGCAACAGACCAGAAAACAAAATGAACAAACGAAATATCTTTTTCATCGGATATCCTCATGATTCGCGCGACGAGGTTATGGCCCGAAGCGGCGTGTGTATCGTCGCACCTGGTCAAAATCAAAAATTGGATTTGGCGAGCTAACGGCCTGTGGCATCTCGGATTTTAAGTGAAGGCTCCGGATGACACAAGGCTTTCGACGGCCGCCGACCTGTGTCGTCAACACATAGACTTAAATATCATGCAAGCCCCGGAGTGTCACGGCAGCGTCCTAAGGTTGTGATCAGATTGTCCTGAGCGGCAAGGGCGCGAGCGTTTGCGGATTCGACCAGTTTCGCGTTCCTCCGGTCGCGCCCTTCCTAACGCTCAGATGCAAAAGGAGTGAGGAACTTTGCCCGTGGCGGCGGCAGGTTCAAACGTGCGATCCTGAGTCTGCGATGCGCTCAAAAGAATTCCCTCAGACCTTCGGCCGCATGCCTTCCGGGAGCATACGGCGATGAGATTTTTTTCGAGCGCTTTTGCGGCGGCCTGCGCATTGTTTTGCGTAGCGCAGATTCACGCGCAGGATGAGGTAGCCAAAACGCCCGAAGCGAACCCAGGCCGCCCGACCGTTTCAACTCCCGCAACTTTGACGCCGGTTGGATATCTGCAGTTCGAGAACGGCGCTCTCTATGCCGTCACGTCCTCTGAATTCCAAAAACAACTGGGAATCAACCAGGTGACGAAGTTGACCGTCGCACCCCGGCTCGAGTTGCTTGTCTCGTCGGAGCCATACTCATATACCAAGGGAGCGGTGGGAGACGCCTCTGCGGGAAATAATCCTGGCGATGTCGACGCCGGATTGCAAGCCGTTGTCATGCCAGGAGGGGGTTTAAAGCCGACCATCAGCCTGAGCTATTTTCGAGTTCTGTACTCGGGTGCCGCGCCGGACACCGACATCGGCAGCTTTCGCCGCAGCGCGCTGGTTCTTTTCAGCGAAGACATTGGCCAATTCCACGTGGACATGAACGGCATTTTCTCGGAACAAACCGACGGTCGGATCCGCCGCGCGCAATTCGGCCAGACTTTGTCGATCTCTCATCCGCTGGGGCCGTTCACTGTTGCCGGAGAGCTTTGGCACTTTACCCAGCCGCTGACAGCTGGGAATGCCGTTGGAAACCTATGGGCACTCTCCTATGCGGTGAGAAAAAATCTGGTCGTCGACGCGGGATTAGATCGCGGTCTTACATCCTCTTCAACGCAATGGGAGGGATTTGCGGGTTTTACTTATCTGCTTCCGCACCGGCTTTGGGCGGCGCGCAAATTAAAGCAAAGTAGTCAATGATAAGAAATCGACAGACGAAAAGGTGTTGGGGTCACGCGCGTCAGGCGATTTCGTATGGATGCCGCTGATGCCGGGACAAGAGACTGGCGGCAATATCATCGCCCGAAATCATCTCGGTCTTCGGATCCCAGTAGACGTGGTGATCGGTCTTCATTGCGATCCAATGCAGCAGGCAAGTGGAGCAGGCGCGATGGCCGATCTCTGCCGGGGCAACAGGCGCTTTTCTTGAATGAATGCAATCGAGCCAGTTTCCATGCTGATCGTCGGACGTGTAGACGTGATATTCCGTCGGGACCAATCACCGAATCGAGAATCGCGGGGTCGCTTGCGCGTAAGGGGACAATCGGCGCCGGCGCATCGGTCAGCGAGGCCGTCGGCGTGGTGCCGGTGTCTCTACAGACAAAGATCCAGCCCTTTTCGCCGATCCACTTGATGCCGTTTTCAAAATCGCCTGAGATGGTCATTACAACGCCATTGTCATAACGGCCGTAGGTTTTGAAAGGGCCGTGGACATTCCAGAGGCCCTCGGTCGGAAAATCGGCGTGGCCCCAGATTTCAACGGGGCCGGTAAGCTCGGTGTTCATGCCCCAATGCGCGGTATCGACATGGTGCGCGCCCCAGCCGGTGATCATTCCTGCTCCGAATTGCTCCATGCGGAGCCAGCCCGGGCGGTCGAAGCCGGTGAGTGGCATGACGCGATCGACGGTGTAGGGCACGTCAGGTGTAGAGCCAAGCCACGCATCGTAGTTGAATCCCTCAGGAACGGGCATCGGTTGCGGGTTGCCGCCGGAAGGATCGCCGGGCAGGCCGATCTCGACCCGCTGCACGGTGCCTATGCGGCCGTTGCGCACCAATTCCACTGCGCGTGCGAACTGCTTCCACGAGCGCTGCTGCGAGCCGACTTGCAGAATGCGGTCGCTCGCGGCCACATGATCGGCCATGACGCGACCTTCGCGGATGGTGAGCGACGCAGGCTTTTGCAGGTACACATCCTTGCCGGCGGAGATGGCGGCAACTGCCAGCCGCGCATGCTGATGGTCGGGCGTTGAAATGAGGACGGCGTCGATTTCCTTGTTGGCGAGGAGTTCTCTGTAGTCGGAGTAGCCCCTTGTGCCGGTGTAGGGCGTGCCGAGTTTCTTCGAGTACTCGTCGTCGACGTGCTGCTTGCCAAGCTCGACACGTTGCGCGCTCAAGATCGCAGACGGCGACGATGCGGTTGTCGCGGCCGGGGACGCCGGTGAACTGCAAGACGCCCGGCATATCATGGCCACGCGAGATGCGGCCGGCTCCGATTGCGCCGATTGCGATGCGATTGGAAGGCGCAGTGGCGCCGAATACCGAATTGGGAACAATGGCGGGGAATCCGACGGCAATGGCGGTAGAAGCAGAGGTCTTGATGAAGGTGCGTCGCGTGGAATTCATGAATCGCTCTCCTGAGGCGCGAAAGCGCAGCGAATCCAATCTACACCAGAGGAGTGAGGGTCGTCACCGCGAGGAATGAGCATCCCATTCGCAGCGCTGCCTCAGTGGTAGCATCATAGTTGACGATGCAAACAAAAAAGCTGCAAATCATTCCCCTGGGCGGGCTTGGCGAGTTTGGCATGAACTGCCTGGCAGTGCGCTGGGAAGACGACATTATTGTGATCGACGCGGGCCTGATGTTTCCCGAGACAGAGCTGTTGGGTGTCGACATTGTTGTTCCCGACATCACCTACCTGATTGAGAACAAGAAGCATGTGCGCGCCATTGTGCTGACGCACGGGCACGAGGATCACATTGGCGGGTTGCCGTGGATCCTGAGCGAGCTGAAGGTTCCCGTGTATGCCACCGAGTTCACGCTGGCTTATGTAGAAGACAAGCTGGAAGAGCACCAACTGCTCGACGAGATCGAGCTGATCGAGATTGAGCCGAAGCGGAAGTTCACGATTGGACCCTTCACCATTGAGCCCATCCGGGTGACGCACTCGCTGGTGGATTGCGTGGCGCTGGCGGTCGAGACGCCGGTGGGAGTGATCATTCATACCGGCGACTTCAAGATCGATCTGGCGCCGCTGGACGACAAGGCATTTGACCTGCACACCTTTGCCGAGTACGGCAAGCGCGGCGTGCTGGCGCTGTTTCAGGATTCGACCAACGTGGAGCGGCCAGGCTATACGCCGAGCGAGCGCGCTGTAATTCCCCGACTGGACGAGATTCTGACTCAGGCAAAGCGGAAGCTGTTTTTCAGTTGCTTCTCGTCGTCGATCTATCGCATCCGCATTGCCATGGAGCTGGCGCGCAAGCATGGGCGCAAGGTTGCCGTAATTGGGCGATCGATGGTGGAGAGCACGGAGATCGCGCAGGATTTGGGATATATCGATATTCCGCCGGGACTGATGATTAATCCCGGGCAGATCCGCGACTTTCCGCCGGAACAATTGATGGTGCTGATCAGCGGCACGCAGGGCGAGCCGATGAGCGCGCTGAGCCGCGCGGCGGTGGACAACCACAAGCACGCGCACATTGACGCGGGCGATACGGTGGTGCTGAGCTCGAGGATTATTCCTGGAAATGAAAATGGGATCTTCAGAGTGATCGATCACCTGAGCCGGCGCGAGGCGAATGTAATTTACGACGACGGACAGCATGGGCTGATTCACGTCAGCGGTCACGGCAGCCAGGAAGAGATGCGGCTGATGATCAACCTGGTGCGGCCGAAGTTCTTCATCCCGATTCACGGCGACTATCGTTTTCTGCGGCAGCACGCGAAGCTTGCCATGGAGACGGGCGCGGTGGAACACGCGATCGTGATTGAAGACGGCGACGTGCTGGAGCTGGACAAAGACGATGCGCGCAAAAAAGATAAGGTGACCGCGGGACGCATCCTGATCGACTCAGGATCGTCGATCGATGTGGTTGAAGATCTGGTCATCCGCGATCGGCGCATTTTGTCTGAGGACGGCGTGGTGCTGGCAGTGATGGCGATCAACAAAAAAACGGGCAAGGTGGAGCGCGAGCCTGAAGTGGTGATGCGCGGCTTCGGCGGCGCGGATATTACGGACCAGGCGCGCATTGCGGTGCTGAAGACGCTGGATAGTTTGAGCGCGGAGCAGAAATCCGACTACGGCATGGTGACGGAGCGGGTGCGCGTGGAGCTGAAGCGGCTGATCCAGAAGAGCACGGGCCGGCGGCCGATGATTATGCCGGTGATTTTGGAAATCTGAAAAACAGGGACTAAGGTGCCGGGGCACCCGGCCGTGATACTTCCCACCACTTATGACAATACGCCGGCGAATATAGCGGAACTCGAATTGGTGTAGAGCGCAGCCGACACGGTCGAGTGGCGTTCACCTTAAGAAACGCCATATTGCTATATTAAAAAATTCCTCAGGAATTGTAGAACCGCCGTGGTAGCGTCATTGAGCGTATTTTTGTCTCCGATTGGCAATGCTCTCCTTCTCCGCTTGCATCACCCGGCGAGCGCGCACCAGGCGGCCCCTGGCGGCGGCGCTATTGCCCTCGATTTGCCAGGCCCGTTTATAGTTAGCTGCTGCTGCCGCGTAATTGCCCTTGTGCATCTGCTGGTTGGCCAAATCGAAATAACTCTGCGCGGAACGTGCCATAGACCCGCGGGACCCAGGCGGCAAGGTCTTTCGGCGAGTCGATGTCGGAACCCTTGATAACGCCACAGCACGCGACCCTTCGCTTGACCGGGACGCAACACGCGCAGTAGCTCCGGGAGATGGACGTTCCGGTGTAATGGTCCGGTGCGTCGTAGCGATCGGCGATGCTACCTTCGCGGGTGACGGCTTGGCCGCATGGTCCGGGGCATCGCCGGGCTGAGGAGGCCCATCAGGCACGGTGGCGGGATCCTCGGCGACGGAAGTTGGTGCGGGCGCAGAAGGAGAATCCGGCGAGTTGAGCTGCGGGGGCGAACTGTGCGCCTGAGAGTCATGTACGGCGCCGATTCGATGAAATGCAACGATTAGACACAGGCACAGCGTGAGCGCGCCGATGGCGGCTGCAAAGCTGTAAATTACAATTCTCGACACTTGAGGTCGAGACGCTTCCGGCCTGGACGCTGCAAGATTCGACGATGCAAGTTTCAACCAGGAGATTATGGGCCAGGAGATTGTGGGAGCAAAAGAACGGTCCAGAGCACTCCTGGGCGCAATTTCAACACGATCCGTTACAGTGTCTTCCTTTTCTGTTCTTTCCTTTTTCGCGGCCGGCGGCGTATCGGCCTTCACGGCAGGCGCAGCTTTGATCGGAATTTCCGGCGGCGCAATATATTGTGCGGCCGTTTGCTCAGTCAGCTTCGGTTTCAACGCCGGCGAATCATCAGTTTTCGCGGCCAGCGCAGCGGCGATCTCGATCGCCGGAGGCACAAAGTTCTCAACTACGCCGATCTCCAGCGATGGCTCGTATTCATCCGAAATCACCGGCACGTGCTGGCGAAAAAGATCGTTGATGAGCGCAGTCTGGCGCGAATTCAACAGGGAAAGCGAGAGCTGTCGAAAGTTGCGAAAGGTCCAAAGCAGATAAACGCGTTGCCAAAAGGAAGGTTCAACGGCAACTAATCCTTGCTGCGTTTGGAACAGCAAGAAGCCAGATTCAAGCTTGTTCAGAAGCACAAATCTCCCCCGTGACACAGGATGCAGCTTGCGTGGCACAGGGGGTCCAATTGCAACCTATAGTTGACGAACCCACTGATCACGATGGCCGAACAGCCTTCGCAAGCGAGTTGCAAAGAGTTTTCACGGCTATGCCCTGCCGCATCCTACCCCTAAGTTCGTTGAAAACGGCCAAGGGGGGATTGGCATCGCTTTGCAACGCCTAAATCGGATTCCCCGACTTAGACCCCGCATCCAGACCAAAGTTGCGCTACAGGTTTCTAAGCCAGGTTTCCGAGTTGCCGGCATGCAGGCCGACGGCGGCTGCAGATCGCGGACTTGGACCAGGGCGGGACCTTAGCTAGCCGCAGAAACGGCAGTATGTCAGACCGCGATTGCGCCTGCCGGAAGCAGAAGGGTACAATCGCCACTCCAGAGGCTAAATCGGACGCCCCAAGCCCGGCCAATCTGTACTTGTATCGAGGAGAGCTTCATGAACAGAATTATCCAATGGTAGGGTGTGAGCCTTGCGCTCTCCGCTAACAGCCCCAAGTACTTGAGTTGCCTAAGAGGTGTTTTCCCGTGGAGTGTTCGTTGAGGCGAGAACGAGGCAAGGCATGACATTCTGCGGGAGTTGTGGGAACCAGTTAGCGGACGACGAGCGGTTTTGCACGAAGTGCGGAGCCGACCGGGGGGCGGGGGCGCCAGACGCGGCGACGGCGGGGCCGGAATCGACCCCACCGGGGCCGCCTGCACAATCTATTCCGCCACAATATTTTCCGGCGGCGGGGGTGGTTCCTGTTGCCGCGACACTAGCAACGGTGCCGGCGGCGACGGGAATGCAAAATCAGAACAAGATATGGGCGGTTGTGATTGGCGCGGTAGTGTTGTTTGCGATCTATCATTTTTGGGGAAGCTCTTCTGGGCCGGGACAGCAACAGCAGAGCGGGCCGATCAATCTTATCTTCGTTGTGAGTGAGGATTTGGCTTACCAATCTGCGGGGGATGTGAATCCCAACACGGCGAACTTGACGAGCCAGGGTTTAGAGCGGTCGCTGCTGATGGGCACATACCTGCATCAGCTGGTGGGCGGGACGAGCCTTAACGGAATCTATGTGCTGACGCCGGCGAGCCATTTGCAGACCGCGGGCAGTTACCCGGATATGGCGGCGGCTGAGATGGTTCAGCAGTTCGCGATGCTGACGCCGGTGACGATGTCCACTATCTACCCTGGGTACGGCAGTCCTTATACAACTACGGGCTACCCGGTGAATGCCGGTCCGCCATCAAACTCCTGCGCGAGTTGCCAGGGCCTGGATTTTCAAGACCAGGGCGGCGATAACGAAGCGCTGGTAAGCGGCATTCTTGCGGCTGGCGCTGGAGGCTCGTATGTGTTCTCAGCGCCGTGGGAGACCACTTACAGCCTGTTGGCGCGGATAAGTCAAGCGAAGGGTTATAACTTGACTCTGCCGACGAGTTATCAGGGCGCCAATGCGATTTATGTTCTATCGATCACGCAGGCGGGGAGCGCCAGCCTGGTGACGTACGACAGCAAAGCGAATCCGACTGCAACTTATCCGACGCTGCCGCAGGTTCCGACAGGCGCGTGCACGCAGCAGACGCCGTTCAACGTCCAAGTGAATGGCGGGGTTGGCGGAGCACAAATTCCGGCGGGAACGAACACCAACGAAACCCTGTATATCATTCGGCACGCGGAGGCGCATCCGCAAGGTAGTTTTGACGACGGCAATTATGTGGGCGCGGGGCAATGGCGCGCGCTGGATCTTCCGTTTGCGCTCGAGGGAAAGATTCGCCCGACGCAGGTGTATTCAGTGGACCCGGCAACGCCGATTCAGGGGACGCAGATGGCTTCAGGAGTTTCTACCTGGTCGTATGTGAGGCCTTCGCTGACAGTTGAGCCTTACGCGATCGCATATAACTTGCCGTTTCGGCTGGCTGAGGGATTCGATTGGGATTCGGGGCAGGCGACGAGCAACTATTTCTTCAATGGCGGCGGATTCTCGAATTCGAGCGTGTTGCTGGCGTGGGAGCACGACCGGATTCCGCTGACGTTGAATGCGCTGATCGCGAGGTATTTTCCGCAGGGCGGCGCGCCGGCGGCGCTCACGTGGCCCGACAGCGACTACGACACAGTGTGGACGGTGACGCTGGACGGCGCAGGGAATCTGGCGGTGAACAACGCGGTGTGTGAAGGCATCCAATCGGCGGCGTTGCCGGCGGCGGCGCCGCAATTTTGAGCGCGTCTTTTGGCAGGCCGCGAGATGCTGTAATACACGCGCAGTTTCTAAGTGCCGCGCGGGTTGTGAAAATTTGGAATTTCTTTTTTAGCGAAATGCAGTTCTTGCAATCCTTCGAGGTTTAATCTGGCTTTCGCCTTGAGGTCCAATAGCCCAGCGGCGCGAAACTTGTACTTCTCTCCATTCGGGGCGGTGGCAATATAGCAATCGGCTTGGCCGCCAGATGGATCGACTGTCACTGGGATTCCCTGTGCCTTTAATTCCGCGATCGCGTCAGCGACTGGCTTATCCATTATTTTCTGTGGCCCTCAGACTGATTCTAACGAAGAAGCCCGGCTCATCGCCGGGCTTTCTCTGGCCTAACAATCTAAATTAGAAACCGGGTCTCGAAACCGGGCCCTGATGCAGAACTCGCCGGTTTGGGTTTGAATCTAGTCGAGACTTAGCATGGCTTCTTGTTCGTATTCGATGTCGTCGAAGATTGGCTCGGCAGGTTCTTTGCTCGCGGGGCTCGGCGGGGTCGAGGATGAACGAGTTATTTCCCGAAGGGATGAGCGCCATATCAAACTGCGCATGGCCGTTATGCTTCCGCTGCTTCGACTCAAGCCACAGGCACAACCTGGGATCGTAGATTTCGGGGTCGTCGCGCCAGAAATCGGGAGAAAGCCCGCACTCGATCAGAAGATGGTCGAGCTTGAGCTCGATCTGCGTTGCACGTTTAGAAAAATAGCGGCGAACGTTGGAGGAGCCGACGTAAAGCCCAGTAACCCTATGCCCGATGCACCTTGAAGTGACAACCATTGATTTCCTCCGCGGCCAAAAGCCAATATCGACTCGTTGGTGTTCTTAAGGGAATTCACACACTGGAATCCCGACACCTGGGGTTCCCGAAGGAATACCCATTTGGCTGCGTCAACCGGTAAATAGCCGACCCAAAGAACAATCTCCCCAAAAACCTGCGGGATCAGCCAATGCCGGTCGCCTTATCGAATCGCCAATTTATCGAGGCGCCGATTGATACCTGCGACGAAAGAGATTCACGAAGCAGGTTGGCGGACAAGATCAGCGAATGGAAATCCTCACAGGCTAACAAAGATTAAGATTCGCCAACAAAGGTCGAGGTTGCCAATAAAGATCGCGGCTGCCAAAAACTTGAGGAGCAGTTGAATCCAATGCGGGCCCGATGATACGTGGCAATTGGGACAGAACGATCTGGCCCACGATGGTTGAGACAAACGACTGGGCCCCGATGGTCGCTTAAGGCACAGGGGCGCAAGAAATCGCCAATCAGGAAGGGAGAAGAAGGAGGGGCCAGAACCTGAGCCGTGCATCCGTTTAGCGATCAGGAATTGGCCAGGCTTAGATCTGATTGACGATCTGGCCGCCTGCGTCTCTTCCCTCACATTCTGTGGAAATCTTGTACCTGTTTCGGTGCAAAGTCAAGGCGATTTGATGAAAGTAGCGAGAAGTTGGAAGGGAACGCTGTGGAAAAGTGCAGTCGAAATGGGACTGGAGCGGCCGAGGTGTTTTCGGAGTCAGGCGATCTCTGTCCGGCGCCTCCTGATCGTCAGTGGGCGCGCGCAGAAGGCTCATCGGAGAAGATCTGGCCGTCGCGGATGTGGACGACGCGGTGAGCGAATTGGGCGATATCGGCTTCGTGCGTGACGAGGACGATGGTGTTGCCTTTTGCGTGGAGCTGATCGAAGAGGGCCATGATTTCGGAGCCGGTCTTGGAGTCGAGGTTGCCGGTGGGCTCGTCGGCGAGGATGATGGACGGATGATTGACGAGGGCGCGGGCGATGGCGACGCGCTGGCGCTGGCCGCCGGATAATTCATTTGGCTTGTGCATCATGCGCGACTCAAGGCCGACATCGGCGAGGGTCTGCTTGGCGCGCGCGATGCGCTCGGCGGCGGGGGTGCCGTTATAGATGAGGGGCAGCTCCACGTTGTGCAGAGATGAGGCGCGGGCGAGAAGATTGAAGGTCTGGAAGACGAAGCCAATTTCCTTGTTGCGAATGCGGGCGAGCTGGTCATCGTCGAGATCGCTGACGAGCTGGTTGTTGAGCCAGTATTTCCCTTTGGAGGGCGTATCAAGGCAGCCGATGAGGTTCATCAGCGTGGACTTGCCCGATCCGGATGGGCCCATGATGGCGACATACTCATTGCGGCGAATGCGCAGCGAGACGCCGCGCAGAGCCTGGACCTGCTGCTCCAAGCCCATGTCGTAGGTGCGCCAAAGGTCTTCGACGACGATGACGTCGTTGGCGTTAACGACCGCGGTTTGCGGAAGTTCCTCGATGCCGATGCTGTTCAGAGCCATCTGAAATTCAACCTCATTCGAAATTCAAGAGCCGCGTGGCGACATATCAAGACTGATTAACTGGAGCTGGTGGTGGTAACTATCTGCACGGATTTGTCGCGCTTGATCAACGCGCCTTGCTTGAGATCGCGCAGAGTTTTATAGGGCCCTGTGACAATTTCGTCGCCGTTGTTTACGCCGGAGAGCACTTCGATGTCGGTGGCGCCGGTAATTCCCGTAGTGACGGGAACGAAGTTGGCGCGAAGCTTGCCGTGCGCATCTTTCTTGACGACGAAGACTCCCTGAATCGGATTGGACTTCGGATTGGTCGATGACGCCTGAACGTCGCCGGGCTTGGCATTGTCAGTGGCCGGATCGTGCATGGTGAGCGCCTGAATGGGCAAGGCGAGCACATTGGTCTTGTGGGCCGTAGTGATTTTGGCGGTGCAGGAGAGGCCGGGGCGAAGCTCGTCGGAGCTCCCGTCGAGCGTGACAACGACTCTGAAGTCCTTGGCCTCTTCAGTGCCGGTAGTGGATTGCGACGTGGCCACACCGGTTGAGCGCAGCAGTGCCTGGTCGCCGACTTCGGTGACGTGTCCCTTGAAAACCTTGTTCGGCAGGGCATCGACCGTTACTTCAGCAGGCTGGCCGAGTTGAACATTCACGATGTCGGTTTCGTCGACCTTGACGTCGGCGGTGACGATGCTCATGTCGGCGATGGTCATGAGCGTGGAGCCTTCGGTGTTCTGAATGCCGGTGACAACCATCTCTCCTTCGCGAGGAGGCTCGTTGGTGACGATGCCGTCAAAAGGCGCGACCGCGATGGTGCGGTTGTAGAGATCCTGATTCACCTTTAGATCGGCTTGCTGGGTGAGCATGCGCCCGCGAGCCGAATCGGTGTTGGCCTTGGCCTGGTTGAGCTGGGCATTGGCCTGGGCAATGTCGGCGACATCGAGATCGTAGGCGGCCTTGGCGGCGTCATATTGCTGCTTGGAGTCGATCCCGTCTTTGAAGAGGGCCTGTGCGCGATTCCAGTCCAGCTGTTTCTGTTCAAAGTCGGCTTGCGCGTGCTCGACATTTGCCTGAGCAGTTTTTTCCGCGGCGATGTAGGCTGCAATGTCGGTTTTGGCGGAGGCAATTGCGGCCTCCTGGCCGTTGACGTTGGCTTCCTGCTGCACGTTCTCGATGGTGGCGACCATTTCACCCTTGTGTACTCTGTCGCCTTCCGCCACGTAGAGGTGCGTGATGCGGCCCATTGCATTGGCGCCGACATTGACGTAGTTCTTGGGCTTGATCTGTCCAGTGCCGCTGACGACGGTGGAAAGATCCTCCCGGGTGAGGGAAGCGGTATAGACCTTGGTGTAGCCGGACTGCTGCTTGAGGACCATGAAAGCCACGAGTCCGGCGGCCACGAGCACAGCTAGAGAAATGAGAATGATTTTCTTCATGAGAGCGTGAATTCCCTGTTTTTTTTCTACAATTCAGTGTACGCGAGAGAGCGGCTAAAGGTTCCCCTGTATATGTCGAAACACCCTCGGGTGCATCGACTGATACGCCCTTGAGCCTGAAGGCGGTAACCGAGGACGCCCTGGTTGCCTGCTGCGAATCCGGATTAAAGTCTGCCAATGAAGATGCCCGACGGCTTGTCGGGCGCAGGAAATTGTGGCGCGCGTTGGCCGGCGCATGAAACGAGAGAGGGAACCGGCCTGAGCAATTGGACGGCGGAGGGCATTTACGGGGAGCCGGGAAAGGCCTCAAGAGCGAGAATTTTTGCCTTTGGGGGCGCAGAATCGTTGACGTTAAAGGGGCTGGCGCGTCCAACCGGCGAACGACTGCGAACTGAACCTTGCCCAACCACTAAAGTAGCTGTAAAATGAAGGAATTGCAGGAGTATTCAAGGCAATGATGTTCAACAGCCGCCGTCTTCTTTTTACCGTTCTCGGTTGCAGCGCGATATGGATGCCCGCGACCGGGCTCGTGGCGCAGCAAAACGATCCGCCTCCCGCGACGAACCAGCCGCAGGCCGCTCCGGCCGCCGGCCAGGATCAGCCAGTCGATCCGCTCAATCGCCAGCTCTCAGACAAAGACCGGTACAAGGCGCAGAAGGCGTTGCGGCAGGAATTAAAGGGTCCTTACAAAACCTGGCTGAACGAGGAAGTGCCCTACATCATTACCGACGATGAGCGCAGAGCGTTCATGAGCCTGAGCAATGACGAGGAGCGCGAGGCGTTCATCGAGAATTTCTGGCAGCGGCGCAACCCCAATCCCGATTCTGAAGAGAATGAGTTTCGCGAAGAGCATTATCGGCGCATTCAATATGCCAACGACCATTACGCGGCCGGCAAGCCGGGATGGAAGACCGATCGCGGCCGCATTTACATCATGTGGGGTCCGGCGGATTCGATCGACTCTCATCCTTCGGGCGGAATGTACGAACGCCCCATGGAAGAAGGCGGAGGAGAGACGTCGACTTTCCCGTTTGAGGTTTGGCACTATCGGTATCTGGAGGGAATCGGCGAAAACGTAGACCTGGAGTTTGTGGATACCTGCCAGTGCGGCGACTACCACTACACGATCGACCGCAGCGAGAAAGACGCGCTAAAGAATGTGCCTGGCGCCGGACTCACGCAGTTTGAGGAGTTGAACCACAAGGGCAAAGAAGACCGGTTCCAGGGCAGCGGCCTGGAGCAACTGGGCAATGGGCCAATGGGCGCGGGCGATCAGTCGAAGGAGTTTGACCGGATCGAGATGGCCTCAAAGATATTTGCCCCGCCGCCAGTCAAGTTCGGCGATCTTGACGCCGCGCTGGATGCATTCAGCTCTACGCACAAGTTGCTGAGCGGACCGCCCTTTCCATTCGATGTGCGCACCGATTTCGTAAAAGTTACCGACAGCATGGACCTGGTGCCGATCACCATCCAGTTGCGCAACCGCGACATTACGTTTGTGACCAAAGACGGCGTGTCGAAGGGCGTAGTGAACATTCTGGGCAGAGTGACTACGATCATGCACAAGACGGTGCAGACTTTCGAAGACACTGTCGAAGTGGAGCAGCCGTCGGAGTTGCTGGAAAAGAGCCTCGATCGGAAGTCACTTTATTGGAAGTCGCTACCGCTTCAGCCTGGTCTTTACCGGCTGGACATTGCGATCAAGGATGTAAACAATCCGGATCACATTGGAATTTTCGGAAGAGCGCTCGATGTTCCAACTTACGAGGACGACAAGCTGGGAGCGTCTTCGCTGATTTTGGCTGACGAGATGAACACTGTTTCATCGCGACAGATCGGGAGCGGCAACTTCATCATCAGCAATATGTTTATACGGCCGCGCGTGGCGACGGGCCTGGCCACGCCAGTGAGCTTTAAACGCAACCAGGAACTGAATTTCTGGATGCAATTTTATAACCTTGGTATTGACGATGCTACCAAGAGTAACTCTGCCACGGTTACCTACCAGATCACGGACGGCACGGGAGCGGTGATGTTGCAGAAAGAACTGGAATCAAAGGACTTAGATGCTCACAGCGACCAGTTGACGGTGGAGAAATCTGTATCGATTGCGGGCCTTGAGCCGGGCAAGTACAAGGTGACAGTGAGTGTGAATGACGCGATCTCAAAACAAGAGATTGCGCAATCGGCGTCTTTTATCGTCGAATAGGTATTAATCCGCGCAGACGCCAGCTGAACGAGAGAATTCGGTAGCTTGCGCGGTTTGTGATTTGAGGAATGTAGCCAGGGACGCGGTAGGGATGCAGATCTGCTGATGAAGCGAAGTGCCCATCTCGCCGGTTTCGCCGTGCTGCTCGCCATTGCGGCCGCTCCAGCTTTTGGAGCCGCAGCGGCGTCGGTGTCTGGCGTGGTGCGCGACTCGGCGGGCGAGCCGCAGATCGGCGCCGAAGTACAGCTTTTGCGATCCAATCTGAGCGTGGTTGCCAGCGTCTATACGGACGATACCGGCCATTTCGCGATCTCCTCTCTTGTTCCCGGCACTTACGCACTCAAGGCGATGGGGCCTTACTTCCTGCCTTCAATCAGAGAAGATGTCAGGGTCCGCGGCGCAGTTGTCGTCAATCTCACGCTGAATACTCTTTACGAAGTCATCCAATGGCTGCCGGCGCAGCCGCGCTCTGGCCAGTGGCAAAAAGATGACTGGGCATGGACGCTGCGCTCCGCGGCGAACCGGCCGCTGCTGCGCTGGCTGCAGGATGGGCCGCTGGTGGTGGTCTCGGACGGCTCGAGTTCCCGGCCGAAGCTGAAGGCCCGCCTGATGGCGACCGGGCAGGCCGGCGCCTTTGGCGAGAGCGGCGAGCGCTTCTCCACAACCGTTGAGGACACGCCGGCGGAGAGCCGGGAGTTGTTGGCGCGCGTAGATTTTGCGCCGGGCAGCGATGGCAGCATGGAGTCGATGCTGGGATTCCGGCAGGATTTGGGGATGGCCGGATCGGTGCAGTCGGTTGCGGCATTCTCAGTGGAGCCCGAGGTTGAGGGAGCGGGAGATCAAGGCCTGGACGAAGCCGCAGTGCGCAGCTTCGAGACGATGCAGATAGGGCCGGACATTGATGCCGAGGTGGGTTCAACCGCTGTGATTGGGCGGCTGGGTGGAAATAGCCCGAGCACGGCAACTGCCGTGCTGCCATACGCCAACGTTGAGTGGCAGAGTGGCGCGAAATCTGTGCGCTACCGCTTTGCAACCATGATGCAGGATCAAGATCGCAGCGGGGATGAATCCAACGCAGCAGTGTGGCTGCCGGCAATGGCCATGCGCGGGGACGCGCTGACCATCGAGCACGGAGTTCATCAGGAGATCGGTTGGGAACGGCGGACGGACGCTTCAGACCTGTCGGTTCTGGTTTATTCCGATCGCGTCTACAATCCTGTGCTGCAGGCGCAAGAGCGCTTTGCCGCAAATGGGGCCGGGACTGGGTCCACATCTGACACGGCTGTGCTCTTCGATCCGGCGAGCAATTTGATGCGCGTCGCCGCACCGGCATTTTCATCCGCGGGCGTGCAGGCCAGCCTGGCGCGCCGGCTGCCCGGAAATAATCGCGTGCGCGTGAGCTATGCCAGCGGTTCCGCGCTGGTGATGGCGGCTCAACCCCAGGCGACTCCACTGGCTGAGGTGATCGCGGCGGCTCATCCACGGCGCGCGCAGATGTATTCAATTTCGCTCTCTGGCACGCTGGATGGCACGGGAACCCGCTGGCGGGCGAGCTATCGCTGGCAGCCTGACGGTACCGTAACTGAAATTGCGCCCTTTGCTGAGGACGCAGCGTCGCCGTACTTGAACCTCCGCTTCAGCCAGCCGATTCACGTGACGCGCGACGGATCGGGAGGCCTGGAAGCTCTGCTCGACGTGAGGAATCTGCTGGCCCAGGGCTATCGCCCCTATATTTTGAGCGACGGTTCGCTGCTTCTGTTTGCGGACGATCAGCGCAGCCTGCGCGCCGGGCTTGCATTTACTTTCTAAGCTCGTCTGCCAAATTTATCCCTTCAAATTTAATCGGTCTGATTCGACGGATTTATTTCAATCGGTCGATTTCAACGGGTCTGCGATGGCCGGCGATGGTTGCGCGCGGAGTTCCGCGCGATCTAAATGCGCGAGATCTGAGAGCGCGAAGCTCATGGTGGCTGGAGTAGATTTGTGTCTGGGCCGATGGCGGCTCCGAATAAAAGGGGGAAACCCAATGAAACCCGTTCGGTTTAGCCGGCGTGCGGCGTTGAAGTCAGGATTGGCAACGACGGCGCTGGCGACGCTTGCCCAAATAGCCAGAGCGGACGACGCGCCGCTGGTGCGGAAGGGCAGGATCCGCCAATCTGTTTGCCGGTGGTGCTACAAGGACATTCCGTTGGACCGGCTTTGCGCTTACGCGGCGCAGATTGGCTTGAAAGGGATCGACCTGCTGGAGCCGGACGAATATGAAGTGCCGCGCCGTTACGGATTGATTTGCACCATGGCATACGCCGGCGGAGGCACGATTCCAGATGCGCTCAATCGCACAGAAAATCATGCGGCGATTGAGTCGGCCTTGCGCACGAACATTCCGCTGGCGGCAAAGGCCGGCATTCCTAATGCGATTACTTTTTCAGGAAACCGGCGCGGTATGACGGACGACGAAGGTGCGCGCAATACCGTTGCAGGGCTCAATCGCGTGAAGAAAATTGCCGAGGATAACGGCGTGACCATTTGCCTGGAACTGCTGAACAGCAAGGTGAACCATCCGGATTACATGTGCGACCATACCGCGTGGGGCGTGCGCGTAATGCAGGAAGTGAATTCGCCGAACGTGAGATTGCTCTACGACATCTACCACATGCAAATTATGGAGGGCGATTTGATCGCAACCATTACCGGGAACATTGCATGGATGGGGCATTTCCATACCGGCGGCGTGCCGGGACGCCATGAGCTCGACAATACGCAGGAAGTGCAATGGGACGGAGTGATGCGGGCGATTGCGGACGCGGGCTTTCACGGGTATGTTGCGCACGAGTTTTTGCCAGTGCGCGATCCGCTGGAGAGCCTGCGCGCTGCGGTCGATTTGTGCGATGTGTGAGGGACGGCGCGGGCCTGGCCTGGTGCCAGACTTATTCTTGTGAAGCAATGAATCTACAATGGTCGCTTATGAAAAGTTTCAGATCGAGAATGGGCGTTGGTCTTGCTGTTGCTCTTTTTGTTGCTCTTTTCGTTGTGTGCGGTGCTTGCTTTGGGAGCGGCGTGGCTCGGGCGCAGGCTCCCGCTGATGCGCAAGCGGCGGCAGCTTCGCACGACGATCCTCTGCTGCAAGGATTCCTCGATCCACCTAACGGAGCGCGGCCGCGCGTTTGGTGGCACTGGATGAACGGCAACATTTCGGAGCAGGGAATCAAGCTCGATCTCGAATGGATGCATCGCGTGGGGTTGGGCGGCGTGACCATCTTCGAGGGCGCCATCAACACGCCGCAGGTGGTTCCGAATCGGCTGATCTATATGACGCCGGAGTGGAAGCAGGCGTTCAGAACTGCGGTGAGCACGGCGCGCGGCATGGGGATGGAAGTGGCAATCGCCAGCTCTCCGGGGTGGAGCGAGACCGGCGGACCCTGGGTGCCCGCGGCGCAGGGCATGAAAAAGATGGTGTGGAGCGCGACGAGGATTGAAGGAGGGCGGCCGTTTTTTGGGAAGCTGGCGCATCCGCCCGAGGTAGACGGGACATTTCAGAATTTTCAGGTTCCCGGACGGCGCGCTCCCGACGGAACGATTGTGACTCCGCCGGAGTTTTATGCCGACTCCGAGGTGATCGCGTACAAGATTCCTGACGGAGATGAGACGCAGGCGGAGTTGAATCCGCAGGTGACTGCGAGCGGCGGGACGGCGAACGTGGCTGGTCTCTCGGACGGCGATGTGAATACTGTTGCGCTCGATCTGCCCGCAGCCGTTGCATCAGGCGCAGCGTGGGCGCAGTTCGATTTTGGTCGCGCACAGACGATTCAGGCGGTGACGGTGGCTAGTTTGAATGACGCCATCAGCGTCTTCGATCATGACAGCAATACGGCTCCGGCGTTCATCGAGGCTGGCGACGATGGCGTGAACTTCAAGAAGGTTGCGGAGATTCCCTTCAGCAGTCTCGTGCAGCGAACGGTATCGTTCGATGCAGTGGCGGCGAGGTATTTTCGTGTCGTGTATCCCGCGCAGCCGGCCGGCGTGCCCGACCATGACCACAAGATTACGGAGCTGGCTCTTGCAAGCGGAGCGCGCATGAATGACTGGGAACAGCGCGCAGGTTACGCAAATGCGCGGGACTTCTACGGGATTCGCGATCCGGAGGTTACGCCGGAGTTTGTTGTTGCGCAGAATGACGTGATCGACCTGACAGGCAAGATGACGTCCGATGGAACGCTCGACTGGACGCCGCCGGAAGGGAAGTGGATGGTCCTGCGCATTGGTTACTCGCTTACCGGCCACGAAAACGGCCCGGCTCCGGCGGAGGCGACCGGCCTCGAAGTGGACAAGTTGAACCGCGATTACGTGAAGAGCTATGTCGACGGCTACCTGAAGATGTATGCCGATACTGTTGGTGCGGAGAATATTGGTAAGAACGGCATCTCCTACTTACTGACCGACAGCATTGAAGTAGGACCGCAAAATTGGACGGATAACATACTCGATGAGTTCAAGCAGCGGCGGGGCTATGATGCGCGCCCATGGTTACCGGCACTTACTGGCGTAGTTATCAAGAGCACAGCAGATACAGATCGTTTTCTCTGGGATTTCCGGCGCACGCTTGGCCAGTTACTGGCGGAAAACCATTACGGCGAGATTGCGGACGACTTGCACAGCCATGGAATGAGTTACTACGGAGAGGCGTTGGAGTATCATCGCCCGTCGCTGGGCGACGATATGGACATGCGCAGCAAGACCGATGTTCCGATGGGAGCGATGTGGACGTGGGCAGGCAGTCCGGGGCCGGATATCGATTACGTCTCGGATTTGCGTGGCGCTGCATCCGTAGCTCACATTTATGGGCAAAATCTCGTCGGCGCGGAATCGATGACTTCGCGCGGACCGGCGTGGTCGTTCTCGCCGAGCAGCCTGAAGAAGGTTGCGGATCTGGAGTTTGCGCTGGGCGTGAATCGCTTCGAGATTCATGAGTCAACGCATCAGCCTGTGCCGGATATGGCGCCGGGGCTGACGCTTGGCCCGTATGGCCTTTGGTTTAATCGCAACGATACGTGGGCTGAAGAGGCCAAGCCGTGGGTCGACTATCTTGCGCGGTGCTCATACATGCTGCAGCAGGGTCATTATGCCGCTGATGTCGCATACTTCTACGGCGAGGAGGGTCCGCTGACTTCGGTCTTTGGTTGGAAATCGGTTGAAAACGCTCCGGATGGTTACGGGTTTGATTTCGTAAACAGCGACGTAATTCTGCACGAGCTGTCGGTGAAGGATGGCCGGCTGGTAACTCCCGGAGGCACGAGTTATCGGATTCTCTATCTAGGCGGGCGAAGCGAGCGGATGACGCTGCCGGTGTTGCGCCAGATCAGGAGCCTTGTTGCGCAAGGCGCGGTGCTGGTGGGCAGCAGGCCAGCGGATTCGCCGAGTTTGGCCGATGATGAGAAGGAGTTTCAGCGGACGGAGGATCAGCTTTGGGGGAAACGGTCCGCGGCCGTTCAGCCGATACGGAAGATGGGGAAGGGCAGAGTGTATGCGGGCTTCAGCGCGAATGAGGTCCTGGCCAGGCTAGGCGTAGAGCGCGATTGGGAGTACACGAAGCCGGAAGCGGGCGCGAGTCTAATGTTCTTGCATCGGAAGCTCGATGACGCGGACGTTTATTTCGTCGATAATCGCGAAGATCGCGCCGAAAATGGCGACGCGACATTTCGGGTGAAGGGAAAGACGCCGGAGTTGTGGGATCCGGCGACTGGCGAGACGCAGCCGGTTTCGTATCGCATCGCGGGCGGCCGGACGAAAGTTCCACTGCATCTCGATCCAGATGGATCGAGATTCGTGGTGTTTCGCAAGACGACAACGCAAGAGGGTCTTGAGTTGCCCGCGCCCAAGGAAACCGTGATCGGCGGCCTGTTTTCGGCGCTCAATCGCAATTGGAAGGTCAGCTTCGAGCAGGGAGAAGGTGCTCCTGAAAGTGTCGATTTCCAGCATCTTGTTTCCTGGACCGAAATGCCGCTTCCGGCTTCGGACGATGGAATCAAGTATTTTTCGGGGACGGCCACTTACTCGAAGACAATCGACATTCCGGCGGACGATCTGAAAAATGGCGCGCGACTCTGGCTGGATCTTGGAGACGTGCGTGAGCTTGCAGACGTGAAGGTGAATGGCGTCGACCTTGGCATCCTGTGGAAGACGCCTTACAAGGCCGATGTTACTGCCGCTATTAAGCCGGGCAAGAACGACATTGAGATTAAAGTGACCAATTTATGGGTGAACCGCATGATCGGCGATCAGCAGCCGTGGGCGCTGAAGAAGTATGCGTTTGCAGACTTTAATCCCTACAAAGCCGATTCGCCGCTGTTGCCGTCGGGTCTGCTGGGGCCGGTGCACATTGTTTCGGTGACGGCGCAGTGACAAGCTCGCGCGCACGCAGAGGCAGTAACTCGCGACCGGTGGGAGTTACTGCACGGTGAGGACTGCCGTGCTGCTTACAACATTCGAGCCTGAAGTTCCGGTGATGGTGATGGTGTAAGTTCCCGCAGTGGTGCCGGGGTTGCTTGAACCCCCACCGCCTCCTCCTCCGCCACCAGAGCCACTGCCGGAGTTAACGCTGCCGCAGCCGATACCTGCAATGGAAACGATCAGGAAGAACAGGCCGAACATCGCCAGCCGGTTGCGCCGACGCCTCGGAATCCCGAAGAAGAAGGCCAGCGCGAGAGTTGCCCCGCCCGTAGACGGCCAGAAAAGCTTGAACCGCTGATTGAGAGCGACAGCCTGCGTTGTGGAAACAGTCAGCGTCGCCGTCTGCGCTGTTGCGCCGCTGATGGTAACTGAAGACGGCACAATGTTACACGTTGCAGGATCGTTCGCGGCGGCGGGAGTGATCGCGCAGGTCAGACTAACTGTTCCAGTGAATCCGCCGGACGGAGTTACGGCGATGGTCGAGGTATTTCCGATGGTTGCGCCGGGCTGGACTGTGATGGCGTTTCCGGTCACTGCAAATGTTGGGGGCGGCCCGGAGTCGACCGTGAGCGTAGTCGTGGCAGAGGCGTCGTTGTAGTCGGTGGTGTCATTCGGAGTGAAGCTGGCCGAGAGAGTAATGTTCCCGGTGGTGGACATGATGGTTCCAAGCGGGGGAGTGTAGACCAGCGAGCCGAGCACGCTGGGCGCGGCGTTGAGCTGCGCAGAGGTGAGCGCAGTTCCGACAGCGACCGCCGCGGGAGTGGCCCAGGTGATGGTCGGCGTGGCTTTGTTGACGGTGAGCGTGACTGTAGCCGACGTGGAGTTGTAGTCCGTTGCGTCGGTGGGCGTGAAGCTCGCCATCAGTACGCGCTGGCCCGCCGTGAGGAGCGCGCCCGGAAGCGGCGAGTAACTGAATGTCCCGGCCACAGTGGATGTCGCGTCAAGTTGCGTGACGCTTAACATTGTTCCGTATGTGATTGCGGCCGGTGTAGCCCAGGTGATGGTTGGCGTGGCTTTATTCACCGTCAACGTGACAATGCTTGATGCCGTGGCGTAGTCGGTGGAGTCAGTGGGCGTGAATGTAACTGAAAGATTTTGCGATCCGGTTGTTAAGACGGCTCCGGCCGCCGGAGAGTAGACAAAGGTTCCGGCCACGCTTGCGGTGGCGTCAAGCTGTGCGGCTCCGAGGGGCGTGCCGTAGGCAATGGGCGCAGGAGTGTTCCAGACAAGATTGGGATTTGTCTTTGTCGCTGCTGTCACGTTGACGATGCCCGAACCGGAAGCACTAACGTAGACCGAGGAGCTATTGGAGTCAGGGGTGTAAATCGCCGTGATGGGATCGATTCCAACAGCGAGTGATCCGGCCGGAACGATGATCGAAGCGCTGCCGCCGGACAGGACCGCGGCCGCGGATGTGTAGCCTCCGCCGTTGAGCACGACGCTTCCTGTTGGCGTGGGATTGCCGGCTCCGCCCGCGACCGCGACAGCGACTACAAGCGATTGCGTGGTTGAGACGGTGGAGGGAGATGGGGTCACGGTCACCGTCGGAGTTTTGGTCGGGGAGGTGACGTTGATCGTCGTCGTTCCTGAAGCGCCGTTATACGACGAGGAAGTCGATGTGTAGTTCGCGGTGATGGTATCGGTTCCGACAGCAAGCACTCCGCTGGGAATGACGATGTATACGCCATTGCTGTTGGTGCCGGGAATGTCGAGGGTAGACGGTGAAGACTCATACGAGCCGCTCGACAGCGTCACGGTGCCTGTGGGAGGGGTGGAATTTCCGGTGACGGTAATCAACACCGATGCCGACGCTGTCGACACGATCGAGGGCGGACCCATCACGGTGACCGTCGGTACGAATCTGTTACTGGCGGCGTAGTTATTGATGAACTGAGTTACGTCGAGTGAACCAAGCCCCGTGGCCTCGCTGTAGCCGCCGGTTGCGCCTAATAGAAAGCCTGCCTGGCCGCCGGAAAGCCCGGTTGGCCCGGCGACGCTGTTGTTGCACATGCTCGGCGTGCTTACGCTGCAGTTTGAAACGCCGCTTGAGGCAATGGATACCTTATGAAATGCGGCGGGGGTGCTTGCCGCCATGGAGTAGATTGTTGGATTCAGGTTGCCCTGCGGCGCGGCGAGGCTCTGGTTAAGCAGCGCGGCAACACCGGCCATGGCGGGAGCAGCCGCCGATGTGCCCGAGAAAATAGAGAATGGAGTGCTGCCACCGCTGTTCACGCAGGTTCCGCCGCCGGCGGCGAAACAAGCGAAGTAGCCGTCATGGTCCGCGGAAGTAAACGCAACGTCGGGCGTATAGCGCCCCGATCGCGCGGCAGGCACGCCGGTTCCGGTTTGCCAACTGGGAGTGAGGATGACAGTGCTCACGCCGCCGCCTGTGCCGGCGACCTGCGGTTGGGAACTGGAATTGAGCGGCTCGTTCCAGGCGCCTTCGGGAATGTAGCTGATCACCGATTTGAGGCCGATGCCGTTGCTCGCGTTCCAGTAAACGGTGGGATTGCTGGCGTCGTTAAACTCCGTTCCGCCTACGCAGGTGGCGTAGCTTGAGGAACAAATGTAATTCGGGCTGTTTGGGTTGGGGCTCGCCGGCGGAGTTGTGAAGGCGGTATCGCAGCCCGAGGCAGCGGAGTCACCTGAGGAGACAAAGACAGAGATTCCCTCGCCGGCAGCCTGCTTAAACAAACCGTCCCAGAAATCTACGCTTGCCGAGCCGACCTCAAGCTCGCAGAAACCGAAGCTGATGGTCATCACCTGCGCCGGAACGGGGGTGGATTGGACTATATACTGCGCGTCGTCACCGATGCCGCCGCTGCCGCTCGAGGCGACGACTGACAGCAGCGTCGCTCCCGGGGCCACGCTGCCAGCGCGCAACACATCGAGCGTGGCCTCAGCCTGGACATCAACCAAAGCGCAGGTGCCGCAGCTTTGCGAGGTATATGCCGGACCCGGATCGACGCCGCCGTAGGCCGTGGGAACGACTTCGGTCGGGTTGCCAAATGTTGAGCCAGTGAGACTTTTGAAGTTGGTAAAGTCGGCTACGTCAGTGCGCGCCTCGGCGACGATTCCGATTGTCGTTCCGGAGCCAGTCAGGCTTGCCGGCACATCGTAGATGGTTGCAAAATCTCCCGGCGCAAGAAAGTGATACGTTACCCCGCCGCTGGAGATGGTCAGGTCAGGCGAACTCGATTGCACGGTAGTGGCGAAATGCGATGGCTGGTCATCTATGGAGAAAAGCCCGCGGATAGAACTGATGGCCGGCGCGAGTGCCGCGGGAATGATGGGATCGGATGAAACCGACATGCGCTGCTTGCCGTTCACCGTGTAGTAGTGGAGTTCGGTTTGGAAGGCTCGGCCCACATTGGCCGCAGTTCCCGTGAAGCCGATGAAAGTGCGGCTCGGCGCGACCCAACTGACCTGGAGGCCCTGAGATTGCAGCCAGCCGGTGAGCATGGCAATGTCGTTGTCGGACAATCCAAAACGCTCGCCAATTTCGGTCTGACGTGAGCCAGTGGTGAAACTCCGGCGACGCTGGGTCCTGCTGATCACGCAGCAACTGGTCGAACGCCTGTTCCTGTTGGGAGGAGCGCGCGAGGACCAGCGTGATGCCCTGGATCGGCAGATCGGCCGGGACAGCGCCCGCGTCATTGGCGGCGACTGCCCACTGGGGATGATGGTTGGCCAGGGCTCGAGTTTGAGCAGGATCAATGGAGCTCGGGATGCGATCAGCGACCTGCGCATATGCCGCGCCCACTGCAATTGAGCAGGCAAGGAGGGGAACGAAAACCAAGAATTGCAACGACTTGCGGGGGATCATCGTCTGGCGCCTGCCCGACCTGGGAATGGGAGAATAGACCGTAAAACTCGAAAGCGCACCGGCCAACTTGCACCTTTGCGCACGTTATCGACAATCAGCCATGATAATTCTGGTGGTTTAAGCCAGGGATATCAATAGCAAATGAGTGTTATTCAGGAGCTTAGACCGATGTGGGCGCAATTTGCTTGCATTATGCATGGCAAATTGGAAAAAATGGCGAAACGGCGAGCGGAGACTGGATTTCAATCGCTGAATCGACGCCAAAAAAGTCAATAGATGCAGCGGTAAGCAGGAGGCCGAAATGAGCAACGTGCGAGTGCTTGTGGGGACGCGCAAGGGCGCGTTCATTCTGAATTCCGACGGCAAGCGCAAGGATTGGACGGTCAGCGGGCCGTTTTTTGCCGGCTGGGAGATCTACCACATGAAAGGCTCGCCGGTTGACCCCGAGCGGATTTACGTTTCGCAGACAAGCGGATGGTTTGGGCAGCTGATTCAGCGATCGGATGACGGCGGCAAGACGTGGCACCAGCCGGGACTGCCCAACGAGGCGATTCCTGCTCCGGGGCCGCCGACGGCGCTGCCCAACAGGTTTGTGTACGACGCGTCGCCGGAGACGGGAAAGCCGCTGACTACGCACCAGTGGTACGACGGCACGCAACATCCGTGGGAGTTCAAACGGGTGTGGCACATCGAGCCTTCGCTCAACGATGCGGACACGGTTTACGCCGGCGTGGAAGACGCTGCGCTGTTTCACTCGACGGATGGCGGCGAGAACTGGAAAGAACTTTCCGGACTCCGCGGGCATGGTACAGGCCCCAAATGGCAGCCGGGCGCTGGCGGCATGGGGCTGCACACGATCATTCTCGATCCCACTGATCCGAAACGAATCTATATTGCCATTTCGGCTGCGGGCGCGTTCCGCACCAACGACGGCGGCGCGACGTGGAAGCCGATCAATAAGGGACTGCGCAGCGAGTTCATTCCCGATCCCAATGCGGAAGTCGGCCATTGCGTGCATCACGTGGCGATGCACCGCTCGCGGCCGGATGTGCTGTTTATGCAAAAGCACTGGGACGTGATGCGCACCGACGACGCCGGCGAGAACTGGCGCGAAGTGAGCGGCAACTTGCCCACTGACTTTGGTTTTGCGATTGATGTGCACGCTCATGAGCCGGAGACGATCTACGTGGTGCCGATCAAGAGCGACTCGGAGCACTTTCCGCTGGGCGGCAAGCTGCGTGTTTATCGCAGTCGAACGGGCGGCAATGAGTGGGAGCAGCTGGCCAAGGGACTGCCTGAAAAGGATTGCTACGTGAACGTGCTGCGCGACGCGATGGCTGTGGACACGCTGGACGATTGCGGGATTTACTTTGGAACGACGGGCGGACAGGTTTACGCTTCGGCTGACGCGGGCGATAGCTGGACGCCGATCGTGCGCGATCTGCCGGCGGTGCTTTCGGTGGAAGTGCAGACGCTGGATTGAAGCAGGGACCAAGCCACCCCAGCGACGAAGACCTGTCGCTTGGGACCCCGGCAGGGAACAAGAGACCAAGGGAACGACGGAACAAGGGGCCATGGACTTAAGGCCTAAGGACATCGAGACATAAATGGAAAACGGACTGAGCGGCGCTACTAGTCCGAACTCAGCGACGGTGCGGGTGGCGCTGCCGTTTCATCTACGAAACCTGGCGAACGTTGAGGGCGATGTGCTGCTCGAAGTCAATGCGCCGGTTACGCTGCGGGCGGTTCTTGATGCGCTTGAAACGCGCTATCCAATGCTGCGCGGAACGATTCGCGAATATGAAACCGGCCAGCGGCGCGCGTTTCTGCGTTTTTTTGTTTGCGCGGAAGATTGGTCGCACGAATCACCGGACAAGCCGTTGCCCGACGCGGTGGCAGCGGGAAAAGAGCCGCTGCTGATTCTTGGCGCGATTGCTGGCGGGTGAAGAAAGCCAGCGCGATTTTTTCAAGTCACGACATTAACCGCACAGGCGTATCGCCGGTGCGGTTGAATGTTGCGACGGTCGGAATAAGGACGCTTGCGAGTGACGACGTCTAGCGCACGGGCGTATCGCCGGTGCTGTCAAATGTTGCGCCGGCCGGAACCAGGACGGTGGAGACGACTTTTCCATCCTGCGAGCCGGTGTAGACGGTGATCCGCGATGCGTCGATGCCTTTCTCGCTGACCAGGTACGCCTTGGTGTTGATGGCGCGCTCGGATGCGAGCTTGCTGCTACCCTTCTCGGCGCTTGAAGAATTCCCAACCAGGACCAGCGTTGCATCGGAGCTGTGCTGCATGCTGGCCGCAACTTCGTCGAGGCAGGCTTTGGCTTCGTTGTCGACGCGAACCGGGCGGCGATGGTCCCGCTCAAACTGAACCGAGCACATTTCGCTGACAGCTGGCATCGGCGGCGGGGCGGGAGCTGCAATGGTTATAGAGGTGGTGCCTGATGCGGTGCCGCCTTTATCGTCGGCGACGCTGCAGGTAACCGAGACCACGCCGAGCGCAGTTCCCGTGGTAGAGAGAGTCGCTGTCGGGCCAGAGCCGGTAACAGATCCCGAGGTCGAGCTATAGCTGTAGGTCAAGGGCCGGTTCTGCGGGCTGACGCCAACTGCCGTGATGGCGGAAGAATCGCCGGAAAGCACGGTGGAAGGATTCGATGAGCAACTGACGGTCGGCGGCTCAAACGCTTTCACCATATAGGAGGCGCTGCAATCGGCGTTCTCGTCGGGCTTCGCGCCTTCGGATATGTGACCTTTGACCGTGTAGGTGCCGGCAGCAAGGCCGGTGGTGTCGATCGCGCCTGTTTCCGATGTTCCGGCCACTTTTCCGCCATCGACAGACCAGGTGTAGACAGCGGTCTTTGCGGGGTCAAGATTCAGTGCGGTACCGGACACAGCGATCGGATCTCCGAGATAGACAGAGGTTGGATTGACCGAGCAGGAATACGAAAGGGGCCCGAGCTCAGCCACTGGAGGACCTCCGCCGAAGCGGAAGACGAGCCCGGTAGAAAGACGCGCATCGTTCTGCGGCGAGGTTTTTCCGGTGACGAGATTCTGGAATCTGCTCATGAAGTATTCGCCCTGAACCGCGCGGATGGCAATGCGATGGGTCAACCTAATGTCCAATCCGCCCCCGGCGGTCAGGGCAAACGCATTCTGGGCGGGAAGAATCGAAGTGCAGCTTGGGCAAAGCGAAACCTGGGTCGCGTGCATCACACCAAACAGAGCCTGCGCGAATGGTGTGAGCCTTGTGTGGTTGCGCAATGAAACGCGCGGACCGCCGAGAAATGTGTACGCCGATCCGCCATCGACCGCCTCATATGGGCCGGTTGCCTGGGGCGGATTCCCGGTGGTGATCATGAGCCGGGTTTCGTTAAAGCCTCCGAAGTCGCCGACCAGCCCGAAGTAACGATTGAGATTGAACGCGATGGAAGTGCTGCCGCCGTTCATCCAATAGATGCGGTTTCCGAAACCGACGGTCGGAAAAACTCGCAGATAGGTGTAGCCCACAAACAATTCAAGCCGCGGGGTGTAACTGTTCAGGCCACGAGAATACGGCATGGCCGTCGCCATCGACATAGGCGCGCCCGGCAGGGAGGCGCGAAAATTTGCGAGTGCCGTGTCGCTGGAACCCGCGGCGCTGCCGTCGCTGATTGCGGGTGAAGGCGTGGCTGCGTCTTCGGCGCAGAGGCGAATCGCCGGCATGAGTAAGACCACCAATGCCGCTGTTGAGAATATTTTTACGCTGAATCTCATTGTCGCCTCCAGAACTGTTCGCCGCGATTCGCTTTCGATTTCATCGCCGTATGAACCAGGTACGAATACGGCCTACCAATTTCATTGACAAGGTTGGCTTACCAGGCACTGCATCGCCTGAAAATGACGGAGACCGCGTTCAAGCGGTCCTGGTTGGTCTAAGGCACGTTGACGACGGTGTTGACGACTGTGGCCGACGCATTCAAAGCCAGCAATCTGCCGTTGACGGTTGTTACGCCGGCAACTCCGGGACTTGAGACCGTGATTCCAGGTTGAGAGAGGATGGTTCCGACCATCGTTCCGCCGCCGCCATAGTTGATGACCGCGCCGGGCAGGCCGCCGACCGCCCAGTAAACATTGGCGGCCTGGGCGCCATTGATCAGGACCACGCTTTCAGATGTTGTGGGAGTGCCCACGGTGAGATAGGAGCCCATCTGGAAGACCCAGGTCGCATTGGGATCGCCCGCTGCGTCGAGAGTGAGCGGCCCGGTCGTTATCTGATAGAAGCTCGAGGATGTGTAGGTGCCGGGGGCAAGAGTCAGATTGCCCAGCTCGTTGCTTGACAGGGTGATGCCGGGAGGCAGCGACTGAAGCGTGGTGTAAGCCTCCTGAGCTTCAAGCGCGGCCTGAGTTGCAACGGCGAAGGTGGTCGCGGTGCCTTCATTGGGGCACGCGCTGGTGGGAGGCGGCGTAGCGGTGTCGATGGTCCCGGTAACGAGGCCCATGTTGCTGCCCGTCACCGTATAAGAGCAGGGATAGACGCCGGCAACGGCCGGAACGCTCTCATCGTAGAACCCGGTCATGATGCTGGAGGAGCCCGTGGTCCCGATGTTTCCATGGATCACCGTGAGTGTTCCCTGGTTGGTGATTCCCGCGCCGCCGCCGAAACCGCCGAACAGCGATATGGTCGGCCCAAGAACCACCACCGGGGGCACGACGGCCGGACCGGTTGTGAACATCCATGGATTCGGCGCGCCGGTGTTCCCCAGCGGATTGCCGTTGAGGTCAGTCGCCCCATTGGTCACGATCGCGGTGTAAGTGTCGCCGCCGGTAAGCGGGACCGCCGGCGTGAAGGTGGCAATGAAATTGACCGGATCGTAGGAAACCGTTCCAGCTATCGCGGGTCCGCTGGGCCCTGTTACCTGGAAGGTCGCCGTGGTGATGGTGAGCGGATTCATCGCTTCGGTGAAGGTCGCGCTCACTGCCTGATTCAAAGCCACGCCCGTGGCAGCGTTCGCCGGAATTGTCGAAACGATCTCCGGCGCGATTGCTCCGGCAGCCGCTCCGGTTGTAAACGTCCACACATAGTTGGCGGCCAGAGCCGTGCCTTCGAGATTCTGAGCGCCGGTGGTGATTGTGGCTGTGAACTGGGTGTTGGCAGCCAGATTTGCCGCCGGCGTGAAGGTCAGCGTATTTCCAATCGTGGAATAAGCAACCAGGCCAGTCACGGCGGTGGCGCCCGGTCCCGTCAATGAAAAAGTTGCCGCGTTTATCGTGGCCGGGTTCATCGCAGTGCTGAACGTGGCGCTGACGATCTGATTGAGAGGCACGCCCATGGCGCCGTTGATGGGAATCGTCGAAGTGACCGTTGGCGGCGTGACCAAGGCTGTCGCGCCAGTGGTGAAGGTCCAAACGTAATTCTGGGCCAGCGCGGTGCCGGCAAGATTCATTGCTCCGGTGGTGATGGTCGCCGTGTAGACCGTGCTCGGCAGCAGGTTGGCGACCGGTTTGAATATCGCGACGGAACCAGCCGCGACATAGGTGACTACTCCCGTTACGCTCACGTTGCCCGCGCTGGTCAACGTAAAGGTCGTTGCGTTGATTGTGGTTGGAATCATCGCGACGCTGAACGTAGCGGTGAGGGACTGATTAATCGGCACACCGACCGCTGCGTTGGCGGGCACAGTAGAGATCACAGTTGGAGGAACGACCGGGGCAGACGGAGCGGTTCTGAAGGTCCACACGAAATTGGCCCCAAGCGGAATGTTCGCCGAGCTCTGGGCCGCGGTAGTGATGGTTGCGGTGTAGAGGGTGTTGACTGCAAGGTCGGCGGCTGGAGTGAATGTCGCAGTGGAGCCCGCGCAAGTGACGGTGCCGGCGACAGCTGTGGCCCCGGGGCCTGCGAGGGTAAAGGTAGTCGCGGGAGAGGCAAGCGTCGCGCAATTCATTGCTTCACTAAAAATCGCGCTGAGCGCCTGGGTGATTGGAACGCCCGTGGCCCCATTCGCGGCGACCGTGCTTGTAACCGTAGGCGGCGGTGGTGGCGCGGCAACGGTCGTAAAGCTCCACGTGTGGCCGGCGGTCAGATAAGCGCCGTTCTGAGCTTCAGCCAGGGGTGTTATCGTGCCCTCGTAGACGGTCCCGAATGCCAGAGCGGCTGTTGGCGTAAACGTCGCTGTTACGCCGCTGTAAGTAACGGTTCCCGCTACGGCAGCTCCGCCTGGCCCCGTCACCAAAAAGTCTGCAGCGGTAATCGTGGCGGGATTCATCGGTGTGCTGAAGGTCGCGCTGATGGTCGTGGTAATGGCGACGTTTGCGGCGCCGTTGGCAGGAATGGTGGACACCACAGTCGGTCCAGTTGCCACCTCTTCGCCGCATCCGGCCATGAAGGTGACCATTAGAGCCACCAGCAAATACTTGATACCAACTGGGCCTTTTCGCATTTGTACCCTCTCATGCAACTGTGGTGACAAAACCAAACCTTATCGGTTCGTTGGCATTTCGCAGGCGGCCGAGACTTTGTGGCGCAGCCAAATCAACAACCGAAATTTTTCATGTTCGTGCAAAACTCCTCAAGCTTCGCACAGAATTTGAAACATGGATGTGTGTTTTGAATCGATGCCCGCGATGAAGGCTTAGAGAAAACCAACTTGGGAATGGCCTCCGCTTTTTTCCCGTTTTGGTTAGGAACAGTCGGGGGCAAAGTAGCTCGCGGAGCGCGACGAAGAGACAGGCGTGCCGCTAAATTGTCATCCAGTATGTGGCAGGATTGGTCTGGTGAATCTAATGGAAATCGCGGGAGCCAATGGCAGCTTGGGTGATTTCGAGGGCCGCGATTTGCTGGGCTTTGACGTGAACGACCCCATCCTGATTTTGGACTGGGCCGGTGATTAGAAGAAACCGGCTGCGGGTCACGCCTATTCGCTCGCGCTCGAACACATCGGGGGTAATGATGATATTGGCGATGCCGGTCTCGTCTTCCAGCGAGAGAAAAACAAATCCCTTGGCCGTGCCGGGACGTTGGCGGGCAATGACAGCGCCAGCCACGCGAACGGTTTTATGATGATGAACGCCGGCTAGATCGGCTGCGGCAAGAATGCCCGCCTCGCGCAGTTCCGCGCGACGGTAAGCCATCGGATGCGGGCCAGTCGTTAGTCCGGTGCCGGAGTAATCGGCAACGATCCGCTCGTCTGTTGTCATGGCGCGCAGTGGAGAGTTTTTCAGATCCGCCGCGCTGTGTGCGAGGGAAGAGCGCAGCAGCGGCCCGACAGGTCGGGCTGCCTGCTCCACTTGCCAGAGTGCATCGCGGCGATGTTCCACGTCGCCAAATGAATTGAGCGCGCCGATGCGCGCCAGCGAGACAAGTTCCTTGCGGTTCAACTGCGGCACGCGCGCGGCCAGATCGTCGACAGAGAGAAAAGCGCCGTCGCGGGTGCGCGCTATCAGCAGCGCCTCCGCAGATGATTGCCGGAGTCCCTTTGCATAGTTGAGGCCGATGCGGAGCGAGAGCGAACTATCCGGCTCGACTTCAAGCGCGCAGAGCCAGGCTGAGCGCAGCACGTTGATCGGGCGCACGCGCAGGCCGTGGCGCTGCGCATCTTTGACGAGCACGGCGGGCGAGTAGAAGCCCATGGGCTGATTGTTGAGCATGGCGCATGTGAAGGCGGCAAGGTAATGCACCTTGAGGTAAGCCGATGCGTAGGCAATGAGCGCAAAGCTGGCCGCGTGCGACTCAGGAAATCCGTACATTGCGAACGACGCAATGCTCTGGACGATGTTGTCTTGAGTGTCGGGCGGGATGCCGTTGCTGGTCATGCCGGAACGCAAGCGGCCTTCCAAATCTTTCATGCGCTGCATGGAGCGGCGCATCCCGACGGCACGGCGCAACTCCTCGGCTTCGGCGCCGGAAAAACTTGCCACGGTCATTGCCATGCGCAAAAGCTGCTCCTGAAATAGCGGGACACCCAGCGTGCGCTTCAGCACGGGCTCAAGCAACGGGTGTGGGTAACTCACTTCTTCTTTGCCCTGGCGACGCCGCATGTAGGGGTGCATCATCTTGCCGACGATTGGGCCGGGCCGGATGATCGCCACTTGCACCACCAGATCGTAAAATTTGACTGGCGCATTGTGCGGCAATGAAGCCATCTGCGCGCGGCTCTCCACCTGAAACATTCCCACGGTGTCGGCCTTGCGAAGCGTCTCATAGACGGTCGCATCTTCTGGCAGCGCGGCAAGGTCAACCTGCTCGTGGTGGTGGCTCGTAATCAGCTCTATCGAGTCTTTGAGCACAGCCATCATTCCCAGGCCCAGCAAGTCAACTTTAATGATGCCCATGTCCGCGCAGTCTTCTTTATCCCACTGCACAACGGTGCGGCCGGGCATGGACGCGCGCTCGATTGGCACCACGCGATTCAACATTCCCGCGCAGATGACCATGCCGCCGGAGTGCTGGCCGAGATGCCGCGGCAGGTCGCGCATACGCAGGCACAGATCGAGATAAGCAGCGATGCGAGGATGCCGGATATCGAAGCCCGCCTGCTCAAAGTGCTTTGTCATCGTGTCGTTGGGGCCACGCCACTCCCAATGACCGATGAGGCCGGACAGTCGCGCGACCGTTGGTTCGTCAAAGCCCAGCGCTTTGCCCACTTCACGCGCGGTTGAGCGGCCGCGATAGGTAATGACATTCGCCGTCATCGCAGCGCCGAGCGCGCCATACTTCTGATAGATGTGTTGGATTACTTGTTCTCGCTGGTCGCCGGAGGGAAGATCCAAATCAATGTCTGGCCACTCGCCCCGGCTCTCGCTGAGGAAACGCTCAAAGAGCAATTCCATGCCAACCGGATCGACTGCGGTAATTTCAAGCGCATAGCAGACGGCGGAGTTTGCCGCCGAACCACGGCCCTGCACCAGAATGCCGTTTTGCTGGCAGTAACGAATGATGTCCCAGACGATGAGGAAATATCCTGCAAAACCCAGTTTGGCAATCAGCCGGAGTTCGCGCTCAACTTGCAGCCGCGCTTTGTCGAGCAGATGCCGTTTCGCGGGCGTCGCGTAGCGTTTCATCACACCATCCGCGACGCGCTTTTCAAGAAAGCTATCCATTGATTCGCCCGCGGGCACGGGATAGTGCGGAAACTGATAGCCGAGATCGTCCAAAGTAAATTTGAGCCGCTCGCTTACAATGCGCGTATTGGCGATAGCGTCCGGAACATCGCGGAAGAGAGTTTCCATCTCCTTCGGCGTGCGCAGAAACCGCCCGGCATTTGCGGTGAGCAGACGGCCAGCCTTATCGAGCGATGTGTGATGCCGGATCGTGGTGAGCACGTCGAGCAGCTCGCGGTCCTTCGGCTCTGCATGGCGCACGCCGTTGGTGGCAATAACAGGAAGACGGAACCGCGCGGCAAGATTGAGAAGCGCCTGATTTCTGCTCTCTTCTTCGCGTTGCTGGTGGCGTTGAATCTCAACATACAGATTCCCGCCGCTATAGATTGAATCGAGCCGGTCAAGAATCCTATCTGCATTGCCGTTCTGCTTAAGCGCAGCGCACAGCGGGCCTTCATCGCCTCCGGTAAGGCAGATGAGGCCCGGCGCGAATTCTTCCAAGTCGTCTAAAGTTGCCGCGCCTTCCGCCTTCGATGTTTCGCGCATCTTCATGCGGGTGATGAGTTGGCAGAGGTTTTGATAGCCGGTCTGCGATGCACAGAGCAGCACCAGGCGCGGCGGCTCTGATGGATATTGATGCGGAAGCCACGCGGGCGGCGCGAGGCGATTGCCAATGCCGTGAACGGCAATCTCCGCGCCGATGTGCGCACGCACCTGAAGCCGCTTGGCTGCGGTGTGGAAGCGGGCCGCGCCGTAGAGTCCATTGCGGTCAGCCAATGCAATCGCCGGCATGCCAATGTTCGCGGCGCGCTCGATGAGCGCCTCCGGCTGCGATGCGCCCGCAAGAAAACTGAACGCGCTGGCAGCGTGCAACTCCACGTAGGAGGTCTCAGTCATAAACCGCCTCCAGTTGCCAGCGGTTCTGTCTGCGGTCATTCACCAGCAAATGCGCGCGCTGCTCCTGCGTGATGAGCACGTCCCATTCGTCTCTGTCCCAATCGCCGCCGGCCCACCAGCAGCCGCTGGTTCGCCACGGTCCGTAGGCGACGGCAATTGAATAACTCTGATGGCCGTCATGGAACGCGACCGGCTTCTGGTCCGTGCAGAACACGCGCACCGGATAGGGCGGGCGCAAACGCCGCAATGCAATCCGCGGCCTGCGGTCTGTTATTGCGCGGCCAGGCGCGCCTAACGCAAATGCCTCCATATGGAAGGCGTCTGCGCTGTGCGCGTCTTCAAGCACGGGCGACCCAACTCTGTCTTCACCTACCAGCGCCTTCAATCGCGCCAGCGTTACGTCGAGCCGCGAAGGCTCCGGTAGTTGCGGCAGGAATAGCCCAAGCTGCACGGTGCCTGCGTGTCCGGCTTCTGCGGCGATGGTGAGCGCAACGATCGCGGCCGGCGGTGGATGAGCGGCCAGTTCAATTTGCAACAACTTCAGCAGGAATTTCCGGTCGGTGCTCGGCAGGGCCGGCCTCAGCGTAAGTTGATGGCTTTTTCCGCCCTCCAGCCGCAGAGTGATGCTCAACAGAGCAAGCGAGAGCGCGTGTCCGGCGGCTCGCGTCGTAAGGCTATCGATCATGCGCGCAGCTACGAACAGCAGGGAATCAACCTGCTCAACTGCGGATTCAAACTCGGAAAACTCGCGGAGAGAGAACTGCGGCTCCATGGGCTGAAACTGATGCGGCAGTGTGCCCGATGCAATGTCGCGCCAGCGTTTTCCATCCTGCCCCAATCGCGCGATCAGCTCAACCGCCGGCAGAGCGGCCAGTTCGCCGAGTGAGCGGATGCCCCATATCGCAAGCGTCTCCGATTGCATCTCGGGCAGGTTGAGCGCGGCCAGCGGTAGATTTGCCAGCGCCGCCGCCTCTTGCCCTCGAGCGATGACGGTGACTCCGGCTGATGCACCGGCCTTGAGCAGCGCCGCATGAAAGTTTGCGCTCACGGCTACGGATGCGCGAAAACCCGCATCGGCAAGAGCCTCACGCATTCTATGAGCGACTTCAGCCGGCGGCCCAAACAGCCGTTCCGTTCCTGCAATGTCAAGCAGGCAGGCGCACCACGTTTCCGAGCCTGTCACTTCGATGCGCGGTGAAAAATTCGCGGCACATTCCAGCAGCACTTCGCGCGCGGCAATCTCACATTCAATCGAGCGAGAGAGCAATCGCAATCCCTGGATTGCTTCGGCCTCAACCCGCGTCATGCCCAGGGCAACGCCACGCAACCGCGCAGCGCGATTCATTGAGCAAATCATCTCCAGTGGCGGGCGCCCGTTTAACACTGCAACCGGATTGCCGCGCAATTCTGGTCGCAGGCGCAATAGCGCTTGAAGCGGAAATTCGCGCGCGTGTACGCAGGCATACAGTTCATGGCTCATGCCGTGGCTCCTGTTGCCCACGCGTTTGGAGCGGTCCATACAGAAGAAGCAGCTGGCTTGCGCATCGCGCCCATTGCAGAGCCGATTGCAGACCTGTTTACAGAAGCGTTTGCAGATCCGGATCGCTGCCGCTTGAGCTGCACATCGAAGGCGTAACCCTGGAGCACCGTCTGGCCCGATTGCTTCACGCGGCGCGCATTCCAAAACAATCTCTGCGCTTGATTGCGCGTAAGCATCGCTGCCCAGCACTACGAGGCAACAGCGGGATTGCTCCGCCGCCTGGCGAAAGCGATACCACGTCGCCAGCGGAATTCGGCTGCCGTGTTCAGCGGCGATGTCTCCCATGTCGAGCACGATTGCGGCAAACCCGCCGGCTTGCAGCAGCAGATCGACGGCGCGCAAAGCCTGCTCCAGACGCGACCACGGCTTGCCGTTCGCTCGCTCGGCTTTGCTTTTGCATCTGACCCAAAGCAGCCGCCGCAACTGCACGCCATTTGCTGCCGCCGATTCGGGATCAAGAGCATCGTTCACATCTATCCATGCGCATACCTTCCCTTCGCTCGTCCTCTCCGCGATAAATGCCAGCGCAAGACAAGTTCTGCCGGACGTGGCCGGGCCAGTAATTTCACTGATGGCCCCCACGGGAAAACCGCCGGATAACAGGCTGTCGATTTCGGCAATGCCGGCAGCCGCAGTCTCCCGCACCGTCTGCGGCATGGGCGATAGCGCCGCTGGAAAACGGGTCTCAAGGGTGCGCTCGATTTGTAGCCGGAGGGCGTTTGCTGAGGGCATAGGCGCGAGGCTTTAATTTCGCCTTTTGTTCGCCTATTTTGCTTTCAGATCAGTGCCCGTGTCAAACGGCGTGCGGTGGGAAATTTGTTATAGATAGCGTTTTCAATAAGATACCGGAATTTGCGAATGCTGCACATTTGTTTGCCGACGGCCGACACGGGTGCCGGTCTGCTACGTCCTGGCGCGCGTCCTTTATGAGTGAGCGGCCAGATATTTTTTCATGGGATCCCAGTAGCGCATGTACCAACCCGGGTCGAGGTGGTCGAAGTCGCCTTCAGGGAAGCCGGTGTGATCGAGCACGAGCGTCGTTCCGGCGCTTGAAGCCTTCAACTCGAAATGGACGACCGAGTAGACGCCGGGGTCCCACGAGGTGGGGCGCCAGGCTTGAACGATGCGACTACTGGGAACGATTTCGATGTTGCGGCCCTCAATCAATCCGCCGAAAGTGTTGAATGCGCCGCCTGCGCCGGGGTCGATGGTCGCGGCCATTCCCGTGACGGCGGCGAACTCTTTGGAATCCAGCAGAATATGGAAGATGCGCTCCGGCGCGGCGTTCAACTCGATCTCCTGATGGAGTGAGGTGCGCGTTTGGTTGGGGGACGTGGCGGGCTGCGCGGGCGTAGCCGGCTGCTGCGCAAGCGCGGGAAATCGTGAAACAGAAAGCGCGATTCCTGCAGCGGTGCCTGCGAGCGCCTGGCGGCGCGTGATTTGATAGCTGCTCTTCATGCTGACCTCACAGATCTGTGGCAGTAGCTCGGATTCATGGGAACACGCCCACAAATTATGTTCAAGAACATATTTTGATGGACACGTAAAATGCAGCTCGGAGATACTTGTGGAACAGGGAACCGCGAACAGGGAACAGGGAAGGCAATATTCGATAAACAACAGGGGTGATTCCATGTCATATCCGAAGGGACACCGGGTCGAAGTGAAACAGAAGATCGTGGAAAGCGCACGCAGGCTGTTTAACCGCCATGGCTTTGAGCAGGTGTCGCTCGACGAGATCATGTCGGGCGCGGGGCTGACGCACGGCGGGTTCTATAACTACTTCAAGAGCAAGAGCGATCTGTATGTTGAAGCGCTGAATTGTTTTTTCACTGATCCGGGGTGGAAGAACTGCTGGGAAGGGGTGGAGATCAACCCGAATTCCGCGGACTTTGGGCCGCAAGTCATCCGCGCATATCTTTCGCACCAGCATTTTGACGATGTGGAGAACTCCTGCCCGATGGTTGCGCTGCCTGCCGACGTGACGCGTGGAGACGCACGGCTGAAGCGCGCCTTTGAAACCGTGTTCGCCGCAATGGTGAGCATTCTGGAGCGAGGCATGAATGGCCGCGGGCAAGAGGCTCGGGTGCGGGCGCAGGCGACAGCGGCGTTGTGCATCGGGGGCATGGTGATCGCGCGCGCGATGGAGAATCGCGCATCAGCCGATGCGTTGCGGGATGCGTGCATGAGAGTCGCATTAGAGCTTGCTGGAAAAACTGAGAGGCCAGCAAGGCGGCGGTCTCGAGTGGCGGCGAGGTCGGGCAGAGTCTCGGGCAGGATTCGGCAGGGTTTCGCAGCGGGTTTCGCGGGCGCGAAGATAGGATCCGTTTTTCCTTAATCGCGTTTTAGCGCTCCTCTTTGATCTTGACTTAGCGTTCTTCTTTGCCGGGGCGGAGCATGAGGGCGCGGATGGCTTCGCGCGGGTCTTTGCCTTCGTTGAGGATGAGCTCCATCTGCTCGGTGATGGGCATTTCGACGGCATGCTTGCGCGCGAGGCCGAGAGCGGCGTGCGTGGTGAGCACACCTTCAGCTACTTTGCCGCCGAGCGACTCGAGAATTTCTGGTAGCTTGCGGCCCTGGCCGAGTTGTTCCCCGACTGTGCGGTTGCGGCTGAGCGAGCCAGTGCAGGTGAGCACCAAGTCGCCAATGCCGGAGAGGCCGGCGAGGGTTTCGCGGCGCGCACCAGAGGCAACGGCGAGGCGCGTGATCTCCGCAATGCCGCGAGTGATGAGCGCGGCCGTGGAGTTGTGGCCCAGACCCACGCCGACGGCGATGCCGGCAGCGATGGCGATGACATTTTTGAGAGCTCCACCGAGCTCGACGCCAATGACGTCGGAAGATGTGTAGAGACGAAGAGTCTCGGAAGAGAACTCCTGCTGGATGAGAGCGGCGACTTGCGGATCGCTGAAGGCGACGGTGAGGGCGGTGGGTTGGCCGTGCGCAACTTCAAGGGCGAAGCTTGGGCCGGAGAGCGCGCCGATTGAGAGCAGGAGGCCCGCCGGTTCCAATGATTCGGAGAGCACCTGAGTCATGCGAAAGAGCGTGCGATCTTCGATGCCCTTGGTCGCGCTCACAACGAACTGCCCCATTCGAAAGTGCGAACGGATGCGGAGGATAGTTGGGCGCAGGAACTCAGAGGGAATGACGGAGACCACAATGTCGGCGGCGGTGATGGCTGCGCAGTCTGATGTAACCGCGACAGTGGGGGGGATCGGGAGGCCGGGCAGGAATTGCGTGTTCTCTCCGGCGTTGACGATTTGGCTGGCGAGCTCCGGGGTGTGCGCCCAGAGCGTGATCTCGTGGCCGCCGCGGCGATCGAGCGAGAGCGCGAGAGCGGTTCCCCAGGCGCCGGAACCTAAGATGGCGATGCGACTCATGCGGATTTAGGTGCTCCGAATCGATATTCCGTGCCTAGAAACAAGCGCCGGATGTTGGAGTGGTGCTTGACGATGATGAGCAACGAGACTGCGATTGCTGCGGCGAAAAAGAACGGTGGCCGCGCGCCGGTCAAAAGGAACCAGGCAAAGACGGGAAAGGCAGCTGCCCCAATGATGGATGCGATCGCGACATAACGGGTGATGGCGAAGACGAGAAAAAAAGTTGCAATGGAGGCGAGCGCGGCCCAGGGGCAGATGAAGAGAAAGACGCCGAACCCGGTTGCGACTCCTTTGCCGCCGCGAAACTTGAGCCAGATGGGGAACATGTGGCCGAGGACGGCGCAGAGAGCAGCGAGTGCTTCGGCGATGCGCACGGGCACGGAGGGCATCCAAAGCGAAGCGAGGTAGCCGCCAAGCAGAACAGCCGCGCCGCCCTTGAGCACGTCGAGGATGAACGTGGCGATGCCGAGCCCGCGCGCGCCGCTGCGTATGACGTTGGTGGCGCCGATGTTGCCGCTGCCGATGGAGCGAATGTCCTGTTTGCGGAAGACGCGCATCAGCAGGTAACCAAAGGGGATGGACCCCAGCAGGTACGCAACCGCGGCGATGGCGCAAAAAGGAAGAATCACAACGACCGAGTTTAGCAGGTGCGGGTTTGACCCTGATGAAGGCGCACGAAGATGAAGGCGAGCGGCGCGCCAAGGCTAAAACAGCGCTTTGCGGGCGCTGCGAACCTCGGCGGCGAGGAGTTCGAGTAGTTTGATTGACAAGGGCGATTCAGCTTCCATCAGCGCCTTGAGATCGGCGCTGCTGATGAAGCTAATCTCAGCTCCGCCTCTCGCCGTCGCGCTTAGCGTGTAAGGTTTATCGCCAATGACGCCTGCGAGGCCGAGAATGGAACGCGGCCTGGCTTGTGCGGCAAACAAAGAGTGACCATCCTGCGACACAAAGCTGAGCGTGACGGAGCCTTTGTGGACGATAAAAATTCCGATGGCCGGCTCATTCTGGCGAAAAAGCACGCGCTCAGTCTCGCACGGCACCCGAACGGTGCGCTTGTTGAGAACGCGAATCATCATCGCATCAGAGACAAATGCAGCAGGGTCAATTTGAACGTTCCTGCTGCCCTGGGGAGAAGCGGGCTTCATGATCGAGCTCCGTGGGGGAAATCGAAGTCATCATTTCATTCGTCTGGGACCGAGCTAGGTGACCGCTGTCACGTTCGCTGAATTAACAGACTAACGCATTGCCAGACTGGGCGCTTCTGCCGGTTAGCGTTTGCCGGCGGCTGTGCCGTGGCCTGAATGCGAATAGCAGGCTCTAGACTAAGAACAGGTATTCACGCGATGGCCGGCATTCTGAACAAAATCGGCACCACGCTCGAAATGATCAAGTGGGAACACTCGATCTTTGCGCTTCCCTTTGCATTGACTGCGATGCTGCTGGCAGCGGACGGGTTGCCGGGCTGGCGTACGGTGGCGTGGATCCTGGTGGCAATGGTCTCTGCGCGGTCGGCCGCCATGGCCTTTAATCGCTGGGCAGATGCCGACCTCGACGCCGAGAATCCGCGCACTCAGAAACGGGCAATCCCGGCGGGAATGCTTTCGAGGCAGTTTGTTCTAGGGTTTACTTTGCTGGCCGTGGCTGTATTTCTGGTGGCAGCGGCGGAGCTGAATCGGCTGACGCTTGAGCTGGCGCCGGTGGTGCTTGTAGTGCTGCTGGGCTACAGCTATTTGAAACGAGTAACGCGATGGTCGCACCTGGGGCTGGGACTGGCGCTCGGACTGGCGCCCGCGGCGGCTTGGATTGCGGTACGCGGCAGCCTTGATCCGCGCATCCTGGTGCTGACGGCGGCGGTGACTTTGTGGGCGGGCGGATTTGACGTTCTCTACGCTTGCCAGGACTACGAACACGATCGAGTTGCGGGTTTGCATAGCCTGCCGCAGGCGAGCGGGCCGGATGCGGCGTTTTGGACTGCGCGGGCTATGCATTTCGCGATGCTCGGGCTGCTGGTTTGGTTTGGGAAGCTGTTCAGTTTTGGTTTGGCCGGTTGGCTGGGAGTGGTTGCCGTTGGTTTGCTGCTGGCATATGAGCACTCCATTGTTTCGCCGCGCGACCTGCGCCGGCTGAATGCCGCATTTTTTACGATGAACGGCGTGATTGCGATGGTGTTTCTGGGATTTGTTACGGCGGATTTGTGGATGCGGAGATAGAGCAGCGGAGCTAGCGGAGTCAGCGGGGTTAGCCGAGCTAGAAAAGAAGGGAAGCAGCGCAGCTCAAGAAAGCAGAGAGCAGGCAACTGCGGTTGATATGATTGCACCCATGAAAGCACGTCAGGTTCTTCTTGCGAGTCTTGTTTTGTGTGCGGGACTGGCAGAAACTCAAATGGCTGTGGCTCAGGCGACTTTGTCCAGCGCACCTGCTTCTTCCGCCGTCGTAACAGTTCCCTTTGTCGGCTGCGCGTCTAACGGACAAACTGGGCCGCAGAAAGCGCCGAAGGGCAAGGACCTTGCAGTTTCAATTCCCGCCGCATTGGCTGAGCGGCTGGCCTATTACAAGGCGAAATTCGGCATCGGGGTTCTTGCGCCGCGCGGCTGGCATTGCTTTTCAACGTATGGATCAAGCGGAGAAAGCCTGTTCGTTAGCCCCGATCCTATCGATTCGACAACATTGTTCTCGCTGAAGTGGCAGGGGTTCACTGGGCCAGCGGTCCAGGCGACCGTTCTCGACGGCGGAACATCTGGAAGATTCGAGGTGGCGAAGGTCATCGCAAGAATATTTCCGGCGTACGAAACATTCGCGCAGAAAGTGATTGCGGAGGGCATCGAGCCGGCCAGTGACTTTCCTTCCGGTCCATACCCGACCGACAAGTTGACCTATAGCGGCAAGAATATCGTTGAGTTCGAGACTCCGGGAGGTGCGCAGGGGTTGGGAACGGACGCGCGTCTGCAGACAAACGCAAGCCCGATTGATGGAGTTGCGATCATCGGCGGCACGGATACGGATTTGACGGAAATAACCGCGCGGTTTTCCGGTTCAGACAAAGACCTGATTGCCGCCGTGGTGGCGCAGGCAGAGCGCGAAGCCGCGGTGGGCAGGTACCTGTAGGGTCTGATGCGCTGTCTGGCGCGCCGGGATTGCGGGCGATTGCCTGTGGTATCGTGCGAATGGACGCGCGGAAGAACCTTATTTCCCGATCGCGCGCCGTCGGGAGCAAACGCCGCTGGGAGCAAATGGTTAGAGCATGAGAATCGCGATTCAGGGAGAGCCCGGTTCGTTTAGCCACGAGGCCGCGCTGAAGTTCGTGCCGGACGCGGAGATTGTTCCCTGCGCGCTCTCGGCGGAGGTGTTTGCCGCGCTCGATTCGGGCGCCGCCGATGCCGCGGCGATTCCCATTGAAAACAGCCTGGCAGGATCGGTGCTCGAACATTTCGACCTGCTGCTCCATCACGACGTGCGGGTGGTGCGGGAGACGCTGCTGCGCATCCGCCACAACCTGATCGCCGTCAAGGGCGCGAAGATCGGCGAGATCGACCGCGTGTATTCGCATGCCGTGGCGCTGGCACAGTGCAGGCGCTTTCTAGCCGAGCATCCCCGGATGAAAGCCGTTGCCTTCTACGACACGGCAGGGAGCGTGAAGCAACTGGTGAGCATGCGCGACATGCAGGCGGCGGCCATTGCGAGCGAGCAGGCGGCCGTGCATTACGGCGCCGAGATTCTTGCGCGCGGCATTGAGGACGACGAGGAAAATTACACGAGATTCTTTCTGGTGCGGCCCAAAAACGAGAATGGCAGCGACGCGGAGGTCGATCTCGCAGCGAACAAAATGAGTGTGGCCTTTACGCTGGAGCACAAGCCGGGTTCGCTGGTGGCGGCCTTGAGCGCGCTGAGCGCGACGGGAACCAACCTGACCAAGATTGAATCGCGACCGGTCAAGGGCAAGCCGTGGGAGTACATTTTTTATGTGGATTGCAAAATTGGGTCGAAAAACGATGGCAACCGGGGCGCGGACGGAACCCGCGCCCTGGAGGCGCTGAGCGCGCACTGCGGCATGGTGAAGGAACTGGGACGCTATAGCGAGGCGCAATGAGAACCACGCGGCCGAATTGAAATTGCGATTTCTGGACAGCAAAAAAGGGATCGGCTGAGGCCGGGCGAAAAAAAGGGGATCGGCGTTAGCCGATCCCTTCGTTATTTGTGAGCGCGATCTGCGCTGCTAGACACGAACTGCGGCGATACGATCTGCAGCGAAGAGGGCCGCGGCATTAGAAGTGATAGGCGACGCCTACTGTAGGCACGGAAATGTTGTACCACTTATGTGTTGTGAAATCGTAGCCGCTATTGGAATTCGTTTCGCCGAAGGTCGGCACCTTGGCTACCAGCGCGCGATACTCGACGCGAACGTCGAAGCTGGGGCTAACCTCATAGGCAAAGCCCGCGCCGTACATGGCGCCGACTTCCGTTTGCCGGTGCGCATCCTGGATCTTGGTGCCGGAATTCTGGATGGGAAGGAAGATGATTGCCGCTGGGCCTGCTTCAACAAAGGGATTGAAGTTTTTGAAGACGAAGGAGCGCACGTAGGCGGCCGAGATTTCCTGGGTGCGAGTCAGGATGTTGATGGCGCCTTGCGGGGTGGTCGGCAAAAGATACGAGATTTTATTCTCGTACGTGATGCCGTAGTTGGCCTCAAGCGCGCTGGTTGGGGTGAGCATGAAACGGTAGCTGGCCAATCCACCGTAGGCCGTGGTGGAGTGAACTTGAACGTCGGTGTCAGAAGCCTTGTACGGCTCGATCAGCGCTGTTCCGCTCAGGCTGAAGTCCTGGCGGCTTTCCTGGGCGCGGGCTGCGGCCGCGAAAACGGCCAGCAGGCAGACAAAAAAAGCAATCCTCTTCATTCGATCCTGATCCTCGCGACTGCACAACCGTGCGGGTGGCAAAACCCATTTCGATTCCCGGGCACTGGTCCGGCGCGCCGAATGGTCCCGGGCCCCGCTCTCAGAATTGTAAATGGCCGGAGCGGGTTTGGGCCCAGCCTCTGAAGTCCTTACGCCAGTAGTGGAAACCTCTGAGGCTATAGACGCGCGAGAGGGAAAGAGGGAAGTGGCTAAAAGCAGGGACAAAGGGACGAAGGGAACAAGGGAACAAAGGAACGAGAAGCCGCCGTCTTCATCCTGCTCGCTCTACGTGGTAGAAGAACGGGGGCCCCTGCTCCTTTGCCATGTTTCTTAGCGTGTGCAGAAAGGCTTTGGCGGCGTAGGAGAGCGTAGCCCGGCGGCGGTGAGCAAGACGCAGCACGCGGCGCACGTCGAGCTCGTCAACCTTTACGCGGACGAGATCGCCAGTTTCAAGCTCGCGTGCCACCGTAAGGTGAGGGACCAGCGCCACGCCGTTACCCATGGCCACAAAACGCTTGATGGCCTCAATGGTGGGCAGCTCGACTTCCATGTTGAGCGGAGTGCGGTGTCGCTGGAAGGCCTCAATAACCTTGCGCCGCAATGGCGAGGCCACGTTGTGCGCGACGAAAAGTTCTTTGCCAAGGTCACGGATGGAGACCCGCTCTGCGCCGGCCAGCGGGTGGCGCGGGCCGACGATCAATGCGAGACTGTCGCCGTAAACAGCGATGGTGCGGACCTGCGCGGGATCGGGCCGGAAAGAGATGAGGCCGAGCTCGAAACTGCGCAGATTGAGCTCCTCGGGAATGCGCGAGGCCAGCATGCGCTGCACGGTAACGCCGACATGGGGAAACTCGCGGCGAAATGCGTCGACGGCCGGCAGCAGGTACATGCAGGTGTACTCGTTGGCGGCCAACTGCAGGTGACCGCGCTCCATGCTCTTCAATTCGCCGAGGGCGCTCGCGGCCTCGCGGCGCAGGGCCAGCAGCCGCAGCGCGTAATCGCGCAGCAGGGTGCCGGCGGCGGTGAGCGAGCCATCGCGCGCGGCGCGGTCAAAGAGCGTTTCGCCAACCGAGCTCTCGAGCTTGCGAATGACCTGGCTGACGCCGGGCTGGGTACGATGCAGGCGCTGGGCGGCGCGGGAGAAGCTGCGCTCTTCGGCGACGGCGAGAAAGGTTTCGAGCTGGCTGAGTTCCATCGGCGCTCCTGATCGGCGGCCTTAATAGGCGGTGAAAGGCAAAGGGTCGGCAGGTCAATTCCAGTATAAATAATTCTAATCGAATCCAGAACAATTATAACTTTGCCTTATAATGCCACCATAGGCGAGAATTGAGGAAGTGGACGGGGCGGGTTTCTTTCGAACAGCATTTGGTTCGAGAGGTATCAGCCTGAAGTGCATGAGAATAAATGGCATAAGGTCGGCAAGCAAACAGCAGGCACAACCATGAGCAATGACCACGTAGCATTTTTTGACACCACACTGCGCGACGGCGAGCAGTCGCCGGGTTGCAGCATGACCACGCAGGAAAAGCTCACCATGGCCCACGCCCTTGAGGATTTGGGAGTGGACATCATTGAAGCCGGCTTTGCCATGGCTTCAGAGGGCGATTTTGCAGCTATCGCGACGATTACGCAGGCCATTCGCAAGCCGCGAATCGCGTCGCTGGCTCGGGCAAAAACCGAAGACATCGAGATGGCGGCGCGGGCGTTGCAATTCGCCGATCGCGCGCGCATTCACGTGTTCCTGGCGTCGAGCGATCTGCATCTTGAATTCAAGCTCAAGATGAGCCGCGCGGAAGCTCTGGATCAATGCGGCGAAAGCGTGCGGCTGGCGCGGTCGCTTTGCGACGATGTGGAGTTTTCTCCAGAGGATGCGACTCGATCGGATCGCGATTTTCTGGTGGAGATGGTGCGGATTGCTGTTGAGGCCGGCGCGACCACGATTAATATGCCCGACACCGTGGGCTACGTGACTCCCGAGGAGTATGGCGCGATGTTTCGCGAAGTGCGAGAGCGCGTGCCGGCGGTCGACGAAAAGGGTGTTGTGCTTTCGGCTCACTGCCACGACGATCTGGGCCTGGCGGTCGCAAATTCGTTGGCCGCAATCCAGGCTGGCGCGCGCCAGGTGGAGTGCACCATCAACGGTATCGGCGAGCGCGCCGGTAACGCAGCGCTCGAGGAGATTGCGTCGGCGCTTTACGTGCGCGGCGATTATTTCGGGCTGACTACCTCGATCAAACTCGACAAGCTCTATCCGACGAGCGAAGTGCTGGGCCAGCTCATTACCTTCAGGCCATCGCCCAACAAGGCAATTGTCGGAGCGAACGCGTTCGCGCACGAGTCGGGCATTCACCAGCACGGAATGCTGGCGAATCCCTTGTGCTACGAGATCATGACGCCGCAGCTGGTGGGCGTGGCGAAGACGCATCTGATACTGGGCAAGCATTCCGGTCGCGCGGCGCTGCGGCATCGCCTCGAGCAGCTCGGCTTTACTTCAATCAGCCGCGAGGAGTTACAAAACGTGTACTACCGGTTTGTTGCGCTCGCAGACCGCAAGAAGAACATCTACGATCAGGATCTGGTGGGATTGCTGCCGGACAGTATTCGCGAGCGGCGCAGTGAGCCGGTGAGCGAGCTGGATTGATGAAGACAGGGAACTAGGGACCAAGGGAACAAGGGACCGAGAAACTGAGAAACTGAGAAACCTTCCACGAGCTGTCTGGAAAATTGAGTACTGACAACTAAGAACTGAGAACTGAAAAATGAAGCTGAAGATTCTAGTGACGGCCGGCGACGGCATCGGCCCCGAAGTGACCAACGAAGCAGTCGCCGTGTTGAAGGTGATCGCCTCGATTGGCGGGCACGAGTTCACGTTTGATGAGAAGCGCATCGGCGGCGTGGCCATTGTGAAGGATGAGACTCCGCTGCCCAAGGAGACGCTGGATGCGGCGTTCGATTCGGATGCGGTTCTTCTGGGCGCGGTGGGCGGCAATGAGTTCAATTCGCTTCCGCCGGACAAGCGGCCTGAGGCGGGGTTGTTGCAGATTCGCTCGGAACTGGGCGGCTTTGCCAACCTGCGGCCCGCATTTGCGTTCAAGGAGCTAGCGGTGAACAGCCCGCTCAAGGCCGAGATTGTCGACGGGGCAGATGTTTTGTTTGTGCGCGAACTTCTAGGCGGACTTTACTTCGGAAAGCCGCGTGAGTGGGATCGTAATTCAGGTGAGGCCTGGAACACGATGCGTTACACGCGCGACGAAGTGGCTCGCGTGGCGCGGATCGCGTTTGAGCTAGCAGGCAAGCGCCGCAAGAAGTTGACCAGCGTGGACAAGGCCAATGTGCTGGAAGTTTCTCAGCTTTGGCGCGCGACGGTGAATGAAGTTGCCTCGGAGTTTCCCGGCGTGATGCTAGAGCACCAATATGTGGATGCGATGGCCATGCACCTGATGAACCGGCCACGCGACTTTGACGTGGTGCTTACCGAAAATCTCTTCGGCGACATTTTGAGCGATGAGTCGGCGGTGATTACGGGCTCGCTGGGCATGCTGCCCTCGGCGACGATCGGCGGCAAAGTGAATTTGTATGAACCGGTGCATGGGTCGGCGCCAGACATTGCGGGCAAAGGACTGGCCAATCCGCTGGGCGCGATTTTGACTGGAGCGTTGATTCTGCGCTACTCCGGCGGCCTCGAAGTTGAAGCCGTGATGATTGAGTCGGCAGTGCGCAAGGTGCTCGAACAGGGCTTCAGGACTCCGGACCTGGCGCGGGGCGAGAAGCAGGGAATTACGGTGCTTTCGACGAAAGAAATGGGAGCGAAGGTGAGAGAAACACTAAAACAATAGCTCGTTTATGCGTGAGAGCTAACAGCGGAAAGCTATTTTCAGGAGCAGTTCTTAATGAGCAGCGAAGCCAAAACATTATTCGAGAAGGTTTGGGAACAGCATGTGGTGGTTGAGCCGAAGGGCGAGCCCACGCTGATCTATATCGATCTGCATCTGGTGCACGAAGTGACGTCGCCGCAGGCATTCGAGGGGTTGCGGCTGGCTGGGCGTAAAGTGCGCAGGGCTGACCGGACGATTGCGACGGTCGACCACAACGTGCCGACGACAATTGAAGGCCGGCTGAATATCGTGGACCAGATTTCGGCCAAGCAGATCTCCACGCTGCGCCAGAACTGCGCGGACTTTGGCGTCGAGCTCTACGACGTGAACTCGCGCGAGCAGGGAATTGTGCACGTGATCGGGCCGGAGCTGGGACTGACCAAGCCGGGCATGACGATTGTGTGCGGCGACTCGCACACATCGACGCACGGCGCGTTTGGCGCGTCTAGCTTTTGGAATCGGCACCAGCGAAGTGGAGCATGTGCTGGCCACGCAGACGCTGCCGCAAGGGAAGCCCAAAACTTTTCGCATCGCGGTCGAGGGCAAGCTGCCGCTGGGCGTGACGGCCAAAGACGTGATTCTGGCCATCATCGGCAAGATCGGCACGGATGGCGCGACCGGCTGCGTGATCGAGTACGCGGGCTCGGCGATTCGCGCGCTCTCGATGGAAGGCCGGATGACCATCTGCAACATGAGCATTGAAGCGGGCGCGCGCGCGGGAATGATCGCGCCGGACGAGACGACGTTTGCGTACTTGAAGGGCCGGCAGTTTTCGCCGAAGGGCGCGGACTGGGACAAAGCCGTGGCCGAATGGAAGAAGTTGCCGTCTGATCCCGGCGCGAAGTTTGACCGCGAGCTGGTAATCGACGCGGCCACGCTGGTGCCGTACGTGAGCTGGGGGACGAGCCCCGGCATGGTGGCTCCGGTTGTTTCGAACGTGCCCGACCCTGCGAACGCCGCGAACGAGGTCGACCGCAAATCGTTCGAGCGAGCGCTTGAGTATATGGATCTGAAGGCGGGAACGCCGTTTGAAGAAATCTCAATTGACCGCGTCTTCATCGGCTCATGCACCAACGGGCGCATCGAAGATCTGCGCGCGGCGGCGAAGATTGCCGCGGGGCATAAAGTATCAACGCATGTGAGCGCGATGGTGGTTCCGGGCTCGCAGCTGGTGAAGGCGCAGGCGGAAAAAGAAGGCCTGGACGTAATTTTTCGGGACGCCGGATTCGATTGGCGCGAGCCGGGCTGCTCCATGTGCCTGGGCATGAATCCCGACATTCTTTCGCCGGGCGAGCGCTGCGCGTCGACGAGCAATCGGAATTTTGAAGGGCGGCAGGGACGCGGCGGGCGCACGCATCTGGTTTCGCCGGAGATGGCCGCGGCCGCTGCAATCGCTGGGCATTTTGTGGACATTCGGACCTGGCATGTAAATGAGGAGGTAGAAGCTAATGGAACCGTTTCGCACATTGACCGCGCTGGCTGCTCCGCTCGACCGCGCCAACGTGGATACAGACCAGATTATTCCCAAGCAGTTTTTGAAGCGCATCGAGCGCACTGGCTACGGCGATTTTCTGTTCTTTGATTGGCGGCAGACTCCGGACGGCAAGCCGATCGCGGATTTTGTGCTCAACGAATCCGCGCTACAAGGGCGCGAAGATTCTTATCGCGGGAAGGAACTTTGCCTGCGGTTCGAGCCGCGAGCACGCCGCGTGGGCGCTGAGCGACTACGGATTCCGCGTGGTGATTGCGCCGACCTTCGCCGACATATTTTTCTCGAATGCAGGCAAGAACGGGATCGTGCTGGCGCGGCTGAGCGAAGAAGAAGTCGACACGCTGCTCCAGAACGCGCAGCAGATTCCGAATTATCAGCTCACGGTTTCGCTGGAAGCGCAGACAGTGACGGATGGACGCGGATTCACGGCGAAGTTCGAGATCGATCCGTTCAGCAAGTTTTGCCTGATCGAGGGACTGGACGATATCGGCCTGACGCTGCGGCACGCCGCGGCGCTGGACACGTTTGAAACGAAGCACAACGAAGCTGGTTGGCTGAAAGCGAAGTGAAGGGCGAATGACCATCGAAGGCAAGCGACAAAGCATTCCGTTGACCGAGGGACCGAGCCGCGCGGCGGCGCGATCGTATCTGCGCGGGTCTGGGTTCAAAAAGGACGATCTGCACAAGCCGATCATCGGCGTGGCGAATACGTGGACGGAAATCGGAACCTGCAACGTGCACCTGCGCGAGATCGCCGAGGCTCTGAAGGAGGGCATTCGCGAGGCGGGCGGCACGCCGATGGAGTTCAACACTGTGACCATCTCCGACGGCATCACCATGGGCACGCAGGGTATGAAGGCGTCGCTGGTGAGCCGCGAGGTGATTGCCGACTCCATTGAACTGGTCGCGCGCGGAAATCTTTTTGACGGGCTTGGTCGGCATTGGCGGATGCGACAAGAATATGCCGGGCATCATTATGGCGCTTTGCCGGCTCGACATTCCGGGGATGATGCTTTACGGCGGGTCAATTGCGCCCGGCAAGATTGACGGCAAAGACGGCAAGAAGATCGACATCTCGATTCAGAATGTGTTCGAGGGAATCGGATCGTACGCTGCGGGACGGATTGACGATGCGGGGTTGGAAGCGCTCGAAGCCAATGCCTGTCCCGGCGCAGGCGCATGCGGCGGGCAATTTACGGCCAACACGATGGCCATGAGCGCAGAGATTCTTGGCATATCGCCGATTGAGCTTTCCGGCGTTCCGGCAACCGCTCCGAATAAAGCTGAAGCAACGCGCGCGGCAGGCCGCATGTTAATGGACGCTGTTCGCGCCAATCGTCGCCCCTCGCAGATCATCACCCGCAAATCCCTTGAAAACACAATTGCCAGCGTAGCTGCCAGCGGCGGATCGACGAATGCTGTGCTGCATCTGCTGGCAATCGCGCGCGAGATGGGCTTGGCGCTGAGCATCGACGACTTCGACGCGATCTCAAAACGCACTCCTTATATATGCGACCTGACGCCGGCGGGCAAGTACATGGCCTCGCACTACCAGGCGGCGGGCGGATCGCGATTGCTGGCGAAACGCATGATCGACGCCGGCCATGCGGACGGATCGGCGCTGACAATCAGCGGTAAAACGCTGGCCGAGGAAGCTGCGCTCGCGAAAGAAACTTCGGGGCAGGACGTGATTCATACTTTCGAGGCGCCGATCAAGCCGAACGGTGGGCTGGTGATTTTAAAAGGCAATCTGGCGCCCGAGGGTTGCGTGATGAAGATTGCGGCGGCGGGCAAGTATGAGCATCGCGGGCCGGCGCGCGTGTTCGACTCTGAAGAAGATTGCTTCAAGGTGGTGCAGGAGGGCGGCATCAAGCCCGGTGACGTGGTGGTGATTCGCTACGAAGGGCCAAAGGGCGGCCCAGGGATGCGCGAAATGCTGCAAGTGACGGCGGCCATCAGCTCGAATCCGGAGCTGAGCGCGCAGGTTGCGCTGCTCACCGATGGACGATTCAGCGGCGCGACGCGCGGGTTTACCGCGGGCCATGTGGCTCCAGAGGCATTTGTCGGTGGGCCGATTGCGGCCGTACGCGAGGGTGACATCATTGCATTCGACATTGCAAAGCGGACGCTCGACGTTGAGATCAGCAAGGAAGAGATGGCGGCGCGGCTCAAGAATTTCAAGCCGCCGGCGTTGCGCTGGCCGAATGGCGTGTTCCGCAAATATGTGGATCGAGTGACGTCGGCGTCTGAAGGGGCAACGACGTAGAAGCAGGGACTAAGGGACTAGGACTTAGGGGATGAAGGACGATCGGTAGCAGAGAAACGCAAGGAGTTGTGATGGCACACAAGGGAAAAGCGACAGCGAATGCAGCGAATGGAAGCGCGAACGCGACGAATGCGACCGGGCCTGCCGCAAGTGCATCTGACGCGAATGCGCATCTGACGACACCGACGCGGCTGACGGGCTCTGAAATTTTGTGGGCCACGCTGGTGGGCGAAGGCGTCGAGACGGTCTTCGGCTATCCTGGCGGTGCGATTCTGCCGGCGTACGACGCGCTGCGCAAGTTTCCCATCCATCACGTATTAGTGCGTCACGAGCAAGGCGCGGCACACATGGCCGATGGCTACGCGCGCGCATCTGGCAAGGTTGGAGTGGCCATTGCCACCAGCGGGCCGGGCGCGACGAATCTCGTGACGGGAATCGCGACTGCGATGCTCGATTCGATTCCGATCGTGTGCATCACGGGCAATGTTTCCAGCAAAGTGCTGGGCACCGACGCATTTCAAGAAGTGGACATTACCGGAATTACGCTGCCTGTAACGAAGCACAATTTTCTCGTAACCAAGGCGGAGGATCTGGCGCGCGTGTTGCGCGAGGCGTTCCAGATTGCGCGCTCCGGGCGGCCTGGGCCGGTGCTGGTGGACATTACGAAGGATGCGCAACAGGCGACGGCGGAGTTCGACTTTGAAGCTGCCAAGCCGCGCGCGTATCGCCCGCATCCCATGTTGCACGTCGATGACTCAGGATTGGCGCAGGCGGCCGAGCTGATTCGCAACTCCAAGCGGCCGGTGATTCTGGCTGGTCACGGAGTAACGGAATCGGGCGCGATGGAACAGGTGCGCACGCTGGCCGAGCGCGCAGAGATTCCCGTGGCCCTCACGCTTCTGGGTCTGGGAGGATTTCCAGCCTCGCACCCACTGAGCATGGGCATGATGGGCATGCACGGCGAAGCGTGGGTGAATCATGCCATTCAGGAGGCCGATCTGCTGATCGCCTGCGGCATGCGCTTCGACGATCGTGTGACCGGCACGCTTTCTTCTTACGCGACGAAAGCAAAAAAGATTCACATCGAAGTTGATCCATCGGAGATCAACAAGAACGTCAAGGTGGATGTGGCTCTTGTCGGCGATCTGCGCGAAGTGCTGGAGCAGTTGCTACCACAGGTCGGGTCTCGAAATAAAGGGGGCCGCGACGGCTCGGCATGGCTCAAGACGATCGATGCCAGCAAGGGCGCGGTCGCGGTGCGCGACATCAACAACCTGCCCGACCTTGGCCACTTGTACGCGGCGCATGTGATGCATGATTTGTGGCGCATTACCGGCGGTAAAGCGGTGATTGTGACGGACGTGGGCCAGCACCAGATGTGGGAGGCGCAATATTTTCATCACGACGAGCCGCGCACGCTCATTACTTCGGGCGGCCTGGGAACGATGGGATTCGCGCTGCCTGCGGCCATCGGCGCCAAATTTGCCTGCCCGGAAAAAGAAGTGTGGGTAGTCGCCGGCGATGGCGGTTTCCAGATGACGGCGGCGGAGCTGGCGACGATCGTGCAGGAAAAAATCAAGATCAACATCGCCATCATCAACAACGGCTATCTGGGGATGGTGCGGCAGTGGCAGGAGTTTTTCTACGAGCGCAACTACGAATCTACTCCGCTGGTAAGCCCGGACTTTGTGAAGCTGGCGGATGCGCACGGTATTCCGGGGCGCGCGGTGCACAAGCGCGGTGAAGTCGAGGCTGCAGTGAGTGAGGCGCGGTCAACGTCGGGTGCTTATCTGCTGAATTTCATGGTGGAGAAGGAAGATTCGGTGTACCCGATGATTCCTGCCGGCAGCGCGCTGCACGAGATGATTCGCAGGCCCGATCACGATCCGCTGGAAGAGACGGCGGACGATAAGTGAAAGACAGCTTTTAGCTGCTAGCTTCTAGCTCCTAGCTGCATCCGAGCAGCGGGAGCCGAATCGGGATAAACCGGAAGAAGCTGGAGGCTAAAAGCTAGAAGCTAGGAGCTGCATTTATGCTGCATACATTTGTCGCTTACGTTGAAGATCGTCCGGGCGTGCTGACGCGCGTGGCGTCGCTGTTCCGGCGGCTGAACATCAATATCAATTCGCTGACGGTGGGGCGCAGCGAGCGGCCGGGCCTGTCGCGGCTTACGCTGGTGTGCGAGGCTTCCGGCGAGGCCGGGCATCGCATCCGCGCCAGCCTGTTTAAACTGGAGAACGTCGTCGATGTGGACGACATCGCCAAGGACCCGGCCGTCACGCGCGAGCTGGCGCTGATCAAAGTTGCGGCAACACCTCACAACCGCGCGCAGATTTTCGATCTGGCCGAGGTCTTTCGCGCGCGCATTGTCGATCTCACGTCGGAGTCGCTGATGATCGAGATGACCGGCGTGGAGAGCAAGATTGAAGGGCTCATAGAAGTGCTGCGCGAAGACGACGGGCGGATTCTCGAGATTTGCCGCAGCGGCAAGATGACCATGCGGCGCGGGCATCATGTAAGCAGCGTGGTCAAGGCTATGGGTGTAGTTGAGGGCGAATCAGGCGAGCCGGGCGAGACCGAAGAGGAACTCGCGGAAGATACCGTCGCCGGCGAACCTGAGTAAGTGGGGCCTTCTAGCTCGACGTTGCGGGCGAGTGCATGGGTTATGATTCTGGCTTGAGAGGATGGATGGATGGACGCTGACGAGAAAGTCTGCCCTGTCTGCGGTGAGACCATCAAGGCCGTCGCGATCAAGTGCCGTTTCTGCAATACGGACCTGACTGCCTATGCCGCGACAAAGGACCTCGAGACCGAGAAAGTTTTGTTCAGCGGGCACCCGGCGATTATTTATACCGTCGGACAGTTAATGCCGTTCGTCGTCGTGATTTTGGTCACGATCCTGGTTGGGTACCTGATGCAAACCGGATACATTGAGAGCTCCGATCGAAATGTCGCCTATTTGAGCCTCTTCTTTCTGGCTGCGTGCGCGGCGATCGGAATCCACTACTACCTCAAGAGCCGAAGTATTTACTACGAGATCACCACGCAGCGCATCAAACTGGAGCACGGCCTGCTTTCGAAAGTTCAGGAATCTCTGGAACTGTTTCGCATCGACCATTTTGAATTGCGCAAACCGCTAGGGAAGCGGTTGCTCGGTCAGGCATCCTTGCATCTGTTTTCCTCCGATGCGGAACTGGAGAATTTTTCAATCTACGGTGTACCCAACCTGGAGTCTCTCGCGGATGAAATGCGAAACTGCCAGCTTCGCGAGCGCACGCGCCGGGGGTTAACGACTTTTGTAAGGGCTTAGGCTCGAAAGCCCCGCCGCTCTTAATCCAGGAAAGACTTCCGCGAATTTTTCGATCTCTTCGCGATCCCGGTTAAGTGGCGTTGCGCCAAGAACAGTCAAACGAGCCAGCGAAAAAAATTCAATCCGAACACAAAGGAAAAAACAAGAAAAACATGGCGAAGACTTATTACGACAACAATGCCGACCTCACGCTGATTCAGGCAAAAAAGGTAGCCATCATCGGCTACGGCTCGCAGGGGCATGCGCATGCTCTCAACCTGAAAGATTCCGGCGTGCAGGTGAAGGTAGGGCTGGCGGCCAATTCAAAATCGGTTGCCAAGGCACAGAAGGCGGGACTTGAAGTGACCACGGTCGCCGAGGCCACAAAGTGGGCCGACGTAGTGATGGTGCTCGTTCCCGATCAAACCGCGGCCAAGTTGTATGCCGAGGAGATCGGGCCGAATCTGAGCGCCGGCAAGTTGCTGATGTTCGCGCACGGCTTCAACATTCACTTCAAAACCATCGTGCCTGCTGCGGGCATCGACGTGGGCATGGCCGCGCCGAAGGCGCCCGGCCATCGCGTGCGCGAGGTCTTCATTGAAGGCGGCGGCGTTCCCGGGCTCATCGCCGTTCACCAGGATGCGACCGGCAATGCGCATGCTCTCTCGCTCAGCTATCTCAAGGGAATTGGCTGCACGCGCGCAGGAGCTCTCGAAACGACCTTCAAAGAGGAGACGGAAACCGACCTCTTCGGCGAGCAGGCAGTGCTGTGCGGCGGCGTCAGCGCGCTGATCAAGGCTGGATACGAGACGCTCGTCGATGCCGGCTATCAGCCTGAGAGCGCATACTTCGAGTGCTTGCACGAGCTCAAGCTGATCGTCGACCTGATTTATCGCGGCGGGTTGGCATATATGCGCTATTCGATCTCGGACACCGCCGAGTGGGGCGACTACGTGAGCGGCCCGCGCGTGATCAACGCTGAAAGCCGCAAGGCGATGAAGCAGATTCTTGCCGAGATTCAGGACGGGACATTTGCGAAGAAGTTCCTCGCCGACCAGAACTCGGGGAAGAAGGAATTTCTGGCCTTCCGCGAGGCGGAGGCGAAGCACCCGGTGGAGATTGTCGGCAAGCAACTGCGCGCGGCGATGCCGTTCCTCGATCCGGTGACGGTGGAGGAAGTGGCGAAGACGCGGTAGGACAGCTTCCGGCCTCCGGCAACTAGCTCCCGGCTTTTGGCTGGGAGCTCTTGTTTTGGTTTGCCTTTTCCCAACCGATGATCTCGCTCAAAGTCCCTCCGAGCACCATTTCACAACTGATTCGCAACAAGGTTAAAATGGTTAAGACGTAAACCAAACAAAATAATGCCAATAAATCTGTTGCATGAAACATTAGCTTGATGTAACATGTTTCATGTAACAGAGGCTTAAGATGGGTTCTGCAATCACGCAACGCGTCCGGAAGCACCGAGAGCAACTCCGCGCCGCTGGATTGCGTCCGGTCCAGATTTGGCTGCCGGATACTTCCTCAGAATCTTTCCGCAAGAAGTGCGAGCGCGAGTCGCTATTGCTGGCGAGTGACCCGCTTGAGGCGGAAACGCTCGCATGGATCTCTGAGGCAGCTGACACGGACGGATGGGTATGAAAAGGGGCGACCTGATCCCGGTCGTTCTGGCTGGAGCGTACGGCAAGCCACGGCCTGCCCTCGTCATTCAATCGGATCTTTTTACCCGCCTGCCCTCGGTTACGATTCTCCCAGTCACAACGGAACTGCGGCCAATCGAAACATTCCGAATTGCTGTCGAACCCTCGGCGAGAAACGGACTACGTGCGCCCTCGCAGATTATGGTGGACAAGGCGCACACCATTCCCCGCGACAAAGCCGGAGTTCCTTTTGGCGAACTGGAATTGCGAACACTCAGGGCCGTTGACCGTTCGCTCGCCGTGTTCCTTGGTTTGGGCTGAGCTCCGCACGACGCGAATCTATTCAGGTATCCTCCGCCAGCTTTGCCGCCTGTAGAATCAACCTGAAACTCCGCCCCGATCCGGCTTGGGAGGCCCCTTGCTTTACTGGCTGCTCTACGAAAAGCTGTTTCCGTTCTTTCACCCGTTCCGGATCTTCCGCTACCTCACTTTTCGCACCGTGTTCGCGTCGCTTACGGCGCTGCTGATTGCGCTTTTCATCGGGCCGTACGTGATTCAAAAGCTCAGGGAGTTCCAGATCGGCCAGTTTGTGCGCGACGACGGGCCGCAGTCGCACCTGAAAAAGACGGGAACGCCAACCATGGGCGGCGTGCTCATTTGCATCGCCATTCTGCTGCCGACGGTGCTGTGGTCCGATCCGGCGAATCCGTTTGTTTGGGTTGTGGTTTTCTCCACGCTCGCCTTTGGCGCCATCGGCTTTGCCGACGACTACATAAAGGTGGTGAAGCGGCGCAGCCTGGGTTTGACGGCGCGGGCCAAGCTGCTGTGGCAGGGACTCGCCGGAGTGCTCGTCGCCATAGCGCTGGTGGTGCTCGACCAATTCGACATGTTTTCCACGCGCCTGTCGGTTCCGTTTATAAAGAGCCTGCATCCGACCTTAATGTGGCACGGGTGGCCCAGCACGCTTCCGCACATGGCGCTGTTCGCGTTTGTGCCGTTTGTTTTGTGGGTCGTGTTGTGGCTTGTTGGAACTTCGAATGCCGTGAACCTGACCGATGGACTCGACGGGTTGGCGATTGGCTGCACCATCATCGCCGCCGGCGCGCTTGCGGTGCTTACCTATATCAGCGGCCACGTGGTCTTCGCCGATTACCTTGAGCTTCAGCGCATGCCGATGGTGGGCGAACTGACGGTTTTTTGCGGGTCGATGGTGGGCGCATCGATCGGCTTTCTCTGGTACAACGCGCATCCGGCGGAGATTTTTATGGGCGACGTGGGCTCGCTGGCGCTGGGCGGAGCCATCGGCACGGTGGCCATCATTATCCGGCAGGAGCTGCTGCTGCCGTTTATTGGCGGCGTCTTCATTCTTGAAGCAGCCTCGGTCGTTCTGCAGGTGGGCAGCTACAAGCTGCGCAAGAAACGAATCTTCAAGATGGCGCCGCTGCACCACCACTTTGAGCAGCTGGGTTGGAGCGAGTCGAAGGTGATCGTTCGCTTCTGGATCGCTGCCCTGGTGTTTGCATTGTTTGCACTCACTACGTTGAAATTGCGCTAGCAGCCACCCGCGCCAAGCCGGGCAAGGCGCACAATAAAACTATTGAGACAGCGTTGGCAGCAACAGCCGTCAGGAATAAGCAATGGAATTGAAGGGCAAAAAGGTTCTGGTCGTGGGCCTGGGAAAGTCCGGGCTGGCGGCGGCCCTGTTTTTGCGCCGCAAGGGCGCTCAGGTCACGGTCTCCGATATTCGCTCGGCTGATTCGCTGGCCAAAGAGATTCCGGCGCTGCTCGACGAGGGAATCATGGTGGAGGCGGGCGGCCACGGCCTGCTGACTTTTCGCCGCCAGGATCTGATTGTGGTGAGCCCCGGTGTTCCGCTGAATACGCCGGAGCTGGTGCAGGCCCGGAGCCTGGGCCGGCCGGTGATCGGCGAGCTGGAGTTGGCGGCGCGTTTTTTGAAAGGCAAAATCCTGGCCATTACCGGGTCGAATGGGAAGACGACGACCACTGCGCTCGCAGGCGAGATTTTGAAAGAGGCCGGTTGCCCAACGCTGGTCGCCGGAAACATTGGCGTGGCCGTGGTGGGGCTGATTGACGACAGCGCGGACGACACCTGGTCGGTGCTTGAGGTTTCGAGCTTTCAATTGGAGAGCACTGAAGAGTTCCACCCAAAGATCGCGGTGATTCTGAACATCACGCCCGATCACCTTGACCGGCACGGAACTTTTGAAAACTATGCGCTGGCCAAGGAGCGCATCTTCGCCGTTCAGGACGAGCGCGATTATCTAGTGCTGAATGCCGATAATCCCCGCGCTGCCGAGGCCGAGGCTCGCGCACACTCACAGGTTTACTGGTTCTCGGCCAAACACGAGGTGAGCCGGGGCGCATGGGCGCAGAACGGAAATGTGGTCTACCGATCGGGACCCGATGCACGACTCGATGCAGGGCCGCAGGCGGCGATCGAAACCATTCTGCCGGTGAGTAAGATTCCGCTCAAGGGCGAACATAATGTTGAAAATGTGCTGGCAGCGGTATGCGCGGCGCGGCTGGCCGGCGTGCCTGCCGCATTGATCGCAAGGGCCGTTGAAAACTTTCGCGCCGTTGAGCATCGCCTGGAATTTGTCGCGACGATCAATGGCGTCGAGTACTACAACGACTCGAAGGCCACTAATGTGGATGCGACCGCCAAGGCAGTGGCTTCGTTTCCCGGCGGCATTCATCTGATTCTGGGCGGCAAGGACAAAAATTCGGACTATACGACGCTTGAGCCGTTGCTGCGCGGGAGGGTTCGCGCCGTTTATACAATCGGCGCGGCAGCCGGCAAGATCGAGTCGCATTTGCGTGGCGCAGTGCCGATTCATTCGTCTGAAACGCTGGCTAACGCGGTCAGTGCAGCGGCAAGCGCCGCGCGGCCGGGCGAGGTTGTGCTGCTGGCTCCGGCCTGCTCGAGCTTCGACCAGTTTGAAAATTACGAGGAGCGCGGGCGCGTATTCAAGCAGCTGGTTGCGGACCAAAAAGATTGGAAGCCAAGGCTGGACGAGTAAGCGTGCTTTTTATTAAGGCGCGACTTCGAGTCGTGCCCGCATGACGGGATTCAAGGACTGGTAAAGAGATATAGATGGCAAAACGAGTTGGCGTTGACAAATGGCTGTTCTTCACCACGCTGGTGCTGGTGGTCACCGGGCTGGCGATGGTCTTTTCGGCTTCGGCCGTGGTAGACCAGGAGAGATATCACTCGGCGTACACCTTCATCTTTACGCAAACACTCTGGGCGGCACTGGGCGTCGTGACGATGTTGGTGCTGATGCACGTGGACGTGAGCCGCTACAACTCGCCCCGCTTCATTTATCCGGTTCTTTGCGTCACCTCGGTGCTGCTCGTGCTGGTTTTTCTCATGCCCGGCTCGCACCACACGCATCGCTGGATTCGCTTTGGCAATTTCTTCACGCTTCAGCCGTCGGAGATCGCGAAACCTGTGCTGGTGTTGTTTCTGGCGTGGTTTCTGCACACGCGCCTCGGCGCCATGCGCGACTGGAAGCATACTCTGCTGCCCGCTGCGATCATTCCCGGGCTGTTTATCGTGCTGATTGCCGCGCAGCCCGACCTGGGCACGGCGTTGGTGCTGGCGGGCGTGGCCGCGATGATTCTCGTGTTGGCCGGCATGGATTGGAAGGTGCTGCTGGGCGCTGCCGCCGCTGCTTTGCCCGCGCTGGCTGCGCTGCTGCTACTGGTACCGTGGCGGCGCGCGCGCATGCTGGTGTTTCTCAATCCTGAATCCGATCCGCAGGGCGCCGGCTACCACATCTATCAATCTCTGATTGCAGTGGGCACTGGCGGGCTCACAGGCCGCGGCTACATGGAAGGGATGCAGAAGCTGTTTTATCTGCCCGAAGCCGCGACCGACTTCATCTTCGCCAACATCGCCGAGGAGCTGGGCTTCATTGGCGCCATGTTGATTTTGATTCTGTTTGCCATCTTCGGCGTGCGCGGATTGCGCACCGCCTTTCGCTGCAACGACCCGTTTGCGCGACTGGCCGCCTTTGGCATCACGATCACGATTTTGCTGCAGGCATTCTTCAACATCAGCGTGGTGCTGTCGCTGGTCCCCAACAAAGGTATTCCGCTGCCGTTGATCTCTCATGGAGGCACTTCGCTTTTTTGCACGCTGGCCAGCATCGGAATTTTGCTTAATATCAGCCGGCGGGCGGAGTAGAGAAGCAGGGAACAAGGGACCGAGGGAACAAGGGAACAAGAAAAACGGGCGCGGTGGGACGGGCAAAGTGATTCCGAGGCTGGTCGGCGCGCCGAACGCGAATGTGCGCGAGATAAACTTCGAACATGCAGTTCACGAAAAAATTGCGCGAGCGAGTTCGCTGCGGAGAGATTACCTCGAGCGTTCGCATCTGGATGAGTCCGCATGTGCGCGCGGGCGGGCGATATCGCATGGAAGAGGGAGAGATCGAGGTCGATTCGATTGAGCCCATCGGCTTCCCCGACATCACTCCCGAGCTCGCCCGTGAATCGGGATTCCTGGGCGTGCTTGACCTGCTCAAAACCGCGAAGCATGGACGTGGCGAGAAGATTTATCTGGTCCGGTTCCATTACATACCGCCGCGCGGCGCCAAAGAATCCGGAAAGCCATCGCGGAAGAAACCCGCGAGCGCTGGGCGACGCCGATGACGAATCCCGATAACTGGTCCGATAACCGAGAGTGAATTGCGCGGAGCGGGCCCGGACGCAGGGCGATACACTGGGCAATACTCTGGGTGCGGACCACTGCCAACGTGAACTCAACTTTGCGAATTCTCATTGCCGGCGGCGGCACAGGCGGGCACATCATTCCTGCGCTGGCCGTGGCGCGCGCGCTGGTCGAGCGGCACGGGGCTGAAATTCTGATGGTCGGAACGGCGCGCGGTTTGGAATCGCGTCTTGTGCCGGAAGCTGGTTTCGCGCTCAAGCTCATCGACGTAGGCCCGTTGAAAAGCGTCTCGCTCATGACGCGGATTCGTACGCTGGCCCAATTGCCGCGCAGCATCGGCGATTGCAAGAAACTGATCCGCGAGTTCGGGCCTGGCGCGGTGCTTGGCGTGGGAGGTTATGCTTCAGGCCCGGCAATGTTCGCCGCTCTGCGCCTCAAGATTCCCACGATGGCGTATGAGCCGAACGTGATGCCGGGCGTGGCCAATCGCTTGGTGGGCAAGCGCGTGCAGGCGGCGGCCATCAACTTTCCCGCCGCGGCAAAATGGCTCCGGAATGCTGAAGTCACTGGCGTTCCCGTGCGGCCGGAATTCTTCAGTCTTCCAGCTCCCACCGGGCCGCCGCATCTGTTTATCTTTGGCGGATCGCAGGGCGCGCGGATCTTCAATGCGCATCTGCCGCAGATCATCAAGGACCTTCTCGATGCGGTTCCCGGCCTCACCGTCCTGCACCAGAGCGGAATGCGCAACTTTGAAACCACCGAAGCTGCTTACGCGGCCAGCGATGCAGACCCCGAGCGCTGGCAGGTGCGGCCGTTCGTCGACAAAATGGCGGCGGAGTTTGCGCGCGCGCACCTGATCATGTCGCGCAGCGGCGCAACCACCGTAGCCGAGGAGGCTGCGGCCGGCAAGCCCGCGTTGCTGGTTCCATTTGCAGCGGCAACCGACGAACACCAGCTCCGCAACGCTGAAGCCATTGCGGCAGCCGGCGCCGCCGTGATGCTCGAAGAGAAAGATTTAGATATTCCCGAAAAGCTGCTTTCGATACTTGCCGGTTTGCTCTCGGATCCTGAGCGGCTGGCGGCGATGGCGGCAGTGGCGCGCACGCTGGCACATCCGGGCGCGGCTGAGCGAATTGCTGACCGGCTGGCGGAGCTGGCGGGAAAGCAGCAGAGTCAGCGGGGTTAACGAGACGGTGATCGGGGGACGACGGTGAACACTGCGGAGTTGAGCGCCTTTGGAACAAGTTACGCAGCTGCATGGTGCAGCCAAAACGCGGAGAGCGTTGCAGCATTTTACGAAGAGAGAGGCACGCTTCAAGTCAATTCCGGGAAGCCTTCCGTTGGCAGGACGGCGATTGCGGCGGCCGTACAATCGTTCATGACTGCGTTCCCCGACATGGTTGTTTCTATGGACGAGGTGCGTGTGCGCGAGGACGGAGCAATTTTTTGCTGGACTTTGGTTGGAACTAACACCGGGCCAGGGGGCGCCGGCAAGCGCGTTCGGGTTAGCGGATATGAAGAATGGAAACTTGGAGAAAACGGTTTGGTTAGCGAATCAAAGGGGCATTTCGACGAACTTGAATATCACCGCCAACTAAACGGGAATTGAGTCGGACTCGGGACGACGCTTGAATGCGGCCCGGTCATCGCGTAGTGATTCCGAATCATTCTTCGCGGATTCGTTGCTTTCTCGGCTCCTTCAAGCAAACAAAAAGCCCGCTTGCCGAAGCAAGCGGGCTTTTTTAGGAATCAGCGGAACTTCAAACTTCCGCCGTAAGCCGGGAATCCCGACAAGTATTACCGGGGTCGATTAGCGGTGTCCACCACCGCCGTGGCCGCCGCCTCCGCCATGGAAGCCACCGCCACCTCCACCACCACCGTGGAAGCCGCCACCACCACCACCGTGGTATCCGCCGCCGCCGCTGAATCCGCCGCGTGCGCCGCCGCTATAACTGTGGGAAACGCCGCCGCCGGAGTAACCGCGACCACCGCCGCCTACGTAGCCACGTCCGCCGCCGCCGACATAGCCGCGACCGCCACCGGCGTAGCCGCGACCCGCGTATCCGCCGCGATAGCCATAGCCGCCGCGCCCGTATCCGCCGCGATAGCCGAAGCCGCCGCGCATGTAGTAGCCCGGGTGACCGTAGAAGCCCCAGTGGTACCAGGGTCCGGCTCCGATGAAGAGGCCGCCGTAGAACCAGTCAGAACCGTAATAGCCGTAAGGAGCGCAGGCATAGGGGTAGTAGTTGTAGTAGCCCCATTCGCAATCCGGCGGACCGGCATACGCGTAATCAGGAGCAACGACTGCCGGCCCGACTCCGATGCCAACATCGACCTGGGCGCTCGCCGGGACAGCAGCGAACGGAAGAACAACAAGCATTGCCAACACAACCAACCAGAGCTTCTTCATGAAATCCTCCTTGTGCTGCACCGTCCCCGTCTTTCTCGGATCGGATCCCGGAGCCCTCTCCGGTCTTAGCACTCGCCCGGCCTCTGTCATTTGAACTTCTGGCCAGCCTTCAGTTTCTTTAACACTACCTTCGCCCGTTTGTTGCGGTTCTCAGAAAGCATCAATTACCTCTCTAAGAAAAGGCAACAATCTTTTGGACTTCCGAGCCGCTGCGATCACTGCCGGTGGAATTACGCCTCATTCCAAGCCAGTTACGCCACACCAAGTAAGATGCATCAAACTTCGAAACGGCCTAAAACATCTCGCCTTCGAGGACATATTCGGAGCCATGGGTCTGAAGTCGACAAGCCGATTTCCTCACGAAATTGCGACCCCGCTAGTCCTCTCCAAGGGCAATCTGCGAAGGAGAGATGTCGAAAAAAACGGCCCCTCCAGTTTGGAGAGGCCGCATGGAGCAGGCAGCAGAAGGCGGAGCTACCTGCGAAAACGGGGGTTACCGGCGGAAGCGATCGCCGCGGTCAAAATGGCGCTCGAAAACCGGCCCGCGACCGACTACGATGCCGCCGCGAAATACGGGGCCGCCGACGCGGACGCCGACGAAGTTCCAGTAGCCGGGTACCCAATAGCCGTCGTTCCAGTAGCCGCCGACCCACGCATAACCCGGTCCAGGGCATGCTGGAACTGCGACTGCACGCGCGCCAAAGTAAACCCCAACCCGAGCTGCCTGAGCGGGCGCCGCGCTCATGGCCAGTGCGCCTACTGCCAATGCCGCACCCAAAAAGAACTTTTTCATGCTGTTCATAATCCCTCCATTTCAGGCGGACCGTTTTGTTTGTCCGCTCTTCGACTCGCCATCACCCTGGGGCTTATTTTGTGCCACCCCATTTGGCTCGCCGGTTCTGCACATGCAAACACTACGCAAGCGGAAGGTTGCGGGTGCCAGAGAAAATAAATGGCCGCAACTTTTCGGCGGGTTCGTGTTCAAGACGCTTCCTTCTTTGTCAGAAAACACGCGCGAGCCCGCCGCGATATTCTGTAAAAACGATCAGTCAAGATGACACTGTTGATTTGCGCTGCAACGCCGTGCTGCAAGGTCAGCGCACCACGCACACCGCCCGACTGCCCAACTAAAGGAGATCCCAAATGCATCACGCTCAAGGTACTTTTTCCGTTGACGTTCATCCGCTTTCGCCAGCGCCTGCTGAAGGCCTTGGGCGCTTCTCCATTAACAAAACGATCCATGGCGATATTGAAGCGACTTCAATCGGCGAGATGTTCACCGGCGGCGATCCGAAGAAGGGCCTGGCGGGATACGTGGCGATCGAGATCGTCACTGGCGCTCTTGGTGGCAAGAGTGGCAGCTTCGCGTTGCAGCATTTTGCCACTATGGATGGAAAAGGGCCAAACATGCAGGTGATCGTTGTGCCGGGATCAGGAACGGGCGAGCTGGGTGGAATCGAAGGCACGTTTACGATTCGCGTCGAAAATCGCGAGCACTTCTACGACTTCGAGTACACGCTGCCTGAGTGGACTGGGGATTGCATGAAGGTCTCGTCTCTGCTACCCTGATGCTTCACTCTAATGTTTGCTACCTCGCAGCACGCGCACTTCATCGGAATTGGCGGCATCGGCATGAGCGGGATTGCCGAGATCATGCTCAATTTGGGCATCAAGGTCTCGGGCTCCGATCTGAAGCGCAGCGCGGTGACCGATCGGCTGGCGCAACTGGGCGCTGCGATTTACGAGGGTCACAATGCCGCCAACGTTGCCGGCGCAACGGTGGTCGTGACCAGTTCCGCGGTACACAAGAATAATCCCGAAGTGCTCGAGGCGCATGCGCGCAAAATTCCCGTCATTCAGCGGGCCGAGATGCTGGCCGAGCTGATGCGGCTCAAGTACGGCATTGCAATCGCCGGCATGCATGGCAAAACGACAACCACATCGATGGTGGCGGCGGTGCTCGCGGCTGGCGGCCTCGATCCCACTGTCGTTGTCGGCGGGCGCGTCGATGCGCTCGGCTCGAATGCGCGCCTGGGAACAACGCAGTATCTTGTGGCCGAGGCCGATGAGAGCGACCGCTCGTTCCTCAAGCTGTCGCCGATTCTTGCAGTCGTCACAAATCTCGACCGCGAGCACATGGATTGCTACCACGACATGGCTGACGTGGAGCGCGCGTTTTTGGATTTTATGGATCGCGTGCCGTTCTACGGCGCGATCACGGCCTGCATCGACAATGCGCTGCTTAAGGGGATTTTGCCGCGCGTGCGGCGGCGCGTCTTCACCTACGGCGTGGCCGCAGATGCCGACTATCGCTTGGAGCTGGGCGATTTTGGAAAAGTGCAAGGGCCGCCGGGACAAACGCGAAGCGATCAGTTAGGGCACGGAAGCACGTACTCGCGCTTTCAGGTGCACACGGCTGCGGGGACTCTCGGTCCATTCGAGCTGCACGTTCCGGGCCGGCATAATGTGTTGAACGCGACGGCGGCTGTCGCCATCGGGCGACAACTGGGAATGCCGCCGGAAAAGATTGCCGAGGGCCTGGCCAACTTTCGCGGTGTCGATCGGCGCTTCCAGCAGCGCGGAACGGCGCGCGGCGTTGCGGTGGTCGACGACTACGGCCACCATCCCACGGAAATTCGCGCCACGCTCGCCGCGGCAAGGGAGTGCTCGCGCGGTCGTGTCCATGTGGTCTTCCAGCCGCATCGGTACTCGCGCACCGCCGACCTGATGGACGAATTCTCAATTGCGTTTAGCGGTGCTGACACGGTGATTGTTCTGCCGATTTATGCAGCCAGCGAGGAGCCGATTCCGGGCGTGACCGCGGAGCTGCTTGCCGAACGCATTCAGGCTTCGCGCGTGGAGTTTGCGCCGGATTTTGCTGCCGCAGCTGGCGCAATCGCAGGCGTGACGCGCGATGGCGATCTGATTCTCACGCTCGGCGCGGGCAGCGTGAGCCAGCTTGCCCCTCAGATTCTCGCCGCGCTGGAAGCTCTTCCGAGTCGATGAACACCGGAACATGAATGGTTGCCGAATCCGGTGCTAAAATCAGGCCCGCAAGCGCGCGTGCGTTTGAGGAGCGTTTAAAGATGACGGCAAGTTCGCGCAGAGGATTCTTGAAGATGGCGTCGGCGACGGCCGCTGCGTCGACTTTAGTAAGCAGGATTCCGGCCTGGGCCGATACAGCTCCGATTTCAGGGCCGGTGCAGGTTTGGAGCACCTTCCGCGATCGGCGGCATGCGCCTGGCGATTCCCTTGCGTGGAAGCCCATGGTGCAGGTTGCTCCCGATGCGATTGCGCTCGATCCCGCGGCCACGCGTCAGGAGATCCTCGGCTTTGGAGCGGCGCTAACGGACGCGTCGTGCTATTTGGTCAGCGAGCTTCACGACGACGATCGTGCTGCCTTGATGCACGAGATCTTCGACCCAGGCGAAATGGCCCTGAATGTCTGCCGGACCTGCATCGGGTCCAGCGACTATTCGCGGTCGATGTACAGCTTTGACGACAGCGACGAAGACGATCCGGAACTCAAGAAATTCTCGATCGATCACGACAAGGCTTACATCCTTCCCGTGCTCCGGGATGCGCGCAAACTTAATCCGGATTTGTTTCTTTTCTCGTCGCCGTGGAGTCCGCCGGGATGGATGAAATTCAACCGCTCTATGCTGGGAGGGACGATCCGCAAGAGCTCGCTGGAGCCGTATTCGCGGTACATCCTCAAATTTCTCGACGCGTATAAGGCGGAAGGCGTCGCCATCGACGCGATCACAATGCAGAATGAGGTCGACACCACCGTGGACGGCCGATATCCCGCGTGCCAGTGGTCGCAAGAGGATGAAATTCTTTTCGTGAGGAAATTTCTCGGCCCTCTGATGCGCAACGCGGGTTGCACGACGAAGATCTGGGTTCTCGATCACAACTTCAACCTGTGGGGCCGCGCCATTGGCGAGCTGAGCAATGCGGCGGCTTATCAATATATCGACGGCATCGCTTGGCACGGCTATGCGGGCGAACCTTCTGGGATGACGAAGGTGCACGACGCATTTCCTGAAAAGAGCGCGTACTTTACCGAGGGTGGTCCGCTGCGCGATCCGGATTCGGTTCGCGCGCCGGGCATGAATCCGCAGTTGGGGTGGGCTCGTTGGGCGACGTGGGCTAACAGCGTCTTCAGAAACTGGGCGCGTTCCCTCACCGTGTGGAATCTGGCGCTCGATGAGAATGGAACTCCGTACATTGGTCACCCGGACCCGGATGATCCGCCGCTCGGTCCATCGACAGGGATTATCACGGTGGAGAGTGGGACGCACAAGATCACGCGCAACGCGCGGTTCTGGGCGATCGCGCATTACTCGAAACACGTGCGGCGCGGAGCCATGGTCTTCCGCACGGATGGAGTGGCGGAGAGCTCGGCGCAACCGTCCGCTGCGCAACCGTCAGGAGCGCAGCCCTCGGCGGGCGGCGTATCTCATGTAGGATTCCGCAACCCGGATGGAAGCTATGGTGGTGGTGCTCACCAACATTGGCGAGGAAAGACAGATCCAGCTGGTCCTCGGTTCGAACGCTCTGGAAGTGGAGTTACCGGCTGACTCAGTTCTCACGCTGCAGTGGTCGTGACGAAGACGAGCAGCGTGGCCTGATCAAATTTTTCCGCAAAGCAGGTAGTTCGCCAAGATTTGGTGGAAAACAAGTCTTCTGCCCAATGCTTATGCCCCCGCGTACGCCTCGACATCGCGCTCGATTGTTTTTCTCAGCTCCAGCCGCGCCTTGGAGAGATCGTGCATCTGCTGAAGGTTCAGCCAGAACTCCGGGCTATTGCCGAAGAAGCGCGCCAGGCGCAGCGCGGTGTCCGGAGTAATTGACCGCTTGCCGTGTACGATGTCGCCGATGCGTGTAGCAGGCACGCGGATTTTGAGCGCCAGTGCATTCTGCGTGATGCCGAGAGGGACAAGAAACTCCTCAAGCAGCATTTCGCCGGGGTGTGTGCTGACTCTCTGAAGGTTCCATCCTGAAGCCGGTCTGTTGAAAGCCATACTTTGCTACTCCATTGGCAGTTTTTCTAGTGGTAATCCGTGATCTCCACCGAATGCGCTCCATCGACTTTCCAGATGAAGCAAATACGATATTGGTCGTTGATTCTGATGCTGTGCTGTCCGGCGCGGTCCCTTTTCAGAGCCTCAAGACGATTGCCTGGAGGGAAACGCAAGTCGCTCAAATTGATTGATGCCTCAATCTGATCCAGTTTGCGTCGTGCGACCGTCTGAATTGCGGCCCAGCGTTTATTCGAGCCCGTTTCGTAGAGCTGTTTAGTGTCTGCGTCCTTGAAACTCTGGATCATTCTTCCACTGTCATAGTATAACGCTGTGCGTTATATGTAAAGCGTTATAGGGACGCTTTTGTCCCGCGGGCGTTTACTGGTCCCAGACGACTGCCCCCGTTTTCCACACAGCCCCGTAACCTCACGGATACCCCTGCTCATCTCATTGAAAACTCACAACTCAGTGCAGGCTATAGTGAAATCTGGCGGCACTGACGACGCTGCTCAGGCGTGGCAAATCACTTGGCGAATCAAGGAAATACGACAAACCGGCCCACTTTATGGGAAGACGACCCGCCCACGGAAATTCGCGCTCGGCGCTCGCGGGACGACTCACCTTTAGCGGGGCAGTTTCGTCCGGGCGCGACGGGCAGGCGTGGCCCGGGAATGCCGCTCGAGTTTGACGACCCCGATGGCGACGGCGTTCTGCGTCCCAAGTCCGATCGTTTTGGCGCGGCGAAACGCCCATGGTGGCGGCCGGCAAGCACGGCGGGCCGCGTAGTTCTCTCAGCCGGCGCGCTGCTTGCGCTTGGCGGCTTCACAGCTGCCTGCCTCATGACGCGCCACTCACTCGAACGCGACGCTCGCTTCCGCATCGCAGGCAGCGAGGACATTCAAGCGACGGGGCTCACCGAAGTCAGCCGCTCGGAGATGCTGCCTGTTTTCGGCGAAGATATTGGCCGCAACGTCTTTTTCGTTCCCATCGATCAGAGACGCCACGAGCTCGAACAGATTCCCTGGGTGGAGCACGCGACGGTGATGCGCTTGCTTCCCGACCAGATTCGCGTCGCAGTGGTGGAGCGGCAGCCGGTTGCGTTTACGCGGCATGGCGAGCAAATAGGACTCGTGGACGCGAACGGCGTTTTGCTCAGTATGGCGCCGGCGACAATGGCCAAGCACCACTACTCATTCCCTGTGCTGACGGGCATCGATCCCGGCGATCCGGCCGACTCGCGCAAAGCGCGAGTGGACGTTTATCTGCGCATGATGGCGGAGCTGGACGCTGACGGAAAGCACAACTCCGAGCAGATTTCTGAGATTGACCTTACCGACCCTGAAGATGCGCGAGTGCTGATGCCGGAGCAGGGGGCGGATATTCTGGCGCATTTTGGCGAGGATCATTTCCTGGAGCGCTACGAGCGCTACCAGGCGCACATCGCGGAGTGGCGGCAGCAGTATCCGCATCTCGCGGCCGTGGATCTGCGTTACGACAATCAAGTGGTGCTGCAGATGGCTTCCGGCAAGGAGACTGCGGAGACCTCGGGCGGCGGCGGCGCTGACGCGGCCGACGCGCCAATGAATTTGCCGACCAAGCCTTCGGCAGCAGCGCCACTGGCCGGCGGGGCGATACCGAAGGACTTGGGACCGAAGGGCTCGGGGCCGAAAGAGTCAGCTCCGAAGGACTCAGGGCCAAAAAGCTCAAGCGGCAAAAACTCAGTGCCCAAAAACTCAGGATCGAAAAACTCGGCGGCGAAAAAAGGCAAGCCTGCGCCGAACAGCAAGCACGTGACGCCGCAGAATCGGGCGGCTGCGCATGGAACTAAAAATCAAAACGCTAAAAATCAGAACGCTGCAAAGCGGAACTCAACCTCAACGAATCGTCCGATCACAACAACGCGTCCGGCGACGGCCACGCAGGGAAGCAAAAGCCGCTCTCTGCCGGTTTCGGCCGCGACCGTCGCGCAGGGTGGGTGAGCGACCATGGGCCAGAAGCAGGACAACCTGATCGTGGTGCTCGACATCGGCAGCGCATGGACGCGCGTTCTGGCAGCCGATGTGAACGAAAACGTGTTGCGCTATCGCGGGCACGGCGTAACGCAATCGGCGGGAATGCGCAAGGGATTGATTGCGGAGCTTGCGCCGGCAGCCAAGGCGGTACGCGCGGCCAATGAGCAGGCCGAGCACGTAGCCCGCGCCAACATTGACGAGTGCGCGGTGGGCATCGGCGGACCCCACATTCGCGGCGTGAATACCAACGGCGGATTTCAGTTGAGCCGGGGCATGCGCGAGATTACCGGCGAGGACGTGCGCGCCGCTATCGGTCGTGCCCGCGCCATTGAGCTGCCCGCGGACCGCGAGATTCTTCATCTGCTTCCTCGCCAGTTCATCCTCGACGAGCAGCCCGGCATCTTCGATCCGGTGGGCATGGTCGGTGCAAGGCTTGAAGTTGAGTTGCACATTGCGACTTGCGGCGGTGGCGCGCTGCAAAGCACAGTTACCTGCGCCAACCGCGCGGGCCTTGAAGTTTCAGAAGCGGTGCTCGAGTCACTGGCCGCCGCCGAGTGCACGCTCTCAGCTGACGAGCGCGAACTTGGCGTTTGCGTGCTCGACATCGGCGCGCATTCCACAGATCTCGCGGTTTTCTTCGAGGGCGCGGTTGCCTACACCGCATCGGTTCCGATCGGTGGAGCGCACTTCTCCAGCGATCTTGCCATCGGATTGCAACTGCCGCTGGCGCAGGCCGATGAGCTCAAGCGCCAATATGGCAACGCTGTGGTGACTGCGGTTCCGCAGCTTGCGGAAGTCGAGATCACTACGCCGCAGGGCGCGCCCGCTACGCTGCCGCTGCGTACCATGGCTGAGATTCTGGAGCCGCGCGCACGTGAGCTCATGTACTTCGTGAAAGAGAGCCTGCGCTATGGCGGCGTTGTGGATGCGCTGGGCGCGGGCTGCGTTCTCACCGGCGGAGGCTCGATGTTGCCCGGCATGCTTGATGTTGCCGAGAGCCAGTTGCGCGTGCCGGCGCGCGCAGGTTTACCCGTGCGGCTGTCGCATATGCCGCAGGATCTGATTCATCCGGCCTGGGCGGTGAGCATCGGTATGGTTCTTTACGCGCATCGCACGCGAACGACGCGCGCCGCGGAGAACAACAGCAGCAGTTTGCGCGATAAGGTTCGCGCCATGTTTGCATCGAGTTTTTAAGGGCAGGGAACAAGGGAACAAGGGAACGAGGGAACCAGGGAAGGCGGGAAAAAGGATTAAGGGAACGAGAAAGCGCAGAACAGGGAACAGGAAATAGAGGGCAAACAAATCGCGGATGCGACGAGGTGAAAACGGTGAAGAAGCAGATCAGAGTCGAGGAGAGCAAAGCCCGGATGGAGCAGCCAATTAACTCAGCCCGAGAGACGCGCGACGAAGCCGGCGAGATGCGAATTCAATTTCACGACGAAGTTGTGCGCGGAGCGCGGATCAAGGTGGTCGGCGTGGGCGGCGGCGGCAGCAACGCCGTAAACCGCATGATCCAGGCCCACATGGAGGGCGTGGAATTCGTGGCCGCGAATACTGATGTGCAGGCACTCAAGCTTTCTCAGGCTTCAGTCAAACTGCAACTGGGAGTTCGCCTTACAGCGGGACTGGGCGCAGGCTCTAATCCTGACGTTGGCCGTCGCGCCGCTCTCGAAGATTCAGAAAAAATCATCGAAGCGATCGAAGGCGCCGACATGGTGTTTGTCACCGCCGGCCTCGGCGGAGGCACAGGCACCGGCGCTGCGCCGGTGATCGCGTCGCTGGCAAGCGAAATGGGCATACTGACCGTTGCCGTAGTCACCAAGCCATTTGCCTTTGAGGGTAAGCGCCGCCTGATGCAGGCCGAGCGCGGCCTCAAGGAACTGATCGACAGCGTGGACACGATGATCGTGATCCCCAACGAGAAGCTGCTCGCCGTAGCCAAGGATGCAGGCTTCTTTGAGAGCTTCCGCATCGCCGACGACGTGCTGCGCCAGGGAGTGCAGGGCATCAGCGACATCATCACGATCCCCGGAATTATCAACCGCGACTTTGCCGATGTGAAAACGACCATGGCCGGCATGGGCCACGCCGTGATGGGCACGGCCGTGCGCTCGGGATCGAACCGCGCCATTGAAGCGGCGCAGGCGGCCATGGCGTCGCCGATGCTTGAGGCGGGAGCTATCGACGGCGCACGCGGAATCCTGATCAACATCACGGGATCGAGCTCGCTCAAGCTGTCTGAAGTCAACGAGGCATCGTCGCTGATTGAATCGGCCGCGCACGAAGACGCCAACATTATCTTTGGCGCGGTGCTCGACGAGAAGATGGGCGAGGACGTGAAGATCACTGTCATCGCCACCGGCTTCCGCGACCAGATGCCGGAACGGCGCGCGCGCATGCTCAGTGTGGAGGCGACTCCGGTCGTCTCGGTGCCGGTAGTGGCGCCCGGAAACTGGATGCGCGAGAGCGACCCGGAAACTGCCGCACAGCCGCCGCGATTCATGAGCGAAGATGACGATGCGGAGCCGGAGAACGGCGACGACGGGTTCGTTTTTTCAGCGGCTGCGCCGGGAGTTTCGACCACGGTGACGGTCGCTTCCGCATCCGCGAAGGACGGAGCGGGGCACTCAATGGGGTTTGCTTCGGACGATGACAGCGCAACGTCGCCCGGGCCGCAATTCGACGGCGGCTCGTCGGAGCCAGACGCCGAGCTCCAGCACCGTGACTACGCTGGGGACTTTGCTGCAACTCCACGGGGCGCGGCGGAGCCCGGCGCTGAGGCTGGGGCAGCAATGTTTGCCGGTCCGGCTGAGCAGCCTGAACGCGACCTTGATGTGCCGACGTTTCTGCGCCGGCTAAAGTTCTAGAAGGCCCATTGAATCAACTGCATGTGGCGGGCGGCTCACATTGGGAGAGGTTCCAAATCGGGGCGGAAACCGGTATAGTAAAGAGACCGCCCCCGAAAGTTGTATGGGTCGCTTGTGCCAGTCGAGGGACACTACTGTCTCCAAGGGCATTTTGCCAGTAGCGCGAACCCGATTGGCGGCGGATTTTGCGGGCCATTTGGCGATTAAGGGGTCGGCTGCTGCATCTTTCTTTTTGTTGCGCTTTTGCTTGTCTTGCAGGCGGTTGGGCCGATAAGGATTTTGCGACCGGCCAACGAAGAGCACGACAGGGCGTCAAAAGCTAGAAGTACGGGTTAGAAGTAAGAAGTGCGGCGTCCGAGGGCGAACGCGCGGCAAGATATCCAAGTGCTGAGAGGTTGTTGACTGGATGAAGCTGTTTCGCGTTGGGCCTATTCATTTTTTCGTTTTCATTCCCGTTTTTATTCTCGGTGTCGGCGCCATGAGCGCCGCGGCGCTTGATGCGCCGCAAACTCTGCACCATTCCAAATCCAGATATCTGTCGCACTTTTCCAGCACGCACCGTGCAACGACGGGCAGATCGGCGAGTTATTCCAGTGGTTACCACGCGACCAGCATCCAGAACATCAGCATTGCACACCTATTCAGGTCATACCGCCGCTTACCGGGCTGGATACCGGTCCACATATCGATCTGCTGGCCATACCACGGCCACGCGAAACACGACTTCGGCGGCAACGCTGCGCAGCGCTTCGTATCATCGTCGCCATCGCTATTACGAGCGCTTCACGGCCAATTCATTTATTCAAGGCGAGAACGGCGCGGGAGACGACACTGCCGGCGAGGATCCTGTTGTTCGCCAGGCTGCGATCGATGCCCTGGGCGATATGAATGGCACCGCAGTGGTGATCAATCCCGCTAACGGCCGTATTCTTGCCATGGTCAACCAGAAGCTTGCGCTCTCGCCGGGAGCTGAGCCCTGCTCCACGATTAAGCTCACGGTGGCGCTGGCGGCACTTTCTGAATCGCTGGTGACAAACGACACTATGGTGCAGCTCCCCGGCTTCCGCATGAACATGAACCAGGCGCTGGCCAAGAGCAACAACCTCTACTTTGAAGAATTGGGCCGCGAACTGGGCTTCGAGCGCGTTCGCCATTACGCCACGCAGTTCGGCCTCGGCGAACTGGCCGGCTACAACATTCCCGGCGAGCAGTTGGGCGTCTATCCCGATCAGCCGATTCCGGAATCTGAAGGCGGCGTGGCTCGCATGTGCAGCTTCGGGCAGGGCGTCTCCGTCACTCCGCTGCAACTGGGCGCGTTCGTGGCCGCCATTGCCAATGGCGGAACGCTCTACTATCTGCAGCATCCCACCACCCCCGAAGAGGTTGCGTCATTCCAGCCAAGAGTCAAGCGCACGCTCGATCTTGCGCGTTACGTTCCTGACCTCGAAGACGGCATGGCCGGTGCGGTTGAGTATGGAACTGCGCGCCGCCTGCGCGCCAACTTCCGCGAGCTGCCGATTTTTGGCAAGACCGGAACCTGCTCCAACGATGGAACCCGCTACGGCTGGTTCGCTGCCTACTCTGAGTCGCCGCAGGGCGGCCTGGTGACGGTTTTCTTTCTCGAAGGCGGCAGGGCGACATTTGGCCCGCGCGCTGCTGAGCTGACGGGCGCGTTTTACGCGAATCTCTGGGATCACGACTACTTTGGCGAGACAAACCAGGAAGCGCAATCCGGCCCGGCTGGTACGCAGGCGCCAATGGCCGCTCCGCGGCCGCTGCCAACGTCAGACTCTGCGGCTCCGCAGCAGTAACACCGAAGCCTTCCTAAATTCTGATTGCACTTGAGCCGCCCCTTGGGCGGCTTTTTTCGCCCGAAGCGTCGCAGCGATTTATTCCTGCCTGCATTAAGATGGCCCGCGTCGCGAGATCACTGAATGGATTAAGATAGCGGAAGACATGAACACCGTCAACTGGGTCGTGGCGGGCATCGGCGACATCGCGCGCAAGCGCGTCATTCCCGCCATTCAAGCCGAGCCGCGCAGTGGGCTTTACGGATTTGTCACGCGCACTCCGGCCAAGGCTGCGGCGTATCCCGGCGCGCGGACCTGGGCGAGCGTCGAGGAAGCCGTCGCCGACCCGGCCGTCGACGCCGTTTACATCGCGTTGCCGGTGGCGTTCCATGCGGGTGCGGCGATCGCGGCGCTGCGCGCGGGCAAGCACGTGCTCTGCGAGAAGCCAATGGCCATGAACTTTGCCGAGGCTGAGCGCATGGTCGCCGAGGGCCGGGCGGCGAGTCACGCATCGGGCCGGCTTTTCGGCGTCTCGTATTACCGCCGGCTCTATCCCAAACTGCTCCGTGCGAAGCACCTCATCGGCGAGGGCGCTATTGGCCGGCCTCTGCTGGCTGAGGCCAACTGCCATAGCTGGTTTGAGATTGCCGGCCGCGAATGGCTCGCCGATCCTGCGCTTTCTGGCGGAGGCCCGCTGTACGACATCGCTTCGCATCGCATCGACGCCATGAACTTTCTTTTCGGCAAGCCGGAGCGCGCTGTTGGCCTGCTGTCAAACGCCGTCCATCGCATTGCCGTCGAAGATTCCGCGACCGTGCTGATGGGTTTCGACGGCGGCGTCCACGCAGTTGTCGACGTGCGCTGGAACTCGCGCGTGGCGCGCGATCAATTTCGCATCATCGGAGAGGACGGCGAGATCAACCTCGATCCGCTGAACGGGCCGGAGCTGCGCGTGACGAATGCCGGCCGGCTCTCGGACCGAGCTTTTGCCTCCCCACGCCAACCTCCACTTTCCCATTGTCGAGAACTTCGTCGACGCGATTCTGGCCAACGACCCGGCGCGCCTCGCCTGCCCGGCAGAGCAGGCGGCCTGGGTCGACTGGACGATTGACGAGGTGGTTTCTGGTGGGCAGGTCGTTTCGGCGCAGGCGAAACCCTCCTGACCCGCCGTTCGAAGTTTTTCCTCGCTCTTCTGCAACGAACTTGATTTAGATTCATCTCATAGGTTGAGGCAGCTTTGCCGCGATGAACTAGCGCAGCCGAGCGGCTTAACGAAGACGAACGAACTAGATCTGGGAAACTCAGGTTCTGCCATGGCTCTTCCGACCGACATTCTGCTTGTATACGGCTATCTACTCATCTTCGCCTGGGTGCTGGTGGAGCAGCTCGGTATTCCGCTGCCCTCGGCGCCGGTGCTGCTGGCAGCCGGAGCGCTCTCGGCCGAGAAGCAGATCAGCTTTCCCCTCGCGTTTGCTGTAGCAGTGGCTGCGGCGCTCACCGCCGATAGCGTCTGGTTTTTCTTCGGGCGCACGCAGGGCCATCGTGTGCTGCGCCTGCTCTGCAAACTTTCGATGGAACCGACTACATGCGTTCGCCGCACGCAGGATTCCTTTGGCCGCCGCGGCGGCACAATGCTGATGTTTGCCAAGTTCGTTCCGGGCCTGTCGACGCTGGCGCCTCCAGTCGCCGGGCAAAATGGAATGGGGTTTGGCGAGTTCCTGCTCTATGACGGCATCGGGGCGACGCTGTGGGTTGGTGTTCTGCTCACCGCTGGCAGATTTTTTGGCGACCTGCTCAAGCGCAATACTTACGTTCTCGACTGGGTCGGCCGCTTCTCCGGCGCTCTGCTGATTCTGGGCGTCATAGCATTCTTCGTTGGCCGCCTGATTCGCCGGCGGATGGTGCTGAAGAGCCTGGTTGCCTCACGGCTCGAGCCTGAAGAGCTGAAGAAGCAACTCGACGCAGGCGAGCTGGTCTGCATCATCGACCTTCGCCATCCGCTTGAGTTGTTGCCCGATCCGTTCAAGCTGCCGGGCGCTGTGCACTTCTCGCCGGACACACTTGCCGCGCGCCAACACGAGATTCCACGCGACCGCGATGTGGTGCTCTACTGCACCTGCCCCAGCGAGGCTACCGCGGCCAAGACCGCGATGCAGCTGCACAAGCTGGGAATCGAGCGCGTGCGCCCGCTGCGCGGCGGCTTCGACGAATGGAAGCGGCTCGGCTATCCGATGGATGCGATTCCGCCGGTGCAAACGCTTGTGCCCTCCATCGAGCCGGCCCACTGACGGCGAACACCGATCCGGCAAGAAATTCGTTCCCGCCCGGTAAACCCTTCGCTCACCCGGGGAAGGCCGCGACGCTATAAGCTAAAGGCCTATAAGCTAGAAAATTGAAGGCGGCCTTCACCGCCCGGGAGCACGACCTTGGCCTACGACGATCTGCGCGACTGGATCAAGACGCTGGAAAAACACGGAGAGCTCAAGCGCATCCGCGAAGAGGTTTCGCCGGAGCTTGAAATTACCGAGATTACGGATCGCGTAAGCAAGATGGGTGGCGCACGTTCGCGATGCACGCGCGGGCGCGGTAAATGACAAATACGCTCCCGGCGGACCGGCCCTGCTGTTTGAAAACGTAAAAGGCCATCCCGGTCACAAGGTTCTCATCAATCAGTTTGGTTCAGAGAAGCGCATGGCATTAGCGCTTGGCGTTGATCGCCTGGACGAGATTGCCGAGCGAATTACGGGCCTGATGAATGTGAAGGCTCCCGAGGGCCTGTTCGACAAGTTGAAGATGCTGCCGCAACTCGGCGCGCTCACGAGCGCTTTTCCCAAAACCGTGAGCGCCAAGGACGCGCCGTGTAAAGAGGTGATTCGGCGCAAGGACTTCGACCTCAACTATTTTCCGATTCTCAAATGCTGGCCTCACGACGGTGGGCGCTTCATCACGCTGCCCTGCGTTCACACGCGCGACCCAAAAACAGGCAAGCGCAACATTGGCATGTATCGCATGCAGGTCTACGATGGCCAGACTACGGGCATGCATTGGCAGCGGCAGAAAGTTGCAGCTGAGCACTATCGCGAGGCGTTGCGCAATGCCGCTGTCGCCGGCGCCGAAGCGGATCCGACCCTCAGTGCTTCCAGCGCGCGCGTCGCGATGATGGCCGAGTCGGCCGGAGGCGCGGTCAGCGATTCCTGACGGCGCACTCTGGCGGGACGCCGCAGATCTCACTCGGTAAATTGAAGGGCTCGCGGCTCGAAGTTGCCGTAGCCATCGGCACCGATCCGGCCACGACCTTCGCCGCAATCGTACCTGCGCCGCCCGAGGTTGAAGAGTTCTTGATCGCGGGATTTTTGCGCGGCGAGCCGGTTGAGATCGTAAAGTGCGAGACCGTCGATCTTGAAGTGCCGGCCAACGCCGAAATAATTATCGAGGGCTATGTAGAACTGGGCGAGCTGCGCGCGCGAAGGTCCCTTCGGCGATCACACGGGCTTCTACACGCTTGAGGACGAATACCCGGTCTTTCACGTCACCTGCATCACCCATCGCAAAGACCCGATCTACGCCGCGACCATTGTGGGCAAGCCGCCGATGGAGGACGCGTGGATGGGCAAAGCCGTCGAACGGCATTTTTCTTCCGGCGATGAAGTTGACCATCCCCGAGCTGGTCGACATTCATTTGCCCGTCGAGGCTGTCTTTCACAATCTGATGATCGTATCGATCAAGAAAAGCTATCCCGGCCAGGCGCGCAAGGTGATGAACTGCAATCTGGTCGCTCGGCCAGGCCATGTTTACCAAGTGCATCATCGTGGTCGACGAGGATTGCGATGTGCAAAATATTGGCGAGGTGGTGCTGCGCGTGGCCAACAACATCGATCCCGAGCGCGACATTCAGTTCACGCTGGGCCCCGTGGATTCGCTCGACCACGCGAGCCGCCTGCCCAACTACGGGTCAAAAATGGGCGTGGATGCGACGCGCAAGTGGAAGGCTGAGGGATTTGATCGGCCGTGGCCGGCGATGATCGAGATGGACCGCGCGACCAAGGCCAAAGTCGACGCGATGTGGGCGAAGCTGGGGCTGTAGCGCGCATTGTCTGCCGAAATCCCATGGAGGCCTGCAGTGGCTTTTGGTTAACCCGCCCTCCTTTCTCCGGTAAGGCAAAATCATGTAAAATGTAAGGCGGAGGACTTGTATGCCGCCGAGAATATCGACTGTTCCAATACAAGAGATTGAGGCCAAGGTCACCGCTAAAGGGCAAGTGACGCTTCCTAAGGCGCTCCGCAGCTACCTCGGGATTGAAAAGGGAAGCAGGATCCGGTTCAGGCTCCATGCAAACGGTGGTTTTCAGGCAGACCGGGTGCTCTTTGATTTGGAAGATCACTGGAAGATGGCCGACCAAATCGCCAGGGAGGGTGCTGGGGCGAAGAGGGCTATGAGCTTCGAGAAGATGAACGAAGCCAAGGCCCGGAGGGTCTGGTGACGATTGTCGCGGACACGAATGTTTGGGCGCGCGCCTACCTGAATGACGACCCTCTGCAGGCCCGGAAGGCTCGCAAGGCGCTGTCAGATGCTCGATCGGATGGCGGCGTGTTCGTGCCCCTCATCGTTATGGCGGAGCTGGCATGGGTGCTGCGTTCCAAATGGAGCAGGGAACAGGTGCTGATAACGCTTGAGAATCTGCTTCAGACTCGCGGCGTGACTGTGGAAAGCCCTGTGCTCGCCCAGACGGCAATTGCAGCGAGCCGATCTGGAAAAGCCGGGTTCGCCGATCAACTCATCGCTCAGGTTGGGTTCGCGAATGGGGCCGGCGAGATTCTTACTTTCGATAATCATTTTGCCCGGACGGCAAGGGTGCGGTTGCTGAGGTAGGCGAGCACCCGTGGCCGGCGATGATCGAGATGGACCGCACGACCAAGGCTAAAGTCGACGCGATGTGGGCGAAGCTGGGGCTGTAGCAGTTGTTTCCTGAGTCGAAGCGTTTTGATTCTCTGTGCTACTCTTCCCTTGTGTTTTGCTTCTTGAAAACGAATCGGCGCGCGCTCGCGGTTTTAGGGCCTTATCCTGGCCGGCCACATCGCCGCAAATGCGATCGCAGCTCATGCGCAGCAGCGGCCGCCAGCTGGCCAAAAGACCATCCAGGATCCCGCTGAATACGCCTCGTACACCGCAGCAGTCAGCACGCAAGATGCGACGGCGCGAGCTGAAGCGCTTGAGGGCTTTGTTCAGCAGTATCCAAATAGCAAGGTGCTCGCCGATGCGCTGGAGCAGGAGATGGCGGCTTACCAGGCCGCGGGCGATTCAGTTCATGTGACAAAAGTTGCCAGACGCCTGCTTGCGGCCGACCCTGGCAATATTCGCGCGCTGGGAATTGTGGTCGCACTCGATCGCATCAGCGCCGCGCAGGGCGACAACGCCGCGCTCAATGAGATGTGCCTGGATGCTTCAGGGGGAATGCTCGCGGTGCCTATGTGGCGCCAGCCGGCCGATATGTCCGAGGGCGACTTTGTGACGGTGAGTAAACTTCTCAACGATATCTTTGTTGGCGCGGAAGGATTTTGCGCGGTTGAGCAGAAGAACTACTCCCAGGCGAAGACGTGGCTGACGCGCGCCTACGGAATGGACCCCACGAATGTGCAGGATACTTACCAGCTTGCAGTCGCGGATTTGGAGTCAACGCCGCTCGATGTCGGCGGCTTCTGGTATTGCGCGCGGGCGATTCACCTGTCGCAGACCGCGGCCATTCCGCAGGATGCGACCAGCATGGTGGCGTATTGCAAAGACAAATACGTCAAATTTCACGGCGCCGACGACGGCTGGGATGCGCTCGTGACGAGCGTAGCGGCTGAAGACGCGCTTCCAGAGGATTTCGCGAAGCGCATCAAAGCTGGGGCGGAACAGGCTGCGCCGGCACAGCCCGCGCCTCAGCAAAAATAATCCCGCTCTGCTATACCTAAAATCATGCGGGTTGGCCTCCCCAGTCGCCTCATTATCGCTGCCGCCGCGCTGGTATTTGTTTTTCCCATTGGCGCGCAGCAAACGTCCGGCGACTTTCGCTGGATGGACTTCCACAATCCCAAAGACCAGAACATTGTTGCCTGGGTCACGCGTTCGCTGGCGGTTGAGAAATGGACTGCGATCCGCGAGATTGGCCTTGTTTACGACGCGGCGCTGGTCGTGACCGCCGATCGCCCCAGCCCGCAATCGCCGCCCGGCGACGACTCCTTTACGATCTGGAACGTCTCGCTCACCAGCCACGTGGTCGCTCCGCTGATCACCGGCGTCAACCTGCGTTGGTTTGACCTGGAGCATTTTGCCGATGGCGCGCCCGAAGATCTGACCATCCTCTACGACAATTGCCACAACTGCGCGGCCAGCTCGTACTTCACGGCGCTTCATTATGACATTGCGCATCACATGTGGGCGGCGCGTTGGGTGCGGGGCGGGCAGGGAGTTCTCGTGTGGGATGCAGCCGGGCCGAGCGGCGCGAGCGGCATTGCATGGACGCAGCTTTACGCCGTGATGGCCGGGCCCGATGGCCGCGCCTTTCTGGCGACGTGGAACCATTTCGAGTACGGCAAGCTGAAGCCCGCGAGCAACACACTTTTTCGGTATGACGTCGATCCGCAAACCGGGATGGAGCGCACGATAGAGCTGACCAGAGGCGATGCCGATGCCATGGAGCTGAAGCTTTGCAGCGGGCAAAATGTCGTCCAGGGTCTGGAGCGTGGGCAGGATTCTCCCGTTTGCCAGGAAATGCTGAACGCGCAGCCCAACCGCAAGCCGGTGACCACGCCGCCCGCCAACAATCGTGGCAGGTCGGCATCGTCTGCGGTGCGGCACTGAGATCAGCCAGTGTTTAGATCAGCTTGTGATGGCCAGAAGGTTGATAGAGATGGTCAAAAGAGGTCAGATTTGTCCCCTTGCGCCCCCGTAGCATTCAAGCTAAATGGGGGTAAAATGAGCGACTTTTTCAAACTTGCACGATTTTCCCTGCTTCCTCTGGCCATCGCTTTATCGATTGCCGGTTGCCGCAAAGATCCAGCCCTCGTTCAGGCGGACAACAGCGAGGCGGGCGCGCAGGACCAATCCTCTGACCCGTCAGCAGCCAATTTGCCCCCCGCGCAAGACAATTCAGGTGGCTCAAGCTACCAGCAAAGCGGACCGCCTCCTGACCAAGGCAATGCTCCTTATCCGCCGTCGGACCAGTCTTCTTATAATCCCGGCTACGGAGAACAACCGGAATACACCGCTGACCAGCCGCCTCCGCCTTTGCTCGTCTACGACCAGCCTGAAGATCCGGGCGATGGCTATATCTGGACGCCCGGCTATTGGTCCTGGTCTCCTGACGGTTATTACTGGGTGCCCGGCGCATGGGTCGAGGCTCCCTACGAGGGCGCGCTCTGGACCCCCGGCTACTGGGGATACTGGAATAACTCTTACGGGTTTTACCCTGGATACTGGGGCCAATACGTCGGCTATTATGGCGGGATTAATTACGGCTTTGGCTACTTTGGCTTCGGCTACGAGGGCGGTTACTGGGGCGGAGGCCACTTCAACTACAACCGCTCAGTCAACAACATCAACATATCTGTGGTGCACAACGTCTATGACCGCCGGATCGCCGCATACAACAACGATTCTCATGTGAGTTACAACGGCGGCTCGGGCGGCGTAAGGGCGCCGGCGCGGCCAGCGGAGCTGGCAGCGATGCACGAGCAGCACACTGCGCCCATGAAGGCGCAACTCAAAATCAGCGCACTGCCGCCAACGACCGTGGTCAATTTGCAAGCGCGAATCATGGCCGCCCTGCTCATGTGGCCGTCAACACGCCGCTTGCGGCCGATCACAACGTGCAAGCTCCACCGGCGTTGCGGGCAACAAACCGGGAAGTAAACCAACAGCAACAGCGCCAGGCGACTCCGCAACCGGCGGAACGCCAAGCCAGCCCTCGACCGGAACGCCAGGGCGCGCCACAGCCGCAATCGCCTCAGTCGGATCAGCGCCCGGCACAGCGGCAGGGAGATCAGCAACAACAACCGCGCGAAGCGGCACCGCAACGCGAAGCGACACCACAACCACAACAGCGACAGGCGAATCAGCCACCGGCGCAACGCCCAGCGGATCAGCAACCGGCGCAGCGCCAGGCAAATCCGCAACAGCAGCCACACGAAGCGGGTCCGCAACGCGAGGCTGCGCCGCAGCCACAACAGCCGCAGTCGGATCAGCGACCGGCGCAGCGGCAGGGATATCAGCCTTCACCACAGCGCGAGGCGGCGCCGCAGCCACAGCGCCAAGCGGCGCCGCAGCCCCAGCGCCAAGAAGCGCCACAACCGCAACGCCAAGCTGCGCCACAACCTCAGGCACGTCCCGCGGCGCCGGAACGGCAAGCGGCTCCGCAACGTCAGGCAGTTCCACAGCCGCAACAACACGCCGCAGCGCCGCAACGTCAGGCGACTCCGCAGGACAAAGACAAGCACCCTAACTAGCTGAGTTCCACAGGGCATCGACGGCGCGACCACTGCGAAACCCGGGGATGCCGCCTCAATCGGCGCGCCCTCAATGCGGCGGCTGTCGGCAATCGCAGGGGCAATCGCAACAATCATCGCAACAATTCCGCACCGAAAGGTGTCTTTACTTAGCAGAGTCTGGCTTCCATCCGCCGAATGGCCGATTGATGCCGGGCTGAGCTAGACTGAGTGACCACGGGATGCTTCCGATCACCTGGAGGGTAAGATGAACCGAATTCCTCGTTTTGCAGTTGCACTGTCGATCGCCATTGCGGCTTTTCTTTTTGTCGCAATGTTGCACCAAGGGTTGATTCCGACCGTCAGCGCCGCAGTTGCGGGCGCACAAGACCAGGCACCACCGCCGCCCGACCAGGGATCGCCATATCAGGGCGCACCAGATCAGGGTCCAGATCCTGCCGACGTCAATCAGGCGCCAAGCGGACCCTCGTATACAACCGAAGCGCCTCCGCCCGACCAGTCTGCCGCTCAAGGTCAGGCTCCCGATGATTCGGGCTACGCTGAGATGCCGACACAACAGGCAACGGAGCCTCCGCCGGCGCTTCCCGACTATGAACAGCCCCCTGCGCCTGCTGACGGCTACATCTGGACTCCTGGCTACTGGGCATGGGGACCGGACGGCTACTACTGGGTGCCGGGAGCATGGGTCGAGCCACCTTACGACGCCGCGCTTTGGACGCCGGGCTACTGGGGCTTTTACGGCGGCCGGTATCTCTTCTATCCGGGCCATTGGGGCCTGCACATCGGCTTCTATGGCGGCATCAACTACGGCTTCGGCTATGTTGGCTTCGGCTATGAGGGCGGCTATTGGAACGGCGGCCACTTCTTTTACAACCGCGTGTACAACAACATTAATGTGCGCACGGTCCGCAACGTTTACAGCTATCGCGCCAGCAATCGCGGAAACTACAATGCCGGAAATCGCGGAAACAACAATTACAACAACAACCGCAATGACAACAACAACCGCAACGACAACAGTCCGCGCCCCAGCTACCGCGGCGGGGCGGGCGTGCAATATCACCCGCAGCCATCGGAGGGAGCAGCGGCACACGAGCCAACCGCTCCGCGGATGAATACGCAGGTGCAGCACGAGCAGACTTACGGTGGGGTTCGCGGCCAATATGCGGACCAGAATCACGGTCGGCCTGCCACGCCGGCCGTCAGCAGGCCAATTCCGGCTGATCACAGTTCGAGATCCGGCGGCGGGTCCGGATCACATGGCTCGGGCGGATCAGGCGGGTCAAGTGGCGGCGGCAAGGGCGGGCATCGCTAAAGCTGAACAGCGCTAGCGCGCACAGCAGTCTCGCTGGCTGACGCACCCCAGGAGAAATAATCTCCTGGGGTGCGTGCCGTTTGGCGCACTACGTTCGCTATTCTCAATGGCGGCGCTTCTTAATGGCGGAGCTTCTCGCAAAAAAGGTGGATCTTATTCCGCAGTCCGAACCGTGATCGAAACCAGATTTCGCACCCAGCGCGCTGGTCGCTTTTCTCCAGTCGCAATCAACTTCAGTGGTCCATCGGCGTTAATCGGCGCGCCATTCTCGGTGTCGGCCACTATCACCGTGGCGTCGTGCACGTCGGGAGTCACTTCGCCGATCGAGTAGACCACTTCATAGCCGTCGGAGCCAGCAGCCACCACGTAGAGCCGCAAATCTTTGCCGCGCGGCTTGTCGGTCACTCCCAGCGGCGTGAGCAGCGCAATCAGCGGCACGCCGGAGTAGGTCTCATCAGCTTTCGTGTGCTCATTGTGGACGGTGACCGTCGTGTGCGGCAGCGCGGCCAGAGTCGCCGCGGTCCAGGTGGCGGATTTGTCGCCTACGGTAATTTGCAGCGGACCGGCAGGAGGCGCTGGCTTGTGCGCCTGCGCTCATCTCGCTCGTCGGCATTGACGAGGTCCGCTGGGCGGCGATCGCGCCCGAACCCAAGGCGAACAAAAAAATTGCGGTACATACAAGTGAACGCTTCATGATCAGCTCCCAACCCACATCGTATACTGGACCCATGTCGATCGTGCGCAACGTCGCCGGCATCGCCAAGGGCATGAGCATCACCCTGCGCGAGATGTTTGCGCCTACAGAGGTCGAAAATTATCCCGACGGTCCCGGCCCTAACCGTGGCGCGGTCTTTGAGCAGCGCTTTCGTGGCGCGCATGTTCTGGAGCGCGATGAGAATGGCCTGGAAAAATGCGTGGCCTGCTTTCTTTGCGCTGCCGCCTGCCCGGCGAATTGCATTTACATTGAAGCTGCTGAAAATACCGCGGAGAATCGCATCTCCTCGTCGGAGCGATTCGCCAAGGTCTACAACATCGATTACAACCGCTGCATTTTTTGCGGCTACTGCGTCGAGGCCTGCCCTACGGATGCCATTACACACGGCCACGGCTTCGAACTGGCCACGCTGAACGCCACCAATCTTGTGATGCGCAAGGAAGACATGCTTGTGCCGGTGGCCGCGCTTACGGAAAAGTAAGATTGTCCGTCTGTCCTTCCTTGCAGTCCCTCCTTCCAGTCCCTCCTGAAGCCGTGCCAATCGCGAATTAACTCTTTCGATTCATAGCCCCAGTCATTCGAAGGGCCTATTTCGCCCGTGAACGCTGGTAACGTGTTTTTCTCTCAAGTTCGGGAGCATAATGGCCGATAACATTCATGGCCTTATAGCTTTCGGGGTATGTGAGCGGGCACACCTGGCCCGCAGCATTTTATGAGGCTGAATCGACTGCTTTTTTGGGGGGAGGGAATCTATGCGGGTGCGGCGCGAATTTGTGCCAAAATGTGTATCGATCGCACTGCTCGCGGCCTGCCTGACGGCTGGCGCTGAGAATGCCTCTGCGCCCGCCTCAGCGCTGTCGGCATCGCACCCCGTGATTCAGACCGCCCGCGCGGTGCACAGCTTGCTCCCGGAGCAGGCCGAGCAGAAGCTTCCCGTTTTGCTGCGCGCGGTGGTCACCTACTACGATCCCTACATCGATTCGAGGCATGGCGCGCTCTTCGTTCACGACGCCTCAGGCGGCGTCTTCGTGATGCTTCCTTCGCGGCCCATCCTGCCCATTAAACCCGGCTCGCTGGTTGAGATCAGTGGAGTCTCCGCGCCGGGAGACTATGCCTCCGTAGTCGATGGTTCACGAGTCCAGTTGATCGGGCAGTCGGTTCTGCCGCCCAATCCGCCGAGCGTAACGCTGACGCAGTTGCTGACCGGCGGCTTCGACAGCCAGTGGGTCAAGATCGAAGGCCGCATACGTTCGGCGTATGTGGGGCCGAATAACGTTGTGCTGGGCATCGCTACCAGCGAGGGCGTGCTTTCGGCGATCACATTGCGCCAGCCCGGAGTCAACTACGAGTCGCTGGTCGATTCGCTGGTCCGCATGGAGGGCAACTCCGCGCCCCTTTTCAACCTGCACCGCCAGATGGTTGGCGTGCATCTGTTTTTCCCTTCGCTTCGGGAGGTTACGGTGCTTGAGCCTGCGCCGCGCGATCCTTTCGCGGTGCCGGCGATTCCGCTCTCCGACCTGTTCCGCTTCTCGCCCGATCCCGCTCTGCTGCACCGCGTTCACGTGCAGGGAACAGTCACGCTTGACTGGCCGGGGCGCGTGCTCTGCATTCAGGACGCCAAAACCGGCATCTGCATACAGACCACCCAGCAGGCAAGCGTCCCGGTTGGTTCCTTTGTCGATGTCGCAGGCTTTCCCGCAATCACTCTATTCAAGCCCGCCCTTGAAGACGCCGTCTTTCGCACGACTGACGCGCCAATTGCTTCTCAATCACCCACGGTCATTTCTCCCGATCAGCCGGTCAAAGGTGATTTTGGCGGCGACCTCGGCGGCGACCTCGACGGCAAATTGGTGCAGGTTGATGCAGAACTGATCGGACGCGACGTTGCCGCCGCCGATCCCACTGTGATGCTGCGCGCCGGCGGTGTGCTTTTTTCCGCCATTCTGCCCAGGGAGTTACCCCTCGGCGCCGCGCTTCCCTGGAAGGATGGAAGCCTGGTGCGCATCACCGGCGTTTGCAATGTGCAAGTGGATTCATTGAGCACCCCAGTCGGTGAAGGCGCTGTGCGGCCCGAGTCGGTGCATATTCTTCTGCGCTCCATTGACGACGTCACGGTCCTCAAGGCTCCAACCTGGTGGACGTCACAACACGCGCTGGAGAGCCTTTCCGCCGCTGTCCTGCTGGCTCTGGCCGCCTTCGCCTGGATCGTTATCCTTCGCCATCGCGTGGCGCTGCAAACGCGCGCGCTTCGCGGCAGCGAGGAGCGCCTGCGCCACCTGTCAGAGCACGATGTGCTCACCGGCCTGCCCAATCGCATTCTCTTGACCGACCGCTGCGAAGTTTCGCTGAACCGGGCGATGCGCTTTCAATCCTGCCTGGGCTTGCTGATGGTGGATGCGGATCAGTTCAAGACTGTCAATGACGCCCTTGGCCACCAGGCCGGCGACAAGCTGCTGCGCGAGCTTGCCCAACGCCTGAACAACTGCGTACGAGCCACTGACACTGTGGCTCGCATCGGCGGCGATGAATTCATCGTTCTTCTTCCCGACTTGCGCATTCCCGCGGAAGCCGAATCCATCGCTGCCAAGATCGTTGCCGCCGTCGCGCAACCGTATGCCATCAATAGCGAGCAAGCTGTCATCACTGTGAGCGTCGGAGTTGTCACTTACCCTGAAGCGGCCAGCGATCTTGACGCACTGATGCGCTGCGCCGACGAAGCGATGTACGCGGCGAAACAGAAGGGCAAAAACAGCTTCCATGTATACCGGCCGGGCTCAACGGCAACCGGAGGAAGCGGCAACTGCCTTAGCGCACCCTCCGCAGATTCCGCTTACAACCGGCGGCGCCTGAGTCGATTTTTTATTCCACTCTCGTCAGCAGCCCGCGATTGCGCAACTCCGTCATCACGCGCTCCACCTTCCAATCCAGCGCGCCCGTGCCATCCACGACCAGGTCGGCGTTTTTCGCCGAAGGCCGCACGTAGGCAACACAGGTCGGCCGCACCGTGAAATCGTACTGCTCGCGCACGATCTGCGGAGTGCGCCCGCGCTCTTCAACGTCGCGCTTCAGTCGCCGTTCGAAACACACGGAGTCTGGCGCATCAACATACACGCTCAGATTGTAGTAAGGGAGCAGTTCGCGGTAGTGAAGCGCGAAGAGGCCTTCGACAATGAGAAAAGGGCCGGCAGTGACGCGCTGGCTCTGGCCCGGAACGCGGGTGTACGTAGTGAAGTCGTAAATAGGGCGATCGATGCTCTCTCCGCGCGCAAGCGCCGCGACATGCTTTGCCAGCAGTGGAACCTCAATCAAAGCCGGGTCGTCGAAGTTCTGATTCACGCGCTCGGACAGCGGAAGATCCGCGAGGTCGAGATAGTAGTCGTCAAGATGAAAGCGCAGGCCGCCGAGCGTACGCGCCAACTCATTTGCCAATGTTGTCTTGCCTGAGCCCGAGCAGCCGGCAATCGCCAGCACAGTAGGTGGTGGCGGGATGTGCGCCTGAGACCTTGCCGCGCTCACTCCTCGTCTTCAACCCGTTCGGCAATTCTTGGCGCAAGCCGTTTGAGCAAACTGGCCAGGCGGCTCTCCGCCCATCTGCCCGCCTCGTTCACTTCCTCATGACTCAGCGGCTTTGTGCCCAGCCCTGCCGCCAGGTTGGTCACGCACGAGATTCCCAGAACTTCAATTCCCATATGCCGCGCCACGATTGTCTCGGGAACAGTGGACATGCCAACCAGCGTCGCGCCCAATGCATGAAACGCGTGAATTTCCGCCGGTGTCTCAAAGCTCGGCCCCGACGTCGCCAGATAAATGCCTTCCGGCATCGTGAATCCCTCTTCATGCGCCTCAGCCTTTGCAATCGCGCGAAGGCCCCAGCTGTAGGCCTCGGTCATGTCGAAGAATCGCTGGCCTGCGCCTGCGTGAACCGCGAAGCGCGGCTCATTGGGGCCATTGAGCGGATTCCAGCCCATCATATTGATGTGATCGCTTAGCAATACCAATTCGCCTCTGTGGAGCGTGGGCTGAATAGCTCCGGCTGCGTTGGTCAGAACCACCGCGCGCACTCCCAGCAGGCCGAGCACGCGCATGGGAAAAGTGACCTCGAGCGGCGAGTACCCCTCGTAAAAATGAACGCGCCCCTGCATCACGATCACAGGCGCGCCGCCGAGCAGCCCGGCGACCAGGCGGCCGGAATGGCCTTCAACCGTCGATTGCGGAAAATGAGGAATCTCGCTGTAGGGGACGATCACCGGATCGTCGACCGCCTCAGCCGCTGCGCCCAACCCCGAGCCCAGCACGATGCCGACCAGCGGCGCCAGCGCGCCCAACCGGGCTTTTACGAATGCGGCAGCCTCTGCGACCTGGTCGTAATAATTCATCTGCGGGCCCTCGCGGCGTGCTTTTCGAACATTCTACACACCAAATTGCGCGCCTGCGCGCGCGCAGAATTCAATCCCCGCGACGCGTTGCCAAACGCGTCCCTTAATGCGTATCTAAATGCGTCCCCGAACACGTTCCGGGGCGTGTGGTAACTTTCTTCTGTGTCCACCGCCAAAACCCAGGCCCCCGGCCAAATTGAGCCTGCGCAGCCAGGTCCGATGAGGAAGTTTACTGCCTGGCACGCCGGCACGGCGTTCCTTCTCGCGCTGGGCTATTCCGGCTACTACTTCTGCCGCTCCGATCTTTCCGTTGTTCTGCCCGATCTGATCCACGATCTGGCGCGTCACGGAATGACGCCGAATGAGGCGCAGATACGGCTCGGTTTCATGGCTTCGGTAGGGACTGTGGCGTATGCATTCGGCAAGTTTTTTTCAGGAGCTCTCGCCGATACAAGCGGCGGCCGGCGAAGTTTTCTTGGCGGAATGGCCGGGTCAATATTCTTCACGATCATATTTGCGATGAGCGGCGGATTTCCGCTCTTCACGCTGGCGTGGATTGGAAACCGGCTCTTTCAATCGCAAGGATGGGCAGGCCTGGTGCGGGTTTCGTCGCGCTGGTTTTCCTATTCAACTTACGGCAGCGTGATGGCGGTGGTGAGCCTGAGCTTTCTCTTTGGCGATGCGGGCTGCCGATGGATGATGAGCCGGCTCATGGCGAACGGCGTGGGCTGGCGCGGCGTTTTCTTCTTCGCTTCTGGAGCGCTGGCAGTTTTGATGATCGTGAATCTGTTACTGCTGCGCGAGGCGCCCGAGGAGCGCGGCCTGCCGGCGCCCGAAGTGAATCCAAGAAATGTTTATGCCCGCAAAGAATCAGGCGACGAAGAAGCGGCCGGCGAAGATGATCGGGTGAACATTGGCGAGATTCTGCGGCCGTTGCTTACGAGTTTTCCATTCTGGATGGTCTGCGTGCTGGCTTTTGGAACGACGATGCTGCGCGAGACGTTCAACCTGTGGACACCGACGTATTTCGTGCAGTTTGTCCACCTGGTGCCGAGCATCGCCGCGAGTCGCAGCGCGCTGTTTCCGCTCTGCGGCGGCATCTCTGTGCTGCTTGGCGGATTCCTGAGCGATAAGCTCGGCTCCAATGGGCGCAACGTGCTTGTCGTGATCGGGATGACGGGGTGTACAGTGTGCCTGGTGCTGATGGGCCGCCTCCCCGAACACGCCGGCGAATGGGCTCCGACGATTCTTGTGGCGCTGGTCGGCTTCATGTTGCTGGGGCCGTACTCGTATCTCGCGGGCGCCATGTCGCTCGATTTCGGCGGCCGGCGCGGAAGCGCAACCGCTGCCGGAATCATCGATGGATTCGGTTATCTGGCGGGCTGGCTCTCCGGCGATACAGTCGCGCGGATCGAGGTTGCATTCGGCTGGAGCAGAGCGTTTCTCTGTCTCGCCGGGGTCTCGCTTTTCACTGCGCTGGTTGCGATTGTGCTGACGGTGTATCAAAAAAACCAAAAAGTTGAGCTTGCCTAGATCGGTTGCCGATCGTGAGATGGTGGTTTTGATGCGCGGGAACAATACGGATTGCCTCGGTGTCTAACCAATAAACGGGTTTAGTTCCGCCCCAGCGAATTCCTCACGAGAGGCTCGACCGATGAGAGAAGTTCTTGATCCTTTGCACAGGACTGGCGATCGCGTTAACCACTGCGACGGCGTTCGCGGCCGATCTTACCGGCACATGGTCCGGCGAGATGCCGGGCCAGAACGGTGACACGTTTCACATCTCCTACACATTCAAACAAGATGGCGCGAATCTGACCGGTTTTGCCAAATCCCCACAGGGAAACCTGATCCAGATTGCTGACGGCAAGATTGCCGGCGATAAATTCTCCTTCAATCTCACCGTCAACGGCACCACAATTCGGCATGAAGGCACAATCAGCGGAGAAATCATCAAGCTCAACACAAGTTCCGACGATGCCGAGTATCACGGCGGCGATACCACTCTCACGCGAGACCATTCTCAATGAAATAACTCACAGAGTTCTGTGGCCGATGCTTCCCCAACCCGAGCCCGAGTGGGCAATATGGAGCGTTGTCCGGATGGCCGGTCATCCGATCGCAATCCGAGCGGAGCCGCGGAACGGCTTCGCCTGGAAGCCGCGATATCGATTTGGGCGCGCAGTGAGCGCGAATCGGTTTGCGCATCGCTCCTCAATCGATTTATGGTTATCTGGCTTTAGAAATCGCGAGGGAAATGCTATGCAAACCAGAGCTCTTCTTGTTGCACTTGTTTCGGCTTCCTGTGTTGCCGCTGCCGCGGCTAAAACTATACCAGCGCGGCCCAAGATCACAGGCATTTCGCACCTGGCCGTATACACGTCGGACGCGACAGCCGCCGAGCACTTTTACACGATGACGGTAGGCGCGGAAAAGCAGGCCGACCCTGAGGATCCAAAAGGCGCGCGCTACATGCTCAACGCGGTGCAGTATGTTGAAGTGCTGCCGCTGCCTGCTGGGCAGGGCGTGAACCGCCTGGATCACATTGCCTTTAATACTGACAACGCCGACGGCATGCGCAAGTATCTCGCGGCCAAGGGATGGAAGACGCCCGCGAGCGTGGAGCGCGGCAAGGACGGCAGCCGCTGGTTTGACGTGCTCGATCCCGAGGGCAACAAGGTTCGGTTTGTGCAGCCGCCGGCGAGCCCTGGATTGATCGATGCGCCGAGTGCGATCGGCCATCACATCATCCATGTGGGTATGCTGGTGCATGACCGCGCCGCGGAGGATAAGTTCTATCGCGACCTGCTGGGCTTTCGGCCATATTGGTGGGGCGGTCGCGACGGCAAAACGGAGTGGGTGAGCCAGCAGGTTCCTGACGCGCACGACTGGATCGAATACATGCTGTCGGGAGGGCCGGGCGAAGGCATTCCGGCGGGAATGTCGCAACAGACGCTGGGCGTGCTGGACCATTTCTCGATCGGCGTGCCATCTGTTCCCGATGCGTATAAAGTGCTGGTGGACGCGAACCGGCTGAGCGGCCGCCACGACCAGGCGCCGAAGATTGGCGCCGACGGCAAGTACCAGTTCAATATGTACGATCCCGATGGGACGCGCGTAGAGGTGATGCAGTTCCATGCGACGGAGAAGCCGTGCTGCTCGCCGTTCACGGCGGATGACCCGGCGGAGTGAAGACAGGGACCAAGGGACCAGGATTAGGGGCTGGCGAGACAAGCGGAGTTGGCTCGGTAGTCTCCTCGTATCGATCTCCGGCGCAGCGATCGGCTTCTCGATCGGCAATAGACCGAAAATAATACTTCGAGGCGATTTCAGGAGGTCAGTCCGATGATCACGAGCATCCACACCTTGATCTATTCCGACGATGCCCCCGCAACACGCGCATTTCTTCGCGACGTCCTCGGCTGGCCCTACGTCGAGGATGCGGCCGGCGGAGGCGAGGGCTGGCTGATCTTCAAGACCGGGCCAAGCGAGATGGGTGTGCACCCGACCTACAGCGTCTACGATGGCAAGACGTACGAAACGCCGCGGCACCATATGATCGCCCTGATGTGCGACGAGATCTCACGCACGATCGCTGAACTCAAGGGCAAAGGAGCGGAGTTCCACGGCGAAATTAAGGATCACGGATGGGGACTTGTGGCGATGATGGCCGTACCGGGCGCCGACGACATGATGCTGTACGAGCCGCGGCATCCGCTGGCGTATAGCCTTTGAGCGATCGAATGGTCAGGGACCGAGAGACCAAGGGACCGAGGGACCAAGTCAGTGAGTGAGCGGTGCAGGCCGCGCCGTCGGGGCCCTGTTCGCGGGAAATTCGCGCTTACGGTATACTAATTGAGGCCTAAATAGCTGGGGAAATCCCTGTTTGTAGGGTCTGTGGCGAGCAATCCGCTTGCCGAATTCGAGCAAAACTGAGAAGAAAATGCCAAAGTTGAAGACCCATTCAGGCGCGGCCAAGCGCTTTAGCAAGACTGGCACCGGCAAGATCAAGCGGGGCCAGACCAAGACGCGGCACATCCTTACGTCGAAGCCGCAAAAGAGCAAGCGGAAGCTGGGCAAGCAGAAGCTCGTTTCCGATGGCGACTACTTGAAGGTAGCGCGCATGATTCCCTACGCCTAAGCGCCACCTGCGGTGGGGCGGACCTTTGGATTGGGTCTGTGCTGCTGTGGAGGTTGGGCCGTCGTTGATCGAATGGCCCCCGCCGTTGCGGAAATCGTTCCGCAGTCGGCGAGAGATCAGGCTTAACCAGAGCGTGTGAAGAGGTTGATAGCCGTCGCACTAAAATGTGCCGGCCTCCTGCCTCCAGCCGCGAAAAACAGCCGCTAGCTATTAGCTTCTAGCTCTTAGCTTGGCGTGCTTGAGCAAGATTCCGAAATTTTCCGCGAGAAGCGGAGACTTAAAGGCGAGCAGCGCCGAGCGGAATCCCAAAAAGGAGAAAAATATGCCCCGCGTAAAACGTGGTACCAAGCGGAACGACCGCCGCAAGAAGATTCTGAAACGCGCCAGCGGTTATTTCCTGACCAAATCAAAGCTCTACCAGGCGGCCCAGGAGGCCGTTGAGCGCGGCCTGAAGTTTGCCTACATCGGCCGGCGACTGAAGAAGCGCCAGTACAGGTCGCTCTGGATCGTGCGCATTGCCGCGGCCTGCAAGCTGAACGGGACGAGCTATTCGCAATTCATCAGCGGATTGAAGAAGGCTGGCGTTGAGCTTGACCGCAAAATTCTGGCCGACATTGCGGTGCATGACGAGGCCGGATTCACCAAGCTCGTGGAACAGGCCAAGGCAGCGCAGCCGCCGAAGCCCAAGGCAGCTCCGCGTGCCCCCAAGGCAGCGCATACTGCCAAAGTTGCCTGACGACGAAATATGACTGGCGGAAAAGACGGCCCGGGGTTCGCAAGGATTCCGGGCCGTGGTGCGTGTAACACCGCTAGGCGCCTCGTGAACTGATTCCAAGCTATAATCAGCGCCAGGGCCGTGCGGAACGCATGAAGGTTCGCGACGTACTGAAGATGATTCAAGATGATGGCTGGTATGAGGCAGCGCAAAAGGGCAGCCATCGTCAGTTCAAGCATCCTACGAAGACTGGCCGAGTCACTGTGGCCGGTCATCCATCGCAGGAAATGGACAAGGGAACACTCAACAGCATTCTCAAGCAGGCGGGGCTGAAATGATGGAATACGGGGTGGTGTTCGAGAAAACTTCGAATGGCTGGAGCGCTTATGTGCCGGACTTGCCGGGACTGGGTGTTGCTGCGGCAACCATCGAAGAGACCGAACAACTCATCCGCGAGGGAATCGAGTTTCACATTGCCGGACTGCGCGAGGACGGTGTCCCCGTTCCGGCGCCCGCCGCGCAAGTGAAGCGAATCGCAGTTCCGGCCTGAGCCTTTCCATTCTCTCCACTTCGCTTCTTCCTGGCGAGCCGTGCGGACACGCGCAATTGCCCGATGCTGCAGTTTGAGATTCCCCCGAATCCTCTGCGGGCGCGCATGCGCACGCGGCTGCCCCACGCAGTGGTTTATCCTGCTGTTTGCACATGACGAACGAAGCTATACCCAATTTGACAGCGTTTGACGATGCCGCGCTGGACAAGGCGTTTGCCGCGCTTGAGGCGCAGGCGCGCGAGGCCGCGGCTGGGCTCGACGGCGACGGCGGCCGTGGAGGCTTTTCGCCTGGAGTGGCTGGGGCGCAAGCAGGGCCGGCTGAATGAGGTTTCCGGGCGATGGCTCAAAGCAGCTCCTGCTGAGGCGAAGAAGGCGCTGGGCGTGCGCTTCAATGCGTTGAAGGAATTGGTGGAGGGCCTGCTGGTCGCGGCTGTCGGCGGCGGTCCGAGCGATGCAGCGCTCAAGGCCGAGGCCATCGACATTACGCTGCCGGGAACGCGGCGGCTGATCGGCGCCGAACATCCGATTACGCGCACGATGAATGAGATTGTTCAGGTGTTTGCCGCGCTGGGCTATTCGGTTGGAGTGGGGCCGGAGGTTGAGACCGACTACTACAACTTCGAGAGCATGAATTTTCCGCACGGGCATCCGGCGCGCGACACGCAGGACACGCTCGTCGTTGCCAACCAGGAACGCAGGCCGGTGCGCGACCGGCTGCTGCTGCGCACGCACACGTCGCCGGTGCAGATGCGGACGATGGAGCAGCAGCCGCCTCCGGTGCGCATCGTGATTCCCGGCAAGGTACACCGCAACGATGCGGCGGATGCAACGCACTCGCCGATCTTTCATCAAGTTGAAGGGCTGTGCGTGGATTCGAACATTACCTTCAGCGACCTGAAGGGCACGCTCGATCACGCAATGAAGGCGCTGTTCGGCTCGGCGGTCAAGACGCGATTCTTCCCGTCGTTTTTTCCATTCACCGAGCCGAGCGCCGATGTGCAGATCAGTTGCATCTTCTGCGGCGGCAAGGGCTGCCGCAAGTGCAAGCAGTCGGGATGGATTGAGCTGCTGGGCTGCGGCATGGTGGACCCCGCTGTGTTTGCATTCGCCGCGGAAAAGCAGCCGGCATACGACGCAAAGCAGATTTCAGGATTCGCATTTGGCATGGGCGTCGAGCGCATCGCGATGATGAAGTACGGCATCAGCGAGATCGGGCAGTTCTTCGCCGGAGATATGCGGTTTCTGGGGCAGTTCGCATGAAGATACTGACCAAATGGCTCCGAGCTTACCTGCCTGGACTCGCAGTTGACGATGCGCAGTTGGCTGAAGACCTGACTCTGCGCGGGATTGCGGTGGAGGGAATTTATCCGCTCGGCGAGGGTAACGGTTCGCTTTACGAGATGGACATCACCACCAATCGCGTGGACGCGATGAACCACTACGGCATCGCGCGCGAGGCGGCGGCGATTTATGGGTTGAAGCTGCCGGAGCTGCACTTCGCGCTGCCGGCGGCGAAGCCGACTGATAAGCCATTTTCAGTGCGCATCGAGGCCGAAGACGCGTGCGGGAGGTTCACGGCACGTGTGCTGCGCGATTTGACGATAGGGAATTCCCGCGACTGGTTTGTCGTTGCGGAAGTTGCGACCTATTTCGGCCTGCTCGAACAGAAGATGATTTCGAACGCGGTGGATGCCACGAATTTTGCCTGGCTTGCGATGGGCCAGCCGACGCACGCCTTCGATCTGGACAAGATTGAGGGCGGAATCATCGTGCGGCGCGCGCGCAAAGGCGAGCGGCTGAAAACTCTCGACGGGGTCGATCGCGTGCTCGACGCAGACGACCTTGTCGTAGCCGACCATAAAAAGGCGCTGGGCCTCGCGGGGGTGATGGGCGGGTGGGACACGATGATTACGCCGGAGACAAAGAATGTGCTGGTCGAGGCGGCGTGGTTCGATCCAGTTGCGGTTCGGCAAACGGCGCGGCGGCACGGGTTGCACACCGATGCGAGCCACAGATTCGAGCGCGGCGCGGATTTTAACGCGGCGCCGGTCGCGTCTGCGCTGGTGAGCGCGATTCTGCTGGCGAACGGCGGATGGATCGAGGGCGAGCTGGTCGACGTGCGCGTGGCGGCTGCGGAGGAGCGTACCGCTCGGCGCAAACCCGTTGCGCTCCAGTTGAGCGAAGTGCAGAGGATTCTGGGCGCGACAGAAGACCAAGAAGGAATTACTGCGACGACGGTGGAGGGCGTGCTGACCGCGCTTGGATGCGGGCTCGCACCACCTGCGGTGGGGCAGACCTTTGGACAGGATTCGTGGCAGGTCAGCCTGCCAAGCTGGCGGCTCGACCTTGAACGGGAAATTGATTTGATCGAAGAGGTCGCGCGAGTCTACGGATACAATCGATTCGCCAACACACTGCCCGCGTTTGGTGAGGGTGTGCGCGCGTTGCCGTGGGCTGAAAAGGAATCAACGGTGCGCGGCACACTGCTGCCCGCCGGATTTAATGAGGCGATTGGCAGCTCGTTTTGTTCGGCGACCGACGGTGCCTTGACCGCGCCGCAGCCAGGGCAGGTGGTTCCGCTGGGCAATCCGCTCAGCGAAGAGGCGGGAGTGCTGCGGCCGTCGCTCGTGCCTGGAATGCTTGCGATGATTGCGGGCAACCTGAACCGCGACGTGAGCGACGTTCGCCTGTTCGAGCTCGGTACGGTATTTGGCGGAACGACCGACAAAGTGGAAGAGCGGCCGGCGCTGGCGTTTGGGGCAGTAGGAAATCTGCCCGAGGAGAGCGCGCTGCACGCGAGCCGGGCGTTCGAGTTTTACGACATCAAGGGCATGGTGGAGCAGGTACTCCAGCGGTTCGAAATGCGCGCGATGTACTTCGATCGCTTCCCAGCCGAATCAGGACTGACACCGGAATGGCTGCATCCGTATCGCTCGGCGCGCGCGGTGGCTGACGGCGTGACGGTCGGATGGTTCGGCCAACTGCATCCGCGCGAAGCGACGCCGCGGAAGATCAAAGATACTGTGCTGATCGGCGAAATCTATCTCGACCGGCTATACAAGCTGCCGCTGCGCAGGCCGATTGCGCAGGAAATTTCGCGCTATCAGCCGGTTCATCGCGATTTCTCGCTGGTATTGAACGAGGGCATTGCGTGGGAGACGATTGACCGCGCGATTGGCGAACTGCAAATTCCCGGAACTGGTGGGCTGGCGCGTTCGCGAGGTATTCCGCGACGCGAAGCTGGGCAAGGGCGAGTATGCGCTGCTGCTGGGCGCGACCTTCCAGGCGCAGGATCGTACGTTACGCGACGAGGAGCTGCAAGGTTTTCAGGCGCGCGTGGTGGAGGCGGTTGGGAGGGCTGGAGCGCGGCTGCGGGTCTAAATGCGTAATGGACGCGCAACGGACGCGCACTTGTAGAATTGGGCGAAAACCAGAGCCGGGCGGGGCTATACTCTAACGCGAAAGGGTTCATTCGCGGTTGGCGTAATTTCGAGAACGGGGGCCAGTACGATGACGGATGGCGAGGACCAGCAGATGCAGGAGGAATCGGGCGCGCTCGCGGTAAGCGTGGGCGATTTTTCAGCGCTTGAAGATCGAGTGCGGCGAACTGTCGACGTGGTCAAGCGCGAGCGGCACGCGCGGATGGCAGCCGAGGCTCGCGCGACGGAGCTTGAATCGCGCACAGTGGAATTTGAATCGCGGGCGGCGCAGGCAGAGGCGCGGCAGGCAGACATTGAAGCTCGCGCGGCGCGGGCCGAGGCACAGGCGCAGTCGCAATCGTCTGAGCATGAAAAGCTGCAAAGCGAATTGAGCGCATTGCGCGCCGAACGTGACCAGGTAAGACAGCGAGTGGAACGGCTGCTGGCGCAGCTTGACGCACTGGAATTGTGAGGCGACGGCAGTGACTGAATCTACTGGCAAGAATCCGGCACACAACAATCCGGGTCACAACAGTCCGGGTCATATTAATCCAAACGAATACGTGACGGTGGAGATCTACGATCAGCTCTACCATCTTTCAGGGCAGGACCCGGTGCACATTCGCGAGCTGGCGGCGGTGGTTGACGCCAAGATGCGCGCTGTGGCCGCTCACGGGCGCACAGCGGATTCGCTGCGCGTGGCCGTGCTGGCGGCGCTGAACCTCGCCGATGAAGTGGCGCAGGCCACATCGGCCAATCTGCAACTGGGCCACGCTCGCGCCACGAATCTGCGCATGCTGCTGGATGAAGTGCTGGACGAGCGGCCCAAGTCCAGCACGTAGCAAGGCCTCAAAATCCGCTATTTCGCGGCCAACTGGCGCAGAACGTATTGCAGAATGCCGCCGTGCTCGTAGTACTCGATCTCCTGCGGCGTGTCGATGCGGACCATTGCATGGAATTTTTTCGGGCCTTTGGACGAGGTCGCAGTCACAAGAAGATTGCGGCCGCCGGCGAAACGTCCTTTGAGCAGGGCGGTGAGGCCAGGGAAGTCGTAGACCTCTTCGCCGGTGAGGCCGAGAGATTCGACATTTTCGCCGCTTTCAAATTGCAGCGGCAAAATTCCCATCCCCACAAGATTTGACCGGTGAATGCGCTCGAAGCTCTCGGCGATGACGGCGCGAATGCCGAGAAGCTTTGGACCCTTGGCAGCCCAGTCGCGTGAGGAGCCGGAGCCATATTCTTTTCCCGCAAGAATGATGAGCGGGACGCCGCGCTCGGCGTACTTCACACTGGCGTCGAAGATGGACATCGGCTCGCCCTCGGGGAGCAGACGGGTGACGCCGCCTTCAGTACCGGGCGCGAGTTTGTTGCGCAGGCGCACGTTAGCGAAGGTGCCGCGCACCATCACTTCATGATTGCCGCGGCGCGAGCCGTAGGAGTTGAAGTCCACGGGCTTGACTCCGTGTTCACTTAGATACTTTCCGGCAGGACCATTGGATTTGATGGAGCCAGCGGGCGAGATGTGATCGGTTGTGATCGAGTCGCCGAGGACAGCGAGAACACGCGCGCCAGCGATGTCGGTAACGGCGGCTGGGGTCATGGTCATTCCGTCGAAGTACGGCGCTTTGCGGATGTAGGTCGAATCGGGCTCCCACTGGTAGACGTCGCCGGTAGGGAAGCTGAGGCCCTGCCAACTGGCATCGCCGTCAGTTACGGTCGCGTATTCCTTGCGAAAGCCTTCGCTCGAAACGGCGCGCTCGATGGCGGCTGAGACTTCTGCCTGCGTGGGCCAGATGTCTTTGAGGTAGACGGGCTTGCCGGAGGGATCTTTGCCGAGCGGGTCGGCGTCGAAGTTGTGGCCGATGCGTCCGGCGAGCGCGTAAGCGACGACGAGCGGTGGGGACATTAAATAATTTGCGCGAACGTCAACATTGACGCGGCCCTCAAAGTTGCGATTACCGCTGAGCACGCTGACGGCGACGAGGCCGTGGTCCTCGATGGATTTTGAAACGTCGGAGGGCAGCGGACCCGAGTTGCCAATGCAGGTAGTGCAGCCGTAACCGACAACGTTGAAGCGCAGCTTGTTGAGATACGGAAGCAGGCCGGCCTTTTGGTAGTAGTCCGTGACGACGCGCGAGCCGGGAGCAAGCGAGGTCTTGACCCACGGCGGAACGGTAAGGCCTTTTTCGACGGCTTTTTTCGCGAGCAGGCCGGCGGCAATCATCACCGACGGATTCGAAGTGTTTGTGCAACTTGTGATGGCCGCGATGACGACGGAGCCGTGGTCGAGATATTTGTCAGGATCGACATTGAAGCGGGCTTTCACCGTAGACGAGACCTGCACTGCGACGGGCTGTGCGGCCGAAGATTCGGCGGAGGACCTGTCTGGTCCTTCGTTGTCTTCAGCGCCGATCGCAATAGCAGTGTCGCCGACTGCATCGCGCTGCCACGCGGCTGCGGTGCGCGATCCGAGTGGCTTAGCTGTCGGCGAGAGCAGCGAGGGCAACTGCTCGGCAAAGCTCGCGGCCGCGTCCTTAAGCAGGACGCGATCCTGCGGGCGACGGGGACCGGCGACGCTGGGCTCGACAGTGGCAAGATCGAGCTCGATTGTCTGCGAGTACTGAGCCTCGGGTGTGGCGGCCGAGTGAAAGAGGCCTTGCTCCTTGTAATAGGCTTCTACCAATTTGATTTGGTCTTCGCTGCGGCCGGTTAGGCGCAAGTAGCGAAGGGTCTCGGCGTCGACGGGGAAGATGCCGCAGGTAGCACCGTACTCGGGAGCCATGTTGCCGATAGTGGCGCGGTCGGCGAGCGGAAGCTCCGCAATTCCCGGGCCGTAGAACTCGACAAATTTGCCGACGACACCAAGCTTTCGCAGCGCTTGCGTGACGGTGAGCACGAGATCGGTGGCCGTTGCGCCCTCGCGCAGTTTTCCTGTGAGCTTGTAGCCGACGACTTGCGGGATGAGCATGGAGACGGGCTGGCCGAGCATCGCCGCTTCCGCCTCGATGCCGCCGACGCCCCAACCGAGCACGCCGAGTCCGTTGATCATTGTGGTGTGCGAGTCGGTGCCGACGAGAGTGTCGGGATACGCGAAAAGGTTGCCGTCGATTTCGGTGGTGAAGACGACGCGGGCGAGATATTCGAGATTGACCTGGTGACAGATGCCCATGCCGGGCGGAACAGCGGAGAAGTTGCGAAACGCTGACTGGCCCCATTTGAGGAAAGCGTAGCGCTCGCGGTTGCGCTGGAACTCGAGGAGCGAGTTGGCCTCGTAAGCGGCGGGCGTTCCGTATTCATCCACCTGAACCGAGTGGTCGATGACCAGCTCTGCGGGGGCGAGGGGATTGACGCGCTCGGGATCGCCGCCGAGGGTCTTGATAGCGTCACGCATGGCGGCGAGATCGACGACGGCAGGGACGCCGGTGAAGTCCTGCATGAGGACGCGGGCCGGCATGTAGGCGATTTCGCGGCTGGGCTCGGCCTTCGCGTCCCAGTTGGCGAGGAATTCGATGTCGGCGGCGGTGACGTTGACTCCGTCTTCGCGGCGAAGCAGATTTTCGAGCAGGATTTTTAGGCTGAAGGGCAGGCGGTCAAGATGAAACCCGCGAGCGCTAAGGGCAGGGAGGCGATAGATGGTGTAGGGGCGGCTGCCGGAGGTGAGCACGGCTTTTGACGAGAAGCTGTTCATCGGAGGATCCTTTCAGCGGAGCTAGCGGTGTTAGTGGAGCTAGCGGAGTTGAAATACGAGCGGAGTTGTTGGAGCCGGCGGAGTTCTATTCCGCGTGCATCCCGCGGGCATTTTCAAACGAGGCACAGCCCGTAGACGAAACTCTCAATAGATTTAGATTACTCGGCGCGAACAGCTAACGCCCGCGGTCGGGGCGGCCGTGGCGAAAGCGCCTCAGGAGTGGCGAGCCGGCAATGTTGAGACGGCGGCGCATGTCGACAACAAAATTCTAGCGCAGAATCGGGTTGCAATGAAAGCAAAATTTTGAGCTGTTGACGGGTTTTGGCAATCAGGCCGCGAGGGAAGCAGTAAGGCGAACTCCGAGCGCGCGCATTACTTTTAGCGTTGTGCCCAGCTCCGGGTTGCCAGTTTCGCTGAGGGCGCGGTAGAGTGACTCGCGGGTGACGCCAGTCTCGCGCGCAAGCTGAGCCATTCCGCCGCGAGCCCGCGCGACAGCGCCCAGCGCCTTGGCAATGTAACGCGGATCGTAGCTTTCCAGCGCCTCTGTGAGATAGGCGGCGATGGTTTCGGGATCGGTCAGGAATTCGGCTACATCGAACGGCTTGGTTTTGATTGCCCGTCGGATTTTTTGTCGAGGAATACGTCGCATGGATTATTTACCTCTTTCGAGCGCTTGAGGGCCAACCCTCTCTTAGCCGCACGGTGACTCTATATCTCATCCTTCAGTTTCGGTCCATTGAATCGCCAAGGCTTTCGCCCGCTTGATGTCATTCGTTTGTGAACTCTTGTCGCCGCCGCAGAGCAAAAGGATCAGCACTCGCCCCTGCTGGATGTAATAGACGCGATAGCCGGGGCCAAAATCGATCTTCATCTCGACTACGCCAGCGCCGACGCTCCTTGTCTTGCCGGGGTTTCCTTCCTCCAGCCGATCGATACGCGCCAGAATCTTTGCGCGACCCTGCTTGTCTTTCAGACCGCCCAGCCATGCAGCGAATTCTTCAGTGCGACGAACTTGCACGGGGCCCCGATCGTCCAATCTTCAGGTATTGTAATCCATAGATTACAGCGATGCAAGTGCTGCTGCAAACTGAATAACTGAAGCGCGCGATTGAGTGACGGACTTCTTTCGATGCTGTTCCGCATCCCAAATCGCCAGGTCTGGCTGCCTTTATACTTGAAGTGTGACGTACTTCGCGGCGGGGTTTCCCCTCAATTGAAAATCTCGGATGGCAAGGCCTGGGCTGACCTGGAGGGTCTGTCTGCGCGTATCTTCGCGTGGCTCAAGCGGCGCATGCCGAACGAGCGGCAGCGTTTGCTGGCGATCACAATCGTGGCCGGCGGGTTGTGCGGACTGGCGGCGGTGGCGTTCCACATCAGTTGCGCGCGGCTTTATTCACTGCTCATCGACCGCGCAACGACGGCTCCGGGCCATGCGTGGATCTGGTGGACAATTCTGACTCCCGCACTGGGCGGGCTCATAGCCGGACTCGGGCTCGCGTACTGGGTTCCGGCGGCGGCGGGCAGCGGCATTCCGCAAGTGAAGACCGCTTTCACGCTCCGTTTCGGTGCGATCACCATGAAGGAGACAGCGGGAAAGTTTGTGTTGTGCGCACTGCAGCTTGGCAGCGGCGCGTCGCTGGGCGTGGAAGGGCCGACGGTGCAGATCTGCGCGGGTGTCAGCAGCTTGTTGTCGCGCATTGCGCGGCTGAGTCCGGTGAACAGCCGGCGCATGGCTTCGGTAGGAATGGCGGCGGGCATCGCCGCGGCGTTCAACGCGCCGATTGCAGCCGTGACGTTCACCCTCGAGGAGCTGATCGGGAGCCTCGATCAGACGATGCTTGCGGGAGTGATTGTGGCGGCGGCGCTGGCGGGGGTGGTTGAGCACAGCGTGCTGGGCTCGAACTCGGTTTTCCAGGTTCCACGATTGGCGACTTACACGCTGACCAAATCTTCATCGCTGGTTTGGTACGCCCTGCTCGGATTGCTGGCCGCGATCGTTTCCGTCACATTTACGGATGCACTGCTCTGGTTGCGCGCGTGGTACAAGCGGCTCGAGCGAGTTCCAAAGTGGATTCAGCCCGCGACCGGCGCGGCGGCTACCGGTGCTTTGGCAGTAGTGGCGATCCAGTTCTTTCATGTGAATGGCATCGCGGGCAATCCTTACGGAACGCTCACGCAGGCGCTGCTGGGCAATCTGCCGGTCACAGCGATGGCCGCGCTGTGCGTCTTGAAGCTCGCCGCTACGGTCACTTCGTATTCGAGCGGAGGTTCAGGCGGAATTTTTGCTCCGGCTCTGTTTATGGGCGGAATGCTGGGCGGCGCAGTCGGCTACCTGGATGTGACGGTGTTCCATCACTCGGCAGATTCGATCGGCGCCTTTGCGGTGGTGGGCATGGGCGCAGTGTTCGCCGGCATTGTGCGCGCGCCGATGACGTCGATCCTGATCATTTTTGAAATGACAGGTGGTTATGGTCTGGTGCTGCCCTTGATGATCGCCAACATGAGCGCATTTGCGCTGGCGCGCCATTGGCGGCATACGCCGGTATACGAGGCGCTGCTGCTGCAAGATGGAATCGACCTTGAGGAGAAACACAAGCCACACGATCCTGACGCCGCAGACGCGGAGCCGGAGGAGGGAACAGAAGAATTGCCACTGGCGGAATAAGCTCAGCCGCTGCGAGCACTGGCAGCTGGAGAATTAATCGCCGAGACGCATTGGTATGATTTCTTCATACTCATGCTAAACTTGGTCTGAGGAGCCCAGCGCATGCCCACTTCCCCATGTGAAAAACGCACGGTCAGCCTGCCGAGAGAGCAGGATCGCTACATAGACAAGCTGGTAAAGTCTGGAACTTACGCGTCGGCCAGCGAGGTCGTCAGGGCTGGCTTGCGCGCGCTTGAGGAGCGAGACAGCGCTGTAGAGCGATGGCTACGCGAGGAAGTCGTCGCCGCATACGATGCACTCGAGGCTGATCCGAAGCGGACAGTTCCCGCGGAGGCTGTCTTTGCATCTCTCCGCGCCCGGCACAAGGCGAGAGGGACTCGCAAGGCATGAAGTTCAGGATCGTCTTTACTCCTGAGGCTCGAGACGATCTGGTTGAACTCTACGATTACATTGCCGAGCACGGCAACCCGGAACGGGCTATCGCCTACATTGAGCGCATCGAAAAAGCCTGCATGAGCCTGCAGACACTTCCGAACCGAGGGACATTGCGTGAGGATTTGCGGCGGGGTTTGCGGGTGATGGGTTTTGAGCGGCGCGCTCTGATCGCGTTTCAGGTCGAGATCAAGATCTGTCGCCATTCTTCGGATTTTTTACGGAGGGCGGAGTGTGGAGCGCGCATTCAGGCGCTCGATAAAGCCTGATTGAGGCGAAGACGAACCGCCAGCCTAACGCGGCTCGGTGTTGTAAAGGAAATATGCGCGCAGCTCGAGATAGGGGCCGTGGAACTCTCTGGGCAGCGCGGGATAACTGGAGCCGGTAATTGCTCCCCAGGCTGCGCGGTCAAGGCCGGTGTCGCCGGAGCGGCCGTCCAACTGCATGTCGGTGACCTGGCCGTTGGGCAGCACTTTAAAGCGGACAGCCACCACGCCGGACTTGCCGTATGGGCGGGTTGACCTCATCAGGAATGAGCGGGTCCCAGGTTTGCTGCGTGATGTAATGCCAGCGCTGGAGCCAGTTGCTGAAGTCCACGCCCTGCGTGTCTGAAAGAACCTGGACGCCGCCGGTTCCCGCGCCAGGGTGCATCTGCAATCCGGCCGTTGGCGCGTCGCCGTAATTTGACTGGCCGCCGTGCATGGCATGCTGCATGTCCTGTTTGAGCTGATCGGCGGGATTGCTTGGGCCCATGGCAAAGTTGGGCCGCGCCGGGACGGGCGACGGACGCGGAGCCTCAACCTGCGACTGCGATTGCGGAGCCGGCGGAACCGGTTGCGAGGGTTGCGGAGTTGTCTGCGGCGGCGCCTGCTGCTGCTGGTGGCGGCGGAGTTGGCGGCGCCTGCTGATTCATCTCCTTGAGAGTCTGTTTATCGATCAGCGGCCGGTTGGGCGGCAGCTTGGGCGCAATTCTGGGATGAGAATCGCGCAAAGCGTCGGGCGGCAGATCGAGGTAAGAGAGATCCTTGCGCTGCTTGATGACGTCGAATGGGTCGACGACCTTGGGCACCTTGAAGACGTAGGTAGGAATCCAGGTGAAGGCCGAGAAAAGCAGAATGTGAAAGAGAAGAGCGAGCCAGAAACCCTCTCGCAGGCGCGACCAGCGGCGCTCATCTTCGAGGTTGCCGATCATCTCCAGCAGTTCGTGGGTATCGTAGTCTACCCAGCGCGAACCGCGAACGATGGGCGAACCGGAGCCGTTGGTTTCGAGCGGGACGTTGAGCGGGCCTCGGGGATTCAAGGGCAGGCCGAGAAATCCGCCGGGGACGGAGGGCTCGGAGGCGGAAGAATCTGGCGCGGGACTCTCCGCGATAGACGCCTCGGGGGCTCCCTTGGGATCGGTCTCTTCGACTGGCGGTTGGCTGGTGGGCATTCGATGTTGAGGAACCGGTCGAGGCGCAGGTTCAGGCACACGCGCATCTCGGGCTTCCTGTTTGAGTCCTTCCTGTCTATTCTCTCATTCTGTTTAAAACTTGTCTCTGATCCCCGTTTAATGCGTAAGCAGTATTGTGTCCCCTTACAATGGTTTAAGAGCTTGCTTTCAACTTTCGCGCACACGGCGCTGGGAGCCAATTCTTCTCAGGTCGAGGAGCGAGGAGCGACGCATACAGGGTGTCTGCGAGCGACAATCGACAAAGAGATGAGACAAATTAGCCCCAGCCCTTCGGGTTGCGGCATAAATCGGGCCATACTTTGTTGTAGGCCTTGGACTTGGAGCCACCAAAGCCTTCGGCCTCCGCCGCGTCTGGCCCGATTTCTGCTCGCAACGCCGCACGCGGAAAGTTGAAAGCAAGCTCTATTGAATTGACGCAGGATAGGCCGGAAGGGGACAGCGTTTGAAGCAGTTTTTTGCGCATCTGGCGGCGGAATGGAAGTTACTCATTCTGCCGGCGCTGATGAAGTGGGGAATCTGGGGAGTTGGCGCAATCGCCGTGCTGGACTCCTCAAGCATCCCCGTCCCAATGGACGCGATTCTGGCGGTCTATGTGTGGAACGACAAGCCGCACTTCTGGGTCTATTGCCTTATGGCGGCAGCGGGGTCTGCAATCGGCGGCCTCTGCCCTATGGGCTCGGCCGCGCCGGGGGCGAGCTGTTCCTGCTCAAGCGCATAGACCGGGCGAAGTTCGAGCGGTTGCGAGACCGGTTCCAGCGCCAGGAGTTCCTGGCGGTGATGATTCCTTCCATGATGCCGCCGCCTGCTCCATGGAAGATGTTCATTTTCGCGTCAGGCGTATTCGAGATGCGCATTCCGGTTTTTCTTCTGGCCGTGTTTGTGGGTCGAATGCTGCGCTGGCTTGCGCTGTCGCTGCTGGTGCTCAAGCTGGGCCCGGGCGCGGTTGACCTGGTGGCGCGCCACGCGGTGCCGACGGTTTTGATTGTGAGCGCGCTGGCCGTCGCCGGGTTTGCGTGGTGGTGGATCAAGAGGAAGCGCAGCGGAAAGCTGCTGGAAGGCTGATCGGATTAGGAGTCCACCTCAGAGAAATCTTTCGACCGGATCAGCGCTCTCGGTGAAAATCTCTTCAGGAACTGGTCTCTAGGCGGCGCTGGCCTGAGCGCTTTCAAAAGCGTCCACGAATTCTCGATAGCGGCGAGCCATTTCTTTTACTGCGGTCTCGCGCGAAATCTTCTTGGCGCGCCAATCGACCAGCGGCTGCCAGAAATCCGTTCGGCCAACAGCGAATCCAATGTAGCCCGGAACCTTGGCCGCCGTGGTCAACCATTTGAGCACTTGTTCATCGTCCGCGCCACGGCCAAGAATGATGCAATTCACCGTGCTTCGCCCGCCTGCCTTCACGGTCTCGACCATCTTCTCGCAGTCTTCGCGGCGATCCAGTCCTTCGATCTTCCATACGTCCGGCTCAACTCCGGCGTTCTGCAATTCCTGAATAGCCCTGACCATCAGCCCCGGGCGAAGATCGCGATCGTATGCCTTCGCGTCGCCGTTGACTTTTGCAAGCTGCGCTTTCTCAGCCGGTACAAGCATTTCAAACATAAACAAGCTGCGATTTGCGGTCTGGAGGTAATCCGAAAGCCGTTTGAGGCGGGCTGCCTGCGTGCGGTTCAACTCTGCATCGCCTTCAGGGTTGTAGCGGACCAGAACTTTGCAAAAGGTCGGGTGAATGGCCTCGATGTGTTGAGCGAATTCTTCGCCGTACTCGAAGTCGAACTCTTCCTGGCCGCTTTTTTCAGCCGGGCAGGCGAATGTGTATCCCTTGGTGGCGGCGTCATGCAGAATCGCGGCGCCAAACTGCTCGTCGACTAGGATCGCCGCCTTCGCGATGGGCACGCCTCCCGACAGGGCGGCCTGAAAGCCTTCGTAGATCAGTTCCTTGGCAGCAGCGATTTGTGCGGTTTGTTCGGCGTCGAGCGCGCCCTTCCAGCCAAACATGCCCGTCTCAAACGAGCCGCGATGGTCAAAGGGAAGGATGTACAGCGGCTTTTGGTAGCCACGAATGGTCATATACGCTCATCCGCCTTTGCCCGATCACATGATCAATGTGTTCGGTTCCCGGTGCCGGACTCAAAAAGACTTCTGACATGTATAGATGTGGAGGAACGCCGCGCGAGTTGTGTCGCGGCCGCTTTCCAACCTACTTTCTCGGGCCTGGTCTGCTACGGGCTTGGTCTTCGCAGCAATCTTGTTATTTTCTCGCCAGCGCCTCTTGCGCGCGAGCCGGGTTCGTCCGACGTAGCAGTGCGGGCACGCCAAGCGCAACGCCGAGAACGATCGCAGTTGCGGCCAGGTCATTGCGATAGAAGGGAAGGCCGGCAACATAGCAGGCTCCAAGCCCGGCGAATGTGGGCGGATACATCCCACCGTTGGCTACCCAGACGCCGAAGTTGGAGACGAGGAAGAATCCGGTCGGCCCTAGCAGCGTGGCCGCGACGCCACGAGTGAGGGTCGTCTGCTTGCGCAGGAGAATGGAGCCGAGCGCCATGACGGCCACATACCAGGTCCATGTGATTCCATAGCTCTGCCAGTGGAACGTGTAGCGGTAGGTGTATGTTGTCAGGCAATAGTCGCTCAGCATAAAGACGGCAAGCGGCGCCAGCATTTCGCGCCATGACCGCCGCGCGCCAAAGTAGATCAGCGAGCCTGTGACAGCCGTGAAGTTCAACAACGGCAAGTGGCCCGCGACCAAATATCGCGACACGACACCGAGCAAAATCAGCAGATAAGCGACCATGACCACCTCAATCTGAATGGCGCCGGATTACCGGTCCTGAAACTGGAGTCCCGAAACACCAACCCCGAGACGCGAATTCAAGACATGAAATCGCGTTTCATAGGACTACATCCATTCTGCGGTCCAGCGGCCCAGCGGTCAACCCAAACGTTCCATGGGGCAAACAAAGTTTTTCGCCGGAACAAAGATTCTACCGCTGCTCGCGGCCATCCATGGCTTCGCCGGCGTCGTCGCGGCCGTCGACGATGTACACCCAGCCGACGAGTGCCGCAGGAGGTCGGACAGAGCTCCGGGTTCCGATAAAGGCGTAGTCAAAGCGCAGATCGGTGAACTCGACGGTCGTCCATGCGCGATTCGGCGGGAGTTTCGGAGGGTCCATCCCGGGCGCGGGCTCCTGGCCCACGTCGCGCACCACTGCCCAGGTTCCCCAGTCGAGATAGACCTGACCGAGCGGGGTGCGTTTAGCGGCCTCAACCGCGGGCGTGTCGGCCGGCTTGTAGAGCACATCGCGCTGCGGGTCGCTGTCGACGGAGCCGGAGGTGCCGATTGAGGTTCCGACTTCGGCAATTTGGTAAAAATCAGCCGTCTCCAGGATTGCGTGCCAGCGGAAGGGATCCATCGGGTAAGGTTCGGCGGCCATGCGGGTCACGGGTTCGGACGCGACGTTGGCGTTGCTTAGCATCACCAAAGCCTGCGCATGCTCAGCCCAGCGAATGCAGCCCAGCACCACCATCCCACAGAGGGCGAAGATGGCCCAGCCCTGCCCTCTGAATGGCGTTCGCCGCGCGCCGATTTCGCGATCGGTGAGGCCAAGCAGCCATGGCATTGCGAACGCCAGGAGAAACAATCCCCAGATAATCGGCTCGGCGATAAACATGAAGCTGCCGGCATACCAGCGAGGATTCAGGGGGAAAAACGGGCGCACGCCGTAGTTGTTGGTCCAGTCGAGAAGCAGATGGCTCAACGCGGCGACGCATGCGGTGAAGTAGAGCCAGCCCCAGTGGACGGGCGGCAACGGCGCGGGCGACGTTGGTGATTCGTTTGCGTTGCCATTGTCTTGGCCGTTTTGGGTAGCGCCGGCAGCTGCGCGGCGTCGACGCCGCTGTCGCCATAGATGTAGCAGCGCCACCGCTCCCACGACCACACCCGCGACGACCGGCACTGCCCAAATAGTGTGCGTAATGCCGCGATGATGTTTGAGCTCTTCGACTGGGCCGGCGAATCCCCAGAAGATGTCGAGGTCTGCGGCCTCGGCGGCCAGCACGGCGGCGAGGGTAGCGTAAGCGGTCTTGCGATTGAATCCTGCGCGGCCCAAACACGCGCCGGTAAGAAAGTGTGTGACAGGTTCCATGAATCCGATCTGGGAATGTGGGCGCTTCTAGGCCCACTCTCCCTTGCGCATCAGCGGTTCGGTAGTGCCCGATGCGGTGATGCCGTCAATGTCCAAGTTCGGAAGACCCGATCATCCAGTCAACGTGGATTAGGCTTGAGTTCGCGCCCTTGGCGGCGAGTTCCTCTGGCGAAAGCTTGTCTCCGTTGCGCAGGCACGATGAATAGGATTGGCCGAGCGCGATATGCGAGGCGGCATTCTCGTCGAAGAGCGTGTGGAAGAAGAGAAGGCCGCTTTTCGCAATGGGAGACGAGTGGGGAACGAGCGCCACTTCGCCCAGGCGGCGCGCGCCGTCGTCGGTGTCAATCAGTTTTTGCAGCACCTCCTGGCCTCGCGTGGCACGAGCCTCAACAATGCGGCCGTGCTCGAAGCGAACCTGGATGCCTTCAATCATCGTGCCCATATGCGATAGGGGCTTCGATGCAGTCACGGTGCCGTCGGCGCGGTCTTTGTGCGGAGTTGTGAAGACCTCCTCGGTGGGCATGTTGGGAATGCAGTAGTTGCCGTTGCCCGCGGTGGTGCCGCCGCCGAGCCACAGGTGATCGTCGGCCAGGCCGAGGCGAAAATCGACGCCGGGGCCGCGATACTGCAAAGCCGAATAACGCTTCTCATTCAGGATTGCCGAGCGCTTATGCAGGTCTGCGTCATGCGACTTCCATGCGCTCACAGGGATCGGGAGTGTTGATGCGCGAGGTCGAAAAGATCGCCGCCCACAGCTTCGCCATCGCTTCATCTGGCGTATCGTTGGGGAACATGATCGCGGCCCATGGCGGCGTGGCTGCGGCAACAATCGTCCAGTTGATGTCATGGCGCGTGATGAGCTCCATCGCCGGGCGATAAGCCTGCGACAGCGCGCGATTGGCGCGGCCCACTTTGTCGGGATCTTCGTTCGAGAGCAGATTCGGATTGGCTCCGGCGACAGCCAGGCGCGCGGCGCCGCTCTTGAAGGCCTCGGCCATTCCGTCGTAAAGCCACTTGGCGGCGCGATCGAAGCTCGCGTCGGGAGCGTAATGATAGCGCGCCAGCGTGGACTCATCGTCGGTGAGGAGCGTCGTGACAAGCGATGCGCCAGCGCGATAAGCCTGCTCGGTGATGCGGCGAGCCAGCGGCAGCGTGTCGACCGAAGCGGTCATCACGAGCTCTTGTCCGGCTTTGAGGCCGAGGCCGACATTAATTGCGACGGACGCGAGTTGGTCGAGATTCTCGGCCTGGGTGCGGCCTTCAGGGGCGGTTGCTGTTGGCGTCATTTCGTGTTGGTTCTCCGGGATTCTTGGCGTTGATACGGGCTGCGAATTCTCCGATGCGATTTTCTGAAAAGAGCATCGTAATGCATGCAGGTCTATTTTAGGCGGTCGCCCGGTGGCAGGCGAATCCACAGGCCATCGATTCATCCCATACAATTGATTCTCGAATATTTTGGGGTTGATGAATCGGCCGTTAAGGAGTCTTACATCCATGATGCATTCGCGAATGAATTTGAGGACCAACAGAGTTCTGATCTCGGGAATCGGCCTTTTGCTTATCGGTGTTTCTGCGGGGATCTCCACCGCTCAGACGCACGATTCAGCCGGCAGCTTCGGCCCGAGCAATCCTTTTTACGCGGCGAGCTCGCTCGCTTTTCATGCGCCGGCCTTCGACAAGATCAAGGACAGCGACTACGAGCCGGCGATCGACGCGGGCATGGCGCAGCAGCTCAAGGAGGTTGAGGCGATCGCCAACAACCCCGCGCCGCCGACCTTCGACAATACGTTCGTGGCGCTGGAAAAATCCGGCCAGCTGTTCAATCGCGCGTGGGCTGCGTTCAACCTGGTTTCGCAGGCGAACACTGATCCGGAGCTGGAAAAAGTAGAGGACAACGAAGCGCCGCGCACTGCCGCGCTGGCCGATGCGATCAACCTGAATTCCAAATTGTTTGCGCGAATTAAATCCATCTACGATCAGCGGGCGTCGCTCAAGCTCGACGGCGAATCGCTGCGGCTTGTGGAGTACGACTACCAGGAGTTTGTGAAGGCCGGGGCGAATTTGTCAGATTCCGACAAAGAGAAACTCAAGAAGCTTGACGAAGAAGAGTCGACGCTTGAGAACACCTTCATGACCAAGTTGCTGGACGCCACGACGGCGGGCGCCTATTCGACGACGGACCCCGGGACGCTGGCCGGATTGAGCGCCGGACAAATGGCCTCGGCAGCAGAGGAAGCCAAGGCGCACAAACAGCAGGGCTGGCGGTTGCCGCTCGAGAACACCACGCAGCAGCCCGATCTGAGCTCTCTGAGCGACCGAGCCACGCGTCGCAAGATATTTGAGAATTCCTGGAATCGGGCCGAGCGAGGAGACGCGAACGACACGCGCTCCACGCTTGCGCGCCTCGCGCAGCTTCGCGCGCAGAAGGCTGCGTTGCTCGGTTATCCCAACTACGCGGCGTGGACCTTGACCGACCAGATGGCCAAGACGCCTGAGGCAGCCATTCATTTTCTCGATGCGCTCGTTCCGGCCACGACGGCAAAAGCGGCCGTTGAAGCGAAAGACATTCAGGCGCTGGACGATTTCAAGTTCAGTGGATCGGCCGCGTATCCAGTCGTCGATCCGGCGGACTGGGAGTTCTATGCCGAGCAAGTGCGCAAGGCTAAATACGATTACGATCAGTCACAGGTAAAGCCCTACTTCGAGCTGAACAATGTGCTTGAGAACGGCGTTTTCTACGCCGCGCACGAGCTTTACGGCTTGACGTTCAAGGAGCGCAAGGATCTGCCTGTATGGCAGTCGGACGTGCGCGTGTTTCAGGTTTATGACGCCGATGGTAAGCCGCTGGCGATTTGGTATTGCGACTACTTTAAGCGCGACAACAAGAATGGCGGAGCGTGGGAGGACACGCTGGTGGGCCAGTCGAAGCTGCTGGGCACGCAGCCGGTGGTCTACAACGTGGCTAATTTCCAAAAGCCCGCGCCGGGTGAGCCTGCTTTGCTCAGCTTTGACGATGTAACTACGATGTTCCACGAGTTTGGCCACGCGCTGCATGCCATGTTTGCCGACACCGAGTATCCGAGCCTGGCCGGCACCAACGTGCCGCGTGACTTTGTCGAGTTTCCCTCACAGTTCAATGAACATTGGGCAAGCGATCCTGCCGTATTTGCGCACTTCGCGAAGCACTACAAGACCGGCGAGCCCATGCCCGCCGACCTGGCGGCAAAAATCGTGCGGGCGAAAACGTTCAACCAGGGCTACGACTTCACCGAGATTCTTGCAGCTTCTGAGCTCGATCTCCAGTGGCACACGCTGCCGGCGAGCGCGCCGCTCCAGGATCCAGATGTTTTCGAGCAAGACGCGCTCAAGAGGACGCATCTAAATGTTAGCTACGTGCCGCCGCGCTATCGCTCCAGTTATTTTCTGCACATTTGGCAGGAGGGCTATCAGGCCGGCTACTACGCGTACTCGTGGAGTGAGATGCTGGACGACAACGCGTACCAGTGGTTTGAGGATCACGGCGGAATGACGCGCGCTAACGGCGAGCGATTCAGGCGGATGGTGCTTTCGCGCGGCAACACTGAGGATCTCCAAAAGATGTACGACACATGGCTGGGCGGGGAGCCGAGCATCGATCCGATGCTGAAGGACCGTGGGCTGAAATAGAAAGCTAGCCGGCGAGTCAGCGAGTTAGCAAGTCAGCGCTTGGTCTCCCACCCTTTCGTTCGTCGCGACGAACGAAAAGGATGGGGCAACAAGGCTTGCGCGGGTCACTATAATTCCTAGCTATGGCCGAGACGGCGGTTACGCGCAAAATCGAGAAGCTGCGGAACGAGCTTCGCCGCCACGAGCATCTCTATTACGTTCTCGATGCGCCGGAGGTTTCTGACGCCGAGTACGACGCGCTGATGAACGAGCTGAAGAAGCTCGAGGCGGCGCACCCCGACCTGGTAACTCCAGACTCGCCGACGCAGCGCGTGGGCGGCAAGCCTGCCGAGGGATTCAAAAAAGCGCAGCACTCGCGGCCGATGCTGTCGCTCGACAACGCCTACTCAGCCGAAGAACTCGCCGATTGGGACCGGCGCGTACACGAGCTGGCCGGCAAGCTGCCGGTGGAATATACAGCCGAGCTGAAGCTCGACGGCCTGAGCGTGGCGCTCAGCTACGAGCCGGGCAGCGGCGGCGCGGGACTCGCGATGGGCCTTACGCGCGGCGATGGGCAGACCGGCGAGGACGTCACCTCAAATATCCGCACCATTCGCAGCATTCCGTTGAGCATTCCGGCCGATCGGCTGAAGAAAGCGAAGTTGCCGGCGAAATTTGAAGTGCGCGGCGAGGTGGTGATGCCCGCTGCGGCGTTCCTCAAAATGAATGAGGAGCGCGAGCGCGAGGGGCTGCCGGCGTTCGTCAACCCGCGCAACTCTGCCGCGGGAACCTTGCGCACGCTCGATTCGTCGATTGTTGCGAGACGCCGACTGGTGTTCTTCGCGTATTTTCTGCTTGTCGACGGCGAATACTTTGCGGCCGGGCAAACGGCCACGCTCGATGCGCTTACTGCGCTCGGATTTCGCGTGAATCCGCATCGTGAGCGCGTGAAAAATGTCGAGCAGATGATGAAGTTTATCGACAACGCAGAACACGCGCGAGAGACGCTGGGCTACGAGATTGATGGCGTCGTGCTGAAAGTCGACGCGCATGCGACCCAGCAGCGGCTGGGTTACACGGGCCGCGCGCCGCGCTGGGCCATTGCGTATAAATTCACCGCAAAGGCGGCCATCAGCAAGCTCGAAGACATCATGATCACGGTAGGCCGAACCGGCAAGCTCACGCCCACGGCCATGTTGACGCCGGTTTTTATCGGCGGCGTGACCGTGAGCCGAGCCACTTTGCACAATGCCGATTTTATTCAGCGACTGGGCCTGAAGATCGGCGACTGGGTGAAGGTGGAGCGCGGCGGCGACGTGATTCCCAAGATCGTTGAGGTGGTTGAGGACAAGGAGCATCCTCGCGGAAAGCGCACCTTCGAATTTCCGTCGAAATGCCCCGAGTGTGGAAGCAAAGTTGTCCGTGCGGAAGGCGAGGCCGACTGGCGCTGCATCAATGTAGACTGCCCGGCAAAGTTGCGCGAGAGCCTGCTGCATTTTGCCAGCCGCGGCGTGATGAATATCGAAGGGCTCGGTGATGCAGCCGTGCAGCAATTACTCGACCGGGGCCTGGTAAAGAGCTTAGCCGATCTATATTCGCTGACCGAAGAACAGCTCGTTGACCTGGAGCGTTTCGGAGAGAAATCCGCGCGCACGCTGCTCGCCGAGATTCAAAAATCGAAGACCGCGGGATTGGCAAGCGTCTTGATGGGGCTGGGCATTCGTTTTGTTGGCGAGCGAACTGCGGAACTTTTGGCGCAGGAGTTCGGGTCGATCGATGCCCTGATGAGCGCAAACGCAGAGGAGTTGGAGCGCGTTGAGGAAGTGGGCCCGCGCATATCGCAAGCCATAGTGGAGTTTTTTGCGGACAAGGAAAACCGCCATCTGGTGAAGCGGCTCAAAGACGCCGGCGTGGAGATGACAGCGGAAAAGAAACAGCGCTCGACGCAGCTTGCCGGCCTGACCTTTGTGCTGACGGGAACGCTGCCGAAGATGACCCGCGACGAGGCGAAGGAAAAGATCGAGTCGGCGGGCGGAAAGACCGCGGGCTCGGTCAGCAAAAAGACCAGCTACGTTGTGGCTGGAGAGGAAGCCGGGTCAAAACTCGACAAAGCGCGCGAGCTGAAAATTCCTGTGATCGACGAGGATGGATTGCTGGCACTGCTTGCGGGCGATACTACGCCGAAATAGGCGGCCTGCGCGGAGTTCAACGCTTCGATCAATGACTCAGTGCTATCCGGATCACTTGCCGGTCGCGAAATAGCCCTTCTTAGCGCGGACAGTGTATTTGCGGTCGTAACAGTAGAGGTAGATGGTTCGATAAGATCCGTCGGCCTTGAAGTCGGCAGGAGTATAAACCAGCGCGTACTGGCTGCGGAGTTCTTCCTCAATATCTTTGAAGCTGTTTGACATCTCATCTACCGAGGGCGGAAAGAACACTTCGCCGCCGGTCTCTTCCGCCAGTTCCTGCAGAATCTTGTCGCCGTTGCCGCGGCTGGGCGTCCAGTTGGTGCTGATGGCGTAGATGATTGTTTCGGCGCGCTCGCATTCCTTGATGGCTTCAGTGAGGTAGACGCGGCTCTGGTTGTCCTCGCCGTCTGAGATGAGAATGATGGCCTTGCGAACAGGCTCAGGACCGCGCTCGGTGCCGAGCTTGTCACGGCAGGCGACATATACGGCATCAAAAAGGGCTGTGCCGCCGGCGGGTTCCAGCTTATTTACGCCGGCCTCCAGAGCGTCCTGATCGTTGGTCCAATCCGCAGTAACTGTCGGCGTCACGTCGAATCCCATCACGAAGGCGCGATCGCTCTTCGCCTTGAGCACATCGAGCAGAAAAGCAGTGGCCGATTGTTGTTCGAACTGAAAGCGCGAGCGGATCGAGCTGCTCGCGTCGATGACGAGCCCCACGCGCAACGGCAGGTTGATTTGCTGGTGAAAGGAGTTCACACGCGCCGGCGCCTTGCCGTCATCGAGCAGGGCGAAGTCGTTCTGAGTCAGGTTTGGAATGTAGTGCCCGTGCCTGTCAGTGACGGTAAAGATGAGGCTGACCTCGTTGACGCCGAAGTGGAAGGTGGGTGCGCCGACATCGGTATTTGATCCGGGGCCAGGAGCCGCCTGCGTAGCAGCTGGAGCATTGGCCGGAGCGGCGGCCGGAGCAGCAGGTTGGCTCGCGGGTTTAGTTGCCGGTTGCGTCGCTTGACTGCCTGTGCCGGGCGCAGGCTGCTGCGCAGGTACTGCCGCGCACGAAAGCGCAACCGCAAATGTCAAGGCAAAAAACGAGGAACGCATCAGCTGCGCCGAGGCGGGAGACTGAGGCGTGGAAAGCTGTGTCTTCATCACTTCTCATTCTAACAATCGCCGTACTAACTAATAGGCGATAGGGATTGACCATCCGGGTACTTTCGTCAGCAAATCCGGAAGCGGTTGTGGAGCGGGTCCAAAAGGGGCGAGCCTGTAAGAATTAGACGGATTCGAGGCGGCCGAGGAAAGCAGTCAACTCCTCGGGTAGCGGCGCTTCAAGCTGGAGCGGCTTGCCCGTCAGCGGTTGCGCGAATTCGAGCTTTGCGGCGTGGAGAAAGTTGCGGTCGAGCTTCAGCCGCTCAGGCGCCTTCTTTTTTCGGACGAGGCGCGTGGTCTGCGCTGCATCTTGCTCGGTCAAGTGCGCAGTGCCGCCGTAGAGCGTGTCGCCGACCACGGGGTGGCCGATGGACGCCATGTGCACGCGGATCTGATGGGTGCGGCCTGTCTCGATCCGAACTTCGATCAGCGTGAATTTGCCGAAGCGGGTCGCCAAGCGCCGCACGACTTTGTAGTGCGAAACAGCGGAGCGGGCATTTTCGCTGGGTCGCGTGGTCATGCGCGTGCGGCGAACGGGGTCACGGCTGACCGCCGCGGTGATGGTGCCCTTGTCTTTCTGGAGAGACCCATGAACCAGCGCGATGTAGGTTTTTTGTACATTGCGGCCCGAGAACATCGCGCCCAAAGCAGCGTGAGCGCGGTCGTTTTTGGCGACGATGATCAGCCCGCTGGTGCTTTTGTCGAGCCGGTGGACGATTCCGGGGCGAAGATCGCCGCCCGTGGCAGAGAGCGCCTTGAAGCGGTGCAGCAGGGCATTGACGAGCGTTCCGCCGCTGCGCGCGGTGTCATTCTGGCCTGAGCCCGCGTGCACCATCATGCCGGCCGGCTTGTTGATCACGGCAAGGTCGGCGTCTTCGTAGACGATGTCGAGCGGAATGGCCTCCGGAACAGCTTTGAGCGGCGCAGGATGCGGATCGCCGGTGATCGTGATTTGCTCGCCTCCGCGCAGTTTCAGCGACGCCTTCTCCGGCCGCCGTTGACCAGCACATCGCCCTGGTCGAGGAGCAATTGCACGCGCGACCGGCTTATGCCTTCGAGCTGTGTGGGCGGAGACGCGGCCTGAGACACGACTTGAGCCGCGGCAAAAAACGCTGCGATAAAAGTGTCGAGCCGCTGGCCTTTTGCGTCAGCGGGCACGGCGATCGTGCGTGGAAGGCTCATACGGCGCCTCGACTTTCTGTCGCCGTGGGGGCTTGCTTGCCAGTGGGAGGCACGCGTTCTTGCTCGTGCGGAACGAATTTGCTTTCGCGCGGGTCGTTTTTGTTTTTGCGGATCGCGGGCTTGTTCTCGCGAAGCGTCAGCGTGCCGGCCAGCACAAGTAAGACGGCAGCGATTTGCGGCCCGTCGATAATGCCGTGAAGGAGTGCGCCGCGGCCCTCCCAGTCGCGCCAGATCTCCGTGAGGTAAATTGCTACTCCGGCTCCCAGCAAGCCCAGGCCGGCCACGTCGCCCTTGCGGCGCTCAAGCGGCAGCCAGACCCAGAGCAGCACCGCCAGCGCAAAAAACGCCAGCGCAGCATAAGCCTGCACGGGATGCAGCGGAACGCCAAGCGGAGTGCCGCTCCAAATTGCGGCCAGTGGATTCGAATAGACGACAGCCCAGCCCACGCCAGGCCCGGCGTCTGTTCCGTAGCCGGAGCCGGCGGCCAGCGCGCCGAGCTGCTCGAATGCGAGAGCAGCGGCGAGAGGTGGAGCGAGTGCGTCGGCAGTTGCGCGAAAAGGAAGTTTTTTCTTCCACACATACCATGCGGCGCAGGCGGCGCCTGCAAAAGCTCCTGCGCATGCCAACAGGGGATGATGCACCACGCCCAAGCCGAGCAGCCATGCGGGATGAGCCCGAAGAACGCCCCAGTTGGCGGCGACCAGCAGCAATCGCGCAGCAGCCAGAGCGGCAAACAGGCTCAGGATGCAGAGATTCCAGATCTTGCCGGCGTCGACGCCCGCGATGCGCGAAGTGCGCTGCGCGAGCATAAGCGCAACCAATACGCCGAGCGCAGTGATTGCGCCGTAAGAGGGGATCACAAGCGATCCGATATGGAAGAGGACGGGGTGCACTTAGGTCAGGATAAGGGATTGGATCCGCGAGAGAAAAGAATGTGGCAGGGAACAAGAGAAGTAGAAGCCGACCCGCTGGACCGTGGCTGATGCGCCGGTGAACCCGTCCTCAGACGGTGGAGCTCTCCGCGGTTCGTTAGGCATTCCGGACTGGCGGACACTGCACACGGAACCGATTGTCGAGTCGAGCCCCTGTTCATTGAATGTTGGTTCAACCAGCGTTGACCACCCACCTGTTTTGCAGGCCGGTTTCTATTGCGGATAGTACGGGGCATCGTTGGGAATTGCAAGTCTTGTGCGAACGGTTGAGGTGTGCTACGGTCCCGAGTACCATCATCAGTCAACAAGACAAAAAGGAAGCCGGCATTTGCGTGCAGGTTGGTTTCGTGGCGCGAGTGCCCGTTTCAATTTCCTCATTACTGCGGCGCGTGGCCGATATTTCCGTCGGCCCACTGAATGAAATACTTCATGTTGGGCGCGTCGGTGTGACCGCCGTCGTGCTGCCGCCAGGCAAGCTGGCCGTCGAGGTGACCCTCATTGATCGGCGGCATCTTTGCGGTTTTATAGTCGCCCGGGATGTCAAGAGTTTTCGCGCCCAGCAACGCAAACACGCGGTTGGCATCGATCGTGGCCATAAAGCTGCCTTCATGATCGAGCCAATGCGCGTCGCCTTTCTCGGGAGATCCGTAGCTGATGAAGGTGAGCCGCGGCGCGCAAAGAGCGATCAGCTCATTCGAATCGACGGGAAGATCGCCGGGATTCATGGCGCCGAATGAGGCATCGCTGGCGTCGTACTTGATGAAGTTGCCGTCCATCCAGTAGTACTCGCCGGTGGCCAGATTCTCCACGCCCTCGCCGTAGTTGCGGCGCAGCAGCGTAGCTCCGCCTTTGCCTGACGAGCCGACCAGCACCATCGCGAAGCGATCGTTGAAGGCCATAGTGACCAGCGCCGCTTTTCCGTATCTCGACACGCCTTCGATGCCGACATGCTTTGCGTCGACCGCGGGATCAGTCTCGAGATAATCGAGTCCGCGGTCTGCGCCCCAGGCCCACGCGCGCAGCGCGCCCCATTGATCTGGTTTGCGCGGCTGTCCTTTGTTCACCAGGCCGATGATGCCGCGCGTCAATCCTTGAGCGTTGTCAGCCTGCACGCTTGCGGGATCGAAGCGCACGAATCCCCAACCGGCCGCGATGAGCTGCCATTCATTCGGCGGATCGCCGTCGGCGTTCAACTCCGGCCGCACGAAGAACGGCGGCTCCTGATACGGCTCCCATGCAGGGTGGGCCGCAAAGACCTGGCTCAGCGAAGGGTCCTGCTTGAGCAGCTCCGCCTTCGTTGCTGCGTTGATCTTTGCCAGATCGTCGCCGCGCGGCTCGTTGGGATAGGGAAACCCAGCGCGCGTAAATTCCATGAGCACAGGAACCGGCCCCGCAGCATTCGCCGGCGTGACGACAGTCATATGAATCTTGACGCTGATCGCCGGGCAGCCTGAGTTGTCCACTTCGCCAATCAGATCTTTTGCAATCACTGGTGTGAAGCCGATCATCTCGTGATCGACTGCGGTCACGGTCCAGGTGACCTTGGGAAGGTCGGCCGGCACGAAGCCATAAACATATTTCGAAAGCATTTCGACAAGCTCGGGGCGGCGTTGCTTCCACCAGGTGTCGGCGGTCGCGACCTTTGCGCCGTCGCTGAGCGTCAACGGGTCCGGAACATTTGGGTAGGGATTTGCCTTCGATTCGTCGTAGTTGGCATGGTTCGGAGCATTCTCGTTTCCGCTCCACCCGGGGCGAAGCGTCTTGATGCCTAGCTGGTCCATCATGTTCTGGTGATCCTGGTCAGCCGTGAATGTGACCGGCGTGCAGGGAGCCTGCGCCTGAAGCGCGGCTGCGGCGAAAGTGAGGGCGAGGACCGTTGCGAAGATGGGAAGTCTGAAGCTGGAATGCATTTGAATGCTCCGGGGTGTTATGCTTGCAGCGTTTTTCGGGGCGGTTCTCCAATTCCTGCGGTATCTGAGACATTTTGCACGGTGGCGTTTTCTTAAGGAAAAACGCCACTTAGCGGTTGCGACGTCGACTTGCGCCAATTGGAGAACCGCCTCGAACATCGATTTACTTCGAGGATCATATTAAATCATCGCTATGAGACTAACTGTAAAAATCACACGATTTACGGGTCTTGGTGCAAGCCTGACCGCAGGCTTGTTTGCAATGTTGTTGGCAATGGCCAGCCACGCGACGGCGCAGCGCGGCTCCGCCAGGGGCGACGCATGGGTGTCGAGCTGGGGCGCTTCGCAGCAGATTCCCGAGCCCCAGAACGCGCTGCCCGCTGACGACATGCGCGACGCAACGATCCGGCAGATCGTTCATCTCTCGCTGGGCGGCTCGGCGCTGCGCGTGCATCTTTCGAACGCGTTCGGCACGACCGCTCTCCATTTCACGTCTGTGCATATTGCACATCCACCTTCGCCTGCGGCGGCGGCGATTGATCCCGCAAGCGATCACGCGCTGACGTTCGGCGGCAATCCCGATGTCACAATTCCTCCGGGAGCGGAGTTCGTATCAGACGCGGTGGAAATGCCTGTCGCGCCGCTGTCCGATGTGGCAGTGACTTTCCATCTGGACGTACCGCCTGCGCAGGAGACCGGTCATCCCGGCTCGCGGTCTACTTCGTACTACGTTCACGGAGACCAGGTGAGCGCGGCGGACTTGCCCGACGCGAAGCATGTTGATCACTGGTACGATCTCACGGAAATCGACGTGCGCACCCTGCCCGGCGCGGGCGCAGGAGCGGGCGTCGTTATAGCGCTCGGGGATTCGATTACCGATGGCCACGCCGCCACCACCAACGGCAATGACCGCTGGCCGGATGTTTTGGCGGCGCGATTGCAAGCCTCAAAAAAGACGCGGAATATCGGCGTGTCCAACCAGGGAATCGGCGGCAATCATCTCCTCACCGACGGGCTCGGCCCGAATGTGCTGGCGCGTTTCGACCGCGACGTGCTGGCTCCGGCCGGCGTGCGCTGGTTGATCGTCTTTGAAGGAGTGAACGACCTGGGCGGCCTGGCTCGCATTGCCGAGGTTCCTGCCGAGCAGCATGCGGCGCTGGTCGCGCGCTTGATTGCTGCGTACCAGCAGATCATCGAGCGCGCCCACGCGCACGGCCTCCGCGTTTATGGCGCGACGATCACGCCCTATACAGGTTCGGGCTACTACCATCCGGGCTCGTTAAGCGAAGCCGATCGGCAAGCGGTGAACGCGTGGATTCGTGCTGCCGGTCACTTTGACACGGTGATCGATTTTGACGCTGTGGTGCGCGACCCCGCGCATCCCGAGCAGCTTTTGCCGGCGTTCGATTGCGGCGACCATCTGCACCCTTCGCCCGCAGGCTACAAGGCGCTGGGTGAATCGATTCCGCTGGATTTGTTTCAAAAGTGAGGAGCAGCATCGGCTGCGAAGGCCAGACCTGCACGCATTCGGGCAAGGTGTGTGGCCCTCGCGCAGCGAATGCTGTTCTTACGACACCGGATTTTTCAGAGCGCTGCGTTTCTTGGGAATAATAATCGCGGAGGCTGCGGCGGCAGGTGCGGTTTTTTCAGTCCGAGAAGCGCCGGAGCGCTGGCCGTTCGGCGAATTCTCGCCCATGGCATGCAGGCGCAGGAAGTTGGTTGAGCCGGATTTGGTGCGGGTGCCGGCCACAATCGCGATCACTTCGCGCGGGCGAACATAGCCGCCTTCTTCAAGAAGTTTCTCGGCGCAATCCACCATCGCCTCATTGGAGTTCACCTTGGGACATCGGATGGGAGTGGTGCCCCACAGCAGGTTCAGACGATTGACGGTGACATCGAGCGGGCTGAGCGCGAAGATGGGCGCGGTGGGATGGTATTTCGAGAGCTGGCGCGCCGTTGCGCCCGACTCGGTGAAAAGCGCAATGCCGCGAAGGTCAAGATCGTCGGCGGCGTGTGCTGTCGCTTCGCAAATAGTTTCCGCAATCGTGAGGCCGCTGCGGCGTTCGCGCGGCTGGATCCCCAGACTCTCCTTCATGTGCCGCTCGGTCTCTGTAACGATGCGCGCCATCATCTGCACGGCCTCAACCGGATACTTGCCCACGGCGGACTCACCGGAGAGCATCACGGCGTCAGTGCCGTCGTAGATGGCGTTGGCCACGTCGGAGACCTCGGCGCGCGTTGGCCGGGGATTCTCGATCATCGACTCCAGCATCTGCGTCGCCGTGATCACCGGCTTGAAGTACTCGGCGGCGCGACGAATGATGTACTTCTGAATCGCGGGAACTTTTTCCGGCGGCACTTCCACGCCCAGATCGCCGCGCGCCACCATGATGCCGTCCGCGACCTGCAAAATCGCGTCGAGATGCTCAACGGCCTGCGGCTTTTCCAGCTTGGCGATGATCCAGGTATCGGCGCCGTGCGCGGCCACGCGATTGCGCACCAGGCTCACGTCTTCGGCGGTGCGCACAAATGACACGGCGATGGCGTCCACACCGTGATTGAGCGCGAACTCCAGGTCCTCGTGAGTCTTTTTCAGTGAGCGAGGGCGTGCGCACCAGAACGCCGGGGAGATTGATGCCCTTGCTCTCGCCCAGCATTCCGCCGTTGATGATGTCGCAGACCACGTCTTCTCCGGTGAGCTGGTGCACGCGCAGCTCAATCAGGCCGTCGGAAATTAGGATCCGCGAGCCTTGTTCAACGTTTTCAGCGAGGGTCTTGAAAGTGGTGCCAACCAGAGAAGCAGTACCCGGCACATCGCGCGGCGTGATCGTGATCTTGTGGCCGGCCTTGAGCAGCACAGGCTGATGATCTTTAAGCAGCGCGGTGCGAATCTTCGGTCCCTGCAGGTCGGCGAGAATGCACAGCGGCTTGTTTTCCTCGCGGCTCACCTTGCGAATTTTCTGCATGACCGCAACCTTGCGCTCGTGCGTGCTGTGAGAGAAATTGAGGCGCACCACATCCACGCCGGCGCGAATCATGGCGCGAATGACAGGCTCGCTGTTTGAGGCTGGCCCCAGCGTCGCAACGATTTTTGCGCGGCGCTGCGATGGAGATTGCGTCAGATTCAATTCGGCAAATGGCATGGAGGCGGCTCCAGACGCGTTTCTTATTGAGTGAAATCGGTTTTTAGCGGGCAAAAGGGAGCAAAGGGGCGCGAATGACTTTATTGTAACTGGCCGGGCCAAAGCGCAGCAGTCGGCGCTCAATTTGCGGTTTGCGGATTCCCGCCTGTGACAGTGAACAGAATTGCGAACAGCGTTTGGCTAGCGCGCCAGAGACGCCCGCTCATGCGCGGACGACTCCGCGGCAAGTTGATTCTGGCGCTCCCAGTAGAGAACGCCGTTCAGCTCCGCGCCCAGCAACACGCTGAATGACGTGATGTAAAGCCAAACGAGCGTTGCAATTCCGGCAGCGAATGAACCGTAGAGCCGCGTGTAGTTGGCCACGCTGGTCACGTACCAACCGTAGGCGAGCGTGGCCGGGAACCAGATGAGCGTGCCCGCGATTGCGCCGGGCGCGACCAAAGACCAATGCTCGGTGCGGTGGGTTCCGAAATGATAAAGGGCGGTCAGGACGGTAAGGATCGAAGCAAAGGTGATCGTCCAACGAACCATGCGCCAGAAAAGGACCACAACAGGACGCAGGTCATGATCGGCGTTGGCGATCATCCAGTGCTCGATCTGGTGGCCGAAGACAATTACCAGCGAGGCCAGCGACAGCGGAATCAAAACAATAAAGACCAGCATGAGCGCGCGGGCGCGGCGTCCCCAAAAGGTCCAGCTTTCCTGCGGCAGCCGGTAGGCGCGGCGGAATCCTTCCATGAGCGAAAGCATGAAGCCGAGCCCCGCAAAAAGGCTGAGCAAAGTGGCGGAGAGAATCAGCTGGCCGGAGTGCATCTGGTGGTTGAGGATCGAGGATTGAACCAGATCGAGCGTGTCATTGGGCAGAAACTGCTCCAGAACGCCACGCGTCTCTCCCACGAGCGAGGGACCTTCTTCAACCTGCGCCACCAGCGTGGTCATCACCAGCAGGGCGGGGAAGAACATGAGCATGCCGGAATAGGCGGCCGCCTTCGATGTGTTGACAACATCGTGGACAAAAGCCTGAAAAAGCGCTTCGCGGATTCTGGCCAGGTATTTATGCATTTGCGTTCCAAGCCAGAGTAGAGCATTTGCGGGGTTTGCGGCGATAAAAACAAGGGAACAGGTAGTAGCAACCCTAGGGGCGTAGACCCGTCGCTGGGGTCCCGGCAGGGGATAGGGAGCAGGGAACCGAGAACAGCAAGTCGGCGCGCCAGTCGGCCGTCCGGCACTCGGCCAAGTTCTGGGCCTGCCCAGGTCTCGTTGTCTTTCTCGAAACGCCGTCACGGATTACAATTCGGCGGGGGCTTCTTCGGCTATGAATCGTCCTTCGAAGTTGCACGCTTGCCTTGCGATTCACTTTGTCTTTCTACTTACGTTTTTCGCTGCGCGGCCGGCAACCGGCCAGGTGGTCGTCAGCGAATCAGAGCGCGCCGCTGCGCAGCTGCCCGCGCCGCAGCACCAAATTGTTGACCGGCTTTTGAGCCTCGACCAGCTGCCTGCCACCGCGTGGAAGATGCATTCCGGCGACCTGACACATGGCGAAGCGGTTGGTTTGGACGAAAGCGACTGGCAGCCCGTCGCGCTGCGCGAAAAAGCGCCGACCGACGCCGTCTGGTTCCGCCAGACCGTCCAGATTCCCGACACACTCAACGGCTACGACTTAACCGGCGCGCGCATCTGGTTCCAGTTCCACGCCGACGCCAACGGTCCTATGCCGGAGATGATCTATTACAACGGCCGCCGCGTGGCCATGGGCGAAGATCTCGAACCGATCGTGCTCGAGGAAGACGCGCGCCCCGGCGACAAAATCGTCATCGCCGTCAAGCTTCTTTCCACGATCGACACCAAGACATTTCGCGGCGCAAACTCTGCGCATTGAGTTTCCAGAGAATCGGCCCAATCCCGCGGATCTCGCGCAGGAGTTTCTGTCGGCCTCGGTGCTGATCCCGAGCCTTAACCCCAGTGACGCCGAAGGGCCCACAAAAGGCGGGGAAAAGATAAACCCAATGGCCACGTTAGATTCGGCCATCGCCGCCGTGGATGTGGCCGCGCTCGATGCGGCGGAAACGGCCACTGGCGACGCCCGCGCGCAGGCACAATCCAAATTTGACGCCAGCCTGAAAGCCGCGCAGGGCCAACTTGAAGCGCTCCGCCCGCTGCTTGAGACTGCGACCTTCCACCTCACCGGCAACTCGCACATTGATGCAGCGTGGCTTTGGCCGTCGACTGAGACCGTCGACGTTGTCCGGCGCACATTCGGAACTGCGCTCCAATTGATGAACGAATATCCCGGCTACACCTACACGCAGTCGGCTGCGGCCTACAACGAATGGATGGCCCAGAAATATCCTTCGATGAATGCGGAAATCAAGAAGCGGATCGCCGAGGGCCGATGGGAGATTGTCGGCGGCATGTGGGTCGAGCCGGATCTGAACATGCCCGATGGCGAATCGCTTGTGCGCCAACTTCTCGTGGGCAAGCGATGGTACAAGCAGGCTTACGGCGTGGACGTACGCATCGGCTGGAATCCCGATTCGTTCGGCTACAACTGGCAACTGCCGCAGATCTACAAGAAGAGCGGCGTCGACTACTTCGTCACGCAGAAAATGGAGTGGAACGACACTAATCAGCTCCCGTTCAAGCTCTTCTGGTGGCAATCGCCCGACGGCTCGAAGGTGCTCGCGTATTTCCCGCACGGCTATGGCAATGAGGACCTGCGCCCGCTGCGGCTTGCGGACGATCTCGCGGCTGCGCGGCAACGGTCCACAGGAATGACAGAAATGATGGATCTCTATGGCGTGGGCGACCACGGCGGCGGACCGACGCGGGCCATGCTGGACGAGGGTTTCCGCTGGGCCCAGCCCGATGCGGCGGCGATTACCGCGGATGGCGGCGCGCCGGTCACGCCTCACTACGAGTTCGGCACTGCGCAGAGCTTTTTCTCGTCGGTTGAGAAACAGATCGCGCCGGACAGCCCGGTTTGGAATTATCAGACCATTCCGAAATACACTGCACCGACCGCGGTGCCGGGAAAAGTGGCGATTCCAACGTGGGATTCCGAGTTGTATTTTGAGTACCATCGCGGGGTTTACACCACGCAGGCCAACCACAAGCACAGCATGCGCACCGCCGAAGAGGAGATGCTGAACGCGGAAAAATGGTCGTCGCTGGCGTGGCTCGATGGCGCGAAGTATCCAGCGGACGAGCTGACCGAAGACTGGAAGAAAGTGCTCTTCAACCAGTTCCACGATCTGGCGGCCGGCTCCGGCATCGCGGTGATCTACAAGGACGCGCAGAAGGACTACGCATGGGTGCGGATGTCGACGAACGAAATTTCAAACAGTGCGCTTGAGACGATGGCGGAGCCAATCAATACAGAAACTCTGGGGACACAGATTCCCGTGGTTGTTTGGAACCCGCTGGGATGGGATCGTGACGGAGATGTCACCGTTACAGCGCAAGACCCCACAGGGAAAGCGGAAACATTTGCGTGGACAGAAAACAAAAGTTCGCGGAGCGTTAACACCGCTCAACTTATCGAGAAGAACGCGGCCGGCGTGATCAAAATCAGGATCCCCAACATATCCGTACCCGCGCTCGGCTATCGACTTATCTACCTCGTGCCCGCGGCAAAGACGAATGATCCGCTCGTGACCTTATCAAACTCGTCAACCGGCGAGTTTGTACTGGAGAACGACAAACTTAGCGTTTCGATCGACAGGAACAGCGGCTGCATCACAAGCATAATCGAAGAAAAGACAAAGTTCGAAACACTTGCACCAAACTCCTGCGGCAATCAACTCGAGCTATTCAAAGACACGCCGAAAGACTACGACGCGTGGAACATCGATCCGGGGACGCTAGACGCACCGCCGGCAACGATTGAAAAGGCCGACTCGGTTGAGCAAGTCAAGTTATCAAACGGAGATAATTCATATCGAATCACGCGCCAATTCCAGAACTCTAAATTCGTTCAGACGATCAGCCTCCGTGGTGACATTGAATCGACATCGACAACGACATCGACTGGCACGAGAAGCATGTGTCTGCTCAAAGCGGCGTTTCCGCTGGCCGTAACTAGCGACTTCGCCACTTACGAGATTCCCTATGGTTCCATCGAGCGGCCGACAACGCGCAATAACTCCTTCGACAAAGCGCAGTTTGAGGTTGAGGCGATGCGCTGGGCCGATCTGAGCGGAGCGGGGCCCGACGGAAAAGTCCACGGCCTCAGCATTCTGAATCAGGACAAATATGGCTACGACGCCGCCGGCAACGTGCTGCGTATTACGCTACTGCGCTCGCCTACATGGCCCGATCCCGACGCCGACCAGGGCGGGCATCACTTCCACTACGCGCTTTATCCGCATGCGGGCACATGGAAGGATGCGTTGACCGTGCGGCATGGATGGGAGTACGACTATCCGCTGCAGGCCGTGGTGACGACGGCACATGCGGGAACGCTTGCCGCGCGAGCACTCATTCGCTTCGGTCTCGCCCGACAATATCGTCCTCACCGCCGTGAAAAAAGCGGAAGACGCGAATGGGCTGATTTTCCGCGCGTACGAATGGGCCGGCAAGGAGACGACTGCCGAATTCCATGTTCCGCCGGGCGCGACCGGCGCGACGGTCACGAATCTGATGGAACAGCCGGAGGGCGGGCCGCTGTCAGTCACAACGGAAAACGGGGCCAACGTGGTCAAAGTTCCCATCCATCCCTACGAGATTCTGACCATTCGCGTGGACTACGCAACAGCAGGGAACAAGGGACCGAGGGACCAAGGGAACTAGAAGGCAGTGAAAAGGGAGCGGCTGATTTGTTAATCTGACAGCAGCAAGGAGCCAGCGCCATGCACATTACTTCTCCATTCTTTGTGGTCCCCGTCATCATCGCCGTTTTTGTTGCATCGATCCTCTTCGCTACGAGCAGCAAGGAAGACGGGCCTTCGACGCACTGAGTAGTCGTACTGATCGCGTGTGCCTGCGGAGATGCCGATTTACGCCGAGGCTAAAGCCCTTGCAGGCGGGTGCTCGAATTCAGAGGGCTCAAGCCCCCCGCTCCCTCCGTTTCCCGGAACATTTTGACCGCCCGCGGCGTATAACCTGCACAGAGGGCGTTTCCCATGGCACCGAACCCAACATTGGACTCGACACAGAACCCGACACCCAAGTCCGCAAGGAACTCGACTCGAAACTCGACTCAGAATCCGGCGCGCATTTCGACTCGGAGCGCAATGCTCAGATCGAGCGGCGTGTTCGCCAGCCTGCTGGCCTGCCTCGCTCTGGCCGCCGGAATTGCCGGATGCAGAGTCCAAGTGGACAAAGGCGCCAACGGCGAGCAGAAAAAAGTCCAGGTCGACACTCCTTTCGGCGGCATTCATGTGAACACCGACCAGACCTCGGCCGCGGACCTCGGGCTGCCCACATATCCCGGCGCGAATATCGTGAACGACAAAGATAACGAAAAGTCGGCGGACATCCACATGGGCTTTGGCGAGTGGGAGCTGCGCGTGAAGGTCGTCAATTTTTCGACGCCCGACAGCCAGGACAAGGTTCTTGCGTTTTATAAGAACGCGCTCGCGCGCTACGGCGACGTGATCACCTGCCAGGGCACTACGCCTGTTGGCACGCCGACCGAGACCTCAGAGGGGTTGACCTGTGCGGACGACAAGGACAACAGAAGCACGGTCCAGATTGATCGCGATGACTACGGCAGCGGCGAAAATAATCTGGAGCTGAAGGCCGGATCGAAGCGCCACCAGCACATCGTTGCATTTGAGAAGTCTGCGTCGGGCGAGACACGCTTTGCGCTTGTTGCGCTTGATTTGCCCGCGGTGGCCGGCGGCGGCTCGGGCAAGAGCGACTGATCGCGAACGACGGTCTCCGATTGTTCTCTTCGGCAAGCAGACCTGTGCATGAAGGTCCCTCTGCGATTTCTCAGCCCCTGCCTCACCACACTCCGTGATGGCGGTTTACCGCACGTTCATCTAAGATTCGTTCAATGGGTGTGGGGTCTTTTTCCATGGCTTTCAGGATTCGTCCGGCAATTCTCAGTGCCGCCTTTTGCTCGGGCGCAATTTGCCTTTCAGCGCAAAGCGGTACGAGTCATACTGCGCTGAGTCAGACCGGTCCGAGCCAAACAGCCCCGAGTCCTGAGTTGCCGTATATCGATCTGCCCTCCAGCAAGCAATTGATTGGCGAAGCTCCCGGCCACCCGCAGCGCATCAACAGCCTGCCAATCTCGATGGCCGTCTCGCCCGATGGCCGCTACGTTGTGACGGTGAACGCGGGCTACGGAACCTTCGAGTCGCAGTACGAGCAGTCGTTTTCGGTTCTGGACACTACGACTGGCTCGCTCGCCGATTTTCCGGATGCTCGCACCGGTTTGCGTGCGCATCAAACGCTCTACTCAGGCCTTGCATTCAGCCGCGATGGCAGCCACATCTACGCCAGCATGGCGTCGCTTACCGATGCGAAAGGCGACGGCAAAGCCGATGCGGGCAGCGGAATTGCAGTCTACAGCTTCGCCGGCGGAAAGATTGCGCCTGAGCGCCTGATTCATCTGCCGGCCGCGCCGCTGCCGCAAGGACGAAAGACCATCGAGCCCGCCGGCGCCGAAAGCAATGAAGGTTTGCCTTATCCGGCCGCGATTGCGGTTCTTGGCGAAACCGGCCACGAAAAGTTGCTGGTCGCCGAGAATCTCTCCGACGACGTGGTGTTAGTTGACGCCGCGACCGGCGCGGTGGAAAAACGCTTTGACCTCTCAGAGAGTGACGCTGTGCCATCGACTTACCCGATCGCTCTCGCCGTAACCAGCGATGGCAAGCGCGCGTTTGTCGCGCTGTGGAATGCATCGGAGATCGTTGAGCTCGAGCTTGCGCGCGGCACAACCGGGCAAAAGCTGGCCCTGCTCAAGCCGCCCAGCCCGATTGCGCCGGGAACGCATCCCTGCGCGTTTGCCTTTTCGCCCGGCGAAAAAACCCTCTATGTCGCGCTCGCGAATCGCGATGCTGTTGCCGCTGTGAACGTCAGCGCGGGACAATTCGCCGTCAAGGGCTACTTTGACACGCGCCTGCCGGGGCAGAGTTATTTCGGCGCCGAGCCGGTCGCTCTCGCCGTCAACGCCGACGGCAGCCGCCTCTATGCGGCGAATATGGCCACTGACGCGGTGGCCGTGATCGACCCGCGCAAATTGACACCGAAAGCCGCGAAGACCGGAATGATCGAGCCCGACGGTTTCATCCCTACCGAATGGATGCCGATGTCGATTGCGTTTCAAGGGGCGTTCGTTGCGTCGGCAACGGGCGGCAAGGTGGGCGGCAAACTGGGCGGCAAGCTGTACATTGCGACAGACAAAGGGAAGGGAACAGGGCCGAACAATTTTCCGCAGAGAGTAGCCGCATCGGTGCCCAATCAACGCGAGACAGACCACTCATATATCGCGACGCTGCTCTATGGCTCACTGGCCACGCTCGACGAATCGGAGATCGCGGGCCACCTTGCGGAATGGACGCAAACGGTGCTTGCTGAGAACCGAATGAAAGCCGCACAGGAGCAGATCGCGTTTGCGGGCGAGCGCAGAGCCCTCAAAAAGGCCGCATCCGCCACGTCATCTACATCATTAAAGAGAACCGCACCTACGACCAGATCTTCGGTGACCTTAAGCAGGACGGCAGGCCTGTAGGCAACGGCGATGCGAGCCTCGCCATGTATGGCGCGGCCATCACGCCCAACCTGCACAAGCTCGCGCTCCAGTTCGGCGTGCTCGATAATTTTTATGACTCCGGTGAGGTTTCAGGCGACGGGCATGTATGGTCCACGGCCGGCATTGGCACGGATTATCTGGAGAAGACCTGGCAGCAGGACTATCGAAGCAGTGAGCGGTCGTATGACTATGAGGGAGTCGTCGCCGGCGGTCTTCCGCTGCTGCAGAAGATTCCGGACGTCAACGAGCCTTCGAGCGGCTATCTGTGGGGCAACCTGGCGGCGAATGGCAAAACGTATTACCACTTCGGCGAATACATCTCGTCGACGTTTTGCGATGAGCAATCCGTTGCCGATCCCAAGCAGGGAGAGGTGCTCGCCGGGCCTGAATGCCCGCGCAATGCGATTGCGCCGGGCGAGCAGCTGCCCGCGGAGTGGGGCGGCGGCGTGAATAAATGGCCGTGGGCGATTCCTCTCATTGCCAGCAACGTGGCCACCAAGCCCGAGCTGGTGGGTCACTTCGCGCCTGAAGCGCCGGATTTCAATCTCCTGATTCCGGACCAGATCAGAGTCGAAATTTTTCTGCGCCACCTGAAGCAATGGGTGGCTGATCGCAAAGGTGGCCGCGACACCATGCCCGATTTTGTGATGCTGCGCCTGCCCAACGATCACACCTACGGAACGCGACCTGGCGGCCCATCGCCCAAGTCTTCTGTAGCTGACAACGATTTAGCCGTCGGCCGCGCCGTGGATGCAATTTCGCACTCGCCTTATTGGGACGACACGGCCTTCTTTGTCCTCGAAGACGACGCGCAGGCCGGCGCTGACCACGTCGACGCGCACCGCAGCATCGCGCTGGTCATCAGCAAATATTCGCCGCACGGTCCCGCCGGCGCGCTTTTCCCCAGCGGCGCGCCCTTTGTTGACAGCCGCTTCTACTCGACCGTGAGCGTCATCCGCACTATGGAGGCGCTGCTGGGCCTGCCGCCGATGAACAACAATGACGCCTTCTGCTCGATGATCGCCCCGCTCTTCACCGGCCCGGGCGATCAGCCGCCTTACACGGCCGACGCCTCCAACCGCGACAACGGCCTCATCTACGTGGCCAATCCCAAGAACGCCGTGGGCGCGCGGGCCAGCATGAAGATGGATTTCAGTCACGAGGACCGCGCTCCGACTGAGAAGCTCAACGTGATCCTCTGGAAGGACGCTATGGGCTCTGCGCCAGTGCCGCCGATGCTGAAGGTTCGCACCAAAAAGACTGGCGACGGCGACGACGATTAGCCAGCCGACGACGATGAGCGAGCCACTGGGCCAATAGCAGTTCGCCTGCGGGCGGACCGCAGCCAACGGATCACCTGATGGGATAAATGGTGGAAAAAGCCGCCTGAATGGCGCTTTCCGGCGTCAACTCCTTCGCCAAACCCTGCCCCAAACTGGTAGCTTGAGAGAGTAGGAAACTCATTTCCACGATGGTCTCTAGTCCCTACTTTTCACTGGCAGTTTTGTTCGTGGCGGCGCTGGGCTTTGGCGTGGCCCCGCTGGGCTTGGCCTGGCTTTGGGCGCGGGTGTTTTCACCAGCCAAACCTAATGCGATCAAGAACGCTATCTACGAGTGCGGTTTGGAATCAAAAGGCGACGCATGGATGGGATTCCGCTCGGCCTATTACCTTTACGCAATCATCTTTCTCATCTTTGACGTGGAAGCGGTTTTCCTGCTTCCGTTTGCAGTTGCATTTACAGGATTGGGCGCAGCAGCCTGCGCGGCAATGCTCGTCTTTGTACTCCTGCTCGTTGAGGGGTTGGCCTGGGCCTGGGCAAAAGGCGTGCTGACGTGGCAGTGAAAAGCAGTTCTTAGTTCGCAGATGAGAACCGAAAGTGTCAGCGAGAACTGGAATTGCGAACTGTGAACTACGAACTTTGAACTGGCGACTGGAGCGGAGCGACAAATGGCAGTTGACCAAAATCTGAAAATCGAGCTGGGCAAGCAGGGCATCTTCGTAACCACTATCGAGGAGCTCTACAACTGGGGCCGGCGCAGTTCCGTGTGGCCCATGCAGTTCGGCCTTGCCTGCTGCGCCATCGAGATGATCGCCACCACAATGGCCCGCTACGATCTGGCTCGCTTTGGCGCGGAGGTCTTTCGTCCCTCGCCGCGGCAAGCCGATCTGATGATCGTCTCCGGCACGGTGACAAAGAAGATGGCGCCGCAGGTGGTGCGCCTCTACAACCAAATGGCCGAGCCGCGCTACGTGATTGCGATGGGCGCCTGCGCCATCTCCGGCGGTCCGTTCAAACAGGGCTACAACGTGCTCAAGGGCATTGATCGATACATTCCCGTGGACGTGCACATTCCCGGTTGCCCACCGCGACCTGAGGCGCTGATTCAGGCCTTCATGACATTGCAGAAGAAGATTGACGGCCAGCCACTGACTGGCGAGGACCGGCCGCGTTTTCTCAACGCCGATGCTCAGGGCGAGTTTCCTGTGCCCGAGCAGGGCGAGCACGATTTGGAACCGACTTCGAACAAGGGCGTGTGGCCGGTGCCGATCACGATCCGGTAAAAGAGCGGGGAAGAGTGACTGAGGGACGAGATTGAAAACGGTAGAAGAGATCAAGACGGCGATTGAGGCGGCGGTTCCGGGCGCGGGCGTGGAGTTTGTGTCGAACCCCAGCCCCTCCGCGCAGCACTCGCTCCGCCTGTCTCCGGAGTCGGCCGTTGCCGTTGCAACGTTTCTGCGCGACGACGCTGAGTTCGCCTTTGATTTCCTCTCGAATGTCTCCGGCGTGGACTGGCCTGACAAAGAGATAGCCGAGAAAGTTAAAGTGACGCATCAGGTTACCAAGACCGTAGACGGCCCTGACGGCCAAAAGGTCGAGCAGCAAGTCGAGGAAATAGTTGACGAGACCCGCAAGCGCACCGAGCCCGGCTTCCTTGAAGCGGTCTACCACTTGTATTCGATTGAGAAGAAACATGGGCCGCTGGTAATCCGCCTGCGCACTTTAAATCGCAGCGACAAAACTCAATTGCCGTCGCTCACTTCCGTCTGGCGCGCAGCCGAATTTCAGGAGCGTGAGGTCTTCGATCTGTATGGAATTATTTTCACCGGCCATCCTGACCTGCGCCGCATTTTGATGTGGCCGGAATTTAAAGACCACCCCATGCGCAAGGATTACGTCGACCCGGACGACTTTGAATACGAGCCGACGCCGCACGATGAAGTGCTCAAGCGCGCGCAGGCACACCAAAGCAGGGAACGAGGGACCGACCAAGGAACAAGGGGCGAGGCAACAAACGAAATGGGAACGGCCAGCGCATGAGCGTTGCGGAAATAAAACTCGAAAAGCCCGAGGGCTGGAATCGACCGCACGTGATTGAGCCGAGCGGCGAAGGCGAGCTGCTTGAGCTCGCCATGGGGCCGCATCATCCGTCAACGCACGGCGTCTTTCGCATGGACGTGGCGCTCGACGGAGAGCGCGTCGTTCGCCTCAAGCCCGTCTTCGGCTACCTGCACCGCAACCACGAGAAAATTGCTGAGGGCGCTTCGTATTTAGCGTCGATGCCCTATACCGACCGCCTCGATTACTTCTGCTCGCTCACCAACAACTGGGCCTACGCGCTGGCGGTGGAAAAGCTCGTCGGCCAGGAGGTCCCTGAGCGCGCCGAGTATATTCGCGTGATTCTTGCCGAGCTAACGCGCATTCAGAATCACGCCGCGTCGATTGGATTCCTCATCCAGGAGATGGGCGCCAGCGGCACTCCGCTGATGTATGCATTCAAAGAGCGCGAAAAAATTCTCGATCTTTTCGAATCGCTCACCGGCTCGCGCATGATGTGCAACTACATGCGCTTCGGCGGCTGCCGCGTGGATGTTTCCGCGCCCTGGCTCGACGCCGCGCGCAAGGTGGTTGCCGGCCTGCCCGAATTCGTCGATGAGTTCGAAGCGCTGCTCTCAACAAACGAAATTTTGATGGCGCGCTGTCAGGGCATGGGCATTTTGCGGCCCGAACTCGCCGTCAACGCTGGAGTCTCCGGACCAATGCTGCGGGCCACTGGAGTGAACTACGACATTCGCAAGGTCGATCACTACGGCATCTACGATCGCTTTCAATTTCGCGTTCCGCTCGGCGACCACGGCGATATCTACGATCGTTACATGGTTCGCATTCTCGAAATGCGCGAGTCCATCAAAATTCTCGAACAGGCGCTCCCGCAAATTCCTGCTGGACCGATCATGGACGCGAAGGCGAAGATTCGCGGCTTCCGCCCCAAGCCCGGCGAGGCGTACGGCCGCATTGAGGCGCCCAAGGGCGAGCTTGGTTTTTATCTCATCAGTGACGGCGGGCCCAATCCTTATCGCTATCGCGTGCGGCCGCCGAGCCTGATCAACCTGACGATTCTTGAAGACATGTGCATCGGCCACAATGTCGCCGATGTTGTTTTGATTTTTGGCAGCGTGGATATTGTTTTGGGAGAAGTGGACAGATAAAGGCCAGTTCATAGTTCGCAGTTTTCAGTTGTTGATTCTGCGACACGGACCAGGAATTGTGAACTGTGAACTATGAACTGCAAACCGGAGGTTTGCTTTGCTCGGTGACGGAATTCTGAAGGGGATGGCGGAGACGGCACGGAACTTTTTCGGAAGTTACGTATCGAAAGACCGGCTTACGACGGTGGAGTATCCGGAGCAGCGGATCCCCACCGCCGAAAATGCGCGCGTCTTTCCCTTTCTCGTCTACGACGGAGCGGACTGGGAGGCCGGCATGCGCTGCGTGGCCTGCCAAATCTGCGAGAAGGAGTGCCCGCCCAAGTGCATCTACATTGAAAAAAGCGCCGACAAAAAGCCAGACTACGTGGGCAAGGCGCAGTTTTATCCCAAGCGCTTCGACATCGATATCTCGGTCTGCATGAGCTGCCAGATCTGCGTAGAAGTTTGCCCGTTCGAGGCGATCAAGATGGATACGCAATTTGAGCTGGCCACCACGGACCGATTCGGCGGACTACTCTATGACCGCAAAGAGTTGTCCCGGTCGAACGAGTACTACCACGAAATTCATCCGAGCGAAGCGACAGAGGTCGACGAACGTCTCGCCGAAGAAAAGGCCAAAGTGGAGGCGAAAGCGAAAGCAGCAGCCGAAGCGGCCGCCGCAAAAGCCGCCGCTGCTGCCGCTCAGCCTGCGGCGCCGGCGAAAGCTGACTCGCCCGCGCCTACAGCGCCTGTGCCCGAGTCACCCGCGCCCGGCCCCGCGAGCTTGTCCGATCCGGCGAAGCCGGCAGAAGGAGAGAGCTAACCCATGACAGCGAATCTCCTCTTCGTGAATTCACTCTTCTTAAATCTCGACCAGATTTTCATACTCCTGCGCAATTGGCTCGTAGGGTTCTTGCCCGCCGCGCTTCAACCTGCGGCCGGCGTGCTTCTCGGCGTCATCGCTATTGTCTGCGTTTTCCCAGGTCTCTTCGCGCTTACGACTGTCTTTGAGCGCAAGGGCCTGGGCCGCATGCAAAACCGTCTCGGACCGAATCGCGTCGGACCCTACGGCCTTTTTCAGCCGATCGCCGACGGCATCAAGTCGCTCACCAAAGAGGATATCGTCCCCTTCAGGGCCAACGCCGTCGTACACTTTCTAGCACCGCTGGTGCTCGTCGTTACTGTCTTTATGGGTTTCGCCGTTTTGCCCATGGGCCGCAACATGGTGCTGGTCGATATGGACTCGGGCCTGCTTTTCTTTTTCGCCATGGGCGCTGCAACTGAGCTTTCCGTCTTCATGGCCGGCTGGTCGAGCCGCAACAAATACTCGCTGCTCGGCGCCATGCGCGCCGTGGCGCAGATGATCAGCTACGAAGTTGTCTTGCTTCTCTCAGCTGTTTCCATCGTCATGATCACCGGCTCGCTCTCGCTTACTCAGATCGTCGCCGCGCAGAACCAGTACAGCGGCGTCTTTCCTCACTGGTACATCTTCACGCCGTGGGGTCTGGCCGGTTTTATCGTCTTCGCAATTGCCGCCACGGCCGAAACCAATCGCACGCCCTTCGATCTTCCCGAGGGCGAATCGGAACTTGTCGCCGGCTACCATACGGAATATTCGGGTTTCAAATTCGCGCTCTTCTTCCTCGGCGAATATCTCGCCATGTTTTCCCTCTCCGGCCTGGGCGCCACGCTCTTTCTCGGCGGATGGTCGGCGCCATTTTCGTTTCTCTCATGGGTTCCTTCGTGGATCTGGTTTTTCAGCAAGGTCATGGCCGCCATTTTCATCTTTATCTGGATGCGCGGCACTTTGCCCCGCCTGCGCCAGGACCAGCTGATGAACTTTGCCTGGAAATTTGTTCTGCCCTTTACATTGCTCAACCTGCTGGTAACGGCGCTGTGGCGATTCATGGGCGAGGGCTGGCAGCGCTGGGTAGTTTGCACCGTCATTCTCGCGGCGGCGTACGTCGTGATGGGCCGCTTGCAAATGCGCAGCCAGCATTTTGGCCGCAGGAGCTACCGCTATGCTGAATAGGGAGTGCGAACGGTGAGCCCGATCTTCTATCTGCTTGCAGCCCTCACGCTGGCCGGCGGCCTGGCCTCGGTGTTGCTCAAGCATCTAGTTCACTGCGCGCTTGCCGTCACTGTGGCCTTCGCCGGCCTCGCCCTGCTCTTTCTTGAGCTCGACGCGCAATTCGCCGGCTTCGCGCAAATTCTCGTCTACATCGGTGCCGTCGCCATCCTTATTGTCTTCGCGATTCTGCTCACGCACGGCTCGGGCCTGCCGAAAGGCGGCGTCTTCAGCCCGACCTGGCTTGTGGGGCTGGTCATCGCCGCCGGCGTCTTTGCCGTTCTCGGATGGGCAGTGCTCTCGAGCGTGAGCGCCGTTCCGCAATCGAATATCGTTCCCTCCGTTACTGTGCATGACATCGGCCTCGCGCTTGTCGGGCGCTATGTATTGCCGCTCGAGATTGTCGCTCTACTGCTCACCGCCGCAACTATCGGCGCGGTCATCGTAGCCATGCACGAAAAGAAAGAGAGGCCCCAATGACGACGCCTCTCGCCGGCTATCTTCTCGTCGCGGCGCTGCTCTTCGCCATCGGCCTTGGCGGCGCGCTCGTCCGGCGCAACGCCATCTTGGTTCTCATCGGCATCGAGCTGATGCTCAACGCGGCCAACCTGAATCTGATCGCATTCTGGCGCTATGGCCCGCATCCCGAGGCGCTCACCGGAATGATGTTCGCAATATTTTCAATCGCCGTAGCCGCGGCCGAAGCAGCCGTGGGCCTGGGCCTCGTCATCGCCATCTATCGCCATACCAACACTACTGAACTCGACAAGATCGACAGGATGAAGGGGTGAACGCTTGATTCAGGAATCCACTTCATTCGTTCCTCAGTTCGCCGCGTCCTCAATCACGCGCATCTTGTGGCTCATTCCGGCTGTGCCGATGTTCGCTTCGGGCATCATTGCGCTGCTCAAGCAGCCGCATCGCAAACTCGCGTCAACTCTCGCCATCGGCTCACTCGGTTTTTCTCTTTTGTTATCGTTGATCGCTTTTGCGCATGTCCTCCGCGGTTGGGCTCACGGCGCGGTGGTTCGCGAAACCGTCAGCTTCTCCTGGTTTCACTTCGGCGGCACAAGTGTTGACCTCGGCTGGATTCTCGATCCGCTCGCCGCCGTGATGCTCGTGATGGTCACCTTCGTCGGTCTGCTCATCTTCATCTACTCCGTCGGCTACATGGCCCACGACGAAAACTTCACGCGCTTCTTCTGCTTCCTCTCGCTCTTTGCCGGAGCCATGCTGGGCGTGGTCATCTCAAACAGCTTGCTGCTGCTCTTCATGTGCTGGGAGATCGTCGGCCTCACATCCTATCTGCTTATCGGCTTCTGGTATCAAAAGCCTTCGGCCGCTGCGGCCGCGAAAAAAGCTTTCGTCACCACGCGCGTCGGCGATATTTTCTTTTTCCTCGGAATTGTCTGGCTGTTTTCCTCGACCGGCACGCTGCTTTTCTATAACCACGGCGTCGGCTCGCTCGAAGGCCTGGCCCTTGCCAACCTGCTCACGCAACACGCGGGCCTCGGCCTCAGTGCTGCCGGCGCCATCGCTCTGCTGATCTTTGCCGGAGCCGTAGGCAAGAGCGGCCAGCTTCCGCTGCACGTTTGGCTGCCCGACGCGATGGAGGGCCCCACGCCCGTTTCCGCGCTCATTCACGCGGCCACAATGGTCGCCGCCGGCGTTTATCTTGTCGCGCGCGTTTATCCGCTTATGTCGATCAGCGCGCAGCCCGGCGGAACCACCACCGCTCTCACCGTCGTCACATGGGTGGGCGCATCCACCGCGGTCTTCGCCGCGCTCATTGCCATCGCGCAAAACGACATCAAGCGCATTCTCGCCTACTCTACCGTCTCGCAACTCGGCTACATGATGGCCGGGCTCGGCCTCGGCGGCGTCGCCGTCGGCATGTTCCACCTCATCACGCACGCATTCTTCAAGGCGCTCTTGTTCCTTGGCGCGGGCTCTGTAATTCACGGCACTCACGAGGAGCAGGACATTCGCCGCATGGGCGGCCTCAAGGTCGATATGCCGCTCACGTTCATCACTTATTCCATCGGCATGCTGGCACTCTGTGGTTTCCCAATCTTCTTCTCAGGATTCTGGTCGAAGGACGGAATCCTAGAAGCCGCGAAAAATTCAGCCGCCATCAAAGGCCCGTTTTACCTGCTCGTCTTCGGCGCGCTGCTCACCGCGTTTTATATGACGCGCCAGGTCTGCTACGTTTTCCTCGGCTACTGGCGCGGCCACGGAACCGCGCACGAGAGTCCGAAAATCATGACCTTGCCGCTCGCCATTCTCGCCTTCTTCGCAATGGCGCTCGGCTTGATCGGAACTCCCGCGTGGCCGTGGTTCCACGCGTTTCTTGAAGGCCGCGCGGCGGAGTTCAGCTTGCACAGCCTCATTGAGCCGAGTTTCCTTCTGCTCATGACCACGTCGACGCTGGTCGTTTTTCTCGGCCTCGGATTCGGCTGGCGGCTCTACGGAAACAAATCGCCAAAGCCAGAAGAACCTGACGTACTCGAGAAATCCGTGCCTTGGCTCTGGGCCCCGCTTCGCGATCGCCTTTACGTCGACGAGCTCTACGGCGTGACGGTGATCGCCTTCTACAAATGGTGGGCACGCGTCGCCGATTGGCTCGATCGCCGCCTTTGGGGCGGCATCGTTTCCCTCGTTGTCTGGCTATTCGCTCTCTGGGCAAAACTTAATCGCCTGCTCGACATCAACTGGGTCGATGGCGGCTTTGATAAAACATGCGAGGAGATCTCCACAGGCGGCGGCCTGCTGGCGAGCTTGCAAAGCGGCCGCGTGCAGAGCTACCTCCGCATCCTGGCCATTGCCGTCGTTGCGCTCGCCGCCATTCTCTTCTGGAGCAGCCGCCCATGAGCGAGATTACGACCGCGGTCGCCAGCGGCTTTCCAATTCTTACGCTTCTCACCGTGTTGCCGCTATTCGGCGCGGCCATCGCGCTTTTCTCCGGCAAGCATGCGCGCGGCGTTGCGTTGATTACATCGCTTTGCTGTCTCGTCTTATCACTTTTAATCTGGGTCAGCCTGCCCGCCAATGGCATCATCGGCCTGGTTGAGATTCATCAGTGGGCGCCCTCGCTTGGCGTTGAGTATCATCTCGGCGTCGATGGCCTCGGCGGGCTCATGCTCCTTCTTTCCGCCATCGTCACGCTCATGTCGGTCGACGCGTCGCATCGCGTGCACCACATGCCCGGCCTGTTTCTACGGCCTTATCCTGATTCTTGAATCCGGCCTCTTCGGCTCCTTCACCGCGCTCAATTTCTTCCACTGGTTTTTGTTCTGGGAGCTGAGCCTTATCCCCGCGTTCTTCCTCATCAAATTATGGGGCGGCCCACGCCGCGGCCCTGCGGCCACGCAATTCTTTGTCTACACAATGGCCGGCTCGGTGGCGCTACTGCTCTCATTCCTGGCGCTCTTTCTTTCCACCGGAACGAAATCCTCGCCGGGCACAATGGACTTCGGCGATCTCACGGCCATGGCCGCATCCGGCGCGCTGTCGCAGATGGTCACGGCGCACTTGGGCGCGGTAATGCCGTGGCTCGCCATCGGCGTTCTCGCCGGCTTCGCGGTCAAAGTGCCGATCGTGCCCTTCCACACCTGGCTGCCGGCCGCATATGCTGAGGCGCCTTCGCCCGTCACCATGCTGCTCACCGGCGCAATGTCGAAGATGGGCGTCTATGGCCTGCTGCGCATCGCGTTGCCAATCTTCGGCGTGCAGATTGCCGCCATGCGTACGCCGCTATTAGTTCTCGCGGTTGCGACCGTGGTCATGGGCGCGTGGGCCGCCGCCGCGCAAAAAGATTTGAAACGCGTCTTCGCCTACTCCTCGGTCAATCACCTCGGCTACTGTCTGCTTGCCATCTTCGCGCTCGCTGTTCCGGTTTCCAGCGCGGCGCAGCAGGCCAGCCAGGCTGCCGCGCTCAACGGCGTGATTCTGCAAATGTTCAATCACGGCATTACTGCCGCGGCCATCTTCTGGTTCATCGCCATGATCCAGTTCCGCACCGGCGGTCTGCGCGGCATCGACGATTTCGGCGGCCTGCGAAAGCCCGCGCCGGTCTTCGCCGGACTCATGGGCATCGTGCTCTTTTCTTCTCTCGGCCTGCCCGGTCTCAATAGCTTCGTCAGCGAGTTCCTGATCTTCCGTGGAGCTTTTCCGCTCGCATGGGTTGCGGCCACGGTTTCTGTTCTCGGCCTGCTTGTCACAGCAATCGTGATCCTCACCGTCATCCAGAAAGTCTTCACCGGCCCCGTTCCCGAGCGCTGGGCCAGCTTTCCTGATCTGCATCACAGTGAGCGCATAGCGCTGGCACCCATCATCGGTCTCATGTTTCTCGTGGGCCTCGCGCCGCGCCTGATTCTCGACACCATCAATCCCACCGTCGTGAATCTGCTGTCGCATTGGAGATTTTAGTAAATGGCCTGGGCGATCTACATTTCGTTTGCCGGCGCGCTCGTCTCGGCGCTGCTGCCCGCGGCGCGGCCCGCTCTCGCCCGCTGGTGGGCGCTCGCGGTTGCCATGGCGGGCCTTGCTATCGCCATCGCGGGTTTCGTCGCAGGCATTGGCCAGGGCCGCCAGGTATTTGTTGACTTGGTCTGGGTGCCCTCCATGGGCATTCACTTTCTGCTCGCTGCTGACGGCATCAGCCGCGTGCTCGTTTTGCTCACAGGCATCGCCTCCGTCGCGGGCGTTCTCTTCAGTTGGAACATCGATCTGCGCACCAACCAGTTCTTCGCGTTTTATCTCGCGCTAATCGGCGGCGTTTATGGTGTGTTCTTAAGCGGCGATCTCTTTCTATTATTTGTTTTCTACGAAATCGCCATCGTTCCCAAGTATTTCCTCATCTCCATCTGGGGATCCACGCGCCGCGAATACGGCGCCATGAAGCTCGCGCTCTACTCCTTCGTCGGCTCGGCCATGGTGCTCATCGGCCTGCTCGCTGCCTACACAATGGCGGGCAGCCACTCCACCACGCTCGGCGACCTTGCGCACGCGGGCCTGCCCGTCAGCTTCCAGATGTGGTGCTTCCCCTTGGTCTTCGTCGGCTTCGCGATTCTCGCTGGCATGTGGCCGTTCCACACCTGGGCACCCACCGGCCACGTTGCCGCGCCCACCGCCGCTTCTATGCTGCTCGCTGGCGTAGTGATGAAGCTCGGCGCATACGGCTGCCTGCGCGTCGGTATCGGCCTCTTTCCGCACGGCCTCGATCCCTGGGGATTCTCATTCATCGGCATCGGCTCGTGGCGCGACGTGTTTGCCTGGCTCGCCGTCATCGGCATCGTCTATGGCGCGCTCGTCGCCCTCGCGCAAACCGACTTCAAATTTGTCATCGGCTACTCAAGTGTGAGCCACATGGGCTTTGTGCTTCTCGGCCTCATGACGCTCAACCAGATCGGCCTCGATGGCGCGGTTCTGCAGATGTTTTCGCACGGCGTCATCGCCGGCCTCTTGTTCGCCATCGTCGGCCGCATCGTCTACGACCGCACCCACACGCGCCAATTTGCCGAGCTCGAGCCGATGCATCTCTCGCGACGATTGCCATTCGCGGCGTGGGCCTTCGTCTTTGCCGGCATTGCCTCCATGGGCTTGCCCGGCTTCTCCGGATTCGTCGCCGAGCTGCAAGTACTCGTCGGAGCATGGCAAGCCAATCCCTGGTGGACGATTGTTTCCGGCCTCGGAATCATCGTCGGCGTCGCCTACATCTGGCGCGCCTTGCAAAAAGCCTTCTTCAGCGACACACTACCCACCGCGCATGAGCTCGAATCGGAGCAGACGCACAAATTCGCCCCAATCACATGGCCTGAATATGCCGGGGTCGCGCTGCTCGGCATCTCCACGCTAGTGGTCGGTCTCTACCCGCGCATTCTTCTCGATCAAATTGAGCCGGCCGTTAAAGCGCTGCTCGCGGGAGGCGCGCAATGAACTACGCCGCCCTCAGCTACGCCGCGCTTTTTCGCGCCACTCTGCCTGAAACCGCGCTCGAAATCGCCGCTCTGCTCGTGATCGTTTTCGATCTTGGATTTCTGCGCAAGGCTACTCTGCCAATTCGCACCGCGCTTCGCCGCTTTTATCGGCGTCGCCGGCTGCATCGCAGCCATTTGGGCCGTCTATGCCGCGGGGTGGGCTGGATTCAGCGCTGGTAGCGATCTTCTGCTCGCGGCAGGTGGCTCGGCAGGCGTCGCCGAGGTTTCGATCCTCGTGCTCACCGCGATTACGCTGTTGCTGCTTGTTGATTCAGCATTTACGCGCAATCCCGGCGAGTACGTGTCCGTCGTATTGATGTCTGCGGCGGGCGGGCTGATCATCTCCGCCGCGCAAGATTTGCTCGTGATCTTTGTAGGTCTCGAGCTTCTGTCGCTCGGCCTCTATATTCTCACCGCGTTTAACAAACAATCCGGCAAAAGCGCCGAGGCCGCCATCAAGTATTACCTTTTCGGCGGAATGTCGGCGGCGTTCTTGCTCTTCGGCTTTAGCTATCTCTACGGGCTTTCCGGCTCCACGAGCCTGCCGCGCGTCGTGCTTGGCACCTACATAGCTTCAGTTTACGGCGGCGCGCCGCTCGTGTATATCGCGCTGGTCATGATCGCTGCAGGCCTCGGATTCAAGATTGCCGCAGTGCCATTTCATCTGTGGGCGCCTGACACCTACGAGGGCGCACCCGCACCGGCCGCAGCATTTATCGCGTCTGTTTCCAAGGTCGCGAGCTTCGCGCTGCTCATCTCGATCAGCACAGTCGCCTTGCGCTTTATGCAGAGCTTGCACCTCGCTGGTGCGCTTGGAGCGGTCGCGTTACCCCCTGCTCGGATTGGGAATGTTATTCCAGGCTTCAACACTTGGCCGATGATCCTGATAGTTCTCTCCGTGCTCTCCATGATCCTCGGCAATCTGGCCGCGCTGGCGCAATCGAGCGTTCGCCGTTTGCTTGCCTACTCCGCCATTGCACATGCAGGCTACATTTTGCTCGGCCTCGCGTTCTTCTCCTGGACGAACGCCAGCGCTCAGGCCATCCTCTACTACATCGTGACCTACGGCCTTACCACCATTGGAGCCTTCGGCGTCGTCGGCGTCGTCGAACGTGCCACCGGCTCCGATAAGCTCGACTCTTTCCTCGGCCTGCACAAACGGAATCCGCTGCTCGCCGCCGTTCTGCTCGTGCTCTTTCTCTCGCTTGCCGGAATTCCACCGCTGGTCGGCTTCTGGGCCAAGTTCAATCTTTTTGCCGCTGTTCTCGCCGTCGGCGCCGGCGCCATTCCCTTTACACTCGTCGCCCTCGCCATCGCATTCAGCGCTGTCTCCCTCTACTACTATCTACAGGTTCTCAAACGCGCCTACGTTATGCCGGCCGCGGACGACTCGCCCATTCGCGTACATCCGGTCACGCTGATTGTGTTGGTCGCGATTGCCGCCACAGTTCTCGCGTTCGGCTGTTTCCCGGCGCTCCTGCAGAATTGGATCGCGAACTTCTATCCAGCGATGTAGTGGAATTCTCCTCCGAAACTAGAAACCGCCCGAAGCTCGATGGCTCCGGACGGTTATTTGTTTCTACTCACACCCTTCATCGCAAGCGAAGGCTGACGAACTCCGCTATCTCGGCCAGCCCCGCTGCTTCTTCAATACTTCACAATCGCCGCGAACGAATCCGGCTTCAGGCTTGCGCCGCCCACCAGCGCGCCATCAATTTCTTCCAGGCTAATCAGCGCGGTCGCGTTGTCCGGCTTTACGCTGCCGCCGTAGAGAATCCGCATCGCCGCGGCCACATCGGCGCCCAGCAGCTTCGCTACTTCCGCGCGAATGATGCGATGTGCGTCGGCGGCAATCTCGGGCGTCGCCGTCTTGCCGGTTCCAATCGCCCACACCGGCTCATACGCAATCACGATTGGCTTGGCAGCCGGCGGCGTAATACCCGCAAACGCGCCCGTCACCTGCGTCTTCAGCACGCTCGCCGTTTTGCCGGCTTCGCGCTCCTCCAGCACCTCGCCGACGCACACCACCGGCACGATGCCGTGCTTGAGCGCCGTATGCAGCTTCTTGTTCACAATCTCGTCTGTCTCGCCAAAGTATTGCCGCCGCTCAGAGTGGCCGATGAGCGTATGCGTGCCGCCCACCGCCAAGAGTTGCAGCACAGATGTCTCGCCCGTGTAAGCGCCTTCCTCGGCGAAGTGAATATTCTGCGCGCCGACGGCCACATTCGATCCTTTGCAGGCCGGAATCACAGTCGGCAGCAGCACTGGAGAAGGGAACAGCGCGATCTCATCGCGCGTGTGCCCGGCAACGAGTGGCAAAAAAGCTTCGACAAACGCCTGCGCTTCTGCAGGCGTCTTGTACATCTTCCAATTAGCGGCGATCAGTGCTTTACGAACCATTGTGTTGTTTCCTCAACTCAATTCTAAGGGATTGAGTTCCGCGCACCGTGTGACGGCGTGCACAGAGAAAAACAACCAGGATTTCTCAAGAGTCGATAGCCGCTTTACGATCCCGATCCCAGCACCGCCGATAAATCGTCAGGCACTGTGCCTTTCAGAAAAGCATCACGATGATCGGGATCTCCGAGATCCATCGAGAAGTGCCGCCACACACCGTCTTGAAGCACGCCCATCTTCCACGACCCTGAAACCGAATCGGAGAACTGCCAAACAATATGGTAGCCACTCTCGTTCGTGAACCCTTCCCCGTCGGCCTGAATAATCGCGTCCCCGCGCTCCCAAAGCGCCGAGCGCACCGCGTGCAGCGCATTGCTGCCTTCGTCCGTTTCTGAACCTTGCAGGTGCTGAATCGTATAGACCGTCTTCACCGAGGCCAGATAATTTTCAAGCCACTGAACGCCGCTTTTCGGCCTGCAATCCTGAATGTCCTCGATGAAGTCCGCAACTCTCATCCTGGCCGGCTGAGCCGTCCGTGACAGGATTGCGCTCAATCAGGGCGACTTCAACTTCATCGATTCCCGAGAGCAAAAGAGTGTCCCATTCCTCTTGGTTTCCTTCTTCAATCGTCAGCCGGTACTCGGGGTGCTCAGCGCGAATCAATTGCGCGAGTTCTTCGAAAGAAGGGATCTCCTCATCTTTCGACAGGACTCGTGTGTAATAGCCCATGGTTCTCAGCCTCGACTTCCAGTGTATTCATTCTCCCTGGGGCAACTGGCACACGGCAGCCCTTGCCAGAGGTGCAGAGATTTACTGTTGGTCCGTGGTGACGGTGGGCACGTTACAAAAGGAAGACGCATTGAACAGATCGCATTGACTCAACTACCCATTTCGGAATATGCCTTGATACTATTCCTTTGGTTCGATGTGAATTTTGGCTGGAGGTCGAAATGAAGCGAGTCTGGATCGTACCTGCTCTTGCTCTGATGTTTGTGTTGGCGGCACCGAATGTCTTTGCCGGATCGCCCCTGAAAGGGGTCGACGTGAAGCTCGGAAAGAATCCGGGCGGTGGTTGCGCCGCGAAGGCTTCAGACAGCGGTGGCGAAGTCGACTTTGGCGTTTGGCCGAAGGGGAGCTACACCGTGAGCTTTGACACGGCGAATATTCAGAGCGCAAAACCAACAAGCCTGCACATCGAGATTCTTGGCGCGGCAGAAGGTACGATCACGCACGTACTCGCTGCGTCATCGGCAGACCGGGTTGAGCCGATTGTGTTCACATCGAACGGCAAAACGCCGCTCGTTGTGAAGGTAGCCGACGGCACGAGCGAGCCCGTGGACTGGGTTGTCAGAGTGAAGAGTCACTCGAACTCGACCAACAATTAGCGAATATGCTCGGCTAAAGTAGCGCTCAAGGGCTTGCACGACCGCGCAAAAAATCGCATCCGGCTTTTCCATCGGATGCGATTCTCTGACAGCTGGCATCGGTTCTACTTGTCCGTCAGCGCTTCAACGCCCGGCAGCTTCTTGCCTTCAAGAAACTCCAGGCTAGCACCGCCGCCCGTCGAGATGTGCGTGATCTGGTCGGCCACGCCGGCCTGGTTGATTGCACTTACCGAATCGCCGCCGCCGATGATCGAAGTCGCTGTCCGATTCGCGGCAACCGCCCGCGCAATTGCGTTGGTCCCCACGGCGAATCGTGGGAATTCAAACACGCCTGCCGGTCCGTTCCACACAATCGTTTTCGCCGTCAGAATCACATCTTCAATCGCCTTGACGGTCTTAGGCCCGATGTCCAGACCCTGCCAATCGTCTGGAAAGTCGACGGAGCAGTCCCACACCTGCGTCTTCGCGTCCGCCGCAAAGTTGTCGGCCAGAATGTTGTCGACCGGCAGCAGCAGATTGACGCCTTTGGCCTTCGCCTTGGTCGATCGCCTCCTTCGCCATTTCGATCTTGTCTTCTTCCACCAGCGACTTGCCAGTCTTCACGCCCAGCGCGCGCTGAAACGTGTAAGCCATGCCTCCCACGATCACCAGCGTGTCCACTTTGTCCAGCAGGTTTTGGATCACGTCGATCTTGCCCGAGATCTTCGACCCTCCGATAATCGCCACAAACGGCTTCTCCGGATTTTCGAGCGCCTTGCCGAGATAGGTGATTTCCTTCTCCATCAGCAGACCGGCGACTGCGGGCTTCAAATAGTGCGTAATGCCCTCAGTCGACGCGTGCGCGCGGTGCGCCGAGCCGAACGCGTCGTTTACGTAGACCTCAGCCAGCGAGGCCAGCGCTTTTGCGAACGCCGGATCGTTGGCCTCTTCTTCCGCGTGGAAGCGCAGGTTCTCGAGCAGCAGCACCTGGCCCGATTCAAGCTGGCGCGCCATCTCCTCGGCAATTTCGCCCACGCAATCCGGCGAGAAAGCGACATTGATACCCTCGCCCACTTCCTTGTCGAGCAATTCACGCAGGCGGTCGACGACGGGGCGGAGTGAATACTTCGGATTCGGCTTGCCCTTGGGCCGGCCCAGATGCGACGCCAAAATTACCTTGGCATTGTGCCGCAGCGCATATTCGATCGTCGGCAGCGTGGCCACAATGCGGGTGTCGTCGGTGATCATCTGACCGTCTTCGGTAAGCGGGACATTGAAATCCACGCGGATAAACAGACGCTTGTTGGTCAGTTCGATGTCTTGAATCGAAAGCTTGGCCATGGAAGGATGCCTTTCGTGGGAATCGAGGATCGGTGGGGCAGTTCACAGTTCTCAGTTCGAAGTTCGCAGCCAAGAAACGACTGGGAACTGCGAACCAAGAACCGTGAGCTAAGTACTGTGAACTGCGAACTGTGAACTATTCTTACAGCCCCTTCTTCGCCAGGAAGCCGATCAGGTCGACCACGCGATTCGAGTAGCCCCACTCGTTGTCATACCAGCTGAGCACCTTCACGCTCTGGCCGACAACTTTGGTCAGCGGCGCGTCCACAATCGAGCTGCGCTTGTCGCCCTTGAAGTCCGAGCTGACCAACTCGTGTTCCTCGACGCCCAGGATGCCTTTCATCGGGCCGTCAGCGGCGGCCTTCAGCGCGGCGTTCACGGCCTTCGCGTCGGTCGTCTTCTCGCTGATAAACGTCAAATCAACAATCGACACGTTCGGTGTAGGGACGCGGATTGCAAAGCCGTCCAGCTTGCCGGCGGTCTCTGGGATCACCAGCTTCAGGGCCTTGGCTGCGCCGGTCGAGCTGGGAATCATATTCAGTGCAGCGGCGCGCGCGCGGCGCAGGTCCTTGTGCGGAAAGTCGAGAATGACCTGGTCGTTGGTATAGCTGTGAATCGTGGTCATGATGCCGCTAACAATGCCGACTTCCTTCAGGAGCACCTTCACTACCGGCGCCAGGCAGTTCGTGGTGCAGCTGGCGTTCGAAATGACGTTGTGCTTCGCCGGATCGTACTTGTCCTCATTCACGCCCAGCACGATGGTGATGTCTTCGTTAGTGGCCGGGGCCGAAATAATGACCTTCTTCACCGTCGTGCCCAGGTGCGCCTTGGCCTTCTCCGCGTCAGTAAAGAAGCCGGTCGATTCGACAACTATCTGAGCGCCTACAGATGTCCAATCCAGCTTGGCGGGGTCGCGCTCCGCCGTAACTTTGATCTTTTTGCCGTCAACCGAGATAAAGTCCTCGCCCGATTGGATGTCGTTTTTCAGGTTGCCCAGAATCGAGTCGTGCTTCAGCAGGTGCGCCAGCGTCGCCGGGCTGGTCAAGTCGTTGATGGCGACAAAATCGATCTCAGGGTTACCAAGCGCGGCCCGCAAAACATTGCGTCCGATGCGGCCGAAGCCGTTGATTCCAACTTTTACTGCCATGTGTCATCTCTCCTTCGTGGTCTCAGTTGCCAGTGGATTGAAAAATCTGCCAATTCAAAATCGAACTTGCCAGCCGTCTGAAGTGGGTCAAAAAAGCGATTCCACCAAACCCTTGATCGTATCATTCGGACCTGCATTGGAAAACTAAAGGCACGTTGGCGCCGCCCACGATTCCCTACCGTTAAGGTGACGTTCCCGCGCCAGAACTGTATGTGATGGCGTGCACATGATTTGCAGCGCTATCGCCGAGTATGGTATTCGGGTGGAGGACAAGGCTTTCAGCAAGGATTGACAGCAGCATGAGAAGACGCTCCAGACGTGGTCCTAATACTTCGGAATCCACTGGCAAAATCGGCCAGGAACTCCCATCGAATCAACCGGCTCCTTTGGTGCCGCTTTACCCGGACGAAGTGCCGGCTCGCTCATCCGTCGCGCCTCGATTTCAGGAGCGACGGCAGGAACCCCGGGCCCATGATTCCCGTCCTGCGCAGCCGCCACGGTCTCAGCGAGCGCCCTCTCCCGAACGGGCCTCACATCCGCACGCGCCACCAAAGCAGGAATCGCCGGCGAATCAGCACTGGAATGAGCCTGCCGGATCAGGACGCCTCGAAGTTGAAACGCAGCCCGAGATGCCGGCCAAACTTTCAAGCGCTCCCGCCAAGGGAGAGCTCGCGGCCCAGGCTCCGAAAGGCTTCGTGGTTCTTGCTATCGGCCTGCCGGGTTCCGGCAAGACCACATGGTTCGGCCGTCGCGGCGTTACACCGCTTTCATCTGACTTGCTGCGCAATATTCTCTTCGATGACGTTGAGGAGCAGCGCTATCAGGGCCTGGTTTTTTCCACTCTCCGCTCGCTCTTGCGCGCGCGGCTCATCGCCCGCATGCCCATGAACTACGTTGACGCCACCAACCTCTCCACACACGAGCGCCGCCAGTGGATCAAGATGGCCAAGAGCTTTGGATACGAGGTGCAGGCCGTATTCTTTGATGTGCCGCTTGAAGTTTGTCTCGAGCGCAATCGTCAGCGCGACCGCTCGGTAAGCGAAGACATCATGCGCAAGATGGCCGAAAAACTCAAGCCGCCAGTCTTTGAAGAGGGGTTCGAGAAGATCACCGTGGTGCGCGTGAAGAGCGCGGGGTGAACCCGCGCCGGCCAAAATAAAGGTCGATCTGCACGCGGAAGGACTTCGCAATGAGCAATTCCCCTGCGCCTCAGCTCTACACCGAGCCCTGGCTTCGCGGCACCTATGCCGAAGTTCCCGCTGCGGGCCGCGCTGTTCTTCATGCGCTCGATCTCTCGCTCGACGACCTGACGAAGTGGACTGCCGGCCTGACCGACGCCGAAGTTCACTCTCAGCCGCTCGGCCTCCCGTCGATCGCATTCCATTTGCGCCACATCGCCCGCTCAGTTGATCGCATCCTCACCTACGCCGAGGGCGGCCAGCTTTCCGCGGAGCAACTTGCGGCACTCAAAACTGAATAGACAGGGCGAGAAGGGTGAGGAAGCTGGAGAGCCTTAGCGAATTTGCTGGCCGAGGTCGAAGTCTCATTCAACGACGCCGCTGACCGCATTCGCGTGCTCGCGACCGCCGATCTCAACACGCCGCGTTTCGTCGGCCGCAAGCAACTGCCCACGTCAATCGGCGGAGCGATGATCCACGTGGCCGACCACACGCAGAGACACACCGGCCAGGTGGTCACCACGGCCAAAGTCGTCAAGACGATAAGAACCTAAGCTGGGCGCTCAGAGCTTAGTCTCGCGCAAAGCACGCAACTCGCCGCGCAATTTTATGCGAATCGTCGCTCGCACTTCTTCATTGCTGATCGACGCTCGCGCCGCCTCCCGTTGCAAGGTCGGAGCCAGTGTTGATCTGCGTCTGCGGCAACAGACGGTAGCCGTCACGCGTGCGGATGCGGTACTTCTCCATACCCGGACCCACCAGCTTCACGCTGATCGATCGCCAGCCACGATTGGGATTGGCTTGCGGATAGTAGCTCACCGAATATAGATGGCTCAAATCCTCCTGGATGGAAGAAAAAGCCTCCTTCTCCTTGCGCCAGTTGCCGGCAAAGTAGGCCTTGCCGCCGGTTGCACGGCTCACGCGTTCAAACGCGGCGGCCGAAACAGGATCGTCCTGCGCCAGCCGCGTGCTCACGATGTAGATGATCGTTCCCGTATCCTGCGCCAGCTCCGCCACATCTTCCGGAGGCACCGAACTCGCGTTGTCGGGTCCATTTGAAAAGACCACGATTGCCTTGCGTCCTGTCAGCACGGCCGCATCCTTTACTGTCATCAGCAGGCTGTTGTAGAGCGCGGCGTCGTCTCCTGCGACCGTACTGCGCACGCCGTTCACCACGCGATATCGATCCGCCGTCAGGATCGTGGCCCGCGAAAGATCGCGGCTATAGGAATAAAAAGCAATCTGGCTCGCGCTGTCCATTGACCGCACAAAATCGGAGATCGCATCCTGCGCGTAGACAAATCCGCGATACATATAGTTACTGGTATCGAAGAGGATAAAGATATTCGCTCCGGCCATTGCGGAGGCCATCTCCGCGCCTGAAATCTTGCCAGAGGCGGCGTCTTCAGCCCCGCCCGAAGCCGTCCCGCCGGAAGCTGCCGGGGCCGCACTAGCATTCGGCGCAGCGCCCGATCCAGCGCCTGCTGTGCCATTCGAGCTTTGCGCTTCGTTGCTCTCGCCAGGATGAATCGCCGGGCCGTTGCCTTCCTCGAATGTGGAGATCCGCTGCGAAATCTTGTCCTCGGTGATCTCGAAATTCTCCGGCTTCAGACCGCTGACGTAGTTTCCCTTGCTGTCGGTGACGGCGACGTTGAGCTGCACCAGATTCACTGTCACGCGCAGATGAGTTGCATCATCCTGAGCCGGGAACTGCGGCCCACCCGCAAGCAAAAGCAATGCGCTCAAACCGGCGCCGGCGTTTGCGATGGTTTTGTTTTTCTTCATCATCGCTCTATATACCCCCGTTCGCTTTCTCAATGCTGTCGCCGGCCAGGCCAGCGGTGCGGATCGAAATCTTGCCCTCGCGGAACTCCTCCCCGGTTTGATCCATGGCGCGCCGCAACGCCGGCCAATCATCGATGCTCGTCGCGGAGATGTTCGCGACCATTCGCCGGGTCAGCTCGGGAATGAGCACGTTCAGCATCGCCGGAGCGTAACCTTTTTCATCCGCCAGGCGCGCCCAATACAAGTTGCCGGACTCCCAAGATTCCCCGAACAGGCGACTTGCAGTGCCTCCTGACACGGGAAATGGCTCAGTCGAAAGCAGAGCGAGCGCGTTGGTCGCCGCCAGGGTCGGGTGCGGCGTGCCAAAATCTCTCGCCAGCCGTTGAGGAGAAGTCTCGGAAGGATTCTTGCGCACAAGATCGTCGAGTTCGCGGTTAGCCGCGCCCCATTGCGCTCTTTGTTCCGGATATCGTCTGCGGAATTCGGCAGCCAGATAAAACGTGTCGGTAGGCAGTAATTGCGCTGTCAGAGATGCCGCTCCGTCCTTGCTTTGGAGCGCCTGCCCCATCTCCGCCACCTCGCCCCAAGCCATGCGGTCGTTGAAAATGGCAATCACTTTCTGGCGCAACTCCGGGTGGTCTACTGAGGCCGTCAACAACTCTTCTCCCGCGCGCTGATAAAGATTCACGGCATGCAATTCATCGCGGCTCACGCCCCACCAGCGCGGCAAAGTCGCATTCACCAGCAGCTCCGGTACGGTCTCTCGCCAGATCAGCGCCTGAAGTTTCTCGGGAGAGATGAAATCCTCTTCGCTCATTGCCAACACATATGGCAAATCGGCCAGCGATCCGATCAGATAGGCGCCGCCGCCTGCCGTCGCACCAATGCCAATCAGCGTCGGCGAGCCCCAGATCTTGATCGATGCCCTGAATCGAGGCCGCCGAGAAATCATGCGAGCGCACGAACAGCGGATTGCTGTGCAGAATCTGAGCGCCCGGCGGCTCATAGTAGGCATAATTCAATCCGACCAGCGTGTCTCGCAGAAAAGGAGCCAGCCGCGCTTGTGCGGCCTCAAGTTGCGCCGGCGTCCCCGGAGCCTTGATCACCTTGGTCAGATCGGTGCGTACTTGCAATTCGGCGTGGCGATTGGTGTAGATCGTCGGTGACCAGGTCACCCGCTCGCCCTCGGTGAAGATCGGCCGCGGCATTTCGAACTCGCGCAAAGTTCCGGCCAGCGGGAGCAGGCTGTCGCCATTCTTAGCGCCCTTGGCCATATCGCCCAGGCCATCGTAGAGGCCGAACAAATTGTCCAGCGACACCAGCCGCTGATCGTCGAGCACGGCGCGAATTCTTCGCGCCATCTCGTCATGGACCTGCGCTGCCTCAGAGCTCTTTTGCGCCGGGCCCGCCAGCAGATCGACCACTTGGTCCTGCGTCGGGTCAGACTTGATGCCCGCGGCACCCATAATGGATTTGAGCGATTTTCGCGCCGCGTCGAAGAGCTGCGTCGACGACGAGACTCCCTGATAAGGTTGAACCGTGCCTTGCCATGAGGCATTCAGATCTTCCTCAGCAATCTGTCTTTGCCGCGCCAGTATCTGCCAGATTCCAACTTCAGCCTGAAAGGCTCCGAGTGCATTCGAGCGCAGCGCCTGATTCTGAATCCCATTGATGCGATCGGCGGTTGCCACAAAATCGCTTATCGATGCGTCGTTGAGCTCCGGAAATTCGACAAAGATCGGATACCAGTCGCAAAGCTCGACGTACTTGGTCGAAAGCAATCGCGCAGTATCGTCGGATAGGCGGCTCTCCGCCGGGCGTTCGCTGTCGATGGAGCTAAGGATCAAATAAAGCTGCGACGGCCCGTCGTTTGTCGGATCGCTGGTGTAGGCCACCACAGTGTCAAGCAAGCTCTCCGGGCTATCGGCGGCGTGGACATGCCGGGCCCAATCGCGCGAGTGGCGTTGTTTATTCTCGCGCGCGAATGCTTCTTGCCACACGCCAAGGCTGCCCGGAACCAGCGGCTGGCCTTGGGCGTCCCATTGCAAACGCGTCAGCAGCAGAATCAGTTCGGAGTTCCTTGTGAAAACGCTACTCGCCGCATCGGCATTGGGAACTCCCGAACGATACGCTTCATAAAGACCCTTCAGCCTGTCTCCCTGCGTCAGCCGCGTCTGTTGCTCGGGGCTCACGCGCGCCACCGCATCGAAGAAGGCCGCAAGCCAGCCCTGATCCTTGGCCAGCAGATGAATCACGAATTCTCCGGGCGATTTCGCGCTCGCGCCCACCAGGCTCTCCCACGCTTGCGCCGAACCATCGCCCCCGGGCAATACAACGGACCCGGAACGAACGCACAAACGGCTCCCATAAAAATCGAGTACGGGAGCATAAAAGAGCAGCCTCTTGAGCCCGGGAGACTGGAATAGGGCGTGCCTGGTTTCCGGATCGAGCCTCGACATGGCGGCATAAAGGCGGTCTGCATCCTGGTCGTTCAGCAAAAGGTCCAGCAGCGTTGAGCCGGCGCGCTCTCTTGCCGGGAGCAGCGAAAGCCAGTCGTCTTCGTGAAACAGAATCGGAATTCGTGTCGCCGGATACGCGTATGTAAATGGAGATCCCTGTTGCAGCGATTGCTCGAGCTTGGTCAGCGGGAACCCTGAGTCGAGAGTGAGAAATGCGCGTTCCGCATTGGCGGTGATCAACGTCGCGCTATCGTGACTACAACCATTTTCGAACTGGTAGCCGAGAACCTGAATCAAAGGCGTTACATCGCCGCAGCCCGTAACCTGGATCTGGCCATTTGAAACCGCGAGCGGCTGTAGCTCTCGCGCCTGATGTACATAGCGGTCTTCCAGCACCAGGTATTCCGTCTTCTTCCCCATTTGATGGCCGTAGAGGAACGCATTGCGAGCCAGCAGCGGAAGCAGGTCGGCTGGTTTGCTCTCCTGGCTGATGCCGGCCATGCGAAGAAACGACCGCAGCGGGCCGGGAATGATGATCGTTTCAGTCGTCTGATTTGTCGTCTGGCTGGTGGGCGAATCGCCGCTCGCGGTCGCCGAAGCCGGTGAAGCAGGCCCAGCCGCATGCGCGTAGCGGCAGGTTCCCAGAATGGACAGGCCCGTTGCAAGAGAGGCCACGACAAGAAAGGCCGGCAAACGATACGTGAACTTCATCGCGAATTCCCTTCTTTGAACCCTCAGCCAATTCAAACCCCAATTCAAACCTCAATTCAAACCATTGGGGGACTCATCTGCATGTGCCCGTGAGCACAGGCGCTGCGATCACGCACCTAGAAATCCGCAACTCGACCCGCAACTCGGCCCCAACTCGACGCTGCAACTTGACGCGCAATTCAGAAAATGGCTCCGCTTCCGTCTCGCACTTTGCACGAACACATCTGACGTGCGCTTCTGGCGTTCACGCCTTCGTGTCTGATCGATGCGCATGGACCGATGCATACGGATTCGTTCGATTAATTTGAATGAGATGTTTTTCACGCCGGCGATCCGAAGAGTTCGCGCCGAAAATGATATGCCTGCGTCTGAAGTCGGGCCGCAAATTGCCGCAACAAGAATCCGGGGAATCCAGGAAAAACAATCACCTGTCGCGGTGATCTGTTTACGCGTAGACAGAGGGTAGCAGGCAACCTGTAGCCTGAAAAGTCTTTTCTTTGTAATTTTTTAAGACACGTCAAAAGCAAATAAAATCAGGACGCAATCGACCGCCAACGATTGCTCTTGAGCGGCCCGCTGGCCAGCGCTGATGATTGCCTGCCAGCGCTCCCACCTCTTGCTCACTGGCGCACAACGTCACGATAGATGCGCAGGTAAGGCCGGAAGTTGTAATGCACTAAAATCGGTGCAAACTCCAACTCGGCTTGAGGAACCATCAGCGAGCCATGACCAAGAATTGACCTGTGTCTTGCGTCACAAGAGGCCCGCAATGTATTGCAGGCCCTCGGCTTAGTTCTTAAGAAAATCGCTTTTCTTCTTGCCGGGCGTCTTTTCTGCGGCTACACTGGTCTGCGGCCAGAGAACCAAGCTCGAAAACCGGGCTCGGGAACCAATGGTTTAGCCGATTCGTTTTGGGGTAGAAACATTTCCGTTCGGGCAGCGATTCCGATCCAGTTGCGGAGCCGGCTCGAAAAGCGCATTTGAGCATTCATAACGGCATTTTGAAAACACGGGCCACGAAGCTGCGCAGCCGGGATCTCCGGCGAAAGACGAGGCGGCAATGATTCAGAAACTCTCCTTCGGTGAAAAGTTCGGCTACAGCCTGGGTGACATGGCCGCCAACTTCGTCTTCCAGGCCATGCTGGCTTTGCAACTGGATTTCTACACCCACACATTTGGTCTATCGGCGGCTCAGGCGGGAACGCTTTTCCTCGTCGTCGGGCTGAGCGTGGCTTGCCTCAATCCCGTTATGGGAGTAATCGCCGACCGCACCAACACCCGAATGGGCAAATTCCGCCCCTGGCTGTTGTGGACGGCGCTGCCATTCGGCATCATCTGCATCCTCACCTTCACAACGCCCAATATCAGCCCCGGCGCCAAACTCATCTATGCGTGGACCACGTACATCCTGCTCAGGGTGATCTACACCATGAACAATGTGCCCTACGCCACGCTCAACGCGGTCATGACGTCGGACCCGGACGAGCGCAACAGCATTTCAACTTATCGCCAGGTCGCCGCCAACTCCGCCGGCTTTATCGTGGGCAGTCTCGCCATTCCCATGGTTCGGTTTTTCGGCCACGGCAATGACGCGCTTGGCTATCAACTCACCATGGGGCTGTTCTCGATCCTTAGCGTCGTCTTCTTTATCGTCGCGTTCGTCACCACAAAAGAACGCATCCAGCCCGATCCCCAGCAGAAATCCGATCTGGGCCAGGATCTGTCGGACCTTTTCAAGAACCGCCCATGGGTCGTGCTGTTCCTGGCGACGTTGTTTTATTTCGCGGCCATCGTGATTCGCGGCAACGTGATGCTGCCTTATTCCCGCTATCTTGCCGGCAACCTGAACCTCTTCTCGTGGCTCAACGGATTCGGCCTGGTCGCACTGATCGCCGGAGTGACCTGCTCCACGGCCGTTTCGAAACGCGTGGGCAAGCGCCAGCTATTTATTGCCAGCATGATTCTCACCGGCGTCTTCTCGGCGTCGCTGCTGATGATTCCGCCCCAGGCTACGGCCCTGATCGTCGCGACAGAGGTGCTGCGCCAATTCTCCTATGGCTTGTCCGGGCCAATTATCTGGTCGATGATGGGCGACGTGGCCGACTACGGCGAATGGAAGACCGGCCGCAGAGCCAGCGGCACGGTTACGTCTGCAGTCGTCTTCGCTCTCTGGGCAGGGCTGGCGCTCGGCGGCTTTATTGCCGGTCAGCTTTTCTCTCTGTACGGCTTTGTGTCGCAGGCCGCAATCCAGTCGGTGCACGCGCAACAGGGCATCCTGCTTACCGCCAGCGTGTGGGCGGGCCTGGCATTCTTTTCCGCAGGCATCTGCATGATCTTCTACCCCATCAACCGCGATTTGAATCAGAAGATCGCCAACGATCTTGCAGAGCGGCGCAAAGGGTTCGGTGCCAGCAAGCCCTCGTAGGATTTACCATTGATTCGCTGAGAAATCCGAATGGGAGAAGTCATGCGAATCGGTTCACGCGCCAGTATGCGCTCTATTGCTTTGATGTTCTTGATCGCTGCATGCGGCGCGGCCGCTGCACATGCCCCCGCGTCGTTGAAGCTGGCCTTCAAAGGCGATTTCGTCATAGGCGCGGCTATCAATGAGGCTCAGATCACCGGGCAGGATCAGCGTGAAGACGATCTGATCGAATCGCAGTTCAACTCCATCTCACCTGAAAACGCGCTCAAGTGGGCGAATGTTCATCCCCAGCCCGGCAAGTACAACTTCGACCTCACGGACAAATACGTCGCCTTCGGCCAGAAGCACCACATGTTTATCGTGGGGCACAATCTGGTCTGGCACAATCAGGTTCCTGGCTGGGTTTTTCACGACGACAAGGGCAATCTTCTTGACCGCGACGCACTACTCGCGCGCATGAAGGATCACATCGACACAGTCGTCGGCCGTTACAAGGGCAAGATTCAAAGCTGGGACGTCGTCAATGAGGCGCTCAACGAAGATGGCACGCTGCGCCAGTCGCAGTGGTACAAGATCATTGGACCCGATTACATTGAAAAGGCATTTCAATTCGCGCATGAGGCCGATCCGCACGCGCAGCTGTTTTACAACGATTACAACCTGGAGAACGAGCCCAAACGTAACGGTGCGATCGCGCTCGTTAAGAAACTGCAAGCCGATGGAATCCCCATCGCCGGCATTGGAATCCAGGACCACGACCACCTCGACTGGCCTACCGCCGATCAAGAAGACGCCACCATCTCAGCCTTCGCCGCGCTTGGCGTCAAGGTGGCGATCTCGGAGTTGGATATTTCTGTGCTGCCTAACGCAGGCGCCCAACCCACCGCCGATGTCTCGCTTAAGATCGCGGAAAATGCCGCGTTGAATCCTTACGCCGGCGGACTGCCGGATTCCGTGCAACAACAGCTCGCCACGCACTATGCCGACCTGTTTCGCGTCTACGTCAAGCATCGCGACACCGTCGAGCGGGTCACGTTTTGGGGCGTCACCGACGGCGATTCCTGGCTGAACAACTGGCCAGTGCAGGGGCGCACCAACTACCCGCTGCTCTTTGATCGCAGCGGCCAGCCCAAGCCGGCGTTCAATGCGGTGATTGCCGTCGCATCCGAGAAGTCGCCCAAATAAGCAGGGGACAAGCCTGTCGAGGCTGCTCAGCTGCGCGTCAAGAACTAAACTCGCACATCGCCGCCACGGCCGCGGCCGATCCGTCGCGCAGCCATCCATCCAACTGCGCTGGCTCTTTAAGCTGCTGCCCGCGCACTCGCGGCACAATCACGTATTCGCACGCCATCTGCGGCAGCGCGGTCATGTCTCCCCATAGCTTCTCGAACTGCGCTACCGGATAAATGTCTTCCTGCCCTTTGCCCCAGCGCTTTTTCACGTCCTTCAGCGTGATGTAGGTCGGCATGCGCGCGGCCATGGCGCGAATCGCCGCCGCCACTTTCTCCTGATCGCCTAGATCGCCTCTCTTCAAACCAAAAACCTTGAGCAGCGCATCGATGTCAATCCAGAACGTGTTCGAGTTGTAGTAGGAGAGCGCGAACTCGATCTCTTCCGACGGCAAGGCCATGCCCTCGACCAAACGCACGCGCCCATCCACACACGCGAGACCTCCGCCACGATCTTCGATGCGCCGCGTCACCACCTCCACAGTCATGGTTGCCTTGGTCGAGATGTGCCGGCCCAGAATTCCCGGATCGAGGTCCGCGCCAACGGTGTCCACGTTGTGAACCATCAAGTAGCGCAATTGCGGCCGCGCCTCCAGCATCTTCTGGAGCACCCCGCTGCGCAACAGATTCGGAATCTCGTACCAGTGCCCCACCGGATGCAGGCATTGCAAAGGAAGATTGTCGGTGTAGCTATTCGCTTCGCCCGCTTGCTCGGCCCACGCAATCAACGCCGCGCGCACGCTCTCGCGCACCTTCTGCGCTTGTGAATCCAGCAACTGCTGCGGCGTATCCTCCCACGCAAAGCGCAGGTCACGCGCAGTCGGAATCAGCCGCAGCCCAACACTCTGCCCCGCTGAAAGATAGAGCGGGGCTGTGTATCCATAATTGTTTTCGCACCGCAGCAACTCCTCGATTGGCCCATGCGTCAGATAGCTCGTCGTAATCGCGTGTGGCACATCGCTTCCATAGAGTTTGCCGGCGCGACGGCTCTTGGCCAAATGCACTTCGAGAAACGTGCGATGGGTGCCCGCAAGCCGGCAGAATGGGCTCAGCGCCTTCACCACTCCCGCGCCGTGCGTCCATCGGCTGCCCGCGCCGCCGCTCAATGTCACAACTGCGACCTCGCCCGCCGCAAGCGCTTCCTCGCCGAGCTTTCGGAATTTCGCGTCCACCTCGTGCCGCGCATCGAAGAGTTTTTCCGACGCCACATCTTCAATCTGAACTGTTGCCGGCAGCCGGTTCTGCGCGACCCCAATATGACCCGCGCGCAACTCCGCCTGAATTCGCTCATGCTGCACGGAATCGAATCCGTTCGCTGCCAGAAGCGACTCCAATGTCTCCGCTTGCTCTTCGCCGCCATTGCCGTGCGGCAGAAGGCGATCGAGAAGGCCCCGCGCGCGGTCGTGAGCGCCCGGCACGTCGTCGTGACAGCGCGCTGAACCGCTCCAGGTCGCCTCGCTCGCACGTTGAAAGCAACCGCTGATCTTTGCGCAACAGAGCGGGTAGCACAATGTTGTAGTAGCCGTCAGGCAAAATCGCGTCGCTGCCCGTCTTCAACTCCGCAAACGTCCCACGCTCGTTAATCGAGAAGTCGTAAACGACTGGCTTCATCGCGAACGCCACGCCGCCCGCCAGTCTTTCGCTCACTTCAATCATCAGATCGCCAAGGCGCCGCTGTGCCTCCGGCTTGCGCTTCGGATCGAAGATGAATCCCATCCCGCCGCCCGACATTCCGCCCAGCATCCAGAATCCCCAGAACGCATCGCCAAACTCCGCGCGCACTGCGCTGATGAGTGTCTCCGTATACAGATTGCTCGCCCACGGAATGATGGTCTGGATCGGTCCGTCGAAGTTGCGCTGCGTCGCTCCGCCAACCGCGCGCACATCGCCCGCGCGCAAATCCTCGACGATCTCGTCGAGAATCTCGCATCGCCTGTCTGCCGTGCCGCCCACTCCGCGTCCGGAGCGCAGCAAATATCTCTCCGCCACCATCTCCAGAATCGGCCCCACATCCTGCGCCATGCCCCCGTGCACGAGCACCAGGCTCTCCTGCAACTGTTGCGCGCGTCCTGGGCGCTCACTTCGGCATCGCTCAGAATGCGATGATTCGGCAGCAACCTGCCGCGGCTCACTCCAAACTCCGGGTCGCCCTCTGCAGCGACGACGCCCTCGATCAGTTTGATTCCCGGCCAAACGCCGCCCGAATCCTGCCAACCTCCGCCCGACCCGCCCAGCCACTCGCCAAGAATCGCGCGTGCCGCCACCACACGCCGCTCCGATTCCTCGAGCGGCCCCGTGAGCGAGCGAGCCTGCCCCGTCGCCCGCATGCACACCGCGATCAAAGACGCCAGCAGCGTCGTCGAAACGGCCAGCCGCGATCCCTTGGGAATGTTGTTCACTTGGCTGACGATTTCAATTCCCAACCCTTCGGCCGCTCCGTTAATTGCGCCAAAATTGATGCGAGCGGCTGCCCCGAGCCCTCCATTCCCGGCGGCACAAGGCCGGATGCGATCACCGCCGCCTTCAGCAGTCCGAGATAATCGCGGCCGAAATCGAACAGTTCCGCCAGGTCACTGATCTCTGCCGTCGCATCCAGATCGACGCTCACTAGCCGAATCACCGGCCGATCGATCACGCGCAAATACGTTTCGACCGGAGGCTTCGGCGTTTCCGAGTTCGATCCGTTGGCCGCATCGTGAATCGCCAGATCAATCGACACGTTCAGCACGCGCGCCATCTCCGGCAGATCCATGCCCAGAAAAAAGATGTCGCTCCAGCCGCTGTGGCTCAGGTCCATCCGCACCGGCGTAGCCTCGTGCAGAATCGGAAACGCATCGCCAGGAAATGGTCCGCCGGCGCCTTGCTTGAGCAGTTCCGGTCGCAGGCGCAGCGCGTAATCGGCCGGGTGCCCGGCGCGAAACATCCATTGATTGCCACGCACCGATCGCACGCTTCGCCGCACCTGATCGGCCAGTGTTTGAAAAGCCAGCCCGCGATAAGCCGCAGCCAGTGCGCTTGAAAGGCCGTCGCTCAATCCATCGCGCTCCTGGGCGGCGAGAAAGATGCCGATCGCCTCTTCAAAACGCCTGCTCAGAAACTTTTCGTACCCATCGAAAGGAATCAGCGCTCCGCGGGGAATGAGCGCCCGACCTGTTCGGGCGCGGTCCGTTTCTCGCCGGCAGATGAAATCGATGAATGGCGTAAAGAAAAAAGAGCGCCCGCACGCGCTCGTAGAGGTTCTCGCTCGAGTGCCTCAGCTGTCTCGAGTTCCTTCACCTCCTCAAGCAATTGCTCTGTCGAGGCGGTCCGGCAAAAATCATCCAGTGAGCGATTCCGAATCTGCGCGTCAGGCGAGGCAATTATCGTTGCATAATTCGCTCACGCGCCCTCTCCCTTCGCGGAGAGCGCTTCACGAGCGGCCAGTACATTCACAAGCTGAGTCAAGACGTTCTCGCGATCCTGCCCGCTCAGGGCCAAGGCGAGCTGCGCATTAAATAATCCATATTTCACGCCCACATCAAAGCGCTGCCCCGTCTGGATCATCGCGAGATACTGTTCACGCTCGGCCAGCACCGCGAGCGCCGCCGAAAGGCTCACGCGTCCCTTCGAGGCGTCGCCCATCATGCCGGAGAGAATTTCAAAAATCGCCGGAGTCAACACGTGCATCCCGTAGAAGCACAGATACTGACCGCTGCGCAGTCCGGGAACAATCAAATGTTGCTCCGCTTCGGTCGGCGTCGGCTTCTCACGCACCGTCTCTACGCGATACATGCCCGGCTTGCCCGGCACCGGTTGTCCGCCGATCGTTCCATAAAAGGGAAGCAGGCTCTCGCGCGTCACCTGCACAGCGGAGATTGCGCAGCCTTCGCTGGCCGCTGCGTCCACCAGTCTCTTCGCGCTGCCGCTCGTTTCCTGGCCAACATATATATGATCGCCAACAAAGTGCAAAAACGGCTCGTCCCTCACAAACCCTTTGGAACTGAACACCGCGTGGGCGTATCCGCGGGCTTCTTTTTGTTCGATGAAAGTAAGCCGCGCGCCATCGTCGGCAAGTAGCCGCGCATAGGGGTCCTCATCGCCCGGCCACACCACGATGCACACATCCGTAATGCCCGCGCGCACCGCTTCTCGCACTACCAGGCTCAGAACCGAGCGCTCCACGCCCTGTTGGTCAAACAGCGTTTGCATCGGCAGGTTGCGCTGGTTTTTGCCCGCAGCAGTGACCACGGCTTTTCTGATTTGCATGTCGATCATTCTACGGCAAGACCAGAGTCACTGATCTCCGTTGTAGCGTCTTCAGTGTCGCCGTTCCCGCCCTTCGCCGGCCTAGCTCATTGCCTGCACCGAACCCTTGCCGGCCAATTCTTCTACGCGCTCCACCCAGCCTCGATCGGCTGCCACGCTCATGCCTTCCGGCTCCAGGATCACCGCGTACTCGCCCTTTTTCTCGAGCTGCAGCATCACCTTTCCGGGCCCCGGTGCAGCTTCCGCGGCGCTCTTCAGTTGCGCCAGAATATCTTCGGTCGCGCGGTCCAGATTGATCCGGATGCGCACGCCGCCCGGCAGCTTTACCTGCACCTCTTCGAGCGGCTGCACCTGGTTCACCGCGATCTTGGGTGCTGCATCTTCGTCACCCATCAGAGTTCCACGCACCAGCACTGGCGCTTCGATCTTCAACTGCTCGGCCAGTTTTTCGTAGTCGCGCGCAAAGCAGATCAGCTCCATCTTGCCCGTCGCGTCCTCGAGCGTCGCCTGTGCGTAGAGCCTCTGGTCGCGTCGACTCTTCTGCACGCGCAACCCGTGCATGATTCCCGCTACCTGAAGCTCATCCGCCATGTCTGCCTGCGCGCCCCAACGCCGCTCCGGCGGCTTGCGCTCCAGCGCCTCGGCCACCGTAATCACGCCGGTCAGGTTGCGCAGCTTCTCGGCATACTTGTCGAGCGGATGCCCCGAGACAAAAAATCCCAGCACTTCTTTCTCATTCGCCAGCCGCTCGCCCTCTTCCCAATCGGCGGCAGGCGGCAACGCATCGGCCTCGCGCCCGCGCGCCGGCGTCTCGTCGAACAGGCCAAACAATCCGCTCTGCCCCTGCTCCGCATCGCGCTGCGCCTTTTGCGCGCGCTCCATAGCCTTGTCTACTGCCGCCATCAACTGCCCGCGCGTGCCCAGCGAGTCCAGCGCGCCCGCCTTGATCAGCGATTCAATCACGCGCTTGTTCATCAGCCGCAAATCAACCTTCTCGCAGAACTCCCAGAAGCTCTTGAACTGCCCTCCCGCCTCCGCGCGTGCCTTCAGAATCGACTCGATCGCATTGCCGCCCACATTTTTTACCGCGGTCAGCCCGAAGCGAATCGCCTGGCGATCCCCGGTAATGTGCGGCGTAAATTGCGCTCCGCTCACCTGCACATCCGGCGGCTCCACGCGAATCCCTATCTCGCGGCATTCGCCGATGTACTTCACCACGCTTTCGGGCTTCGAAGTTTCCGAGGTCAGCAGCGCCGCCATAAACTCCACCGGATAATGCGTCTTCAGATATGCGGTCTGGTAGGCCAGCAGCGAGTACGCCGCGGAATGCGACTTGTTGAATCCGTATCCCGAGAACTTCTCCATCTGGTCGAAGATTTCGCCCACCGCGCCCTTCGGATGTCCGAGGGCCGCGGCTCCGCTCATAAAGCGGTCGCGCTGCTCGGCCATCGCCTGCGCATTCTTTTTGCCCATCGCTCGCCGCAGCAGGTCCGCTTCGCCCAGTGAATAGCTCGCCAGCACGTTGGCGATGCGCATCACCTGCTCCTGGTAGACGATCACTCCGAACGAATCCTTCAGAATCCCTTCAAGCTCCGGCAGCAGGAACTCCACCTTGCGGCGTCCCCATTTCCGCTCGATGAAGTCGTCGATCATCGCCATCGGCCCGGGACGATAAAGTGCGTTCAGTGCCGTCAAATCCTCAACATTATCCGGCTTGTAACGCCGCAGAATGTCCCTCATCCCGCTGGACTCAAACTGAAACACGCCGGAAGTAAGCGCCGAGTGAAATACTTTTTTGAAAGTCTCCTCATCGCTCGGTGGAATCGCCTCAATATCCAGCTTCTCTCCGCGATGGTGCTCGATCAGTTTGATGCAGTCGTCAATAATCGTCAGCGTGGTCAGGCCCAGAAAGTCCATCTTCAGCAGGCCCATCTTTTCCACGGACTTCATATCGTAGGCGGTTACGATTTCATCGTTCTTGGTGCGGTTCAAGTGGAACCAGTTCCGTCAGCGGCCGCGGCGCAATCACCACCGCCGATGCATGAACGCCCGCCCCGCGCACCAGGCCCTCCAGCTTCTTCGCCGTATCAATCAGTTCGCGAACCTGCTTATCGTTGTCGTACGCCTTGCGCAGATCCGGCACTTCTTCCAGAGCCTTGTCCAGCGAAATCCCAATCGTTGCCGGCACCAGCTTCGCAATCCGATCCACGTCGCCATAAGGCATATCCAGCGCGCGCCCGCAATCCTTGATCGCGGCTTTGGCCGCCATCGTGTTGAACGTGATGATCTGCGCCACCTGCTCGCGCCCGTATTTGCGCGTCACATAATCGATGACCTCGCCGCGCCGATTCATGCAGAAGTCCACGTCGATATCGGGCATTGTCACGCGCTCGGGATTCAGGAAACGCTCAAAGAGCAGTACGCTTTGCAGCGGGTCGATATTGGTGATCTCCATAACGTAGGCCACCAGCGAACCCGTCGCCGATCCGCGCCCCGGCCCCACGGGAATGCCGTGATCGCGCGCGTACTTGATAAAGTCCCACACGATCAGGAAGTAGCCGGAGAAGCTCATCTGCTTGATCATCGCGATCTCGTAATTGAGCCGCGTCTCGTATTCTTCGATCGTGGAACGCAGAACTCCTCGCGTTTCCAATTGCCGTATTGATGTGTCGAGGCGCTTGCGCATTCCCTCGCGGCACACTTTTTCAAAGTAGCTGTCGACGGTGTGGCCCTGCGGCACGGCGAACTCGGGGAAGGGAGTATCGACCGCCCGCATCTTCAGGTTGCAACGCTCCGCAATCTCCATCGTTCGGCTCAACACCGCCGGTGAATCCTTGAACACTCGCGCCATCTCATCGGCGCTTTTTACGAAAAACTGATCGCTGTCGAATCTCAGCCGCTCGGCCTCGTGAATCTTCGAGCCCGTCTGCACGCACAGCATCACGTCGTGCGCATGCGAGTCCTCGCCGCACAGATAGTGCGAATCGTTGGTCGCCACCAGCGGAATCTCCAGCTCCTTCTCCAGCCGGTAGAGGTCGGCCAGAATGCTTTTTTCCGCTTCGAGTCCCTGATCCTGAATTTCAAGGAAGAAATTCCCCTTGCCGAAGATGTCCTGATACTGCTTCGCCGAGGCCACAGCCTTTTCGTACTCGCCATTCATCAGCGACTCGCACAACTCGCCGCTCAAGCAGCCGGAAAATCCAATCAGCCCCTTGCAGTTTTCCGCAAGGTACTTCTTGCTCACTCGCGGCTTCCTGTAAAACCCGTGCAGGCTCGCCTCCGACGTCAGCCGGATCAGGTTCTGGTAGCCCTCTTCGTTTTGCGCCAGCACCAGCAGGTGGTTGTACTCGCTGACCCGCCCTTTGCCCTTCGACGACAGGCTCCCATTGCCGGAGTCGCCCCCGTTCTTTGCCAGTTCGGCGCGGTGATCTTCTCCTTTGCACACATAGAGCTCGCAGCCCAGAATCGGCTTCACGCCCTTTTGCTTAGCCGCATCGAAAAAGTGCACCGCACCGTAGATATTTCCGTGGTCCGTCATGGCGACAGACTTCTGTCCCAGCGCCGCCACGCGATCGACGAGCTTGTAGACGTCGCAAGCGCCATCCAGCAGCGAATATTCCGTATGCAAATGCAGGTGCGTGAATTCAGACATGGCTAAACTTGATTTTAGTCGCCGAGCGCGAGGCTAAGACTCCCCAACTGGCAGTTGAAATCAGGGCCAGATGAGGATAAATGGGCGATAGGATCGATGCGAGTCTCATGACAGCTGAAGGCTAAGACTCCTACTCCGCCGTCAATGTGCAGGCGGGCGATTCCCCCGGGGAACGCAAAATTCGCCGCTTTTCCCGCACTTTTCGCTTGCCAGACCTTCGGCGCCTCCTGTAAAAGTCGCGCAGGAGATTCTAGACATGACAAAAAGCAAACTGATTTCGGGCGCAATCTTTGCCTCTGCAATCTTTGCAGCAGGCGTATTGGTAGGGCAGGTCGTGGTCACGCCACCCCCGCCAAGAATCACAGTCGCACCGCACTATAACAACATGCAGGACGCGCAGAAAGCCCTGCTCGTCGCCTACGACTACCTGATCCAGGCCCAGAAAAACAACAATGGGGAATTAGGCGGGTACGCCGCAACCGCTGAGCAAGAGATCGATCAGGCAGACAACAATATCCTGCTCGCAGCTGAGTACGCACAAGCCCACGGCCATTGAGAACATAACTTCGCCGGTGAAATCGAGCTGACGCACGCCTACGCCCCATCCTTGTCGTTTCTTCGCGACGAAACAATCGCGGCAAGGGTGGGACTCAGCGGAAAGACTGCGGCATTTTCAGCCGATTACTGGCGAATTACTGATTCGATTGGATGTGCGGGTAATGGCGATGGTGGTGATGGCGGTGGTGGTGGTGGATTACCACTACGACCTGCGCCTGCGCCGCATAGGGCACCGCGAGGCAGAAGAGAAGCGCGACTCCAAGCAAAATCTTTTTCATAGCCTAGTATCCCGCCGGTCGAATCTGAATACAGAGCTACTCTGACCACTGCGCGCAGGCTTCGAATCGCCGCGGTCACCTGGAGCGGACACGCCAAACCGCGAACCAGTCCGGCCCCAGTTGGGCTTGTCGGCGAGATTGCCCTCCCGATTCCCCCCAATTTGTCGATTGCCGGGTTGGGCTGCTGTTGCCTGTACCTGCTCAACTCGCCTTTCTCTCCTGTCCCTTTAACCCGCCCATTGGTATACTTAGAGATGTGACTACTTCTGCCGTTGAATCCGTCCCCCATCACGGCTCTGCAAGCGCCTCCGTGGGCAAGAAGAAGGTTTTGTTGCTCAAACCACGAGGGTTTTGCGCCGGCGTGGTGCGCGCCATCGATATTGTCAAAATCGCTCTGGAGACCTTCGGCGCGCCCATCTATGTTCGCCGTGAAATCGTCCATAACCGCTATGTTGTGAACGAGTTAGCGGAGAAGGGCGCGATCTTTGTCCACGAGATTGACGACGTTCCCGATGGCCAGCGCGTCATCTACAGCGCTCACGGCGTGTCGCCCGCTGTTCGCGACCGAAGCAAAGCTCGCCATCTCAAGGTGATTGACGCCACCTGCCCGCTAGTCACCAAAGTGCACTTTGAAGCCGTCAAGTTTGCCAAAGAAGGCTACTCGCTGGTGCTCATCGGCCATCGCGACCACGACGAAATCGAGGGTACGCTTGGCGAAGCGCCCAATGTAACCCAAGTGGTTTCAAACGTTGCCGAGGTGGAGGCCCTGAATATCCCCAATCCCGACCGCGTCGCCTACCTTACCCAGACCACCCTCTCGCTCGACGAGGCACGGGACATTATTCATGCGCTCAAGATCAAGTTTCCTAATATTGTGGGACCCCACTCGCAGGACATCTGCTACGCCACTGAAAACCGCCAGGTGGCCGTCCGCAATGTGGCCCACAACGCCGACCTTGTGCTCGTCGTCGGCTCCACGAACAGCTCCAACTCCAACCGCCTCGTCGAGGTTTCGCGCAACCTCGGCACCATCGGGTATCTCATCGATAACTCCCAGGCCATCGATCCGAAATGGCTGGCGGGCGTTACTAACGTTGCCGTCACCGCCGGAGCTTCGGCCCCCGAGATCCTGGTTGAAGACGTGGTCAGTTATCTGCGCCAGAACGGCTATGAGGACGTCGAAGAGGTAGAGGTTATGCCGGAAAACGTAAGGTTCGGGCTGCCTCCTGAGATTGTGCAAGCCATTGGCAGTGCGGGCGGCGCAGAGCCTGTCCCAGTTCGCTGATAGATTGTTCGCTGACAGATCGTCTGCTGACAGAACGATTGTTCAAAGAACCGGCAGTGCATCTCTACCCCTCGTGCAGCTTCAGGTCGCACGGTGAAACGGGAACACAAAATCAGTCTTCAGTGTTCCAGTGGATGAATCGGATTTTCGAGACCGCATGATTCATGATTGATGACCAGCCAAAAACGCGAGCAGCGGCCCCCCGTCCCGGAGCTGCCTCGAATTTCGCCCAGCCTAGTTTCGTGCAACCTCGCTTTGGCCGAATCGATGCGGACCTGGCCGATGTCGATTCGGCGATTGCAACCGCGCGCGACTTCGTCTTCTCGTTGCAGCACCCTGATGGCTACTGGTGCAGCGAGCTCGAGGCCGACTCGATGCTCGAGGCTGACTACATCTTTCTCCACACACTGCTCGAAAGCGGCGATCCCGGCCGACTCAAACGCGCCTGCGCGGAGATGATGCGCTACCAGAACCCAGACGGCAGCTGGAGCATCTATCCCGGCGGTCCCGGCAATGTCTCGCTCTCAGTCAAATGCTATTCGGCGGCCAAGCTTATGGGTATTGGCCCGTCTGACCCGCGCCTGGCCAAGTGCCGCGAGTGGGTTCTCGCACACGGCGGCGTCACCGCCTGCAACACTTTCACCAAAATGTATCTTTGCGCGCTAGGCCAATATGACTACGACGCGGTGCCCGCCATTCCGCCGGAGATCGTTCTTTTTCCCAAGTGGTTCTACTTCAATATCTATGAAATCTCGGCGTGGTCGCGCTCGATTCTCGTGCCGCTGGCCATCATGTACGCCAAAAAACCGTATAAGAAGATTCCGCAGGAGCAGGGAATCGATGAGTTGTTCGTCGGCGGCCGCGCCAACTCCATCCTGCGCCTGCGCATCGATCGCAAACACCTCTTCTCCTGGCGCAATGTTTTTCTGGCTTTCGATCGAATGACACACTGGTTCGAAGCAGTGCACATTCGTCCGCTGCGAACTCACGCCATGAAACGCGCGGAAAAGTGGATGCTCGAGCGTCTCGAGATGACCGACGGCCTCGGCGCGATCTATCCCGCCATGCTCAACGCCATCATCGCGCTGCGCTGCCTCGGCTACTCTGAAGACGATCCGCAGGTCATTCGCGCCCGCGACGAGTTTGAAAAGCTGGGCATTGAGCAGCCAGCCACGCCCGAGATGCCTGAGCCGACGTTTCGCATGACGCCCTGCATGAGTCCCGTATGGGATACGGCGCAGGCTGTATATGCGCTCGGCGAAGCCGGCGTTCCGCGCACCGATCCGCGCATGATCAAGGCTGTCGACTGGATGCTCGCTAAAGAAGTTCGTCACAAAGGCGACTGGGCCGTCAAGGTTCCGAAGACTGAGCCCGGCGGATGGTACTTCGAGTTCAACAACGAGTTTTATCCCGACACCGACGACACCGCGCAGGTTCTGCTCGCGCTCAGCAAGGTCGACAATCCCCGCGAGCGCTATCAACACCAGGTCGCACAGCGCGCCATTGAGTGGGAGTTCGCCATGCAGTGCCGCAACGGCGGCTGGGGCAGCTTCGACAAAGACAACACCAAAATGATCTTTCAGTACATTCCCTTCGCGGATCACAACGCCATGCTCGATCCGCCCAGCGTGGACATCACCGGCCGCATGCTTGAGATGCTGGCGGTTTATGGATATACAAGATCTGACAAGCGCGTCGAGCAGGCCATCAAGTTCATCTTCGACTCGCAGGAATCGGATGGAAGCTGGTTTGGCCGCTGGGGCGTGAATTATCTGTATGGCACGTTTCTAGTGCTGCGCGGCCTGGATGCGATCGGCGTCGATCACCTCGAGCCGCAGATTCAGCAAGCGGCAGAATGGATTCGCATGGTCCAGAACTCCGACGGCGGCTGGGGTGAAACTTGCGGCAGTTATGACGATCCAGATACTCGCGGCGTTGGCCCCAGTACGCCCTCGCAGACTGCATGGGCAATGCTTGGCCTGCTCGCCGCCGGCGATGACAGATCTGATTCCGTGGCCAAGGGTGTGCGCTGGCTGCTCGCCCGGCAACTTGAGGACGGAAGCTGGGACGAGTCAATGGGTGAGGGACCGGCTCGGCAGGGAATCATCACCGGAACAGGATTCCCCAAGGTTTTCTATCTGGCTTACACCATGTACCGGCATTATTTTCCGCTCATGGCGCTCACGACGTACAAGCGTGCCATGGAACGGAAGGACAGCCACTAGCTACCAGCTTCTAGCTGCTAGCTTTGGTGGGTTTGATCAGTGTTTAACGATTTTCGATGTGGTTTTTGGCTAGAGGCTGGGAGCTAGAAGCTAAAAGCTGACACGGAGGGTTTACCCGAATATGGCAGTTCCAATTTCACAGATGTGGACGGTCGCAACCTACGTACTGAAGAAGCGCCTCTCCGGAGAAAAGCGCTATCCGCTCGTGCTCATGCTCGAGCCGCTCTTCCGCTGCAACCTGGCCTGCGCCGGCTGCGGCAAGGTTCAGTATCCGCCTCACATCCTCAAAAAGCAGCTCACGCCCGAGCAATGCTTCGCCGCCATCGAAGAGTGTGGCGCGCCCATGGTCTCCCTTCCCGGCGGCGAACCGCTGCTCCATCCGCAGATCGTCGAAATCGTCAACGGCCTGATTGCGCGCAAGAAATACATCTACCTCTGCACCAACGCTCTCGAATTGAAGCGCCGGCTGCCGGAGTTCACGCCGTCAAAATATCTGACCTTCTCTGTCCATCTCGACGGCCGCCGCGACGAGCACGATTTCTCCGTCTGCCGCGAAGGCGGCTATGACATCGCCGTCGAAGGCGTTAAGGAAGCCGTCAAGCGCGGCTTCCGCGTCACGACCAATGCGACCTTCTTTGACGGCACCGATCCCAATCATGTTCGCGCCTTCTTTGATGAGGTCATGGCGATGGGTGTCGAGGGCGTGGTGCTCTCGCCCGGCTACAGCTACGACAAGGCGCCGGACCAGAAACACTTCATGGGCCGCGCCCGCGTGCGCCGCCTCTTCCGCGCTATCTTGTCGAATCGCAAGAAGTCGTGGAAGTTCAACATGTCGCCGCTGTTTCTCGAATTTCTGATGGGAGACCGCAACTACGAGTGCACGCCCTGGGGCTCGCCGGCCTTCAATATCTTTGGCTGGCAACGGCCCTGCTACCTGCTCCAGGATGGCTACACAGAAACCTTCAAAGAGTTGATGGAAACCACGAAGTGGGAAGAGTACGGCGTGGCTTCAGGAAATCCGAAATGCGCCAACTGCATGGTCAGTTGCGGCTACGAGCCGTCGGCGGTGCTTGAAGGCTTTGGCACTCTGAAGGGCTTCCTCGCCATGGTGCGCGGCACCTTCTCGCTCTATCCCGATCAGCACGCGCTCAATCTGCTCAATGAGCCCATGCCGCACGGCCCGTCGTCGCTGGTCAATATTACGCACCCCGATCGCGAGCTTGAGGAGACGCGCGCATGACCGCCGAAGTTCTGAAGTACACGATGGAACAGGTCGAAGCGCTGGAACTCGCGCCCGGCACCGATCATGAACAGCTTGAAGGTTCCATCCCCTCGCTCGCGACCGAGCAGGATCTCAAAACCGCTCTCGAAAAGGCTTTCGACTATCGCGGCGACATTACCATTACGCTCAAGTCCGGCGAAAAAATCGAAGCCTACATCTTCAATCGCCACACCGGCGCAACCCTCGCCGATTCGTTCGTGCAGTACTTCACTCCCAACGCGCCCGACAAGCGGAAACTCAGCTATGACCAGATCGCCCGCCTCGAATTTTCTGGAAAAGACCGCGCCGCCGGCAAGCACTGGGAAGACTGGGTCAAGGCCTACACGGAAAAGAAGGCCGCTGGCGAGAAAAACATCGCCCTGGTTCCCGACGCGCTGGATTGAGATAGCTAAATCCCGCTTCGGCTCAAACAGGGGGAACCATGGGAACCATTGGGCAGGGAAATGACTCAGGACTTCTTTGCAGCGCAAATCCACAACCATACGACTTGGCCAAGCTTGCTTACGCAGCAGGATATTTCGACGGCGAGGGAACCATTAACGTGCTTTCGTGGAAGGGCCTTCCTAGGCAGATCCGAATGGAACTGACTTCATACGACCTGGATGCCCTGTTAGTTTTCGAAGAGCTCTTTGGAGGAAAACCGAGATGGGACGAATTTAAGCGAGTCAAGTTTCAATTGTGCAGATGGGCGAAAAGTAACAGGGAGGCCATAGAGGTACTCGCCGCATTGGTACCATTCTTGAGGGCCAAGAAGGAACAAGCCCAGTTGGCTCTCGATTCGGGGTGGGATGTCCAGGGTCGTGGAAGGCACCTCCTCACCGAGGACCAAAAACAAAAGAGAGCCGCTTTATATCTTGCCCTCAAGGCCGCGAAGGAACAACAGAAGAGAAATAAGTCACAGACCAAGCTGACCCAATTAGAAATTGCAATTCCGAATACACGGCTCTGAGGCGACCTAGCCATCGGGCCTCGTCAATCACGGCCGGCTGAACACTGCCGCCCAGGCGCACAAGACCTCGAATTTAAAACAATGGGCGAGCACTAGGCGGGTCGGCATTCACGCCAGCAGCTTGGCCTTGTTCCCAAGCACGACCGCGACAGGGAAGGCGTTCTTGTCAAAGGAGACGAAGGTTTCTCCGCCCAGCCACCTTCCCTCATAGGCGATTACCCCGTCGCTAAACTCCCCGCCAGCATTCAGTACGGCCATTCCCGCCTCAACCGCCGGGCGGTTAACCTCGACATTGCCTGCGTCAAGCAGCGCGCGCAGCGCTGCCGTGATGTCCTCGCGTTTGAACTTGTACACATTGCGCAGAATCCCGACGAACTCGCAAACACAGGTCAGCGAAACGGCGATCACCTCGGCATCGCGTAAAAAAGTGGCGGCGACTCGGGCCTGCCTCGCGTGGTCACGAACCGCTGCTCGGATCAGCACATTGCTGTCGACGATCATCCTCATCGCATTCCCGCCCAGCCGCGCTCCGAGGCTCTGACGATCTCTCCGATCGCCGCCGTCTTCCGTGTTTTGCCGGCGAGCGCGCCAATAAAGTTCTCGATGCTGCCGGTCTTTCTTGCCGCTCCAATCATTCCTTTGCCGCCAGGCATCAGTTCCAGTTCGATCTTCTCGCCCGGCTTCACGCCCAGGTGCCGCAGAACGTCTTTGCGGAAAGTGACTTGTCCCCGTGCCGTAACCGTCAATATTGCCATGACGTTCGCTCCCAATAATGCCGCAACAAATTCCCGGATCCAATTTCCGTTACAGGGCCATTGTAATGCGATTCTGCATGAAGACGGAGCAAGAATTTGTGCCGAAACTAGCCAAGTTTGCGCCTATACGGATAAGGCTGTTTTGCATTGAAAATAATAATGCAGAAATGCATTCATAGGTAAGGTGATAATGCATTACCAATAATGCACAAGAGCATTATGTCGATGACGCGATCATCGGCTAGAGAGTAAGGGAGTACTGCATTACATGTTGACATGAATGGCGCGCGGCTCTTCGCCGTCGCCTTCCCGCGAATCCTTCCGCCGTATCGCGTTATTCGCGGCCCGCGGAGCCGTGGAACGTCGTCACCAGCTGCAGGACCACAATGTTGTCGCTTGGCGAATCGTAGCTGTTGTAATGCCGGAACTCGTAGCCCACCTTGATGAGCTGAAATCGATTCGGGCGAAAGCCCGCAGCCGTTTCAACATCCTGTGCATTTCCCGCATGCGTTGGCACTCGAGAAACCACTGCGCACTGCAACATACCAGCGCGGGCTCAGCACCTGCTTGAGCTCTCCATATCCAGCCAGCTTCGCGGAAGGTGGGAATGGCCTGGTAGGGCATGACAAACTTTTGCAACTCGCCTTGCGCGCTGGTGTGGCCACGCGCCCAATTCACGTCCAAACCAATTGCGGTAGCCGGCAATTTGTTTGGATTCGCTTCGCCTGCGGAAAGAAATATTGATAGTGGCGGTCAAGGTATGGCCCGCGATATGCCGAAACTCCTACGCGGAAACCCTGGCGGACTGTGTAACCCGCGCCACCGGCCCAGTTGCCGTATTGGTCGCGCGCAAATACGCTACGGGGATTGGCGGGCGAGGAGTTGGCAAATTGCGCTCTCGCATCCCATTTGCCTCGCCGTCCCGTCCAACTGCGCTCCAGCTACGCCGAGAATCGAAACCGGCGAATAATAATACCCATACGCGATAGGGAATATCGACGAGCGGGTTATCGGCATCGTCGTAGCGCAGCATGAAGGACCCGAATGCGGATGACATCTCTCCCGGCGCGCACAAGAACTGAACCATTATGGGAGACTCTGCGAGTAATTCAGCGTGGCCTGAAGAAGAGCGCCCTTGGCGCCGTATCCCGTCGGTCGACAAGCTCGTCGAAGAAATAAGGTCGCGTGGCAAGTTGCAGCGCGCCCGGTAACGAACCAGTTGTCGTTGATCTTCACACGTGGGATAAACAACCGAACGGGAGCCCAGCAATCATGGGAGATCCCGATCGCGGCGCTTCTGTCAGTTCGTTTGAAGCGACCGCCTGCGCGGTCAACGTGTCGCGAAGATCGAACCCTGAAGACGCTTCCTGCGCGCGGAAGCAACTGCGTACCCAGAACGCACCGGTGCGATGCAATAGCAGAAACGCGTCTTGAAGAAAACCTCCTTCATCACCGCCACCACTGCTGCCAGCTTGTTCAGCGTGTCCGCCATCCACGCACGCCGCCGCATGTTTGGCAAGAACTTCGCGCGGCAGGTTCACAAAGACCTCAACGATGTCTGGATCGAATTGTATGCCCGCATTTGCAATGAGGATTGAAATCGCCTTCATCGTGCGTCATTCCCCGCCGGTACGAACGATTGGTGGTCATGGCATCGTAGGCGTCTGAAACATGAATGATGCGCGCATCGATCGGCGTCTCGTAGCCCGATTGACCCTTGGGATAGCCGCTCCCATTCCAGTTCTCGTGATGCAGTTCAACCGCCGCGAGATACGGCGCGAAGCCCTGAACGCTCTTCGAGAATCCGCCGCCCGATCACGGGGTGCTGCTTGACGATCGCGAACTCTTCGTCGCGTAAGGCGGCCCGGCTTCTGAAGGACGCTGTCCGCTATTCCGATTTTTCCTACATCGTGAAGCAGCGCGCCAATGCGAATACGCTCTACCTCATCCGGGCACGAGTTGCATGGCCAGGTGCCGTCACGCACGACAATTGGCTCACGCGGCTGCTGTGACCGGCCGTGTACGGATCGCGCGCATCAAGCGCATTGGCGAGAGAAGCCAACAAATTCAAGGTAAGCTGCTTCAAGATTCTCACCCGCCGCTCGAACAGAAAACGCGGCACGGTTGTAGATTTCAGCTAGCTCCTGAATCTCAAGAATTGACGAAGATTGTGCCCTCCAACTCCGGAAGCTTGCCGGTACTGTACCGCATTGCGAAGATGCGAAACAACAGCCGCGATGTGGCTCGACGATCGAACTCGATGAGCCCACGCTGCAGAGGAAGGCAATAAGGACGCAAACAATCGCCAGCGTCAGAAAGAGCTTGTGCAGCTTCGATTGAATTGGAGCAGTGGCTTCGTCCACATTTTCAAAACTGAGCAGCAAAAACCCATCGCCATAGGATTCCATGGGAAGCGAAATCCAATTCGTGCCCGTGCAAGTGCAGATCGCATTCGGACGGCTCTTTGCAACTGACAAGGGACTGTTCCAGTTCATCGATCCGCACGTGCGGGAAGGTTCGAGTTGATCACCTTTCCGTTATGCACCAGCGCGACCTGCGGTGGTGAGGTCGGAAAAATCAAAGTACTCGCCCACCGAAAGGATGCCGATGTTCTCGTCATTCTCGTCAACCGGAACCGACGCTACCTGAAATGTGCGGCCCAGCAGAAGCAGAAACCCTGCTGTGGTTGCGATCGACAGTGAAATAGATCCAGCGGTACGAGTTGCCCATGCGCCTCGAACGCGCTGCGCATGTGCGCACGACTCCGGCAAGAGGCGAACCGTCGGGCGCGGAAACGAGCATAAAATCGAAGCCCATGCGCTCGCCAAGTTCCCGCAATTGATCTTCTACGGTTCTGCGCGCCCCTGTCGCTCTGCGGGTAGGCAATCAGCAGCTCCATTCCGGCCTTAGAGCGCCGTATTCTCGCCGGCAACCTTGAGGAAGCGGCTGTTCTGAAGGTCACCCTTGGCGTGGATATTCGCGATGGCCACCTGGCTCTCACGCAGACGAGGTGTGGAGCCCATCGCGCACGGTCGATTGCACAAATCGCTGAATCATCCAGAAACTGCTGGCCAGAAGCAACGCAAACGGGATGAAGCAGATCAGGAATGCGCGGGTTCGGAATCGTGTTGTCACCTGTGAGCCGCCTGATCGTGACCGACGATTTTGATTGTCTTGCGCCTCTTGTCTCGGGTCCACATCAATCGGGATGAAGAAGTCGACGACTGCATCGTGCCCCTCTTCAACAACGATGGATCTTGCGGAAGAACCCGGCGGATTTGTGCCAGGCAACTACGGTGTATTGTCCGGGCGGAACGTTTGGAATGCGGTAACTGCCCCGTGCGATCCGGGCGCGCGTACCAGCGGTTTGGCGTGACAACGATCGTGGCCGCCATGTTCGGATGCAAGTGGCAGTAGATATCGACAATGCCGGGCTTCGGGAAAACTTACCTTGCGCGTCTCGCCTTTGTCGTAGCTGCCGAGATCGAATGTCTTCGGCTTGAAAGCGAATAGATGTTGTGAAAGATCGGATCCATGTTGGGAAACGAAACCGGTGAGCCCACCGGGACAACAACGAGGTCCGGAACGAATCGGCGGTCGAGCTGCTGCACTTGCGCGAGTTGTCGTCGCTCGGGGCCGTTGCATCGGGAGCGGCAGGACCCGCGCTCCTTCAAGGTAAACAACGACACGGGACCGCTCATACGCGATCGGATCTTGCTCCGCATCGGCTGCCAAGTTTCACCGCGGTGCCGCGCTGATAAACAGACACTGGAGCCGTAACGCTGGGCCGCGTCAGCCTCTTCTTGATCAGGATTGTGCCTGTAATGTCCTGTGCTCCGGCGCTACCGCAAACAGGGTGACCGTACTGGTTATAAGGAACGTTTTCAATTGCATGTAGATTGGCCTCAAGAAATTCAATATTGATCGTGCTCATTGCCGGCCACGACACTTGGATCGGGGAGCGCAATATATCTCGATACATTGTTCAGTTTAGGCAAATGCAGGGGGCAGCGAAGCATCCCACAAAGCGGGGACCCAATGGCCTCTAAGTACTTAATTTTTCGTTCAGTTACAATTCAGAGACATTTGCGTCTCGGGCGAAAACGGCGCTGGATGTCGCCACTTGCCGAGCGCCATTTAGAATGAAGGTCTCCCAGGAATTCTCCGCCATGAAGATATTCCTCACCGGCGCAACAGGTTTTGTCGGCCATCATGTGGCGAAGGCCCTCGCTGCCGAAGGCGCCGACCTGCGCCTGCTCACCCGCAAATCCTCGAACCTCGCCAACCTTGAGGGCATCAAGGGCGAGACCGTCGTCGGCGATCTCTCCGATCCCGCCTCCCTCAAGTCCGCCCTCGCCGGCTGCGACGCCGTCGTTCACGTAGCCGCCGACTACCGCCTCTGGATTCCCGATCCTGCCGCCATGTACCGCGCCAATGTCGATGGCACGCGCGAGCTGCTGCGTCTCGCACGCGAAGCTCAGGTCAGGCGCTTCGTCTACACGTCGTCAGTCGCCACCATGCACTTCCGGGAAGATGGGATTGTCATCAACGAGGACACGCCTGTTTCGCTCGCCGACATGGTTGGCCACTACAAGCGCTCCAAATTTCTTGCGGAGCTCGAAGCCATCTCCGCCGCCAAAAACGGCCAGCAGGTCATCATTCTCAATCCCACAACCCCCATCGGCCCCAACGACCGCAAGCCCACGCCCACCGGCCGCATCTTCGTCGACTTTCTCAACGGCAAATTTCCCGCGTACGTCGACACCGGCCTCAACCTCGTTGACGTATCCGAAGTCGCCCGCGCCCACGTCATTGCGCTCACCAAGGGCGCTCCCGGCCGGCGCTACATTCTTGGCGGAGAAAACCTCACCCTCAAGCAGATCCTCGACAAAATGTCAGCGATCACGGGCATCCCTTCGCCCACGGTCAAAATTCCCTTCGCTGTTGCGGCTACTTACGCCTTCTTTGAGGAATGGATCACCGGACGCATCCGCGGCAAAGAGCCTCGCGCGACACTTGAAGAAGTCCGCATGGGTCGCAAGAAAATGTACGCCTCAAGCGCGCGCGCCCAGCAGGAACTCGGCTTCGAGATCAAGCCCGTCTATCCCGCCATGCGCGCCGCAATCGAATGGTTCCGCTCGAACGGCTACGCGCCGGCCAGCAATTTAGAAGCGGGGGCCAAAACACAATCATGACCCGCGTTGCCATCATCGCCGCGTTCCCCGGCGAACTTAAGCCGCTCGTGCGCAACTGGCCGCACAGCAGTCGCGATGGAACGAGCTTCTGGGCGCAGCGCGGCGACAAAAAGGAGTGGGAGAAGAATGGATCGCCGCCTGTGCCGGCGCAGGCCAGCCTGCCGCCACGCGCGCCTTCGCCGCGATTGAAGCGGGCGGCCCAATCGATCTTGTTTTTTCTATCGGCTGGGCGGGAGCGCTTCGCGCCGCAATCGCTCCCGGCACCGCCCACAATGTCGCCGGAGTCATCGACGTTCGCACCGGCGAGCGCTTCAACTGCGATGCCGGCGCCGGCGACCTCTGGCTTGCCACCAGCCCCACCGTCGCCGACTCCGCCGAGAAACTCCGCCTCGCCTCCGCCTACAAAGCCTCACTCGTCGACATGGAAGCTGCCGCCGTCGCCCGTCTCGCCGCCATGCGCGGCATCCCCTTTTACTGCATCAAGGGCGTGAGCGACGGCCTCAACGACCGCCTGCCCGACTTTAATCGATTTCTCTCGCCCTCCGGCCAATTCGAGCTCGGCCGGTTTACTCTTTTTGCCATTCTTCGCCCCTGGCACTGGCCCTCACTCATCCGGATGGGCGAGAATAGTAAGAAGGCTTCCCAAAGCATCGCGGAGTTACTACTCGAGTTCCTTGACGAACGAGGTCACAGCGGCGAATAGCATGGCTACCCAAATCCTGCGTCCTAAATTTCAAGTCGATACAAAGATCCCCGCAACGATGCGTGCAGTCGTTTACCGCGGCATCAATGACATGCGCCTCGAGACGGTCCCCGTTCCGCGCATCGGCGCCGGTGAGCTGCTCATCAAGATCGCCACCTGCGGCGTCTGCGGCACCGATCTCAAAAAAATTCACAGCGGCTCCCACTCCGCACCGCGCATCTTCGGTCATGAAATGGCCGGCGTGGTCGCCGAGGTCGGCGCAGGCGTCACCAAATTTGCCGTCGGCGACCGCGTCATGAGCTTCCATCACGTACCCTGCGGCGAGTGCTACTACTGCCGCAAGAACACTCCGGCGCAGTGCCCGCTCTATAAGCAGACCGGCGCCACGGCCGGCTTCGAGCCTGCCGGCGGCGGCTTTGCCGAGTACATCCGCGTGATGGATTTCGTCGTCAATTACGGCGGCGTTGTTCCGATCCCCGACGGCGTGCCCTTCGAGCAGGCCGCATTCGTCGAGCCGTTGAACACTGTACTCAAGGGCATCAAGCTCCTCAACCTCACGCCCGACGATACGGTCCTCGTCATCGGACAGGGCCCCATCGGCCTGATGCACGCGGCGCTATCGAAAAGAATTGGCGCGCGTGTGCTCACCTCTGACCTTTTTGCCGAGCGCCACGCCATCGCCGCGCGCTTCGGCCTCACCAATCCCATCCACGCCGGAACCGAAAACGTCGTCGAGCGTGTCTTCGCCGAAACCGAAGGCCGCGGCGCGGATGCAGTCATCATCGCCGTCGGCGGCAACGCGCTCATCCGCACTGCTATGGACGCGGTTCGCCCCGGCGGCAAAGTCATGCTCTTCGCTCAAACCCAGCACGGCGAGGCCACAATCGATCCCGCCGCGGTTTGCGTGGACGAGAAGACCCTCATCGGCTCATACTCATCCTCATTTCCAATCATGGACGAGGTCACGTCCCTCATCTTCGACGGCTATCGCAACGGATTCGATCTCACCCAGTTAATCTCGCACCGCTTCCCGTTTGAAGATGCGGCAGCGGCAATCGAAATCGCCTCGCACCCCCAGCCAGGCTCAATGAAAATTATGTTGGAGCCAGTGCCGGGGGCCGGAGCAGAGTAAGGAAAAATTGAGAAGCTGATGTCTCCTACGGTTAAAGGCGCAATCCTCCACGGCCGCAAGACCGTCAAGACCGTTGTCGAAGGTGGCCGCAAAAAAGTCGAAAATGTTGTCGAAGGCGGCCTCGATACTGTCGATGCGGTCGTCGAGGTAGGCCTGAACACGGTCGAGTCGGTCGTCGAAAAAGGCCGCAAGACGGTCGAGACCGTTGTCCACCATGGCCGCAAAACAGTAGAGAACGCTCTTTTTCACGGCCGAGTCACCATGCGCGCCGCCGTCCTTCACGGCCGCGAAGACATTCGCATCGAGCAGGTTCCCATCCCCAAGGCCGCCGCCGGCGAGCTCGTCGTTCGCGTCGGCGCTGCGCTCACCTGCGGCACCGATCTCAAAGTCTTTCGCCGCGGATACCACGCGCGCATGATCGTTCCTCCCGCGCTCTTCGGCCACGAGCTCGCCGGCACCGTCGTCGAAGCCGGCGACGGGGTCTCGGATTTTTCTCCCGGCGACCGCGTCGTCGCGCTCAACTCCGCTCCTTGCGGCGCGTGCTATTTTTGCCTGCACGGCCAGGAGAATCTTTGCGATGACCTGATCTTCAACAACGGCGCCTATGCAGAGTTCATCAAGATTCCCGAGCGCATTGTCTCGAAGAACACCCTGGTCATTCCTGCGAATGTGCCGCTTGAGCACGCCGCTCTTACTGAACCACTGGCCTGCGCCGTGCACGGGCTCGAGGATTCCGGTCCGCGCAAGGGCGACACAGTCGCCGTCATCGGAGGCGGTCCGCTGGGCCTCATGATTTTGCACGTTGCCGCGCTCGCCGGCTTTGAAACCATTTCCATCGTCAAGCACGACGGCCAGGTTGAAGCAGCGCGTCAGCTTGGCGCAACTCATGTTGTGCAGGCCGCAACAATCCGCAAGGCAGTTCGCGAGACCCGCGCGCTCACGCCCGGAGATCGTGGCGTCGACGTCGCCATTGAGGCTGTCGGCACTCCTGAAACGTGGCAGGAAGCGGTCGAGCTTGTCCGCAAGGGAGGCACAGTCAACTTCTTCGGCGGTTGCGCAGCCAACACCCACGTCACTCTCGATACCAATCGCATCCACTATAGCGACATCACGCTGCGTGCAACCTTCCATCACACGCCGGCCATTTGCCGCAAGGCGCTCGAGCTCATCGCGGGCGGCCGCTTCCAGGCCGGAGCCTTCATCACCGGCCACGCGCACCTGTATGAGCTGAATCGTGTCTTTGAAAAATTGATGAATCGCTCGTCTGAGATCAAGACCGCGATCGTGCCGTAATCCCCTGAGAAAATCGAAAGGCCCTAAGGCAGCTTCGCCATGTCGGTCTTGAATATCTTGTTCGAAGGCACCACCGCTTCATCCCGTTCATAGCCATCTTTGCGCAGGAAAATGTGAACTGTCTCCGGCTCCGGCTGCGGTAGTTGCAGCGCGCACGTCCCGTCGCTGCCGGTGAAGCATGAATTTATTTTGCCCTGACCGATCTGGACGTCCACTTCTGCTCCGACGATCGGCACTCCACTCACGCGATCGGTAACCTGCGCGCTGAATTGCCACGGCGGCGGCGGACGCAGAGCGAACCAGACCGCAACTCCGGCAAGGAAAGCCACGAGCACGCCAAGCGCCGCCCAAAGTTTCTGCCTGCGTGCGAGCGGCCAGCCCAGCGCCGGCTTTAACTGCGCAGCCGCTTGTGCGGGATCGGCGGTGGTGATGCCCTGAACCTCGAGCATGGCCGGCAGCGGCGTTTTATCCAGCAGCCACGGCAAGATGGGCTTGTGCAGTGCCTCGCCGCGCGAATACTCGAAGGTAATGTACTCCGAACCGCGCGTGTGCTCTGACCAGCAGAGCACGATTGTGCGTGAGGCCGCGATCGACCGCTCCAGCCGGCGCTTCCACTGCTCGCCGGGGTCAATCGATTGCACATCGAAGAAGACACGATAGCCCAGCCGGCGCAGTTCGTCGCGCAGCGGCGCAATGCGCTCGGTGTCGGCGCGGGAGTAGCTCAGGAATACGTCGTATTTGGCCATGAAGTTTTTCAGTTATGCTGTGATGCGTCCAACAAAATCATTGTTGCAGAATCGGCTCAAGCTGGTGCAGCGCTGCGGTCATGCCTGGAGCGTCGGCGGTCTGGAGGCTGGTGAAAAGCGCGATCCAGGACGTGCGGCCGGCGGCGAAGGCGGGCGAATTCGAGAGGAAGACGATCGTTCCGGTTAGGTCCCAGCCCTTCTCGAGTGCGGGAGGCCTCGACGCGAGGGCTTTCTCGGTCGCTGCGGTCGCGCTCAGGTCTTTATGGCCCCATTGGCATGCAAGCTTCATCACGTCTCGAATGATAAGTCTGGGCGGGGGCAACGCGTCGCCGTCCAGAACCGCGACCTGCTGAAGGCAGGTTGCAAAACGTCCGGCCGTGAGATCAAGTTCCGTCATATTTAATTGGATAACGGCCCAACCTTCAGGCAGGTCGGTTTTGGTATAAACCTTGAGCGCGTTTTGGTAGGCTCCAGTCGCCCGATCGAATAACGTGGCGGCCTTATCCGCATCGGAGCGTTCTGATTCATTCAGCAAAGCATTTCCGAGACTATTCTCTGTGGCAGCCCAGTCCTGTGGAGCATCGGACTTGGTACGTACCTGAAGCGCGTTTTGGTAGGCAGCGACTGCTTGATCGAATAGCGCAGCAGCCTTTTCTCCGCTGGCGCGGTCCCCTTCGACCGCCAGAGCGTTGCCGAGATTATTCTCCGTCGTCGCCCAGTCCTGCGGCAGATCGGCTTTGCTCCGTACTTGAAGCGCGCTCTGGTAGGCAGTGACTGCTTGATCGAATAGCGCAGCAGCTTTTTCTCCGCTGGCGCGTTGCCCTTCGTTTAACAGCGCGTAGCCGAGGCTATTCTCCGTCGTCGCCCAGTCCTGCGGCATATCGGATTTGGTGCGCACCTGAAGCGCGTTCTGGTAGGCAGCAACCGCTTGATCGAACAAAGCAAGCGCCCTGTCTCCGCTGGCGCCGTCTCCCTCATCCAGGAGAGCGTTGCCGAGATTATTTTCCGTCGTCGCCCAGTCCTGTGGCATATCGGACTTGGTGCGTACCTGAAGCGCGTTCTGGTATGCAGTAACCGCTTGATCGAACAAGGCAGCAGCCTTGTCTCCGCTGTTGCCTTCTCCCTCGTCAACCAACGCGATGCCGAGGTTATTCTCCGTCGTCGCCCAGTCCTGTGGCATATCGGACTTGGTGCGTACCTGAAGCGCGTTCTGGTAGGCTGTGACTGCTTGATCGAACAATGCAGGGGCCTTGTCTCTGCTGGCGCTTTCCCCCACGTCCATCAGCAGGTAGCCGAGGCTGTTCTCCGTCGTCGCCCATTCCTTTGGCAGTTCGGCTTTCGTGTAGACTTCCATTGCGCTGCGATACGCCTGCGCCGCCTGATCGAACAGGGCAGCGGCCTTGTCTCCGCTGGCGTAGTCTCCCTCGTCCGACAGCACCAGGCCGAGTTGGCTTTCGGCCCCCGCCCATGCCTGCGGCAGATCAGCTTTCGTGTAGACTTCCATCGCGCTGCGATACGCCTGTGCCGCCTGATCGAACAATGTGGCGGCCTTGTCTCCGCTGGCGTATTCTCCTTCGTCCAATAGCACAAGGCCGAGTTGGTCTTCGGTCCGCGCCCAGTCCTGGGGTAGTTCGGCTTTGGTGTAGACCTCCAGCGTACTGCGAATCGCTTGCACCGCCTGATCGAACAAAGCACCAGCCTTGTCGCCGCTCGCGTCTTCTGCCTTGTCCACCAGCGCAAGTCCCAGGTTTGCCTCCGCAATCGCCCAATCCTGGGGCTCATCGGCTTTGGTGTAGACATCCAGCGCGTTGCGGGACGCCTGCGCCGACTGGTCAAACAACGCAGCGGCCTTGTCCCCAGTGGCTTGTTCCCCTTGCGCCATCAAGACAAGTCCAAGATTGCTCTGCGTGTTGGCCCAGAGTTGGGGCAGATCGGCCTTGGTGAAGACCTCCAGCGCACTGCGATACGCCTGCTCCGCCTGATCTAAAAGCGCAGCGGTCTTGTCTCCGCTTGCTCGTTTTCCCTCATCATCGAGCGCATTTCCGAGGTTATTCTCCGTATTGGCCCAGTTCTGCGGCAGGTCGGCTTTGGTGTAAACCTCGAGCGCGCTGCGATATGCCTGCACCGCCTGATCGAGCAAGGCAGCAGCCTTATCCCCATTGGCACGTTTCGCCTCATCCCAGAGCGAATTTCCGAGATCGTTCTGCGTCGCGGCCCAGTCTTGGGGCAGATCGGCTTTCGTGCGCACTTCGAGTGCGCTGCGGAACGCCTGTGCCGCCTGATCGAGCAATGTGACGGCTTTGTCTCCGCTGGAGCGAGTCCCCTCACTCCACAGCGCATTTCCGAGAGCGCTCTGCGTTGCGGCCCAGTCCTGCGATAGATCGGCTTGGGTGTAGACCTCGAGAGCGCTGCGATACGCTTGCACCGACTGATCGAGCAAGCCAATGGATTTATCTCCGCTCGCGCGTTCACCCTCATCCGTGAGTACGACACCGAGACCGGCTTCCGTGCCGGCCCAGACCTGCGGCTGACCGGCCTTGGTGTAAACCTCGAGCGCGCTCCGATACGCCTGCGCGGCCTGATCGAACAAGCCACCCGCCTTCTGTCCGCCTGCCCGTTCTCCCTCGTCCCTCAACGCACGTCCGATGTCGTTTTGCGTACTTGCCCAGTCCTGGGGTTGATCGGCCTTGGTGTAAACCTCAAGCGCGCTGCGATAGGCCTGCACCGCCTGGTTGAACACGCTGGCGGCTTTGTCTCCGGCCACATCGTTTCCTTCGTCCCCGAATGCTACTCCGAGATTTCTTTGCGTCCTGGCCCAGTCCTGAGGCTGATCGGTTTTGGTGTACACCTCGAGGGCGCTGCGATAGGCCTGCACCGACTGAGCGAACAGTCCAGCGGCCTTGTCGCCGCTGGCTCGGATTCCCTCATCCGCGAATACAACCCCGAGATCGTCTTCGGTGCTCGCCCAATCCTTGGGCAAATCGGCTTTAGTGCGCACTTCGAGGGCGCTGTGAAATGCCTGCACTGCCTGATCGAATAGAGCAGCGGACTTGTCTCCGCTGACCCTCTCACCCTCCTCTTCGAGAGCAATGCCGAGACCGTCCTGTGCCGCCGCCTCTTCCTGCCGATCTCCGAGCGCGGCGTATTTGCCCGCCAGCGACTGATAATCATTCCCGGATTGTTCGAGCAATGCGAGGCTCACATCGGCAGAAGCGACTGCGCCCTCGCGCGAGCGCGCGCCCGCTGCATCCCCGATCGCGTCAAGCCAAAGCTCGTGGAAGCCCTTATCGTCAGGAAATTTGTTGGATTCTGCACCGATGGCCGTCGCCGCGCTCTCGAGCGTTTGCGTGGCCTCGTGATACTGGCCGCTCAGCCGATACGCCCCGGCAGCCTGATTGCTGCGATCGAGTAGCTCGCGCATTGGGGTTCGAATCTTGTCAAGCAGAGATTGCTGCGCCGCCTGCATAGCCTGCATCTGAGCCTGAAGAGCTTTTTCCTGTGTCGCGAGGGCTTGCACTTGCGCGTCCTCTGCGCTGATCGCCTGGCGATCGGCATCGCCGGCCTCGTTAAACAGTTGAGCAGCGTTGGAGTAGTGATTGAGCGCAAGCTCCGCCAACGCCTTTTGCTCGGCCGTTGCCCCGCCCGATTGCTTCTGGATCTCCTCGGCCCACTGCTGGACCTGCTGATTGGCTTGCCCGGCGGAGAAGCCATTGGTCTGTGCCCACTCCGCAACCTCGGCGCCGAGGTCCGGTTTCTGCGCCTGGGCTGCGCTCGCCTGCTCCGAATTCGCTTGCCCTGGACTCGCCTGCCCGGAGAGCGCGACATTCTTCTTTTGCAGGCTGGAGATCTGAAGCGACATTCGGTGCAGCATGGCCTGAATTTGCGCCGGCCCCAGCAACGCGGGCGAGCCCTTGGGCAGCATGCTCACACTGATGGTCGTGGGCAGCGCCGAAAGCTGGCCGTCTGCCGGCTGATAGATCACCAGACCACTGGCGCCGTCGATCTCGAATGCGCAGGCCGCCGCGTTGTGCCGCATCCTGCGACACATCGAGCCACGCCTGGCCTTTGGGATTGGTGACATCGCGCGCTTCGGTGACGAGCACGGAGCCGTCGAGGTAGCCGAGCGAGATGCGCACCGTGGGAACGGGCTGCGCCGGTTCGGTATGCGCATCCGCGACCACCACGGCAACGGTTCGCTGCGCCGAAGCTTTTTGTGCCACGGCAGCGCTTCGCCCGCCGCAAAGACACAACAGCAAGCAAAACAGCGAAGTCACCCACGCAAGATAAAACTTCAAAAAATTGACCTCCGGCGTGCCGAATCCAGTTGGGTGGGGGGGAAGTCCTGTTGATGAGTGATTTTATCTGATATTTCAGTCGCGCATCGTCCGCGGCTGGGCGCCGCGCCTTTCAGCGCGGCTCCAACTCGTTACGGAGGCTCTCAGCCCTCGACCGCATCCATCGGCACAAAGAGCCGGAACACTGTCCCGCTATTCAGTTTGCTGCGGACCGCAATCGTTGTCCGATGTTTGTCCAGGATGCCCTTCGATACCCATAACCCAAGTCCGGTTCCTGCGTCACCCTTGGTCGTCACAAAAGGTTGGAATAGGCGATCGAGCATCGCACGATCCATCCCGGAACCGTTGTCGGCTACAGTGACGGCGACGCCAGGCCGGCCGGCTGGGTCGCTCGAAGGCTGCACTCCGACGATAAGACGGCCGTCGCGGGGCAGCGCGTCGAGCGCATTGCCGACAAGGTTGGTGATCACCTGGCGAAATTCTCCTGGGTGGTAAAGCACTTGTGGAGATTTGCGATAGCGCCGCTCCAGAGTGATGTTGCGCATGTTGATTTCCGTCTCGTAAAAAAAGAGAACCGATTCGATAAGGTCCTCGAGCGAAGACAAAACGGGCGCGGTGTCCTGCCGATAGAATTTGAGGCTTCGCGCGGCTATATGCGAAAGTCGCCGCAATTCTCTGTCGGCTTCGTCAAGCCACTGCCGCGAATTAACTGAATCATTGCCATCCATTCTTGCCAGATAGAGCAGATTGGTAACGGCCTCAAGTGGATTATTGATCTCGTGTGCGATGCTTGTGGCCAAACGGCCAGCAGCCGCCAACTGTTCTGACTTTCTGAGCGCCTCTTCGGTTTTCAGGGTTTCGGTGATATCGCGCGCGTACATGATGATGCCTTCGTCAGGCAGCGGGTAGACGCTCAGGTGGAACCAGCATGCAAAAGGCTCGTAGTAGTAATCAAATTCCAACGCAACCCGCTGCTCCATCGCCCGACGGAAGCTTGATTCCACAATGGTGCTCCTGAGTTCCGGAAGCACGTCCCAGATGCACACTCCCAGAAGCTCCTTATCCAGTCGCCGGGCGATCTGAGAGCCGGCGGCATTCATGTAGGTAAAGCAATAATTGCGATCGAAGGTGTAGAAGATGTCGGGAATGTGTTCCAGTGCTTCCCAGGCAAACCGTTTTGCCTTGGAGATTTCAAGATTGAGCGCGGCCTGCTGCTCGAGCGCCTCTTTGCGCAGGCGAGCCAGCTTTACCTGGGCGTCGACGCGGGCCAGCAGTTCTCTTGCGCTGAATGGTTTGGTCAGATAGTCGTCCGCGCCGGCGTCGATCCCGTCAATGCGCGCGTCTTCACCGGCGCGCGCCGACAGCATAATTACTGGAACGCTTCGGGTAGCTGGATTCTTCCTGAGCGCCGCAAGCAGGCCGAATCCATCCATCTCCGGCATCATGATGTCGGTCAACACCAGGTCCGGAATCCGCCGTTCCGCTGAGGGCGAGAGCTTCTTTGCCGGTTCCTGCCTCGACCAGATCAAAGCGGCCGGCAAGCAGGCCCGAAACATATTCCCGCATGTCGCGGTTATCGTCTGCCAGCAGAATGACGGGCTTGCGCTCGGCCGAGTCTGCGTGCCCCGATTTCTGGGAATCGTCTTTCCTCGAATCGTCGACGCCGGGGGCAACCGCATCTCTCAACCTTTCGCCTTCGCCGAGCCAGCTCATCGCCTCCTGCACGTAAGCAACAGTCGAACCTTGAATGGAAGATTCTGCCGATGCATTGCTGACTACGCGGCCGCGGGTCAGGTGCTCTTGCCCAAATGGAAGAGTAATCGTGAACTCCGTGCCGACATCAATGGCGCTTTTTACACGGATTGAACCGCCGTGCATCTCCACGAGTTCCTGTACCAATGCCAAGCCGATTCCACTGCCCTCGTGGCTGCGCCGCCGCGCGCCGTCGATGCGCGAAAAACGCTTGAAGAGGTTGGGCAGATCGCTTTCAGAGATGCCCGTCCCGGTATCGCATACAGAAACCTCGACATGTTCTCCGGCAGGCCGCACGGCAATTCGAATCTCTCCTTCGTAGGTCGATTTCAGTGCATTCGAGATCAGGTTGAGAATAATCTTTTCCCACATCTCCCGGTCGAGATAGACAGGCTCGGGCAGCGGCGGGCAGTCCACAACTAACTGCAATCCTGCCCGCTCCACAGCGGAGCGGAAGACGCTGGCGAGTTGTGCCGTGAACGCGCAGAGGTCGGTCGGCTCAAACGTTGCGCGCATCTTTCCCACTTCAATGCGCACAAAGTCCAGCAGCCCGTTCACCAGCTTCAGCAGCCGCAGGGCGTTGCGATGGAGCATCTCCAGGCTCTGCGCAGACGGCGGAGTCTGGCTGGTAAGTGCATCCTCGATGGGGCCCAGAATGAGCGTAAGCGGAGTGCGCAGCTCGTGGCTCACATTCGAGAAGAAAGTGGTCTTGGCCCGATCCAGTTCAGACAACTCTTCAGCGCGTTTTCTTTCCTGGTCGTAGGCGTTGGCGTTCGTGATGCTGGCGGCGATCTGGCCGGTGATCAAGTCCAGAAAACCTTCGTAAAACGAATCGAACTGCCGATAAGGGTTGAGGGCCGCAATGAAGATGCCGACTGGCTTGTCCTGACCTTGCCGGGCAATTGGGGTGAGACGCGCGCGGAACGGCGGCCTGTCCCAGCATCCATGCGGAAGATCAGGAAAAAGCTCGGGGAGATTGTCAACGGTCAAGCCGTGGCCGGTACTCAAGATCCTGTGAATCGGCCATGCGGCAGGAGCCTCAGTAGGGTCAATCACCAGGGAAGCAGCGGGATGATTGGCATCCATGCCTGTTCTGGAGACGAGTTTCAGGCGGGTGCCACCCTCTTCGAACAGATACGTCAACGTGCAGGGCATATCTTTCTGATGTTGAAGACCGCGCTCGATCGCGGCAAACACATCCGGCCTGGAAATGGCGTCAGCCAATGCCTTGGCCAGCGTGCCGAGAGCGGCAAGTTGCCGCTCGCCGATCACGCGCACCGTATCTTCCATCACTACGCACAACATCCCCACGATCCGGCCGTCCGAGTCCGAGAGCGGACTATAGGAAAATGTGTGGTAAGTCTCCTCTGGATACCCGCTGCGTTCCAGAAAGAGCAGGAGCGTCTCATCCCAGGATGCCTTTCCTGTATCCATCACCTGGTGGATGCGGGGGCCGATGTCCTTCCAGATCTCGTGCCACACTTGCGATGCGGGCTTACCCAGCGCCCAAGGGTGCTTGGTGCCCAGCGTGGTGCGGCGATAAGCATCGTTGTAAAGGAATGTAAGTTCCGGACCCCAGGCCATCCACATCGGAAAGCGCGATGTGAGGAGAATTCGAACCACTGTCTTGAGGCTGTCAGGCCATGCAGCGGCTGCACCAAGCGGAGTCGAGGCCCAATCAAATCCGTCGACCAGCTGAGGCATCTCCCGTGAAGCGATCAGTTCAAAGCCAGTAGCGTTAAAGCTACCGCCAGGAACGATTTCTTGCGGCATCGAACTTGCCTCCGAACAGTGGGCCCGGTGCTGCTTTGAAGTCCGCCCTGCAACCACGGTGAAAAATGGTCCAGTTTATATTCCGGAACCATCCCAAATCTTACTCGTACTGCTATGAGGAGACTTCGATGTAGTTGTAGTTTCCGATGCGAAGAATTTCTCCCGCGTTGCCCGAAGGATGGTGCTTCATCATATCGCCCTACAGTCCGTCTGGGTGCGCCTTGTTCCTGGCCGTTCGGCCATTTCTGCCGAATATTGACGTGGGTATCGACTCGAATTCGCAGCCGAACCTGCGAACTTCGTCCCCGCCTCGTCAGTGAAATAATACTGATGAGGCCGGAACTCCATTGAACCCCACTGCAACCCAGCCATCGTCGGATGAACTTATCGCCCGCGGCTGGGATGCGCTTCCGCCTGGCTATCGAATTCCCGCAACTCCGCCCACGCTCGATCAAGCCCGCGAGTACTGTCGCAACCTGGCCCAGTCGCACTACGAAAACTTCCACGTCGCCACATGGTTCCTGCCCACGGATCTGCAGCCGCACTTCTATTCCATCTACGCGTATTGCCGCATCTCCGACGATCTCGGCGATGAGGTCCCCGACAAAGCCCAGGCTCTCGCGCTTCTCAACCTGTGGGGCAGGGAACTCGACGCCTGCTACGAGGGCCGCGCGCGCCATCCAGTCTTCGTCGCGCTTGCGGAAACCATCCGCGCCTGCTCCATTCCCAAGGAGCCGTTCGCCGATCTGCTCATCGCTTTTCGCCAGGACCAGAGTGTTTCTCGCTACGAAACCATGGACTGCGTGATCGACTACTGCCGCTACTCGGCCAATCCCGTCGGCCGCCTGGTGCTCTACGCCTGCGGAGAAGTGACCCCCGAGACGAGAGAAGAATATTTCGAACTTTCCGACGCAACCTGCTCCGGCCTGCAACTCGCCAACTTCTGGCAGGACGTCAGCGTCGACTACTTCAAGGGCCGAGTCTATATCCCTCAAGAAGACATGCGCAGCTTCGGCGTGACCGACGAGATCATCGCCAACGGCGTAGCCACTCCCGAGTTCCGCGAGCTCATGCGCCATGAAGTGAAATGTGCGCGTTGGCTTTTTCGGCAGGGTCTGCCCCTCATCGGCAAAGTAAACCGTGACCTTGCTCTCGACCTCGATCTCTTCAGCCGCGGCGGCATGGAAATTTTGCGCGCCATCGAGCGCCGCGATTACGACGTGCTCAGCGCGCGCCCCGCAATCTCAAAACTGACCAAGTTTTCGCTCGCGGTTCGCGCCCTCACCGGCAAAATGCTGTCGCCGTTGCGCCCCGGACGGCGATCCCCGGCTCCTCAAGCCGCAGCTTCCCAGCCCCCAGCTTCTCGAACCGCAGTTTTCCAACCCCCAGTTTCAGGAATCTCAGCTTCGAAACTCCGCGCTTCCCAACCCCCCACTCCTGAACTCTCAGCACCTCAACCCTCGGCTTCTGAACCCTCAGCTCCTGAACCCGCGGTTTCTGACCTCTGCTCCTGAACTCTCAGCTCCGGAACCCGGACCTGAACTCTCGGCTTCTGAACCCTCAGCTCCTGAACCCTCAGTTTCTACCTCTAGCTCCGGAACCCACAGAATCTCAACTCACGGCTCCTCAGCTTTCAGCTCCTGAACCCGCGGAATCTCAACCTCCCGCACTTCAACTTTCAGTTCTTGAACCCCCGGCTTCTGAACCTCTAGCTCCCGAACCCTCAGCTTCTGAGCCCGAAGCTCTTCAGCCCCCGGCTCCTCAGCCCTTACTTGCTCAACCCTCAGCGCACCAACCTCTAGCTCCTGAACCTCTAGTTCCCGAACCCGCGGAATCTCAACCGCCCGCACCTCAACTCTCAGCACCTGAACTTCCAGCTCTCGATAGCTCCTCAACCCTTAGCTCCTGAACCTCTAGCTCCTGAACCCGCAGTTTCTCAACCCCCGGTTTCTCGACCCTTAACTACGAAACCCTCAGTCTCTCAACCCCCAGTTTCTCGACCCTTAACTACGAAACCCTCAGTTTCTCAACCCCCAGTTTCTCGACCGTTAACTACGAAACCCTCAGTTTCTCAACCCCCAGTTTCTCGACCCTTAACTACGAAACCCTCAGTTTCCCAACCCCCAGCTTCTCGACCCCCGGCTTTCGAACTGGCAGTTTCTCAACCTCCCGCACCTCAGCCTCCAGCTTCTGAAGCCGCAGCCATTCAGCCCCCAGTTCCTCGGCTTCCCGCTCCTCAACCCATTGCCCCGCAATCCACAGGAAAAACCTCAACATCATCGGCCCCTCCGCGCGTGCCCACTTTGGCTGCCTCCTACGCGGCCTGCCGCGCGATCGCTAAACGCGAAGCCAAAAACTTCTATTACGCATTCCTTGCTCTGCCGCGCGCCCGCCGAAACGCCATCTGCGCCATCTACGCGTTTATGCGGCAGGCCGACGACCTGGCCGACGACGAATCCATTCCGCCAACCGAGCGCCGCCTCCGCTTGGATGTGTGGCTCGCCGCTTGGCGCGAAGTATCGAATGGCGCGCCCACTGCAGACCCTGTTTTTCTCGCCGTGCGTGACGCAACTGAGCGTTACAGCATTCCGCTGAAACTTCTCGACGAGCTCGTCGCGGGCGTCACGCTCGACCTGGGCCACGCCGCCGGCGGTGCGCCGGAGACCTACGCAACCTTCGCCGAGCTCTATCATTATTGCTACCTTGTCGCGTCCGTCGTCGGCCTGGTATGCATCCGCATCTTCGGCTATCGCGATCTGCGCGCGGAAAAACTCGCCGAAGAAACCGGAATCGCCTTCCAGCTCACCAACATTCTCCGCGATGTCGCCGAGGACGCGGCCCGCAACCGCGTCTATCTGCCCCTAAAGAATCTGGCCCAGCATAACGTCAATTTAGACGCGCTGCTTCATCGCACGCCCTCCGCGCCGCCCACCACGGACGAGCGCGAACTGCTCGCCGCCATCGCGCGGCTCGCCGAACGCTTTTACAGCCAGGCACGTTTTCTCTTGCCGCTGGTCGATCCCGCAAGCCGTCCCGCGCTTTGGGTGCTGGTTTCCATCTATCACGCGCTATTGAAGCGAATCAAGCGCGCCAACTACGACGTCTTCTCCCGCCGCGCCGCCGTGCCTCGCTGGAAAAAGCTCGCCATCCTCGCAGTCGGCCTCATCTGGACCGCCTGGGCCCGCATCTTCAATTAGCTCGTCGAGTCTCAACCTCCGGCTTTCATCTCCATGCGATAACCTGATTCGGGGGTATTCTCCGTGCGACCTCGCTCCCTTAGTCCGCGCGCGCTCGTGGTTCTTCTGCTGGCTTTTGGCCTGGCTCTCGCTCCACGCGCGTCGTCAGGGCAGGGAACCGGCTTTAATCCCGCGCTGCCCCTCACGCATGTTGACAACGGTGCCAACTCAGCGTGGGCGCAAAGCCAGCACTACGTCGTCCTCGTCTCGCTCGACGGCTTCCGCTGGGACTACGCCAAGCGCGACAACGCCACGCATCTTCTCGCGCTTGCGAAACGCGGTGTGTCTGCGCCTGAAGGAATGTTGCCCAGCTATCCCTCGCTCACATTTCCCAATCACTTCACCATCGTCACCGGCCTCTACCCCGAGCATCACGGCCTCGTCGCCAACAAGTTCATCGATCCCGAGCGTGGCGCGCGCTACAGCCTTGCAGATCCGGCGACCGTCACCGACGGCTCCTGGTACGGCGGCATTCCCTTGTGGAGTCTCGCCGAAAGCCAGGGCATGCGCACCGCGAGCCTGCTTTGGGTCGGGTCAGAAGCGAAGATCGCCGGCTTCCGGCCAACCTGGTATGCGCATTTCGACGACAAAACCGAGCGCACGCCTCAGTCGCAGCAGGCGCGCATCGACGACGCTGTCGCGCTGCTCCGTCTGCCGCCCGCCGATCGTCCGCACTTCATTGCCATCTATTATTCCGAGCCCGATCACGAGGGCCACGAATTCGGACCCGATGCGCCGCAAACCCGCGCTGCAGAACTTAAAATGGACGCGATCGTCGGCAAGCTTGAAGCCGCGCTCAAGGCGACACGCCTGCCCATCGATCTCGTTATCGTCAGCGATCACGGCATGATCAAGTCGCAGGGCGATTGGATCAATCTCGACCAATTCGCCGACCTCACGGGCTTCGACTCCGACGGATCGCTCCTCTACGGGAAAACCGAAGCCGATCGCGCTCGCGTCTATGACCAGCTCAAGCATGCCGCACCGCAGTTCGTGGCCTACCGCCTCAAAAATGTTCCTGCTGATCTCAACTTCAATCAGAACCCGCGCGAAGGCGACCCGGTCATCGTTGCCACCGGCCCTTTCGCCATTCGCGCCCACGCTCCGGCGGCCGGCGAAACCGATCACCCGCCCACCATCGGCATGCACGGCTTCGATCCACACATCATGCCCGAAATGAAAGCCAGTTTCTTCGCCGCAGGTCCGGATCTCGTGGCGGGAAAAACTGTTGCTCCCTTCGAGAACGTGAATCTCTATCCATGGCTCGCCCACATGCTCGGCCTCAACGCACCCAAATCCGATGGCAGCCTGAACATTCTTTCCGCAACATTGCGCGATGGCGGTGTCGAGCCGGAAAGCGCACCTGAATCAAAATGAGGGAGCGGCCGCAATGAGCGTAGTCCTCGGCATCGACGGCGGCGGCACGCGCACGCGCGCGTCGATCGTCGACATGCGTCGCGTCGATATGCATGGCCTCGACGGCGATCGCGTTCTCGCGTTTGCTGAGAGCGGTTCCATCAAGCGCCTGCGCGTCGGCGCAGAGGCCGCCGAAGAAAATCTCCGCGCCGTTCTCAAAGATGTCTACGCGCAGGCCGGCGTCAAATCTGTAAGCGCCGCTTCATGTGGAGTCGCCAGCGCGACCATGCCCGGCATCACCGAATGGATCACGGCCGTCTTCAATGATTTTCGCGTCGCGCGCTCCGAAGTTGTCGGCGACCACATCATTGCGCTCGACGCGGCCTTTCATGGCGGCCCTGGAATCCTTCAGATCGCCGGCACAGGAACCAACACCATCGGCCGCGCGCAAGACGGCGCTTTCGAATCCGCTGGCGGCTGGAGCTCGCGCCTCGGCGACGAAGGTTCCGGCTACTGGATCGGCCTCCACGCCATTCGCAAGGCACTCAATGCCTACGATCGCGACGAGCCTGCGCAGATTTTGAAAACGGTCGGAAAGATTTGGGGCACGGCAACAATCGATCAGCTCATCAACGTTGGTGACGGCACGCCCGCGCCAGATTTCGCCGCGTTGGCTCCCGCCATCAATGAACTCGCTGAAGCCGGCGATCCGGTCGCCCTCGGCGTTCTTCATCAAGCCGCTGCCGACCTCGTCGCAAATGTTTTATTGGTGCGTTCGAAGCTTCGCCGCAAGCACGCAATCGAAAGTGAAGTGCCAGTTGCCGAATTTCCAGTATCTTGGACCGGCAGCGTCATCGGCAAAATGCCCATCGTCCGCGAAGCATTTTTCGCCGGCTTGCACGCCGCCGCACCCGCAATGCCCGTCGACATCAACGAAACCGTCGCCCTCAATGGCGCCATTTGGCGTGCGCAACGCATTGCCGAGCAAGCAATCTAGAAGTCTGAGAGGACCTGAACGCATGAAGAACAACATTGGCACTGGAGTAGCTCTTGGACTTGCCGTCGGTGCCGCGATCGGCGTGGCGATCCATAATCTCGTGATCGGCATGGCCTGCGGACTGGCGCTCGGCGTGGCATTCGGAACGGTATTCAACAAACGCAAAGGAACTGATCAAATAGGTCAGCGTTAAATTGGCGGCGCCTGGTCGTCGGAGGGTGACCTCTCTGAATCAAGATCGGGGAGTTGGTCGAACCAGAGCCAGAATTGGTCGTCGAAGTTGAAAGTGTTTTGGAACGTCAGCGCTGCGAGCCCACTATCCTTTGGCTCCAATTTGAAATGAATTGCAGTGAGCTTGCTCCTTCCCGTCGCATACTGTCTGCGTCCACGGATCGCGTCAACCGCCAATTTCTTTTTCCCACATTGCCAATTTTTGACGTTCATGAATTCCAGCCCTTCCCGTTTACCGGTACTTCCGCAGCACTCCCAGCACCCGCCCCTGAATCGCCACCTGCGCCGCCGGAACGTAAATCGGTTCCATCTCCAGGTTCGCAGGCTGCAGCCGCACCTGATTTCCCTCCGGGTAAAAGCGCTTCAGCGTCGTCTCCGCCCCGTGCACCAGCGCCACCACAATCTCGCCATTCCGCGCCGTCTTGGTCCGCTCCACCAGCACGTAGTCGCCATTAATAATGTGCTCGTCGCGCATGGAGTCGCCCCGCACCTCGAGCGCAAACACGTCGCGGTTGCCCACCACATCGGCCAGCGAAATCGTCTCCGAGCTCTCCATCGCCTCTACCGGCGACCCCGCCGCAATCCGCCCCGCCAGCGGCAGTTTCATGCTCGACCGCGTCCGCGTCCCCGGCGGCAGCACGTCAATCGACCGGCTGCGGTTGTGCACCCGGTCCAGCATGCCCTTCTTTTCCAGGTTCGTGATGTGCTTGTGCACGGTGGCCAGGCTCTTCAAGCTCATACCGCGCGCAATCTCTTCAAACGAAGGCGAATAGCCGTTGCGGCTTACAAACGCCTCGAGAAAGTCCAGAACTTCTTTTTGCCTGCGTGTGACGGCCATGCGCGAATTATAGCGAATAAAAAGCGAACCGCAAGTGTTGTTTTCGCCAATTGTTTACTTTTTTGGGACACCCGGCAGCTCCGCCCACCCCGGAACCCGCCCAAACTCAGAAGCTGAACTTCACCGCGCCTTGCAGTATCCGCGGAGGCGCTGCGCTGATCGCATTGCCAAACGTCGAGCTGCCGATGTCGCCGTCGATCGCACCGGGCCCGTTGAATTGCGTGTGGTTGAACACATTGAAAGCCTCAACGCGGAACAGCAGCAACTTCTGCTCCGTGATTGGCAGACTCTTACCCAGCGCCATGTCGTAATTATCCGCGCCCGGCCCGTGAAAGAACCTGCGTTTCGCAGTGCCCGGAGTGCCCAGCGCGTTCTCGCTGAATGCCGACGCATCAAAAAAGTTGTTTCCGTTGGTGCGCGGATTGTGATTCAGGCGCAGCGGCCGGCCGTTGTAGTCAGGCTCGTCGATGCTGCTGTTGTTCACGCCATTCGGATTGGTGCCGATCAGCGAATTGTCGCCATTGTCGATCATCGTCACCGGAAAACCGCTCGCAAATCGCGTGATCCCCGAGAGCGTCCATCCCTGGCTGAAACGATTCGCGCGGATCAGCCTGTCAAAGGGCAGTTTGTAGTCGTAACTCAACACGAAATTCTGCTTCACGTCGAACGCGGACAGCGCATAACTCAGCCCCGGGTTAAACGGATTCACTTCCTCGCCGATGTTCGATGAATCGTCCAGCGATTTGCTGTAAGTATAGGAAGCAGAAAACTCCAGTCGCCCGCTCGTGTGCCGCGCGCTCAGTTCCAGCGCGTTGTAGTTCGCGCTGCCCAATTGTCGCTTGCGAGGCATTGCTGCCGAAGTTCGGTCCCAGCGGCCCGCGTGTTCCATTCACCTGGCCGCCGCCGATTGGGTAATACACTGTGTCTTCGCCGCCGGGGCCGCACGTCACTGTGCCCGCCACAACTTCGCTCGGTTGGCTCAGGCTCAGGCACAGCGACGGGTTGCCCGCGTTCGGCTCGATCAGCACTCGTTGCCGGCGGCTCGCCGTGCCGATGTAGCTCGCGCTCAAAACCGTGTTCGGCCCAGCCTGCCGCTCGATCGACAGCATCCACTCCTGCGTATACGGCACGCGGTTGTGAATGTCGTATCCGGGAATTCCGCTGATCGGCTCATATGTGCTCCAGTCGATATTTCCGTCCGGATGACTGCGCGAAGAATTCAGCGGCGCAAACGTGTAGGGGAACGGCTGGCCATAGTTGGTTCCGTCCGCGGCCGCTATGAACGGCGTCGCAAACAGCGGCGGCTCGGGACTGGTGTACGTCGTTCCATACGGCGCGTTCGCGGCCAGAACGCCGATTGAAAGTGCGTCGATGGCCGTATAAAAATTGCCGTAGCTCGCGCGAATGCTGGTTGTCCCCGGCGCGCCCAGCACCTTTGCAAAAGCTCCGCTGCTGGGCCGATGGCGACCATGCCACACCCACCCGCGGCGAAAATCCCAGCTCGCCCACAGGCGCCAGCGTGCTCGGAATTCCCGGATCGCCCGGATACAAAATTCCCGCCGGCGCACCCGGAAACACCACCGACTGCGCGCCCGGCACGAAAGTAGAAATCTGGTTGTATTTTTCCGTCCACGGCGCAATCCGGTCCCACCGCAGCCCATAATTCAGCGTCAAATTCGGCCGCAAGTGCCAACTATCCTGCGCGAACAGCCCCACATATTTGTTGCGCGCATAAAACGGATTCAGTTGGCTCTGGTTGTACTGGCTCGGCACGCCAATCAAAAAATCAGCAAAGTCCACGCCGGTTTCAGTTCCCGAGAATACAAAGTCCCCGTTGAATTGCGCGATCGGATGCGCATTCACCTGGTCCGCGTGAAACTCCGCGCCCATCTTGATCGTGTGGCCGCCCAGCACCTTCGAAAAAGTATCCGCCGCCTGGTAAGTATTGTTCGCCTGGATCAGCTGATTTGCCGCGGCGCCAATCGAGTAGCCGTTGAAATTCAGATTCTCCACGCTCTGCCCCTTGGGGTCGAGCGCCACAATGCTCGGCGACCCGTCCGCATTGGCAAAGCCCTGCGAAACCAGGCTCACGCCGCGCCCGCCCACCGGCTGGCCCAGGTTGGTAATGTCGCGCAGATAGCTCAATGCGCCTCATTCACCGTCGTCGAGTTCATTGTCTTGGTCGCGCTCAGCGCAATCAGTTGCGCTCGCCCCGTCGTCAGCGCGTCGAACCCCGGCACGCTCGCCCCGCTCTGCGCCACCGGATACGGATTATCCAAATCGAAGTCGTCAATAAAGTAGTAAGCCGACAACAGTCCCCAGCGCGTATTCGCGTCCGCGCGCGCGCCCGCCTTGTCGTCTCGCACCGTCTGGTTAAATGCCGACGTCGCAAATCCGCTGGCCGTATTCGGCGCCGGAATATATTGCAGCAGCTTCTGCGCCGGAACCGACCACGCGCTCTGCGGGAATCACCGCGTTCCCAAACACGCATTGACCCGCCTGCGCATCGGCCGTCGTGCAGCCGTTAAAGTAGTACGGCTCACCCTGCGTAACCGTGTAGCCCAGCTTCTGCGTCAGCAGGTTCGCAAAATACGGTCCGCCCACTGCCCCCGTCAGCAGCGTGTTGCCGTTGCTGTCAACAAAATCCGAAAGGTCTCCCGTCCGATCCGCGTTCGACGGCACGCTGATCTCTCCCGTATCGATCCCCTGCGTCTGCCGCGTTCCCTGATAATCCATGAAAAAGAAAAGCTTGTCCCGCCGGATCGGCCCGCCCAGCGTTCCGCCAAACTGGTTCTGCCGGTACACTCCGCGCGTCGGCGAAAAATAATTCCGCGCGTCCACATCCGTGTTCCGCAAAAAATCAAACGCGCTTCCGTGCAGCTCATTGCTCCCGTTCTTGGTAATCACATTCACCTGGCCGCCGCTGAACTCCCCATACTCCGCGTCGAAGTTGCTCGTCACAATGCGAAACTCCGCAATCGCATCCAGGTTGGGAATAATCGCCGTCCCCGCATTTACATCCTCTTCCGCATCGCTGCCGTTCACGCTGAAATAGTTGGCAGTCTCCCGCTGCCCATTCACTGAAACCGTTCCCGGGTTCAACGTACCTGACGGATCCAGAATCGTCGCGCCCACATCCTGCACCGTTGTCGCGCCAATCGTCGTCTGCGGGAGCCACTCCCGGCTGCAGCGCCAGCAAATCTGTAAAGCTGCGCCCGTTCAGAGGAACCGACGTCATCTCGCGCCCGCCAATCACTTCGCCAGACTGCGTGCTCACCGTCTCCACATGCAGCGCGTTGTCGGTTACGCTCACCGTCTCTGAAATCGCGCCAATCTTCATCGCGCAGTCAATCGTCAACGACGCATCCGTATCCAGCGTCACGCCCTGCCGCTCGCAAGTCTCAAATCCCGCCGCCCGCACATCCAGCTCATAGCGGCCCACCGGCAGCATCGGCAGCGAGTAGTATCCGTTCGCATCGCCGCGCGTCTCATGCGAAATCCCCGTGTTCACCTCCCGCGCCATCACCTTTGCGTCAGGAACCGCCTTGCCCGCAGGGTCCTTCACCGTTCCTGAAATGCTTCCCGTAACCGCGCCCCACGCCGCGCCGCTCAAGAACATCAAGCTACATATAAGGAGGAGAAATGCCGAATAGCCGGCCGCCAAATCGCCGGCCTCCTTTGCGCTCGGTGCCGCAGAAGCGAGCAGCCGGTACGTTGATGTAGCTGGGAGCAGAAATTAAAGTCAGGCCGGCGGAAGCGCCCTCCGATAGAGGTCGCAAGCTTCAGCCCGTACATCACCTGAGCAAAATATCCCCACAGCTTCAGCCCCCGAGGCAAAGCTGCTTCCTACTGGCCGTCCGAAATTCCTCGTCCGAATCTCTAATTGCGACGTTCTCATGCGGATTTCTGGTCTCCCCGTTGACCACCCCGCGAAGTGCATTCAGGAGCCTCTTCCGATGCTCCTTCAGACCCTTCGTCGTGCGGATTCAGATATACGACCGATTCGGTCCTCTTTAATATACGACAAATTCAGTCGCCATTGTTCGCAGGCTGGTGAATCGCACCACATTATGAAAATTGCCAGCTTTTGGCGGGTTTTTGCCCATTCCGGCCGGCAGCTATAGGTCCCGGCTAAGCGGAGGTTGCCCCATCCTTCGCCTTCACTCTGGCGAAGGGTGGGAAAGCACGAACCCAATTCCCGCATCTTGCGCGGACACCCTGATTCCTGACCGCGCCACCCGAAGCCATGCTGGCAGTCAGTCATCCCGAGCGACCCACCCTCCCGCTGCTAGAAGCTAGTGGCTAGAGGCTGTCCTTCGCTCCCTGCCTTGTTCAATTCAGCACAGTCTCCGGTCTTCCGCCCCTGCTACCATCCTCACGGTTAACCACGAATTACGCCCTCCCACGCAACACCAACCCCCAACAAGAACGATGTACGGAGAGATCAATGTCCAAAGTTACCTACCTCGCATTCGCCGCCGTCGCCGCCGCCCTTTTGTGCTCCGCGCGCATCGCGCCAGCCGCCCAAATTTCCATCAGATTCGGAGCCGAGCCCGTCTGCCCCTACGGCTACTACGACTACGCTCCCTATAACTGCTCGCCCTACGGCTACTACGGGCCCGACTGGTTTAACGGCGGAGTCTTCATCGGCGCCGGCCACTGGTACCGCGGCCACGACCACTTTTACGGCCATGTCGACAATCGTTACGACCCGCATCACGGCTATCGCGGACCCTATCCGCAGCGCGGCGAAGAGCCCTTCAACCACTTCCACGGCAACGAGGCACGCGACGGCCGCGGCCACTCCGGCCACGGTGATCATGACGCCGGCAATGAACACAACCTCCCCGGCTATCACGGCGGCGACCACGGCGACCACCGCTAGATAGCAACCCAGCCTCATCTCGGCGCGTGCTCTTTTCAGGGCACGCGCCGAATTTGCGTCTGCACTCAGAGCTCGATCGGGACCGCACTTTTTCTTAGGGCCGGCCAGCGCGGCGCAACTCGCACGAAATGTTCAGCATTGTGCGACCGCGACCCCGCGAAATGGTCGCTTAAAGCTTCACAAAAACCGCCAAATGGTCGCTTGAAGTTTCGCGAATCGTCGAGTGGTGCGCCTGGCAATTTCCCGAAAGCGGGTCAAATGGTCGCTCGGAATTTCACATTTCGCGGGTAAAGGTCGCGAGAAATTTCATGATCAGGGTGTTCGCGCGCGCTTAACCGGCCCTCCCCGCACGGAAACATGGCGTATTAGCGCATTTTTCTGCGCGATCTTGCACGCCGAATCCACCCTGGGAAATCCTCCGAAGCTTTTCAGTCCTATATCAAGGCTCGGCTTTAGCCGTGCCGAAAACGCGACCGCAAGAATGAATGGGCTTTAGCCCTGTGTAATTCTCTATGAGTCCGTTTCGCCTCGCTCTTCTTGAGCTCTCGCACCAAACTCCGCCCGCTCGATCAACCTTTCCGAAACCGCTTCCGTGGCCTGTCCGATCAATGCAACGAGTGTGCTAAATGGAACAGACAATTACCGTTAGCGGTGTTACCGTTGGGCGAACAAGGGTTGTACGCGCTAGAACGGAATAATGGCCCGCCCGTCCGCCACCACTCCGCGATGCTGAAGATGACCCGCACCAGAACACTCAAAAGGAGAGGCTGTCTAGATGGGTAAGGTAAACCGGGAGCCCTTTAATACCGCCGCTTTTCTCGCGGGCGAACGGCCAAGTCACCGCATCGGCAATTACACGGCAAAGCAGATTTTCTTTTCCCAGGGAAGCGCAGCCGACTCCGTGTTTTACCTCCAGTCTGGCCGGGCCAAGCTCACCGTCACTTCCAAGAGTGGCAAAGAAGCCACGGTTACGCTGCTCGCGCCAGGGGATTTTTTTGGCGAGGAGGCAATAGTCGGAGCGGGTACGCGGCGAACGGTCACGGCCTCAGCCATTACCCCCTGTAAGACACTCAAAATCGCGACGGCGGAAATGCTCCGCGTCCTCGAGGCGGAACACAAGTTCTCCACCTTTTTCTTGAACTTCATCGTGATTCGCGGCGTCAGAACCCAGGCAGACCTCATCGATCAGCTGTTCAACTCCAGCGAGAGACGTTTGGCCCGGACACTCCTGATGATGGCGGAATACGGCGAGCCAGGTAAGCCGGAGGCAAAGATCCCACCTGTAACGCAGACGACTCTCGCGGAAATGATTGGTTCAACTCGATCGCGTGTCAGCTTTTTCATGAATCGCTTCAGGAAGCTCGGCTACATCGATTACAACGGCGGCATCAGGGTTCATAAGTCGCTGCTCAATGCGGTCTTGCACGACAAGCTGCCCGAGGAGAATACATCACGGCCCAAACTCCTCGACCCTGGGCCCAGCACAGCGCGAACCGCCAAGCGATCCAAGTTCGTGTAAGCAGTGGAGGTCTCGCATGGCATTACACGATCGCGGAGCCATCAAGGAAGCCTTAAGTTTTCTGCTTAGAGTCGCTTCACAAAATCCGAACCGGCGCATGCCGATTCGCAGATGCGGTGCGGGACGATGAAAGTAGCGAGCCGCAAACTAAGAATCGGGACATACAAAGCGCAATTGGCAATCTGTGAACAGCTCTGCGCGACGCTCTCTGAGGAGCTGGAGAACGTGGATTTGGAAGAAGATCAGTTCCTCGCCCTCGGCCATCGTTTAGATAACGCAACAAAAGCGAGGATCGCCCTGCAATTCGAGCTCGACCGTTTGGAGCAAGAGGAGCGCGAGCAGAAAGGTCACTCGCAGTCGTAGCCAGCAGTAAGTGCCGTGGGAGTCTACCGAGATACTACGAGCCAGTCCGCGAACTTGCCCCAGCACTAGCGCCGCGAACCCCGAAACCGCTGCCCCGCTAGCTCCGCTAAAATTGCCCCATGCTCTTCGAGTCGTTTCCTGTTGGTCCGCTGGCTTGCAACTGCACCATCCTGGGCGACGAGGAAACCCGCGAAGCCATCGTGATCGATCCCGGCGACGACGTGAGCCGCATTCACAAGCGCCTCACCGAGCAGGGCTTGAAACTCAAGCAGATCCTGGTGACGCACGGCCACATTGACCACGTCGGCGGAGCGCTGAAGCTCAAACGCCTGACCGGCGCGCCGATCTACATGAACGAAAACGATCTGCCGCAGCTCGACATCATGGACCAGCAGGCCAGTTGGCTCGGCCTCAACCTGCGCGTACCTGAAACCGCGCCGCCCGATGAAGGATTGAAAGACGGCCAGCTCGTCGGCCTCGAGCATTATCCGGCGCAGGTGCTGCACACGCCGGGCCACACGCAGGGCTCAATCTGCCTGCACTTTGCCCCGGTCGGCTTGCTGATTGCGGGCGACACGCTCTTCGCCGGCAGCATCGGCCGCACCGATTTTCCTGGCGGCAACTTCGACCAGATCATCGCCTCACTGCGCGGCCGCCTGCTGACCTTGCCGGATGAAACCAGGGTCCTGCCCGGCCACGGCCCCGGCACCACAATCGGCGAAGAGCGAGCGTCAAATCCGTTCTTGCAGGAGCAGGGTCCACTCCGGTAGACGCGGAATCCGCTCCAATAAACGCGATAGGAAAATTGATCCAGCGGGCCAGGTCACAGATTTCCGCAAATTCTGTAAAGAGAAATTGAGCAAAAGTAAATTACTTATAATGAGCAACATATATCAATTACATCAAGCGATTGTTATATGAGTTTGTCCGTCACGTTACGTCCGTGGTTCGTTCCCAAGTAGTCAATCATGATGGCAACTCCGTTACTGAATTCCGCCTCCGGCGCAAGCAGGCTCACGACCAGCCAACCGCTCTCAGCCATCCCGAAAAAGTAGCCCGGATGAACCCAGACGCCGCGTTCGAGCAGCGCTAAAACCGTCTGCTCATCCGGCGCGACGGCCGGAATCCGCAGCACCGCATACCATCCGCCTTCAACCTTCAGCCGCTGGACAGCCTTGAGCTGCGGGACAGATTCGGCCGGCCGCAATCGCACGATCGAGCACAGCCAGATTCGCAGCGACTCGCTGCCGAATCTGCTCTCTGAATCGCCTCTCTTCCGCCGAGCCACGCCGGGAGCGCCAACTGCACCGGCGCATTCATGGAGAGGAACGTGTCAGCGATAACTTCCAGCCGGGATAATGCCTGCTCAAGTTCAGGCCCAGTGGCGACAATCCAGGCCGCCTTCATCTGCGGAAACGCTGCAATCTTGCTCAACCCGCTGACCACATAAACCGGCACGCCTTCAATTCCGCATGCAAAGGTCTCGGCCTTCGCGCCAAAACTGTAGTCGAGAAAGACCTCATCGACGATGAGCGAGAGGCCGAACTCGCGACAGATCCCAGCCAGCTCGTCTGCCTCCCACGGCTTGGTGTAGTGGCCGGTTGGATTATTGGGGTGCACAAGCACGATGGCGCGAGTCTGAGGCGTGATCGCGCGCCGGATTCCTTCCGCATCAATCTGCCAACCATTCTCATAAACAAGCGGCGCGGATTTGAGGCGCACATCGTCAAGGCCGGCGAGAAAATCGAAGAGCGGATAGCCGGGCTGCGGGATCAGAATTTCGTCGCCGGGATCGCAGAGCAACCGGAAGAGAAAGCTGTACGCCTCGCTGGTGCTGGTGGTCAGAATGATCCGGTTTGGATCGAGAGCGACGCCGTGCGCGGCGTAATACTGGCAGACGGCTTCGCGCGCGGAGAGAAGACCTTTGGGCTGGGGATCGTATTCGAGCGCGCACCGATCGGTGAGCGCATCAAGCAGGGAAGCTGGATAAGCGAATCCGCATTTCGTAGGATTTGAAGCCGTCAGATCGGCAATTGGCAAGCCGGCAGCGACGCGCTCGCGGTGCGCGCGCGCCAACTCGCTTTCTTCCACGTTCCAGTTGGTTCGCTTCGAAAAGGGCATTGGGTTTGGCCTTGGATTCGTATCGGGATCTGTCGGCGGATCTTTCGGGCCGCTCGCGCGTGCTGAGTCCGTCGGCAATTCGATCGTGCACAATGAAAGAGGCGCCTGCAACAACGATACATGGGGAATACATCGGAATAGGCGGGGGCGCCGGCGTGATGTTGACGAGGTGGCTTTGGCTCTGCGCGCTGTGATCTTTGATTACGGAAGAGTGTTGACCGGGCCGCCGGACCCCGCGGCGTACGCTGAGCTGCTGCGCATCACGGGGCTTTCAGCGGATCGCCTGGATCAGTTTTATTGGAAGGATCGCAATGCCTACGACGAGGGAAAGCTGACTGGGATCGGCTTTTGGCGACAGATCGCGCGCGATGAGGGGTTGAGGCTGAGCGAGCCGGCGATTGAAGAGCTGAATCTGTGGGACGCTCGCATGTGGACTCGCGGGGACGCGGCGATGTTGGCTTGGCAACTCGCGATCAAGCAGCGTGGCCTGCTCACGGCCATCGTCTCCAATATGGGCGACTTCGTGCATGAGCATATGGTCCGCGAGCTTGGCTGGCTTTCGCGCTTCGACGTGCTGGTCTGGAGCTATCAACTTGGCATCGTCAAGCCCGATCCGGAGATTTATCGCTACGCGTTGGAGAAGCTGGGAACGCAGCCAGCGGAGACGTTGTTTATCGACGATAAGGCGGAGAATGTAGATGCGGCCGTCGCGCTGGGAATGAAGGGGATCATTTTTTCGGATGTCGAAAAGCTGCGTGCTGGCCTTATCGATCGCGGACTGAGCGCTGAACTGCCGTTGCCCTGAGGACGAATCTGACGGTGTGCGGAAAGCGAACGCTGCACCGAAAGTCAATGCGTTGAAATCTGCCGCTTGCTGCCCAGGTGATAGGTAAGCCCAAATGTCGCGTTCATCACGTCGAGGCCCGGATTGACGGGAACGATGAACCCGTCAGAAAAATGAAAGTCGCCGAACAAGCCGAGGCGCAAATCGTATCGGTCGTTCATCCGGACTTCAACTCCGAAAGCTGACTGCAGGCTCAGGTTCTCATAGGTCGTCTTGTTTGAAAGCGGCTTTTGCGAAAACACCAGAGCGCCTCCCTTGGCCATCAGATAAGGCTTAATGACCTTGCCGTCGCGCCACAGCCAGCGAATCCCGATGGGAGAGATGTCCACTCCGGGTATTGTCTTTCGGCTCTGGCTCTGTGTATTGCCCCAGATGTCCATCAGTGTCGGCTGGTTCAGCAGAACCATGGGCATAATTTCCGCCACGTAGTCCACGCGCGCCTTGAATAAGTGGCCCCAGTAGTGGCGATCGTACTCGATGCCCACATCGTACAGTTTGCAATTCTCACCCGAAGCAAAGATGTGATAGTTCCCGTATGAGACCAATCCTTCAACGGTGATTTCGCTTTCTGGCCGCGGTTTGGGTGGGTGGTAAGTGGCTGTGACCAAAGGCGAGGCGATTGCATCCGCTGGCGCTGTGAGCACGTTTGCCGCGGGCAATGCGTTCTGAGCTGATGCTGGTTGGGGAAGGGTAAGGCAGATGGCGCCAATCAAGATCGCGCCCGGCAAGACCATGCAGGTCAAGACTGCGCTAAACTGGCACGCGAGCGCGAGGCCGGATCGACCGGCGCCGTTAATGTGGGCGAAGGCAACGGTGAGGAAAGATCCGCACCCTTTTGGCCGCATCATTATGCAACCTCTAATTCACACGAGAACCGGACTAGAGAGATGAATATTGCGGCTAGTTTAGTTGTGGGGTGCAGCGATTGCAACGAAGGAATTCCTGAAAGCCTCACGCTGGTAACTTAGCGGGCAGCGGAAAATGATTTCCCGCGTTTGAGACTTCATGCCGATCGCCACTAGGAAGCCGCTCCGAGGCCGACCAGATTAGCCGCGGCAATAATCACCAGAATCCCAACCCACAATAGGCGGATGGGCCGCTTTTGCACACCCTTCCATTCGCCGAGCGCCAGGCCAACAAGTCCGCCGCAAAGCACATAGCCACTCATGTGCAGCATCCAGTTCACATAGCTCAGGCGAGCCGGAATATTGGCTTCTCCCCATGCGTAAAAGAAGAACTGCAGATACCACATGATGCCGCCGGAGGCAGCCATGGCGCCGTTCTTGAGCAGTATGGCGGCGGGCTGCGCGAGATCGGCGCGGAGCGAGAGGTCTTTCTTGAATCCGAGGCGGACGAAACAGTAGGTCATGTTGATGACGGCGCCGCCGCCCATGATGAGAACGTAGCTGGGCAGCCGTGCGTAGAGCGGATTGACGCCGAGTTGCAACGCGGCCGCGCGGATGGGAGTGGCGGCGTCAAGGGCGAAAGAGAATCCCGATGAAAAGATGCCGCACATCACGGCAAGCGCGAGGCCGAGAGCGACGTTGAATTCCTTGATCTCGCCGCCGAGCTCGACTTCTTTCTGGTGACCCGCATAGGAGACAATGGCGACGCCAATCAATGCGACGATGACGCCGGCCATGCTCCAGATGCCGCCGCGGCTGGTGAACAGCACCAAAAATTGGCCGTGGAGCGCGGGAGGCACCAGCGTTCCGACGACCAGCGTAACTCCGATGGCAACGCCGATGCCGAGTGACATGCCGAGGTGGCGCATGGTGAGCCCGTAGCTGACATTGCCGACGCCCCACATGGCGCCGAAGAGCGCGACTTTCCACATGAGTGCGGGGTCGAGCGAGGCATAGAAGCTGTGAAGGTCCGGGAGCAGAAGATAGCTAACGCCGATCGGCAACAATATCCAGGAGAAGAAGCCGGCTACGGCCCAGGTGGTTTCCCAGGACCATTTCTTCACCTTCCCGATGGGCGCATAGAATGACGCCGCGCAGGCTGCGCCCACCATGTGCCATCCGATTCCCGCGAAGATTGCGAGCGGCATTCTGGCTCCATTTCCTTTTGTCGGGCGCGGCGTGCAGGCCGCCCGCGAACAAACTCAAAGCCTATCGGTTGCGCGCAGCGTTTGTACAGTGGAGAGAATTGCGACGAATGTGGCGGCGAGCTACCCCACGGAAGTGGACCTGTCCGTGGGGGCCCCGGCGAGGACGCCGCCACGACAGCCGGCGGGGACGCCGGCGCTACCTTTACACTCGCTGCATGGCACTACGGCTTTATGTTGCTACCACCAGCGCGGGCAAGCTGCGCGACTTTCGCACGGCTGCGAAGGCGCATTCGGTCTTGATCGAGCCGCTTCCCGGCATCGAAACGATCGCCGCGCCGGAAGAGGATGGCGACACATTTCTGGCCAATGCGGCGACGAAGGCGGTTTACTATTCGCGTTTCGTGCCCGGTGAGCTGGTGGTCGCGGACGATTCCGGTCTCGAGGTCGACGCGCTCGGCGGGGCGCCCGGCGTGCGATCGGCTCGGTTTGCAGCTGACTCTGGCCTTGTGGATTCGCCCGACGCCAATGACAACACTGACGTGTGGAACAATATGTTGCTGCTGCAAAAGCTGGCTGATATTCCCGAGGTGCTTCGGACGGCCCGCTACCAGTGCACTCTCGTTGTCGCGCGCGACAGCGGCGTGGTTCACGTCGCCGATGGAACGGTGGAAGGGATGATTCTGGAGGCACCGCGCGGCAACGGCGGCTTCGGCTACGATCCGTTGTTCTACCTGCCGGAGCTGGGAAAATCGATGGCGGAGATCGATCTGGAAACGAAGCTTTCAATCAGCCATCGCGGAAGGGCGATTGCGGCGTTGCTGCCGATGTTGTCGCGCTGACATTCCACCGCGCTTCTCCGAGGGTTTAAAGTGCGGAGCAGCTTGACGGACATAACGTCAGCCTCGAATAATGCGAGTGAATCAAAGCGCGAACTTCCGTCCCTCAATATAGGACACCTTGGGCTAAGACAGCCTCAGCCTGCACCCGCGCCTCATAGGAGCAAATTTCTCCATGGCAACCGTTCAACCTGCCGCGCCTAACTCCGCGAATGCACACTCGGCGCATGTTGTCGGCAGCGGCGTTGAGCCGTTGCGCGCAGGGCAGGGCACGAGTTTTATCTGGCGCAGGCTGCATTCGCTGCTGGGCATCGTTCCCATTGGGGCGTTTTTCCTTGAGCACCTTCTTTCGAACTTCGAAGCGCTGAAGGGGCCGATCGCTTACGGCGAGCAGGTGAAGTTTCTGAATGGCCTGCCGCTGGTGCGCGTGCTCGAGTGGGTTTTTATTTTTCTCCCGATTCTGTATCACGCGTTCTATGGGGTCTACATCTGGCTGCGCGGCAAATCGAACATTGTGTATTACCCGTGGGCAGGGAACTGGATGTATCTGGCGCAGCGCTACACCGGGCTGATCGCTTTCGCGTACATCGCTTACCACGTTGCGACGCAGCGCTTCATGGGTGCGAGCCTGCCTGAAAATCCCGGCATGGCATTCGCTAAAGTTCAGCACGAGCTCGCGAATCCGTGGATTCTTGCCGTCTACGTGATCGCGATGATCGCCGTCTGCTGGCACTTTGCGTACGGCATCTGGCTCTTCGCCGCCAAGTGGGGCATTACGCCGGGAGAAACTGCGCGGCGACGTTTCGGTTATGTGTGCGTCGCCTTTGGAGTGCTGATGGCCGGCGTGGGAATCGCGAGCATCTGGGCCTTTGTGGGGCCGAAGTATCAGAACGCTCCAGACAACGTGCCGCTGACTTATTTGGCTACGCCAGCGCAGAAAAATCTCGCGGCCGTGCAGCCTGCGAACAACCAACTACGAATTTCGAACTGCGTAAGTTAAGGACGCTCGATGGCAGCACCCAGAATCATCGTGGTTGGCGGAGGGCTGGCAGGGCTTGCGGCCGTCATCAAGATCGCCGAGGCTGGCGGCAATGTCGATCTGTTTTCGATCGTCCCGGTCAAGCGCTCGCACTCGGTTTGCGCGCAGGGCGGCATCAACGCCGCCAAGAACCTGAAGGGCGAAGGCGACACCACCGCGCAACATTTCGACGACACGATTTACGGCGGCGACTTTCTGGCCAACCAGACGCCGGTGAAGGCCATGTGCGAGGCTGCGCCGGCGATCATCGATCTGCTCGACCGCATGGGTGTGCCCTTCAATCGCACGCCCGAAGGGCTGCTCGATTTCCGGCGATTCGGCGGCACGCTCTACCATCGCACCGCATTTGCAGGAGCGACCACCGGGCAACAACTGCTTTACGCGCTCGACGAGCAGGTGCGCCGCTACGAGGCTGAGGGCAAGGTAAACAAGTTCGAGGGCTGGGAGTTTCTCTCCGCCGTCATTGACGGCAAAGGCGCAAGCGCGCGGCATTGTGGCGATGAATCTGCGCTCGATGGAGCTGAAGGCGTTCGCGGCCGATGCGATCATTCTGGCGACGGGCGGCAACGGGGCGATCTTCGGCAAGAGCACCAACTCGGTGGTGTGCACGGGGTCTGCGCAGTCGGCTGTCTTCCAGCAGGGCGTGTACTACGCCAACGGCGAATTCATCCAGGTGCATCCGACGTGCATTCCCGGCGAGGACAAACTGCGGCTGATGTCGGAGTCGGCGCGCGGCGAAGGTGGGCGCGTTTGGGTTCCGCGGACGCCGGGCGACAATCGAGCGTTCAAGGCGATTCCGGAGGCGGAGCGGTTCTACTTCCTTGAAGAGTGGTATCCGAAGTACGGAAACCTGGTGCCGCGCGACGTGGCAACGCGCGCCATTCACAAAGTCGTATTCGAGATGGGTCTCGGCCTCGACGGCCAGCCGATGGTTTATCTGGACCTGACGCACATCGACCGCGAGACGCTGCACCGCAAGCTCGGCGGCATTCTCGAGATCTACGAGAAGTTCGTCGGCGTCGATCCGTGCTTAGAGCCGATGAAGATCTTCCCCGGCATGCATTACACGATGGGCGGCATTTGGGTGGACTTCAACCAGATGACGAATGTTCCCGGCATCTTTGCCGCGGGCGAGTGCGAGTATCAGTATCACGGCGCGAACCGACTGGGCGCGAACTCGCTGGTGAGCTGCATCTTCGGCGGATTTATTGCCGGGCCAAACGCGCTGCGGTATGCGAAGAACCTGCCGGCGGCGGAAGGCGATGGCGGCGCGGCGGCGGAAGTGGCGCGACAGGCGGAGATCAATAGCAAGCTGATGAAGAACGAGGGCGGCGAGAATCCCTTCAAGCTGTGGCGCGAGTTGGGCGAGACTATGACCGAGCATGCGACCGTGATCCGCTACAACAAGGACCTGAAAGAAGCCGACGAGAAGATCGTGGAGCTGATTGAACGCTTCAAGAACGTGAACCTGAGCGACAAGAGCCAGTGGGCGAATACCAGTTTTGCCTTCGCACGGCAGCTCAAGAATATGCTGGAGCTTTCGCGCACCATTACGCTGGGCGCGATGCTGCGCGATGAATCGCGCGGCGCACACTACAAGCCGGATTTCCCAGACCGCAACGACGAGCGGTTCCTGAAGACTACGAAGGCGAGTTTTACGGGCGATGTGGAAGGACCGAAGTTTGAGTACGAGGAAGTGGATACGCAGTTCATCAAGCCGCGGCCGCGCAGGTACGACGCGGCGAAGTGACATCGACGTTATTCACGCCGATGTCATCCTGAGCGAAGTCGAAGGATCTGCGGTGAGTGTTTTGGATGAAAGAAGTGCGAGCGCGAAGGGTGATTCAGTAGAAAGGGAAAATGGCGACGAGGATAGTCAATTTTGAATTCAAGCGCCAGGCCAGCCCCGAGGCGGCGGCGGTGTGGGAGCGGTTTGAGCTGGAGTGGCGGCCGGGGATGAACGTCGTTTCGGCGATGATGGAGATCGCGCGGAATCCCGTGACCGCTGACGGACGCCCAACTACGCCGATCGCCTACGATTCAAATTGCCTCGAGGAGATTTGCGGGTCGTGCGCGATGCGCATCAACGGCAAGGCGCGCATGGCGTGCTCGGCGCTCGTTGACAATCTCCAGCAGCCAATCAAAGTTGAGCCACTGACCAAGTTTCCGCTTGTCCGCGACTTGCAGGTCGACCGGTCAGTTCTGTTTGAAAACCTGAAGCTCGTGAAGGCGTGGGTTCCGGTTGATGGCACGTATGATCTCGGTCCGGGGCCGCGCGTTTATCCGCAGGAGCAGGAAGTCAGCTACCCGCTTTCGAACTGCATCAGCTGCACGTGCTGCATGGAGGTTTGCCCGCAGTTCGATGAAGCGACGGGCTTTGTGGGCGCGGCGACTATTGCTCAGGTCAAGCTGTTCAACAACCATCCGACAGGGAAGGTTTTGAAGGAAGAGCGGCTGCGCGCGCTCGCCGGCGACGGCGGTATTCAGGAGTGCGGCTTTGCGCAGAACTGCGTCGAGGTTTGCCCCAAGCAGATTCCGCTGACCAACGCGATCTCGGACGTTGGCCGCGACGTGATGGCGCAGAAGGTCAAGGACTGGCTGAAGAGCTGACGCGGCCCCCGTGCCGCCAACGATTTCGCTTGACGGCGTGGCGATCGGCATTGGAGTATCGCACCTGGGCCGCAAGTGCGCCGGAAAAGATTTGGCTGGCGCACGACCCCCGATTCCCCCAAAATCCTTCAACGCGAACCGTTTGTGGCGAGCCACTTCACCGGTCGCTGCGTGTGCTTTCCCGGCAGGTATCAAGACAGCGAGACCACGATACAGGCGGAACAATACTCGTTGCTCTACTGTGATTGGATCTTCTCGCCTTGCAGGGTAATTCCCAGGTTCACTTCTTGTGCAGAGCCGGAAACCAAATTTTGAAAACTAATGACCAAGGAGGTCTTGCAATGGGAATACGTCACATAGCGATTGCCGCCGCACTGGCTGCGGCAGTTTCCGTGACGCTTGTTGCTCAACAAGCGCCGGTTGGTTTTCACAGCATTTCCTGTGTCCGAGTCAAACCCGGACAAACTGCTGCATTTAACGCTCTTCTCAACGGCGACTACCACAAGGTTGAGCAGGCCCGCGTTGACTCGGGAGCGATTTCAACCTTTCTAGCGCTGCGCACCGTTATCCCTGCGGGGACCGATGCGGGGTGCGACTACGTCCTCGTCAGCTTTTACCCCGGCCTGCCCAGTGCGCCTCTTGGCGACGATGAGATGACGGCCCTCTTGCAAAAAGCGGGCGTCGCTTCAACGGAGCAGCAGTGGCGCGATCGCCTCTCCGTAGTAGGCGAACTCGTCTCTAACAACATCACCCAGTATCAAGTGCTGGTAGGCGGCTCGAAAAAGGGTGACTATCTAGTCTTCAATTCCATGAGCGCAACCGACGTTGAACAGTGCGTGGCCGCGCAAAAGAGACTGTGGCAGCCGTTTGCGGCTGAAGGCGTGAAGGAGGGCGCGCAGGACGGGTGGGCTGTGAACATTCAGCAAATTCCCAGCGGCACCAAAGACCCAAGCCTGGTGAGCAGCGTCGACATCTATCCGAGCTGGGACGCCATGTTCAATTACTTCGGACCGGACTTCATCACGCGCTGGAAGAAGGTCCATCCTGAGATGACGCCCGACGAAGCGTTTTCGGAGATCAACAAGGTTTGCACGATCGAACACAATGTCACTTACAAGGTGGAAGACCAGGTCGTCCCATCGAAGTGAGACCGGCGTCACGGAAAGAAGCAGCACAGGAGGGCCGTCCGGGAAATCGGGCGGCCTCTGTGCTGAATCAGAAGCTGCGCAACAGAAAATCTCTAGCGCTTGCCAGCACTTTCTCTCGCATTGCGGGCTCTGGCAGTATGCGAGCGATCTGAACTGCCCCGGTCATCGTGGAAAAGATCGAAAAGAATGCGCGCTCCTTGTCGACAGCTCGCCGACCCGGCATGAAAGGAAGCATTCGATTCTTGTAGTTGACGAGCTCGGCAAGGATCTGTCCCCTCATTTTCTTCTTCTCGACCCGCGCCAGCTCTGGAGCGAGTGATGTCAGCGGGCAACCGCGCTCGGCGTGATCGCAGTATTCCAGGCTTAGATAGGTCTTCACGATCGCCTTCCACGCCGCCCCGGGTTGCGACTGAGCGGCGGCGTGAGCCAGTTTGTCGGCGATCTCCCGGAAAGATTCGCGAAGCGACTCCAGGAGCAGGTCGTCTTTGCTCCCAAAGTGTTTGTAAAAGCCGCCGTGGGTGAGGCCCGTGTCGCGCATGACGGTTGCAACCCCTGCGCCGTTCAGGCCCCCGGTGCGCACGCGCCGTGAGGCGTCTTTCACGATCTTCCGATGGACTTGAGCTTTGTGTTCAGGACGGTAACGCATGGCTCATTGTAGGATGCTCGGGATCATCCCACGATGCAACCGGCGGAAGCGGCGGCGCGAAGAAGTTTGAATCGATGAGATTATAACCATCATCCTATAGGGCGAAAGAGGATTTCCAATGTCTCAACCCATTCTGATTACAGGCGCATCCGAGTGAATGCCGCCCATCAAAAAAGGAGATCTGAATGTTGCCCCAAATCATTTTCCTAATCCAACTCATTCTTGGTTATGTCGTGTGGCTGCTCTGCTTCGGCGCGTACGCCATGCCTAAACTCAGGTCGATGGACCGGGTCGAAGCGCATCGCGCAATTGCGACTCTGCACAGCTTTCGCTTCTTCGGACTTGTCTTTATCCTTCCGGGCGTCATCGGTCCTGGCTTGCCCGCCGGCTTCGGCACGTTTGCCGCCTATGCCGACTTTGCGACCGGGTTGCTGGCCATTCTGGCGCTTCTCGCGGTACGGAAACGCGCGCTTTTCTGGCTGTTCGTCGGCGCGTTCAATATCGTGGGAGCGACCGACATCCTCATTGACTATTACCACGCCATCCACTTAGGAGTTCCGGCGATGGCAGGGCAGTTTGGCGCCACATACGCGATCCCGATTATCTATGTGCCCCTGCTGATGATCACGCACTGCGTCGCTATCTATTGGCTGGTGCGCCCGACGAATCGCAAAGTAGTTGCGTAGGAAGATGGCGCAGACTCCGGTGGCTCAGGATGACGGAGAGACAGGGACCAGGGGAACAAGGGAGCAAGGGACCAGGGACCAGGGAACAGGGAACAGAGAGACCAGAGACCAGGGACCAAGGGACAGAGAAGGACAGGGATCAGGGAACAGTAAGGCCGGACTCGGGGATCGCCGGTGCCGGCTCTCAGGTTTAGTTCGCTGAGCGGCCAATGTTTACTAGATAATCAACAGCCATAATGCCCATAATTAACGGGTATTTTCGGCGACTTTGCACTTGATTTGGTGCACGTCCGATCGATTCTAAAGGACTTACGGGAGAAAACATGGCCAAAGAGTGCCGGAAAATTTTTTTTATTTAATTTCTTCCCTCGGGGTAAATTGCGCCCGCAAGGACATGGATACAAGCTTCAGATATGCGCTTCGGCTACGCGCCTCAGCTACGAGCTTCAGATACGCGCTACAGATATGCGCTGAGGGAAGCGCCGTTCTGCGCTTTCAGAGACAGGTCCCAAAGACGGGGCTCAGTTGAATGCTTATGGAACAAGTATGCGCTCAACGGGGGAAATTATCGGCAAAGTTGGGAAAGGAATTTAGGGTGTGTTTTCAGGGGGTTGCGGGGGAAATTGGAAGGGAGGGGGTTGCGGGGGCGGCGAGCGTCTTTGCTGACGGCATGGGCGTTCTCCGGGACTGATCGTGGTCTGCTTCGGTCGGGGTTGGGTCTGTGGTCTCCCCCTTCCAAACATGAGGCACCTGGGCACTCAGAAGCCTCCGCTTCAAAAATCTTCCGCCATCCCGGCATGACCGTGGCCTTCAAAACCGCGTTTTACGTATTCACCAGGGTTGGCCCCGACAACTCGCTTGAACGCCTTACTGAAGGAAGCGCCGGACTCGTAACCGACCGACCGAGCGACGTCGATGAGCTTGTTGTCGCGCTCTTGTAGTAACTGCGTCGCCTTCTGCATTCGCCACTCGGTTACATATTCCAGTGGTGTTTGTCCGAGTAGCTCTTTAAAACGTGCCGCGAATGCGGAGCGAGACATTCCCGCTGCTTCGGCCAGGGATTCGACCGTCCAGGGTGAATTCACTCTGTCGTGAATGGCACTCAGGGCAGTGCCGATTTGAGGATCGAAAACAGCACGAAGCCATCCTTTGTTGCGTTCCGGTCTCGACGCGATATGCGTCCGGAGTACCTGGATAAACAGAACCTCGGCCAGTCGACTCGCGACTACTTCAGATCCCGGCGCCTGTTCTGCCATTTCTGATGCCAGCGCCTGCATTGCGCTGTGAAGAGCAAGCGTGCTTTTCTGATCGGCCTTAATCAGAATGAAGCGCGGCAGTAACTGAGCGATCGGCTTCAGGCTGGCGCGATCGAAACTGAAGGACCCACAGACGATTGTCGTCGGTGCGCCACCGCCTCCATAATGAGCGACATTGCTTTTGGCCTTGGCCCCGATTTCGCGGAAGCTCCACATCGGACGTGTTCGCGGGCTGTCGCGCAAAACAATCGAAGTCCCGCGGGCCAGCAAAAAGCAATCGCCGCCGGCGAGGGGAATTGGCTCCGGAATCCCTTTCACGCTCAGCCAGCAGTTGCCGCGCGAAAGCATCGCGAAGTGCGCCAAATCTGTGGGTGGCATCTTTTTGGCGGAAGGAGTGGCTTTCTCTTCGGCCTGATTTTCCTGTCTTACGCCCCACGGGGCTGTGGCTTCGAGCCTGTGCAGACCGAATGCGGTGACGTGCATGGTCCTGAAGATGTCTGTTATCGGGTCCAACTGAGACTCCATCTACTCGTGAAAGCCATAGGGTTCTGTGGGAACTGTACGAAACTGCACAGCCTCGCTTGTCGGACAAGCGCAGCATCAAGCAGGAGAGGCCTCAACATTGACGGACATTCTCCTTCCTTCCGGCGTCACAACTCCTACACTCCTTTTCCCCGAGCCGCGCGAGCCAGCTTCATCAAAAGGTGCAACACAGCTCAGTCCAGTCCTCTTTTTGGACGAATAGACAAAAGATTAGGACTCCCGAGCAGTTCTCGTCCACCGCCAAGGAATCTACCCTAGTGTACCGAATGCTTCACACAGTCCGAAGGGAGCAAGTATGGGAAAGCTTCAAGGTAAGGTCGCAGTCATCACGGGTGGGGCTACCGGCATCGGCCGCGCCGCAGCAAAGCGCTTCATCGAGGAGGGCGCCATCGTCTTCATCTTCGGCCGCCGGCAGGCAGAGCTCGACGCCGCTGTAGCTGAACTTGGGCCCAATGCCCGCGCGGTGAAGGGCTCGGTCTCGGATGAGGCCGACCTCGACCGCCTCTACGCGGCGGTGAAGGCCGAACGCGGAACCCTCGACGTCGTCTTCGCTAATGCCGGCGTGGGAAGCCAGCTTCGGCTCGGCGAGATCACAGCCAAGCACATTGACGAGACCTTCGACACAAATGTGAAGGGTACGATCTTCACGGTCCAGAAGGCGCTGCCACTGATGGGCAAGGGCGGTTCGATCATTCTGACGGGCTCGAGCGCAGGCACCACGGGCGCCCCGGCGTTCACCGCCTACAGCGCAAGCAAGGCGGCCGTGCGCAACCTCGCACGGACGTGGGCGGAGGACCTGAAGGGCACCGGCATCCGGGTAAACGTGCTGACGCCTGGGGCGGTGGCGACCGAACTCGCGGCGACGGCGCTGGGCGAGGAAGGCCTGAAGGCTTACGGCGCGATGACTGCGCTCCAGCGTATGGGTGATCCGGCTGAGGTAGGGGCGGTGGCGGCTTTTCTCGCGTCGGACGACAGCAGCTTCATGACCGGCAGCGAGGTCGCAGTCGACGGCGGCCTGGCGCAAATCTAACGCGCTACGCCTGGCCGAAAACTCAACATAAAAGACAGCTAAAAACAAAAGGGGAAAACATATGAGTAACAATCCTGGGCAAAAATTGGCGGGCAAAATTGCGGTTATCACAGGCGGGAGCAGCGGGATTGGCTTGGCCACGGCCAAGCGCTTCGTGGAAGAAGGTGCGCACGTCGTGATCACCGGGCGACGAGAGAAAGAGCTGAAGGAGGCCGCAGCCTTCATCAAGAGAAACGTTACGACGGTCGTGGGCGACGTGTCGCGCCTGGAAGATCTGGACCGGCTCTATGCCGTAGTGAAAGAGAAACATGGTCACATCGACATTCTCTTCGCGAACGCGGGCGCAGGTACAATCGCACCGCTCGCCGTGGCTACTGAGGCGCATTTTGACCAGACCTTCGACGTGAACGTAAAGGGGGTGTTCTTTACGGTGCAGAAGTCTCTCCCTCTCTTCAAAGACGGCGGCTCGATTGTCCTGACCTCTTCGGTCTCGAATGTGTTGGGGCTGCCGGGGTTTAGCGCCTACGCCGCGAGTAAGGCGGCTGTGCGCAACTTCGCGCGCGCCTGGACTATGGAGCTGAAAGACCGCAAGATCCGCGTGAATTGTATGAGCCCCGGAGCGATCGATACCCCAGCCTTAGCGACGACGACGGGCCTCACCGCTGAACAGGTTGAGCAAGCGGTCGCCCAGTTCACCTCGCAGATTCCAATGGGTCGCAGAGGCATGCCCGAGGAAATTGCGGCAGCAGTCGTGTTCCTCGCCTCTGATGAAAGTTCTTACATCACCGGTGTGGATCTTGCCGTGGATGGCGGCATGGCGCAGGTCTAACACGCAGCGCAGATCAAGTTGTAAGAGAAATCGAAAAAATAGTGGTGGTGTAAAAGCAGTCGCGCTGAAACGCAGGTCCTTCGACTCCGCTGAAGAACGCTTCGCTCAGGATGACAGAAAAGCAGGGACCGAGGGACCAAGGGACCGAGGGAACAAAGCGTGCTTTCACACCCTAGCGAAGCTAGGATGGGGCACTCAGCATATTTCCCTCCTAATTTTCTTTGAATAGACCGTAGACGACGAGCAGGGCCAAACCCAAGACAACGACGAACATAGACCAGCGCAGCCATTCCGGGAATTCTTTTTCCTTCGGGTCTTTCCAGATGTTCCGATTCCACAGATACTCTTGATTCGGGAACCCTCTGAGTTGAGATGAATTTGGGGCGACCTGGATTTGCTCTTTTTCGACTTTAGCTTCTCGCGCAATCTGCTCCGCGAAGTGAGCACATCGGTGGTCGGGACAGTAGAATCTCGCTGGGGGACCGCAGTACAGGCAAACGTGCTCCGCCGGCTGACTACAAACCACACATTTTTGCGAAGAATCAGACAAAGAGACTATCTCTCCAAGAATCCCTGTGCGCGAGGATTATTGGAATGAGAATACCGCGAAGCTAGAGGGGTGACAACAGGTACTCCATGATCGCGAAGCGATCATGGAGTACCGAGCGCGCTTCGCTCAGGATGACATAAAGACAGGGAATAGGGATTAGGGAACAGGGAACAGAAAAACACCGAGCGCAGTCTGGGTTGTGGTTCGTGCGATCCCACCCTTCGCCGGAAAAAGCGAAGGATGGGGCAACGTCAATTTGTGGTCGGCCTTCTTCCGGTGGTCGGTTTGGTTCCGGTGATCAGTCAGCGGACCAGGATTTTGGGATGTTGACGTAGGAGCGGTCGAGGTCGGCGACGGATGCGCAGCCGAGGAGGCGCAGGGTGCGGTCGAGGTCGGTGCGGAGGATTTCGATGGCGCGGTTGACTCCGGCTTCTCCGGCGGCGGCGAGGCCGTAGGCGTAGGCGCGGCCGCAGAGCACGGCGCGCGCTCCGAGCGCGAGAGCCTTGGCGATGTCGGTGCCGCGGCGAATGCCTCCGTCGAGAAGAATCTCAGTTTGGCCGTGGACGGCGGCGACGATCTCGGGCAATGCGCGCAGGGAAGATTCAACGCAATCGAGCTGGCGGCCGCCGTGATTGGAGACGGAGATGGCGGCTGCGCCTTGATCGACGGCGCGGCGCGCGTCGTCGGCAGTGAGGACACCTTTGACGACGATGGGACCGCGCCAGTGATCGCGAATCCAGGCGAGATCGGCCCAGGTGACGGCGGATTCTGCCAGTGCGACGGCGACATCGATGAGCGGCATGGGGCCTTTGCCGGGGATGACGACGTTGGGGAGCGGCTGGATTCCGCCGTCCGCGAGAAAGCCGGCGAGCCAGCCGGGGCGCGAGAGGATTTGCGGCAGGTAGGGAATTTTTTGGAACGGGTTGCCGCTGACGAGCTCCTTCATGCCGTTGCGGAAATCGCGCTCACGCATGCCGGAGACGGTGGTATCGATGGTGACGACGAGCGCGGAGAAGCCGGCGGCGCGGGCGCGGTCGATGGCGGCCTCGGCGGCGCCACGGCCTCCCATCAAATAAAGCTGATAAAAAACGGGGCCGGTGGAGGCGGCTTTTACGTTTTCAAGCTTGTGGCCGGAGATGGTGGAGAGAATGTAGGCGGTGCCGGCGTTGCCTGCGGCGCGGGCTGCGCCGACTTCTCCGACGGGGTGCATGAGGCGGCTGTAGCCGACGGGCGCGAGCAGAAAAGGCAGCGCGAGATCGAAGCCGAGGACGCGGGTGCCGAGGTTGCAATGGTCGAAGGCGACGGCGTGGCGGGGGCGGAAGGTGACGTCCTCATAGACGCGGGTGTTTTCGCGCAGGGTGACTTCGCCTTCGGCACCGCCATCGAGGTAATCGAAGACAGAAGCGGGGACGCGGCGCTGGGCGATGGCGCGGAGATCGGCGATGCTGACGACGCGCGGCGAGCGGACGGAACGGGCAGATGGAGACATGCTTTTCCGTTATACCAAAAGACAGCGGGGTTGGCGGCGTTAGCGGAGTTTGAGGGACAGGGGACTAAGGGACTAGGGACTAGGGACTGAGGGACTGAGGGAACAAGGGACTAAGGGACTAGGGACTAAGGGACTAGGGACTAAGGGACTAGGGACTAGGGACTGAGGCAGCGAGGATTCGAGATATTCGCTCGCTCGAGTAGCAAAAGCAGGGTGCTGGCTATCCCATTCGGGGCAGCCTCAGCGCGGATTCGGCTGCGATCATGAATGCGCGACCAGCGCGGAGTGCATCTAAGAGACTGTGTGCGGGTCGCGAGTCCCGTCGATTCGAAACCGAGAAGCGACGAATTGAGGCGATTCGAAACAACGGCTACAACGATTCAAAACTTTGATCCCGGAGGAAAGCATCTTGAAAGGCAAACCGACTGCAGCAGATTCCAAGAAGGTATCGCGTTCCCAACTGATCGATTTATTGAATGAGGACCTCGCGCGTGAATATCAGGCGATCATTGCGTACGTGGTTTACTCGCAGGTGATCAAGGGCGCCGCGTATATGAATATCGCGGCAGAACTTGCGGTTCACGCGACTGAGGAGCTGAGCCATGCGCTGATCCTGGCCAACCAGATCGATTACCTGGGCGGCATGCCGGTGGTTGTGCCAAAGCCGGTGAAGACCTCAGAGAAATCCACCGATATGCTGCAGTTCGATCTCGACAACGAGACCGAAACGATACGGAACTATCGCCAGCGAATTAGCCAGTGCGAAGAGCTGGGTGAATATGCGATTGGTGAGCAGATTCGCAAGATCCTCATTCAGGAGCAGGATCACCAGATTGCTTTGGCGACTGCTCTGGGCAAGGATGTGCCGCTGCCAAAGGGCTCTGTTTAGTGGTTAGTGATCAGTGATTCACTGCGCTCGTTTAGGCGCGGGGCGCAGAAGACGTTCTGCATGGGCGGCCGAGTCCCCTTTGGGAGTGACTGCACACGGCAACCCGGTCGGGCCTTTGCAGTTTGACCGATTGGAAGTTGTCCCGGCCGCCCGGAAGGCGAACTTATTTAAGTTTGGAAGCGTGGAAGGAAAGCCGAACGTAGCCGGCGCGTTCGATGCCGACGAGTAGCTGGTTCGGATCGCCCGTTCCCCATTCATAATGATGGGGCTGGAACAGATTCTGCCCGACCCCTTCGATCAGGAAATTGTTCCCCAGCGAGCGTGAGAGATGAACGTCCGCTGTCTGATAGGCGGGAACTTTTTGCGCAGGCAACGCGCTGATGAACCGGTAGGTTTGATCGAACTTGAATTTCCAGGGGAGATCGATCAAGGACTGCAGCTCGACCTGGTGTTTGGGAGATGACTTGTCATAGGTGCTCACCGAACCACTGTCGCTGATGTTCCCAGTAGCTCCGGCGGCCGCGAAGTCAGAATTGAGATAGGAATACGCAAGATTCAGCCGCCAGCAAGAGCTAATTGCGATCTGAGGAGCGATCTCAAATCCTGAGGCGGAGCCGCTGATCTGGTTCGTGTATTGGATGGTGTAGTAGGTTACGCCGCCCGACTGGGTGATTATGTATGGACTAAAGCTCTGCAACCGGCTGTACTGATTCCAGAAGCCGGAGACGTCGACGAAAAGATGCGAACTTACATTTCCTCTGTAGCCCAACTCATAACCCAGGACCTCTTCTGATTTGAACTGATGATTGCCGAGCACCTGAATCACCAGAGTCGGCGTTATGCCCTGGAGCAGGAAGTTTTCTTCAATGTCGGACGGCGTGGTGACTGAGCGGGTGATGCCTGCCCACAGCGATTGCTTGTCACTGGGCGACCAGAGCAGACGCCCGGATGGCAGCACATCGAACCCGCTGTAGTTATTCTGCTGCAGCTTGGCGCCGACGGTCAGACTGACTGTTTGCCCGAGGCGGATTTCGTCCTGTAGAAAACCGGTGTAGATGTGATCCGTTCCGGTGGATGGCACCAGACCTTCGCCGGTGACTGTTGAGATGACGTTGTACGGACTCCAGCGAAGACCGGCGCCGACCGAGAACATGTTCCAATCACCCGCCTTGAAGCGGTCGACAAAATCAAGGTCGATGGTGTCGCGGGTCTCGCCGAGGAAACCGCGAGTGCGGAGCGTGCGGTCAAAATATGCCTGCACCAGCATCCCGGTGCCGTCGGCCTTCGCGGTTTGATAACGAAAGTTGACGTCGCCGCCGGAGGTCTGGTCGTTACTGACGCCGGTGCCGACGATGTGAGGCGAAGTTCCTTTGTAGAGATCGCCCTCGAGCATCATGTCCGCGGTATCTTTGTCGTGGTCTTGATTGCGATCTACGCGGAATCCGAGGCGCTCCTCGTGCCAGGTGTCATCGTTATTGCCGTCGGTATGGTATTCATGGGCGCGCTCGAAGCCCCGGCCAAATACCCGAAAATTTGTGTCGCCCGATCCGGCGCCAATCTGCAGATCGTCTATCGTATGGTCGACGTTGCCGACCAATGCTGAAGCCTGCACGCCTTTGGAGTCGGAAGCCTTGCGGGTGATGATGTTGATCACGCCGTTTGCGGAGTTCGGTCCCCAGATAGTTCCGGCGGGGCCGCGAATCACTTCGATGCGATCGATGTCTTCGAGCGGCAGATCCTGCACATCCCAGTAAACGCCGGCGAAGAGGGGAGTGTAGACATTTCTTCCGTCGATCAGGACGAGAACCGACTTGGAAAAGTTGTTCTGAAGTCCCCGAATGCTTACAGCCCAGGTCGTCGAGCTGAGGCGTCCAACCTCAACGCCGGGCGCCAGACGCAAAGCGTCGGGGATCGTGGTCACGCCCGAGCGAAGGATTTCTTCGCTGGTAATTACGTAGAGAGCTGCCGGCGTGTTGTGGAGTGGGGTCGGCGTCTTGCTGAACGTGGTGACCTCGAGCTGGCCCAATTGCTCGAGGCTCATTTGCTTCAGGTTTTCCTGTGAATCATCTTGAGCAAGCTGGGCCTGGCCGCTTCCAGCCTGGGTGGCAGCCGCGGAGACCCCGGTGAGCAGAACAGCCAAAATCGCCTTTTTGCCTGCCCAGCGCACGACCCGGCGCGGCGACGCACTCAGTTGAGCGCACCGGAAACCCCGCCGGGATCCCCAAGGGGGCGCACCGTGGTCTGAGTCTGTTTTCGCGCGTTCAGGCAACTTACAACCTCTCAGGTCTTCTCAATCAGGCCCGTATGAAGGTGTCCGCGGGGGAGGGGACGCCGACAAGAAATCAAGTAAGTTAACTAGGTCATCTGATGCGTGTTACTTTCGCTGTGGTTGTCCGCGTGGCGCATTTTCGCCCGTGCCTTCTTCGGGTGGTTTGTAGGGCAAGCTGAAGCTGAATTTTGCTCCCTGGTCGGTGTTTGCTTCGGCCCACACCCTTCCGCCATGGCGCGTGACGATCCGCTGCACGGTGGCCAGGCCCACTCCGGTCCCGGGAAAATCCACGTGGGAGTGAAGGCGCTGGAAGGGCCGGAACAGCCGGTCTCCGTAGTTCGGGTTGAAGCCGATGCCGTTGTCCTGGACGAAAAAGACCACCTCGTCCGCTGCTTCGCGGAAGCCAAACTCGATTTTGGCCGGGTCGCGTTTTGAAGAATACTTCCAGGCGTTTCCAATAAGGTTCTCGAGCACCACCAAAATGAGGCCTTCGTCGGCAATTGCATGTGCTCCCGGGCTGACGGAGATCTCAACGGTCCGGTCGCCCTTGTCTGCCACCAGCCGTTCCAGGATCGACTCAGCCATGCGGGTCATGTCGATGGGAGCGTAATGCAATGGCGAACTTGCGGCCCTCGACAGGTTGAGGAGGTCATCAATCAACTTTGACATCCTCCAAGTTCCTTCCTTGACTCTCGATACCAGCTTTGAAGTATCGCTGTGAGTCGGAATCTCGCTTGAGCTCTCCATGAGAAATGCAAGATTCGTGATTTGCTGCAACGGGCCCCTGAGATCGTGTGCCACGGAATACGAAAACGCCTCGAGCTCCTGATTAGCCGCCTGAAGTTCCGCCGTCCGCTCGCGCACTTTCTTCTCCAGCCCACGGCGCGAGTCCTCGAGCGCATGGTCGCGTTGTTGAATCTGTTCGAGCATTTCATTGAAGGAGGTGATGAGCAGCGAGAGTTCGTCCTTGCCTCCCGGCGACTCGGCCCGTACGGAGTAATCCTTGTCTCGAGACACGATGGTCGCGGTCTGTGCGAGAGCGCTCAAGGGCTTGGAAATCAGATTTCTGATCGTCGATGTGGCCAGCAGCGCCACGATGAAACAAATAATCAGGATCCCCGCCGACAACAGCCCGAATTGGCGCGCCCGGTGGGCCACGTCGGTAGTTTCGGCGAGGATATACACCGAACCGATCACCTTGCCCTGCGATTCGATCAGGCGTCCGTAGAGAATTTGCTGATCGCCGAGCGACCAGTAACCTGAGACTTCACCTTGCTGGAGTCGAGACGACAGCATGATGTTGCCAGAGTCCTTGCGAGCGTAGGTGGCAAAGGGTTGGTGGTCCTCCGTGAAGACCGTCGCCGCGAGCACGTGGGGTGATCCGCGCAACGCGGCCAGCGTGGTTTGCGCAGCCTGCGGGTCATCGAACATCAGCGCGGCCTCGCAATTGGACCCGATGATCTGCGCCTCGGTGTCGAGATCTGCCCGTAAAGTCTGGCGCAAAGTGTAGAGGTCATACATGACGAACGACACATAGGCGAGGAGCAACGCCGTTCCACAAACCACGAGATTCATCCGCGTGAGCTTGGCGGCAATGGACTCTCTATTACGGGGCGTCTGGGTCCGAGGCGTCTCGGGCGACGGTGTGTGGGTCGGGGGCGTCTGGTTCCGAGGCGTCATGGCTGCACCTCGCCAGGGCGGTTGCCGGAAACCGAAGCGGCGACTCTTAACAGCTCGGAACTGAGATTGAGATGAGTGCGCCTGACTGGATCAAGGTCGACGGAAAAACGGATGTGATTCGAAACCAACAGCAACTGAATCATCCCGCCGCGCTTCAGGAAATCCGGCGCATCGCTGACCGTGAGCGTGTCGGAATCCTTGAAGGCCGCGAGGTCCTGGCCCATCCGTTTTTCTTCAGAGATGCTGAGATATGCAATCGCACACCCCGGCGAATCCAGCTTGTCGAGATCCGGTTTTTCGATCAGCACAACTCGCACCGGGCGGCCGCCAATTTGTTCGCCTGCGGTAATGCTGTCGAGAGAGCTGCCGAATGGATCCTCGCCAACGACACAGATATTGAAATCATTGGGATTGGTTTTCCCGCCCGGCGAAACGCGCATGAACTTGCCGAAATTGAGCAGGTAGGCGGCTTTTACTGCGTACTCTGACGGCTTCGACTGGGCGGCAAGCGGGATCGAGGAAAACAGAAGGGCCAAGCACACAAGACCGGAGACAATGACGCTCCGGCCTGGACGGGAGACATAGGCGCTCTGGGCTGGCCTGTTTCCTCGGCTCACTCCCTGGGTTTCTGCCGCTCTCAAAGCCTGTAAACCTCGGTGCGCAAATCTCGTCCGGGAACCTGGACGGAAAGATGGATGATTCTGATGCCGGTGAAATCGATTGCTGATCTTTATAACTGTGCTTCTCGAACTTACTGGCTCGTGCTCACTGGTTTTTTCCGGGCTCGTTCTTGGGTGGCGGAGCTGCGTTGCCGTCGGCCGTTGTTAATTTGACAAGGGCTTTGAGCAGGTTTTCGGGCTGGCCTTTGCGGACAAATTCGGTGATATAAGGTTGGATGTCATCAGGCACGCTCCAGAGGTCCGAAAGCAGAAGAATTGGAGCCTCAGGATGCCTGGCCTTTATTTCCTGAGCGATCTCCGGCGTTGTTTTCACGGAGTTCATCCGGTAGTCGAGAAGAATTGCCGCAATTTTTCCGTCCGGCACAGGCTCGGGCCCGGCAAAGCGGACAAGCAGCGGGACCGGGAGGTAGCCCGCGCGATCAACGATCATCCCGTAGATATCAAGGTGGGAAGGATCGTCATCGACAATCAGAATCCGCTTACGTTCGGTGTCGCTCACAGCTTTCCGAGCCTCATTTTATTGGTCCTGGTTTTGTGTTCGGGGCCCACTAGGAGGTGCTGCGGTCACAATCATAAGCCATAACGCTGGCAGGAGCGCAAGAGCAAAAAAGAGGGTGGGGGGAGGGGCGAGAGGTCTTACCACTTCGTCAGGACGGGAGCGGTGAGTTCGGGCGAGGACCCTTCGACTTCGCTCAGGGCAGGCTCTCGCACGGCAGCCGGCGACACGAAGGCGGTACGTGGACGCCGGTGCAACGTCGACGATGGCGCTGCGTGGCTGGGTCAGTCGCCGAATTCGAGCGAGTCAAAATTCGAGAGGTTAAGTTGTCAAAATTCGAGGTCGTCGAAGCGACGCCATTTATAGATGGCGATGGAGACGATCCAACTGAGGACGAAGAGGCCGACGATGAAGTAGCCGAGGGTTCCGAAGTTGGAGTTGAGCTTGAGGATGGCGGCGAAGAAGCTGCCGGTGAGATGGAGCTGGCCGGCGAGGAGGCCGAGGGCTTCGATTCCGCCGACGACGAGAGCGACGACGACAGAGACGAAGGTGATGGTGAGGTTGTAGTAGAGCTTGCGCACGGGCTTGATGAAGGCCCAGCCGTAAGCGCCGAGCATGAGGATGTTGTCAGTGGTGTCGATGAGGGACATGCCGGCGGCGAAGAGAACGGGGAAGACGAGGATGGAGCCGAGGGGAAGTCCGCGCGAGGCTTCGGCGGCGGAGATGCCGAGGAGGCCGATTTCGGTGGCGGTGTCAAAGCCGAGGCCGAAGAGGACTCCGAGGGGGTACATGTGCCAACTGCGGCGGATGAGCGCGAACATCGGGCGGAAGAGGCGCGAGAGGAAGCCGCGATTGGCGAGGAGGAGATCGAAGTCTTCGTCGACGTAGGGCTGGCCGGCGCGGACGCGAGCGAAGGCGCGATAGATGCTGACGAGAACGACGATGTTGACGATGGCGATGGCGAAGAGAAAGAGACTCGAGACGAGGGTGCCGATGACGCCGCCGATGGAGCGGGCCGCGTCCATGCGGTGCTGAAGGGCGAGGGCGGCGGCGGCGATGAGCGCCGAGCCGATGACGACGATGGTGGAGTGGCCGAGCGAAAACATGAGGCCGACGGCGATGGGGCGTTTGCCCTCCTGCATGAGCTTGCGGGTGACGTTGTCAATGGCGGCGATGTGGTCGGCGTCGACGGCGTGGCGCAGGCCGAAGCTGTAGGCGAGCAGCGCGGTGCCGAGCAGGAGAGGGAAGTGGCGGAAGGCGACGATGGCCCAGAGCCAGGCTCCGGCATTGAAGAGGAAGAGCAGAATGTAGATGCCGATGATTTTTTTGCGAAGATTGCTGGAAGCGTCGTCGAAGAGGGCGAGCAGGCGGGGACGCGGCGCGGGTTGGCGGGCCAGTTCCATCGGAAATTTGATGATAGAACAGGGGAGTGATCAGTGGTCAGTGATCAGTGGTCAGTTGTTTGTGCTGGGCGGATGCTAGTGATATCCCGGTCCCAAAGGCGGGACTGGGGGCAGCCGGGCAAGGAGACGAAGCCATGGTGAGGATTCTGTTTCGAGTATCTTTCGTCCTTCTTTTGGTCCCTGTCATAGCGCTTTGTATATGGCTGCCAATTATATGTATGGCAATCGGATCTGCGTTTCCCGGGCTCACTGCATACTGGGGCTTTCTTCTGATCGCTGAGGTCGTCTCTCTATTCCTGTATTTCAGATTTCCCTGGATTGCGGCCGCGATCGGCTGGGTCGACATGATTGCAGTCCTTTGTAGGGTCGTTCCCTGGAGGGATCATACGGCTCATTCATTTTTGCAGCAATTCGGGTTTGACTTGTTATTCTTTGTCGCGGCGCAGATGGGATTTGTGGCTTGGAAAATCGACCGCCATCGGAATGTTCAGTGCGCGACGAGCGCGGCCAGGAGCGGGACGTAGGCAAGTAGCGTGACGGCGATTCCGGCGAGGGCGGCGAGCGCGAGCGAATGAAAGAAGACGAAGCGGAGAATGGATCCCTCCTGGCCGTAGGAATTTGTGGCGGTGCTGGCGACGACGATGCTGGCTGCGTCGATCATCTTGCCCATGACGCCGCCGGCTGAGTTGGCCGAGGCCATGAGCATGGGCGATACGCCGATCTGGCGCGCGGTGATGACCTGAAGGCTGCCGAAGAGAACATTGGACGATGTGTCGGAGCCGGTCGAGGCAGTGCCGAGCCATCCGATGAGCGTGCCGAAGAATGGATAGAGCGCGCCGGTGCGGGCGAAGGCGAGGCCGAGTGTGGCGTCGAGCCCGCAATAGCGCGTGATGTAGCCGACGGCCATCATGGCGGCGATGGTGACGAAGGTGTAGCGGATCTTGAAGATGGTTTGCGCAAAGGCCACGGCGAGCGTGCGCGGCGAGAGCCCCATGAGCAGGCCGGCGACGAGCGCAGCGAGCAGGACGGCGGTTCCGGTGGCGGTGAGCCAGTTGAAGTTGAAGATGGCGGCTTCTTTGGTGGCGGCGGCGACGACGGGCGGAACGCGCTGAATGGCGTTGTGAAGCCCGATGACGGGAATTTTGATGGTGGAGCGCGCGTCCATCCATGCGGAGATACGGGGAAGTCCCCAGAGAAATACGGTGAGGCTCAAAACGAGCCAGGGAAGCCACGCGTTAAAGATGGCGGCGGCGCTGTGGCCGTGGTGTTGGCGAGTCTGGCCGGTGATGTCTTTGAGATCGACGTTGAGAATCCGGCGCGGCTGCCAGAAACGGAGAAGGGCGAGGAGCGCGACGATGGTGGTTGCGGCGGCGACGATGGCTACGAGCCAGGGTCCGCTGTAAGTGGCCATAAGATATTGCGCGGCGCCAAATGTGACACCGGCGACGAGGATCGCGGGCCAGACTTCGAGCATGGCGGCGAATCCGGCGAAGGCCCAGATGAGCCAGAAGGGAATGAGCACGTCAAAAGGTAGAAGAATCAGGGCCGTCGTGTGCGAAAGGCCGAGAAGATCGAGGCCGGTGACGCCGTGCAGCGCGACGAGTGGAATGCCCGTGGCTCCGAAGGCGACGGGCGCGGTGTTGGCGAGGAGCGAAAGGCCCGCGGCCTGGAGCGGCTTGAAGCCGAGACTGATGAGAATGGCGGCGCAGACGGCGACGGGAGTGCCGAATCCTGAGGTGCCCTCAAAAAATGCGCCGAGCGCGAAGGCGATGAGAAGCAATTGCAGGCGGCTGTCGGCGGTGATGCCGGTGAGGCTTTGCTGGAGCGTGACGAAGCGGCCGGTTTTGACGGTGAGCTCGTAGAGAAACATGATGGGCAAGATGATCCAGCAGATCGGGAAGATGCCGTAACCGGCTCCATAGGCCGCGGCGGAAAAGGCCAGCCGCGCAGGCATGTGAAAGACGAACATGGCGGCGAGAAGGGCTGTGGCGAGACCGGCAAGCGCGGCGACGTGCGCCTTGAGACGCAGAACGGCCATTGAGCCGAGAAGAACCACGATGGGCAGCGCGGCGACAAGAGTGGATAAGAACAAAGCTGCCGGTGGGGTTGTAGCCCTGTGCCCAGTGGAGCGCGGCGGAATTGGTTTTGAAAAGATAAACGACAGCCGCGATGAGCGCGACAAAAGCGAAGGCCTCGAGGGTGAGAGAAATCGCGTGCGATTTTGAGGGGGACTGATTGCTCGGCGCGGATGGAGTTGACGGCATGGATTCTCGCTGTCGGGTGTGTCTCATTTCATGTCGGAAGACAGAAGTGGCGCGGGCGCATTTGGTTTTACTGCCTCTACCTCGCGGCGGACGGTGAGGACGGTGATGTCGTCCTGCTGGCCGAAAGCTTTAGCGGCATCAGCGAGGAAGATTGCGGGCTTTTGGCTGAAAAGGCGGATGCGGTCGAATCCGAAGAGCTCGCCGTTGGGATGTCGAGCCTCGACGACTCCGTCAGAGAGCAGGAGGATACGATCTCCAGGATGGAGGAAAAAGCGGGACTCCTCGTATGTGATTTCGCCGAGGACGCCGAGCGGAAGGCTGCCGGGCAGAGCGATCTCCTGGCTGTTGAGATAGGGCGGCAGATGACCGGCGTTGGCGATGACCACTTCGCCGTTGACGCCGAACCAGAGGGCCTGGCAGGTGGTGAAGCTGTCGGTTCCGGAGAGAACTCGATTGAGAGATTCGAGAATTCTGGCTGGGTGGCGTTCCGTCCCGCGGCGCAATGCGCCCATGAGCAGCGAGACGTTCATGGCGGCTTTGAGTCCGTGGCCAGCTACGTCGCCAATGACGACGAGGAGGCCTTGGCTGCCCATAGTCTGCACATGGAAGAAATCGCCGCCGACCTCGCTGGCGGGGCTGTACACGGAGTCGACTTCGAAGCCGGGCGTGGCCAGCTTTTCCTGGGGGATGAGCAGCTCCTGCACGCCGCGGGCGGCGGCAAGCTCGTTGGTGGCGTGCTCCTGATCGCGTTGCACGCGCAGATAGCGGAAGAAGACGATGAGCACGATGACGAGGATGCCCGCGTAGCCGCCGACTGCGGAGATGTGAATGGGGATGGGCCCGGCCTGCACCGTGAGCGGCGAATTATATGGCGAGCCGGGTCCGCCATTGATTGCGTTGCCAATGACGGCATCGAGGATACCGACCAAGGTGAATCCAAGCGGAACCAGGAGGAGGCCAGCCTCAAAATTGCGGCGCACGGCGGCGGCAATCAGGGTGCCGAAGACGAAGATGGACCAGCCAATCATCCAGAGACCGGTGGCGACGAAGATGGCTATTAAATAGGGAAGCGCTCCGCGGTGAAAGAGAAAGAGCAAGGCAGGGGTGACGCCCAGGAGAACCGGCGCCGAGTAGCGCAGGCCGAGAATGTACCAGCGGCGCTTGAGGGAGAGAAACGCGACGAGAAATTCGAAGAAGAGATAGGCAGAGATGACCAGAAGCTGAAGGACCAGCGTGGCACAGACAAAAGCGCTGAGTCGCGCGGAGGCGCCCGCCAGCTCAATAAAGCCGATGGGCGCAGCACATAGCTCATGCAACGCGAGCCACAGGTACTCTGGGTGGCCTTCTTCAGAGAAGTAGAGCGCGAGGAGAAACCCGGCCAGCACCGCGAGGAGGACGGAGTAGATGAGATTCGGCAAGCGCTCGAAGAGGGTGCGATCGGAGGCGAGATTGAGCTCACGATCGAGTTCGCCGGAGTTGCCGAGGAAGAGCGTGTGGTTGGCGAAGAATCCCGTGTAGGTATTGGTGCCGAACGCGGAGTAGATAACACGCACCACCAGGTTGAGCGACGTTACCGAGGGGTCGAGATTCAGATTGTAGATCCGCGAGATTGGCTCGTATTCCTCGGGAGCGTCTCCGTGCGGGCCCTCGGGGTGGACCTGAATGCCATTGGCGAAGACTTCAGGGATGAGTCCTGGAGAGCCAACTTCGATCGAGTTGCCGTGCGAGACGGGAAGTTCGATGAGCAGGGCGAGCGGCCCATGATTGGGAGCGAGCTGAATGTGAAGCCGGAAAAACGCATAGCGGCGCGCCGGGGTCCCGGTGACGGGCGGAGCGGCAGCGCCTGCGGGTGATTTGGCGGGGGCGGACTGATCTTCGTCTGGAACTTCGCCGATAGAAGGTTGAGCGTCGCGAATGGCCCAGGCGGAGTCATCGAATGTGGGCGAAGAAGCCGAAAGGTCAGATGTGATGCCGACGCGCCAGTTTTTATCGAGGATGAGAGGAGAACCGAGGCCGGTGGCGTCAAAGATGGCCGGAGCGACCGAGGGTGCAGCGAGCTTGCCCCGCTTGGCGTGGTTATGGGGTTTGGGAGCACTGGCGGGAGCGGGGGCGGGAGCAGGTTTTGGAGATGGAGGTGCGGCCTGGGCGGCAAGCAGTGCAGCCCCACAGACGGCAATCCAAACTGCTGACAGAAATCTCAGCCGCAAAAGGCCTCCTCAGCGGTTTTATTCACTGTACTTGATGGGGGCGAAACAGGGAACCGGCATGCGGGGGAGTTGGGGCAGGAGACTTGAGCCCACCCTGAAACGCTTGAGAACACATTCCGGAGACACGTTTTACATGATGAGGTCGTGGCTATGCCACAGTGCATGAGCAATTTAGACCATCTTTGGCCCCCTCAGCTTGCTATATGTCCTAGATAGTGTGGGTTGCCGGATGAAACGATGAAGCGCCGGATTTCGCATGCTCAACAAGACCCAGGTGCGGCATTTTCCCGGATGACGCGATGCAACTAAACCCAGAGATAAGAGCATCAAAATATGGACAGGATCGAGTAAATGGCCCCGGAAATCGCGAATGAAATGGTCACACCCTCGCCCAGCACCCGGGCTTGCGCTCCGGAAAGCGCGGGAAAGGCTTACGTCCTGGGCGTCGCGGTTCGTCCGACGCTGTTCTTCATGGCCGCACTGGCGCTGAATGTTATCCCGCACGAAGCGGCGCACGCGATCACCAGCTATATGCTCGGGTTCAGTTCCACGCTCCACCAGATGTGGGTTAATCCCGACGCGGCTGCGGCTACACCGCGACAGCTCGTTTTGATTGCGGTTGCGGGTCCAATCTTCAGCCTTACATTGGGCCTGGTTAGCTTCGTGTTGTATCTGCGGCGTTATAGCCGCAAGCCAAGCGGTCTTCTCTTCCTGATGCTCACAATCGTCGGATTTTATTTATTTCTGGGTCCTGTCGCCGCGGCTGCGTTTGGAGGCGACTTCAATGTGGCATTGCGTTCCGCAGGCGCCCCACGGCTGCTGATGGACGTGATATCCGTTGCCGGCGTTTTAATTCTTACGACGATGATGTACTTCATGGGAAAAGAGCTTCTTACCTGGGCACCCCCCTGGTTCAGCCGGAGCGAAGCGGTTCTTTGTACTACGGTTGGTCCCTGGCTGATTGGAACACTTCTGGTCACCCTGGTTTACTTGCCAATGCCCAGGTTTCTGATCGCCTCCAATCTTGTCGGCTCATCGTTTTGGGTTTTTGCAGTGATCGGGGCCTGCGTCTCCAAACGTGCAGTGCCAGCAGTGCGGCCGATACGATTCCTCACCCGAGCAGACTTGATCGTGACCGCCGCTGCTCTCGTTGTAGTGAGACAGATTGTCCAAGGGCTGCGACTGACTGATTCACAATCGCTATATTGACAGCGTTTCACCCGCCCGCCATCGCTCCCGGGAGATTTGCGCCTTTCCGGATGGATGTTGCAATTCAGTCTCAGGCGGGAGCGTGAAGGGGATCTGAAACGGGAGCAGAAAGACGGTTACGCAAGGGAATGAGTCGTCGGGGCAGGCGTTGGTGGGGGAAACGCCATGGAGCGAGGACTCGGGAAGATGTGTTTTTTGCCTTTGCTGTCCAATTGGCACATACTGGCGTCTATATATATGGTGCGTGGCGGCCAAAATGGGCGAGGCGTGCAGTCAGGCGAGACGGGCAGGCGGAGGTAGGTTCATGAAGGCAACGGATCGCACGGTTCTGAGATTGGCGGTTCTGGCGGGAATGGCGCTGAGCGCAAGCGTCGGAGTGTGGGCTCAGGCCAGTTCGCCGACCAGTAGCAGCGGGGCGCAGACGACTTCGACCACTGGGCCGGCCGCAAGCCCGACCGCATCGCAGCAACCTTCGCAAACGGCGCAGCCGGCTGCCGGGACCACGCCAGTAGGCGGGGACGCGCCGGCACCCGCGACGCAACCGGATTCCGGAGCGGCATCGACGACGACGGCGAGCAGTGCGCAGCTTGCTCCGTGCGAGACCGGGAAGAACGCTGAGAAAAAGGACAAAAAGAAGGATAAAGATTCAAAGGATACAGGTGACAGCCCAGAGCCGGGCACGACGGCAGTGGGCGGCGATTGCGCCGGGCCTGTCGCGGTTGACGTGGATAAGATTGTCGATCCCGGCAGCCAGATGATCCCGATTAAGCCGGGCAGCATTGAAGACGTGAGCGCGGTGGGCAATCGCGAGATTGGCAAGCGCGGGTTGGGCAACTGGTACTCGACCGACGGCGAGATCAAGATGGGCAAGCAGTTCGCCGACGAGATTGAGAAGAGCACAAAGTTCATTACCGATCCCGTGGTGGACGAGTATGTGAATCGCATTGGGCAGAACATTGTGAAGAACTCCGACTGCAAGGTGCCGTTCACGATCAAGGTGATCGATTCTGACGAGATCAACGCGATGGCGCTGCCGGGCGGATTCTTCTACGTGAATTCCGGGCTGATTTTGGCGGCGGATGAAGAGGCCGAGCTGGCGGGCGTGATGGCGCACGAGACGGCCCACGTATGCGCGCACCACGCGGCGCGCGAAATGACGCGGCTGAATTACGCGGAGATCGGCATGGTGCCGCTGGAGATCATGCTGCCGTACGACCTGGCGGGATACGGGATCTACGAGGCGGCGCAACTGGCGATTCCGATCACGTTCCTGCAATTCTCACGCGACTTTGAGGCGCAGGCCGATTATCTGGGCGTGCAATATATGTATCGTTCGGGCTACGATCCGCAGGCCTTCATCACCTTCTTTGAGAAGGTGCAGGCGCTTGAGAAGCGCAAGCCGGGATTGGTAGCGAAGGCGTTCAGCGACCATCCGCAGACGCCGGACAGGATTCTGCATACGCAGGAAGAGATTGCGCGCATTCTCCCCGCCAGGGAAGATTACCTGGTGACGACGTCGGAGTTTGACGATGTGAAGGCAAGGCTGGCGCGCATCGAAGACAAGCGCAGGCTGATTGACACCAAGGGCGGCGCGAAGCCATCGCTGCGCAGGGCGAGCACGACGACGGACGGGTCGGGCAATTCGGGCAGTTCGACGGGCGCACAGGGTGGTAGCACTTCGGGCGACTCCGGCGACGGACCGCCGACGTTGCACCGGCGAGACGACCAGAACTGAAAAGACAGGGCAGGGAACAGGGAACAGGGAACAGGCGTCAGGAATCAGGAATCTGAAAATCAGAGCGGCTTCCCGAGGAGGGAAGCCGCTTTTGCGTGTGGGCGAGGGCGGGCCGATTGGGGCGGTGTGGGCGAGCGGGAATAGGGACGAAGGGTCGAGTCGGACCATGTGCTTAAAGGGCGCTATGGGTTGCGGAGGGCTGAGCGCGCGAGCCCAAGGGATTGGGTTTTTTCCACAGGCGTGCATTGGGCCAGGCTGCGGGAGAAACCCATTGAATTCCTGTAACTTACTGAAATTCCTTGAATGAACCGATCAAGTCAGGTTAAATACAGGAGTACCGGTACCAATGCCCGCAAGAATACCGCTTTGAATCCTGCATTTTTTGGAAGGCAATTATGCGCAACGCAGCTGTCCGCTCCAACCTGCTGGTTCCTGAGATTCGCGAGGTGATGGACATTCGCCAGGCCTCGAATTACCTTGGCATCTCTGCCGACACGCTCTACAAATATGCGTCAGATGGGTTCGTGCCGGCGTTCAAGCTGGGCAATCGCTGGCGGTTCAAGCGGTCGCGGCTGGATGAGTGGATGGATCGGCAGAGCGATCTGCACGCGGGCGGCGAAGTGGACGCGAGCAAGAAGAAGCCGGTGGCGCGGGAAGCGGTTTAGCGGTCGACAGCTCTAGTCAGGGGCCGACAGCTCTAGCCGTTTTCAATGCGTGTCTTTATGTCCGAGTAGGCCGTCTCGATGAGGTTGTTGAGCGATGCGGCGTCGGCGGCAAATCCCGGCTCCAGCCTTACATGGCGCATCAACTTGCCGGTGCCTTGCAACAGGTGGGTCGGGTCTGGCAGCTCCGCGCCGCGAAAAAATCCCACGTTCACGTGTGACTTGAATGCATTAACGTAGCCGAAAGGCACGTCGCCGAGGCATGCTACCGGACAGCCATCATGCAGTACTTCGCGGACTTCATCGCCGCACCGTCGCATCACCTCAAACCACTCGCGCGCAATGGTTCCCAATTCACCGCGATGCTTACTCATCCACACATCAATGGCTGGATCGCGAAGTACCGTGCCGTTGAGTCGCAGAAATTCTGTTCTGATGGTCACTCCGGTTCCGCCTTTGCATCTATGTTAACGACAGTCCGACCTGATGAGCGAATGGAGCGGGTCCTGCTTCGGCCGTTTTTGCTGTAACTCGGCGGCCATTTCAGCCATCTAAGCCTGCAAGAGGGAACGCTACGTTGCCCGGGGCGCCGAGGTCTGAGACAATTTAGAGAAGTGGAGCGTGCGCATTGGCTATCTCGCGGTCGAGCCAACCCGTTGAATTGATCAGGCCCCCCGGGATGATTGCCGGCCCCCGGGCCTGGAAGAAGCGCATCGATAATACTTTTCTGATTGGCTTTCCTCTGGCCGGTTCGGTGGCCAGCATTTTCTGGTTTCGCACGCACCCTATTCACTGGGTTGAGGTCATTACCTTTGCCGTCGGGTACTTCATTGTTGGCATGGGCACGGGCGTCGGATTTCACCGGTATTTCTCGCACAAGAGCTTTGAGACCAAGCCCTGGGTCGCATATATGCTGGGCGCATTCGGCTCGATGTCATTTCAGAGCTCGCTGCTGACCTGGACGACCGATCATCGGCGGCATCACTCGCACACCGACAACTGCGGCGACAACCACAGCCCGTTTGTGGACGGCCACTGCGACCACGAGAACACGCTCCGGGGCCTGTTTCACTCTCACATCGGATGGATGTTCGACGACACCGTCACCGATCTCAACATCTACGGCCGCGACCTGGTGCGCGATCCCGTCATCCAGTTCTATTCGCGCACACATTACATCTGGCCGGTGGTCTCCGTGGCCGTTCCGTGGCTCGTCGGTTACGCGTTTGGCGGATTAACCGATGCGTGGGGATGTTTCTTCGCGGCCTGCCTGCGGACCGTGCTCTTCCAGCACTCCGTCTGGGCGGTCAACTCTCTGGGCCATACCTTCGGCTATGAGAACTTCAACATGAAGAACAACAGCAAGAACAACACGATTCTTGCGTGGCTCACCTTTGGCGATGGCTACCACAACAATCATCATCGCTATCCGCGTTCGGCGTTTCACGGAATGTTGAAGCATGAGATCGACCTGAACGGCCTGATCATCATGTGCCTTAAGAAGCTCGGCCTCGCCCGCAACATTATCTTCGCCGATGGCTACCTTGGCGATAGGCAGCCGGTTCTTTCCCCTGACGCGCTTACTGACGGGCCCGTCGATGCGGAGTACCCTTCGGCGACTGACGCTACGGCCTGAGGGCGGGCAAAGGACTGCTGCCGCCAGTGGCGCAAGAGCACTCCCGATAGCAGGGTGGCGCCTTATTGGAGAGAAGAGACGATGGCTCAGCTGGCCCGACTGGCCGCGGCGAATACATCCTTGGCGCAGGTCGTGCCTTCAATGTGTTCTGTGCCTTCGACGCCTAGCGAGATCCATCCAGAGTTCACGCCTTCGACCATCTCCTCAAAAGCCCATGTGCCTCCCGCGGGGATTCCCATCTGTTCAAGCGCGCCGGCCCAAGCCTGGCGCGGGATGGCCTGCGCCTTGACGTCGCGGCCCAACACCTGGCCCAGCGCGGCCGCGAGATCGTCGGCGCTCACCTGGGAGCCTAGCTCGATGATTCGCTTTCCGGTCCACTGAGTGGTGAGCAGGTTCGCGACCTCGGCCCCGATGTCCTCTGTTGCAATCATGGGAAGCTTGCGATCCGTCGGAGAGTAAAAGGTAGGCAGAGTTCCGCCTTGCGCGGCCTGAAGGCCGTACAAATAGTTTTCAAAGAATGACCCGGCCCGCACGAACGCCACGGGGAAGGGTTCGTTGCCGAGAGCCTGCTCAAGTAAATGAGTTGCAGTAATAAGACCCAGACCGGAGGACTTCTCCGAGCCCATGGACGACATCACCACGAGCTTGGGCGGTACGGACTTACCCAGAGCGTCTTTGTAGCTCGCAATGACGGCCTTGGCCTCTCGGAAGTCGCGCGAAGGCGCCTGGATGGGCGGCATCATCATGTATGCACCCTCAACGCCATCGAGCGCCCGTGTCATCGCTACTGGATCTCCCCAGTCGCCGCTGACCAGTTCCACTCCCTTGGCGCTCCACGCAGCAGCCTTTGCCTGGTCACGCACGAGAGCACGCACTTGCTTGCCTTTGATCAGAAGGTTTCGTGCCGCTGCTCCGCCTACTTTGCCCGTAATACCAGTGACGAGAAACATTTTCGCTACCTCTGCAGATGAGATGCAGATTCCGCCGATTCGTCGCATGTTTGCGGCAGAGGGCTCAGTCGGGGTCCAGATATTCCTGAGGTACGTCGTCTTCCGGCACTTCTCGCGTGCGAACTTCCTGCCCCTCGCGGTTTCTTGAGTCTTCAATGCCCGCTACTATCCCTGCCTCGAACGCGTTTCCTTCTTCGAGCAACTCGTCGACACTTTCAGAATCGGCGCTCTCGATGTTCGACAAGCCCTCGAGATCTCCCGATTGCAATCCAGAGACGTCTGGGGAGAGATCGAGGGAATCAAGCGGAATGTCGCTGTCTCGTCGGGTCGGGCTCCGTCTCGGCCTGTTAATGGCTTTGGCGGATTTGACCGGGGGTTTGGCGGCCGTTTTCTTGACTTTGACGCTTGGGGTTTTGGCCTTGGCGATCTTCTTTGCGGGTTTAGCGCTCCCCATTTTGGCTTTGGGTTTTCCCGCCTTCACCGGTTTTGCTTTCGCGGGCGACTTCTTCCGGGCTACGGGCTTTTTGGAGGCGGATTTTCTCGCTTTCGCCGGAGCTTTCTTCCAGGCTGCGGTTTTGCCGGGAGAGGCTTTCTTCTTTGCCGACTGCTTCTGCGCAGGCTTGGCCGGTTTTCTGGCCTTGCTTTTCTTTACTGCGGTCGATTTCTTTTTGGTGTTTGTCTTGTTGGTGTTCCTCTTGGTCGCCATTGGCGCAGTCTAGCACCAACCCTTAAACGCGGCAAAACGACCTTGGCATAGCGAACGTGAGCTGACTTCTTTGCACAGCAGCGCCTCGGCGATTTGGCTCTAATTGAACCTTTTGGTTACGCTTCATCCAGAAGTTCTGTCCGGTACTTTGGGGCAATTGCCTTTGCCTTCTCCAGAAATTCGGCCATCTGCTTCTCGTCGAGCCTGGGCGGCGGCGTGGTGCGCGTGGCCACGGGTACACCGACTTCAAGGAAGAACTTGTCATTCCCGGCGGGAGAGCAGATGCAGATCATTCGAACCGCTTCGTCGGATGCGTTATGAAACTGGTGAGGAGCATTGGACGGAATGTTGATCGTCTCGCCTGCATGCACAGTGGATTTCTTGCCGCGGAATGTGACTTCCATCTCCCCGTCGAGAAGGATGAAGGTCTCTTCGAAGTCATGGCGATGCGGACCGGGGCCGCCGCCGGGGGGCACATGCATGTCGATTACGCAGAACCGATCGTTGGTATCCTCTCCCGCGACGGTAATGGTATAGGTGTCTCCGACCAGACCTATATGTTGAGCTGTTCCCCCATCCACTTGGGCGAATCTTAAGCCGCGATTGAGATCGTCAGGAGGGAGAAGCGGCTTTCCCGGTGTCGTTTCAACCATGTGATTTCTCCTTGGGATTGCGAGTGATTTACGGGCCCAAAGCTCGATCGAGGCAACATCCGGGCCCCAGAGCACGCGGCGTTTACAGTATGATGCGCTAACTCGATGTTAGGTTCTAGTTGGCAGCCAACGGCCCGAAGGGGCCGTTAAAGAAGCCTGCCGTGATAAAACTAGCGCGTGGACCACTTCCGCCGCATGGGCGCGCTGCGCCGCAAGCTGCTGCGAGTTCCAGCGCGGTGTTGATCTCCTGTATGCGATCCGACCGCCAAGCTTGCGTCCTGGAGGCTTAGTTGAAAACGAAGACGATCTTGTATTTCCTTTCGAGTTTGCTTTTGTTCATCTGCGCCGTACCGCAAGGGAGAGCGCAGTCGGGAGCATCAACTGCGAACCCAACTGTTCAGGAATCCCGGATTCGGAGTGCGTGGGCAGCATTTAAGAGCAAGGATAAAGATGCTTTTGGAGCAATGCTAGCCGATGGGTTCAGCGAAGTTGAAGAGGATGGAGCAGGCTTCGGTGGCAAAGCAGCAATCCTGAGCATGATCGATCAGTTTGACCTCACCGCATACACGCTTACGGATTTCAAGGTCACGAGGATTGCGATGGACGCGGTATTGGTTACTTATAACGCGCAATACGCGGGAAGGTACGGTGGACAACCGATGCAGGCGAAAACTGCATACGGCGAGATTTGGGTGAATCGGGATAATAACTGGAAGCTCTTGTACGTTCAGGAAACCACAGTGAAATAGGGTAGATTCTCTGGCCAGGCGGCTGGACGCAGTCTGCTATACCCAGGGCTGAGCGCTGACGTCCGACCCCGCCGTGATAAAACTGAGCGCGTGGACCACTTCCGCCGCATGGGCGCGCTGCGCCGCAAGCTGAACCGCGCAGGGCTTCCCGGGCTTCTCGTTACACACCTTCCTGACATTCGCTATCTCTGCGGATTTACCGGCTCGAGCGCCGCGCTGGCAGTGACTCGCCGCGGCCACGCGCATGTTCACGGATGGCCGCTACACGGCGCAGGCCGCCGAAGAAGTGAAGGCAGCGCAGGTGCAGATTGCGTCAGGCTCGCCGGCGGTGGCTGCAACGCAATGGTTGGCCGCGCAAGCGGGCGTTGCGATGGCGGGATTTGATCCGGCGCGTACAACAGTCGCGGAGCTGACTCGCTGGAAAAGCGAACTGCCGAGCCGGTTGCGCAAAGGGTTTTTCCAGGCTGTGCCGGCGCCGTTCGTTGAGCAGCTGCGCCAGGTGAAGGACGAAGACGAGCTGGCGGTGATGGCCGAGGCCGCGCTCAAGGGCTGCAAGCTGTTTGAGCACATCCTTACGGTGCTGCGGCCGGGGATTGCCGAGGTTGAAGTGGCCGCGGAGCTCGAATATCAGGCACGAAAACTAGGCGCTGAAGGGATGTCTTTTGAATCGATTGTGGCCTCGGGATTGCGCTCGGCGATGCCGCACGGCCGCGCAACCGGCACGCCCCTGCCGCGGCGAGGGTTTGTGACGCTCGACTTCGGTATAATCCACAAGGGTTACTGTTCGGATATGACTCGGACAGTCTTTCTGGGCAAGCCAAAGCCTGAGGAGCGAAGAACCTACGAAGCAGTGCTGGAAGCGCAGGAGAATGCGGTAGATGCGGTGGCTGCTGGCGTGAGTTGCGCGGAGGTGGACGAGGCCGCGCGGTCCGTTTTGCGGAGAGAAGGTTTGGCTGAGGCATTTTCGCACTCGACCGGCCACGGGGTGGGACTTGAAATTCACGAGCCGCCGCGGGTAGGCGCTGGACAGGCGACGCGGTTGCAGGCGGGAATGGTGATTACGATCGAGCCGGGCGTTTACCTGGCGGGAAAGTTTGGCGTTCGCATAGAGGATATGGTGGCTGTAACGCGCAACGGTGGGCAAGTGCTGACTCCGGCGCCCAAGGCACTGATTGAGCTTTGATCTGAACTGAAGGCTTTTGAACTTTGATTTGAATTGAGATTTAGAATTGCGGCGAATCGCCGCTTTGGTTGAGGGACGTTGAATTGAAGGAACGAATGAAGCAACAAGACATTGAGGATCTGCGGCAGCTGATTGAGTTTTTGAAGTCGCATGGTGTCTCCGAGTTCGACGTGGACCGCGGCGACCTGAAGATCCGTTTGAAATTCAATCCGCAAGAGAGCGGGGCGGCCAGTTTGAGCGATCTGGCGCGGCTGCTGCAGACAGCGCCGCAGGCCGCGGTGCATTCCGCCGCGACGATCTCGCCAGCCGGATCAACTTCGGGAGCGGCCGCCGCTGCGACGCCGGCAGCTGACGCTGAAGCAGGACTGCATATGGTGAAGTCGCCGATCGTTGGAACGTTTTATGCCTCGCCGTCTCCCGGCGCGTCGCCGTTTGTAGCACCTGGCGATCACGTGGAAAAAGGTCAGGTGATCGGCATCATTGAAGCGATGAAGCTGATGAACGAGATCGAATCGGATGTGGCGGGCGAGGTGGTGAAGTGCCTGGTTTCGAATGGGCAGGCCATCGAGTTTGGCCAGCCGCTGTTTTCGGTTCGGCAGGCGTAGGCGGGCGCTTGAGTCGCAAGATCACATCTCTAATCATCCTACCCAAAGGTCAAGCATGTTTCGTAAGGTACTGATTGCCAATCGAGGCGAGATCGCGCTGCGCGTGCTGAATGCGTGCAGGGAGCTGGGCATTCGCACAGTTGCCGTGTACAGCGAGGCCGACCGCAACGCGCTGCATGTGCGCTTTGCCGACGAGGCGATTTGCATTGGGCCGCCGCGCGCGGCAGACAGCTACCTGAATGTGCCCGCGGTGATTTCGGCTGCCGAGATTGCCGACGTTGAGGCGATTCACCCTGGATACGGATTGCTGAGCGAGAACGCGAACTTCGCTGAAGTTTGCCGCGCGTCGAATATCAAGTTCATTGGGCCGCCGCCGGAAGTGACGCGGCTGATGGGCGAAAAAGAAAAAGCGCGACAGGCGATGAAAAAGGCGAAGGTGCCGATTCTGCCGGGGTCGGACGGGATTCTGTCGACGGCGGAAGAGGCGCGCGAGTGGGCGGGAAAGGTTGGCTATCCGGTCATTCTGAAAGCCAAGGCTGGCGGCGGCGGGCGCGGGATGAGAATTGTGCGCGACGCTGAGGACTTGCCCAATTTGTTTCATGCGGCGTTTACCGAGGCGGCCAATGCATTCGGTAACGGCGAGCTCTACATGGAGAAATTCATTGAGCAGCCGCGGCACATTGAGTTCCAGGTGCTGGCCGATGAGCACGGCAATGTGGCGTCATTGTTCGAGCGCGAGTGCTCGATCCAGAGACGGCATCAAAAGCTGATTGAAGAAGCGCCGAGCCTGCAAGTGACGCCGAAGATGCGCGAGGAGATCGGGAAGACGCTTTGCAAGTGCCTGAGCGAGATCGGCTACCAGAACGCGGGGACGGTGGAGTTCCTGATGGATGCGAGTCACCAGCTTTACTTCATCGAAATGAATACGCGCATCCAGGTGGAGCATCCGGTGACGGAAGCGATTACGGGCGTGGATCTGGTGAAGGCGCAGTTACGCATTGCATCCGGCGAGCGGCTGGATGCGATTTTGCCGGCGAAGCTGGAGATTCGCGGGCATGCGATCGAGTGCCGCATTAATGCGGAGCATCCGCACAAGTTCACGCCGTCGGCGGGAAAGATCACGGCGTTTAACGTGCCGGGCGGAAACGGAATTCGAGTGGACACGGCGCAATATGCCGAGGGAGTGGTTCCGCCGTATTACGATTCGCTGATTGCAAAACTCATCACGCACGGCCTGGACCGCGAGGAAGCAATTGCGAAGATGGAGCGGGCGCTGAGCCAGTTCATCGTGCAGGGAATCGACACGTCGATAACGCTGCATCAGGCGATCTTTCAGGATGCGGGGTTCAGGGCAGGTGACTTCGACACCGGGTTTGTGGAGCGGTTTTTAGCTGCGCAAGCCGAGGCGGAGAAGCAGCCGGCGTAGGGGCGCAGCTCACAGCAAGTGGTTGAGCGTGAGGCCGACATTCGAGCAGAGTTTCCGTTGCTGCAAATCAAAAGTGAATAATCCGCTCGCGCCGAGCTCAATTGCAGCGGCGACATGAAGCAAGTCCGGGGTGCGCACTCCCAACTGCGCCGCGGTTTGAAGAGACAGCTCGCGCGCCCGTTCGAATGCAGATTCTGGAAGTGCATTGCGCAGAAATCCTCCGCGCAGCAGGTCTTCATCGAAAGCGCGAAGCGATTGCGCTGCTTCCAACTTTGAGATCTCCCTCCGAAACACACGCAGGCCCAAGGCGTTCGTGGTCTCGAGTTCTGTCAGCGATGACATCAGCAACGGCAAGCGAGCCATTTGCAGGATTTCAGCAGCTGCGGCGGAGTTTGCATCCTTGGTGTACAACGAGACCACAAAGCTGGTGTCGAGGTAGATCAATAGCGATCGCGATCCCGACTGATCAGCTCGGCTCCGCTCACTTCAAGAACCTTGTCTCCATAGATTTCGTTCAGACGCGCCAGGAAGTCAGGCAGCGGCGGCCGCTCGGCGCGCTCCGGCGTGAGGCGTGCAATGACTTTGCGCCGCTTGGTGACTTGGAGCTCGTTGCCCTGAGCGAGCAGGCGCTCGACCTTCTTGAAGTCATAGCGGAGGTCGCGAACAGATACGGTCTTCATGTGATACATTTTAGCATCACAAAGAGCGAAAACGGAGGAATGGTGGATTTTCACAGGAGACTATCGCTTTTTCTTCGCCTTTTCATGTTGATTTGGGCTATGCTGTATGGGAAATGAGGAGGCTGCCGAAATGGACGCACAAAAAGCACTGATTGCAGAGTTTGACCGAGAGACCGCGAAGACGCGAAAGATGCTCGACGCAATTCCTGCCGATGCCGACTTCAGCTTCAAACCCCACCCGAAATCAATGACGCTGGGCCGGCTGGCGGGCCATCTTACCGATTTCGTGGGCGACTGGGGGAACCACACGCTGACGCTGGATAAGCTGGAGTTTGCGGCCGACCATAAGTGGGAGCCGTATTCGCCTGCCAGCAAAGCGGAGTTGCTTGATCGATTCGACAAGAAGCTGGCAGAGACGCGCCCGGCGCTGCTGGCGACGACCGGTGATGCGTGGGATCGGAACTGGAAGTTTGTGTTTGGCGGCCAGGCGTGGATCGACGACACCAAATACAACGTGTTTCGCGAGACCGTTTTGAACCACATGATTCATCATCGCGGGCAGTTGACGGTGTATCTGCGGCTGATTGGCGCAAAGGTTCCGGGAATCTACGGGCCGAGCGCGGACGAGATGCCGGGAGCGTAAGCAAGAGACACCGATAGGGGTAAGAAGCCTGGCGAGCAAGTGACGGGCGTTCTGAGTGCAGTCGGGACGCTTGCCAGAACGCCGCCGCTCTTCGTCTTTTGAAATCAACCAGCTGAACCGCTACCATGTTAGTGAGTCTCAGAAAGGGGCCGCGGATGGGACAACTAGACCGAATTACACAAGATCCGGGCGTGATGGGCGGCAAGGCTTGTATTCGCGGAATGCGCGTCACCGTCGGCATGATCGTCGGGCAGATCGGCGCGGGCCACGGCGTCGATGAAGTGCTTGCCGAATATCCCTATCTTGAGCGCGAAGACGTATTGCAGGCTCTTCGCTATGCGGCATGACCACTGAGGCCAACCCGGTAGTGACCCAAACGTAGTTGCGCCCTGATCGCCTACCCTTACTCCATGTCGTTTTCTTTTCCTAAGGTCTATCCGATTCTTGATGCGGGAACGATTCCGCAGGCGGGGCGAGCAGAGTTCTTGCGGCGGCTGGGTGCTGAGTTGGCCGAGGCTGGCGTAACGCTGCTCGAGTACAGGAACAAATCTGGTAGCGATGAAGAGTTACTGGCCGACGCGGCGATTCTTCGCGCGGCGATGCCCGCGCGAACAGCGAAGCTGATTCTCGATGATAGGGTCGATCTGGTGGAGCGAGCCGGATTTGACGGCGTGCACGTGGATGCGGGCGATGTGACGCCTGCTGAGGCGCGGCGGATGCTTGGGCCCGAGAGAATTGTCGGCACATTTGGCGGAAGCGAAACGCTGGTGCCCGGAATTCTGAAAGCGCCGGCGGATTATCTCTCGATCGGGCCGATTTTTCCCACGACAACAAAGCAGACGACAAAAGCCGCGATCGGTGTCGCAGGGGTCCGCAAACTGCGCGGGCAAGCGGGGCCGAATGTCGTGCTTGTTGCGGTGGGCGGAGTGACGCTGCAGACGGCTCCGGAAATTTTAGCGGCGGGAGCGAGTGTGATCGGCGTGTCAGCGGGGATATTCCGTGCGAAGGATCCTGCGGGCGAGTTTCGACGCTGGCTCGATGCGCTCGGGTAGACGCACTTGGGGAGTTATGCAGGATCGTCTGTGCTTTATCGTATGATTGCCTAACGAGTTTCGGCGAACGGGATCGGTCTTGCTGCGCGCCTCTCAAAGTTCCGTTTTGCCTGCGTGTCCTAAATATTGCCCGGGAGGAAGTCGCTCATTGAATTCGAATCTGCTACGCGTTAAATCCATTTCGAGCCTCTCGCAGGAGGCAGGCGAGCAGGGTGAGCATACGCTGAAGCGTTCGCTGGGCGCCACGAATCTGGTGGCGCTGGGTATCGGGGCGATTATCGGCACCGGGATTTTTGTGCTCACGGGCCCCGCGGCGGCGCGATATGCCGGGCCCGGCGTTGTATATTGCTTTATTCTGGCGGCCATTGGCTGCGTCTTTGCTGGTTTGTGCTATGCGGAGTTTGCCTCATTGATTCCCGTGGCGGGCTCTGCTTACACATACGGGTACGCGACTCTCGGCGAGATTTTTGCGTGGATTATCGGGTGGGATTTGTGCCTGGAATATGCCTTTGGCGCTGCCACGGTCTGTTCCGGATGGAGCGGTTACGTGCTGAGTCTCGGGCAGGACTTTGGCCTGCGCCTGCCGCCGGAACTGGCCGGCGTGCCGGGATCGACTTTTGTGCTTTTCCAGGGCCATTGGGAGTTACTTGGCGCGCATCGCGGCCAAGCTGCATCAACTCGGCGTCGATCCGGCGACACTGCCGCAGCGCCACGGTATGTTCAACCTGGTCGCGTTTCTCGGCATCATGATGGTGACAGTGATACTGGTGATCGGCATGAAGGAGTCGGCCAACTTCAACTCCGTGATTGTCGCCATTAAGGTCACAGTGCTGGTGATCTTCCTGGTGATCGGCATCTCCACGCTGCTGAAGCATCCGGAACTGCCCCGCGTGAACTGGACGCCGTTTTTGCCGCCGAACACGGGAACCTTTGGAGAATTCGGCTGGTCGGGCGTGCTGCGCGGCGCGGGAGTGATCTTTTTTGCGTACATCGGTTTTGACGCCGTCTCCACGGCAGCGCAGGAAGCGAAGAATCCCAAGCGCGATATGCCGATCGGCATTCTCGGCTCGCTCGTGATCTGCACTATCCTTTACATTCTGGTTGCGCTCACGCTGACCGGCCTTGTGAATTACAAGTTCCTCAATATTCCGGATTCGCTTGCGATCGGCATTGACGCCACAGGAGTGAAGTGGGGCAGCCTGTTAGTGAAGTTTGGCGCGCTTGGGGGCCTGACCAGCACCATGATCGTAATGTTGCTGGGGCAGAGCCGCGTATTCTTTTCCATGTCGAAGGACGGCCTGCTTCCGCCACTTTTCAGCTACGTGCATCCCAAGTTCCGCACGCCGTGGATATCGTCGATCACCGTCGGAGTGGTGGTCGCGCTGTTTGCTTCAATTCTGCCGCTGGACAAGCTGGGCGAAATGACAAGCATCGGCACGCTGCTGGCGTTTATCATCGTTTGCGCGGGAGTGATGGTGCTGCGCAAACGCAGCCCTGATTTGCCGCGCCCTTTCCGCGCGCCCTTTATGCCGGTGACACCGATTCTCGGAATCGGGATTTCGTTGGCCATGATGCTTGGGCTGCCGATCGAAACCTGGGAGCGGCTTGTGATCTGGCTGGTTGTCGGATTGGTGATTTATTTCACCTACTCGGTGAAGCACAGCAAGGTGCAAAAGATGGCGAAGGCGCAGGCGGCGGACTGAGCCGGGAGAAACGCGGAGCAAAAGCAACGGCCTCCCGTAAAGGGAGGCCGTTTTGCTTGCTGAAGAGCGCTTGACTCGCTGATTGAAGTGAACTAAACTAAGTGGACTTAGTTTACTGGAGAATGCAATGCGCACCATCAACATTCACGCAGCCAAGACGCATCTCTCGCGGCTGGTCGAAGAGGTTGCAGCGGGAGAGCCCTTCGTCATTGCCAAGGCCGGGAAGCCGATGGCGCAAGTGATTCCCATCAGCGGACCGAAGGACGCTGCGAAACGCCGGATAGGATTCTTGAAAGGGAAGATCAAAGTTCCCAGCAACTTTGACACTTTGATGGCCGACGAAATCGAGACGATGTTCGCCGGCAAGAAATGAAGCTCCTCATTGATACTCATTTATTGCTCTGGGCAGCTGAGGCATCTCCGCGCCTCCCAACAATCGCATCGCGGCTGTTTACCGATCCAGCCAACGAATTGATTTTCAGCGTCGCAAGCATCTGGGAGATCTCAATTAAGCACGCCAAAGGCATGAAAAGCTTTCATGCGCACCCCGGTACGGTTTGGGAAGGGCTTCTTGAAAACGGCTATTCCGAGCTTCCCGTGTTGGGGAAGCACGCGGTCGAGGTTGACACTCTGCCACCCATACATAAAGATCCCTTCGACAGGCTGCTGATTGCGCAGGCCATTGTCGAAGGGATCACTTTGCTTACTGTGGATGCCACGGTTGCCCGCTATCCCGGCCCTATCCGAAAAGTTTGACGCGAGCCTATGCAGTCGTCTTCGCGCAGTACATGTCAAAGGCGCGCACGAGTTCGGCGGCGATGTCCTGAGCGGTGGACTGCTCAATGACGGAACGCTGCATGAGGTAGACGAGCTTGCCGTCGCGCATAATTGCGACAGAGGGCGAGCTGGGCGGTTGGCCCACGAAGTAGCTGCGGGCGCGATCGGTGGCCTCGCGATCCTGGCCGGCGAAGACGGTAATTTTGCGATCGGGCTGGTTGGCGGAGTTGGAGAGCGCGAGGCGGATGCCAGGGCGAGCCTTGCCGGCTGCGCAACCGCAAATGGAGTTAACGACGACGAGGGTAGTTCCCGGCTCGGCCAGGGCCGCGTCGACTTCTTCTGCTGTGCGGGTTTCGCTAATCCCGGCGCGAACGAGCTCTTCGCGCATGGGAATCACCATCAATTCTGGATACATGATCGCCTCCGGCAGATGAAACTGCCTGTAGCTATTCTATCGCGTGCGGCCCTCGCAGTGTAGCCTTAGACCGATGCGGATCACAGAAAGACAAGCTTCTCGCGCCGTTTACAACTTTGGGCATTGGCGGACCGGCGCGGTGGTTCGCTGAAGCGGCGAGCGAGGGCGAGATTGCGCAGGCCAGCGAATGGGCTCGGGGGCGGGGCGTGCCGCTGTTTGTGCTGGGCGGCGGCAGCAACGTGCTCGTGGCCGACGCGGGATTTGACGGACTGGTGCTGCACATCGGGTTGAAGGGGATCGAGCGGGATGGCGAGTTGTTTCGCGTTGCTGCCGGCGAGGAGTGGGATGAATTTGTCGGGCGGGCTGTTGCAGGATGAATGCGCAGGGACCGAGTGCATGGCGGGAATTCCGGGAACGGTGGGCGGAACGCCGGTGCAGAATGTCGGCGCGTACGGACAGGAAGCGGCTTCGATCATCGAGCGCGTGCGAGCGTTTGACTTAGCCGAGCGCAGATTTGTGGAGTTCTCAAACGCGGAGTGCGGATTTGCGTATCGGCGCAGCCGGTTCAACACGACGGATCGCGGGCTGTATATTGTTACGCGTGTCGACTACCGGCTGCGGCAGAATGGCGCGCCGCTGCTTACCTATCAAGACCTGAAGGCACATTTTGCGGATTGGGCGACGGCGCCTACGCTGGCTGAAACGGCGCGATGCGGTGCGGAGCATCCGGCAGGGCAAGGCAATGTTGCTGGTCGATGGCGATCCGGACTGCCGCAGCGCGGGAAGTTTCTTCAAGAATCCATTGGTAACGGAAGAGATCGCGGAGCGGGTCCGGAAATTCGCAGAGAGCGCCGGAGTGCCGGTCAGAATTTTTCCAGCAGAGGATGGTTTGGTGAAGATTCCCGCCGCGTGGCTGATCGAGCAGGCGGGATTCAAGAAGGGATACAGGCTGGGCGCCGCGGGAATTTCGTCGCGGCACACGCTGGCGCTGGTGAATTGCGGCGGCGCGACGGCAAAAGATATTCTCGCGCTGGCGGAGAAGATTCGGGCTGAAGTTGAAGAGCAATTCGGAATTCGGCTGGAGATGGAGCCGGAGTTGGTGGGCTTCTAAAAGCAGGGAACAGGGAACAGGGAATAGGGAACAGAATCTCGTGGGGCGGAACGGCTTCGCTGCTCGTGCAGTGACGTCAGTCCGTTCCAAGACGATCGAGTAGGCGCTTGCGCTCTGACGCGAGAACTTCGGCGGCGGGGCCTAAAGCCACACGGCGGCCGTCGCGGAGGAGCAGAACTTCAGCGGACGTGGCGAGCGCGTCGGTTGCGTCGTGCGTGGCCACGACGGTTTGCACTTTGTTTTCGCGCAGCCAAGTTTGCAGGCGAATAAGAAGCGCATCGCTGGCGACGCCGTCGAGCGCGGAAAAGGGCTCATCGAGCAGAAGCAGACGCGGCGCGGGCGCGAGCGCTCGAGCCAGCGCGACACGCTGGGCTTGCCCCCGGAGAGATCTTGCGGGCGGCGGAAGGCGAGGTCGGTTGCGCCGACAAGTTCCAGCATTTCGTCCACGCGGCGGGCACTTGCGGAGCGTTCAAGATTTCGCAGGCCGAAGGCTACGTTTGCTTGAGCGTTGAGGTGAGGGAAGAGCGCGGGCTGCTGCGAGACAAGCGAGGTCTGGCGGCGGCCGGGCGGGACGCGCAGGGCACTTTTGGATTCGGTAAGCGCGCGGCCATCGAGAACGATGTTGCCCTGACGGATTACTGGGGGGATGATCGAGGCCGGCGAGCAGGCGGAGCAATGTGCTTTTGCCCGCGCCTGAGGGGCCGAAGATCACAGTCCAATCGGTCGCAAAAGTACATTCCACCTGAAGGTGGAAGCTGCCGCGGCGCGAGTCGAGCGCGAAGCTAAGCATTTTTCTCGCCCCCGCGCGTTCTGGCTTGTGGAGTAGATCGGCGCGAGAGCGAGAACGCTCAAGCCAAGCAGCAATAGAGCGGTGCGGCCGGCGGCGGCGTAGTCGAAGTTCTCCACCTGATCGTAAAGAACAATGGAGAGCGTGCGCGTGGCCCCCGGGATGTCGCCGCCGAGCATGAGGACAACGCCGAATTCGCCGATGGTGTGAAGAAAGCTGAGCATCACCGCAGCGAGGAGCGAGCGGCGAGCGAGCGGGATGAGAATGCTGGAGACAATGCGCACGGGACCTGCGCCGAGAAGGCGAGCGGCGTCGACGAGTGCGGTGTCGACGGAGGCGAATCCGGCGACGAGAGGCTGCACGGCGAAGGGCAGGCTGTAGATGACGGAGCCGACGACGAGGCCGTCGAAAGAAAATGCCAGCGGATGGCCGAGCACGGCGGCGATGCCGCGGCCAAAGGCAGTGCGCGGGCCCGAGCAGAACAAGAAGAAAAAAGCCGAGAACGGTGGGCGGCAAAACCATGGGCAGCGTGGCGAGGGCTTCAACGGCGGCGAGCCAGCGGCTGCGGCCGAGCACGATGAGCGCGGCGAGCGGAACGGCGATGGCGAGAAGAATCGCGGTGGTGACGGTGGCGAGACGAAGCGAGAGCGCGAATGCTTGCCAGTCCATCGCGGTTATCTTCACCGGCGTGAGGCCGGATCTGGCGAGTTCAGCCTGCACCGGCGGGCGAGAGCAGAAAGTCGAGCAGCTTGTGGGCGGCGGCGCGCTGCCTGGTGTTGCTGACGATGACCGCGCCTTGCTCGATGGGCGGATAGAGGTCGCGGGGAATGACGAAGTAGGTGCCGTCAGCGGAGAGGCGCGGCGTGAGCGCCGAAGTGAGCGAGATGAGGCCGGCGTCGGCGTTGGCGGAGTCGGCAAACTGCGCGGCCTGCGCGATATTTTCGGCGGTGACGAGCTGCGGCTTGAGAGCGTCGTAGAGCTTGAGGCTCTTCAGCGCGGCGACTGCGGCGCGGCCATAGGGTGCGCGATCGGGATTGGCGATGGCCAGGCGTTTTAAGTGCGGGTGAGCGAAGCAGATCGAGCGAGGGCGGAGGCAGATTGTGAGTCTTTGCGCTCCCAGAGGACGAGCGTTCCTCGCGCATAGGTGATGGGAGTGGTGGAATCGGCGGAGCCGGCGGCATCGGCGAGGCCGGCGTCAATGAGGCGCTTGGGAAAACTGAGGTCGGCGGAGAGAAAAACGTCAAAGGGCGCGCCGTTCTGGATCTGCGTGGTGAGCGTGGCGGAGGACTGGTAAGTGGCTTCGGCGTGAATGCCGGTGGTGTGTTCGAATCGGACGAGAATGGGCGGAAGGACGAGGCTCGAGATCGGCGGCGGCGGCTACGCGGAGAGGCGCCTGCGGCGCTGGAAAGCTGCGCCTGCGCGCTGGCCGGCGCAACCGAAACTAAAGCAAGCGAAATGAGATAAAGTTGCTTCCACATCGGCTCGATCGGCCCTTCCATCCACAGCGGGAATCGCCGTACACCTGCTAGGCTAACACCTAGAGTATGAGCGACAATCTTCACCAGTTACGCTGTTTTGGATGCGGCAGCCGGATCCCGGGCGCGGAGGCGCGGCCGGACTTTCGCTGCGCGAATTGCGGAGACCTGTTTGAGGTGGAATATCCCGGCTGGAGCCAGCGGGGCGGGAACTGACCGGCCCAATCCGGGCGCGCTGAAGTGGCTGTGGCGGGAGCGGCGCTGCTCGGCCGAGGCGCTGGATCAGTCGGGCGTGTGGCGATTCCGCGAGCTGCTGCCGATTCTGGAAAGTTTTGGCAACGCGGTGTCGCTGCGCGAGGGCAATACGCCGCTTTATCAGCTGCCGCGCGTCGGCCAAGGCGCTGGGAATCGATCAGCTCTTCGCCAAGCACCAGGGGATGAATCCGACGGGCTCGTTCAAAGACACGGGCATGACGGCGGCGCTGAGCGTGGCGAAGGAGCGGGGATTTAAGTGGGTCGCGTGCGCGTCGACGGGGAACACTTCGGCGGCGATGGCGGCCTATGCGGCGCGCGCCGGAATGCGCAGCCTGGTTCTGATTCCCGAGGGAAAGATTGCGTGGGGCAAGCTGTCGCAGGCGATGGATTACGGCGCTGTGACCTGCCAGGTGAAGACGGATTTCGACGGCTGCCTGCGCCTGCTGACGGAGATTGTGAGGAAGGCGCCGATCTATCTGCTGAACTCGGTGAATCCGTACCGGCTGGAAGGGCAGAAGACGCCGGCGTTTGAGATTGCGGAGGCGATGGACTGGAATGTGCCCGACCATCTGATTGTTCCGGGCGGCAATTTGGGCAATAGCTCGGCGCTGGGCAAGGGATTTCGCGAGATGCGGGAGCTGGGTTTGGTGGCGCGCATGCCGAAGATCAGCGTGATTCAGGCGGCGGGGGCCAATCCGCTGGTGCGAAGCTTGAAGTTGAACCACGGCGCGGTGCTGGAGCCGGTGGAAGCGCAGACGCGGGCGACGGCGATTCGCATTGGGAATCCTGCATCATGGCGCAAGTCGGCGCGGGTGATTCAGGAGAGCGGCGGATGGTGCCTGGATGTGACCGAGGCGGAGATTGCGATTGCCAAGGCGGAGATTGGCGCAGAAGGGCTGGGTTGCGAGCCGGCTTCGGCAGTGACGCTGGCGGGGCTGAAGAAGCTGCGCGCGCAGGGCGTGGTTCGGTCGGGCGAGACCGTGGTGCTGGTGCTGACCGGCCATACGCTGAAGGATGCGGATTACACGATCGACTTCCACCGCGGAACGCTGCTGAGCGACGAAGAGAAGCTGGGTTACGAGGGGGCAGATTGAAGCGCTGCGGCGCGATGCGATCACCGTGGACGCCACGCCTGCGGCGGTGCTGGCGGCGATCGAAGGCGAGCTGGGATGAGTGGCCGCGGGAAAGTCGAGGCGCCTTCCGACTGCGCCTGCCTGCAACTTCGGCGAATCTCGGGCCGGGATTCGATGCGGTTGCCGTGGCGCTGGATTTTTTTCTGGAGATTGAAGCCGAGCCGGCGCAGGAATTTTCAGTTGCCGCGAGCGGGCGCGATGCGGACCGCTGCGCGCGGCTCGAAGACAATCTGATTCTCGAGACATACAAGCAGATCTTGCGCGGTCAATGAGCGTGCGATCGTTCCGCTGGCGATTCGGATGGTGAACGGGATTCCGCTGGGGATGGGATGCGGCTCGTCGGCGGCTGCGCGACTGGCTGCGATTGCGCTGGCAGTGCATTTTGGCGAATTGGGTTGGGACACCGACCGCGTTCTCGAAGAGGCGTACAAGCTCGAAGGTCATGCGGACAACGTGGCGGCGTGCTGGCTGGGCGGATTTGTAGCCGCGGCGTGCGAAGGAACCAAAGTGCATGTGGCGCGGGTCGATCCGCCGGAGGAATGGCGAGCGATTGTCGCGCTGCCCAGCGGAGCCGCTGGCGACGAGCAAGGCGCGCGCGGTGTTGCCGGCAAGTTATCCGCTGGAAGATGTGGTTGCGAATCTGCAGTCGGCGGCTGTGCTCGGGCTTGCTTTTGCGCAGGGGCGGGCAGATCTGCTGCGGCTGGCGACGAGAGATCGGATTCATCAGCCGTATCGCGCGCCCATGTGTCCGCTGCTTCCGGTTCTGCTGCCGCTGGTCGGCGAGCACGGAATTCTCGGGCGTCGCTTTGAGCGGTGCGGGACCGGCAGTTCTCGCGATTATTGACGGCGAAGAGCGCTTGGCGGCTGCCTCGGCCGCAGTGCAAAATCAGCTTGTCGGGGAGCTTCTGATTTGCCGGTTTTCGCGGCTCGGGGCCTACCAAACTATAGAAAAGTAACAAGTTCGCTGAAATGCCATCGTTTTCATTTGGCGATCGTTTGCGTTATCAGTAAGTTACGGTGGTTGCCTACGTGGGTAGTCACCACATTTTTGATTACTCGGTATATTACTCAAGTTTGCTTGCTATTTATACATTGAACACCTTACATTCGCTCCGTGGGCAGTTCTGGGGGAGGGCTGCTCTAGCGCCTGTGATCCTTAACGGATCCGGGCGCTTTTATTTGCGCGGAAGGCGATTCCGCCAGCCAAAATCACGATTGAAAACGGCGCGAAGTTGAGCGCAGCTTGACTGCTGATTCAGTCGATCGCAACTCGATGTTTTGGTTGTGCTGTGCGCTGGCGTAGCGGTGCCGGAGCTTGCGACTTTATGGGCATTCGAGCATCCAATGTGAGGTTGCGGTTTCCTGTACAATCAACGGGTGCGGGTCCGCTAGGAGGATCATGGCTGGATTGGGTGTTGTGGAAGTGAGCGATGCGAATTTTGACCAGGAAGTGCTGCAGAGCGAGCAGCCGGTCATGGTGGATTTTTGGGCAGTATGGTGCGGACCGTGCAAGGCGATTGGCCCAATCGTGGATAGCGTTGCCGCGGCGTATGCAGGCAAGCTGAAGGTGGCCAAGGTGAACGTGGATCAGAATGGCGCGACACCTTCGCGCTACGGCATTCGCGGCATTCCGGCGCTTCTTTTCTTCAAGGGCGGCAAAGTTGCGGATCAGATTGTGGGCTACGTTCCGCAGGATGTGATTGAAGAGAAGGTCAAGAAGCTAATCGGGTAATTGAATTTGTTGCGATGAGAGAGCCCGGCTTTTTGCCGGGCTTTTCTGCGTTAAGTCGATTTCAACCGCGGCCGCGGAATTGGATGATGCGCCGGCGGTCGCGCTTGGAGGGCCGGCCCTCGGGCAAGCGCACGTATTGCTCCATCGCCTTGCGCTCCGCTGCGAGATGCAGGCGCGCTTCGCGGCTGGCGTCGGATTCGCGTGTAGAGGGTTTGCGCAACCGCGGCGGGACCGCGCATGGCGCTGACCAGCAGGACTTCAATCTCAAAAATTCCGCGCTCATTTTCAATGCGGAGCTTGTCGCCGGCATGAATCTCGCGGGCAGGTTTGGCTCGCTGGCCGTTTGATTGAATGCGGCCAATGTCGCAGGCACGCGAAGCCACGGCGCGCGTTTTGAAGAAGCGGGCGGCCCACAGCCATTTATCTAGACGCAAGGACGTCACTCATAAGCGTGGGCCGCTTTCGCGGTGCGGCGTGGGCCGCGGTCGCGGTGCGAGGTGCGTTGAGCTGCCCGCCATCAGGATGGCTTCTCGACCTTCCATATGTACAGGAAGTCGGCATCGCTCGAGGTCGCCACCTCGATGCCTTTTTGGTGCGAGGCGCGGTTCAAAGCGGAACGGATGTTCTCCTTTGAATCGGGCAAGGCGGACAATGGAACCTTCAAGGCGGTTCTCGGCTTCAGGCGATCAATGTCCGCCAGGAGGCGCGTGACGATGCGCTTATGCTTGCCATCGCGGCCTTTCGGGACCTCGTGCTGAAGGATCGCCTCGAAGCTCCCCACCACATCGGTTTCCGGCTCCTCAGCGTTTGAATGCTGAAATTCTGTAGGCATTTCCAATACCTCTCCCCCAAACTGTGAGGTGTATCACTTCGTATCACTAAACTCGCGTAAAACTAACCGAATGCCTGCAGAATATTGACGGCGATGCAAATTGTCAATATTTGTATCGTCTTTATTTCTAATGCCGGGGGTAAATTTTCGACAGGATGGAATGAGTCTTTTCTACCGTGAACGGAAGCTGGGATTGACACGCTGACCCCCCGCTCACCCCTAGAAATCTCAAAATGAAAAGAGGTAACCCGTATCGCGAAAAGCCTGCTAGGGTGCCATTCAGAGGTGAAGTTCAAATGAGACCGAAGACCTTTTCCCCAGTGGTTTCGATCAATGATGTGCCACCTGCCGACACCAGCGCATTTCGCCCGGTCGTTCTGGTGGTCGACGATGAATCCGCAATTGCAGACACCGTGGCGGAGATTCTTTCTCGAAGCGGTTACGCTGCGATGACGGCCTACGACGCAAACGAAGCTCTGGAATCGGCGCTAATGACGCCGCCGGACATGTTGATCACGGACGTGATTATGCCCGGAATGAGCGGAGTCGAGCTAGGGATCAAAATGCGGCGCATGTTTCCGGAGTGCAAGATCCTGTTGTTCTCAGGGCAGGCCGCGACGACCGATATGTTGGCGATGGCGAACGGTGCAGGTCATCACTTCAACTTGCTCCACAAGCCGATTCATCCCAAGGACCTGCTGGCGCATGTTGCTGAAGGCCTGAAGCCCGCGGCCGCAGTTGCAAGCTAGCCCCGCAATTGCGAGCCGAGGGTGCGAGCTGAAGATGCCATCGAGCCTCGCGATCAGCCAGGCTCGATTCCAGTCAGGCTCGAATCAGGATTTCCCGGTAACCTTCCACAGGTAGAAATGCCTGGCATCGCTCGATGTGGCTACGCGCAAGCCTTTTTTGTGCGTGGCGCGGTTCAGTGCGGAACGAATATTTGCTTTTGTTGCAGGCAATGAGATGAGCGCAACTTTGAGCGCGGTGCCGGGTTCTAATTCTTCGAGATGCCGCAGGAGTTGCTCGACGATCTTCGCGTGTTTTCCCAGGCGGCTTTTGGGAACATCGATTTGGCGAATCGATTGGTATCGAATTGAGGCGGATTTCGGATTTTCATTTCGCGCCACAGCATGGCCCCGTTTCTCAATCAGATGCAAGAGCATGAACGACGTATGCCTGTAACGCGCAAGGCGAAGGCTTAACGTATCGCAAGAGGATTTTTCGAGTAAAAATATCCTATCGGTGTAAAAAGTTCATGGCTGGCCCATTTGCAATCGTGACTTATTGCCGGCGGTTGTCCACAACGTAAATCGCTGATTTAATTCTGAGTCTGGAGTGGATCAAATTGAATGGCAGGCGATTTGCAATGATCCCGGCAAAGGTACCGAGGTGAAGCTATGAACGGAACACAAAACTCCCCAGTTGCGTTTACCGGAAATTTGCTGTCGGCCCACTCGAACGGACACCGCCCCAGAGTGTTGGTGGTTGATGACGAAGCAGTCATTGCGGACACCTTAGCCGAGATTCTTTCGCTGAGCGGTTTTCCGGCTATTGCAGCTTACGACGGAAACGGCGCTCTTGGAGCCGCGCTGCTGCAACCGCCCGAGATGCTGATCACCGACGTTGCGTTGCCGGGGATGAACGGCATCGAGCTGGCTATCACGATCAAGCGCGTCTATCCGGATTGCAAGATTCTGTTGTTCTCGGGGCAGGCAGCCACGGCCGATTTGCTGGCCACGTCACGCCGGGACGGATACCGATTTACGTTGCTCAGCAAGCCTGTAGCGCCGCAGGAGCTTTTGGCGACGGTGGCAATGCATTTGGACGCCAGCACGGGAAAGTATGCGGCGGACGCCTAACGCGGGTCTAACTTGGCGCGGATCTGGCTTGACCGGATTCCACTGGACCGGGTTTCGGTAAGGCCGATCACAACCGTGCAATCTCATCTGATTTGGCAAGAATTGGAAGCTGAGTCAGCGTTGGCTGGCCGGTTCTTCGTGTATCCGCGCCTTGATTGCGTCAAAACTGGCGTCGTCGATGGCTGAAATTGCGAACGGATCGGCAGTGGGAATCACCAACATCTTAAAATCAAGGGCCCAGGTTTCGCCGGGCTTGAGCTCGCGTGCGTAGGTGACGATGCCGACGGGCGTGTTGGGACCGGCGTCGACGTGCGTTACTCCCAGAACGTATTGAGGGTTGGGCTCGCTCCAGTTTTTGCGGATGGTGAAGCTGCGGTCAGCAAAGCCGGCTGGAAACGCGTAGAGATCGCGATTGAAGCGGTAAAAGTTCGCGTCGTCGAAAAAGTTCACCCACCCCTTGTTGAAGGCTTCACCGGTCATGGGGTTGTCACTTCGATGGTCGGCAGCTGCATTGGGGTCAGCATAGCGCACGCCGGACGCAAAGACAGCGCGTCTGGCCCCGAGTCCATCGTTGGTAATGTCAACGCGAATGAAGTTGACCATCGGCTGATAGATGTTGGATTCAATGTCGAAGCCGGGCATGAAAGGGAACTTCGCGTGCCGGCGGGCCTCGACGATTGCGCTCTTATCGATCTTGGCCGCGAAGATTGTAAAGCGATAATTGATGCCGTCGCGCTCGAACTTGTAACGCACGATGGGCGGATGGGGCTGATCTGGCTGGTCCTGATCGAGAGTGCGGATGTGAGCGTTAACAGGCTCGAGATCGGGACCCGTGAAAAACATCATCTCTTCAAAGCCCGTGCGCAGATAACCTTCGGGCGAGATCTCGGTAGTGGCGCCAGATCCCATCAAGCCGATTTGTTCGGCGGCGTTGGAGAAGTTGGAGGAGGGCTGGCCGGGCTGGGCGGTGGGCGGTTGAGCCGGGGATGGGGAGACTGTTTGCGCGCGCGTGAAATGAGCGAATGTAGCCGGGAAGGGCGAGAAGCGGCGACGAAGAAGGACAGTAGGCCGCGGATTTTTCATCACTAGAGAAAGCATAGAACGTCGGCCTCGCAAATTTGAAGACGCGCGACCCGGCAGTCCGCGCGCTATGAGCGAGGGATGAGCAAATGCTGTTTTGGTGGCGGACCCGGAGTAGGCAAAGACTTCCGGCAGCGCTCTAGGATTCCGGCTTCACATGGCTTGCCAAAAGAGATTGCAATTCAATGATTTGTTCGGGTGAAAACACGCGCTTGGGTAATGCAATGAACTTTGCCGGTGCTAAGTAGAGCATGAATAGCTTCTGATCCTCGCGGAAAAAATGCACAGCCTGCCAAGTTAGCTCGCTATTGGAATTTTGCGTCTTTACGCGAATTATTGTGTCGCCGAGCTCAACGGAAGTCTCTCCGCTGCCGGTTCTTGTGCGGCGATAACTACGCTTGAGGCGGGCACTATAGTACAAGGGGTAGAAGATAAAAAACACGCCCAAGCCGAGATTAAAGACTGAGAGGGTCGATGGAGCGCCGTGGCTTGCATTCAGCAATCCAATAACAATGAGTAAGACACCAATGACCGGAAGAAAAAAGCGTGCTGCATAGTAATTCACGCAGAGCCACCAGTTCCTCATTGCGTGCAAGCGCTGAGCGTCCAGGTAATCTTCGAACTCGAGAGTGAATTTGAGCTGTACTGACATGGCTGCCAATTATAAGGATCTGGTCCGGAAGATGTATGGAATCTCAACTCGCTGGTTGCCGTTCGTGGAAATGTTGCCAGATCGTTTCGGCGGTTTTGCGGCTGACAACGGCCGCGAGTGATTCCGCTGTGGCTTGCTGCACGTCGCGCAGGCTGCCGAAGTGGGTGAGCAGGCGCTGGCGGGTTTGCGCGCCGACGCCGGGAATATTCAGGAGCTCCGAATCACGATCGCGCATCGCCCTGCGCTGGCGATGGTAGCCGATGGCGAAGCGATGGCTCTCATCGCGGATGAGCTGGACGAGATGCAGAACGGGCGAGCGACGGTCGAGAACGATGGGCTCGTCTTCATTGCCATAGAGGTAGATGACTTCTTCCCGTTTTGCAATCGAAGCCAGCGGCTGCGAAGTGAAGCCGAGTGATTCGAGCGCGTCGGCCGCAGCGTGAAGTTGCCCGAGGCCGCCGTCGACGAGGATGAGTGATGGCATTGTGGTGGGTTCTTTGCCTCGAGTTGATTTTTCCTCAGAGAAGGAGCCCAAGGAAGATTCGCCGTTTTCGGTGCGACCAGCCAAGGCCAGGTTCTGCCGCCCCTCCGGGGCTTGCGACGGAAATTGCGACTTCAACCCAGGGCTTACGCCCTGGGCTATCTTCTCACCGCCCCTCCGGGGCGAAGAATCGTTGGCCGCATCGCGGATGCGGCGGTAGCGGCGTTCGACCACCTCGCGCATGGAAGCAAAATCGTCGACGCCGGCGACGGTCTTCACTTTGAATTTGCGATAGGCTGACTTGTTCATCTTGCCGTCTTCCCAGACGACGAGCGAAGCGACGGTCTCAGCGCCCTGAATGTGCGAGATGTCGAAGCACTCGATGCGGCGGGGAAGCTCGGGGAGCATGAGCGTGTCGGCGAGCGACTCCTGAATAGCCTTGCGCGAAGGCTCCAGCACGCGGAAGCGCTGGGTGTAGGACTGGTGCGCGTTTTGAGCGGCGAGATCGACAAGGGATTTTTTGTCGCCGCGCTGCGGGACGGCGATTTCGATCTTGTGGCCGGTGCGTTCTGTGAGTAATGCCGCGAGCGATTCGCGATCGTCGAAATCGACGGGGACGAGAATCGAGCGTGGGACGTATTGCTGGTCGATATAGAGCTGCTTGAGAAGCGCGGAAAAGACGGCGCCGGCGTTAAACGGGGAAGTATTTAGCAGAGTGTCGTGCGATCCCACCCTTGCCGACGATGATGCCGCCGCCAAGGATGGGGCAACCTCGGCCTTTGATCTCGATTCGTCTTTGGGATTATCGCTGGTCTCCACATCAATCGCGTCAAGCACGCTCGGCAAATCCTCCCAGAAGAATTCGCGCCGGTCGACGATTTTGCCGTTGCGCACGTGGAAGAGATTGACGGCCAGGCTGTCCTCTTCAAAGTGATAACCGAAGACATCGGCGTCATCGTTGAGCTCGGCGGTCGCAATGCGCTGTTTTTCCTGGAGCTGGTGCACGGTGGAGAGCTGATCGCGCAGTCGCGCTGCGGCCTCAAACTGCTCGGCCTCGGCGGCAGCCATCATGCGCGCGGTGAGCGTGCGCTCAAGCTCGGCGTGGCGGCCTTCGAGGAAAAGCTGCGCGTCGCGGACGGCTTGCTTGTAGGCGTCGGGCGTGGTGAGGCCCTCGACGCACGGGCCGAGACAGCGATGAATGTAGTACTGCAGGCAGGCGCGCGGATGGTAGCGCGACAGATCGACCTTGCAACTGGGCAGCAAGAAACTGCGATGAATCAGCTCGACCACGCGATATGCGAGATTGCCCGGGAAATAGGGGCCGTAGTATGCCGAGCCATCCTTGCGCAGGCGGCGCGTGACGAAGACTTTTGGGAAGCGATCGGCGAGGGTGAGCTTGACGTAGGGGTAAGTTTTGTCGTCGCGCAGCAGAATGTTGAAGCGCGGCTTGCGCTGCTTGATGAGGTTGTTTTCGAGCGCGAGAGCTTCATGCTCGTTGGCGACGAGAATGTATTCGATGTCGACGGCTTCGCGCATGAGCGAGCCGGTTTTTGCGTTGGCCTGCGAGGCTTCAAGCAAATACGACCGCACTCGAGCGCGCAGATTATTGGCCTTGCCTACGTAGATGACTTCGCCTTCGGCGTTCTTGTAGAGATACACGCCGGGCTGAGTGGGCAGAGCGCGGATTTTTTCGTAGAGATCCATCGTTCGTTTGTGGGTCGAGCGCGACGAGCGGCAGAACAAGTGAGACGAGAGCAAGTCAGACTCGTCGAGCAACTTAGGCGCGCAGCAGGCCAGCTTACTCGAAGCAGGCCAGCTTATAGGATAACGAGAATCGCCTGGGCGCATCGGCTGGACACATCTCGACACATATAGAGGGGTGCGGTGCAGTCGCGCCGGCCGAGTGGGGGTGAAGAAGTGGCAAACCTTACCGGAAAGGGTAAAATTTACATGGTTTTTACATCGACATAAAATTCACAGGCCACCCAAGCATGTCTTTATATTTCAACAGGTTGCATGGCGAGTCTGGAATTGGATTGCGGCGTGCAATTGTAAGGGCGGAAAGAAAACCGAATCCCTGCGGAAGAGCGCTCAACGCGCCGGCAGGGAACGGAGAGGTGAGGACCCATGAAGACCCAGCGATTTGGATTTGCGTTGACGGCAGCGGCGTTAGTGACGTTTGGCGTGGCGGGATGCGCCACAAAAAACTATGTGCGGACGCAGACGACTCCGCTGATCGAACACACCGATCAGTTGGATCAGAAGACCGCGGACAACAATCGGCAACTTCATGACGTGGGCGATCGCGCCATGGTGGGCATCGCGCATGCGCAAGGCTCGGCGGATACCGCCCAGCAAGAAGCGCAAACTGCTTCGCAGGCGGCTAACACCGCTGATGCGGCAGCCAACGACGTGGCGCACCGCGCCGACTCGCTGGACTCCGTAGTCAAGGGCCTGGACAACTACAAGCAGGTGGCCACGGTTTCAGTGACCTTCGGCTTTGACAAGGCCGCGCTGACCACCGATGACAAGGGGCAACTGGACACCTTTGCGGCTTCGCTTGGTTCGGCGAAGAGCTACATTCTTGAAGTGACCGGCGGAACGGACTCTGTTGGATCGGCGCAGTACAACTACGACCTTAGCCAGCGCCGCGCGGATGCAGTGGTGCAGTACCTGGCCGCGAAGTACGGCGTTGCGCCGCACCGCTTTTATCTGATCGGCATCGGCAAAGATCAGTATGTAGCCTCGAACAACACTGCCGCAGGCCGCAAGGAAAACCGGCGCGTGCAGGTTCAACTGCTCTCGAACATGAGCGGCGACACGCAAACCCAGTCGACAACCACGACCGGACAATCCGGCGGCCGGCCAGGTGACTTCATCGGCGCCAGTTCCTGAATAATTCAGAAACACTTCCCCCAGACACTGTTTCTCCGAGAGACAAAAGGGCAGATCCCGAGCGGGTCTGCCCTTTTGGTTTTGCTGGGCTACCGGGCAGCTACGCCAGTCGCGGTAATGGAAACTATGCAGCGGCCAGCCGCTTGAGCTTAATCCGCTCGGCAGGGATTTGCGCCAAATCGTAGTGTGCCTGTTGCGTGATCCAGCTTGCAGCGCTGCCCCCAAAGACTTTGGATAGCCGAACCGCCATCTCTGCAGAGATGCCGCGCTTTCCGTTGACAAGCTCTGAGAGCGTAGTGCGCGTTACCCCCAGAGCCGTGGCCGCGCGCGTGATTGTGAGACCAAGTGGCTCAATGCACTCGGCAAAGACCGTCATTCCGGGATGGGGAGGGTTCTTCATCGGCATCTTCGTGTCTCCTTAGTGGTAGTCAAGATAGTCCACGTCAATGGCGTTTCCCACGGCAATCTGAAAGATTACACGCCAATTAGCTCGCACCGTTACCGCCCAATAGCCTTTGAACTCCCCTTTAAGAGCATGGAGCCGAAAACCGGGAAGATTCAAATCTTCCTGCGAAGTGGCCGCATCGAGGCGTGCCAGAATGTTGCGAAGCCTGGGCACGTGCTCCGCCAGTACGCCGCGCGGGTCATCTTCCTCGTAGAGTCGCTTTAGACCTCTGTGGCGAAATGATTGAATCACAGATTATCGTAATGCGTTGCGTAACGCATGTCAAAGCAGCAAAGGTTCAGATTGGCCCGGCGGGAATTGTCTTAGATGCTCGACGCGGACGTCGTTGGCGCTAAAGAGACGCAGAAACGGGACGTGTTTCTGGGCCCGCCACAAGGATTCGTCACTCAGTGTGCGGGCATTGGCCGCGGTTTCGACAGCGGGACGGCCGTTGGCCTCTTCGCGCTCCACAATGCAAACTACAGCGACGACGATCATGCCGGCATCCTGCGTGGCCTCGATGGCGGCAATGGTGGAAGCGCCGGTGGTGCAGACGTCGTCGACGATGACGACACGAGCGCCTTTACGGCTGAAGCCCTCGATGCGGCGGCCCGTGCCGTGAGCTTTCTCGGCCTTTCGCACCAGAAATCCGTGGAGCAGCGGCACGTTGGGATGCGATTTTGCGCGCCAGGCGCTGGCTGTTGCGACGTTCGACACGATGGGATCGGCGCCCATGGTGAGGCCGCCGACGGCTTCGGCGTCGATCTTGTTGGCTTCAAGCAGCTCGAGAATGGCGTGTCCAGTGAGACGGCCGCCCTCGGCGTGGAGCGTGGTGGTGCGGCAGTCAATGTAGTAGTCGCTGGTGCCGCCAGAGGAGAGCTTGAACTGGCCCAGCTTGAAGCTGGTGCGGGCGAGGAGCGAGAGAAGCTGCTGGGCGTGGGATTGGTCGGGCATCAGATCGATTGTAACGGGCGATTGTAAGCGAACAAGGGAACAGGGAACAGGGAACAGGGAACAGGGAACAGAAAGACCCTCTATGGTCGTTTCTGAAGTTTGTTCATCATCGCGACAAGCATTCGGCTCACTTCTTCCGAGAGGCCGCCCACGGTCCGTCGTGTTGCCTCATCGCCGAAACCAAGCCCATCCGCAATAACGAGCTGAGTTTGGACCTCAAAATTTGACCCTCGCGCATGGCCGAGAAAGAGAACATACTCTCCTCGACTTGATTTGCCGTATCCTTCCGCAATGTTGCTGGCGACCGAGACGGATGCCCGCCGTAGCTGGTTAGTTAGGCCGAATCGCTCAGAAGCCGGGAACGACGAAGTGAGTTTGTAGATCGCTAAGCTCAATTGAATCGCTCGCTGCCATACCACCAAGTCCTTAAACGAGTCCCCCATTTTCTAACTCCTTGCTGTCCGGATGAGCGCCTTTCGGACGTGGGGCAAACGTATCACAGAGACTCTGTTCCCTGTTCCCTGCATTTCTCATATTTCGTCGATGGGCCGGAAGCCGCTGGAGTCAGAGATGGCCACTGTCATCCAGCCGATGCATGCGCCAATGAACATGCCCGCGATCACGTCTGACACCCAATGGCCATTGGTGACCGTGACCGCGATACACGCGAGACCCGCCACGATGGAGGCAGCCACGCGCCAGCGCGGGAAACGAACGCAGGTAATTGCTGCGATGGTCATTGCGCCGATTGCGGTTCCAGACGGAAAAGAAGTCCAACCCACATTGGCGTGGAGAATTCTGAACCCGTAGAGATGGTAGACGAGATAGGTTGGGTCGGCCGATCCGCGTCCGAAAATCTGTTTAAGAACAAACTCCGCGGATATCGCCCAGATCGTTCCAGAGGAATAGAGCAAAGCTGTCTGCGCCCAGGAAGCGAGCCGCCGGCCGAAGAGCAACCATGAGCCGGCACCGAACTGGAACAAGAGCGCAGCCACGGGAATTACCACCAGGAATGCAAGCGGACGACTCAACCAGGTCCAAAGGGAATACGGTCGCACATGGACGCTGAAGAACTCTGCCGCCGGGCGGTCAAGGTAGCCGATGCAGAGCAGAACGGATACGATGCAGAGCAGCAGCGCCAGCAGAAATCGACGATATAGAACGTTTTGTGGCATTCGTTTGGCCAGATGCAACCAACGGAGCAGGAGCGAGGCGAGTCGTAGCCGCGACAGCCGGATTTTTCCCTTGGACTCTTCTTGATATTACATTTTGTCGAAGTGGCGGAAGCCGCCGGTGCCGATCAGAGCGAGAGAAAAAATAATGAAGTTGTAGCAGGCGTGGACCAGCGTGCTCGCGGCGAGGGACTTGGTTGTGAGGCGCACCGTGCAGAGAACCAGGCTGACAAGAATCAGGAGAAGAAACGGTCCCAGCGCGTGGCCCTGCTGATCGACGTGAAGCAGGGCGAAGGGAATGCTGGTGAGAACAGAGGCGACAGCCATCGCTGCGAGCGACCACTGCGGCGCGCCATTGGCATCGAGCGGTGGCGCGGGATGATGAGTGATCTGCTCGGCTGTCCAGTCCCAGGCCGTGCACAGTGCCGGCAGAAGAAAGCCGCGAAAAAACATCTCCTCAAAGAAGGGCGCGACGGTTGTGCCAAAGGCGAACATCAGCCATGCGGCTCCGGGAGTGCTCATCATTTTCTCAATGGGAGCATTTGAGGGGCCGGGCATCAGCACTTCATCGAGCACTGCCAGCCCGGCACAGCCGAGGGCGGCTGCGGCTAGTGGCCAAAATCTTTCGAGTGCCACTGCGCCGCGCCATTGCAGCCCCGCGAAGAAGCCTTCGTTCCAGAAATGCGGGAAGACAACCAAGCTGATGGCGAAGGTGATGAGATAGAGGATTACTTCGCTGGCCAGAATCAGCTGGACATTCGTCGCGGCTGCCTGCGTGTCCATGCTCCAGCCGAACCAGTGGAAATGCATGGGCGCGAGGAGAAGCGCGATGGTGCCGGCGAAGGCGACCCCTCCGATGGGGATGAGCATGGCGAGGTGGCCAAGATTTGGGATACGCGCGGGCGGGCGAATTGGAGTTTGCGCATAAGACTGGAAGAGCAACGGCTCGGCATCTTGAGACGGGCTGGCAGACGCGAAGGGCTGCGAGATGGGAGGCGCGTCAGACTGCTCGATGGGCTGCCCAATGGGCGTCGCATACGAAACGAATGCCGAGTCGGGAGCGAGAAAAACAGGTTGTGCCGGCGAAGTTTCGCTGGACGCAGGATCTATGGGCGCTGGCGAGCTGCTCACACCCGCGTCCGCTGGAGAATCAACAAGCTCGCGCGGCTCTTCTTCCTCGGGGAGATTCGTCATGGGCGTCCTGTCTTCTTCACCCGGCGTCCGCCGCCTGATTTACTTTGTTGCGCGCGTTTCGCATTGGTCCGCGCCGCAGCTTGAGGATCGCCTTTAAGATCGACGCTGGACAATCCCACCACAGAGGGAGTGAGCTCGTCGCCCGTTGTGGCCAGGAGGGCTTCGTCTTCCGGTTCGGCGGGCGCGAGGCGGCCATTCGACAGTTTGTAATAGCGCTGCAGGAATTGGCCAGTATAGGAGCCGGACGTGGCGGCGATCTTTGCCGGGCGGCCTTCGCCAACGATGTGGCCGCCATCTTCGCCGCCCTCGGGGCCGAGATCGATGACCCAGTCGGCATTGCGGATGACGTCAAGGTTGTGCTCGATGATGATGACGGAGTTGCCGAGATCGACGAGACGGTGCAGAACCTCGAGCAGCTTGCGCACGTCGTCAAAATGCAGGCCGGTGGTTGGTTCGTCGAGCAGGTAGAGAGTTCTGCCGGTCTGGCGCTTCGAGAGCTCGCGCGCCAGCTTCATGCGCTGCGCTTCGCCGCCTGAGAGAGTGGTTGCGCTTTGGCCAAGGTGAACGTAGCCGAGGCCGACGTCGACAAGCGTTTGCAATTTCTGGCGCACCAGAGGCACGTCGGCGAGCAAGGGAAGCGCGTCCTCAATGGTGAGGTCGAGAACGTCGGCGATGGAGTGGCCGTGAAATTTTACGGCCAGCGTTTCCTGGTTGTAACGGCGGCCGTTGCAGACTTCACACTGCACGTAGACATCGGGCATGAAGTTCATTTCGATGCGGCGCTGGCCATCGCCCTGGCAAGCCTCGCAGCGGCCGCCGGTAACGTTGAAGCTGAAGCGGCCGGGCTTGTAGCCGCGCTCGCGCGCTTCGGGCAGCATGGCAAACAAGTCGCGAATGGGCGAGAAGACCTGCGTATAAGTCGCGGGATTCGATCGTGGCGTGCGGCCGATGGGCGACTGATCGATGCGAATGACTTTGTCGATCTGCTCGGCGCCGGTTACGTCGTCGTGCGCGCCCGGCTCTTCGCGCGAGCCGTAAATTGTCTTCGCCAGCGAGCGATAAAGAATGTCATTGATCAGCGTGCTTTTGCCGCTGCCGCTCACGCCGGTGACGACAGTCATAAGCCCGAGCGGAATGCGCAAGTTGAGGTCGTGCAGATTGTGCTCGCGCGCGCCGGTAATCGAAAGCCATTTGCCGGTGAGCGGCCGCGGCTTGGCGCGCTGCAACATGGTCGTTTCGCCGCACAGATAGCGGCCAGTGAGCGATGCAGGCGAGGCCATGATCTGTTCCGGCGTGCCTTCAGCCACGACGCCGCCGCCAAGCCGGCCTGCGCCAGGACCGAGATCGAGCACGTAATCGGCGTGGCGGATGGTTTCTTCGTCGTGCTCAACGACCAGTACCGTGTTGCCGAGATCGCGAAGTCTTTCGAGCGCCTGGATGAGGCGATTGTTATCGCGCTGGTGCAGGCCGATGGAGGGCTCGTCGAGAACATAGAGAACGCCGCGCAGGCGTGAGCCGATCTGCGTGGCGAGGCGGATGCGCTGGCCCTCGCCGCCGGAAAGCGTGGCCGCGTTGCGGTCGAGCGAAAGATAGTTGAGGCCGACGGCGCAAAGAAATTCAAGTCGCTCGGCAATTTCGCGGCGGATGCGTTCGGCGACCAGCGCCTCGCGCTCAGTGAATTTGAGATTGATGGCCGCTGAAAGCGCGCGGTTGAGCGGCAGGGCAGTGAAATCGGCGATGGAAAGGCCGCCGACCTTTACAGCGAGCGACTCAGGGCGCAGGCGCTTGCCGCGGCACACCGGGCAGGGCGCGGCCGACATGTAGCTCATCATGTACTCGCGATAGCTGTCGCTGCGCGCTTCTTCAGTGTTGTCGCGCAAGTAAGCGAGGATGCCGTGAAAGCCGGTGCGAGGCGCTTCGCCCTTGGGCGGACCGTAGACGAGAATGTGCTGCTGTTTCGGCGGGAGATCCTCGAATGGCACCTTGAGATCGATCTTGTATCGATCGGCGGCGAGCTGGATGAGCTTGATGAGGTACTGCGACGACGAGCCGGGACCAAGGCCGCCATCGAGCAGCGGCTTCGACCAGTCTGTGATGACCTTGGCAGGATCGAAGTCGTAGAGCGAGCCAAGGCCGTGGCAGTTGGGGCAGGCGCCGAAGGTTGAGTTGAAGGAAAAGCTGCGCGGCTCGAGCTTCGGCACGTCCAGGCCGCAATCTGGGCAGGCCATTGAGGCGGAGAACAGCTGCTCGTTGCCTTCGCTGAAGCCGACCAGGACGAGTCCGTTGGCGAGCTGGAGAGCCTTGGCGACCGCCTGACCCAAACGCGCCTCGACTGGACGCTTTTCGGCGGAGGGCTTGCTGGGAGCGGTTGATGCTTTTGCGACCTCGGCTCCCACCCTGGTCGACGATGAAGCCGTCGACGAGGATGGGGCAACGTCGGGCTTCAGCAGCACGCGGTCAACGATCGCTTCGATGGTGTGGTTCTTGCGGCGGTCGAGAAAAAGCGGCTCGGATAAGTCGGCTATCTCGCCGTCGACACGAGCGCGAAATCCTTGCTGATCAAGCTGATCCAGCAAATCCTTAAACTCACCCTTTCGCCCTCGAACAATGGGCGCCATCACGGTGGCGCGCTCGCCGCGGCCAAGCTCCAGGATGCGCTGGACGATTTGATCAGCGGTCTGGCGGGTGATCGGGCGGCCGCAGTTGGGGCAATGGGGCGTGCCCACCGAGGCGTAGAGAAGGCGCAGATAGTCGTAAATCTCGGTGATGGTGCCGACCGTAGAGCGGGGGCTGCGGCTGGTCGTCTTTTGTTCGATGGAGATGGCCGGGCTTAGGCCCTCAATGGAGTCCACATCGGGGCGCTCGATCTGGTCAAGAAACTGGCGCGCGTAGGCCGAGAGCGTCTCGACATACCGGCGCTGGCCCTCGGCGTAGATGGTGTCAAAGGCGAGCGAACTTTTGCCCGAGCCGGAGAGACCGGTGACCACCGTGAGCGAATTGCGGGGAATGCGCACATTAATGTCGCGCAGGTTGTGCTGGCGCGCCCCACGCACCGAGATGTGAGTGATAGCCATTGTTGAGTGGACCGAAGACGGAGGGTACTTTCGTTTCTTGAGCGGTGCCGGATGCTTGAGGGAAAGCAGCGCTCTAGGGGTATTCTATTTGCCAACAGAAACGAGGGTCAACGCATCCAATCTTCTGCGACAATCTTTTAGATGATCGCGGAGTTGCAGAAGATCCTTTCCTGCTTCAACTGCGCTTGTTTTGGTTCTCCATCGTTGTAATTCTTGAGACGGCCCTGTTTGGCCCGAGGCGCTTTGAATGGCTGACGTTTTGAACTTGTTGATGTTGATTTGCGCCACACTGGGCGCGATGGCGTTTGGCATTCTCGCTGCTTATGCTGTCTTGCGCGTGGTGTTTGCGTTCATCCGTCCACGCAAGATACCGACGCCAGTGAAGGCGCAAACCGAAGCCGCGCCCATCTCGTAGGAACCAGCTTTCAGCCTTCAGCTCTCAGCTTTCAGCAAACAAGTCAATGCACATGGCGCATCGTTGGCCTGCACACGGTCAGTTCTGCGGGTTCTGCTGCCCATTTTGCTGCTGTTCTTGCCGGCGCTCCTGCACCTCCTGCATGATTTGCTGCGGGGTGCGTATTGGAACTGGCGGACCGACGGGGCTCGGGATCGGCGTCGGAGGCTGCTCGACCTCCGGTTCAGGGGCCGGTTGGTCTGCGTCTGTGTCCTCGTTGCTCGGCGGAGTCGGGGTGTTACTGGCGGCGCTTTGCGCTGCGCTTCCGCCAGGGGAACTCAGCACAATGCGGCGAGGAGTGCCCTGGCCGCGGTCGCCAACCATCAGGATGTTGTAGCCCGAGCCATCGAGAAGCTGAGAGAGTACGTCGCGCGCGGGCCCAGGGCCGTAGGTGCCGAAGATTCGCTGATCGGTCATACGCGGATCTGTACCAAGCCCTTCTACTTTGGCGCCGGTATCGGTCGAAACATCTTTCAGAATCTGGGCCAGGCTTGAGTTGGACGCGGAGATGAACAGGCCACGGCTGTCATAAACGACGGTCGCAGCAGCGGGAGGATCGTTGGTGGGCCAATCCGGAGGCGGTGGCGCAACTGGTGCAGGCGGAGGAGCCGGCTGAGGCGCTGGCACGGCTGCGGCGGGTTTCTTGTGCGGATGAACGTGCTTGTGCGCGGGCGGAGTGGTTGGAGAAGACGCTGGGTTGGTTTGACTTTGGCTGTTTTGGGCCGTGCACAGCGCGCCGGCAGCCAGGATTGCAGCCGCGCACATCGCCAGAAATGTCGTAATGAGCGCGGTCGGCTTAAGCGAGCGGCGGTCGCGTTGGGATTCCGCTTGCGGCAATTTTTGTAAACGCATCGGAATCGCCTCCCCCCGGAGCCTAATCCGGAGTCTATTCAAAAGCAGGTAGCTGCCGCTGTATTTTGCGTCAGGCAGCGGTGCTCGACTGCTGGAGCAGATACCAGCTGGACTATGTACGAGTTGCCCTAGGTAATAGACTAGCAGTGGCCGATGGACGCTCGAAACAGGGTCCGAAGCGGAATCTTCGGGCGGGAATATTCGAGCAGAGAGGATGCTGGCAGGAATGCGCATCGGATGTTTGGTATTAGCGGTGTTGGCTGTGTTGCTCGCGCCGCTTGAAAGCAGGGCGACGAGCTGCACCGCGCAGGCCGAACTGGGCTCGCTCGATCGCGATGCGCTGGCGGCGGCCTCGGGCCGCGTGGCGAACGCGGTTCTGGCGCAGGATTTCACCACTCTCGCAGGCGAACCTGCTGCCGCAGGAGGCCTCGGACTGGGACGGCATTCGCGCGACCGTGGAACAGGCCGCGCCGCTGGTTAAAGGCGGTCATTTCCAGTTGCGCGACGTATATCTTCTGGACGCAAGCGACCAGACCGCGACTGCCGATACGCAGTTCTTCTGCTCGAATGCGACGGGATCGTTGACCGTCACCATCAATATGACGGCGCTGCCGCCGGGGCGTTATGCAGTGGCGCTGGCCGATGCGGCGGGCGCGCCGCTGGCTGGCCAGATGGGGGTGGTGCTGGCGTGGGACGGCGCGGCAACCGCGTGGAAGCTGGCGGGATTGACCGTGCGACCGGGGATGTTCGACGGGCATGACGGCGTGTGGTACTGGGTGCGCGCGCGAGAGCTGGCCAAGACCGATCCTTGGGGCGCGTGGTTCAGCTATGATGCGGCGCGCTACCTGCTGCTGCCGGTGGATTTTCTCTCCTCGCCAAATTTGCAAAAGCTGCGCCAGGAGCAGTCGCTGATTTCGCCGTCGCCGCAGAGCGCAGTTTCCGTTGTCGTTGCCAGATGGCGACCGCACCTGGAAGATCGAGGCGGTGGGACTTCGATCCCTCGCTGCACGAGCCGGACCTGGGCGTGGTGTACGAGTCGACAGGCGTAACAGACCCGGCGGCGCTGCGCACCGAGGCGACTGCGGTGATGAGCGCATTTTTGAAGGCGCAGCCGGGAATCCGCGCGAACTTTCATGGGCTGTGGGCCTATGCGGAGAAGGATGGCAAGCGCACGCCGGTGATGGAACTGCCGATGAAGCAGATACCGTAAGAGCAGGGAACAAGGGACCGAGCGACCCCAGGGACGAAGACCTGTCGCCGGGGACCCCGGCAGGGAACAAGGGAACAAGAAAGCGACGAGGCGCGAGAATTGTCCAGGCAATTATTGATCTACGTTCCGACACGGTAACCAAGCCGACGCCGGAGATGCGCGCGGCGATGGCGGCTGCCGAAGTGGGCGACGACGTTTACGGCGAGGACCCGACCGTCAATCTGCTGGAGCGGCGCGCGGCGGAGATCTTTGGCCGCGAGGCGGCGCTGTTTGTGCCCACGGGCACCATGGGCAACCAGATTGCGATTCGCTTGCTGACGCAGCCGGGCCAGGAAGTGATTGCCGAGTCGCGCGCGCACATTCTCGACTTACGAAATGGCGACGACGGCGGTCTTTTCCGGCTGCCTGATTCGCGCGGTGCCGGCCGAGGGCGGAATTCTCACCTGGAAGCACATTGAGCCGGTGATTGTTCCGTTCGGGCCGTTCCGCGCGCAGACCGGGCTGATCGAAATTGAGAACACGGCCAACCTGGCCGGTGGCGTTTGCACACGCGTCGAAGTTTTGGAGGAGATTTGGATGGGGCGAGGGATCGCAAGCTCCCACTGCACCTGGACGGCGCGCGCATCTTCAATGCGGCCGTGGCGCTTGAGCGTCGACGTGAAGACGCTCACGCGCGGCTTCGACACGGTGATGTTTTGCTTGTCGAAGGGACTGGGCGCGCCGGTGGGATCGATGCTGGTGGTTCGGCGGAGCTGATGGCGAGGGCGCGGAGTCTAGCGCAAGGCACTGGGCGGCGGCATGAGGCAGGCGGGTGTGCTGGCCGCGGCAGGACTCATCGCGCTGGAGGACGGTCCTAAGCGTCTCGCCGAAGACCACGCCAACGCGCGGTTGCTGGCGGAGGCGCTGGCGTGGACCGAGGGCGTGGTGATCGATCTCGCAACGGTAGAGACCAATATCGTCGATCTTCCGGCTGGAGGCGGGCAAGGGCGCGGCGGAATTGTCGGCGCGGCTGAAATCGCGCGGGGTGCTGGTCGGCGCATTCGTGCCGGACGCGATCCGCGTGGTGACGCATCGCGACGTGAGCCGGAAGGATTGCATCGATGCGGCCGAGGCGCTGACAGAAGAAATTCTTTCAACTAAGTTGTCATCCTGAGCAAGGATGACGAACCGCAGGTCCTTCGACTCCCCATCGTCCGCGTTGCGGCCTCAGAGTCGCTCAGGATGACAGCATTGGGGGGTGCGTGGGTTCCAAGACGAGGAAATGTGCGCGTTCCAAGATCGGAAAAGCAGGTCCTTCGACTCCCCTTCGCCCGCGTTGCGGCCTCAGGGTCGCTCAGGATGACAATACCGGGGGGAGGCGCGCGCGGGTTCCAAGACGGGGAAAAGTGCGCGTTCCAAGATTCTGACGTGCGGAATATTTCCAACCCCTTCAGGCACCGTTTCAGTGATGGCGGGCGATGAGCACCATGATGAGCAAAATCACCACGGGGATGAGCGCCAGACCGCCGTAATAGAGAATTTTGCGCGAGAGCTGCGATTTGCGGTTCTGCCAGTCTCGAAGTTCGACGCGGTCTTCGACGCCAACCTGGTCGGGGTGCTCCAGATCGTGGAGAAATTCCTCGCGCGGTGGCGTAGCGGTTCTTCGGATCACGCTCCAGAGCGCGGTAAATGATCTCCTGCAACTGCGGCGAGACGGAGGGGTCGGCAACGCTCGGCGGACGTGGGATGATTCAGCAGGCGGTCGTTCATGGCGGCCAGCGGCGTGGGGCCGTGAAAGGGCAGTTTGCCGGTGAGCATCTCGTAGAGGATCACGCCCATGGAGTAGATGTCGCTGCGGCCGTCGCCGCGCTTGCCCTTCACCTGCTCAGGCGAGATGTAGTCCGGCGTGCCCAGCGCGGTGGTGAAGTTGGCGTAGGTGAGCCGGCGCGAGGCAGTATCGCCGGCGATGCCGAAATCGATGAGCTTGATGTTGTCGTTGTCGTCGACCAGGATGTTTTCCGGCTTCAGGTCGCGATGAACAACGCCGTTGGCGTGGATGTAATCGAGAGCCTTGAGCACTTCCCTCGGCGATGCGGATGGCGCGGTCTTGCGGAAGGGCGGCCTTCGTCGAGAATGCTGGCGCAGCAGGCGGCCGTCGCACCACTCCATGACCATGTAAATGCGGGAGCGCTTTTCTCCGCCGAAGACGCGCATGACATTGGGATGGTTGAGCCGCTCGCCGATGCCCGATTCGCGCTTGAAGCGGTCGGAGAGAACGGGATCGGCTTCCATGTCGGGATGGGGAATCTTCAGGGCGACAATGCGGCCGTCGCGCGTGTCGGTGGCGCGATAAGATAGTGGCCATGCCGCTTTTGCGCGACGGGCGCGTCGATGCGGTAGGAATCGAGACTGGCGCCCGGCTCAAGGGCATCGTAAAAACTCATCGTGCTGCGCGCTCCATCGGGGCACTTTATCTAATGTAGCGGGTGAAAGCGCCGGAGATAGTAAGGAATGCGTAAGGCAGGGACAAAAAGGACAAAGAGGCAGTGAGAGATCGCGGATCACGGTAGAAGGGGCAGTCATCCTAGATCGGCAGCCGGTAGGGGCGGCCGCGGTACATGCCCACCTGCTCCACCGAGCGGACGCGGATGACCTGCGCGGTGGTGTTGTCGCCGCCGTCGATTTCGACCGCGCGGGCGACGAGCTCGCGGGCGATCTGTGCGGCGTCTTTCTTCTGCGAAGCGATGGATGGCGATCTCGGCTTCGCGCATTTCGTCGTGCAGGCCGTCGGTCGAGAGCACCAGCACGTCGCCCGGCTGCAGGGTGAGAGCAGTGGTGTCGGGAGAGACGAACATCTCCGGCCCGACGGAGCGAATGAGCACGTGGCGGGAATCGGAAGAGGCGATGTCGTCGGCGGAGATGATCCCCATCTTGCGCTGCTCGTTGACCCAGGTGTGGTCCTGGGTGATCTGCCGCGCCTGGCCGTTGCGGACCAGATAGCAGCGCGAATCGCCGACATGCGAAACGACGGCCTGGTCGTAGCGCAGGGCGCAGGCCACGAGCGTGGTGGCCATGTTTTTGCCGCGGTATTCAGGTTGCAGCGCTGCGATCGTGCACGGCCGGAGTTGGCGTGTTGGATGAGCCGCGGCAGCAGACTGATGAGCATGGAGCCGGCTTGCGCCTTGCCGAACTCGTCGGTGAGCACGGAGACGGCTGTTGCCGAGGCCACTTCGCCGAGATCCATGCCGCCGACTCCGTCGGCAACCACAAAGAGATAACCGTGGGAGCGCGCCTGCTGGCGCGATGCAGGGATAAACGACCCCATGGCGTCTTCATTATTGGTGCGGACTTTGCCGAAGTCGCTTGCCTGGCCGAACTGTACATCTAACATGATGCGCCGCCGTGTGAAGCATCCCGCGATTCTGTCGCGGAGCACTTCCGTTCAGGGGAATGCGGAGTCGTGCTTGAAAACGACAATTGGGTGGAGCTCCCTCTCCAGCCTCTCAGTAGCGAGGCCGGAGAGGAGATCCACCCAGAAGCTGAGTGCTAAGTTGATGTTCTGATTTATGAGAGCTTGCTGTTTTGAAGTCAAGCAGCACCGACTTGCCTTTGGCCTTGGAGGAGCGCAGGAAGTAGATCGCTCCGTAGAGGCCCCAGATAGCGGAGATGCCCAGCGCGGTTAATGGTTCCATCTTGGTGCCGAGGTTAAAGAACGGGCCGGCCACGTAAAACGCCATGCAGTCGAGGTTGGCGAGCAGGCCGAAGCCAGGAATGAGCGTGTGCATGAGGAAGCTGTGGTCGGGGCGCCCGTGGTAGGCCACGATGCACAGCAAGCAGCTCAGCCCGTAGAGGATGAAGGTGCCGAAGTTGGAGGTGAGCGTCAAGGCGAGCAGCGAGTTGGGCAGCTTGGCCAGCGTGTCGTGCGGCAGGTAGCCCCAGCTGGAGAAGATGCCGTGCGGCAGGGCCGCGATGGTGGCGTCGGTCGGCGCGCCGGCATCGCCGAACACCAGCGAGATGGCGATGACGCCGATGACCGCGGAGATGCAGGCCAGCGTCCAGATGGACTTGCGCGGCGAGAGCGACTCGGCGTGCAGCATGCCGAAGTGCTCGGGAACTTCCTCGTCCTTGCCCATGGCGTAGGTGACGCGAGCGCCGGTGTTCATGCAGGCCAGCGTGGTGCCGATGAGCGCGAGGAAGACAGTGACGGCTTCGGCCAGCATGAAGTACTTGCCGTGGCCCTGGCCGAGCAGCTGATCGCCGACAATGATCATCATGTCGCCGATGGGCGCGGCCGAAGCTGGCCGCACTTTGCATGGTGTACCCCGAGTTGAGGAAGTAATTGGCGCAGAAGTACTCAAACAGGTAACAGAACAGTCCCTGAATCAGCAGCGATGCAATGACGGCGATGGGAATATGCTTGGTCGGATTTTTTGCCTCGCCTCCCATCGAGGTGACCGATTCGAAGCCGACCAGGATGAGAATGGCGACCGTGGACTGAATGAACACCCAACTCCATTTGTGGACGCCGACCACCGAAGCAGCGTTGGGATGGGCGAGGAAGTTGCCGCTGGAGTCAGTCGCCTGATAGCTGATGGTGAAGGGAACGGGCTTGCCGGCCGCGTCGAGCAGCGGCAGCGGAGTGCCGCTGGAGTCGCGCATGATCGAGCCGTCTTTGGGATTGGTGGCGAACTGGTAGGTGAAGGTCTGCCTGCGTCTGGGTGTCGTACTGGAAGGCGGGCGCGCCCTCCGGATGGTTGGCGCGATAGCCGAGGGCCAGCACGCTGAAGACGATCAGGGCGGAGATCTGAATCACGTTCATGGCGATGTTGACGGCCGAGGAGGCGCCGGCGCCCTTGGAGGCGATCCAGGCGACGAAGAAGGAGAAGACCACCGCGACGAGGGCCATGAAGAGCAGTCCGGGGTTGGAGCCGCTCATGAAGGTGGGATAGAGGAAGCCGACCACGTAGCCGACGAAGACGCCGGTGACGGCCACCATCACGCCGGGATAGACCCAGTAGTAGAGGTGCGAGCCCCAGCCGACGATGAACTTGGCGATGCGGGCGTACTTGAAGGCCTCGTCCTTGGAGAGCATGGCCTGCTCGGCGTAGTAGTAGCTGGAGCCGGTGCCGGGATAGAGCTTGGAGATCTCGGCGTAGGACACGGCGGTGGCCAGGCAGAGCAGCAGGGAGACGAAGATGCCCAGCCACATGGCTGGCGCGGTGGATGGCTGGCCGGCAACGCCCGTAGTGGCCTGGATGAAGAAGGTGAGCCAGAGGAAGGCGCCGGGGGCGATGAGCGCCATTGCATTTGCGGTCAGCTGGGTAAGGCCCAGCGTGGCCTGCATCTGAGGTGCTTTCTGATCTGCCATGAACATTCTCCTGAGAGTTTGAAATTCGTTTGGCGGCTCCCGGCGGATGACCGCCGGGAAATTTCAAAAACAACTGGCTGCGGCTCGTCTATCTACCGCGTAGCGCTTCGAACCGAGCGGCGGCGTTGATTAGGCGGGACCCGGCCAGTCGCATGGTTAAGCTTCTGGCCAGTCCCGGTTGATCTGCGGTTGAGCTGAGTCTATCGACTTTCAGCTCATGAGGACGAAATAAAGTCCCATCAGGACGAAATCAGGAAATGAAACATTTCTTAGCGCTTTGGTCCGAAGAAGGCGATGAAGGCGACGGTCAGCGTCTGTTGCTGGTCACGGCTCCGAATTGATTGGCCAGCTTGTTCAAAGTACTTGCAAGTTGGATTCGTCGAAGCGATATTCAACCCGCATCAGCGCGCCTTCCACCCACTTGTATTCATAGGTGAAGGTGCCTTCATAGAGGGTGTTTCCGTGGACAGGTGCCGGTCTGGAAGCCGTCGGGATCGTTGAAGTATTCAATCGCGCGGAGCGATGGCGTTCTTGGCGTTGGCCTGCTCGTGGAGTGCGCCTGCTACGCCCTACCACGTCAATGCAACTTGGTGTCGCCTTGTGCCACGACGGCGTTCGTGGTTCATGCCGTAGTCGAAGTTGAGTACGCGTTGAACTTTCCCGGAGGCGTGAGCAGCAAAGTCGAGTCGAACAGGTTGCGCAGTCCGCTGGTGGTGTTGTAGTTTTCAGGACCGACCATATAGTTGAGGGCCCAGGAGTACTTGGGCTTGATATAGGCGTTGGTAAACACGCCGGTCAGGCCGCCATTGCGACTTGGAGACGTTGTTCCAGCCGTTGACCAACTGGAAGCCGACGGTGTCGGTCTTCGACACCGGCATCGAAGTGCGCGCGCCAAAGTGCCAGTAGGGAATCGCGTTGACGAACAGCAGCGAGCGCGAATAGTTCCAGTTGGTCATCGCCTCGATGACTTCCGCTCCGGCCGAGGTGACGAATTTGCCGAAGTCCATCTCGAATCCCTTGGCCTTGGGCGGCTTCATGCTGAGGAATGCCTGCTCGAGGTAAGGAAGCTGCGAAGCGACAAAGGTGGTGGTAGTAGAGTTGGACGCGGAGTTGTTGATCAGGTCGTTGGTGCGGCCGTAGATGAAGTCGACGTGCGGCGCCGATCGGATCGGGAGCGTGGTTCAGCGTCAGTTTGGCCGCGCTCAGCTCAAATTGATCCGTCTTGTCATTGAAGTTATAGAGCTGGTTGACCTGGTCGGGCAAGATGTCGGATGTGTTGGGGCGGTTGAAATTGAAGCTGTAGTAGCCGTCGATAAATCCGCTCACATCCATGGGGCCAACGCTCCATGTGGGTGCGGCAGGAGCGGCCGGGGCTGGCGCCGGGGCAGGAGCCTGAGGCGCAGCAGGAGCCGCGGAAGAATCCGCTGGTGGTGCCGGCGCTTGTGCGCCGGCCGTGAGCGCGATTGTCATTGCGGCTGCGGCGAGTGAACTCGAGATGACCTTTGTGTTCAGATACATCGGCTGATTACCTCCAAGAAAGTATTTGAATAACGCGAGATGAGATCCGGCCCAGGGGAACAGTGAGACTGGTCTTTTGCAGTGCCCCGGAATGTCGTGTTGAGGTTGTGCAGCGATGAACACACGTATGGTGTCGATCGCCAGCGACGTGCCTGGCAATCCCGCTGCCCTTATTGACACCGTTGTTTGGGTAAACCGAACTACCCCTAGTAACGCAAAGAGGGCATAAAGATTAAATGATGAAATCAAAAAGATTCCTAATGCGCCATTGCGATTGTGGATTTCCTCGTTCTATCTAATGGATTTCGAGATGAGTTGCTTGTCGAGACTCAGCAACCCAGCGGCTCTCTGCCGTGAAGAAGAGGCGAAGAACCTGATAAAATTTTCTTTTCCCAGCCCAGCACCTGAAACCTGACGGGCAGCACGATTTGGATTTGAAGCCGATGCCTGTGAACCGGGCGTGTGAACCGGAAACGTACGGTGCATAGAGTCGGTGCAAAAAGTTGTGCTTCGCAAACTCTCCTGCCTTCGAGTGAAGTGGCCCTCCGCTGGGTTCTCAGATATGGAAAGTGAGTGCCGAATTGGCTCAGAACACTCATAGCCACTTTGTGTTGCGGTCCAGGCGTTCGCGTGGCTCCGGCCTGCGTGTGATCTTGTTCACGCTGGAGTGCGCGCTGGGAATTGTGCTGGTGATTCTGGTGGCGGCAATCACGCATTGGTGGCCCCGGTTGCTGCCCGTTGCCGCGCTGCTGTACTTGCTGATCGTGGTCGCCACGGCGCTCCTGTGCGGGTTATGGCAGGCGGTGATCGTTTCGCTCTCGGCTGTGGTGGCGCACAGCTGGTTTACCGCGCGGGAGTCGGAGCTGGCCATGGCCGCCGACCCCATCAATTCGGTCACTTTGCTGGTCTTTGTGCTGGTTGCGCTCACCGTGAGCAGGCTTTCGTCGCGAGTGACCGGCCACGCCCGCGAGGCGGAGTCGCGGGGCGGGCAGATGGAAGATCTTTACGAATTCACGCGGCGAACCCTGCAGATGAATCTGCATGTGGAACCGGGCCCGCAACTGGCCGAGCTGGTTCATGAGATCTTCAACCTTGAGGCGGTCGCGGTGTTCGACGCCGATTTGCACGATGTGTACACAGGCGGGGTTCTGGAACGTGGACCCGCAGGAGATGGCGCAGAACGTCTACTACTTCGAGACAGCGGACGATGATCCGGAGACCGGAGTCGGCCGGCGCGTGGTGCGGTTGGGGACGGTGCCTGTCGGCAGCCTGGTGGTGCGCGGCGATACCAGCCCGCTGATCAACAACGCGATTGCTTCGCTGATCGCAATCACCTTCGACCGGTACCGCGCCTTTGCCAATGAGAGCCGGATCGAGACCGAGCGGCGCACGGAGCAGCTGCGCGCCACGGTGCTCGACAGCCTGGCGCACGCCTACAAGACTCCGCTCACGGCGATTCGCGCGGCTTCAACGGGACTGGGCGAGATGGGCCATCTTTCGGCGGGGCAGGCGGACCTGGTGGGATTGATCGACGAGCAGACCCGGTTGCTGGGCGACTTGACCACCCGCCTGCTGACGACGGCGCGGCTGGATGCGGGCGAAGTTGCCATTCACGTTGAGCGAGTGAGCGTGGGAACGCTGGTTGAAGAAGTAGTGGCTAGCGCTCAAGGATCGGCTGGCAAGCATGAAGGTTGCCATCGAGATTGAGGACGAGGACCTGGTCCTCAGCTGCGATCAGCAGTTGATGGTCATGCTGCTGACCCAGTACATTGACAACGCGTGCAAGTATTCAAACTTCGGCACCACAGTCACGATCCGCGTGCTGGTCGCCGGGGCAGAGGCGATCTTTTCCGTGCACAGTTTCGGGCCGGTGATTCCCATGGCGGACCGCGAGCGCATCTTCGACCGCTACTATCGTTCGTCGACCTATGCCAACCGCGCACCCGGCACGGGAATTGGGCTTTCGGTGGCCAAGCGCGCCGCGCAGATTCACGGGGGCTACGTCTGGGTGACCAGCGATGAAGAGGAAGGCACGACGTTTTTTGCAGCCATTCCGCTGACGATGGAGAGGGAGAGTTCGTGATGATGCAGCCAGCGATCCGCATTCTGGTGGTCGACGACGAGTCGGCAATTCGCCGAGCGCTGCGGCCGCCGCTGATGGAGCTGGGATTTCAGGTGGCCGAGGCCTCGCGCGGCGAGGAGGCGCTGCAGGTGCTGCGCACTCGCCCTTACGACGCGGTGCTTCTGGATATCAACATGCCGGGAATTGGCGGCATTGAGACGCTTAAGCGAATTCGCAGCTTTGCGCCGCGTCTGCCGGTGCTGATGCTGACAGTGCGCGACGAGGAAGAGGACAAGGTGGAGGCGCTGGAATTTGGGCGCGGACGATTATGTGACCAAGCCGTTCAGCACGCGCGAGCTGATCGCGCGGATCCGTTCGGCGCGTGCGCCGCGTGCGCGCCCCTGCCCGGCCTGAGGATGCGCCCATCGAGATTGGCGAGATTCGTCTGGAGCCGGTGAAGCGGCTGCGTGACCAAGCGCGGCGCGCCGGTGCAGCCTGACGCGCAAGGAGTTCGACATTCTGTATTGCCTGATGAGCCGCGCCGGGCGCGTGGTGACCTACGCCAAGCTGCTGACCGCGGTGTGGGGCGCAGAGTGCCGCGAAGAAGTGGAGTATCTGCGCACCTTCGTCCGGCAGCTGCGCAAGAAGATCGAGGACGATCCATCGAAACCGCTTTATCTGCTCACCGATGTCTATGTGGGATACCGCTTCGCCGATGCGCAGATGTTCCAGGAAGGATCGCTTCATGAAGGATCGGCTGCTGCGGAAGAAATGCCGGACGGCGAACCTATGCAGGAAGGCGAGGATCTGCCGGAAGACGAGCACGAGCCGCCTAAGGTTGCCGACTGACACGCTCCGGCACGAGTTCTAAATGCGAAGGCCCATTCCGTTGCGGAATGGGCCTTCTGTTTGGCGCCGATATTGGCCGAGGTCTACTTCTTGCCCCAGAAATCGGGCGAGGCCGTGAGCCACGAGGCAGGCACATAGCTCATCTCCGGGACAATCGCAAAGAGATCGGATTCGGATGACTCGACCGTCTCCGAGCCCAGCTCGTGCATCAATTGCAATTGGTCTTCACCCACGCTCTTGGGCAAATTGTCGCCGTCGATCATGAACTGATCTTCTTCCGCAAGCGCCTTGATGGGCGTCACCAGGATGAAGGTTCTGTCGCTGTTTTCGCCATACAGCTTTTCAAACATCGCCCAATGGGAATTCGCGATGGTTGAATAGGCTTTGATGTAGATCTTCACCAGATGCTCGAAATCCTGATAGTGGCCGGTGCGAATATGGAAAACGGTGATGTCGAAGAAGCGCTGCTGCGTAATATCGATGGACGAATTCAGGCTCAGGTCGTCGCGGAATTTGTAGATGCTGCCATACGTTTGGCTCAGCGCGGGGGCCTCGGCCGCGTCGCCGGCCTTCATCGCATCCTGCAGCTTGGCGTCCGACATCCCTTGTTCGTGTTCCTTTTGTATCTCGGCGAAGGAGTTGAATCCGGCGAAAAACAGGGCGCGCGGGGAGCCGGTAATGCTGACCATGCCGAAGTAGTTGAGGGGTGCGTTTGCGGTGCGCTCGGCCTGCGCTTCAGTACTTTCAGTTGCGATGAAGGCGCCGGTCATATTCGGCTTGATCTCAACGTTGCTCAGGTAAATGTACTTCGGCGGCGGATTCACGCCGCCGGCCGGCATCTGCCCGACTGCGGGCGCGGTGCAAAGGATGGGGCCTGCGACGAGAAGACACAAGGCAGTCTTGACTGCCGGATGAAGTTTCATGATCATTTACCTCCGGGGTTGAATTGGGGAACCAGAATAGCACTGGAAAGCGCGCGCATTGAGATTAAAACGGCGGCTTGCGCCCGGGAACTGTGGATTTCCTACTCGTTCTTACTCGTTATAGTGCAGCAGGCTGAAGACGTCGTACTCCTTGAAGCGCTCGCGCCCCTTGAGAAAATCGAGTTCCACGGCAAAGCCCAGCCCGGCGATGACGCCGCCCAGTTGCTTCACCAACTTGATTGTGGCTTCCATGGTGCCGCCGGTGGCGAGCAGATCGTCAACCAGCACTACGCTCTGTCCCGGAGCGATGGCGTCCATGTGAATTTCCAGCGTGTCTGTCCCGTATTCGAGGTCGTACGTCACACGGGCGACGGGCGCGGGCAGTTTTCTGGGTTTTCGAACCGGGACAAATCCGGCGTTGAGCCGATAGGCCAGCGCGGGGCCAAAGATGAAGCCGCGCGCCTCGATACCAAGAATCAAGTCGATGTGGTGCCCGATGTAATGCGCGGCCATCGCGTCGATGAGCTGGGCGAAGCCCGTCTTGTCCTTTGAGCACCGTGGTGATGTCGTAAAAGAGAATCCCCGGCTTGGGAAAATCCGGCACGGTGCGGACAAGTTTTTTCAAATCCTCGACGTTGACGGGCTTAGTTGTTTCCGGCATGGCAGTGCATGGCTCCAGTGATGAGATTTCAGCGATCGGTTGTCAGTGATCAGTTAACAGTCTATAGGCCGGGCAGGGAAACGAGGAAACAGACGTTCCTCGATGTGACTGAGCGATCAAGACCAATCTAGCCCATCGCAATAGTGCTCCCGCTGCGCCGACTACTTGTCGCTCTTGTCCAGGTTCGGAAATTGCTTGAGCCAATTGGTGAAGCGATCGTCCAGATCTATTGTCTGCAATGAGACTCGGATCGTGCCACGTCCGTCCTTGAGGCAAAGGAGCTTGCCGACTACACCAACGTTGTTTTTTCCCGGGATATCGCGCACTCCCTCAATTTCTGCTATATCTGCGGTTCGCTCCCCAAAAGCATTTCGAACCTTGATTTGCGTTCCCTCAATTAAGATGCGTGAACGTAAAACTGTCGCAAGGTAATATGCGTCGCCGGCAATGATCAACATTGCGAGGGCTACGCCCCCAGCCGGGGCGGAGTCATGAACGGACTTTTGCAAGAAGAAGATCCCGACAACAAACAGAATCCCTACAAAGAAGAGATTGACCGCCTTGGTAAACCCCCTCTGCCGATATTCGATCGTGGTCGACTCGTCGCTTCGAAAAGGACACATGGTGTCTATCCGCATAAATTCTCATAGCAGAATCCTACGCTTTTCTAGTCCCTGATTCCCTGTTCCCGGGTCCCTGCTTTTTTCACCACGCGCCGTCGATCTTGAATGAAGTCAAGCCTTCGGCTTCGCTTTCTGCCAGCGTGTGCTCGACGATGCGGTCGACGCGAAGCCGCGCGGGCCTTTGCGAAGGCTCGAGCGAAGTTCATCGAGATCGCCAGCGTCGCCCGCCGCGACAACCTCCACGTCGCCGTCTTCGGTGTTGCGCACCCATCCGCGCAGATTCAGCTCGCTGGCCTCGCGCTGCACAAACCAGCGGAAGCCTACGCCCTGCACGCGGCCTTGAATGAGGAAATGAACAACCATGGAATCCGACCTTGGCCAGTGTTGCAGATGCGCGCGAAATGGCGCAAGCTGCAAGCGAATTCACGCCGCGGTGCGTTTGCGGTGCCGCGGGCGCTACACTGGAGTTCACCATGGTCTTCGTTCTCGACAACTACGATTCCTTCACCTACAACCTGGTCCAGTATCTGGGCGAGTTGGGCGCGGAGGTGGTGGTGCGGCGCAACGACGAGGTCACGCCGGAGGAAGTCGAGGCCATGAAGCCGGAGCGGATTCTGCTTTCGCCGGGGCCATGCACGCCGCACGAGGCCGGCATTCTGGTGCCGCTGATCCGGCACATGGCAGGGAAGGCTCCAATTCTTGGAGTTTGCCTCGGCCACCAGGCCATCGGCGAAGCCTTTGGCGGCAAAGTTATTCGCGCGAAGACTCTGATGCACGGCAAAACCAGCGCAGTGGAGCACGACGGCAAGGGCATTTTTTCGAGCTTGCCGACGCCGCTTACCTGCACGCGCTACCACTCGCTCATCGTGGAGCAGAAGTCGTTGCCTGCAGAGCTGGCCGTCACGGCGCACACGCATGGGAGCAATGGATCGGGCGCGGGCGGAACAGGCGCGGGCGGGTCTGAAACGAGCGGCGAATTTGTCATCATGGGGCTTCGGCATCGCAGCCTGCCTGTTGAGGGTGTGCAGTTTCATCCCGAGAGCGTACTCACCGAGGGCGGGCACCAGATGATCCGCAACTTTCTGGACATGTGACTGATGAGCGTCCGTTTGAATGTCTCGCGCTGCCTGTCTGGCTCGTTTTGCAGTGCGCGCGTTTTGTGCGTGTCGAAACACATCGTGCTGGTGGCGGCTATTGCGGCATTTGTTGTATCGGCCGGCAACGCGCAGAACCCGATGGCGCCGTCAACTCCGGCGGCAACTCAGCCTGCGCCGAGCTCGCCAGCCGCGGCGCCATCGCAGCCGGCAGCTGCAAGCGAAGCGGCTCCGACGTTCAGTTCTCCTCCCGTTGCCATTGTTCCGCTGGATAAATCCATTCCCGGCGCGGCGCTTTCCGTCGATGGGCGGATGCAGGCGTGGAACGGCCGTGCATACCTCACCGGCAGCGGGACGATCTCGGCCGGCGATCAAACGGCTCAGGTGACGCTGCCTTATCGCGGCACGATGCACGTTTGCGCATCGAGCTCGGTCAAACTTGCGGCTGCCTCGAGCGCCGCGTCAGGCGCGGCGTCGGGCGATGTGCCGGGCCTGTTGATTGCGCTCGATCATGGCGCGGTTGAGATGAGCCTCGCGGCCAGCACCGCGCGCGCGCAGAATGCGGACACGCTGCTCACACCATACTTCCGCATCATGATCGGCGGCCCGAATGCCGCGGATGTAAGGGTGCGGCTCGGTGACAGTGGCGACACTTGCGTGGATAACGCCGGCGCGAATGCGCCCTACGTCGTCGTGACCAGCGTCTTCGAGGGCGGACTTTATCGCGTGCAGCCGGGTCAGCGCGTCATGTTTCAGCAGGGCAGCTTGCTGAAAGTAGTCGACGAGGAAAAAGAGCCTTGCGGTTGCCCGTCGCCCACCAAGTCCGAGGCTAACGAGTTTCCACTTGCGCAGAGCGAGGGCCTCGCGCCCATTCCGCCGTCACCGCCGGCGCCCGTCGCGAATCAAACCGCAGGAAGCGGCCAGGCAACAACAACACTGGTCTACAAGAGCAGTGAAGCCGCGCCGCAAGCCGTCGCAATTCCGCAGCCCGCCGCGTCGCCCGCGACGACAGGGCCACCAGCGCCCGGCGCAAAGAAAAAGCCCGGATTCTTCACGAGCATTGGGCATTTTTTCAAGCGCATGTTTGGCGCGGAGTGAGAAGAGCAGGGAACAGGGAATAGGGAACAGGTGGGCGTGGCCTCCCGAGTTTTTGCGATTTAAAATACCGGATTGTCGTGAGGGAAATCCCGTACTCAGATCTACGCAATGTCTGACTGATCCCTATTCCCGGTTCCCTGATCCCTGCCTCTACATCTCCCGCGCGCGCTCAATGGCGCGCAAAACCGCTTGCGCTTTATTGAGCGATTCCTGGTGCTCGAGCTCGGGAACAGAGTCGGCGACGATGCCCGCGCCGGCCTGCACCGAGCCTTTGCCGCCGACGGACAGCATGGAGCGTATTGCGATGCAGGAGTCGAGATTTCCGGAGAAATCGGCGTAGAGAACCGCGCCACCGTAGGTGCCGCGCCGCGCGGGCTCGAGCTCTTCGATGATCTCCATGGCGCGAACTTTGGGCGCGCCCGAGAGCGTGCCGGCAGGGAAGCATGCCCGCAGCGCGTCAACTGCGGTGAGATCGGGCCGCAACTTGCCTTCAATCGAGCTGACGATGTGCATGATGTGACTGTAGCGCTCGACGAACATCAGCTTGTCAACCTTGACGCTGCCGAAGCGGCTAACGCGGCCTACGTCATTGCGGCCCAGATCGACGAGCATCACGTGCTCCGCGCGTTCCTTTTCGTCGTGCAGCATCTCATCGGCCAGCGCGTTATCTTTGGCCTGGGTAGTGCCGCGGGGGCGTGAGCCGGCAATCGGCCTGTACTCAACCTTGCCCTGGTGCACGCGGACGAGCAACTCGGGCGACGAACCAGCCAGCTCCAGCCGGGTCGCCTGCCCTTTTGATTCTTTGGAGGAAATTCTTGCCGATTTCGCCGGCGAGCCCGACGAACCCTCGAGAGAGAAGCGCAGGAAGAACATATACGGGCTGGGATTGACGGTGCGCAGCGCGCGGTAAACCTGAAAGCTGTCTACGCCGGGCTCGACATCGAGCCGCTGCGAGACCACTACTTGAAAAGCATCGCCGGCGCGTATGTACTCTTTTGTGCGCTCGACCGCGGACAGGAAATCTTTTTTCGCGGTGCGGTGCTTTACCTTGAGCTTCGAAAGCCGGCGTGGTCTTATCTTGTTCAAATCCGGAAGCGGCTGTGCGAGGCGCTTCTCCAGGCGGTTGAGACGTTTGATGGTGCGATCATACGCCGCAGCGGGAGCGCCCTTTGACACATTCGCCGTGACCACGAGCATAATCTCTTTGCGCACGTGATCGAAGGCCAGCACTTCGTCGAAGAAGAGCATGATCGCATCGGGGACGTGCAGTTCGTCTTTTGCGAGGTCGGGCAGGCGCTCGATCTGGCGGACCGCATCGTAAGCGAAAAAACCTACAGCTCCGGCCGTAAACGGGGGCAGTCCCGGCAGGCGCGCGGGTTTGTGGCCGCCGAGCGCGTCGCGAAGCACGGCAAAGATATCGCCCTGAATATGAGTAGTCTTGCGGCCTTCGCTGATGGAGATCTGACGCCCGCGTGCGACGATGCGCTTGAACGGCGTGAGGCCGATAAAGGTGTAGCGGCCCACCTGCTCGCCGCCTTCAACTGATTCCAGCAGAAAGCACTCGCGCTCAGTCCACGCCGCGCGCAAAAAGGCCGAGACCGGCGTTTCCAGGTCGGCCATCAGGGTGCGGCACACGGGCACAAGGGTGTGCGTCCGGGCGAGGCGAAGAAATTCTTTGCGGCTGGGCTGGGCGGATCGCGATGCGGCTTTCACAGCTTCATTCTAGCTGCTCGTGCGCAATCACCGCCGCTCGACTATATTCTTGAGAGGCGGGAATAAATTCCCCATCCGCAGTGCCACGGCAGCGGCGCGATATGGAGATCGATATGACAACCGGAGATGGCAGCGTCACGTTGGATCAGGAGATCAATCCATGGGAGGCGCAAAGCGCGCGCTTCGACTTTGCCGCGCGCAAGCTGAATCTCGATGAGGGATTGTGGAAGGTGCTGCGCACGCCGTCGCGGGAAGTGATCGTGCATTTTCCGGTGGCCCTGGACAATGGCGCGGTCGAAGTATTCACGGGCTTCCGCGTGCAGCACTCCATGGCGCGCGGGCCGTGCAAGGGTGGAATCCGCTACTCGCCCGATGTGACACTGGACGAGATACGCGCGCTGGCAAGCTGGATGACGTGGAAGTGCGCGGTCGTGAATATTCCATTTGGCGGAGCCAAAGGCGGAATTATTTGCGATCCGCACAACATGAGCAAGGGCGAGCTGGAGCGCATGACACGGCGCTACACATCTGAAATCGTCGAATTTATAGGGCCGAAGAAGGACATTCCCGCGCCGGACGTGGGCACCGACGAACAGACCATGGCGTGGATCATGGATACCTACTCCATGCACATGCGTCAGACTGAGACCAGCGTGGTGACCGGCAAGCCGGTGACAATGGGCGGGTCGCAGGGGCGCATTGAAGCCACGGGGCGCGGCGTGATGGTGGTATGCAACGAGAGCCTGCGCCATCTGGACATGGACGTCGAGGGCTGTCGCGTCGTCATTCAGGGATTTGGCAACGTGGGCTCGAATGCCGCGCGACTGATGCAGGAGCAGGGATACAAGATTGTCGGCGTCGCCGAACGCGATGGCGGCTTGTACAACTCTGGCGGAATCGATATCCATCAACTGCTTGAGTACAAATATCGCAACGAAACAATTCTGGGATTCCGCGGCGCCGAGGCCACACCCAGCGAAGAGCTGCTGCTGGCGGATTGCGAGATTCTGATTCCCGCGGCGACGGAAAACGTGATCACCAGCCGCAACGCCGACAAGTTAAAGGCGCGCATTATTGTGGAGGGCGCCAACGGGCCGACTACCGCCGTGGCCGACGATATCCTGGCCGAGAAGCGCATCTTCATTGTGCCCGACATTCTGGCCAACGCCGGCGGAGTCACGGCCAGCTACTTTGAGTGGGTGCAGGACCGCCAAGGCTTCTTCTGGAAGGAATCAGCCGTGAACGAGCAACTTGAAGCGATTCTGCGCGCGAGTTTTGACGATGTGGTGCGCTACGCCGATGCGCACGACGTAAACAATCGCATCGCAGCCTATATGCTGGCCGTTGACCGCGTGGCGTTCACGATCAAGCAGCGCGGTTTTTACGCGTAACGCTTTGGGTTGGGTGACGGCAAACAAATGTGGCGGGAGGAGCGGATGGCTCTCCCGCCGTCTCTTTGCCACCGCGAAAAAGTAGGCGCGCCGCGATTTCAGCCCTGTTTATTAGCCAAAAGTAATTATTCGCCGGGCGCGCAGAATTGTCGCCAGTGCAATAATAGTGTCACGCTACCAGAGACCCGAAGGCGTGGCGCGGCCCAAATGGATCATCGATGAACCTCCCCAACTCCATCACGATGACGCGGATCATCATGATCCCGCTTTTCCTCTGGATATTGTCGCCGCATTTTCCGTGGCAGGGCCCAAGCGGAACGCAGGAGATATTGGCATCGATTCTCTTTGTGCTGGCGTCGATCACCGATGGGCTGGATGGATATCTCGCCCGCAAGCGCGGCCAGATTACGACGATGGGTATGTTGCTCGATCCGCTGGCGGACAAGATCATGGTCACGGCGGCCTTCGTCGCTCTGGTCGCTTACAACCCGCAGGTCGTCAAGGTTTGGATTGTGGTGGTCATCGTTGGCCGCGAGTTTCTCATCTCAGGACTTCGCTCGATCGCCTCGTCTGAAGGGTTCACTGTCACGGCCAGCGACCTGGGAAAACTCAAGACGGTTGTTCAGATTGTCTCTGTGACTTTAGCCATTCTGGCGCACCGCTGGGATCATTGGCAGATCGGCGTGCTCACGATTCCGGTGAAGTGGTATGCGATCGCGGCAATCTACTTTACCGTGCTCGTCTCTACGATCTCGGCGATCGACTACTTCATCGGCTTCTGGAAGAAGATCGACCACGCTTCAAAAGACCGGCGCAAGGCCGCTGTGCTTTCGCGCGGCAAGAGCGTGCGAATCTCGTAAAGACAGGGAATAGCGAGCAGGGAATGAAAAAGCCATCAGGCCAGCGTCCTTATTCCTGCTGGCTACACCCTACTGATTACTGCGGCACGCCGGCGGCAATTTCGACTTTAATCGCAGGCAGCGATAAGAGCGTGTTGTGAACCAGGCAACTGTGCACGCAGCGCATCATGCTTTCAGATTGCTCCGCCGTGAGCGCAACGGGGCTCGTGACCTCGACATGAAAGTCCCCCAGCCTTGCGGGCTGCCGGAGTTTATCCGCAGTAACTGAAACTTCGACCCCACTTTGCGATAGATTGCGCGTTCTCAAATACTCAGCGGCATAAAAAGCCGCACACGAGCCGAGTGACGCCAGCAGCAGCTCGGGTGGAGTCATGCCGGAGTCCGTGCCGCCGTTCTCAGCGGGTTGATCGCAGGTGATTTTGTGCGTACGCGCAAAAATATCGAACTTTACGCCTTCAGTTTGACAGACCTTTACTTCCATAGAGTCCTCGCTCCCCGTCGGAAAGAAGCCATGAGAAGGGGCTATGTTGCACTGTAACGAGGCATTTACGGGAAAGATGTGACGGCAGTCGCACAAACTAGAACAGCGCTGGATTCATGGGGATGGAGCATGCTATTGGCGCCGAAAAGTTCGCTAATTGGCGACGGCGGTTTCAGCCACCGCGGCGGCCACCATGGCGCGAATGGCATCGAGCACAATCTCGGGCTCGTCGAGATGGATCCAGTGTTCGCTCTCTCGGGCGAAGACCTGATGCGTCCGGTCTCCGATGCGGTCAAGATGTTCCTGCGTAAGTGGCGAAGTGTTGCCGGGCGTGAGCACGGTGACCGGAATTTCACGGATCGGCGCGGCTGCTTCCATCTCCGTTACGGTGTCGGGAATGGCCTTCAGATGGCTGCGGATTCCGGCATAAAATCCGGGGCGCGACCAATGCGCAGCGACGGCCGGCCACACTTTTCGAGGCATTTTTCTCACTTCGGTTTTGAGTCGCGTGAGAACATGGCGCTTGTGCGCGCCGGCGGCCCCGGCAATGTGATCGGAAAGATGACTTGCGCGGCTAAACAACAAAGTGACCATCAGGCGCGCGAATCCGGAGGAAGCGACAGGAATTGCGAAGCGAATCAGCCTGCAACCCAGATCGATCTGAGATTGTTTTGCCGGGTCAAACGGCGGCCATTGTTCCGAGCGCATGGGATCGATGAGCACAACGCCGGCAACCTGCTCGGGATAAAGCGATGCGTAGCGGCGCATGACAAGCCCGCCAAAAGAGTGCCCGACCAGAATGAACGGGGGCTTGAGGCCTGCTCGGCTGAGCATCTGGTGCAGTTCGGCGGCAATGTTTCCGGGAGTGCGAGCGGTGCGGCAACGGCTGCTCCAGCCCAATCCCGAGCGATCGTAAGAGACCGTGCGCGAAGACTCCGCGATCGTCTCCTGAATGTGGCACCAGTTCAGGTGCGTAGCGCCGATGCCGGCTTCAAAGATAACCGTGGGCTCGCCAGATCCTGGTTTTGTTCCCAGCTCAGAGAGGTATATTTTCGCGCCGTTGTTGATCGTCACCCAGCGCCCTGATCCGGTAAATCGCCGCCGGTCGCGCCAACTGCCGATCAGTTCGTAGCACACACCTGCCGCGAGCAAGACTGCTGCGAAGGCGACAATCCAGAGGGCGATGCGCATCGTTCTCCTAGAAGTGTGTGAGCGCGGCCGGGCTGAAGTCTGCAGCAGTGAGCTTTGCTTTCGCGCTGCCGCGATCAAAGATTAGCAAAGTCGATCCGGATTGTCCGCGCGTTTTAATTTCCACCTGGTGCGCGAACCAATGGCCCTCTTCCTGGCGCACGCCGTACGACGTGAATTCCTTCACCGTTCCGGATTCCTTGATTGTTTTTTCCGCGTAAACCGGGAAGTTGATCGTGGGGTCGACCCAGGTGCGGACTTGCGAGTAGTGCGTTCGATCTGCGGGGCCCGGTGTGCTCTTGATGATATCGCAATTCCGCGCGCCGAACATGGCCTGGCCTTCGAGCGTTTGCCCGGGCCAGAAATACTGCTGCTCGAGGAAGTCCTCGTAGTTAAATCCCGGGCCGAGCGGATGAGTGTCCCACTTTTCAAACGGCAGAATATGGGCCACTCCTTCGCCGGGGTGAACGATTTGGATGGTGTGCTCGCCGTTTGGGCGCATCTCTATAAGAATATGCTCGCGCAGATCGCCTTTCGTCGAGGGCGGCTGCCCCAGATCGACAAATTCGCGCAGCACACCGGGAAACCAATGCGTCTTGATGGTGATGGGATAGTTGACGCGCGCCCCGGTGGCGTCGATCGCGACCAGGTGGCCGGTGACTCGAAAATCGGCCGTCTCAATCTGCTTTCGCTCAATGGCGAAGAGATCGTTGACATTTGCAGTTTGCGCGCAAAGCGCGGGAGCCAGCGCGGCGATAAGGAGTGCAGACAGGAATGAAAACCGGGAGGCATGCCGCGCCACGAAGCGGGCCAGGTTGCGGCCATTCATGTTTTGCGCGATTTTCATGCTTCGGCCAATCCTCATGCTTCAATTCTGCCATCGCGGATGCGAATATGTCGCGGCGCGCTCAGGGCAATGTCATTCTCGTGGGTCACGATCACCAGCGTCATGCCGCGGCTCTCGCGGATGCCGCGCAGAATGTCCATAATGTGGCCTGTATTCACGCTGTCGAGGTTTCCCGTTGGCTCGTCGGCAAGCAGAATGGCCGGCTCGTTTGCCAGGGCGCGGGCGATGGCCACGCGCTGCCGTTCGCCCGCCGATAGCTCATTCGGATAATGCTGCAGGCGTTCCTTCAGGCCCATCTCCTCAAGCAGAGCAGACGCGCGCTCCACGCGATGATTGGCGCGTCCTTTGATCGCCAGCATCGCCACCTGCACGTTTTCTACCGCGCGCAGCGTGGGCAGCAGGTGAAACGCCTGGAAGATGAATCCCACCTGGCTGGAACGGAAGGTATCCAGATCCATCTCCGAGCCGAGTTTCGCGCCACGGAAAAGAACGTCGCCGCTCGACGGCAAATCCAGCCCGCCCAGCATATGCAGCAAAGTGGATTTTCCGCTTCCGCTGGCTCCGCTGATGGTCACATACTCGCCGGCATCGATCTTGAGGTCCACGCCGCGCAATGCCGCCACGCGTCCGTCGTCATAGCTCTTTACCAGTGCGCGTCCTTCAAGAATCGGGCTACTCATAACGCAATGCCTCCACTGGCGAAAGCCGCGAGGCGCGCCACGCGGGATATGCTCCGGCGACGAGCCCCGAGCCGACGGCGATCAGAAGCGACTCGATCAGATGATCCGGCGAAATGGACAATGAGACCACGCTGGCGGTCTGCGGCATGATGGAGAGAATCCACAAGGCACCCAATCCAACTAAGATGCCAAGTATGCCGCCGACGAGGCCAAGAACGCCCGCCTCCGTAAGAATCAGCAGAACCACATGCCGCCCCTTCCAGCCCAGCGCGCGCAGAACTCCGATCTCGCGGGTGCGCTCAAAAACCGACATCGCCATGGTGTTGGCAATTCCCACAATGCCAATTAGTAAAGCGATCATCGACGTGCCCCATGCGACGGAGTGGGCCATGTCCACAATCTGGTTGTTGCCGGCGCGTTCCGCGGCAGCTTCGGCTCGGATGCCGGGATCGAGCGACTCAATTTCCTTTTGCGCTTTGGCGACGTATTGCTCGTAGGATTCTCCCGCAGGCGTGGGCCGTAGCCGCACATGGAACGCGGTCACTTTTCCCTGCCTGCTGGAGATGTTCTGCATTTGATCAAGCGGCATGATCACCGCGCCGGTTTCGAGAGCCGTGCCCCCGTGAAAGATTCCCGAGATGGTGAACGATTCGCCGAGAATCGTCAGGGTGTCGCCAGTTTTCTTTTTGAGGTTTTGCGCCAGCAGGTCGCCCAATATAATCTCGGGCTGGCCAGCGTGGAAGCGGGTGCCTGAAGTGAAGTTGAGCGAATCCAGCTCGTAGGAATCGGCCGGCCATCCGTAGACCAGCGCATTCACATCCGGCGTGAGATCGATAAGATTGAAGACCAGCGGCGCAACCGCGGCTACCTCGGGCAGCTGCTTGATTTTAGGGCCGAGAGACTCATCAATAGAGCTATTGAACAGGCTCGATTGCAGGACGGCGATGTCAGTGCCGGAACTCTGGTAGAGCCGCAGCCATTCGTGTTCAAACGAGCGGGAAAATCCGACCAACGCCACAAATGCCCCTATCCCCATCGTAATCCCGCACAGGGTCAGCATCGTTCGGAGGCGCCGGCGCCGAAGGTTCTTCCAGGCGAATCCGGTGAACGAGAGCTGAGAGGACATGGCCTTGGAAAGTTTCCTTATGTACACGGATTATTGAGGGGGTCCGTGAGGGCTAGTTTATCCAGCGTAGAGACATCTGTCCAACTGCAATTGAGTGTGTGCTCAGGCGCCGAACATACCCAGTCATCATCGCTCAGAAACGGCTGCGCCTGCTGGTCAAAACTGATCACAGCAACGACGGGACAGATCACCGCAGCGACGAGCCTGTTCGCCGCAGCGACGGTTGCGGCGGGCCGGGATGAGACTATACCGGCCCCACGAAACAGGCTAAGCGGGGAACGAAGGGCCGGGAACGAACGCAAAACGATCGGCAGGCAAAGTCCGACTGCGGCCCGGTCAGTTCGTGAGAAGACACTAATCCACTCGCGCCGGCGTCGTCTTAAGATGCCGCAACCGAGCAGACACAATTAGTCCGTTGTCAGGAGTAGTTTGCTCAACGGGAGAAACCGGCAAGCGGCAACCCCGCTTTAGCGCCCGCGGCCGCCGCCGCCCCCAGTGCCCTTACGCGCCGTGTAGCAGTCCCGGCAATACACCGGACGGTCGCCACGCGGTTCAAAAGGCACGGTAGTAGGCTGGCCACAACCCGAACAAATCACAGGGGTTCCCTGTGAAGGAGCCGAACGGTGGCCAGATCCCCCTTGATCGGCCTTCTTTGCCTGGCGGCAAGGTTTGCAACGCTTTGGGGTCGAGTATCCGCGTTCCTGAAAAAACTGTTGATCGGCAGAGCTGAAGGTAAAATCCTGCCCGCAGTCGCTGCACGTAATTTGCATATCTCCGGCCATAAGACTCCTCGTGCTGGGATTGTACAGCCCAAATGGTGAGTTTTTTGCAAGGATTCTTTTTGATGAGGCAAAAAAACGTGGTGACCCGGGCGGTCCGGCGTCCCGGGGGCCTCGGGCCAGGCAGCCCAAAAGGCTTAGGTCATCCAAATCGGGGCCGGAGGCTGGTCACGATATAGTTCTCTCTGAGACGCAGCTCACCGCGCCGCAGACCGCCGCCCAAACGCCAGGCAAGATGAAGAACGCACCCAATCCGGAGGCCGAAGCGGACTGTATTCGCCGCATTTTGGCTGGCGAAAAGCAGCTTTTTCACGAGCTGATTCGCCCTTGCGAGCGCCCCATCTACTTTCTTTTGTTTTCGATTGTGCGCAATGAGGCCGAGGCCGAGGATGCCGCGCAGGAAACGGTGCTGAAGATCTACCGCAACCTGCACCTTTTTCGGGGCGAATCGCAGTTCCGCACCTGGGCGCTTTCGATCGCGCGGAATGAGGGCCTGGGCCGGCTGCGCAAGGCTGAATCGCGCCGCGAGGACTCGCTGGACGCGCTCAGTGACGACCAGGCCGGCGACTTTACCCCGGCCATCCTGACCAGTTGGCGCGAGGTCCCGAGCTTGGCACTAGAGCAAAAGGAGCTTGCGGCCGTGTTGCGGCAGGCGATTGATGGGCTGCCGGAGATTTACCGTAACGTCGTGCTGCTCAGGGACATCGAAGAAATGGACGTACGTGAGACCGCTGCCGCGCTCGGCATCACCGAGGGAGCGGTAAAGGTCCGTCTTCACCGCGCGAGGGCGCTTTTGCAGCGCAGCCTGGCGCCGCGTTTGAAGGGGTTTGCACCGAAGCGCAGCGGTTTGTTTGGGTGGGCGAAAAAGGGGAGCGACGAGAAGAGCCGAGATCGGGACGAGTCGAGATGGGCAAGGCGAAGCACGATGAGAATTGATTGCAAACACGTCTGGGAACACATCTCCGCCTACATCGACGGCGAGGTGGACGTGGAGCTGCGCGCCGAAATCGACAAGCATCTTGAAACTTGCGAGATCTGCTCGGCCGTGCTTGACTCCACGCGCAACGTCGTCGTGCTCTACGCGGACGAACGCGTCTTCGAGCTGCCCGCGGGATTCAGCGAGCGGCTGCACGAGCGGCTGGAAAAAGAGATGGAAGTGTCGGGGCCGTAAACTCAGCATCGATGCCGCGAGTTTTCGAGCGCGACCGCGCACGAATTCAGAATGCCGACGCGCCGTGATTCACAAGCGGGTGCGCATAGATTTCAAGGCCAACCAAAATCAGCGTGGCGATGGCCATCGCCACTTGCAGCCGCTCTGACCAACGCTGCTTCTTCGTGATCTGCTGCTTGCGCCACTGCGACTCAGGCCGCGCGCGCAAATGCCATACCCACGCGAGCACGGCAAGATTCACTACGGCCCCGACCACCGCAATCGACAGCATGGGAATGCGTATCGCATCGCGGTGAAACGAGAGCAGGGGCGCAGCGATGCTGCTGGCGGCAAGGGCCGCGACGCCAATCCCCACGCGAATGCCGTTAATGGTCAGAATCGCAGTGCACAGGCTCTGCAACAGCGCCAACACCACCGATGCGCCCGACACTGCGCCAAATCCTTTTGTGCTTTGCAAACAACCTCCCGAATACGCAAGCGTGCGGCTGGTCCCAACAACTGACCCAAACAAACGGGCCCAAGTTGAATAGGTTTGCCGGCCTGGCAACCCTCAACACAGTCCGAGGCTCAAACAGACTAGCGCACCGAGCGTGAGCCCGCCAATCGTTGCGCAGCAGCCAATGGAGTGCGTCGGCCAATCGACAATGTGATGAAAATTCTGCCAGCCAGGTTACGCCGGGAAATGATAAATTCATCCTGCCCGGTGGTTTTGGTTGTAACTTTTCGCTGCTGGGACACTCCAAGGTTGCGTACCACTCATTCTGCGGGGTGGAGAAGTTGCCATCCTGCTTACCCCAACCCGCGGAGAAGATCCGCCCCATCCCCAAAATGAGGTCAAAATCGCTATGAAGAACCAGTTCAACGCAATGCTTCTCACCGCTGCTCTCGCTGGCCTGGCCGGCGGAAGCGCAGTCGCGGCCCACGCGGCCACGCAAACCTCCGCAACCGCAAGCTCGGCCAAGGTCATGAGGGCTGGTTTGCGCTACAGCGGTTCGAACTTCGACACCGCCAAGCACTCCTGCAAAGGCAAGAATGACTGTAAAGGCCAGGGCGGATGCAAGTCGAGTGACAACGGATGCTCCGGCAAGAACAGTTGCAAGGGCAAGGGTGGATGCGCCACCGATGGCTCCAAGATGCCCGGCCTCGCGTAAAAAACAGTGGTCAGTTGTCAGTGATCAGTGGTCAGCAAATACGACGGACTGTTTTTGCGTGGTTCTCGTTTGCCAGCCACTGCTCACTGACGACTGATCTCTTCTCAAACAAATTCAAAACTGACAATTGTGAACCGCGAACTAAGAACTGTGAACTGCGTCTATGGCCGGCAATCGCTTCAATGCGTTTCAGGATCACGGCGTCGGCATCGGCCTGCGTATTCCTCACTATGCCCATATCTTTTCACGCAAGCCGGTGGTCGACTGGTTTGAGATCATCTCGGAAAATTACATGATCGATGCCGGCCGTCCGCTGGCTACGCTCGATCGCATCCTGGAACAATACAGAGTGGTGCAGCACGGCGTGTCGATGTATTTCGGCTCGGTGACGGCGCCCGATCCGGAGCATCTCAAGCGGCTGAAGCAGCTGGTGCGCCGCACCAAAACTCCATGGCTCAGCGACCATCTCTGCTGGGGATCGGTCGACGGCACCTACACGCACGATCTATTGCCGCTGCCCTATACATGGGAAGCGGTTGAACGGACTGTCGAGCGTGTGCGCATGGTGCAGGATTATCTTGAGATTCCCGTCGCGGTCGAGAATGTGAGTTCCTACGCTGCGTTCACCGGCTCCGAGATGACGGAGTGGGAGTTTTTGACCGAGGTTGTCGAGCGCGCCGATTGCGGCATCCTCTTCGACGTGAATAACGTCTACGTCTCGGCAATGAATCACGAGTTCAATCCGCTCGATTACGTGAACGCCATTCCCGCGCATCGCGTGGCGCAGATTCACATCGCCGGCCATTCAAAGTACGAGAAATATATTCTCGACACGCACGATCATCCGGTGATCGATCCGGTGTGGCAGCTCTACGCGCGCGCCATCGAGCGCTGCGGGCCTACGCCCACGCTGCTCGAGTGGGACGACCATATTCCCAGCTTCGATGAGGTCCACGCCGAAGCGAAGAAGGCTGAGCGCTACCTGCATGCGGCGAAGCAATCGGCGACAGCTCAAGGTGCGGCACCAGCCGAAGTCGCCCCGGTTCCAGCCGAAGTGGTGGGAGCCGCGAAATGAGCGCGCCGACAAGTCAAGAGAGGTTGGACCTGGCCTCGCTCCAGCGCGAGATGGCCGCCGCGGTGATGCAGCCGCTGACCAAAGACGAGAATATGCGCGCGACTGCGTCCGATGGGCGGCCGATGGCTGAAGTTGCGGGCTCGTTCATCGCGCCCAACTCGCGGCTCACGGCATTCGAGCGCCTTGAAATCTACAACCGGCAATATTGGTATCGCATACTCGGCGCTTTGGCCGAAGATTTTCCCGCGCTTCGGGCTTTGATTGGCGCCGAGCGTTTTGACGCGCTCAGCATTGCCTATCTCACCGAGCATCCCAGCCGCTCGTTCACGTTGCGCAACCTCGGATCGAAACTTCCAGAGTGGCTGATTGTCCATCCTGATTACGCAGGGCGCCGTCATCGATTGGCCGTCGATCTCGCACGCATGGAGTGGGCGTTCGTAGAGGCCTTCGATGCGCCGGAGCGCGAGTCCGCTCACGCAGCGCCAGATCGCCGCGCTTCAGGCGGAATCGAAGCTTGCTTTGCAACCATGCCTGCAATTGGTCGCGCTCAGCTACCCGGCCGACAACCTTGTGCTCGAGTTGCATCAACGCGAGAAGCGCCAGACCAGCGAAGCGGGAGTTGCGCATGAAGATGATTCCGCCGCCGCCGCAATTCCATCTATCCGACCGCGGCCCACGTGGCTTGCCGTCCATCGCGTCGACTTGTCGGTTTACTATCGCCGCATTGAGCGCGAAGAATTTCAGACTTTAATCGCGCTACGTGATGGGTCCGCGCTCGGCGAGGCGCTCGAGGCCGGTTTTGTAGGTTCGCGGATCTCCGCGCGCCAGCGTCCGGAGCGCGTGCAAGAATGGTTTGGCAGTTGGGCCGAGTTTGGCTGGATATGTCAGGCCTGATTTGCGTGGCCTGATTTGCGCAAATTGACTTGCGCAATTTGAACTGCGCCGCTGCGTTCCCCGCCAGCTCGCTCCACGGAGGAATTTTTATGTCCGCAATCGTAAGAGCCGCCGTCGCCGGATACGGCGGGATGCGAACACTTCTCAGCAAGCTCAAGAGCCCGCTGCTGCTCGCCATCCGACTTTACTGGGGATGGCAGTTCGCAACAGACGGCTGGGCAAAGCTGCATCACCTTGATCGCGTGGGCCAATACTTCGCGACGCTCAATCTTCCCATGCCGCAACAGACCGCGCTCTTTGTCTCCTTGCTTGAATTTGTTGGCGGAATTCTTCTGGCCGTTGGCCTGGGCACGCGCCTCATCGCGCTTGTGCTCTTCATCAATATGACTGTCGCCTTTTGGGCGGCGGAGAAAGACGCTTTCCTCGCCGTCATCTCCAACCCCGACAAGTTCCAGGGCGCCGACGCGTATAACTACTGGTTTGCCGCGCTGCTTATCATGATCCTCGGTCCTGGACTGTTCGCGCTCGACACGCCGATCGCGCTGCGCCTCTCGCCGCCGGTCAGGATGGCGCACTCTGCGGTATCATCGATCAAATCAGTATTCAAATAAAGATAGGCGTCATTCGAGTAGAGACAGGCGTCCAATAAGGTCGGGCCCCATGCGCATTGTCTACCTGCTCACGTCGCTCGGCGTGGGCGGGGCAGAAAAGCAGGCGCTGGCTGTTGCAGAGCGGATGGCCAGCCGCGGCCACGCGGTTCGAATCATGGTGCTGATGCCGCGCCTTGATGAAGAGTGGCCAACTGCCCTTCACACTATTCATCTCGATGTGCGCAAATCGCCAGTCAGCGCGTTCAAAGGTTTCTTGCGTGGCCGCGCGTTTCTGCGCGAGTTCCAGCCTGATCTGGTGCACAGTCACTGCTTTCACGCGAACATCTTCGCGCGACTGCTCCGTTTCTTCGGCCCGAAATTCGTCGTGGTATCCACTGTGCACAACGTCTATGAGGGCGGATGGGGCCGCATGACGGCCTACCGGCTAACAGACTTTCTCAGCAGCCGCACCGTTGCGGTGAGCCAGGCCGCAGCCGAGCGGTTTATGCGGCTCAAAGCCGTGCCTCAGCGAAAATGCACGGTCATTTTGAATGGGATCGATGTCGCCAGCTTTGCTCCCTCGGCCGAGCGAAGGGAAAAAATGCGCGCCGAGATGGGGATCGCGACGGGGAGCCGAACATTCATCTGGCTCGCCGTCGGCCGCCTCGCTCCGGCAAAGGACTATCCGAATATGCTGCCTGCGTTTGCCGCCGCGGTGCGTGCGGAAAAATCGGACGCGCAGCTGTGGGTTGCCGGTGACGCACGCGGAGACGAACGAAAGCCGCTCGAAAAGCTCGCGAAAGATTTCGAAATCGGCGCGGCTGTTCGCTGGCTCGGCCTGCGCCGCGACATGCCCGCATTGTTCGACGCGGCCGATGCGTTCGTTTCAAGCTCAGCGTGGGAGGGGATGCCGCTCGCGGTGGGCGAAGCCATGTCCATGGCCAAACCCGTCGTCGTCACCGATGTCGGCGGCGTGCGCGAGCTAGTCGGAGATGCTGGTGCGGTGGTTCCGGCGAAAAATTCGCGGGCACTCGCTAACGCGATGTTAGAGATCATGCAGCAGAGCAGGGAATCGCTCGGTGCAAATGGCCAGGCTGCGCGAGAACGCATCCTGCGCAACTTCAGCATGGACGCAACCGCCGGGACGTGGGAGGCGCTATACGAATCGTTGATCGAGAGCCGCAAATGATCGGTAAACAAGGGCCGAGAGCTAATAGCTAGAGGCTAGCTTGCTTGGTCCCTTGTTCCCTTGTTCTCTCGGTCCCTGCTTCTAAAACTGGAACGCTGCCTGCACAAACACGCGCCGCGCTGCCGAGCTTGTCGAGAATATATTCCCGGCCAGCCCGCTCGATCTTCCGAACTGCGCGCCGGGGCCATATAGTCCGGTTGCAGGATCGAACGTGGGCTGAATGCCTCCCACCGGCTTGCCCAGATCGATATCGTTGAACAGGTTCAGAGCCTGGACATTGAAGTTGAGCGAGTACTTCTTTGCGTTCGCATTCGCGCCGCCGCCGAACATGCCGCCGCGTCCACCGCCTCCACCGCCGCCAAACGGTCCGCCAAAGCCGCCGCCAAATCCACCACCACCGCGCCCGCCGCCGCCACCACCACCCGGTGGCGGTCCGCCAGGCGTTTCAACCTTGGGGCCGATTCCGAAGGACCGTCCTACGCGCAGATTCACCGCGATTGAATTCGGGCTGTCGCCAATTGAGATGGGAAGCAGCTTCTCACCGGACTGCGGATCCACATCGAGCGCGCCAAAGCCAGTCTGCACCACATTGCTCGGCGTCGCAGTCGGGCCTGCGTAAGAAGGCCGGTCGTTAAAGAAGTTGTCGCCGGTAAGATCGTACGGCGATGTCACGTCGTACGGATTCCCGGCTTGAAAAATCAGAAATGGATTGAACGTGATGGCCCACGGGCCTGTGTAATTGCCCATCAGGAATAACCACTGCGGCCGGACAAACGCCGCGCGACCGTAATCCTGCCTCAGGTTGTAAGAGTTCGATGGGCTCGACCCGCCGCCGCCGTCGGAGTTTGCCCAGCTTCCGGCGTAGAAGCCCACCACGCTGAACTTTGGCGACAAGCGGGCATTCACGTTCACAATCACCTGATTTTCGTTGAACACAGCCTCAGGGAAGTATTGCTTAATGACGCCCAGATTCGGATTCGGCCGCGGGGCGAGAATGGTCGGCGGGGCATTTGTGTTGTAAATGTAATCGCCGGGCAGGTAGGCGTTCGAGTCGCGCACTACAAGCTGGTGAAAACCGGACGTGTGCATGTATGTGAACGTGAGCGTCGCGGCTTTGGTCAGTTGCCGCTCCAGGCTCATGCCGAGCTGCTCGAGATAGGGCGAGCGATAGGTGGGCGAGATCGCATAAGTCTCAGAGTTCGCCGGAGTGCTGGTGCCGCAGGAAGCCACGCCGCCGTTAATGGAGCTGAGGCTGGTGCCGCTGAAGCAAGTCGGATCGTTGATAATCGTTTCCGTCTTGCTCTTGCCGGGGACGCCGCTCAGCTCTTCCAGGTTCATCAGGTTCCCCGTCCCGAATCGGTCGTAAAAGAATCCGAATCCGCCGCGCACAACGGTCTTGGTCGTGGTGCCCTTCTTGTGGCCGTCGAGAGCATAAGCGAATGCCACGCGTGGAGCCCAGTCGCTGTGATCGGCGACGTGGTTCTGCCCCTCCCAGCGCAAGCCTCCGGAAAGCGTGAGGAGTTTGTTCACCGTCCAATCGTCCTGATAAAAGAGCGCCGCGTTGAACACATTTCCCTGGAAGGCAAACGGTCCGGTGGTGTAAGTCAGCTTCGTGGGCAGGCACCCACCCGAGGTGTTCGCAGGGCAGTTGGTGCCGAGCGGCATGCCGCTCTCCCAGTTATTCCATGTGTTCACAAACGCCGTGACCGACGGGAATGTGAAGCTGCCGTTGAAGTTTCCATCCGATCGAGGATGCTTCGCGGTCGTCGCGCAGCCATGCGCCGATCTTGATTGCCTGCTTGCCCTCGCTCAGAGTGACGTAATTCTGTAACTCGAAATGGTCGGAATGCGAGCTGGAGGTCTGGCCGCCGTTGGCGCCGCCGGAAAAGACACTGGGCACGCCAAAGCTGGGCGCGGCGCTGGATGTTACGCCGAAGTTGGGCGCACTGCTCACCGGCTTCGACGACGAGTTGGCACGGCTGTATTCAAAGCGCGTCTCGTTCACAATGCGGTCGCTGATGACCTGCGTGTCGTCCATCTGAACGTCGTTTTCTGTTGAGTCGGCGGTGGTGGATGTTGAGGGCAATGACGTCTGGCCCAGCGAGCCGCTCACATTATTGCGCTCGAACTGGTAGCGCATGGTCAAAGTGTTCTTCTGGCCCAGTTGCAGATCGATGCGCGGCGAAACTTCAAGGCGGTTGGCGGGGCTGAAGAGGCTGCCGCTCACCGTGCCGGGGCTGAGGCCCAGGTGTCGCTGGACCCATCGAACACTGGTCCGTTGGGAATCGAATACACGTTGTCGTTTTGTGTATCGCGCTGCTCCACGCTGAAGAAGAACGAAGCCCATTTCGACATCGCTCCGCTCACCGAAGCGTTGTATTGAATGCTGTAGTAGGAAGGCAGCTCGGCGGTGAACGGGTTGCCGGTGTTGAAGTTCTTGTCGTTTCCCTGGCCGTAAACTCGCCCGTGCAGCTTGTCGGTTCCTGGCTTGGTAAGAATCTCAATGCGCCCGTAGCCGATCTTGTCGAACTCCGCTGAAAACGGATTCTGATTGATGCGGATCTCGCGAATGGCCGACTTGGGCGGTAATTGCCCGCCGGTAAATCCGTCAATATAAATCTGCCCGCCGTTAGGGCCTGCCGAAGGGCCGGCGAGCGCGGTGAGCTCACTTGATAATTCGTCGGGATCGTCCGACAGCGCATCGAGGTCACTGCCTTTGAGCACCATCGAGTTGGAGTTAGCGCCGGCCTCCGTGCTCACCGTCGGGCTGCCTTCGTCCGTGACCACAACCTGTTGCTCGGCTGCTTCAACCGCCATCTTGATGTCGATGTTCTTGGTCTGTCCGGCGTTCAGCGCAATCGGCGCGGAGACGAAGGGCGCGAAGCCCGTAGAAGCTGGCTTCGATCACATAGCTTCCCGCGTGCAAGCCCGCGAATCTGATAGCCGCCGGCGGCGTCTGCGGTCGCGTTGCCTACATTTTTACCGGCTGCGGTTAACACCGTCACCTGTGCGCCGGGAATCAGCGCGCCCGTCGGGTCCTCGATGTGGCCGTGGAGTGTTCCAAGCGCGGCTGGAGCGGGAGCCGTCGGCGCGGGCGCGGCCTGTGGTGCCGCGATTGTGACGTCGCAGGAGTGGCCGGCGGCGCTGGTTGCGCCGGTTGTGGCGTCGCTGATTGCGGAGCCGGAGTCCCGCTCGAGTTAGTTGCGGGCGGTGTCGCGGGCGGTGTCTGCGGAATGGTAGCAGGACCTGTTTGCGCGCTCGCTGCCGCGCCGGCAATTACCAACGTAGAGGCAAATAAGAAAGCAGTCAGAAAATGCGATTTCAAATGCAAAATTTCCTCGCTTGCAGCCGGTTAAAAATGATGGATAAAAGTGTTGATGGAATTACTCGACGCCTGCCGCGGAATCGCCCGAGCTGATACTCCAGTTGGAGAGCAGATCCTGTGCTTGCGGAGCTTCGAGCAGTGGTTCTACACCTGCGAGCAGCTTGACCGCGCTTACGCCGGAAGAATCTTCGGTGGCAACGATCATCACCGCTTCGCCTTTCTGCAAACTTGCGAGCTGGATCGGCGGCGCGCGTTCCAGCACGGTTTCGAGGTCCATACGTCCCCCGCCGCCCGCTTGATTGAAGTTGCGCGGTGCGCCTCCGCCTGCACCATTTCCCGCCCCGCTCCCAGGCTGACGATCGCCGCCTGCGCCCTGTCCGCGGACCCGCTTGTCCGCCCCGCTTGTCCGCGCCCGCTTGTCCACCTTTAAGCCGCGCTGCCAAAAACGCAGCCATCGTGTCGGGCAGCCGCTGCAGCTGGGCGTCGCCCGTAATGTGGATCGTCACCGGCTTCTTGGTGGCCAGATCCTTCACCGTCACCGTCGAAGCCGGTGGTGTCGGTGGAAAGAATCGTCCCGGCGATACTCAGGAAGCTGCCCGAAACAATTCCATCGGCCGCGATTGAAGATCCGTCCGCGCTTTTCGTTCCGCGCGCCCACAACTGGTCGCCGGGTTGAATCGATGTAATCGGCGCAGGCTGTGCCTGATCGAAACGCACCGAGCCGGGAGCGTAGCGCTTGAGCACCGTGGAAGTGGTGGTGTCCACGGCGACTTCTTTTGTAACCGCTCCCACGCGCACGCTGACTTGAATGACGCCGGCCGCGGCATCAACGCTCTTCACCAGGCCATGCACGCCCTGGTTCCACTGCGCCGTCTCCGACTGCTGTTTCTGCGCCACGTCAGCCTTCTTAATGGCGATGACGCGCAGCGCCTGCGGTGTGCCACCGGTTGTGCTCCGGGTCGAGCAGTTCACCAGCACGCGGTCGCCGACTGGCGATGCTCGCCGAAATCGAGGGACTCGGCTTTGCTCAGATCGGTCTGTCCCGGCGTCGATGCGCTTCAGTTGCGCGGAAGAAGGAACTTCGACTGGTTCACCTGGCCAGCATCTGTTTTCACGGTAAGCGTGTCGCCGCTGATGGCCGTCACGGTTCCCAGGTACCGCGTCGCGGGCGCTTGCGGGGTCGGTGCTTGCGCGCGCGCCAGAGGTGCAAAGGCCAACGGCGCAACAGAGACCGCAACAGCTACGAGGAGCGCGGCCAGAGCCGCCAGGCCGGTCTGGTGTTTTTTGGTTCTCAATCGCATAAGTTCTTGCTCCTCAATGCTTGAGCGCCGGTGGACGAGAAAAGACACTGGCCCCTTATTGGCTAGACGAATCACGCGGGCAAAAGGTTGAAGGGCCGTCTCAAATGCAGGGACCAAGGGAACTAGGGACCGAGGGACCAAGGAAGCAAAGGACAGTGCGAGAGATTGGAAAGGCGACGAGCAGTCGGCAGAGGAAATGTGCGGCCAACAAACAAATGGTGGTGACTGGCTTTCAAACCCGGCCCGACTCGCGCCGCTGGAGACCAGCCATTGCAGGCCTCAAATTTCCTATTCCCTGATCCGCGTTTTCTTGTTCCCTCGGTCCCTGGGTCCCTCGGTCCCTGCCGGGGTCCCCGACGACAGGTCGTCGTCGTTGGGGTGGCTTGGTCCCTGCTTTATCCCTTCCACGCCCCCAGCAGCCGCCGTACCAGCACCAATTCCCCCAGGTGATAGGCGTTGTGATCGGCGACGAGTAGCGCCTCGCGCAGGATGGTTTGACCGCTGCCGTGCGGAATGGGCGCGAATAGATCGGTCTTGGGACTGGCAACCAGATCGGACATCGATTTCAAATCGCGGCGAAAGGCGCGCACACTTTTATCCCAGGCTCGGTCATCAGGCGGCGCGACGGTCGCGGGCCAGTAGCCGCTCGGGCCAGTCCGGCGATTTGTGATTGGGATCGCGCGAGAATTCCAGAATGTCACCTTGCGCAATGCGCAGATGCTCCAGAATTTCCCATGGCGAATGTTCGGCGTCCCTGGGCCGCTTGCCGCGCAACGCCGCGGGAACATTGCGCACGGCGGCATCGAAGTCCGCGTGCGCGTGGCCGCCGTTCAGGAGCTCGATGAGGTGATGGCGAAGATGCGCGTCACGGTCGGCGGCGGTTTTCTTTGTGGGCATTTGGATTCTCCTTGCCGAAAACGGACTCCCTATTGGCTACTCCCTCACTTACTGTTTTTTGCCCCCTGCCTCTTCAAGCACGGCTCGCTGCGCCGCAAAAATCTCCTTCAGCCCAGCCTCGGCAAGATCGAGCAGCGTATTCAGCTCGGCGCGGGAGTAGGAACCTTTCTCCGCCGTCGCCTGCGTCTCCACCAGTCCCCCATCGGCGGTCATCACCACATTCATGTCCACTTCGGCCTGCGAATCTTCTTCATAGCAAAGATCGAGCAGCGCTTCGCCGCCCACAAATCCCACCGACGTCGCCGCTACCAGTTGCTTGAGCGGCGATGTCTTGATCGTTCCCGCCTTGACCAGCGCATTCAGAGCGAGAGCCAGAGCGACGGCAGCGCCCGTGATGGCCGCCGTGCGCGTGCCGCCGTCGGCCTGGATCACGTCGCAGTCGAGGATCACTGTGCGCTCGCCCAGAGCCTGCATGTCGATCACCGACCGCAGGCTCCTTCCAATCAGCCGCTGAATCTCGTGCGTGCGGCCGCCGATCTTGCCGCGCTCGCTCTCGCGCGGCGTTCTTGTCACAGTCGACCGGGGCAGCATCGCGTACTCGGCCGTCACCCAGCCGCGCCCGCTGTTGCGCAGCCAGCCGGGCACTCCCTGTTCAATGGTTGCGTTGGTCAGGACGCGGGTATTGCCGAGCGAGACCAGAACCGAGCCTTCAGCGGTCTGGACATACCCGGGAGTCAGCGTGAGCGGGCGAAGCTGTGCGGCGCTTCTTCCGCCGGGACGAAGGGAGGTTCCGCGAGTCGGCGCGCTTGTCTTCCCAGATGCGATTTCAGTTGCGTTCATAAGCGGATTGTAAGGGAGCGGCGCCAAAGGGGAGATCAGGCAGCAACAGAACCGTTCCGCAACGGGAATCGGCCGGATTCAAGTGCCATAACAGGAATGATCGCGTAACACGCTGATAGTAAGCATGTTGTGGGGCATGTTTGCGAGCAGCCCGTTCCGTTTCAGGACATTTGCCTGGACCTGCCATGCCGTAGACCGGGCCTGATCGCGGACCTATCTCTTCCATAAACACGAACTTAGGAAGGGGGTTCTAGTTTGGCACGCAACGTGTATGAAAAGGGGAAAGCAAAACGGCAAAACGGGATCGGGAATCGAGAAGTCGGGAATTGGAAAACAGACAGCAACACGCAAAGCGGAACCAGCGCAGGAACACAGCGTAGGAAAGGAACCGGCACATGCAGCAGACTGAGCGCATAACGGAAAGCTTAAGAGACTCGGCACACCGACTGGACGGGCCCGCAATCGCAGTTGCAATGATGAACGCCGCTATTGGGTCAACGGCGCCCAGGGTCGACGCAAGGGTCGACATATGACTCGACACATGGGTCGTCCCAGGAACCCAAGGCTAAAACGGCCAGCCCCGTGAGCCCCGCGAGTCCTGCGAGTGATGACCCGCGCATGCATGAGCGCGACTGGACTGCTCCGGGGCGCATCCGGACGAGTCCAAACCTGACGAGCCCCGGCCACATGCGCCCAAACCTGATGCGCCCCGACCTGACGAGCCTCGACCTGACGAGCCCCGGCCTCATGCGCGCGGCAACTTTGGGCGCGAGCTTGGCGACGCTGCGCAGCGAGAGCGAGACCCTCAGCGAGGTGGCGCACGACGCGCGGAACATGGTCACGGCCCTTGGCCTGTACTGCGAATTTCTTGAGGAACCGGGGGTCCTGGCCGCTCCCTTTTTGCACTACGGGCGGGAGCTTCGGCTGGTGGCCGCGGCCAGCCGCCGGCTGGTGGAGAAGATCGTTGCCCTCGATTACCAGGAGAGCGCGAAAACCAGCGCGGAGGCCGCGAAAAGATTGGCGTTGCTGGCTTCAGGCTTCGCGCCTGCGGGCACGAAGCCTGCGGATCTGGTGAGTTCGGGTGGCACACTCGCAGGCTTCACGACTCCGGACGCCACACTTCCGGAACTGGCCGCCGCGACCGGGGATCCAGAAGCCGGAGCCGCGCTACAGGCGCAAATTACAACCGGCACTCAAACTGCAAACGGCGCGCAAAGAGAATCAGCAACATTTTCCAATCCCAACCGGCGCTGGGATCTGCTGCCTACGGTGCCGGTCGCGAACCTGGCCGCGGAGCTTGCCGTCAACCACAACCTTTTGGCGGCGCTGGCCGGTCCCACCATCGCGCTCACAGTAAACGCAGAGGGCTGCGCCCGACCGGTGTGGCTATCCGGTGAAGACCTTACACGCGTGCTTGTGAACCTGGTCAAGAATTCGGCTGAGGCTATGCCCTCCGGCGGGCGCATCGACATTCGTCTACGCGAAATTGGCCTGCGCGAGATTGGCCTGCGCGAACAGCCCCCTGAACAGGCGCCTGTACCGGCGACCGAACTGGCGCCTAAACCGGCGGAGAATGCGACCGACCAGGCGGCAGGCGAGGCAGTCAACAGCGGCGCTCCCGGCTTCCTTCTTCTCACCGTCGAAGACAACGGCCCCGGCATCCGTGCCGAGCAAGAGGAAACGATCTTTGTCTCCGGCTTCACTTCGCACGGCGCAAGCGTCGGCCGCTCCCAGGGATCGCCGAGCGCCTGGCCCCCCAATCATCACGGCCCCAATTTTCGCGACCATGGACATCGCGGCCTCGGCCTCACCATCTCGCGCTCCATTGTCGAAGGCGCGGGAGGGCGCATCACCGCGGCCAATCGCGAGCAGGGCGGAGCGCGGTTCGCAATGGAACTGCCGCTGCGCGAGGCGAACTGAGGCGCCGCCGGCAGCGTGAGCTTTCTGGCCGGCAGCAATGAGATCAAAATTCGACGAACTTCGAGTCCATGTTTTTCCTAACAGTTTTTCCGAAAGATGCGAAAGGCGAATAGAATGCTGGATACAGTCTTCAACACACGAGAGATGGAGTTCATTCCCCAAACCGCCGATCCGGCGATCCGTCTGCGCCTGCTTGTGGTGGACGCGGACACCGCGGTGCGTTCGGCCTGCGCGGAGATCGCCGCGAGCCTCGGTTATGCGGTCGAAAGCACCGGCGACCTGAGCCAGGCGCGCAGCCAGCTGCGCGGCCACACTGCCGACATTCTGCTGGTGAATCTGCCCTCGGGGTCCAATGAAGGTCTGGAACTGGTCTCCGAGGTCAAGCTGCTCTATCCCGACACCTCGGTGATCGCGATGACTGCCTCGGGCTCAGTGAATGCGGCCGTCGAGGCCATGCGCTGCGGCGCCTCGGACTACCTGACCAAGCCCTTTGCCATGGACGAGCTTTCAACCGTGCTCGACCGCGCCGCGCAGTCGCACATGACCGACACGGCGACGCGCCAGTTGCGCGAGCGCCTGCGGCTCTCCCAGGGCCTGGGCGCCATGATCGGCCGCTCCGCGGAGATGGAGAAGCTCTACCGCATCCTTTCCAAAGTCGCCCAGAGCACGCACCCGGTTCTGATCCTCGGCGAGAGCGGCACCGGCAAGGAACTGGTGGCGCGCACCATTCACGCCTACGGCCCCAACTCGCAGAAGCCGTTTCTGCCGGTCGACTGCGGCTCGCTGGTGCCCACGCTGATCGAGAGCGAACTGTTCGGCTACGTGAAGGGCGCGTTCACCGGGGCCAACCGCTCCAAGGACGGGCTGCTGGTCTCGGCCGAGGGCGGCACGGTTTTTCTGGACGAGATCGGCGAGCTTTCGCTCGACCTGCAGGCCAAGCTGCTGCGCGCGCTGCAGGAGAAAGAAGTGCGGCCGGTTGGGGCCACCCACCGCGTGCCCATCAAGGCGCGCATTGTGGCCGCCACCAACCGCGACCTGGCCGCGATGGTGGAGAAGGGAACATTCCGCAAGGATCTTTTTTACCGGCTCAACGTGGTCAACCTGCGCCTGCCGTCGCTGCGCGACCGCCGCGAGGACATTCCGCTGCTGGCCGCGCACTTTCTTGATCGCATCAGCCGCGAGCACAACCGCAAGTTCACGCTGAGCGACGAGGCGTTGCGCACCATGATGCGCCACGACTGGCCGGGCAATGTGCGCGAACTTGAAAATTCTCTGGAGCGGGCCACTGCGCTTTCCTCGGGACCGGTGCTGCAACTCTGGCGACCTGCCCACGCAATTGCAGCAGCAGGGGCTCCAGCAGGACATCGATGCGCGCCGCGCCGGCGCCCGTGAAGAGGCCTCGGCTCCCGGCCTGCCCGACGTGAAGCCGCTGGCCGACGCTGGAGCGCGACGCGATCCTGAGCGCCATCCGCACCCTCAACGGCGACAAGCTGCAGGCGGCCAGGCTGCTCGGCATCGGCAAGACCACGCTCTATCGAAAGCTGAAAGAGTACGGCATCGCCGGGCCGCAGCAGGAAGACTGAAGAGACAGCCTTCAGCTGTCAGCCATCGGCTTTCAGCTCAACTCCGCCAAACCCGCTTTCGTCGCTGGCCTCTTCGCGCCGCACGAGCAACACCTAACCAAACTTCAACCACCGGTCACTGAAAGCTGAGAGCCGGGCCCCGCAACAAGGAGATTCACATGAGCATTCTTTTGGTGACCGGAATCGAAGGCGCGCGCAATTGCGCATCCATGGTTGGCGAGCAACTGGGCATGGAAGTTGAAGTAGCTGAAGGCCGCCGGGCGGCGCTGGCGGCGCTGCGCAAAAGCGAGTTTCTCGGCGTTGTGATTGACGAGACTCTGGCCGAGTGCGACCCAGCCGCCGCCGACCGCATCTGCGAGCACGCCGGTTTGGCTATTCCGCTCCAGATCAACTTCGCCGTCTCGGGAGCGCCGCGCCTGGTGCGCGAGATTCGTTCCGCGCTGCATCGCCGCGAACGCGAGCAGGCCGTGGCCCGTCGCGCCGCCGCGGCAGCCATTGAAGCCGAACTCAAGTCCACTGTTGCGGGCCTGCTGCTGCACTCGCAGTTGGCGCTCAGTGCCCACGAAATGCCGGCGCCAGTGGCCGATCGCCTGCGCGTGGTCGCCGACCTGGCCGGCAGCCTGCGTGAGCAGTTGAGCGTCCCTATCGCCGGCCGCGCCAACGCGGCAGGCTGATCCGCAAACTGATCCCCAAACGCGACGGCAAACCAACCCGCAAACCAGACGCCGCGTCCCTGGGCAGCTGGCCTGCGGTTTACAACTGCTATGCGGCATCGGCTACCCTAGAGTCTGTTCGTCACTTTCCCGCCTGCGCGAAAGTGACTCCGGATTGTGCAGGGAGCCGTCATGACCGTTATCCGCCAGGAAGATTTCATCGCGAGCGTTGCGGGCGCGTTGCAGTACATCAGCTACTACCACCCCGAGGATTACATTCGCGCGCTCGCCCAGGCCTACGAGCGCGAGCAGTCGCCCGCCGCGCGCGACGCCATGGCGCAGATTCTCATCAACAGCCGCATGTGCTACGAGGGCCATCGCCCCGTTTGCCAGGACACGGGCATCGTGAACGCCTTCGTAAAGCTGGGCATGGACGTGCGCTTTGAGGCCGGCCCCGGCGAGGAGCCGCTCGATTTGCAGCAGATGGTCGACGCAGGCGTTCGCCGCGCCTATCTCGATCCCGACAACAAGCTCCGCGCATCTTTGCAGGCTGACCCCGCAGGCAAGCGGATCAACACGAAAGACAACACGCCTGCAGCGGTCTTTGTCGAAGTCGTGCGCGGTGGGACGGTCGAAGTCACTGTCGCGGCCAAGGGCGGAGGCAGCGAAGCCAAATCAAAGTTCGTCATGCTCAATCCCAATGACTCGGTCGTCGACTGGGTTCTCAAAACCGTACCGACCATGGGCGCAGGCTGGTGCCCGCCGGGAATCCTCGGCATCGGCATCGGCGGCACGGCGGAGAAGGCGATGCTTCTCGCGAAGCAATCGCTTATGGACCCCATCGATATTCAGGACCTGATCGCACGCGGTCCAACGACCACCGCCGAAAAACTTCGCGTCGAGCTTTATGACAAAGTGAATCGCCTCGGCATCGGCGCGCAGGGGCTAGGCGGCTTGACGACCGTGCTCGACGTGAAGGTCGTCGACACGCCCGCGCACGCTGCTAATTTGCCGGTAGCCATGATCCCCAACTGCGCCGCCACGCGCCACGCGCACATCGTGCTCGATGGCTCCGGCCCTGTCTTTCTCGATCCGCCGCCGCTTGACGCATGGCCGAAACTTACATATGACGTGTCGGGAGCGAAGCGCGTCAATCTCGACACTGTCACACGAGAAGAAGCCGCTACATGGAAGCCCGGCGAAGTCTTGCTGCTCACGGGCAAGCTGCTCACCGGACGCGACGCCGCCCATAAGAGAATGTCCGACATGTTGAATAGAGGAGAGAAGTTGCCCGTCGATCTCAACGGCCGCTTCATCTACTACGTTGGCCCAGTCGATCCGGTGCGCGGCGAAGTCGTCGGCCCCGCTGGGCCCACCACGGCCACGCGCATGGACAAGTACACGCGCCAGATGCTTTCTCAGACCGGCCTGCTCGGCATGGTCGGCAAGGCCGAGCGCGGGCCGGAAGCGATTGAAGCAATCAGGGAATTCGGCGCAGTGTATCTGATGGCTGTCGGCGGCGCGGCGTATCTGGTTTCAAAAGCCATTTACGGCTCGCGCCTGCTGGCCTTTGAGGACCTCGGCATGGAAGCGATTTACGAATTCGATGTCCGAGATATGCCCGTCACAGTGGCCGTCGACTCGAAAGGCACAAGCGTGCACCAGACTGGCCCCGCCGAATGGCAGCAGCGCATCGCGGGAATACCGATCCTGCAGTAAACGCCGAATGGCCGCGAAATTCGAAAATTCGAAATGTGGACCCGACGCGATTCAAATACCGCGCATCTAACCCTCGTGTGCGCCCTTGCATACGGTAGGTCAAGATGCTGATTCGTGTAGGTTATGAAATAGAATTTCAATTGCAGATGGATACACCCATGCTGGCGATGCTCAATGTGCATCCGTCGCGATCGCTCGATCTGCTTGAGCCGGACGAGATCCAGCCCAGCCCGGCAATTCCGCTGGCACATTATTTCGATGAGTTTGGAAACCGCTGCACGCGTTTTGTCGCACCCCAGGGCCGTCTCAAGCTTTCATGTTCGACTCTCGTGCTAGACAACGGACGTCCCGATCCGGTCAAACCCTTGGCGCGCGAATGCCCAATCGGCGATCTTCCTGCCGATGCACTGGTGTTTCTTCTCAGCAGCCGTTATTGCGAGGTTGATCGCTTTGGCCATCTCGCGCACGAGCTCTTTGGCGACACGCCGCCGGGTTGGGCCAGGGTGCAGGCCATTTGCGATTGGGTGCAAAAGAGCATGCGGTTCGACTATGCCAAGGCTCGGCCGACGAAGACGGCACTCGATACTTTTACTGAGCGCGTCGGCGTGTGCCGGGATTTTCAGCATCTGGCCATCACGCTATGCCGCGCAATGAACATTCCAGCGCGGTACGCCACGGGTTATCTCGGCGATATTGGCGTTCCGTATGGTGGCCCGATGGATTTCAGCGCATGGTTTGAGGTTTTCCTCGATAGCCGCTGGTGGACCTTCGACGCCAGGCACAATGTTCCTCGAATCGGGCGCGTCTTGATGGCTGTGGGGCGGGATGCTGCCGATGTTGCCCTAACAACTTCGTTCGGGCAGGCTGACTTGAAGAGTTTCTTCGTCGTGACCGAAGAAGAAACAAGGCAATCTCGCCTGGTTTCGCCACGCGCGGAAGAAACGCTGGCTCTCGCCGTCTGACGGTCGTCTTACGAAAAGAGGTTTTTGTCGATTGACCTCAACTTGAGATTTGCGATATTTGGCAAGAGGCCAAAGGTTCTTTAATGGTGGACAGAGATCCTACCTACCACGATCACTGCCAGCAAAGCCAGCGCAATCAGAATAAAGAAGGTAATTATCAGTCCGTTAATATGTTTGCGCACCAGCGCATCGCTTTGCGAGGAATCATGAGGACTATGTACCTCGCGCTCTATCTCATGCTCAAAATCTTCGTACATTTCTACGGCCTGATCCTTCACCTCTACGACTTGATCCTTCACCGTTGCGTGCTCGTCCGTTGCAGAAGCTTCCTTGTGCATTGTGATTCTCCTCGGCGGCGTCTTTCGTGTATTTGCCGGCCTTAGCTTTACTCTTCACTCATTAGGATGCCTTGAATGGCCAATTCGGTACTCGCCGCTCGCAACCAGGGCGTTGTCAGTAGAATTCCGTCGCTCTCAATCACGCGGCCGAGTTGCATTGGACGTGGGAACAGAGCCGGGAACCAGGTGCGAGCGGCGCCATCTCAAAATCGAAAGGGCAGGCATCTCGTTGGGTAACGTCTGACGGCGAATAAACTGCTAAGCTGCGGGAACCGTGATCAGATCCCTTTTTCTCGCTCTCTGTGTTGTGTTCTCTCTTGGCAACGTAACCGCACAAGCAACCGCACAAGCGGCCGCCTGGCAGGCTTCGCCGGGTCACACGCAAATTCCCATCTGGCCTGTTTCAGCGCCCGATCCGCAGCCCGTTGCCGGGCCGGAGATCGCGAAGACCGAAGTGAAGGAGCCCGTCGCCGGCAGATCGTGGACTTATGTCGAGAACGTGACCACGCCCACGATGACGGTCTACTCGCCGACGGGCGCAAACGAGTCGCAAAACGGCAAAAACGAGTCGCCAAGCAGCAAAAACGAGGGCGCCGCGGTTGTGGTCTTTCCCGGCGGTGGCTATCAGATTCTTGCCATCGATCTCGAAGGCACTGAAGTCTGCGACTGGCTCACGCAAAAAGGAATTACCTGCGTGCTGTTGAAGTACCGCGTCACCGACGCTGGTCCCTATCCAAAATCGGGCCCTTATCCGGAGTCGCCGATGGCTCTTGAAGATGCGCAGCGGACGCTGGGCCTGGTGCGCTTTCACGCCGCCGAGTGGCACATTGACCCGCACAAGATCGGAGTGCTCGGTTTTTCAGCCGGCGGGCATTTGACGGTGGCAATGAGCGTCCACTTTGACAAGCGACTATATCCGGTCGTCGATGCAGCCGACGAGGTCAGTTGCCGCCCCGACTTTGCCGTGGCAATCTATCCGGGCCATCTGTCGCGGGCCGCGGCGGAGTACGATGCAACTTTCGGTACCACGAAGTTTGAATTGCCGGCGCCCGATGCGCTTTCGACGGTCGACAAGAATCTCGGGCTGAATCCCGACATTCAAGTCACCAGCCAGACGCCGCCTACATTTCTGTTGCAGGCCGAAGACGACCACGTCGACACTGTGTACGATTCGCTTTCTTATTTCATTGCGCTCAAGAATGCCGGAGTTCCAGCGGAGATGCATTTGTACGCGCAGGGCAACCACGCGTTTGGGCTGCGGCGCACGAAGCTCCCCATCACGGATTGGCCCAGGCTGGTGGAAACGTGGCTCACGACAATCGGGATGATTTCGAGTAGATCTCTGCCGAGCGGCCGTACGCGCCAACTAACTAGCTCCGCTAACTCCGCTAGCCCCGCCAACTCCGCTGCGTTTTCACGCGTGCGTCAGATACCCCATCCCATCCAGCACGCCGCGCATGAACGCGAAGCTCTCGATTACGCCGGGCATGGGATCGTCGGGATGAATCTCGTATTCGAGATCGATGAAGCCCGTGTACCCGATTTTGATCAGCGCCTCAAACATTTCGCGGAAGGGCAGAATTCCTTCGCCCACAGGAACCTGGCTTTCCTTGCTCGCGAAGCTGGTCAGGTCCTTCACGTGCATGTCGTAGAGGCGCGGACCGGCGGCGTGGATCGCCTCAACAAGATTTGTTCCCGCGCGCGCGGCGTGACCGACATCGATGCAGCAGCCGATGCGGGGGTCCATATCTTTGACGATCTTGAGCACATCGAACGGTGAAGGGTAGACCTTGTCTTCTGGCCCGTGATTATGGATGGCGAGGCGAATGTCGTACTCGCGCACAAATTTTTCGATGCGCGGCAGTGTCGTTGGCGCGGGATCGCCCGCCACAATCACGCGAACGCCTGCGCGCTTGGCATATTCGAATTTGGAGCGGATGTCGTCGTCATCGTCCTTAGGAAAGTAAACCGTTCCGACCGCGTGAAGCTTGATGCCCGCGGCGGCATAGTCGGCCAGAGCCTGTGCTTCTAGGGTCGGGTCCATCGGCAGATGATCTTTTGTGTCTTTGCAGTTCAGGGCGGTGAGGTTCAACTGCTTCATGAAGCCGATCAGCTCGGCGCGCGTGAAGTTGCGGAAACGTGTAGCTGGCCAGCCCAAGGCTGAGCGGCGAAAACTTGCCCGAGGCGGGAATCGCCTCGGCGGCTGCCGGCGTGGCCCCAACCAATGTGGGAATTACTCCGGTTGCAGCGAGGCCGGCCGCAACCGCACCCGACTGCACAAATTGACGACGAGAAAATCTGCTCTTCATAGTCTCAACGCTCTCTGTTTGTCGCGTCGCGGCCCTGGGACTCACGGCCCATAGTCCACGGTCAACGATCAACCACTCACGACCAACGACCAAGAATATACCTGATCCCTGATCTCGGGCACGGCTTCCTTGTTCCCTTGGTCCCTTGGTGCCTGCTTTACTGTTTTCCCCAGCGGTAGACCAATCCAGCCGTGAATCCGCGGCTGGCCTGAATGGAAGAACCAAATCCGTTGAAGAAATATTCGGGCGCAAGCTTGAGGGCAATGTTCGGAGACACGTTGAACTCGCCGATCACGCTGACGCTTGCTCCGAAGGTGCTGGAATTCGGGTAGAGACCGATCAGCTTGGGCGGAATGCCGTTTGTGTCGCCCCCGAAGTTGCCATACGCCCAGCCGCCCATCGCGCGACCGGAGATGGAGAACTTCGGCTGCAGATAAAACCGATAGACCGGACCGCCGAGCACATCGTACTGGCTGATGGCATATCGCGTGTCGTTAGTAAAATTCTGGCCCACATACGCTGTGCCGAAGTAGCCGCGGCCGTCCAGCGTGAAACCCAGGCGCTCGGTTGAAAATCGCGTCAAACCTGTCTCCCACGCGTAATACGTGAGTCGCTGTAGCGGCTTGCCCGCCACCAGGCCAGGCCCAGGCGCAAAGCGCAGGTAGCCCATGTCCATGTACGATTCCCACCTGTGGTCGTAGGCATCGTGGATCGCCGTAGCACGGCGCTGCGAGCGGCGCAGGCGAATACGCTCCTGCACGCTGATCTGGCCCTGGTTCTGCTCAGGAGTTTGCTGCGCGTCTGCTGGAGCCTGGTTCTGAGCGAGATTCTGGTTCTCGTCCGGCATTACGCTGGATGACGAACTGCTTGAGCTTTGCGCCTGAACGGCGGACATAACCGGCAAACTAAGCGCCAGTAAAATTGCAAGACGGCGAAATGAGAACATCGGGTTCGGAATTCCTCCAAGGGAGTGCGAAAGCTCGCGCGCCGGCCGGCCCAAAATCGACCTACTAAATTTTGGATTTGGTGCGTCCGCAGCGGCACAGTCGCTTGTCCAGAATCGTGACTTCAGTCGTGATTTCACTGCGGTTCGGATGCGATGCTTCCCCCATCTGGTATTAAATCACCTCGGGGCAACCCCAGGATTGAAGCTTGCCCGAGACTCTGCCAGAACCAAATCTCATAACCCAGGCCAATGCGCTCTGTTTAGACGCATACGGCGACCAACAGGCACTGCCCGCGCCTTCGCATCCACATTAAGTAGCGGGCTTAAGTTGTGGGTTTGCCCCGCGGGCGACTCTGCGATGATAGGCAGTGGAGGCGCGAAGAAAGATGGGACGAGTTCTACTGGGGATCATCTTGTGTTTGATTTTGTTGCCGCTGGCTGTGCTGGCATGGTTTCGGTTCGGGCATCCGCCCGTGGCCGTGGCTGACGCGCCGTTTCCCTATGAGCGGCAGATCGTGCAGATTCCGCTGCATGCGCGCATGAATCGCGAGATGCCCGGCAACCCGCCCATTCAAGCCGATGAGGGCACTCTCAATGCGGGCGCGCAGGTTTATAGCGATCAGTGCGCTGTGTGCCATGGCTTTAACGGCAGGCCCTCGACCGTTGGCCCCAGCATGTACCCCAAAGCGCCGCAACTTTGGGTGCCGCACAAGGGCTCCAGCACCGTGGGCGTCAGCAACGACCCTCCCGGCCAGACCTACTGGACTGTGTTCAATGGCATTCGCCTCACCGGAATGCCGGAGTTCAGCAGCACGCTCACCGACACCGAGATTTGGCAGGTGACCTTGCTGCTGGCCAACGCGAATAAGCCGCTGCCTCCGACCGCAGCAGCGATCGTACGCGGCGAGATTCCGCCGGACACAACGCCAACGGCGCCTGTGCCTCCACGGAAACCCTAAGAGCTAAAGTTCGTAGCCGGCTGCATGCTGCGAACTAAGAACTAAGAACTGCGAACCGGAACCTGAGAGATGCCGCAATGAGCGTAATCGACCTGCTGCGCAAGGGATTCGGCTACGTGCTCCTGAGTATGGGCGTTTCGCGCCCGGCTGCCAGACCGAAATCAAAGTCCGAGGCAAAGCCCGCACCCGACCCCAAAAGCGAGAGTCCATCCGACTGATGTTTCGTCTGAGGCTCCGCCGGCGACTGCGGTGCAAAAGCTTGGGGCAGGCAAGAAGCGTCAGGGCACGACTTTAAAGCCGCCCTGAGCGAAGTCGAAGGGTGCTGCAAACGTCGCAAATGAGGTAGGGCTTTAGCCCCGGGCGCGTTCCTCAAAGCCCGCGCCCCCGTACAATAAAGAGGGAAGCGCACTTCCATTCACTCGATGGCGGAAAAAGAAAACAAGCAAACCAAGCCGAAGGTATCCCCGAACGGATCCCTCAGCGGACCCCAAGCCGGATCCGCCCAGCCGAAGCGCAAGGCCGACGATGAAGTCGCCGGCAAAGTCTACGACGCGCGGCTCATGCGGCGTCTCGGCAAATTTGTCCGTCCCTACTGGCTCCAGGCCTCCGTTGCCTCATTTGCCGTCTCGCTCAAGTCGCTTTGCGACGTCGCCGGGCCCATCCTCGTCATGGTCGCCGTCGATCGCTACCTGGCTCCTGAAGCCAGCGATCAGGATCCCTCGAACGCTGTCGCGCACTGGGTGGCCATCAATAGTCCGCTCGCGCATCTGCTTCCGCAAGGCGCCGTCCATGGCATCACGCGCCTGGCCGAAATCTACCTCATCATGCTGGTCACGGCGTATCTGCTGCAGTTCGTCCAGGTTTACCTGATGCAGTGGATCGGCCAGAAAATCATGTTCGATTTGCGCCGCGATATTTTTCGCCACATGCAGCGAATGGACGTCGGCTTCTTTGACATTCACCCTGTAGGCCGCCTGGTCACGCGCCTTACCTCGGATGTGGATGCCGTCAACGAAATGTTCACGGATGGCGTGCTGGCCATCGTCAATGACGCCTTCATGCTCACCATCATGGCCGCCGTGATGCTGGCGATCAGCTGGTGGCTGGCGCTGCTTGCCTTCGCCGTGTTGCCGCTCATTCTCATCGTCACGCGCATCTTTCGCGACCACGTTCGCGAGAGCTATCGCCGCGTTCGCACCGCCATCGCGCGCATCAACAGCTTCACGCAGGAGCACATCTCCGGCATGGCCGTTGTGCAACTCTTCAATCGCGAAGACCGCGCCTACAAGGACTTTGAAGACGTCAACCGGCAACACATGATCGCCTTCATTGACACCATCTTCGCCTACGCGCTCTATTACCCCGCGGTCGATTTCCTGTCCTCGGTAGCCATCGCGCTCGTCGTCTGGCGCGGCGGCTTCGGCGTGCTTCATCTGCCGCCCACAGTCACCATCGGCGTGCTCATCATGTTCACGCAGTTTTCGTTGCGTTTCTGGCGGCCGATTCAGGATCTGTCTGACAAATACAACATTCTCCAGGCGGCAATGGCGGCCTGCGAGCGCATCTTCAAACTGATGGACTCGCAACCGGAGATCGTCAGCCCCGCGCATCCGATCTTGGGCGACGGCTCGAATCGAATTGAGTTCGATCATGTCTGGTTCACTTATCAGAAATTGACTGACGAGCAGAAGGCCGCCGTCCAGTCCGCCATTTCCCAGGAATCCAATCCAAAACGCAAAACAGCGGAGCTGCTTGCGGCTATCGACGACATCGAGTGGATTCTGAAAGACGTTTCCTTCACCATCGAGCCGGGCCAGACGGTCGCCATCGTCGGCCACACCGGCGCGGGCAAAACCACGCTCACCAGTCTCATGATGCGTTTCTACGAAGTGACCGCCGGGCGCATTCTCCTGGACGGCGTGGATCTGCGCGAGCACGATCTAACTGAGCTACGCCGCCACTTCGCCGTCGTCCTGCAAGATCCGTTCCTCTTCTCCGGCACCATTGGTGAAAACATTCGCCTCGGCAACGAGCAGATCACAAATGAGACCATGCGCCGCGCCGCACGCGACGTCAACGTGCTCGATTTTGTTGACAGCCTGCCGCACGGCTTCGACGAGCCAGTCCGCGAGCGGGGCAATTCGCTCTCTACCGGCCAAAAGCAGCTGATCAACTTCGCCCGCGCGCTGGCCTACAACCCGCACATCCTGATCCTTGACGAGGCCACTTCAAGCGTCGACACCGACACCGAGCTGCGCATTCGCGGCGCTCTCGAACGCATGGTCGAGGGCCGGACGAGCGTGCTGATCGCTCATCGGCTGTCGACGGTTCAAAGAGCTGACACCATTCTCGTCATGCACAAAGGCCAGTTGCGCGAGATGGGCTCGCACCAGGAACTTCTGGCGCAACGCGGCCTCTACTGGAAGCTCTACCAGTTGCAATATAAAGATCAGGAGAATGGCGTCTTTGCGCCGCCCTCGACGGAGCCGTCGCCCGCACAAGCGGTTTGAGGAGGGCAGGGAACTGTTTCGCTCTACCTATTGCTTTCCCCCGCGTTGTTTCCTATGCTCAATGTATGGAATTACTCACCCGCGACGAGCTTGTGCGCCTGACCCCGTCGGAGCGTCTCGCGTTAATTTCGCAGCTTTGGGACAGTCTGGAGAATGACCAGCTTTCGCTGACAGCGGCGCAGCAGGCGGAGCTTGACAGCCGCCTTGCCGCACTCGACCAGGACCGGCGCGAGGGCATCACCTGGGCAGCTTTAAAGTCCGAGCTTGAGCAGCGTTGTCTGTAACGTCTCCGGTAATTTTCACGGCCTGCGCGCGCGGCGAGTTGATCGACCCCCAGGACTGGTGACCGCGAAAGAGGTTCCTGGTTGGTGGCCGGCGATTTCCGTGCAGCAGTTGAAAAAAGCCATGTTCACGATCGAGTTAATGAACGTCAATTCCCTGCACAATTTCCTGTGATCAGGAGCAGCGAGCGCATAAATGATGACCGAGGACGTCCCTCGGGTTACGCGCAGTATTTTGACTTCAACGAAGGCAAGCCGAACGACGACCCGGCCGGTTGGCCTTATCCATTCATCGGAATGCGCGCGTTGTGCGTGCGCGGCACCGAGAAATGACGCCTGTCATCTTGCGGGAATCAGCCTTTGGTACGTGGCAAGATATGATGAAAACAGAGTTTCCCCGGCACGCCCGGCGACTTTGGTTCAGGATCCGATGACTCAAATCGCAACTCCCAAAGTCGAGCTTTTTGACACCAGCCTGCGCGATGGCCTGCAGCAGCCGGACCTTGAGATCTCTGTGCCCAACGCCGTGCTGCTGTTGCAGCGCATGGCGGCCTTTGGTGTGCGCTACGCGGAGATTGGATTTGCCGGCGCCAATCAGTTTGTCTCAGACCTCACCGCAGCCATCGAGTTCGTCGACACCGGCGCAATGCGACTGGCCCTCTTCGGGCGCTCGCGCGGCCGCGGGGCGAAAGTTGATCAATGGCCCGACGTCGAATTCATCGTCCGCCACAAGCGCCGCATTCCCGCCGCCGTGATCGTCGTTAAATCGCGCCTGCTCGACGTGGAGCGCTCACTCGAAACCACGCTTGAAGAAAATCTGCTGATGGTGCGCGAAACTATCGACTACTTACAGCAGCAGGGCCTCGAAGTCCTCATCGATCTCGAGCACGCCATGGACGCCGCCTGCGGCCGCTGTGAAAACGGCAATCCCTGCGGCGGCGATTTCGCAAAGCGCAGCCTCGACCATTTTCAGCGCCTCGTCGAACAGTGCGTTCGCCAGAAGGTCAGTCGCATCGTCGTCTGCGATACCAACGGCGGTTCCAGCCCAGAAGAGGTTTCTCAAGTTATCGGCGGCCTCATCCGCGATTTTCCCGGCGCGCAATTCGGTTTTCACGGCCACACCGATCGCGGTCTCGGCATCGCCAACACACGCGCCGCGATTCTGGCTGGCGCACGTCACATCCAGGGCACGCTCATCGGAACCGGCGAGCGCTGCGGCAATGTGAACCTGACCACCGTCGTCGGCGCGATGCAGCTTCGCGGCGAGGCGGAGTTCGTTCCGCCGGCGTCTCTCGTCGGCCTCACTAGTTTGGCAAATTCGGCCTACGCGGCATTCGGGCTCGAGCCGCCGCACGGCGCGCCCATTGTCGGCCCCGGCGCATTCGGCACATGGGCCGGCATGCACGGCTCCAGCGAGCGCAAGAATCCCGGCGCATATCTCTGGACCGATCCCGCGCTGGTGGGCGCCAGCCCCGTGATCGGCGTCAACGCGCAATCCGGCCGCGCCAACATCATGCTGCTGTCTGAGTCGCTCGGTGTTGCGCTCAACTCCGCGCAGGCGCAAGCGCTGATGGATGCAGAACCCGGCCATGATCGAAGGCGGCGGATACACGACCAGCGAAGTCAGCTTCCGCCTGGCCTGCATGCGCGTGCTGGGAACGCTGCCTGGCTGGTTCTCAGTGAAGAGCTGGCGCGTGCATGACGAGTCCGACGAGGTCGGCGGACGCTTCATCCAGGCACACATGACGCTTTCCGTCGGCGAATCGCGCGTGGCTACGGCACGCGCTGAGGGTGCCGGCCCAGTGGATGCGCTTACCAAGGCGATGCGCATGGAGCTCGACAAATACTATCCCGCGCTTGCCGAAATGCGCCTCGGCACGTTCACCGTCGCCGCGCTCGACGTGCGTGCGCAAGATTCCGCGGCCCATGTGCGCGTCACCGTCAGCTTTATCGCCGAAGGTCATGAGCCGTGGGTCACCGCCGGCGTCAGCAGCGATTTGAACCAGGCCGCGCTCATGGCCATCGTCGACGGCTTCCACTACTGGCTGCTATTGCAGAGCGGAAACGCCGCTCACCTGGCAGATCCGGCACAATCCGCACCGCAAGCAGCGCAACCCGTAGCGCAAACCGCAGCCGGCTGGTTCGCTAGAAGCCACTTCCACAATCCCTCTCAAACCCCACAACCAGAAAGAATTAGTCCGGTAGCCCAATTTGGGCGCTGCCTTGTCGCAACATCCTTGCCCGCAACCCCCCGTTAAGAAGTGGGTTCCACCCCATAATGGGTGATTTTGCTCGCGGGAGCCCCGCGCACATACTCCCAAACAAAGGCCGATCCAGCGAAACAGCTGGTGAAATCCGGCAGATGAACGAGATTCGCAATTCATGGGCTGCTGCATTTTCGATTTCAGCCGTTAAAGAAGGCAGCAGATGCCGTTAAGGAAAAAGGAGGCCCGCGATGTCAACACAAGTTCTTCATGCCCCGCTTGACCTGGCCAACATTGGGCCGGCGTCGCGATACATGCGCGAGGCGCGCGTTGAGCTTCTCGATCACGAGAAAGAGGAACTCGCCGCGTTGCGCTTCTCCATCATTCTTACTTCGCGCTGGGTGGCGTCAGAGGATGAAGCTCTTGGCCGTCGCGCTGAATTGCGTGGCGAGCTCAAGTTGCTGCGCAACCACTACGGCGACAAGATCGACGAGATCGCCATGACCTTTGGCGTTCAGCAGGCGATCGAGACAGCGGACGAAGTGGAGCGCACTGTCATTGTGCCTCACGAGTTGAAGCCCATCCCGATAAAGACCGGCGGCCATGATCATGGCGATGGCTACGTCGAAGAGGATTGGGGACTCTGAGTGCTGAGTCGCGCCCGCTTGCTCAGCCGAACACTCACGCAAAAATGCGCCACTTCCAATTGCGGAAGCGGCGCATTTATTTTGCGTTCTAAATTACACGTGTCAGGCTACTTGGCCGCCAGCGAAGGCCGCGTGTCGAGCGATCCATTCGCATAGCCCTTGGCCATCTCGGTAATCGGAATCGGCGTGTAGTCGCCCGCGTGCCCGGCCTGGCCAAACTCCGTCATGCGCGCCGCAACCACCTTGGCCATCGCCTCGCGAGCCGGTTTCATGTAGTCGCGCGGATCGAACTTTTCCGGACTCTCCGCGAACACCTTGCGGATAGCGCCAGTAATCGCCAGCCGATTGTCGGTGTCCACATTGATTTTGCGCACGCCGTTGCGAATGCCGAGTTGAATCTCCTCAACCGGCACCCCCCACGTCGGCTTCAGCTTGCCGCCGTATTCGTTGATGACGTCCTGCAAATCCTTGGGCACCGACGAACTGCCGTGCATCACCAAGTGCGTGTGCGGCAGGCGCCCGTGAATCTCGATGAGCAGGTCCATCTTGAGCACGCTGCCGTCAGGCTTTTTGTTGAACTTGTAAGCGCCGTGGCTGGTGCCAATCGCAATCGCCAGCGCGTCAACGCCGGTGCGCTCAGCAAACTCAACCGCCTGGTCGGGATCTGTCACATGCTCCAGGCCCGAGCCGCCAGCGCCGTGGCCGTCTTCAATGCCGCCCAGCACGCCGATCTCGCCCTCGACCGTCACGCCGCGCTCGTGCGCGTAATCCACCACGCGCCGCGTCACCTCGACATTTTGCTCAAAACTCGAAGGTGTCTTGCCGTCTTCAAGCAGCGAACCATCCATCATCACGCTCGTGTAGCCCAGCGCGATGGCGCTCTTGCAAGTGTCAAAGCTATTGCCATGATCCTGGTGCATGGCGATGGGGATATCGGGATTCAACTCCGCCGCCGCCTGAATCAACTTGAACAAATACAGGTCCTCGGCAAACGCACGCGCGCCGCGGCTGGCCTGCACAATCACCGGCGACTTGGTCTGCTTGGCCGCCATCATGATCGCCTGAATCTGCTCCATGTCGTTGACGTTGAATGCGCCGACGCCGTATCCGCCCTTCGCAGCTTCATCGAGGAGCTGCCGCATCGATACAAGAGGCATAGTGATTCTCCTTTGTCTTGGTTTCGGCCGCTTTGGAATTGCCGCGAGTGAGCATGGCCGTGAGAACTGAGGTCATCTCTATGTTAGCAGAGGGTTGCGTGGAAATATCCGACCAGCTTTTATGCACAGCTAATCTGCCCCAGCACCACAGCGCGCTTTGCGCCCGTGGCTGCGGTCACGTTTCCCGGCAGCCTGTGCCACGATTGCCACGCCAGCAGGGCAAACGCCGCAGCCTCCTTTGCCTCGGCGGGCATTCCAAATTTCTCGCTTGTCGTGACAGCGCATCCCAGCGGTTCCAGCAGCGCGGTCAGCATTGCAACCAGCGTTTTGTTTCGCGCTCCGCCGCCGGAAAGAATAAAGTCGACCTCGTGCCCCTTCATCTTCGCTTGCACGAATTGAGCGTAGCTCCGTGCAACTGTCTCGGCGGTTAGCGCGGTCGCCGTGGCCAGAGCATCGTGCTTGTTCTTGCTGTAGCGCCTGCATGCTGCCAGAAATTCCGCCGCATAAGCTCGCCCAAACTGCTCGCGTCCCGCGGTCTTCGGCGGAGTGAGACCGAAATAACGATGGCGCAGTGCCGCCGACAGAACCGCCGTGAGCACCGTTCCCTTCGCCGCCAGCGCGCCGTCGCGATCGTATTTCTTTCCGAACAATTTCTGCGCCAGCCAGTCGATCACCATGTTTCCCGGTCCCGTGTCGAAGGCAATCAACTTGTCCGGTTCGGCCCCCGCGGGAATTGCCGTCAGATTTGCGATGCCGCCGATGTTCTGCAGCACGCGACCGCGCTTTGCGTCGGCAAACAGCACGTAGTCGAGAAGGGGAACCAGCGGCGCTCCCTCTCCGCCGGCCAGCATGTCCATGGGACGAAAATTCGAGACCACGGGAATACCCAGCGCCGCGGCAATCGCCTGCGCTTCGCCCGCCTGCCATGTGCACGCAAATTTCCGCCCAGCATAAGACTCCGCGCGCGGCTGATGGTAAAGTGTCTGCCCGTGACAGCCCACGAGTTCGATCTTCATTTTGTGTTTGCGCGAAGTCTCTTTCATCGCCTCGGCATAAGCCAGCCCCAACCGCCAGTTCAGCCGCGCCAGCTCCGCTGTCGAAGTCGATTTTGCATCCATTGCAGCCAGCACCGCGCGGCGCAGCGCAGCAGGGAAGGGAAACGCCTCATGCGCCAGCAGCGTGAGCTTCGGCTTTGGCTGAGCCGCCCTCGCCGCGCTCTTGTTGTTTCGGCGAGGGCGAGTTTCCAATCCGATGCGCACAATCGCCACATCGATCCCATCGGCCGAAGTGCCGCTCATCACTCCCGCTACCGTCATTGCGCGCGCTTTCATCAGGCAGTCAGCTCCGATCTGCCTGGCGTTTCTAAAATCGACTCGCCGAATTGCAGAACCCTGGCGCGCAGCGCCTCGAATTCCTTTTTGCTCAGCGCCGCCGGCATTGCCGCGCGAAATATTTTCTTGCGCTTCCGCTCCGAATCTTTTGCGCGCGCAAGGAGCAGCCTTCCAAATGCCGACGACCGCTCGCCCTCGGCAATAAGCGCCTCATACACGTTATGGATCGGCTCCGGATGGTGGCAGATCAACAATAAATCTGAGCCTACTCGAACGGCTTCAACCGCGGCGTCGCCCATCGGCATGAAATTTGCCACGCCGCCCATCTCCAGATCGTCCGACAAAACGATGCCGCGATAGCCGATACGCTTTCTCAGCACCTCGCTGACCCAAAAATTCGACACGCTGGCCGGCCGATCTTCATCCTTCGTCAGCGGATACGCCGCATGGCTCACCATCACCATCGGCAATTCGTCGCGTAGCGCGCGGTAAGGCTCCAGATCCTCCGACGACAACTGCTGCCATGTGCGGCGAATCTTCGGCGTTTCCAGATGCGAGTCAAGCGTCCCGCCGCCCAGGCCGGGAAAATGCTTTCCGCATCCCGCTACGCCCTGCGACGCGAGCCCTGCCAGAAACTCACGTGCGTACGCCACGACTTCTGCCGCTGTGGACCCGGCGCAGCGCGTTCCCATCACTTTTTTCGATTCAGGCAGCCCAAGATCGAGCACAGGCGCCAGCGGCGAGTTGAACCCGAACGCCTTTACCGCCGCCGCAATCAATTCTCCGTGTTCGCGCGCAATCGCTCTGTTCCCGGTTGCGCGCGCAGCTTCCGCGACAGCCTGCACCGGCGCGATGGACGCAAGCGCATCCCGAAGCCGATCGACCGTTCCGCCCTCCACATCGACAAACCGCGCGCAACGAGGCGTGCAGAAAGCGGTCGCCTCCGCGAGCAGAGTCCGCGTTTGTTTTGCATTCTCGATGTTTCGGCGAAACAGAATAATTCCGGCCGGCCGCAAAAGCTTCAGCCACGCACGCTCCTGTGCGGTCAGCTCCGCCCCTTCGAGCCCCACAACGAGCAAACTTCCCGCCGCACTGCGCAAACTTTGCGTCATCTTTCGTGAATCCCCAATCTTTCTCGCATTCCCATTTTTTTCGTATCCGTGGCCCTATTCTTTCTTTTCTTTCAACTCAGTCTGCAGTTCTTCCAGCAAATTCAACGCCTGCAGCGGCGTCAGCGCGTTCACGTCCGTTTGCTCGATCCGGTCCACAATCTTTTGCGAGAGCGGCGTGAAAATCGTCAGCTGCATTGGGTCGGCCTCAGTCTCCACCTGCACGCTCTGGCGTTCCTGCTTTTCGTGCTGCTTGAGCACGTGCTTGGCCCGCTCAATCACCGCCGCCGGCAGTCCCGCCAGCCGCGCCACTTCGATTCCGTAGCTCTTGCTCGCTGCGCCCGGCTCAATATTATGCAGAAACACAATTCCGCTCGGTGTCTCTTTCACGCCTACGCGAAGATTGCGCACGCGCGGCAATTTCTCAGCCAGCATCGTCAACTCATGGTAGTGCGTCGCGAAGAGAGTTCGCGCGCCAATCTCCGCGTGCAGGAACTCCACTGTCGCCCATGCCAGCGACAGCCCGTCAAATGTTGCCGTGCCGCGCCCCATCTCGTCGAGCAGAATCAGCGACCGCTTCGTCGCCGTATTCAGAATCGTCGCCGTCTCCGTCATCTCGACCATGAACGTCGACCGCCCGCGCGCAACATTGTCGCTTGCGCCAATGCGCGTGTAAATCCGATCCACCAGCCCGAAGCGCATCCGTTCCGCGGAAACAAAACTTCCCATTTGCGCCATCAGCACGAGCATCGCGGCTTGCCGCAGATACGTGCTCTTGCCGCCCATGTTGGGCCCGGTCACCAGCAACAGGCTCGGTGGCGGTGCTTGCGCACTTTCACTCTTTGGAAGAGAGTCGGAGTAAGCGCAGAGATAAAGATCATTGGCAATGAAACGTCCCTCGCGCGTCTCCTCCATCCACTGCTCGATCACCGGATGCCGCGCCGCGACAGCTTCAAGCACCGGTTCCTCGGTCAATGTCGGCCGCACATAACGCCGCGCCGCCGCCAGATGCGCAAAACACGCCAGCAGGTCCGCTTCGGCCACGGCCGCTGAACTTTTGCGAATTCTTCCCGCGCTTTCAAGCACAAACTTCCTTAGCTCGGCAAAAATGCGCTTCTCTATCTCGATGCAGCGGTCGTGCGCAGTCAGAATCTTCCGCTCATACTCCTTCAGCTCCGGAGTCGTAAATCGTTCCGCATTCACCAGCGTTTGTTTGCGTTCGTAGTCTGCCGGCGCAAGTGCCAGGTTGGCCTTCGTAATCTCGATGTAGTAGCCGAAGACCGAGTTGTAGCGCACCTTCAACGAACCGATTCCCGTGCGCTGCCGCTCGCGATCCTCAATGGCCGCGATAGCCTGCCGCCCCGAGCTCGAAATGGCCCGCAACTCATCCAGTTCCGCGTCGACGTCTGAGGCGATTGCGCCTCCATCCACCAGAGTGAGCGGCGGCTCAGCCACCAACGTCTTCACAATCCGGGCTGTTACGTCGTCGAGTGTGTCGAGCTGCGCGGCGATCATGCTCCATCTCGCCGCCGTCATTGCGCTCAGCGCTGTTTTCACTCCTGGCAGTCGCGCCAAACTCGCCGCCAGCGCGCGCACATCGCGCGGTCCGGCTGAGTCAAGCGAAATCCGCGCCAATAATCTCTCCAAATCCAGAATTCCGCCGAACGCGCGCCGAATCTCCTCGCGCTTCAGCAAATCACCGTGCGCCTCGGCCACCGCTTCGTAGCGCGCCTCGATTTCCGGAGCACTGTTCAGCGGCCGCAGAATCGTCGCCCTCAACAGACGCTTTCCCATCGGTGTCTGGCACGCGTCGAGCGCTCGAAAGAGTGTGACGCGCTCATCCTGCCCGGCAAAAATCGGCTCAACAAGCTCAAGATTCCGCACCGTCACCTGGTCCAGCTCGAGCGCCGTCGAATGCTCCTCGAACTTCAGGCTATCGATGTGCAGCGCATCATTCTGCTGCGTTGAGCGGACGTAGTGCAGCACCGCGCCCGCGGCAATCGCCGCCGGCTCATGCCCATCAAGGCCAAATCCCTCCAGCGACCGCACGTTTAATTGCCGCTCCACTAAGGGCACGGCATATTCGCGCGTCCACACCCAGTCCTCGACTCGCGTTCGAGCGGGAATCCGTTCGAGCTGCGCCGGCGTCTCTGCACTCACCGGCATCAGAACCTCGCTCGGCGCGGCGAGCAGCAACGCGTCCATCGCGTGTGCCCGTGCGGTCTCTCCTCGGAACTCCATTGTCCGAAACTCGCCGGTAGAAACGTCCAGCAGCGCCAGCGCGCAAACGCCTTCGCGCCCGGTCTCAAGAAAGGCCGCCAGAAAATTGTTCCGCTCCTGCCCCAGACCCGCATCGAGCGCCGTCCCCGGCGTAAGCACTCGCGTCACTTCGCGCCTCACCAGCTTTTTGGTGAGCTTCGGGTCCTCCATCTGGTCACAGAGTGCGATGCGAAAACCCTTGCGCAGCAGCCGCGATATGTATTGATCGACGGCATGGAAGGGCACGCCGCACATGGGAATGTTGCGTTCCTTGTCCCGCGCCGTCAGCGTCAGTTGCAGCTCGCGACTGGCCACAGCGGCATCGTCATAGAAGAGCTCGTAAAAATCGCCCATCCTGAAGAACACCAGCGCATCGGGGTTCTGATGCTTGGCCGCGGCCCACTGCCGCATAAATGGAGTCAGATCGGCAGACGTTTTTTCTTCGGGAATCTTCGCCGGGGTTAGCGCAGTCAGTGCAAACTCCGGCTCGGCCTCGGGAGATGAAGAGTCGGGCCCGTGCAAGACCGTGGCCGGCGACGCCGCAAGACTCTCCTCCAAAAGGGGAGACTGAGGAGCGCGCGCGGCTTGGGAGTCGTCTGGTGTCACGCTGGTTCTAAGAGTATCGCGATGCCGTGCTAAGGCGGAACTGAGCCGCACCTTGAAAATTCCACCGTCCTCGGGCCGAAATGCGAGCCCCGCCCGCCTCGCCGCCCGTCCCGCGCAAAAACAAAACCCCTCGACCTACGCCGTCGGCATGTACAATCGCTCCGTTGCTTGAACCCGGCAAATTGCATCAGATAGGGCATTAAGTCAATTCGCCGGCTTCAAGATCGCCAAAGGAGGAACATGAAAATGTCCAGCAAGAAAGGTTTAATCTTACTCGCGCTGTTCTCTATCGCCGTCCTCTGCGCGGCTACGGCTTCTCAAGCCCAGTCGCCGTTCGATGGCACCTGGAAGACGGACTTGTCGAAGACCAAGTTCAGCCCCACGCCCCTCACGTTCTACATCAGCGAGGGATGGTATCACTGCGTCAGTTGCAGCCCTGCCTTTGACGTCGCGGCCGACGGTCAGGATCACCCCGTCTCCGGCCAGTCCTACGACACGATCAGCGTTACCGTCGTCGACGCGCACACCCTGTCGGTCGTTGCCAAAAAGGACAACGCCGTCAGTTTCGAGCAAACGCGCACCGTCTCCGCCGATGACAAAACGCTCGACGTGAAAACCACACACCATCCGCAGAGCGGCGGCGTGCCGACAACCTTTGAGACCGTCGCCAAGCGTAGCGGCAAGTTGCCTGCCGGCGTGCACGCAACTTCGGGCGACTGGGTCATCCAGAAGCTATCCGGTAGCGAGAATGGATTGCTTACAACCTACAAGACCAACGGCGATGAGTTCACCATGTCGGCACCTACCGGCGAAACCTACACCGCGAAGTTCGACGGCGCTGATTACCCGGCCAAGGGCGAGTATAGCTACGACGCCGTATCGCTCAAAAAAATCAATTCTCATTCGTTTGAGGAGACAGACAAGCGCGGCGGCACCGTGGTCGATGTGTCCACCACGACTGTCTCGCCTGACGGCAAGACCATGACCGTCGTGGATACAAACAAGCTCACTGGCCGGGTCGACACCTTCACCGCAACCAAACAGTAGTAGCAGCCTCCGCACCAACAGCGAGTTATCCGCCTGAGTCCGCCGCTGATCATCGTGGCGGACTGCGGCCCAATATCTCCACCTAAAGATGTAGATCAGGTGATTGAAATCACATACAACCAGCGTCCTTCGGCGCAGACTGGTTCTCTCAATCCAGAAATCCGAAGGACCTGCTTCATGAACAATACCGTCTTACTTCAGAAACTCATCGCCATCGAGCGATCCATCGGCGCCACCGATAACGGCACGTTGCGCGAGCTCGTCTACGAGGCAGAAGATTGCCTGCTTCAGATCCAAAAGGAACATGCGCAGAGTTTTATTCTGGACTCAAGCCGCGGCGCCATTCCGCGGTTTAACGCCATGCCCCGTTTTCATATGACCGGCGAGGTCTAGCAGAACCAACACCCTGACCAGCCCTCCTACGCGTTTATTTGCGCGTCTCCATCCTCCCGAAGCGATCCCTCACCTCACTACGCATTCACCGGCTCTTTCGCCGCTGCAGGCGGTCGGCGGCCCAGTATACTGAAGGGTTACGCCTAACGTAGAACACGCCATGTACCTGTTTTGGCTACGAGTTGCGGCCATTCTCTATGCCGGTGGATGCGTCGCCGTTTTCCCGGCGGTGCTCTCGAACTCCATCCCCTGGCGGAAAACGTGCGTCCACCTCAGCGGTCTTGCGTTCTTCTTTCACTTCGTCTCCATTGTTGAGATGCTTGTACTCGCTCACCGCTGGATGCCGGTTGGCGTTCGCGAGATTGAGTCCCTGCTCGGATTTCTCGTGGCCGGCCTCTTCTTCATTGTCTGGTGGTTCTACGACGCCATCTCGCTCGGCATCTTCGCTCTGCCGGCAACATTTTTTCTGGTTTTTATTCCAGCTCTTGGCCCGGACAGCTACCGCTTCCCATCGCAGGGCGTGCGCATCAGTTGGCTCGTGGCGCATATTGTTGCGCTGCTGCTGGCCTACGCAGCGCTATGTTTTAGTTTGCTCGCGTCTGTGCTCTATCTCATTTCGGAGCGGCGCATCAAGGCCAAGCTCAAGCCCGGCACCGAACGATAAACGCGATTGGCTGCCGCCGCTCGACACGCTTGAGCGCATCGCACTCGCCACACTCGAATTCGGTTTTCCCTGCATGACGGTGGGCCTCATCATTGGTTCCGTTCTGGCGCAGGAGACGTCGCTCGGTGCGGCTTATTTCCTCGACCCCAAGGTCATTGCCTCCTTCGCCATGTGGTTGGTTTACGTTGCTCTGTTGCTGGTGCGGCGCAGCGCCGCACTGCGCGGCCGTCGCGCGGCCTATGTTTCTGGCGCGGCCCTCGTCGTAATGATGGCAGTATGGGCTGCCAATCTCTTTAGCCACGTGCACAGGTTCGGTCTCTGATGGCCATCGTTCTTATTGGCGTGAATCACAAAACGGCACCCATCGCACTGCGCGAGAAGATTGCCATAGGCGCCGATGAGCTTGCCGAAACCACGCGCGCCCTGTCGGCTGTTCCGGGAATCACCGAGTGCATGATCGTCTCCACATGCAATCGAGTTGAGCTGCTGACCGTTGTTGAGGGCGATGCTATCTCCGTCGCCGCGTTTCTCTCGCACCGATTCGGCATTGACTCCTCAACACTCGCGCCTCACCTCTACGAGTACCGCGATAAGGATGCCGTCAGTCACCTCTTCCGCATGGCCGCGAGCCTCGATTCGATGATTGTCGGCGAGCCGCAGATTCTTGGCCAGGTTAAAGAGGCCTTCGCGGTGGCTCGCGCCGCCGGAACCATCTCTGCGCAACTCGATCATTTGCTGCAGGAGCACATTCGCCGCCGCAAAAAAAGCGCGCAGCGAAACCGGCATCGGCTCCAACTCCGTCTCCATTGCATCCGTGGCCGTCGATCTCGCCCGCAAAATCTTCGGGTCGCTTGAGGGCCGCACCGTCTTTCTCGTCGGCGCAGGCAAAATGAGCGAGATCGCCGCCCGCCACCTTGTGCAGCAGGGCGCGGGAGAAATTCTCGTCAGCAATCGCACCGCCGAGCGCGCCCGCCGCATGGCCGAGGAGTTTACCGGCGCAGTTGTCCCCGAGGTCATCGAATTCGCGCAGCTCTACGACGCCGCCAGCCGTGCCGACATCGTCATCAGTTCCACCGGCGCGCCGCATCCCATTTTCCGCCCCGAGCATGGCCAGGCATTCCTTCACAAGCGGCGCAACCGGCCCATGTTCTTCATCGACATTGCCGTCCCACGCGATGTCGATCCCGAGCTGAACAAACTTGACGGCATCTTCGTCTACGACATCGACGATTTGCAGCAGGTCGCAGCCGCGCACATGGAAGAGCGCAGCATCCAGGCCATTGACGCTGAGGCGATCATCGCCGCCGAAGTCGAGCGCTTCCACCAGCGGCAGCGCACCGTCAACGCCGCCCCGGCAATCGTGGCTTTGCAAAAACGAGCAGAAGAAATTCGCATCGCCGAGGTCGAACGGATTCATTCGCGTCTTGGCGCACTCACCGCAGAGCAACTTGCGGCCGTTGAAGCCCTCACCCGAGGTCTCGTCAACAAATTTCTCCATCCGCCCATGCAGGCCATCAAGCAGGCGGCGCGCGAGGGCGACTTTGCAAAGCTCGATGCGCTCTGCGAGGAGTGGTCGGTCTCAACAGCCGCGCCAGGCGAGGGAGCCTCGGCCGCAGCGATCCCGACAGCGGCAAACGAGGAAGCCGTCGCGAGCCCTGGCAGCACTCTGGAGCCGGAAGCTCGCAAGAAAGTTGAGAGCTCAGCCGCGCGCGAAGCAGGTCACGAATCGGGTATTGAGGCGCGCCGATGAAACTTCGCATCGGCAGCCGCGGATCGCCGCTTGCTCTCTGGCAAGCCAATCATGTCGCCGAACTGCTGCGCGTTCAGGGTCACGAAGTTGAAATCCAGGTCATCAAAACCACCGGCGATCGCCTTCAGGAAGTCACATTTGCCGAGGTCGGCTCCAAGGGCATGTTCACCAAAGAAATCGAAGAGGCGCTGACCGATTGTCGCGTCGATCTTGCCGTGCACTCGCTCAAAGATCTGCCGACTGACCTTCCTGCCGGTTTCGCACTTGCGGCCACGCCTGTGCGTGCCGACCCGCGTGATGTGTTCGTCTCTATTAATTACGCCAGCCTCGCAGAGCTGCCGCGCCGCGCCCGCGTTGGCACCAGCAGCCAGCGCCGTCGCGCCCAGCTGAAGGCGCTGCGCAAGGATGTAGAGGCCGTCGAATTTCGCGGCAATGTAGACACGCGCCTGCGAAAGTTGGCCGAGGGCCAGGTTGACGCGATTCTGCTCGCCGCCGCCGGTCTCGACCGTCTCGGCAAAACTGATTGGGTGCGCGAGCGTCTCGATCCGCAGGATTTTTGCCCCGCCCCAGGTCAAGGTGCGCTGGGGATTGAGATTCGTAGCAGCGATGTGGAGACGCTTGCGGCCGTGACATTTCTCAACCACGCAGACACACGCTTCGCAGTCACGGCGGAGCGCGCGGCCTTGGCCGCACTCGGTGGCGGATGCCAGGTTCCCATCGGCATTCATTGCCGGCCGTCGTTTGCGCGGAACGCATCCAGCGGCGCATGGGTCGAAATCTTTGGCATCGTCGCTTCACCAGAAACCGGCAAGATCATTCGCGTGCACCTTCATGCGCCGCGCGAAAACTCCGATCCTGTTTCACTCGGGCGTGAGGCTGCCGAGATGCTGCTCGCGCAGGGAGCCGGACCGTTGCTTGCTGCCGATGGCATGCCAGCCGGCGGAGCCGCCTGATGACCGCGCTGTCGCTCGACGGAAAGCGCGTCCTCGTCACGCGCGCCGCACATCAGGCCGGCAAATTGAGTGAGGGCCTTCGCGCCCTCGGCATCGAGCCGGTCGAAGTGGCGGTCATCGAAATTTGCCCGCCGCTGGATTTTGCGCCCCTCGATCGTGCTCTGCGCGCACTTTCCAATTACGACTGGCTCGTCCTCACCAGCGCCAACACGGTGCTGCGGTTTTTTGATCGCGCTGCCGCGATTGGTCTGGACCTGTCTGCCACTTCAAACCTCAAAGTCGCCGCGGTGGGAGAGTCCACGGCAGCCGCCGCGCGCGACGCAGGCTTGGCCGTCGCATTGGTTCCAGAATCGTACATCGCAGAAAGCCTCGCGAAGAGCCTCGCTGAACAATCGCGCGGCAAGAAGGTTTTATTGGCCCGCGCCGCCATCGCCCGCGACGTCATTCCCGATGCACTTCGCGCCGCTGGCGCCACGGTCGACGTCGTCGACGCCTACCGCAACGTCATGCCCGAGGCTGCGCCCGCACTGCTGCGCGAAGCTCTGAAAAATGGAATCGCCGCAGCCGCATTCACCAGTTCATCGACCGTCACGCAATCTCGCCGACGCGGCGCGCGAGGCCGGAATCGCGTTTCCATTCGCAGGCGTCGCAGCAGTTTCCATCGGTCGGATTACCAGCCAGACCCTGCGCGACCTCGGCTGGGAACCTGCTGCTGAAGCCACCCAATCGGATGTCCCCGGCCTCATCGAGGCCGTAGAGCGCGCCCTTCGATAGCTCCGCTTACCCCACTAGCTCCGCCAACTCCGCGAGCCCGCTAACTCCCTGGTCTTCTACGAGATCCACGTCTTGTCTTTCGATCGGCAAAGCGGCTCCAGGTTGCAATCGCGGCATTTTGGATTGCGCGCCACGCAGACTTTGCGCCCGTGCTGGATGATCTGGTGCGAAAAGCTGATCCATCTGTCAGGCGGCAACACGTGCATCAGTTCCTGCTCCACCTTCTCCGCCGTGTCGCCCTTGGCCAGCTCCAGCCGCCGCGCGATGCGGAAGACATGCGTGTCGACCACAACGCCCTCGGCCTTGCCGAAGCACACGCCCAGAACGACGTTGGCCGTCTTGCGCGCCGCGCCAGGAATCGTGATCAGCTCGGCCAGCGTCTGCGGAACTTGACCGTCAAAGTCGGCGATGATTTTCTTCGCCGCGCCGTGGATCGACTTCGCCTTGTTGCGAAAGAACCCAGTCGTCCGAATCAGCTCTTCGAGCTCCGGCAATGTAGCTTTGGCCATCGCCTGCGGGGTAGGGAAGCGCCGGAACAGCTCCGGCGTGACCATGTTCACCCGCACGTCGGTGCATTGCGCTGAAAGAATCGTCGCCACCAGCAGTTCCCACGGCGTGCGATGATCGAGTGCGCAAACGGCGTTCGGATACGCTTCGTCGAGGCCCTTGAGAATTGCGTCGACGCGTTCCTTGGCGAGCGGGCCGGTGGCGCGCGCACGGCGCACCGCCTTTTTCGCAGAGGTTTTCTTTGCGGATTTGTTCGGCGCTGCCTTCGTCTTTGATTTCGCGGCAATCATGATTAGGAGTGTAATTCCGAGCCTCGATACGGGGAGGAATTTGACTGTGGAATGGACTGTGGACTAGACTCCACATATGGAAACGATTCAGGTTGTCCTCGACAAGGAGCTGCTGCAAGCCGCAGACAAGGCGGCGCGCAAGATGAAGGCCAATCGTTCCGCTCTGGTCCGTGAGGCGCTTCGCGAACATCTCAGACGGCTCGAGATTCGCGCGAAGGAGGATCACGAGCGCGAAGCCTACATGAAGCATCCCCCGGACCGGAACGAAGCGCGAATCTGGGAATCGGTGGCAGCGTGGCCGGACGAATAGCTCGAGGAGACGTTCGGCTTTATCCCTTTGCTTCGCCCGATAAGCAGAGGCCAGTTGTCGTGCTCACACGCGACCGTTCAATCGATTATTTGTCGCACGTCACTGTCGCGCCGATCAGCTCTACAATTCGAGGCGTCGCATCGGAAGTCATGCTGAACGATGAAGACGGCATGAAGGCACCTTGCGCGGTCAATCTGCACAACGCCATTACCGTTGAAAAAAGTCGCCTCGGCAGGCGAGTAACGCAACTTCACTCGTCGCGCATGAGCGAGATCTGTAATGCGCTGAGCTACTCTCTGGGTTGTGATGACGATTAAACTTGAGGATCCGGGATATTCGCTAAGCTCAGAGGCTCCCCGTTCAGCCACTCGCCGAGCTTCTCCACCGGCAGCCGCACCCCAATAAAAAACTGCCCAAACAGCGCGTACACCGCGCTCACTTCATCGAATCTCATCTCGTAAATCAGCTTTTTGAAGACCACCGGATCGTCGGCGAAGAGATCCACTCCCCACTCCCAATCGTCCATTCCGATCGATCCGGAGATGATTTGCTTCACCTCGCCGGCGTATCGCCGCCCGATCATTCCGTGCTCATGCATCATGCGCTGCCGCTCGGCAAACGGAACCGTGTACCAGTTCACTTGCTCGCCGCGTTTGCGGTCCATCGGATAAAAGGACAGGTACTTCGCTTCTGGAATTGCCGGCCACAGCCGCGGCTTCATCGCCTCAGACGCGCGCTCGAGCGATGCGGCGATCTCCGCGTTCCACTCGGCAGAATGCGCCTCGAATCCCTTGGCCGTCGCAGCCTCATATGTCTTGCGGCTCGATTCGTACAACCCAAGCTCGACCACCGAAACATATGAGTGGCGCTGCTCGAGGAAATCGTAGAGCGGAGTTTGCGCGAGCGCGAGCTCAACCTGGTTCAGCTCCTCTAACGAATCACGAAAGTGAATGAGCATCAGGTCACCCTTGTGCCCGAGCAACGAATAAATCGCCGAACGAGTCGGCGCGTTTGCATCCATTCGCTCCAGGCCTCGCAGCGTTTCGACGGCTCTGGCGAGAATGCTTTCGCGTTCGCCCTCCGCGCGGGACTTCCACGCCTTCCAGTCGAAATGAAAGATCTGGTGCAGCACGCTTGAGCCCTCAAGCGTCAACGGAACTGGCGGATGCTGATTAGATATTGATCGGCCACTCTGGCCCCCTTCGAACACATCTCATCCTAACAAAGGCAAATTGCAGACGTGTGCAGCCTGATCTTTCACTGGATCGCGAATCCACAACCGAAAGCGCGCAAGAGCGCGTGAGTGCCGGCTTATATACTGGGTAGGCTCATGAGTGAAAAAGTTCTGGCGCTTCTAGTGGAGTTCGTGACCCGTGTGATCAGCGCCGGGGGCTATGCAGGCATTGCCGCACTCATGGCCGTCAACTCGTCTGGAATTCCGCTTCCATCCGAGCTCATCATGCCGTTTTCCGGCTACCTGGTTTATCTCGGCCGGTTCAATCTTTTCATGGTCGCGATCGCCGGAATGGTGGGCTGCAACATTGGCTCAGCCATCGGCTATTGGATCGGCGCCAAAGGCGGAAGACCATTCGTTGAGCGCTATGGAAAATGGATCCTGATGAACCATCACGATCTGGATCGCATGGCCTCGTTTTTTGCAAAATATGGCTCGATTGCCGTACTGCTTGCGCGCATGATGCCTGTTGTGCAGACGTTTATATCCATCCCTGCCGGAATCGCGCGAATGCCGCGTTTGCGTTTTCATATCTACACTTCGCTCGGCTCGCTCACCTGGTACATCTGTCTGGCCTATGCCGGCATGAAGCTTGGCGAGCGGTGGCACACCGATCCGCGGTTCGAGCAGATCTTTCATCGCTTCCACCTTGTCGTGGAAATTGCCCTTGTCGCGGCCTTGGCATGGTTTGTCTGGTCGCATCTGAATCGCGCAAGACAGCCGGATACGGCATGAGTGGGCCGGAATATGTTCGCGTTTAGTCAAGAAGTGAATCTGATTTCGAAATCATCAGCAAAGGAAGGTTAGGAGAAGCAATGGCTACGAAGAAAAAAGGCGGCTCGAAGAAGGCTGCTCCCGCGCAAAAGTCCTCGTCCGGGGGTCATAAGACCGCTGCACTATTGGTTGAGCCCGCAAAAGGCAAATTGGGCGTGATGGTGGTTGGATTAGGCGCGGTGGCCACTACGATGATTGCGGGCGTTGAAGCGATTCGTCGCGGTCTGGCCAAGCCTATCGGGTCTCTCACGCAAATGGGAACCATCCGGCTGGGCAAGCGGACCGATAACCTCTCGCCGCTGATCAAGGATTTTGTGCCGCTCGCGAATTTGAATGACATTGTCTTCACCGGGTGGGACATCTTTGAGGACAACGTGTACGAGGCGGCGGCGCACGCTGCGGTTCTCGATGCCGATACGCTCAAAAAGCTGAAACCGTATCTCTCTAAGATCAAGCCGATGCCCGCGGTTTTCGATCGCCATTACGTCAAGCGCCTCGACGGCAAGCATGTAAAGAAAGGCAAGAACAAGCTCGATCTGGCCGAGCAGTTGAGGGCGGATATTCGCGCCTTCAAGAAAACCGTGAACCGCGTGGTGATGATCTGGGCCGGGTCGACGGAAATCTTTTTGAAGCCGACGGCGGTTCACAAGACCATCGAGGCTTTTGAGAAAGGCCTCGAAAAAAGTGACCCCGGAATTGCACCTTCGCAGATTTATGCGTACGCGGCGATGAAGGAGGGCGTGCCTTTCGCGAACGGCGCGCCGAACCTGACCGTTGACTTTCCTGCGATGGTCGAGCTGTCGAAGCAAAATGCCGCGCCCATCTGTGGCAAGGACTTTAAAACCGGCCAGACGTTCATGAAGACTGTTCTTGCACCGGCCTTTAAAGCGCGCATGATTGGGGTGAAGGGCTGGTTCTCAACCAACATCCTGGGCAATCGCGACGGGGAAGTGCTGGATGAACCGCGCTCATTCAAGACCAAGGAAGAATCAAAGCTGGGCTCGCTCGAGTACATCTTTCAGCCTGAGCTTTATCCGGATTTGTACAGCGACATCTACCACAAGATTCGCATCAACTACTACCCGCCGCGTGGCGACGAAAAAGAAGCGTGGGACAACATCGACATCTTCGGTTGGCTCGGCTATCCGATGCAGTTGAAGGTCAACTTCCTCTGCCGCGACTCGATTCTGGCCGCTCCAATCGCGCTCGACCTCGTGCTGTTTCTCGATTTGGCCAAGCGCACGCCTGAACTCCGCTCCATCGGAATTCAGGAGTGGCTCAGCTTCTACCTCAAGTCGCCACAGACGGCCAAGGGCCTTTACCCGGAGCACGATCTTTTCATCCAGTCGATGAAGCTCAAGAACACTCTGCGCCACATCATGGGCGCGGACCTTATCACGCACCTTGGGCTTGAGTACTACGACTGACGCAGAGTTGCGGGCGGGAGCAGGCCTGGCTTGCTTCCGCCGCATTCACGCCACGCGATAGCGTAATCTGAACTGAAGATGAAGAACTCCGCTGTTTTACTGATCGATTGCCCTGATCGCAAGGGGCTGGTCGCACGCGTGTCGAGCCTGCTGTATGAGCGGGGCGCCAACATTCTGCACGCCGACCAGCATATCGACCACGAGCTCGGACTCTTCTTCATGCGCGTGGAGTGGGAACTGAACGGTTTCGATCTCGCAGCTTTCAGGGAAGTGTTCACGCCCATCGCGGCGGAGCTGAACATGCACTGGAATCTTACGTCGAGCGAGCGCCCGCCTCGCGTTGCGCTCTTCTGCTCGCAATACCTTCACTGCATGGCCGATCTGCTGCATCGCTGGCGCGCCGGCGAGTTGGTCTGCGAGATTCCGCTGATTATTTCCAATCATCGTGAAGTGGAAAAGCTTGCGGCGTTTTACGACGTGCCATTCGAGCATGTGCCGGTAGCAGCCGCGACGCGTGCGGAGTCCGAGGCGAAGCAGCTTGCGCTAATCGCGCAGCACCAAATCGAGCTGGTTGTTCTCGCGCGCTACATGCAAATTCTTTCGCCGCAATTCGTGGCCCGCTATCCTGCTGCCATCATCAATGTGCACCACTCTTTTCTGCCGGCGTTCACCGGTGCGCGGCCCTATCACGCTGCGCACGCGCGCGGCGTCAAGTTGATCGGCGCCACCAGCCACTATGTCACCGAAGTGCTCGACGACGGACCGATTATCGAGCAGGATGTGGCCCGCATTTCGCACCGCGACCAGGTAGAGGATCTCGTCGCCCGCGGCCGCGACCTTGAGCGGATGGTGTTGTCGCGGGCCGTCCGCTGGCACCTGGATCGCAGAATTCTCTGCTATGGGAACAAGACAGTTGTGTTCGACTAGGGCTTCGTAAAACCGCCGCTCGACCCGTGTCTTGTCGGGTAGAGTCTTCTTCACCGTCAGCGGGGAGAACGGCTCGATTAGACCCCTAAATCAACCACACCGGGTTCGCCGTTCTACCTGCCAGGGCGCCTTTTGGGTCGGCGCAATTGTCGGCCCCGGCCGGGGTAGCTGGTGCATAACATGTTCAAAATAAGCATAATGTAGGGAGTTTATCAACCACATCAAATAAGGCCCCTTGCCAAAACACGACCTTTGAGTTAATTTACTAACCAGTTAGTTAATTCAAAAAAAACACATGACCCCGCATACCACAACCGATGCCCAGGCTGAGCGATCAGCGGAAACCCGAGGCCGGATTCTCGATGCCGCTCTGAGCGAGTTTGCCGCCAACGGATTGGCCGGAGCCCGCACCGAGCAGATCGCCACGACGGCCGGCGTGAACAAGGCGCTGATCTACTACTACTTCGAAAGCAAGGAGAAGCTGTATTCCGCGGCGCTGGAGATGGTGTCGGGCCGGGTTCGAGATCGCTCGATGGCGGTTTTTCTGCGCGATGCCAGTCCCGGGGAGCGCTTGTTGCGCGCCGCGCTCGATCATTTTGATCGTATTTTGACGCAGCGCGAATTCCAGAGCCTGATGCAGCAGGAAATGATGCGGCTGCACAAGGGCGAGGAGGGCGAGCTGCCGATCATGGTCAAGCGCGTCTTCGCGCCGCTGCACGCGATGTTTCAATCGCTGGTTCGCGAGGGAATTTCATCGGGAGAGTTGATCAAGACGGATTGGTTCCAGGTGGAGTTGTCCGCACTCGGAGGGAACGTCTTCTATTTCCTGAGCGCGCCGGTTTGGAAAGAGATTTTGAGGTTTGAGCCCTTCGACGAAGAATCGTTACGGTCGCGCAGGGTTGCCATCGTGGAGTTTCTGGGCCAGGCAATTTTCCAGGATAGACAGCAGGGCGCGAAGCTCGCAGAACGCGTGTTGGCAGATTCGCCGATGCCGGACTGCGCCAATTTCAAGGGGCCAATTTCAAAGGTTTGAGGTGAAAGACAAGTGAACGCGCGAAATCGAGTTTTCATCATATTGGGCGTGCTGACCGTCGGATCGCTGATCTGGTATCTGCTCACGACGCGGCGCAGCAGCTGATCTGCAACTGATCGGCACCGTCGACGCCAATGAAGTCATAGTGAGCTCCAAAATTCCCGGCCGCATCGAGACATTGACGGTCGAGGAGGGCGACTCTGTAAAGGCGGGCCAGCTGATCGCCACCATTGAGAGCGACGATCTGGCTGCGGCGACAAAGGCAGCCGAAGCGACTGCGGAAAGCGATGCCCAGAAGTTGCGCGAGGCACAGGAGACTGAACGTCAGAATCAGGGCGAGACGTCCAACGCATCGCAGGCTGCAGAGGCGCAGGTAAAAGCCGCGCAGGCACAGTTAGCGCAGGCGCAGGCTAATCTCGCGCACCAGCAGGCAGACACGAGTCGCACGGTTGCGCTGGCCAAACAGGGCATCGAGAGCAACCAGGCAAGAGACGAAGCAGTCACCAGCCTGCATGCTGCCGAGGCTGCGGTCAACACGGCCAAAGGCAACCTGGACGCGGCTCAAGCATCGCTACGCCAGGCGCGCGCGCATGAATTACTGACGCAAGTGAACGCGAGCAACGTCGACGAGACACGCGACGCCGAGGCCAACGCAAAATTCCTGGCTGACGAAGCGAAAGTGCAACAGAGCTACTCACAGGTGGTCTCGCCTATTGACGGGAAGGTGGACGTGTGGGCGGCGCGAGAGGGTGAAGTGGTCACGATGGGTGCGCCGATTGTCACCATCATGGACCTTTCGCAAACCTGGGTCTACGCGCCACTGCCGGAGACGCAGGCCGACAGCGTGCAGCTTGGCGATTCGCTGCGCGTCGTCATGCCCAGCGGCGACACTATCTACGGCAAGGTCATCGCCAAAGCTGCCGAGGGCGACTTCGCCACGCAGCGCGACGTGAACAGTATGAAGCGCGACATCAAAACCATTCAGCTGAAACTGCTCATCCCCAATCCCGGCGAAAAATTTGTTCCCGGAATGACTGCCGAGGTCTACATTCCCAAAGCGAAGCTGGTGAAGCAGTGAGCTCTGCCATCAATCAAAGCCCGGCCAACGGCAACGGCGCCACCAGGCCAATTGCCATCGCGGTCGAAAATATCGTCAAGCGCTACGGCGATTTTGAGGCCGTCAAGGGCGTCAACTTCAGCGTATCTGAGGGCGAGATTTTCGGCCTGCTGGGCCCGAACGGCGCCGGCAAGAGCACGCTGATTCGCATGATGACCACGCTGATTCCCGTCACCTCAGGCAAAGCCATCGTCGCCGGGCACAACGTGGTCGAAGATCCCGACGATGTGCGCCGCGTGATCGGTGTCATTCCCCAGGCGCTGACCAGTGACCAGGACCTCACCCTCCAGGAAAACCTGGTGATCTATGCCAAGCTCTACGGCGTTCCGCGCGCCCAGCGCGAGAAGAATATCAACGAAGTGCTTGAGGCTGTTGACCTGGTAAAGTGGCGGGACGCGCAAACCAAAACCCTTTCCGGCGGCATGCGGCGGCGGCTCGAGATCGCGCGCGGCCTGGTGCACAATCCAAAAATCTTCTTCCTCGACGAACCGACCACCGGACTCGATCCGGTTTCGCGCATCGCGGTGTGGGAGATGCTGAACAAGCTCAAAACTACGCGCAACCTGACCATGCTGCTCACCACGCACTACATGGAAGAAGCCGACAAGCTGTGCGACCGCATCGCGATTGTCGACCACGGCAACCTGGTGGCGCTCGGCACGCCAGTCGAGCTCAAAAACAGCGTGGCCGGCGCGAATGTTGTCGAAGTGCGCTTTGACCGAGAAGCCGATGCCTGGGAAGAGCGGCTGAAAAACCTCGAAGGCGTGACCAGCGTGCAGCCGGAAAGTGCGGGGTTCTACCGCGTGCTCACTACGTCGGGATCGAAGACCACCATGCAGATTGTGGAGCTTGCGCAGAGCCTGGGCGAGACGCTCACTTCGCTCAGCGTGCAAAACACAACGCTCGACGACGTATTTATCCACTACACGGGCCGGCAGTTGCGCGACGAGACGGTCAAGCCGGTATTCATGATGCCGCCGCGCCCCGGAGCGCAGCCATGAACAGAATGTTCGCCATCATCGAGCGCGAGATGCGCAAGTTCTTCCGCTCGCCAACGCTGATGATCATGTCGCTGATGTTGCCCATCCTGCAGTTGATCATCATTGGTAATGCCTTCGGCGGCAAAATTGTCGGTACGCACGTCGCCGTCGTCGATCACGATCACGGACCGCAGGCGGTCAAGGTGCGCGAGGCGTTCGATGCCGTCGCCGCCAATATCAAGACGTTCACCACTGTCGATTACCCCAATGAAGTGGCGGCGCGAGAAGACGTGCGCACCGGCAAGATCGACGCCGCGGTGATTATCCCCGAGCATTACTCGCGCCGCGTCTACGCGCAGGACGCGCCCCAGCTGGGCCTTGTCGTCGACAACTCCGACCTGTTCACTTCGGCCACGCTCGAGGGCGAGATGCAGTCGCTCGTGGACGCCATGAATGCTCCGCAAGTTCAGGACCGTCTGACGAAAACCATCGCTCTCGAAATCGTCGAGCTATATCCCTACGTAAATTATCTGAAGTATCTTCTGCCGATGACGATCGCGCTGGCCATGTACATCTCGGTGATGATCGGCGGCGGAATGCTCTACATCGACGACAAGGCGCGCGGCGTGCACGAGGGCTACCTGGTCACCCCGATCACGAAACTTGAGCTGGTCTTCGGGCTGAACATCGCCGGCGCCATCAAGGCCACGCTGGCCGGAATCTCGATCGGCGTCATCGGGTCGCTCATCGCCGGCCTTGGAATTATTTTTCATCCCATGATCGATCTTCAGATGTTGAGCCTCGTCATCGCCGGCTCGATCGCTTTCAACGGCATGATGTTTCTGCTCATGGTGCGCGTCGACGATCCGCTCGTGCCGCGCGCAATGTTCGGCGTACTCAATGTGCTCCTGTTATATCCCTCGGGCGCAATGTACCCAACGGCGTCGTTCCCCGGGTGGATGCGGGCGATGTCCTACATCGATCCTTTCACCTACGCGATTCACGGCTTCAAGGCCGTCCTTCTCAAAAACGGCGGCTGGATCGCCATCAGGGGCGACCTTGCGTTCTTAACCATCTTCGGAGTCGCCACGCTGCTGATTGCGACGCCGCTGTTCAAGCGGACGCTGTAGGGTACGGAGCCGACATCAGGGGCGGAGTGTGCGCTCCGGCGTCGTGCTGATTCGTGGCGCTGGGGCGGATCATCTGACGATTCGCCTATCTACTGTGCGGGCGGCGTTGCAGGTGCGCCCGTGTCCGTCTGCTTGGTGAACTCAAAGCTGCATGGCCGGCCCAGAATGCCCGCGCCTTCTTCGCGCTTGCCGGTGCCTGACGCGCCCGCGAAGTTCGCATCGACGTAGTAGTCGTATTTGTTGCCCTTCATTTGAGTGATGAGGCCAGCTTTCCCTTTCGACACCGTGCCCTTCGCGTGGAGCTTTGCAGAGCCGTCCGCTCCGATCGTTCCGTCGATCACCATGTAGCCCGGGCCGCCCTCCTCGCCGTGCTGGCCGTGAAACGTGCTGCTGGAAATTGTGCTCACGAACGTCCATGTATAGGCAGGCATGTGCTCGCTCGCGTCACAGGACATGTTCGTGGTCCAGGTACCGTCGAAGGGGCCTGTGGCCTGGGCCCATAAAATGATCGGCGCGCAAACCGCAACGAGAGCCAAAGATTTCCTCAGCTTCATGGATGACCTCCAGTGAAAGCAGGATATGCCGCGAACAGATGATTTTGGCAAGTAAATTCTTTGGTGAAGCGCCGGTTCCTCCGTCGGCAATCGCGACGATTGGCGAGTCCCGACTCGTAAACAGCGCTCGGTTTTCCAGACGGCCCTACTGCCCCAAAATCTGCTCGTAATAGCGCACATACTGCGGCACAACGAGCGTGGAGCAGAAGCGCTTCTGTGCGTCCTTGCGCGCAGCCTCTCGCATTTCGTTCAAGCGCACAGGATTATTCAGCAGGCTCAGTGCGCCTGCGGCCATGCCCTCGACATCACCCACAGGGAACAGCAGCCCGGTCACGCCTTCTTCTATCAGCTCGGGAACCCCGCCGACTCGCGTGGCAATCGATGGAACTTTGCAGGCCATGGCTTCAAGAGCGGCCAGGCCAAAGGATTCGAGCTCACTCGGCATCAGAAGGAGATCGGCCAACGCGAGCAACTCGTTGACGTGTTCCTGCTTGCCAAGGAAGTGAACTCTAGCCTGGATGTCGAGGTCGTGCGCGAGCCATTCTGCGGAGGAGCGGTCAGGGCCGTCGCCGATCAGGATGAGTTGCGCGGGGCGCTCACGCGCGACAAGCGCGAAAGTCTTGACCACATCCGTGACGCGCTTGACTGGACGGAAGTTGGAAAGGTGAACCAGCAGGGAATCATCTGGTTTGGCGTATTGGGCGCGGCAGCGGGCGCGCTTAGCCTCGTCTTTGATCGGCGTGTAGACATCGCAGTTGACGAAGTTGGTGATGGTCTCGATGGGCCGCGTGATCCCGAAATCGGCGATCGTTTTATCGCGAAGGTAATTTGAGATGCTGGTTACTCCGTCGCTCTCCTCGATGCCATGGCGCGTGATAGGAAGATAGCTGCGGTCGAGGCCGACGAGCGTAATGTCGGTTCCGTGAAGCGTGGTTACGAAGGGCAGTCGACGGCCGCGTTTCGCGAGCATCTCGCGGGCTAGCAGCGCCGACACGGAGTGCGGAATCGCATAGTGAACATGCAGCAGATCGAGCGAATAGTACTCGGCTACCTCTGCCATGCGCGACGCGAGCGCGAGATCGTACGGGGGAAACTCGAAGAGCGGGTAGTTCGAGACCGGGACCTCGTGATAAAAGATGCCCTCGTCGCGACCGTTGAGGCGGAACGGCTGCGAATACGAGATGAAATGGACTTCGTGGCCGAGTGCCGCGAGTTCAATTCCCAGCTCGGTGGCGACAACGCCCGAGCCGCCGTAGGTTGGAAAGGAAGTGATTCCTATGCGCATGAACCCTTCTTACTTTTGAATTTGCCGTCACGCATCTTTGACGCGCGACCGTGGATAGTGGATGCACGGAGTCGCCAAGTGACCATGGTATCGGACCGGTGCATCAGCGTGTTGCTGTGCCTGCGGGTTTGTGTTCGAGCGGTCCGGCGGGCAGGTCAGCAAACGAGATGAGTCGAATGCCGGGAAATTCATTGAGAGTTGTGAGCGCGTCGCGCTCGCCGTCGCGCGAAGCACGAAGCCGCGTGCGGAGGCACTCGAGATCGGCGTCGTTGTAGCCGGGGTGTGTGACGAGCTCCCATGTTCCGGCCGGCAGGCTCGCGAGCATAGAACGAAGCATGGCGCAATCCATGATGCCGGTGCCGATAACCGCGACGGTGCCGCCGGTAGTCACAAAACCTTCTTTCTCGATGATCCCGCAACAGAAAGGCTCCAGCCAGCGCAAAGCGCTGACCTGCACAGTGCGAAGCCACTGGGCGCGCGGCGTGGCGTGGATTGACCACTTAGGCTCAAACGGATTGCGGATCGCGCGAATTCCGCGAGCACCCGCAGCTCGAAGCACCGGGTGCAGAACCTGTGGAAGCACGTGCGTGTGCTTGTGCGTATCGATGTGCGTCAGGCGAATGCCTCGTTGCTGTAGCGAATCAATTTGTGCCCCTGCTTCCGCCTCCACTTCCGCGGCGCTGAAATGCGGCCCGTAAAAAGGCGCGTCAGGAATGTGTTAAGCGAATGAGGAAAGTGGCCAGTTTTGCGATCGACGAGCGTGGGGATCTGGTCCGGTGGGAGTACCGGTTCGCCGTCGACCAGAACCACGTGGCAACCGACGCCAAGCGTCGGAGTGGCGAGGGCAAGATCAACGGCTTCGTCAGTCGCGCCGGCGCGGGCCATGAGCGAAGTACTTGTAACAAGGCCGGCAGAATGCAGTTCGATGATGCCGCGATTGACTCCGGAGGTCAGCCCGAAATCGTCGGCGTTCACGATGAGTCGGCCACGAGGGGAGTTTATCAATGGGAGTTCCGGAGTTGGCGCTTAGCCGGTGAATGGTGGGCAGTGAGGGACTCGAACCCCCGACATCCTGCTTGTAAGGCAGGCGCTCTAACCAACTGAGCTAACCGCCCACTGCGGCGCTTCTCTCATGATATCAGCGTGCGAGTTTCCCCAGTCTCTCATCGATTGAGTGGCGCAAATGTTCCGGCTCGAATTGGCCCGAATCGACTCGTTGTTTTGAAAGGGCACGGCTTCAAAGCCTGCCCTGAGCGCAGTTAAATGGTGCCACAAACAGCCCAAAATGAACGAGGGCTTCATCCCCTGAGGGATGCCATTTCAAACTCGTCCAGAGCGCAGCCGCCGCACCGCAGTTACATCGGCGATGATAGAAAGATGTGCAGGGAGTACCCCGAATCGTGAGTCCAGTGCTGCCAGGCCCAGGACAAATGGCGATCCCAAAAACCGCAATCGTCGTAGGCGGCGGCGTGGCCGGCATGAGCGCGGCCTGCGCGCTGGCCGAGGCCGGGTTTCGCGTCAAGCTCGTCGAGCGTCGCGGCTACCTCGGCGGCCGGGCTAGCTCGTATCTGCATCCCGGCGTCGGACGAGGTCATCGACAACTGCCAGCATGTGCTCTTCGGCTGCTGCACCAATCTCATCGGGTTTTACCGGCGCATCGGCGTCGCGGACCGCATCCACTGGACGAGCGACGATGACCATGATCGAGCCCGGCGGTCGGCGGTCTCGTGCTCGGCCTCGATCAGGTGGTTGCCCGCGCCGCTGCACGGTCTTCCGAGCTTGCTCGCAGCGCAAGGCATTCACGCGCGCCGACAAAATGGCGCTGGCGCGCGCATTTCGCGCGCTGCATGCGGCCGGTGCCTGCCGACTCCACCGAGACTCTTGGCGAGTGGCTCGCGCGCAACGGGCAGACCAAGGGCGCGATCAATCGCTTCTGGCGCCTGGTGATTGCCAGCGCGCTGAACGCGGACGTGGACGAGATCGCGCTGCCCTACGCGGCCAAAGTGATCCGCGAACTGTTTCATGAACTCCGCCGAGGCCGGCAGCATGGGCATGAGCACCGTGCCGCTGAGCGAGCTGTACTCGGCGAGCGCACGGTGTCCGCATTTCTGCAGGAGCGCGGCGGCGAGGTGGTATTCAACGCGAGCGTCGAAGGCGGCGGCGTGGGATGAAGAGACGTCGCAATGGACGCTGACGACGCGAGCCGGCGATCAGGTCGCGGACTTTCTGGTGCTCGCGCTGCCGTTTGAGGCGACGGCAAAGCTGTTGCCGCTTATGCCTCCGGCCGACGGTGTCGAGAAGCTCGCGGCGCAGATCGCGCGGCAGGAGCATTGGCCGATTTGCAGCGTGCATCTTTGGTTTGACCGCGAGATCACGGATCTCGATCACGCCGTATTGCTCGACCGCGAGATTCACTGGATGTACAACAAGGGCCGCATGCAGCCGTCGCGCAAAACAAGCGGGAGCTACCTGGAGCTGGTGGTCAGCGCCTCGCGCAAGTTTGCCGCGCTCAGCCGCGAAGAGGCAATTGAGCTGGCCGTGCGCGAGCTGGCCGAGTTTTTCCCGCGGTTGCCGCGGCGAAGCTCGAAAAGGCTGTGTTGATCAAGGAAGTGCGCGCAACATTTAGTGTGCCGCCGGGGATCGATTCGGCAAGGCCCGGCTCCGAATCGCCGTGGCCGAACTGCTTGCTGGCCGGCGACTGGATCGCGACGGGATGGCCCTCGACGATGGAAAGCGCGGCGCGTCAGTGGTCATCTGGCTGCGGAGGCGGTTTGCGCGGCGATTGGCGAGCCGCAGAAGTTCCTCGCCGCCGATCTCAAGCCGCGCGGGCTGATGCGATTTGTGAAAACGGTCACTAGCTAGGGGTTGAAAAGGCCGCAGTTGGAAGCCGCTTTTCAGTGCGCCAGCAAATACACCCCAACACAAACCAGCACCGCCGCGGCCCAGCGCCGGCGGTCGACATTTTCCTTCAGGAAAATCTTGCCGGCGATCGTGTTAGCGACCAGCGTCAGCGAAGCCGTGGCCGGCGCTACGAGGCTCAGGTTTAGATAATTGAGCGCCAGCAGGAGCGAGAAAAATGCCACTGCGAGAAAGAACACTCCGGCAAAAAAGCGCGGGCAGGTGACAACGGCGCGAATGGCGCCTGGGAGACCGGATCGTGCGCGAATTACATCCAGATCGCCGATCGATTTCATCGCCGACGCAGTGAGCACTTCGCCCGTAGCAGACGTGAGCACGACGGCCGCGATCATGGCCCCGGCGATCCAGGCATTCAGCATTATGGCATTCGGCGCGCTATCAAAAAACGCTGCAAGAGGGAGCGTCGCAAAGAGCATCATCGCGGCTGCCCTCCGGTCGCGACAGGTTCTTCCGACAGCGATTTCTCAGTGTCGGAGCTGGGTGCTCGGTAAGCGGCAGGCCCCTGCGCAACAAAGGCAACGCCAAGAGTGATGAGCACAACGCCCGCCCAGCGTTCGAGCGAAATTGTTTCATGCAGCCAAAATTTCGAAAGGAGTTCCACAAATACGTTGCCTATAGCAGTAGCAGGCAACACAAACGTCAGGTCAGCCCACGAGAGTGCCGTCAAATAGCTGGCGAAGAAACCGATCAGAAGCGCAATGCCCGCTGCGATCCAGGGCGTGAACACTGCTGCAATGAGCGCGGCGGGATGCGCCAACGAGATGGACGGTATCGCCGTCATGCCACGCGCAAGGCAACTATCGCCCAGCGGGGCGCAGACTGCGACGAGGCCCAGAATCAGGTATTGGCGCGGCAAGAGTCTGTGTTGAGCCATCAGTCCAGTATCGTTCAGTTCAAATGTAGAAGGCCTAAAGAAACTGAGGGCGGACGCAAACGCGCCGCCCTCGATGTTGAGACCGAAAAACTGCTTACGCGCCGGCGCCGGCTGGGGCAGTCGGCGTGGCCTGCTGGCTGCGCGCCACTTTGACCATCTTGTTGCGCTGCGCGCGCAGCTTGAGGAACGCCTTGGCCTCGACGTACAGGCGAGGCAGATCGCGGTTCACCATCGCCTTCCACACCACGCGGAACGCCGCCTTGGGGCGGAAGTAGTACTCGTCGTAGAAGCGGTGCACCATCTCCATGATGTAGTCGGTGGGCAGGCCAGGGTACTCAATGTGAGCCATCTGGTGGCCGCCGCCGTCTTCCATCTTTTCGTTGGTGATGAAACCGTTGGCCTTGGCGTAGTCGTAGAATTCAGTGCCCGGATAGGCGTGTGCGATCGAAACCTGGATCGTCTCCACGTCCAAAGATTTGGCGAAGTTGATTGTGTTGCGGATCGACTCTTTCGTCTCTCCGGGAAGGCCGAGAATGAAGTCGCCGTGAATGGTCAGGCCGAGGTCGCGGCAATCCTTGGCGAAGGCGCGGGCGCGCTCAACGGTTGCGCCCTTCTTGATGTTCTTGAGGATTTGCGGATCGCCCGATTCGAAGCCGACGATGAGCAGACGGCATCCGGATTCGCGCATGGCCTTCAGCGTGTCGTAGTCCGTGGTTACGCGTGAGGTACAGCTCCACGTAATGCCGAGAGGCTTGAGTTTTTCGCAAAGCTCGATGGTGCGCACCTTCTGAATGTTGAAGGTATCGTCGTCGAAGAAGAATTCCTTCACTTCAGGGAAGTTCTCCTTCGCCCATTTCATCTCCGCCGCAACATCGTCACTCGACCGCTTGCGCCACGCATGCCCGCTCAGGGTCTGCGGCCATAGACAAAATGTGCATTGCGCCGGGCAGCCGCGCGTGGAGTAAAGCGCGATGTACGGGTGGAGAAGGAACGGCACGTTGTAGCGCGTCACATCCATGTCGCGCTTGTAGATTTTCGTGGCCCAGGGCATCGCATCGAGATCTTCGATCTGCGGGCGATCCGGGTTGTGGATGATCTGGCCGTCTTTCTTGTAGCTGATGCCCAGAATCTCGTTCAGCGGCTTGCCTTGCGCGAACTCCACGACTGAATAGTCAAACTCGCGACGGCAGATGAAGTCGAGCGCGGCGCACTCGTTCAGCGCGCGGTCCGGGTCCGTGGTGACAGGCGGGCCAACGAAAGCGATGCGCAGGGACGGGTTGGCCGCTTTAATGGCTTCGGCCAGGCGCTGGTCGCCTTCCCAACCTACCGTTGAAGTAAACAGCACCAGGAACTCGTAACCCTTGCAAATTTCGATGGTCTCCGCGGCAGAGACGTGGTGGGGCGGCGCGTCAAGCAGCCGCGAACCCTCAAGCAGGCCAGCCGGATAGGTGAGCCAGACCGGGTACCAGTAAGACTCGATCTCGCGAGTCGCAGGCCAGCGCGAACTTGCGCCGCCATCGAAGTTCTCGAATGAAGGGGGGTTGAGGAAGATCGTTTTCAGAGGCATCGGCATCTCTTTCATTCTATCATTCGCGCTGTTTTCTTAGACGCATTTGCCCGGAAACACGCGGCAGTCGATATTCGCGGAAATGTCGCAACGGCCGCGGCTTTAAATGGTGCCGAATCAGCGCTATATTGGGAAATATGAAAGTCGCCAGTTGGCTTCGGAGGGGTAGTTTCGGGGGTACCTGACTGTAATTACTTGGTGTGCAGCTCGTCTATTTGCCGTGAAGCTCGTCGAGCCAGTCCTGCATGTGCCCCAGAGCGCGCAGCAGGTTGAGCCGTGCCTTGCTCAGGTCGAAGCCTGAGTCGACAGCGTCGACGTACTTCTGGCGCTCATCGATCCGGGCCTGCTGCTCGGCGGTGGGTGAAAGCTGCGGCGGCGCACCGGGTTGGCCGGTCGCCCCATTTCCCACTTCCAGTTGGGCGATGACGCTTTTCAACTGCTGCTCGGCAATCTGCTGCTTGAGGCTGGCAACTTCAGCCTCGGCATCCAGCTCGCGCAAACTTGCGGTGAGCTGGCTAATCTGGATGTCATTCTGCTGCTGCGCCTGCTCGGCTTCGACCTTGGCGCGAAGGGCCTCGGCAGCAGAGACCTTGGCCTTTGCGCGAACGGAAAAGTCGAAGAAGGGAAGCGAAATCTGGAGACCGAAGCTAACGTTGTTAGGCGTGAAGTTGTTGTAATAAGTGCTGTAACTGTTCAGCTCATTGGAGTCATAGTTATACACGGCGCCGAATCCGATCGATGGGCGGCGCCAGGCCAGGTCGGCTCCCTTTGCCTCGAGCAGTTTGGAACGGGCCAGGGCATTCGAGGATTGAACGCCGAGTAGGGGCTGTGGCGCTTCGTCGGCGGAGACGGTAGGAATAGCGGGAATGCTCGAGTGATCGGTCACGATGGATCCGACCGGTAAACCGGTAAGAGTAGCAAGCTGCTTGGCCAGAATGGCGGAGCGAGTCTCGAGGTGCAGGCGACTCAGCTTGAGTTGCGCAGCCGTCAACTTTGCTTGCAGCAGATTGCTGAGGGGATCGACTCCGGCATCAGTGCGCTCCTGCTCAATGGCGATAAGACGCGCCGCATCTTTTTCCTGTTCCCGGGAGGCGTCGATCTCGCTGTTCACGGAATCCATCTCGATGTAGGCCGTCGAGGCGTCGAGAGCAACTTGCTCCTTTGCATCCTTTAGACCCAGGTTGGCGGCCTCAACGCCTGCTCGCGCCGCCTTGGTGTATTGGCGCTGCGAAAAGCTGAGAACCAGCGATTGCATCGAAGCATTGCCCACAGAGGGCTGGCCGGTTGGGAAGCCGTGAGAGTAGCCGATTTGGGATCCGATGACAAAGTTGGGGATATAGGCGTCTTCAGTCTGGCCGAGGGCGGCTTTTGCCTTTTGAAGGTCGGCGTCCGCGAGCTTCACGGTAGTCGAGTTTTGCTGCGCGAGTTCCACCACGGTGGTAAGCGAGACCTGTGCCGGCGCAATGGCAGAGGCGCAGGCAAGCGCGAATCCGGCCAAAACCGGCGCCATGAAACTGAACGACTTTTGCCGAAATTTTACTGAAGCTCTTCGCATGAAGGTTTCAAGCCTGGGACGGGTTAAACTCTCGCGCCATCTGCGCGGCAATGTCGAGTTCGCTCTTTGCGCCCGCCGCGTCGCCGAGTTGCTGTTTGAGGCGCGAAAGCCGAATATGTGCAATGAATGCCGGCGCCTGCTCGCTCAGGGACGAGTTCGAGAGGTAGTTCTCAAGCATCTGCGCGGCCAACGACGGATTCCGCTTCGCCGAAATCAACACGCCTGCACCGTCAAAGAGGCCAACGCCCGAGTTTTTATTCTTTGCCGCGGCAGCAACGCAATTCTGAATGGCCGCATCAAGATTCGACCACTGCTGGCGGGTTCGATAGAAGTTGGCGAGAACCGTAAAATAGTCGGCGGGCTCCCTGGCTACGATCGTTGCCAGGCGATACGAATTTTCGGCCGTGGTGTAATCCTTTTGCTGCATGGCGATGTCGCCGCGCAACTGCGCAGCCCGGGCCGGGTCAACCTTGTCGAGTTGGGAAGCGACTGCCTGCGCCTTGTCCGTTCCGCCACCGGCCATTCCTGGGGCTTGAGCGTAATAGTCGCCGAGGTCTGACAAAGCAGGACCATTTTGCGGATTCAGCCTGGCCGCCGTTTGCATTTCAGAGAGCGAGTGCTTGGCGATTCCGAGCGCAGAGAGGAAGCTTGCGTGGCTGGCCTGTTGCCCCAGAACGCGCCCCAGCCACATGTGATAATCCGAGTTCTGCTCGTCAAGATTTACTGCCTGCTGGCACTCCGTCACAGCTTGCGACCATTGCTCAAGCGTAATTCGAACACGGCACAAAAGGTTCTGCGCCTCCGCTGCGCCGGTTCCGGTGGAAGGGAGCGGCGTTAGTAGCGCGATTGCCTTGTCCGCCTCGCCGGATTGCAGATCTGAATTTGCTTGCGCAAGCGTAGCCGTAGAAATTTGCGCGCTGCTCACGGTCGACCCAGCCCACACCAGGAATGTCAGCGCGAAAGCCACGACCATCGCTGATGAGCGCATCACTGTTGTTCCTTGATCGGCACGCCCTCCTGCAAAGGCTGCCCGTTGGTTGTGCCGATGGCGACAACATCGCCTTCTTCAAGCCCGGAGAGAATGGGAACCTGCGTGAGGTTGGGAGCACCGATGGTAACGGGAACGCGTTTCAACTCGTCATTCACGGCCTTGAAGACAAAGTATTTTCCATTCTGTTCGTGAAGAGCTTCGCGCGGCATGCTCAGAGTGTCGGGCGTGCTGGAGGTAGTAACGGTAACAGTGACATTGGTGTCCGGCAGAAGGCCGTCCGAGGAGCCATCGAAATCGATCAGCACCTCACCCACATTGCGGGTGGTATAAGTGACGACAGCCGAGGGAAGTCGCACAACGTGCCCGTGCCACTCCACACCCGGTTTGGCATCCCAGCGAATCACGACTGCTTCACCCGTTGCCAAACGGCCAAGGTCAGGCTCGTCGAAGTAGCCGCGGACGCGCTCGTGGCTCAAATCCGCAATCTGTAGAAGCAAGTTGCCGGCCGCGGAGAATTCCGACGGCGTAGCGTCCATGCTGTAGATGGTTCCAGTGATGGGGGCGCGAATTTCGGTTTGAGCTTCGACGTGCTGCGCGGCGGCCAGGCCCGCTTGCGCGTCGGCCAGTGCTGCCTGCGCCCGCGCTACATCGCCGGTTGAAAAACGATGACTGGCGTTCTGCTGTGCTGCGTTCAGGGTTGCCTGAGCCGAATCGAGGCGCGCGCGCGCCGCCGCAACTTCGCCCGGAGCAGCTGCTCCGGTCGCAGCCAACTTGTTGAGCGCATCCAGATCGTGCTGGGCCTGATCGCGCGTGAGGCGGTCTTGCTCGATTTCGGCGGCAGAAGTCTGCCGCTCGGCCTGGGTTCCATTGTGCGAGACCGCGTCAAGGTTTGCCCGCGCCGAACTCACAGCGCTTTCAGCATTGGCCACCTGTGCCCGGGCCGCCACGTCGTCGAGCGTGACCAGCAGCTTGCCGGCTGGGACCTTGTCGCCTTCCTGCGCGTAAACAGCTTTTACAGTGGTCGCGATCGGGCTGTAAAACTGATAGTTCGCAATCGGCTCTACGCGCCCATTGGTGCTGATCGTGTTGACCAGCAACGCGTGTTCCACCCGCGCCACGCGCACCGGCAGGCGCTCGCGCAGAAAATAGCGCGCCGTGAAAAATACGGCAAGCAGAACGACGACTGTGCCGGCCCAAAGCCAGCGGCGGTTTGTTTGCGAACTTGCTTCAGCCATGCAATGATCCAGAGCCAGTATATAAGACTCATTAACAAGGGATAAGAAGCAGAAAAATGGTTGGAGCACCGGATCGCACTGGTCCGTTCCGGCTCGTACAATACCGGTATGGCGGCGAAACGAAGGTACACCGACGAACATGCCAAGGCCGGGCTGGACTTTGCGTTTCCGGCGATCGAGACATGGCAGAATCAATTTCCCGGGTACGAGATCCAGATCGACGATCCGGAACTGACCTCGGTTTGCCCCAAGACCGGCCTTCCGGACTTCGGAGTCCTGACCATCCGCTACATGCCGCGCGAGCGCTGCCTGGAATTGAAATCGCTCAAAGAGTATCTCTTCAGCTACCGAAATCTCGGCATCTTTCAGGAAAACATCGTCAACCAGGTTCTGGAAGATGTGGTGAAGGCGTGCGACCCTGTTTGGGCTGTGGTGAAAGGCGAGTTCCGCCCGCGTGGCGGGATTGGGACTATCGTTGAAGCTCGCTGGCCGCGACCGTCAGCTTAATCGACGAGGGCCGATTGGGCAAACGCGCTCCGCTGTGATATTCCTGAGTCCGCTCGTATCTCTGCTCCGCTCCGGAGAATTTTGCCAAACTTCGCTCAGCCTGCGCGCACCCGCATGAGCCCGGCTTTTGCCACGGCCACGCTGCTGCTTGCGCTCAATCTGCTGAACTATATTGACCGGTACATTCTGGCTGGCGAAGTGCAGCCGATCAAGAATGAGTTTCATCTGAGCGATCAGCAAATGGGCGCGCTGGGCACGGCGTTCTTTGTCTTCTATATGATCGCTGCGCCGCTGACGGGATGGCTCGGCGACCGATTCAGGCGCAAGCCGATGATCATCACCGGCGCGATTCTGTGGAGCCTGGCGACACTGGCGGCCCTTTGGGTTCACAGTTACACCACGCTCTACTTGCGCCAGGCGCTGGTGGGGATTGGCGAGGCCACGTTCGGAATCTTTGCGCCGGCGGTGCTGTCGGATTTTTACCCGGAGCGCGAACGCAACCGCGTGCTTTCGGTTTTCTACATTGCCATTCCTGTAGGCGCGGCGCTCGGCTACCTGGCCGGCGGACAGATTGGCTCGCACTGGGGTTGGCGCGCGCCCTTTTTCGTTTGCGCACTGCCAGGGTTTTTGGTGGCCGCGCTGTACGGTTGGATCGGACGTGAGCCGGTGCGGGGAGCGAGCGATCACGTCAAGGCAGACTTGAAGCGCGTCACGGTGCTTGGAATTATTCGCAACCCGGCTTTCTTGACTGCGACATTTGGCCTGGCGATGCTGACCTTTGCCATGGGTGGAATTTCATTTTGGATGCCGGAGTTTCTGCGGCGCGAGGCAGGAATGTCGATGAGCACGGCGAGCCTGACGGTGGGCGCGACAACGGTGGTTGACGGCATTGTCTGCAACGCTGATTGGCGGTTGGATTGCGCAGATCTGGCTGAAGCGAAATCATCGCGCGCTGTACTTGCTCTCGGCGTGGAGCGTGGCGTTGACGCTGCCATTCGGCGTGATGTTGTTTTTCGGCCCGCATAAATGGGCCGTGCCGTCGCTGTTTGCTGCGGAGTTTTTTCTCTTCCTCAATACTGGGCCATTAAACGCCGCGATCGTCAACTCGGTCTCCGCGCCGGTGCGGGCGACAGCGATTTCGATCAACCTATTCTGCATTCATTTTTTCGGCGACACATTTTCGCCGCAAGTGATCGGCACCATCAGCGACCGATCGAACTTGAGCATTGGACTGGGCGCGACGCTGGTCTTCCTGGTGATCTCGGCCACGATTCTTTTTGCGGGCGCGAAGTTTGCGCCGCCGCTGGAGAAGCAGGGACGAGGGGACAAGGGAACAAGCGAAACAAAGCGATTGCGATCAGCCGTGACGGCAAACCCGGAACTGCTAATGCCGCGATCCGCTATTTCGCCGGCAACGGCTCCTGATCGCGCGTGTTCATAAAGGCGCGGCGGCCGCCCTGTGGGCGCAGGTTGGGATCTGAAATGGGTGGCCGCTCCTGCTCGGCGGTGAAGCCGCGGGCGAGGAGCGGATTGGGCTTGAACCTTGGCGGGCCGCCGTAGAACTGGCGCGCGTGGCTCAGGACCATGCCGGCGCGGCCGTGCATGGGCTGGACGATGCCGCGAATCTGGACGTCGGCATCGCGGTATTTGTTCAGCTCGCCGACGCTCGTCGCGATCTGCGGGAAGGCTGATGACGGTGAAGCGGCATTGGTCGTCTGGGGTTTGCGGAGGGCAGACATCGAGGAAGCGCGTGCCGTTTGGAAGCTCAACCACATCATAAATATGTGCGGAGATGCAAATGTCTTTGTTGAGTATTTGCGCGGCCTGTTCCGAAACCTGGTCGGCGGGGACGCATGGCTTGGGTTTGGCGGCCAAGGCGAGCGCGGGGGCGCAAGCAATTAGGGCTGTGAGCCGGATGGGACGGCTGAAGCGCATCGAGGTCTCCGAGGAAGATTGGAGACAGCGTAGCGCGGAAATGCGGATGTGTCAGTGACGGATGACGCGGTTGCGAAACGGCGCAGGTGCGAGCAGCTGAGCGACGTGCTGAGTAGTAACTGGCGACAGCGAGTAGCAACTAGCGAGCGCCGACGAGGAGCGATTAGTGCGTGGCGACGAGTTCGCCGGCCTTGGCCGATTGGCCGTAGTGGCTCTCGACGTAGTGGTCGAGGATCTGCTTGAACTCGGCGACGATGGTGTCGCCGCGCAGAGTTGTGGAGAGCTTGCCGTCGATGTAGACCGGAGCGACGGGATCCTCGAACGTGCCGGGCAAACTGATGCCGAGGTTGGCGTGCTTGGATTCGCCGGGGCCGTTGACGACGCAGCCCATGACGGCGAGCTTCAGCTCTTCGACGCCGGGATAAAGCTTGCGCCACTCGGGCATCGACGCGCGCAGGTAGCTTTGAATCTGCTCGGCGAGCTCCTGGAAATATGTGCTGGTGGTGCGGCCGCAACCGGGACAACTCGTGACCTGCGGCATGAAGCTGCGGATCGAGAGCGACTGAAGAATCTGCTGCGCGGCCTGGACTTCTTCGGTGCGGTCGCCGTTGGGCTTCGGCGTGAGGGAGACGCGAATCGTGTCGCCGATGCCGGCGAGCAGCAGCGGCGCGAGGCCCGCGGTTGAAGCGATCAGGCCCTTCGATCCCATTCCGGCTTCGGTGAGGCCGAGGTGAAGCGGATAGTCGCAGCGTGCGGCGAGCTTGGTGTAGACATCGAGCAGATCGCGAACGCCAGAGACCTTTGCCGACAGGATGATCATGTCGTGGCCGAGGCCGTAGCGCTCGGCTGCAGCGGCGGATTCGAGCGCGCTGGCGATCATGGCTTCGATCATCACGTCGCGCGCGGGCTGCGGCTCAGGCAGCTTGCTGTTCTCGTCCATCATGCGCGTCAATAGAGATTGATCAAGCGAGCCCCAGTTGACGCCGATGCGGACTGGCTTGTGATTCTCGACGGCGCACTCGACCATGGTTCCGAAGTTCGAGTCGTCTTTGCGGCCGATGGAAACATTGCCGGGATTGATGCGGTATTTGGCCAGCGCGCGCGCGGCTGCGGGATATTTCTTGAGCAGGATGTGGCCGTTGTAATGAAAATCGCCGATGATCGGCACGCGCAGGCCGCGCTTTTCGAGACCTTCGACAATGTGCGGAACGGCTGCCGCGGCGTCTTCGTTGTTGACCGTGACGCGAACCAGCTCAGAGCCAGCGAGCGCGAGAGCCGCAACTTGTTCGATGGTTCCCTGAATGTCGGCAGTGTCGGTGTTGGTCATCGACTGGACGACGACGGGAACTTCCCAGCCGACGCGGACGTTGCCGATGCGGACGGTTGGAGTTTTTCTGCGCTGAATCTCCGCCATGAATCTAGTTTACCGAAAAGCTGGGACCAAGGGACCAAGGGACCGAGGGAACAAGAAGACAAGGGACCAATGAAGCAAGCAAGGCGACAAGTTAGCTAATAGGCGAGTCTCAGCTTTCAGCCTTCAGCTTTCAGCTCGATGCAGCGGGTCGGCGGAGCCGCGAATAGCCAGCCGGAAGTCTGATTTGTTTATCATTTAGTAACCTACCCCCCTCCCCCTCGGTATGTCATACCTCCATATTTGATAACAAAGGATTTATGGGGTGGCCTCATACCTTTTTCATACCTGTTCCATACCTCTCATACCTCCATACCTTTTGCCGGAGAAGGAAGATTGGCTGATTGAGCGTTCATGGTCTGAGTATGCGCCAAGAGCGGGGTAATTATCGGCAAAGAAAACAGTGATCAGGTTTCAGTGGTCAGTGATCAGAAAAGGAACGAGTTAAGGCGGGGGTGGCGGGGTTGTTTGGGCGGTGGAGGGCTTGACAAGAAAAGATAGGGGTTAGGGCCGCGAAGGTGGACATTTTACTTTTCGTCGTCGGAGCCGTTATTGCTGTGACCGCAGCTGTGGGTGTTCCGAGCACACGATGACGAAATGCGCTGATGACAACTCCTCCACGGAGAAGTCGCAATAGTGCGACCCTACATGCACGTTGGCCCGGCGGAGTTCATCGCATTGGAACTCGGCCTCGTGGATGGATGGAATTACCCAATCGGGCTGACCTGTGTACGACACCAAGAGATTCTTAACGGGAGCATACGGGCGTCTCTTGCGCGCGGCTTCAGCCATCTCCTCCTCTGTTTGTGTCCGGTATCCTTGCACATATACCTTCATCGGAGGCACCTATTTCAATTTTCCGAAGATTTGCGAAGGAGTCATTTCTGGAGGCGGTACCGGCATAGGCGGAAAGATGGACTGTTGGTACCTTCGCTTTTGATGAGGTTGTGGAGACCTGGCAGACGAAGTGCTGTGCTGGAAGCTGAAAACTGCGCGAGGAGGTTTGCGAGCGGGTGGGTCTCTGCCTCGCGGCAGCCGTGCGACAAGGTTTTAGTGCCATCACTCACCGTGACTGCTGCGTTCGGGTCTACTCGAAGCGCCGCCCCTGTTGCGTGTAGAAATGCGGAATTCACTGTTAGGAAAGCATCTGTCGTATAAGTACCCGGTAGCATGTGTTTACGCTTGCCATCTAGCCCGTCTATGAATTCCCGGCTAAATTTTGCGAACAGTTCTTGCGCATGAAGTTCGGGATAAAGATGGTCATGAATGACGATTCGAGCAGTACAAATCATGGGGGAAGTCTCCTACTCCATATCTTCGCCCCATTTTGATTTCTCGTCAATTGAAAATGTTAGGGTAACTAATTTGATTCCATCACCTTTGACCGCCTTTTGACTAAGGACGCGCACTCCGTTAAGTTCACTTGACCGTGGACGCGTCCGTGGCTTTGCTGTGGTGGGATGGTAGCGTCGCTTTCATGAATGGCCGCGCGAGCTTCCGAAATCCCCGTTTCCAACGAGAGGGCGGGGCAGTGAGAGCCATTTGAACAAGCATCTCCGTGAGCGCGGTGTATTCGTCCACGAAAGCCTTCCAGTTCGTTGCACCGCGATAGCCGTCCGCATGTTCGAGAGCGATATACCAGCGGGACAGAATACCCGCCTCCGCAAGTTCCGGCGCGATGATGATGCGATCACGAAGCACACGCAGAGATTCCACGTTTGCCTGCTCAAGTTCTATGTTGAATTGTCTGTCACCCGTTCCGCCGGTTCCGAACCGCTGCTTGTTTGTGAATACTGTTGCCATCGCGCAAAGCAGATCTCTGTATTCCTCCCTGCGACGGTCTAGCTGCCATTGTTCGCGCTGCGAAGATCGGGTTAAATAGTGTCCTAAGAAGACACCTGCCAGAACACCGGCTACGCCGACAATTGCCGCCGCAAGTGTCACGGTACTTTGATCCCAAGCCATACCGTCGCCTCGCTCGGTGGATTCGCCCTTCTGCGAGGGCCATGTCGCCGTCTGGCCCGTTTGGACCTCGCTAATGCTGAATCCCCTAGTTCACTCCTTGATACTTCAGAAATGCTTCGTGTATCCAATCAGTTGAGATTGTATCCAGCGCAAAGTCGCCCGCCGGGCCAGCTTGTGAGCCGTTTGACGTATGAAGCATCAGTTTCCGACTCTCCTTATAGAAGTAGAACGTGAAATGTGGTTTCATCGTTCTGTCATAATAATTCGGTCCGGCTAGGTCAATTCCGATGGTTGGCTGTCGAGATGATCCGCTTGACGAGTTCTTCCCTTCATCCGATTCTTCAAGCCGCGCGAAGATTCCTCGCGATTCATAAAGCGTCGCAATCTCCATCAGGGCGGGGCGGATTATGGAGTCTTTCTTCGCTGAAAAATCCTCCAAGTTCTTGGCTTCTGCGCTTTGTCGCTGTGTCACTTGCGCGGCTGCCTTCTTCTTCGCCTCATCGCGCTCGTTTAGAAGTTGTTGCAGTTTTCGTTCAATTTCCGCTTTCATATTGATCCCCTCTTTTACGTATGATAGCGGGTCGGCGGAAACCTTTATACTCCGGGCTTGCGCCTGGGGCTACCATCTTTTGCCCGCTACGCGGGCGGTCTGGTTTCAACGCGCGAGCCTGCGCGGGCGGGCGCATACTTGTGTCGAGGATGGAACCATGATTATTTGGGGGATTCGCTGGTTTGCGAAGACGCTGGGTCAACTCTTATACAGTTGCTCGAACTGTGGAAAGAAGACCGTGCACTCGGCCCTCGTCTCAAGGGGCTGGTTCACACTGTTTTTTATTCCGCTGATCCCGATAGGGAAGAAGTACGTGATTGTTTGCAACCTCTGCGGTCTTCGGCTGAAGGCTGTCGACAATCTTAAGGCCCAGTTGGAGACTTGGGAAAAGACGGGAAATTTTCCGGATGGGCAAACAGTGGGCGCACCGATGTTGAATGGGTAGCGTTGACGACGGGACGACGCCATTTTTCTTACGCCCCTCCGGGGCTGCGGGTCGGTGGGAACCTTTATACCCCCGGCTTGCGCCTGGGGCTACCATCTTTTGCGCGCTACGCGGGCCGGGCAGCGTTTCAGTGCACGACTTTGCTGCGGTGCACGCCGACAGGGGCTGAAGCCCACTCAGTTTTGGGGGCGGTTTGCAGCACGACTGAAGTCGTGCCCTGATACAGGGCTCCGGGGCTGAAGCCCACTTCTCTTTGAGGATTTGATTCAGGAGCCTAAAGGCTCCTGCTCCCTCCGTTGATTTCCCACAGGGGCTAAAGCCCGCGCAGGATTTTGGGGGCGGGTTGCGGCATCAGGCAGGCTTCAAACTCGTGCCCTGATACAAGGCTCCGGGGCTGAAGCCCGGGTTGGTTTGAGGTTGTGTTTCAGGGGCCTGAAGGCCCCTGCTCCTTCCGTAGATAAAGCCCAGATCCCTCCGCGAAGAAGGAAGCAAAAGCAGGTCCCCGTTCGACTCCGCTGAAAAGCGCTTCGCTAAGGATGGCTGCGTGTGGGTGGGGTTCGTGCAATCCCACCCTGGCCACAATGACAAGAGCGTGGCGAGGATGGGGCAACCATTTCTTCTGGTGAGTGAAGGCCGCGAAAAGCAGGTCCCCGTTCGACTCGTCCGCTCGGCGGCCTCGCTTCCCGAGAAGCAGGTCCGTGCTCGACCTGGCCACAATGCGCGGCGAGGATGGGGCATCCAGTTCTGCTCAGGATGAAGCCGCGAAAAGGATCCCCATGACTCGTCCGCTCGCGGCCTCGGGATGACTCGTGTGGGTGAGTGGTAGGCGGGTGGCCCAGGTCTCAAAGGGATTTAGTTCAACCACCAAAAGCTGGGTGCCCCGGGTCTCGATTCTGAGACCCGGGAGTGCACGAACCTCTATCTGCCGTTGTGCGAAGTCCCATGCCTTCGGGCAGCTCGTATGCTCGCTTGGCTGCTGTCCAAATCGACTCAATCTCGACTGTTCCCTGGAAACCGGTTGCATAATGCCGAAAGCTGGACCACTTCCAATCCTCTGGTTTGGACACCAACCCGCGTGCAACAGGATTGCGATGCAGATAGTGCAGCTTCTCGGTTGTTTTCCTGGCCGTCCACACGTTGAAGTCGTAGTAGCGCGCCTGCCAAAAGGGGCGCTCGCGCCGCCGCTTGGCTACGGACAGTTTCAACGACTGGATGGCGCGCGGCAAACTTCCTTCGCCAGGTTCGTTGACGAGCAGATGCACATGCTCCGGCATGACCACGTATCCGACCACCGCCCACGTGTAACGCTTGCGAATTCGCTCGAGGGCGTTCTCGAATAATTCGCGGCTGGTCGCTGACTGGAAATGCGCCTGACGGCGATAACAACTGAAGGTGACAAAGTGCAGATGTTGAGCCTGCTGAAATCGTCGGAGTCCTGTGGGCATTTGGAGTGAGCATACTCCATCGTGGGCGAGATGAGCGGTGATGGTTCCCAGGTCTCAGAAGCGAGACCTGGGGCACCCATGGATGTGGTGGTGATTTAGCGCGTGTCGGTCAGGGTTCGTGGTATCCCAGGTCTCAGAAGCGAGACCTGGGGCACCCATGGATGTGGTGGTGATTTAGCGCGTGTCGGTCAGGGTTCGTGGTATCCCAGGTCTCAGAAGCGAGACCTGGGGCACCCATGGATGTGGTGGTGATTTAGCGCGTGTCGGTCAGGGTTCGTGGTATCCCAGGTCTCAGAAGCGAGACCTGGGGCACCCATGGATGTGGTGGTGATTTAGCGCGTGTCGGTCAGGGTTCGTGGTATCCCAGGTCTCAGAAGCGAGACCTGGGGCACCCATGGATGTGGTGGTGATTTAGCGCGTGTCGGTCAGGGTTCGTGGTATCCCAGGTCTCAGAAGCGAGACCTGGGGCACCCATGGATGTGGTGGTGATTTAGCGCGTGTCGGTCAGGGTTCGTGGTATCCCAGGTCTCAGAAGCGAGACCTGGGGCACCCATGTCAGTGGGGAAATGTCATCCCCGTGGGTCGATGGGAACTTTTATACCCCAGGCTTGCGCCTGGGGCTGCCATCTTTTGCCCGCTACGCGGGCTGGGCGCCGGGTTCGGCAAATGGGTGGGTGGGCCGCGCTTCGCGCAGCTCACTTCGCTCGGGACGATTCCAACTTAGGGGAGCCGGGATGGGGACGCGGCTCAGGGTTTGGGCAGGGACGTCGCGCTCATTCGCAGCCGCATGATTTCGCGTCTGCTTCGCGGCGTCGAATGGCGGCTCCTGCGGGATCGGTGAGGATATCGAGCCACAGCGGGTTGGGCTTGGGCTCGTCGTAGTTGTCGTGCCAGTTCCACCATTTGTACGGCGGAGTTTGGGGGTAACCGTCTGGCGAGTCTTCGCCGGTTTCCTGGCGGCCGAGCGCAGTCATATCAAGGTAGCTCCATGTGCTGCCCAAAGCCTCGTCGCCGCGGCTGTTGATGAAGTACGTGCGGAAGACCTTGTCGCCGTCGTGGATGAATGCATTGTGGCCGTGCCACTGGTCGACGCCGAAGTCGATGTCGAAGCTGTCGGTCATGGTGTACCAGGGCATCTGCCAGCCCATGCGGGCCTTGAGACGCGCGATGTCTGCCTGCGGTGCGCCCGAGGCCCAGGCGAGGGTGGTGTCGCGGGCGTTCAGATGGGCGAGGTTGGAGACCTGATCCGCGCCGAGTGAGCAGCCGCGGCAGGCGTGCTCGGGCCAGCCGAAGACTCCGGGCTCGAAGAAGGCGCGATAGACGATTAACTGGCGGCGGCCCTCGAATAGGTCGAGCAAGCTGACCTTGCCGTGGGGTCCATCGAACTCGTACTTTTTTTCTACGGCCATCCAAGGCATGCGGCGGCGTTCGGCGGCTAGCGCGTCGCGGGAATGGGTAAGGGCTTTCTCCTTCGCGAGGAGCTGCTGGCGCGCAACGTCCCACTCCTGCTGCGACACGATCGGGGGAGTGTTGATTGGGAGTTGCCCATTCGTTTTGATTCCTTGCGTTGTCTGTGTCGACATTGTCTTTTCTCCAATCGTTGGAATTTGTCCTTACGATTCGAACTGTATGTGGTCGGATGTCTGGCGGTCAGGTCCGTATATATACTGATGCGGGTTTTGATTGATGTCTATATGAAAATCGTGGCTGGATTGCGATGGTGGATTCGCAGCGGTGGGATGCAGCACAAGGCCCCGGGGCTGAAGCCCGGGTGGGTTTGAGGTCGTGATTCAGGAGCCTGAAGGCTCCTGCTCCTTCTGATTTGCGAAAAGCAGAAGCAGGTCCCCATTCGACTCGTCCGCTCAATGGACTCGCTCAGGGCAGGCTTTCGGCTTCGTCCGCCGCGGCGGACTGCGCTCGGGATGACTGCCGTGGGTGGGAGTTATTCTTACGCCCCTCCGGGGCTGTGGGTCGATGGGAACTTTTATACCCCAGGCTTGCGCCGTGGGGCTACCGTCTTGTGCCCGCTACGCGGGCTATGCGGATGTGATCTAAAGCGTGCGCTGGAAGCGGAGGATGTGGACGGCGGCTCCCCAGAAGGTGTCGGTGCGGGTGAGGCCGTCGGGGGTCCACTGGTCGGATTTGTAGAAGTGCTGTGCGCGGAGGTTGTCGACGAGGGTGAAGAGGTAGGCGTGGCGCAGCGAGAGCGAGACGAGATGGGCGCGGGCGGCGGAGACGAGCGCGACGCCGATGCCGCGGCCCCAGGAATCGGGATCGACATAGAGGGCGGTGAGCTCGCCGTGATGGGGAAGGTCGGGCTCATGCGAGGGCGCTGTGGTGGCGAAGCCGAGGATTTTTTCGGTGGTGAGGGCGGCGATGTGCCGAGGCGCGGGCGGATTGGATCGATGCGTCGCTGGCGGGGTCGCCGCTGTTGCGGGCGATGTTGGCGCGGCTGCTGGTTTCGGTGGGGCTGACGATGTCGGCGTCCGTAGCGACGATGGTGTAGGGGTGGGAAGGGTCGGCGTGGGAGAGGTCGTATTTCTCGGCGCGGTCTTCGGGTCGAAGCTGATTGAGATAGCTGGCGGGGAGGATTCCGGCGTACCCGTGCTGCCAGGCGCGGACGTGAACGCGCGCGATGGCGAGTGCGTCGGAGGGCTGAGCGGGGCGGAGGAGCATGGGGTGAGTATCGCAGAGAGACAGGGAACGAGGGAACAAGCCACCCCATCGAGCAAAGATCGCTCGCCGGGGACCCCGGCAGGGACCAAGGGAACAAGAAGGCAGGGACCGAGGGAACGAGAAGGACAGGGACTAAGGGACGAAGGGACTAGGGACTGAGGACTAGCGGCAGGGAGTAGGCGGTAGGGAATGAGGAGGGGGGCCGGAGGATGGGTTATAGTGGACGGGTTCCCGAAACAGAAATAGATTTCCCCGAAGGCACCAGATTTCTGAAACAGAATTGCGATTTGAGAAAGGCCGAGGAGGGTACTGTGAGCGAGCATCCGACACCGGAAAAGATTATGCAGATTGGCTTTGGGTTCTGGGCCGCGAAAACATTGCTGAGCGCAGTGGAGATGGCAGTGTTTACCGAGCTGGCGCGAGGGCCAGAGGGATTAGAGGAGTTGACGGGGCGGTTGGGACTGCATCCGCGGTCGGCGCGGGATTTTTTGGATACGCTGGTGGCTCTGGGATTTCTGGAGCGGCGCGAGGGAAAGTACTCCAACGCGCCGGACTCGGATTTGTTTTTGGACAAGAAAAAGCCGTCGTATATTGGCGGAGTTTTGGAGATGGTGTAACCACCGGTCGTATGGGCATTGGGACGCATCTGACAGAGGGATTGCGGACCGGGTTGCCGCAGAATGAGCTGCGAGGCGGCGGGCAGCTTCGGCGTTCGAGACGCTCTACGCCGATCCGGCGCGGCTGAAGGAGTTTCTGAAGGCGATGACCGGCGTGAGCCATGGCGCGAATCTGGCCATCGCGGCGAAGTTTCCGTGGGCGCAGTACAAGACGGTTGTGGATGCGGGGCCGGCGCAGGGCGATCTGCTGACGCAGGTGCTTTTAAAGAACGAGCACCTTCACGGCGTGGGGTTCGATCTAGCGGAGGTGGGGCCGATTTTCGAGGACTATGTTGCTGCCAACGGATTATCGTCGCGGCTACGGTTCCAGCCGGGCAGATTCTTTACCGATGCGCTGCCAAAGGCGGACGTGGTGATGATGGGACACATTTTGCACGACTGGAATCTTGAGGAAAAGCGGATGCTGGTGAAGAAAGTCTACGAGGCGCTCGACAAGGGCGGCGCGCTGCTGGTGTACGACGCGATGATCGACGACGACCGCGCGAAGAATGCGTTTGGCTTGATGATGAGCCTGCAGATGTTGATCGAGACTCCTGGCGGGTTCGACTACACGGGCGCGGATTGCCAGGGATGGATGCGCGAGGCCGGGATTCAAGGAGACGCGCGTGGAGCATTTGGTGGGGCCGGACTCGATGGTGGTGGGGATTAAGTAAAGGCAGCTTTTAGCTGCTAGCTTCTAGCTCCTAGCTGGGACCGTGGGAGATCGCGAATTGCTGCGCAATGGAAGTCGTGCGCGTGAGGTGCGATGAGGTGGGCATGCGCGGATTCGAAGCGAACGCAAATGGAGACGCAATGTCTCGATAAACAACCTGTGAAGACTAATTCTCCACCGCAAATAAGTTAGTCCAGATACGTTAATCTAGGTCGATGAGCGACGCGGTCAAACTTGTGAATGACAGGCACGCGAATGTGGGAGAGTTGCGCGCGCAGGCTGGCGCTGTCGCGGCATTGCGGATTCGCGCGCTCAAAAAAGCGTTTGCAGATGTGCAGGCAGTGAATGGGATCGACCTGGAAGTGGCAAAGGGAGAGTGCTTTGGTCTGCTGGGGCCGAATGGGGCGGGGAAGACGACGACGATTGAGATTTGCGAAGGATTGACGGCGGCGGATGAGGGGACGGTTGAGCTGCTGGGGCTGAATTGGAAGACTGGCGCCGATGAGTTGCGGCAGCGGATCGGGGTTCAACTTCAGGAGACACAGTTTCCCGACAAGATAACGGTGGAGGAGGCGCTGCGGCTGTTCCGAAGTTTTTATCGGAATGGAATCACGATAGATGAGTCGATCAAGCTGGCGCAGCTTGAAGAGAAGCGGCATGCGAGAGTGGGCGGGCTGAGCGGAGGGCAAAAACAGAGGCTGGCGATGGCGACGGCGCTGGTAGGCGATCCTGAGCTGCTGTTTCTGGATGAACCTACGACTGGGCTCGATCCGCAGGCGCGACGGCATTTGTGGGATCTGGTGGAGGAACTGAAGCGGGCGGGACGCACGATTATTTTGACGACACATTATATGGAGGAGGCGGAACAGCTTTGCGATCGCGTGGCGATTATGGACCACGGCAAAGTGATTGCGCTGGGGACGCCGAATGAACTGATTGCGAAGGAGTGCAGCGAGGACATTGTGGAGTTCGCGGTTGGTTCCCTGGTCCCCAAGGGCGAGGGACCAGGGGCACCCTCAAATGTGATCGATGTGGAGGCGCTGAAGGCGATTCCGGGAGTGCAGTCGCATCGCGTGGATGGAGGCGTGCATCAGCTTTCAGTGAGCGAGCTGCACACGACAGTGCCGCGGATTTTTGCGGCGATTGAGGCGCAGGGGCTGCATTTGAGCGAGTTCAAAACACATTCGGCGACGCTGGAGGATGTGTTCGTCAGGCTGACGGGAAGGAATTTGCGCGATGAGTAGCGGAGGTTGAAAAGGACGTGCCTTAGGGGCTAAAGCCCCGCTGTTTATTGGTTGGTTAATGTACGGGCTAAAGCCCGTACCCTTCAAGAACGATTTTGAATCCAAGAACGATTTTGAATCGGGGATTTGCGGGATGAGTAGTCTCGAAACCAGCAGCCTTTTCCAGTTGACGGTGACGCGGTTGAAGTTGACGCTGCGCGAGCCGGAGGCCATCTTCTGGATTTTTGTGTTTCCGATTCTGCTGGCGATTGGGTTGGGGATTGCATTCAGGAACCGGCCGGCGGATGTGCTGCCGGTGGGCGCGACGACGGAGCAGCTGACACAGGCGCTGGCGGCGGATAGCGGGCTGAAGGCGACCGAGATGGATGAGAGCGCGGGCGTTCATGCGCTGGCGGTGGGAACGATTGTGTTGCTGGCCGAACAGAATGGGGACGGGGTGGTGTATCGGTACGACAATACAAATCCCGATGCGCGAACGGCACGCATGATTGCGGATCGAGCGATTGAAGTGGCGGCGGGACGCAAGGATGTGGTGACGGCAACGAACGAGCTGGTGCGCGAGAAAGGCTCGCGGTACATCGACTTTGTGGTGCCGGGATTGCTGGGGATGAATTTGATGGGCTCGGCAATGTGGGGGCTGGGCTTCTCGATCGTGGATGGGCGGCAGAAGAAGCTGCTGAAGCGGATGGTGGCTTCGCCGATGCCGCGGTGGCAGTATCTGATGGGATATCTGTTGTCGCGGCTGCTTATGTTGGCGGTCGAGGTGGTGGTGTTTCTGGGATTTGCGAAGCTGGTTTTCGGCGTGCCGTTTCGCGGGTCGCTATGGCAGCTTGGGGTGCTGTGCATTTTGGTGTCGCTGGTGTTTTCAGCGCTGGGCCTGTTGACGGCGTCGCGGGCGAAGACGATGGAGGCCGTGAGCGGGTTGATGAACCTGGTGATGCTTCCGATGTGGATTTTGTCGGGAGTATTTTTCTCGGCGTCGAGATTTCCGGCAATTGTGCAGCCGCTGGTGCGCGCGCTGCCACTGACGGCGGCGATTGATGCGATCCGCGGGAATATGCTGCAAGGCGTGCAACTGGGGCAACTGACGGTGCAGGTGGGGATTTTGCTGGCGTGGTTTGTCGTGCCGTTTGCCGTGGCGCTGAGGATATTCCGGTGGAAGTGAAAAGGCAGGGAACAAGGGAACAAGGGAACAGGGAACGAGGGAACAAGGGAACAAGGGAACGAGAGGCATGGAGTGGAAAAGCACAGAATAAGAAACGAATGTTGGATCGGTTCTTTCGCCCGCTGACGCGGGCTTTTTCATTTTGCGCATCGCCTTCCCCAGGCTTACGCCTGGGGCTACCTTCTTTTGCCCGCTGACGCGGGCTTCGCATTGCAAGAATGCAGGCCGGAGGGAAGGAGTCGGAACGGGGAACTGAGAAGCAACTTCTCGCTGCCGGCTTCAAGCCTCCAGCTCTGGTTTCAGCGCGAAGGTTCGAACGCAGTTGGGTTGGAGTAGTAGCCGTTTCGGGTGCGGGCTACGAGGCCCGGCTGCGCGAGCTTGACGTCGATGCGGTGATATTGGTTGGGCTTGTCGGGGGGCGGAGGGTCAAAAGAGATTTCATACCAGGAGTTCGCATCGGCGATGCACTTCTGGATCATGCCTGCGACGTCGTTGTCGGAAACGAAGTTAAGGCCGCCGGTCTGGACGGAAAGCACCTGAATACTTAAGTCGGCGAGTTGCGCGTCATCGTACCTTGTGATGCCTTTGACAAAATTCTCGTAGTAGTTTGCCGCGAGCATCGATTCGGAGGCTCCGACGGGATTGATGTTATAGAGCGTGATCTGGTTTTCCCGCAATGCAGTGGAGAAATAGGTCACGTCTCCAAATATCTCCTGTTCCGCCTTGGAGCTGAGGGAAGAGAATTCGGGGCCCGAGGAGAGAGGGAAGCCGGGAGAGATCCAGAGGATAATTTTGCGGCCCGACAAGTGGGAGACAACGGCGGTGAGCTGATGGAGGGCCTTGATGCTGATGGTGAGGCGATCGGCGTTGTTCCATTGAGTACTGTTGGTGATTTGTCGAAGGCCGATCTCGCGGTGTTCCAAGTCGTCGCTAAGCTCCGTTCCGTTGGCTGAGAACTTACTCGGAAGCTGAAGACCGCTATCGGTGAGGACGGCGATGGCGGTGGGATTGGCAAGAACGCCACCATTGCTCTTGAGAAACTTTTCCGTCGCGTTACGCGTGGAGGCGATGAGGTCGTAGGGCGTATTGACGGCGTCGATGAAGAGGATGACTGAGACCGGCTCCTGGGCGGGGGTGACGACTTTGAAAGAAGTAATGGGCCGGGGAGATTTGTTGTCGAGGATGGTGAAGTCCTGCTGGGCGAGGTTAGTGACAGGCTGGCCTGACTTGGTGTCGACGACGACGTCGAGTTTGATCTGCTGCGATGACGGCGATGTTGAGACGGCGGGCGGCGGTTGCTGGGCGGCAGCGGAAAGTGAGCCCGCAAACAGTGCGGCAGAAAATGCGCAAACAAACTTTGTGACGGTCTTAGTAGCGGTCATGGGAGACTCCGGCTGGTTCCTCGCGAAAAGTGACGAAATGTCGCGCGGGTTGCAGGAGTTCATGATATCTCACATTCGGCGCGGTCGGCTGACGAGAGCCGTCTGATGGAGTTGGATCAAATTGAATGCGCATTCCCTCGGGGGCTGAAGCCCTCACCCAATTTCCTCAACAAATGTACGGGCTGAAGCCCGTACCCTTCAATTTGACCCACCACTCGGTTGATGAGCGAGCAGCGACGAGCCAGTAAAATGATGAATATGGATCCAGTTGGCCAGAGCCCTGAAGCGACCGAGACGATTCTCGCGGGAAGCCGGTTTGTGCGCGCGTGCCTGCGGAAGCCGGTGGACCGCACGCCGGTGTGGTTTTTGCGGCAGGCGGGGCGGTACATGCAGGAGTACCGCGATGTGCGCAAGCACCACACGCTGGTGGAAATTTGCAAAAAGCCGCAGCTCGCCGCAGAGGTGACGATTACCGCGGCGGAAAAGCTGGGCGTGGATGCGGCAATTATTTTTGCGGATCTGCTGCTGCCGCTGGAGCCGATGGGATTGGACTTTGAGTTTCAGGCGGGCGAAGGGCCGGTGGTGCATAAGCCGCTGCGCACGGCCGCTGATGTGCGCGCACTGCGGACGGATCGGGTAAATGATCTGGCCTATGTTGCGCAGGCGATTGAGAAGGTGGCCGCGCATTTTCGCGACCGGCTGGGCGTGATCGGATTTTGCGGCGCGCCGTTTACGCTGGCGAGCTACATGATTGAGGGCGGCGGTTCACGAAACTACATCCACACAAAACAACTGATGTATAGCGAGCCGATTGCGTGGATGAGCCTGCTGGACAAGCTGGTTGTGGTTCTCACGGAATATTGCCGGCTGCAGGTGCAGGCGGGCGCGGACGTGATTCAGATTTTCGACAGCTGGGTTGGGTCGCTCTCGCTGAGCGACTATCGTTGGTATGCGTTTGAAGCGTCGAAGCGGCTGGTGCGCGCGGTGCAGGCGATGGGCGTGCCGGTAATTTATTTCGGAGTGGAGACGGCGGGACTGCTGAAGCAGATGGCGGCGACGGGAGCGGATGTGATTGGCCTGGACTGGAGGCAGCCGCTGGACGAAGGCTGGCGCGCAGTCGGAGATGCGCACGCGGTGCAGGGGAATCTCGATCCGATTACGCTGTTTGCGCCGATCGAAGTGCTGGAGCAAAAAGTGAAGGAGATTTTGCGCGCGGCCGGTGGGCGGCCGGGACACATTTTTAATCTGGGTCACGGAATTGTGCCGGGAACGCCTGTCGAAAATGTGCAGGCGGTGGTGAAGATGGTGCGCGAGTTCCGACTAGAGGACGCGAATGCCTAAACAAGCGGTGCTGTTGCTGGCGCATGGAACTCCGGAGACGGTGGAGCAGATTCCGGAATATCTGCGCAACGTGGTGAGCGGGCGGCCAGTGCCGCAGACGGTCGTCGAAGAGATTCAGCACCGGTATTCGCTGATTGGAAAGAGCCCGCTGACGGAGATTACGAATGCTCAGGCGCGGCTGGTGGAAGCGGAGCTTGAACCTCCCAGGCGGGGCGAACTCCGCTGCCCACCCAAGCGAAGCTTGGATGGGGCACCCAGCGAATTCCAGTGTATGTGGGGATGAGGAACTGGCGGCCTTATATTGCAGACGTGGTGAAACAGATGCGCGCCGATGGGGTTGAAGAGGCCGCGGTGATCTGCATGGCGCCACAAAATTCGCGCACCAGCGTGGGGCTTTACCGGCGCGCGGTGGAAGCGGAGGCGGGCAGTTTGCGCATCGACTTTACTGCTGGATGGGCGGACAATCCGCTGCTGGCGGATGCTTTTGCCGAGCGGCTAAGGCCGGCACTGGCAAAGCTGAGCGCGGAAGTGGGCGATCCGGTGCCGGTGCTCTTCACGGCGCACAGTGTGCCGACGCGAACAGTCGAGGCTCCGGCGGCGAGCCGCAGAAAATGCGGGGCCAAGGTTGTGGCCGGGGCCAGCGACAGGAGGCGACCCTTATGTGGAGGATGCACGGCGGACGGCCGAACTGGTGGCGGCGAGAGTGCCTGAGATTCCGCAGTGGTGGTTTGCGTTCCAGAGCCAGGGCGCAAGCGGGGGGCCGTGGATTGGGCCGAGCGTGGAAGAGACATTGGATCGGGCTGCGGGCGAGGGAGTGAAGGCTCTGATTTTGCAACCGATCGGGTTTCTCTGCGATCACGTAGAAATTTTATTTGATGTGGACATTTTCTTTCGCGAATACGCTCTCAAAAAGAACATTCGGTTGGAGCGGCCGCAGTCGCTGAACGAGTCGAAGACACTCGCACGAGCGGTGGCAGAACTCGCTGGACAGGGTTTGCGGCGGCTGAAGGACGCGTAAAGAATTGGGCGCCTGGCGCGAAGCTCAAGAGCGGAAGAAGTTGCGCGCCATAAAGAGCAGATTGGCCGGCCGCTCAGCCAGGCGGCGCATGAAGTAGGGATACCACTCGCTGCCAAAGGGCACGTAGACGCGGACTTTGTAACCTTCGCTGACCAATTTGCGCTGTAGTTCGCGGCGCACTCCATACAACATTTGAAACTCGAAGTGGCTGGGCTGGATTGCGGCTTCTGCCGCGTAGGCCTTTATCTTGTCGATAAGAATTTCGTCGTGCGTAGCGATGGCGTGATAGATGGGGCTGTCGATGAGCATTTTGGCGAGCCTGAAAAAGTTGGCGTCGACTTCAGCCTTGATCGGGAAGGCGACTTCGGGCGGCTCGTTGTAAGCGCCCTTGCAGAGGCGGACACGAATGCCGTCGGCAAGCAACTGCTCAATGTCGGCTTGAGAGCGATAGAGGTAGGACTGGATGACGACGCCAACAGCACTGCGAAGGTCAGGATGGGCGTGGACGCGGCGCACGATGTCGAGCGTTTCCTGGGTGAGGTGCGAATCCTCCATGTCAACGCGCACAAAATTTTGCGTGGAGCGCGCGTGCTGAACGAGATTTTCGACGATGGACTCGGCGAGCGAAGGGGATTGCTGAACGCCCATTTGGGTGAGCTTGATGCTGATGTTGGCGTCGAGGCCGCGCTCGGCGATTGAATCGAGAAGAATGTGATAGACATCGGCGGCGCGGTGGGCTTCGGTGGGCGAAGTGACACTTTCGCCTAGCGAGTCGAGGGTGACGGAGATGCCCTGGCGGTTGACGGCTTCGGCGACGCGCAATGCGTCATCGGGCTGCATGCCGGCGATGAATCGCGCATTCATGCGAGCGCCCAGCGCGGAGTGTTCAGCGAATCGGCGAAGCGGGCGGTTGCGCGAGAGCGAAATAAAGGCGGATCGAAGAAATTGCATTACTCGTCCCTGCTGGCGAGTGCGCTTGCCAGAGCGCGCCTGGGAGCGAGTTTAGTTTCGCACATGGACATAAGGAAAAGCAGGGCGACTAACACGTTGGTGTAAGACGGAACGGTGACTTTGTGATGGCTTAATTTCGTGCTGCGCAGTTGAAGCGAATCGGTTGAACTCAAAATCAGTGGATCTCGAACAGGGCGCAGCCGTGCGGCGGCAGAGTGACGCTGATCTCTTTTGATTCTTTGGCGGTGGAATCGTCCCAGACGTTGTGCGCGGCGTGTTTTGCGCCATCGAGGCCGAGTTGTTGCCAAGTCGCGCGCAGTGTGGCGGACGTATCGGCGAGATTGAAGAAGGCGAAGTACTCAGAGTAGCCGCGATCGCCGGGCTGGCCAATGGAAGCTCGCCAGACGCGCGCGTCGTGAAAGTCGGGGCCGAGAGCGGATGTGTCGACAGGTCGGCTGTAGGTGGCGTTCTGATCGACAAATAGGACGGATTGGTTGGTGAGGAGAGAACGCGAAAAGTCGTCGAGGCGAGTGAGGTTGCCGCCGAAGATGAGGGGCGAGCGCGTGACGGCCCATAGAGTAAATTCGGTGCGCTGCTCGTCGGGCGTCAGGCGCGATTGGCGAACTTCTCCCCAGCCAGGATTGGGGCCGAGCCAGCCTTCGGGGAGCATGTCAGCATCGGGCCAACTTCCGGGAGCAACGTAGGTGTACCACTTGGCGAGCATGTCGAAGTCGCCTTTGAGGCCGAATGGAAACCCATCTGGAGTATGGTGCTCAAATTCCCATGCGTCCCAATGGTCGTTGGTGATGCGCCACATCTGCGCATACTTTTGGATTTCAGTGACGTGCTCGATTTGCGTTGGGCCCGGCGAGAGCGAGAGCACGATATGACGGCCGGATTTGCGAATGGCTTCGGCGATCTGGCGAATCTCAGTGGGGCGGTAAGGATGGTCGGAGATGCAATCGACCTTGAGGAAGTCGAGGCCCCAGGACGCGTAGAGGCGAATCATGGAATCGTAGTAAGCCTGGCCGGCGGCGTTGTCCTGGACACCCCAATTGCCTGGGTCCCACCCGCAGGGGGACGTGGTGTCGGCGGCGTCGGAGGCGTGGAAGGATGAGCCGGCGATGGGCAGATTGGCCGCGACAACCTGGCGGGGAATTCCGCGGACGATGTGAATTCCGAATTTGAGACCCTGCGCGTGGAGCCAGTCGGCGAGCGGCTTGAAGCCGGCGCCGTTGGCTGCGGAAGGGAAGCGAGTGGAGACGGGAATCAGAATGCCGTTCGCGTCCCAGAGATAATTTTTCTCTTCGAGAGTGTGGCCGGCGGGGTTGGCCATGTACCAGCCTTCGTCGATGACGGCGTACTTCCAGCCGTATTGCTGGATCGACGCGAGGACGGTGGCGTTGGCCTTGAATTGATCTTCGTCGATGGTGAGACCGTAGGAGTCCCAGGAGTTCCAGCCCATTGGCGGAGTGGGTGCGAGAGTTTGCGCGGGGATGAGTGAAGGGACGAAAAGCGCGGCGACGAAAAGAGCGGCTGAAAAGAGGGACGACTTGGGCATGAGGAAAGGATAGAACAGCGGGGTTGGCGGAGTCAGCGGAGTTAGCGGTGCTAGCGGGACTTTGAGAGATGAGGGATCGTGGTATCCCACCCTTGGCGTAATTACAAAAGCACGCCAAGGATGGGGCAACCCGGCGTTCAGCGATGGGGCAACCGGAGATTCGGCGACAGGGCAACAGGGCATTCGGCCAGTTAGCAAGTTAGCGTCTGGAGCGGTTGAATGCTGGATAGTTGGCACAATAAGAGCGTTATTCTAAGCCAAGCGCGCAGAGATTAGAGAGCCGGCTCGTCAAAGTAAGTCGACTTTCGTCGAGGATGATCAGGGAGAACTCATGAGAGCAATGGGAGTAGCCCGTGCGCTGCGCGGCGTTGCCGGCCTGTGCATTTTGATCGGCTGCTGTGCGGCGAACACGAGGGCGACGGCGCAAAATACGGCGACAAAAAGCACCGCAAGCGACCCGACGGTTGAAGCGCTGTTTGTGAACGACATTCACTTTGAGCCGTTCACCGATCCGGCGAAGGCTGCGCGGCTGAGGGCTGCGCCTATTAGTGAGTGGAACGAAATTCTGGCCGAGCCTGCTTCGGCGGACGAGGCGGCGCGATTCGCAGAGTTGCAGTCGACTTGCAAGGCGCGCGGCGTGGACACGTCTTATGCGTTATATGAATCGAGTTTGGCAGCGATCAAGGACGATGCCGCTGGCGCGAAGTTTGTTGTGCTGAGCGGGGATTTGATTGCGCACAATTTCAAATGCAAGTTCGAGGCGACATTTCCGAAGGCGAAGCCGGGAGAATACCGGGCGTTTGTCGAAAAGACGATCGAATACGTGATGCGCGAGCTGCGCGCGGCACTGCCGGGCGTGCCGGTGTATGCAGCGCTGGGAAATAACGATTCGGATTGCGGCGACTACCAACTCGATGCGAATAGCCCGTTTCTGGCGGAGATTGGGAAGACTTTGACTGCTGACTTTCCCTTAAAGGAGCGAGCCGAAGCGCTGCGGACTTTTGCCGAGGGAGGGTTCTACAGCGAAGGGCTGCCTGCGCCGTTGAAGCATGTGCGGATTCTGGTGCTTGACGATCTGTTTATGTCGCGGCAATACGCGACGTGCGGCGGAAAGGCTGATCCGGCGCCGGCGGCGGCGCAAGTTGCGTGGCTGACGAAGCAACTGGACGCGGCGCGGCGAAGCCATGAGAAGGTGTGGGTGATGTCGCATATTCCGCCGGGCGTGAATCCTTACGCGACGGCGACGAAGGTGCTGGACCTGTGCAGCGGGGGCGAGCCACAGATGTTTTTCTCGTCAGAGGCGCTGCCGGATGCGATGTCGAATTACGGCGACGTGATCAAGCTGGCGATTTTTGCGCACACGCACATGGATGAGATGCGATTGCTGAAGCCGACGGAGGCGGGGGGGCAGGGAGGCGGCGCTCCAGCGGGGGGCGTTGCAGTGAAGATCGTTGGATCGATTTCGCCGGTTAACGGAAACAATCCGTCGTTTACGGTGGCCGAGGTGGATGCGGCGACCGCGGAGCTCAAGGATTACCAGGTTTTTGTTGCGTCGAATCAGACGGGGCCGGACGCGAGTTTGAATTCGAATGCCGGCACGCAATGGAGCGAAGAGTACGATTTCGCGAAGACGTACAAGGAGCCGGCGTTTACTGCCGCAACGGTGGCGGAACTGGTTGCGGGATTCAAGGCCGATCCTGCGGCGCAGAACGCCGCGAGCCAGAGCTACATCAAGAATTATGGCTCGGGCGGTGGCGGGACGAGAGCGATCGGCGCGTTCTGGCAGCCGTATACGTGCGCGTTGAGGAACGATGGGGCGGATGCGTTCAGGGAATGCGTGTGCGGGGGGAAGTAAGGCGGCGGGTTAGCGCGAGCCGACGGTAGCCTGGCGGAGACGCGATGGGGCCTGTTCTTCTTTTTGGCGAGGTATTCGTTGACGGCGGCGGCGGCTTTGCGGCCTTCGGAGATGGCCCAGACCACCAGCGACTGACCGCGGCGCATGTCGCCGGCGGCGAAGATGCCTTCAACCGAGGACATGTAATTTGTGGTGGCGACGTTGCCGCGATTGTCGAGCGCGAGGCCGAGCTGCTCGATCATTCCGTTCCTGACGGGGCCGAGGAAGCCCATGGCGAGCAGGACGAGATCGACGTCGAGGGTGAACTCGGTGCCGGATGGGTTCGAATTTGGGCGGAGGGCCGACGCGAATGGCGTGAAGCTGCTTGACGTTGCCGTGCTCGTCGCCGGTGAATTTGATGCTGTTGATGCTCCAGTCGCGGATGCCGCCTTCTTCATGCGAGCTCTCGGTGCGCAGTTGCAGCGGCCAGAGCGGCCACGGAGTCGATGCGGCGCGCTCCTCCGGCGGCTTGGGCATGATTTCAAACTGGTGGACGCTCTTTGCGCCCTGACGATGGCTGGTGCCGAGGCAGTCCGCGCCAGTGTCGCCGCCGCCGATGATGATGACGCGCTTGCCGTTGGCGAGGATGGAGGCCGCGGCGCCCATGGAGCGAGAAGCTTGCCCTCGTTGTCGCCTTCGTTGCGGCGATTTTGCTGCGGCAGGAACTCCATGGCGTAGTGAATGCCCTTGAGCTCGCGGCCGGGGACGGGCAGATCGCGCGGTTGCTCGGCGCCGCCGCAGAGCAGGATGGCGTCGTATTGTTCGGTGAGCGAATCGACAGGAATATTGACGCCGACGTGCGCGTTGGTCTGGAAGATGACGCCCTCGGCCTTCATCTGTGCGATGCGGCGATCGACGACGTGCTTTTCAAGCTTGAAATTGGGAATGCCGTAGCGAAGAAGGCCGCCGATGCGGTCGTTCTTCTCGTAGACGGTGACGGAGTGGCCGGCGCGGCGAAGCTGCTGCGCGGCGGCGAGGCCTGCGGGTCCGCTGCCGACGACGGCGACGCGCTTGCCGGTGGCCTGCTCGGGCGGCTCGGGATGGATCCAGCCTTCGTCCCAGCCGCGCTCGACAATTGAGCGCTCGATCAACTTGATGGAGACGGGAGGCTGGTTGATGCCCAGCACGCAGGCGGCTTCGCACGGCGCGGGGCAGATGCGGCCGGTGAACTCAGGAAAATTGTTGGTGGAGTGCAGGCGGCGAATGGCGGCCTCCCAGCGGTTGTTGTAGACGAGGTCGTTCCAGTCGGGGATGAGATTGTTGACCGGGCAGCCGGTGTGGCAGAAGGGAACGCCGCAATCCATGCAGCGAGCGCCCTGCTCGCGCTGCTTCTCTTCAGGGAACGGCTCGTAGATTTCGAACCAGTCGTTGATGCGCTCTTCGGCCTTGCGGCGCGTGGGTTGTTCGCGATCGATTTCAAGAAAGCCAGTGACCTTACCCATGCTGCACCTCTGGCGGCGTGGCCGACCACGAGAGGCGAGCGGCGGAGGAGTGCGAGCATTGCGATTCGGAGAAGTGTAAACAGCCTGTGCGCGCTCAACGCCGAGGACGCGCTTGTACTCGTGCGGGAAGACCTTGATGAAGCGCGGCTGCGCATCGGCCCAGTGCTCGAGGACCCAGGCGGCGCGGGGGCTGCCGGTGAGGTCGCGATGGCGCTCGAGCAGGCCCGAATTTTGTCGATATCGTCGGCGTGGATCAACGGCTCCAGATCGACGCTGGCCTGGTTGCAGCGGCGCGCGGAGAAGTCGCCCTGATCGTCGTAGACGAAAGCGATGCCGCCGCTCATGCCGGCGGCGAAGTTGCGGCCGGTCGTGCCGAGCACGACGACGATGCCGTTGGTCATGTATTCGCAGCCGTGATCGCCCACGCCTTCGACCACGGCTGTTGCGCCGGAGTTGCGAACCGCAAAGCGCTCGCCGGCGATGCCGTTGAGGAAGACTTCGCCGCTGGTTGCGCCGTAGAGGACGACGTTGCCGACGAGAATGCTTTCCTCGGGCAGGAAGCTGGAGGTCTTGGGCGGATAGGCGATGATGCGGCCGCCGGAGAGGCCTTTGCCCAGATAGTCGTTGGAGTCGCCTTCAAGCTCGAGCGTGACGCCTTGCGGAACGAATGCGCCGAAGCTCTGGCCGGCCGATCCGCGGAATTTGAAGTGGATGGTGCCGTCGGGCAGGCCGGCGGAGCCGTAACGGCGCGCGATTTCGCCGCCCAGCATGGCGCCCACGGTGCGGTGCACGTTGCGAATGGCGAAGCTGGCGGTGACGGGCGTTTGCGATTCGAGCGCGGGCTTGGCCTTGGCGATGAGCGCGTGATCGAGCGCCTGGTCGAGGCCGTGATCCTGGCGTGGTGCGGCGGCGCGCGACACGCGAGGGCAGCGGCGGCGCGTAGAGGATCGACGAGAGATCGATGCCCTTGGCCTTCCAGTGAGCGTCGGCGATGTGCGGCTCGATCTTGTCGACGCGGCCGACCATCTCGTCGACGGTGCGGAAGCCGAGCTTGGCCATGTGCTGGCGCATCTGCTCGGCGATGAAGAAGAAGAAGTTGATGACGTGCTCGGGCGTGCCGGTGAAGCGCGCGCGCAGAACGGGGTCCTGCGTGGCGATGCCGACCGAGCAGGTATTCAGGTGGCACTTGCGCATCATGATGCAGCCCATGGAGATGAGCGGCATGGTGGCAAAGCCGAATTCTTCTGCGCCGAGCAGCGCGGCGATGACGACGTCGCGGCCGGTCTGGAGCTTGCCGTCGGTCTGCACGCGGATGCGGCTGCGCAGATCGTTGAGCAGCAGGACCTGCTGCGTCTCGGCGAGGCCGAGCTCCCAGGGCAGGCCGGCGTGCTTGATGGAACTGAGCGGCGAAGCGCCGGTGCCGCCGGTGTCGCCGGAGATGAGCACGACGTCGGCGTGAGCTTTGGAGACGCCGGCGGCGACGGTGCCGACGCCGACTTCAGAGACGAGCTTGACGGCGATGCGCGCCTGCGGATTGACGTTCTTGAGGTCGTAGATGAGCTGGGCGAGATCTTCGATGGAATAAATGTCGTGATGCGGCGGCGGCGAGATGAGGCCCACGCCGGGGATGGAGTGGCGGGTGCGGGCGATTTCTCGTCGACTTTGTGGCCGGGGAGCTGGCCGCCTTCGCCGGGCTTTGCGCCCTGCGCCATCTTGATCTGCAACTCGTCGGCGTTGACGAGGTAGTTGGTGGTGACGCCGAAGCGGCCGCTGGCGACCTGCTTGACGGCGGAGCGGCGCGAATCGCCGTTGGCGTCGGGCTTGAAGCGGGCTTCGTCTTCGCCGCCTTCGCCGGTGTTGGACATGCCGCCGAGGCGGTTCATGGCGATGGCGAGAGTTTCGTGCGCTTCTTTCTGAATCGACCCGAAGCTCATTGCGCCGGTCGTGAAGCGCTTGACGATTTCCTTGGCCGGCTCGACTTCTTCGATCGGAATCGGCTCGTCGAGGTACTTGAGCTTGAGCAGGCCGCGCAGCGTGCAGAGGGTGCGGTTCTGGTCGTCGATGAGGTCAGTGTATTCCTGGAACGTGGCGGGGTTGTTGGTGTTGACGGCGTGCTGCAGTTTGCTGATGGTGCTCGGGTTGAGCAGGTGGTATTCGCCGCCCTCGCGGTATTGATATTGGCCGCCGACGACCAGATCGGTTTCGGATTCGGTGAGCGGCTGGAAGGCGTATGCGTGCTTCATCTGCGCTTCGCGGGCGAGCACGTCGAGGCCGACGCCTTCAATGCGCGAGGCGGTGCCGGGGAAGTAGTCCTCGATGAGCGACTGATTGAGGCCGACGGCCTCAAAGACCTGCGCGCCGCGATAGCTTTGCAGCGTGCTGATGCCCATCTTGGAGAAGGTCTTGAGCAGGCCCTTGTTGATGGCCTTGATGAAGTTCTTCTCGGCATATTCGGCGGAGATTTTGTCGGGCAGCAGACTGCGGCGCTTGAGGTCGTGGATGGTCTCGATGGCGAGGTAAGGATTGATGGCGCTGGCGCCGTAGCCGATGAGCAGGGCGAAGTGCATGACCTCGCGCGGCTCGCCGCTCTCGATGATGAGCGCGACCTGGGTGCGCTTTTCTTCGCTGACCAGGCGATTGTGAACGGCGGCCATGGCCAGCAGGCTGGGAATGGGCGCGTAGGTGGAATCGACGCCGCGGTCGGAGAGGATGAGCAGCGTGTAGCCGGAGTCGACGGCATGCGCGGCGCGATTGCTGAGATCTTCGAGCGCGTGCCTCAGGCCTTTTTCGCCATCGGCGGCGCGGAAGAGCGCTGGCAGCGTGGTGGCCAGCAGATCGCCGGAAGAGACGCGGCGCAGCTTTTCCAGATCGCGATTGGTCAGGATCGGATGCGGCAGCTTGAGCGTGTGGCAGTTCTCCGGCGTCTCATCGAGGATGTTGCGCTCGGTGCCGATGTAGCTGATCAGCGACATGACCAGCTCTTCGCGGATGGGATCGATGGGCGGATTGGTGACCTGCGCAAAGAGCTGCTTGAAGTAGTTGAAGAGCGGTTGCGGACGGTCAGAGAGGCAGGCGAGCGGCACGTCGGTGCCCATGGAGCCGACCGGCTCCTCGCCTTGGCGCCCATGGGCGTCAGGAGGATGCGCAGATCTTCTTCGCTGTAGCCGCAGGCGCGCTGGCGGCGGAGCAGCGTCTCGGGGTTGGAGGCGATGACGCGCGCGGGCTCGGGCAGCGAGTCGAGCGTGATCTGCTGCTGCTTGAGCCAGTCGCCGTAGGGCTGGCGCGCGGCGAGCGCTTCTTGATCTCGGCGTCGGAGATGATGCGCTTCTGCACGGTGTCGACCAGGAACATGCGGCCGGGCTGCAGGCGGCCCTTCTTGCGAATGTCTTCGGCGCGGAACCTCGATGACGCCGGCTTCGGAGGCGAGGACGACCAGATCGTCCTTGGTGACGATGTAGCGGCCGGGGCGCAGGCCGTTGCGGTCGAGCGTTGCGCCGATGACGCGGCCGTCAGTGAAGGCGATGGCGGCGGGGCCGTCCCACGGCTCCATCAGCGAGGCGTGGTACTCGTAGAAGGCGCGCTTGTCCTCGTCCATGTCGGGATTGCCGGCCCAGGCCTCGGGAATGAGCATGGCCATGACGTGGGGCAGGGAACGGCCGGACTGGAAGAGGAACTCGACGGCGTTGTCGAGCGAGCCGGAGTCGCTGCCGCCGGGGACGATGACGGGATAGAGGTCGCCGATCTTGTCGCCGTAGAGCGGGCTCTCGAGCACCGACTGGCGCGCATTCATCCAACTGACGTTGCCGCGGATGGTATTGATTTCGCCGTTGTGCGCGACGTAGCGGTAGGGGTGCGCGAGCTTCCAGCTGGGAAAGGTGTTGGTGGAGAAGCGCTGGTGAATGAGCGCGAGCGCGCTGGTGACGAGTGGATTGGCGAGCTCGAAGTAGAACTTCTCAATCTGCGGGGCCAGCATCAGGCCCTTGTAGATGATGGTGCGACAGGAACAGGAGGGAACGTAGAAGGTTTCCTTGTCCTCGATCTCGGAGGCGACAGATCTCGTTCTCGGTGCGGCGGCGAACGCGATAAAGCAGGCGCTCGAAGGCGTCTTCGTCGAGATCTGCGGGACGGCCGACGAAGAGCTGCTCGATGTAGGGCTGGGAGCTGCGTGCTTCACGGCCGATGGCATCGCCGTTTACGGGCGTGTCGCGCCAGCCAAGGACTGTGCAGCCTTCTTCCTGGGCGATGCGCTCGAAGACGCCTTCGCACTGCAGGCGGCTGTGGCGCTCGACGGGCAGGAAGCACATGGCCACGCCGTAGGCGCCTGGCTCGGGCAACTTGATGCCCAGCTCGCCGCACTCGCGGACAAAGAAGTCGTGCGGAATCTGGATCAGGATGCCCGCGCCGTCGCCGGTCTCCGGGTCGCAGCCGGCCGCGCCGCGATGGGTGAGGTTGATGAGGACCTCAAGGCCCTTGCGGATGATCTCGTGGCTCTTCTCGCCTCGGATGCTCGCGACCAGTCCCATGCCGCAGGCATCGTGCTCATTGCGAGGATGATAGAGGCCTTGCGGTTGGGGAGGGCGGAGAGGTCGAATTCGAGATCCCATGGCTGCCTTTTTGCGCGGTAGGTTTGGTTGAGACAAGGTGAATCAGATGAAGTACACAATCCCTCTGCGATTCCCGAGGGCTAAAAATCGCCTTGCAAATGAAACAAGTGGTTTTCTTTGAGCAGCTCCGGCCGCATCCCGGAAGTGCACTGCTTTTAATATAACCAAAAACCCCTGTCAATGCAGTAAGTCCTTTCAGGATGGGGGACGGCTGGGCTGGAGTGGCCGGAGATTTAACGGGGTTATGGGTGGTACAGCTTCCGGATCGGCGACGATACTCACGGAACGAGGCGTGGACTATAGTCGAGATTAGCCCTTCCTGTTCGGACGCGAATATGGAAGCACTATCTCAATCACTCTCGGCTGCTTTTGTTGCCCATCCAGCTCTCCAAGGGCTTGCGGCGATCGGCATATCCTCGCTCTGGTGTTTCAGCGGCTATCAAGATATTCGCAAGGGAAGAATCGGAGTTGGAGCATCATGGATTTTCATCGCGCTTGCGATCCTTCTGGCGACGGGGATCGGTTTTGTGGTTCTTCGGGAAATGGTTGCAGCGGCGATTGCTTTCGCGGGACTACTGGGGGGTGTTGTTATCACGGTGAAATATGGTGTTCTCGCGAAACTCGGATCATCCAATCGTCAACGGGGCAGTTGATTCCGAAACCGTTCTCATGGGATGGCACTCTTCACCAGGCATAAACGGTCAGCTTATCCAGATAAGTTGTGGACGAGCCGCTGGCGCCGTACCCATCGATTTGGAAGTTGGTGAGAAGCACCGACGCCCAACCCAAGGCAAAGGCCGATGGAACCGTGGCGTACAAATCCTGCTCCACTCCATCGAACCAGACCGATTGGTAAGTGACCGAGCCATATTTATCGCGCGAGTAGGTGACCTGCACATGATGCCAGGTATTAGTGCTCCAGTTGCGCGGATTGCACGGAAAGGGCGAATTCACCCACACGTCCGACCAGACGGTGGGGGTTCCCTCGTTCGCGGTATAGTCCCACGTCCCGCTGTAGCCGTCGCATTGGAATCCGAAAATCACTGTCTGCCCATTTTGCATGACCTGGTTCATATCCAATTCAACGTTGGCGATGGCGCTAGAAGGCCGAGCAAGGTAAACCCAACCGTCGTAAAGGAAGTTACTGACTTCAGTGTTGTCTCCGATCACGGTCCAATAGCGTTCATCTCCGTAGTTTGTGAATGCCGTGACAAACTGGCGCGCCTTGCCAGTGAGCGAAGGCGAGGCAACGATCTTCATTTTGCCGCTGGCTGTGCTGTCGGCGATGGATGTATCGCTTCCAGCCTGCCAGGTGCTGAGAGCTTGAACTCCGCTGAAGACCAAAGCGTCCGGGGGCACGAGGCTTGCAGGATCAGGAACCACGATGATGGCGACCGAGGCTTCGCAAACCGCGCCCCTTGAGCCCGTCGATTTGACGTACACAGTATGCGCGCCGGTGATGGACGCTACTTCTGCATTTATCGACGAGCCACGGACGATAGTCCAGCTATTGCTGTTGTCGATGGAGTAGCTGACAGAAGAGATGCTTTGCGACGAACACTCGGAGGTGGTTGCGACAAGCTGGAATGGCGAAACAACTTCGGCCTGGCGAGTTGGGCTGGTGATGGTTACGTTGGCGAAGGCTGGGGCTGCGCAGACGAACGGGGCGGCCAGAGAGGAGGATGGCGAAGTTCTTCATGAATTTTCCCCAGTCGAGAATTGGAGTCTCGGAGGGCGCAGATTCGGCTTGCAAGATCACACTTGCCGGAACTACTGGGAGGACCGACACGGTTGGGGCCGCCAGCACTTCTCGCTGCTATCGATCTACTCGATGCACGATCTCGGGACGATGATGAGAATGTATGACGGATTTGGCGAACTGTCAAACAAAAATGGGGGCAAATGAGTCGCTTCGTGCTTTAACAGTCAGCCTCTCTAGTGGAAAGCGGAATTCTCATTCGCTTTGGCTCCGGAGCCGCAGCCGGGTGGAATGTCAATACGGATTTTGCCCTCAAGAATCCAGAACAAATCCGAAACGATGTAAGAGGGGCCGGATGTCACTGTTGCGTTATCCCTTTTGATGTGTTTTGTACCGTATACTCGGGGTCAATGATGGGCACGAGAGAGACGATTCTGGTGACCGGCGGAGCGGGGTTCATCGGTTCAAACTTTGTTTTGAACTGGATGAAGGCCGGCGCGAATTCACCGGCGAATTGGGTGGGGAATAGCGAAGCAGCCGTCGTAAATCTGGACCTGCTGACCTATGCCGGGAACCCGGCGAACCTGGCGTCGCTGGAGGGTGACGAGCGCTATACATTTGTGCACGGCGATATTTGCGATGCGGAGCTGGTGGGTTCGCTGCTCAAAAAGTATCAGCCACGAGCGATCGTGCATTTTGCGGCGGAGAGCCATGTGGATCGATCGATTGTGTCGCCGGAGGGATTCGTCCGGACCAACGTGATGGGCACATTCACGTTGCTGGAACAGGCGAGGGTTTATTGGAACGGCCTGGGCGACGAAGATCGCGCGGGGTTCCGTTTTTTGCACGTCTCGACGGATGAGGTGTACGGAACGCTGGGGCCGAACGATGCGGCGTTCAGCGAAGAAACTGCCTACGCGCCGAACAGCCCGTATGCGGCGTCAAAGGCGGGATCGGATCACCTGGCGCGGGCGTATTTTCACACATTCAAGCTGCCGGTGCTGACAACGAACTGCTCAAATAACTATGGACCATTTCAATTTCCTGAGAAATTGATTCCGCTGGTGATTCTGAATGCGCTGGAGGGCAAGCCGCTGCCGGTGTACGGCGACGGGAAGAACGTGCGCGACTGGTTGTTTGTGGAAGATCACTGCACCGCGATCCAGGCGGTTTTGAAGAACGGGCGGCTGGGAGAGACGTACAACATTGGCGGGAACAGCGAGCGGACGAACATCGATGTGGTGACGGCCATTTGCGACATTGTGGACGAGCTGCGGCCGCGGGCTGGCGGAGCACCGCGGCGCGAGCTCATCACTTATGTGAAAGACGGCCGGGACACGACCGGCGGTATGCGATCGATGCACGGAAGATTGCGGGCGAACTGGGATGGAAACCGGCAGCGGAGTTTGAGAGCGGGCTGCGCAAGACGGTGCGATGGTATTTGGAAAATGGCGACTGGGTGGAGAGCGTGCGGACCGGAGCTTATCGCGATTGGATTGCGAAGAATTACGCGGAGCGGGCGGCAATATGAAGGGAATTATTCTGGCCGGCGGATCGGGGACGCGGCTTTATCCCGTGACCCATGTGGTCTCAAAGCAGCTTTTGCCGGTGTACAACAAGCCGATGATCTATTACCCGCTGAGCACGCTGATGCTGGCGGGGCTGCGCGAGATTCTGATCATCTCCACACCTCAGGACACGGGACGCTTTAAGGAATTGCTGGGTGATGGGAAGCGATGGGGCCTGGAGATTGATTATGCCGTGCAGCCGAGCCCGGATGGTTTGGCGCAGGCGTTCCTGATTGGGCGGGATTTTATTGCCGGGCAGCCGAGCGCGCTGGTTCTTGGGGACAACATTTTTTACGGGCAGGGCTTCTCGAAGCAGTTGCGATCGGCGGCGCAGCTTGAAAGCGGCGCGACCGTGTTTGCGTATCCGGTGGAGGATCCGGAGCGGTATGGCGTGGTGGAGTTCGACAAGGAAGGGCGGGCGGTGAGCCTGGAAGAGAAGCCGGCCAAGCCGAAGTCGCGGTATGCGGTGACGGGGCTGTATTTTTACGACCGCGATGTAGTGAAGATTGCAGAGAGCCTGAAGCCCTCAAAGCGCGGGGAGCTGGAAATCACAGACCTGAACCGGCTCTACCTTGAGGCGGGAAAGCTGAAAGTGGAGATCATGAGCCGCGGCATGGCATGGCTGGATACGGGGACGCACGAGTCGCTGCTGGAAGCGGCGACGTTTGTGCACACCATTGAGCGGCGACAGGGATTGAACATTGCGTGCCCAGAGGAGATTGCCTACCGGCAGGGATTTATCAACGCCGAGCAACTGGAAAAGCTGGCGGAGCCGATTGCGAAGAGCGGCTACGGGCAGTACCTGCTGGCATTGCTGCGCGAACCGTATTTTGTTGCCAGGGCGGAGTAGACCGGAAAAGACGGGAACAAGGGACCAAGGGAACGAGAAGACCTGACGACGAAATAGCGCTCGACATTCCGCGGTATCCCCGGTCTCAAAATCGAGACCGGGGGCACCCGGACAAGGCGGGAGTGCAAGCAGTCAGAAACGAGATTATGAATATCGAAGAGACAATGCTGCCCGGCGTACTGGTGCTGATGCCGAAGATCTTCCGGGACGATCGGGGCGCGTTTTCGGAGACATTTAATTTGCGGCACATGACGGACGCCGGCCTGCCGACGGCCTGGGTTCAGGACAACTTTTCGACGTCGCGGAAGAGCGTGCTGAGGGGGATCCACTACCAGATTGAGCAACCGCAGGGAAAGCTGGTGCGGGTGACGCATGGGGCGGTGCTGGACGTGGCGGTGGATTTGCGGCGCAGCTCAGCGACGTTTGGCAAGCATGTGGCGACAGAACTGAGCGGGGATAATGGCAAGATGCTTTGGATTCCCGAGGGGTTTGGACACGCATTTCTGGTTTTGAGCGATGTGGCCGGGTTTGCCTACAAGGTGACGGATTATTATTCGCCGGCGGGCGAGAGAACGATTCTCTGGAACGATCCGGAGTTGGGGATTGAATGGCCGATTGCGGCGGGCGATGCGATCGTTTCAGAGAAGGACGCGAAGGGAAAGCTGCTGCGCGACGCGGAAGTGTTTGCGTAAATTTGCCGGGACGCAAGCCGAAAGTCAAATTCAGCAATCAGGAGGCACTGCGTGAGTGAGAATCTGCGTTCGGATTTCGCCGCTTCGGCTTTTCCGGGCATGTTGGGCAATCTGATGAGACGCACCGGCGATGAAGCTCCGAGAGAAATGGTGGCGCCGAAATCGTTGGAGGAAACATTCAGCAAGGTTCCCGAGGTGGCGATCGGCTTTTGGATTATCAAGATTGCCGCTACGACACTGGGCGAGACCGGCGGCGACGCGCTCTCAATGTCACTGAATCTGGGATACGCAACGAGCACAATTATTTTCTTTGTGCTGTTTGCAGTCGCGGTGGGAGCGCAGATTCGGGCGAAGAAGTTTCATGCGTTCCTGTACTGGGCGGTCATTGTTGCGACGACATTGACGGGGACGACGATGGCGGATTTTGCGGACCGTTCGCTGGGGATCGGGTATCCCGGCGGGTCGACGATTTTGTTTGCGCTGGTTATTGCCACTTTGACAACGTGGCGGCTGAAGATGGGATCGATTTCAGTGGAGTGCATTACTTCGCCGAAGGTAGAAATGTTTTACTGGGCCACGATTTTGTTTTCGAATACGCTGGGCACCGCGCTCGGCGATTGGGTGGCGGATTCCGGACCGGGCTACGAAGGCGGGGCGCTGATCTTTGCCGGATGCATCGCGGTTGTCGCGCTGATTTATTTCTTCACCAAAGCCTCGCGGGCGGTTCTGTTCTGGGCGGCATTTGTGTTGACGCGTCCGTTGGGCGCGACGCTGGGCGACCTGCTGACCAAGCCAATTGCAAGCGGCGGGTTGAATCTGAGCCGCTATAGCTCGTCGGCGGCGATTGCGTGCTTCATGGTGATCTGCATCTTGGTTTTTCCGCAGCGCGCGGGGCAGCATCCGGGGGCGAAGGCGGGAGAGTAGACGAGCGGGCGGACGAATTGCGCGAACGAGGGTCGCGCGAAAGTGGGCCGGGGCGAATTACGGCCGAAGGGATTACGGCAACTGACTGGCGGAGCTTTACTTGGCGAATCCGGAAGTGATAGCTTGCAGAGACTTGCGCAGGCGTTTTGCGGATTCATTTTTTAGAAGTGGAGAATTGCGATGTTTTGTCCTCGTTGTGGCGCGGAGGCCCGAGCGGATCAAAGATTTTGCGCGAAGTGCGGAGCAACCTTGGCGACCGCGGAAGGCTCGCCGAGTTCTGCTGCTGCCGCTGCTGCACAAGCCGTGCCGCAGGCGCCTGCCGCGGCTGTCGTATTTCAACCGCCACAGGAGCCGGCACAGTCTCTGCCAGTAGCCGCGCCAACTCCGGCCACAGCAGCGTTGATGCACCCTATTCCGGACGGCGGATTGACGCTCGAAGAGGTAATTGCCTGGTTGCAGAGCGGTGGTTACGCCGCGAAGGTGGTGACGCGCGAAGACGGAAAGCGCCACATTGAGAGCTGGTCATCGGGGACGTTGTTCAACATTTTTACACCCGGCTGCCAGAGCGGACGCTGCGCTTCGCTTGAGCTGGTGTTCGCGTTTTCGAGCAAGGGCAAGTTCGATGTTTCACGACTGAACGAATGGAACAGCGATGTGCCCTGGGGCAAGGCTTATTCCGACGAAGTGAACGATCCGTGTCTTGACATGGATATCGCTCTCTCGCCCGGCGGCACGTTCGAATCATTGAACGACCAGTTTGGAACCTGGAACAACGTACTCAGCAATTTCATCGACAAGTACAACCTGCGATAAATTCAGAAACTTGCATTTCATTCATCCCTGGAGAATCGCCATGTTTTGCCCTCGTTGTGGAGCTGAGGCTCTGCCGAACCAAACATTTTGCGCGAAGTGCGGAGCTTCGCTGGCGACGGCGGAAAACGTGCAGGCTGCCGCGCCTGCTCCTGTCGCGGAAGCCGCTGCCGCAGGCGCCGGCGGACGCACAGCAAGCACTACCAGCTTCAGGCCAGCCGACCTACAGTCCGATGCGCGCTATTCCCGACGGCGGGTTGACGATTGAAGAGATGGCCGCATGGCTCGAGGGCGAGGGCTACGCCGTGAAATTCGTTACCGGCGAAAGCGGGAAACGCCACATCGAAACCAGTTCCCAGGGATCCCCGATCAACATCTTTCTCGGCGCCTGCAAGGGCGAACGGTGTGCTGCGCTTGAATTCGCCGCAGGCTTTTCAACCCACGGCAAATTCGATATTTCCGAGATCAACGGATGGAACTACGACAACCGCTGGTGCCGGGCTTATTACGACGGCGATAAAGATCCGTGGCTGAAGATGAACATCGATCTCTCGCCAGGCGGGACATATGAAGCGCTGAGCGATCGGTTCGAGATATGGAACCGTACGCTTGGCAGGTTCATTGAGAAGTACGGTTTGAGATAGACGGCGCCCCCTCGAAATCTCCGCAAACGGGGCCACCCTTTGTGGGAGCCTCGAAGCCTTGGGCTGGGATATACTTGCAGGGTCACGGCGCTCTGCCGCCGCCATTTCTAGATCGTTCGAGGTAGTTATGTCAGGCCACTCCAAATGGGCGACAATCAAGCACAAAAAGGGCGCGCTGGACGCCAAGCGCGGGAAGATTTTCACCCGTCTCATCAAGGAAATTACGATTGCCGCCAAAGGTGGCGGCGGCGATCCGGACGGAAACCCGCGGCTGCGGACTGCGATTCTGGCGGCCAAGGCAGAGAACATGCCGCAGGAGAACATCAAGCGGGCGATCCAGCGTGGCACGGGCGAGCTTGAAGGTGTGAGCTACGAAGAGGCCACCTTTGAGGGCTACGGGCCGGGCGGCGTCGCTGTGCTGGTGGACGTGCTGACCGATAATCGCAATCGCGCGGTGAGCGAGATCAGACATGCGTTCTCAAAAAATGGCGGGAACCTGGGCGAGACAGGCTCGGTGAAGTTCATGTTCGCGAAAAAGGGGCTGATCGCGGTAGAGAAGTCGGCGACGAGCGAAGAGAAGTTGATGGACATTGTGCTGGAGCACGGTGGCGAGGACCTGAAGGACGAGGGTGAGACGTGGGAGATTCTCACGGAGCCGGCGTCGTATGAGGCTGTGTCGAGCGCGGTAAAGGCCGCGGGGATTGCGACGGTGATGAGCGAAGTGGCCATGGTGGCCTCGACCTACACAAGGCTCGAAGGAACGGCGGCCGAGCCAGATGGTTCGGCTGCTGGAAGCGCTGGAAGAACTGGACGACGTGCAGAACGTGCATTCGAATTTCGATATGGACGCGGAACAGATGGAGCACGCGGCGGGGTAGGCGAGTCCGAATCGGGCAAGGAAGGGCCGCCCGATTGTGGCGGTCTTTTTTTGGGGAAGACAGAGACGAAAAAGCAGGGAACAAGGGACCAAGGGAACGAGGGAACGAGAAAACGACAGCAGGGAACGAGGGACTAGGGACTAAGGGACTGAGGGGCTAAAGGAACGAGGAAACCAAAGAACGGGGAACGAGGGAGCAAGGGAGCGAGAAAACGAAGAAGCAGGGAGCGAGGGAGCGAGAAATCGGAGCTGTGCGGAAATTGACCGACGAGAACTTAGGACATTGGGATTGTTTGGGGGAGAATTTGAGGCGAGTTCAGGGAATTGTTTTGATTTTGTTGCTGGCGGGAACGGCGACTGTTTCGGCGCAAGCGCCGGATGGAGCGCCTCCGGCGCAGGCGGGCGACGGCACGTCGGCTCATCCGAAAGGTGATCAAAACATTGCCCCGGATCGCCGAAATTACGAGATGTCGATGGCGCCGATCGGCATCGGCGAGCGCACCGTGACTGTGGAGACTGCCCGACCGACGATTGCGGATCCTGTTGCTGACGTGAGAAACAACCGCAGCTGGGAGTACGGGCCATTTGCGAATTGGGGCACGGGCGTGGGCGACCGGTCGGATTACAAGTTTTTCTTTGCTGGATTCGAGCTGGCGAAGGTGCTGACGCCGGTGGTTCACGCGGGAATCTTCAGTGGGCAATTTGAGCTTGGCGGCGAAATCATGCCTCTGTGGCAGGCGTACACGCCGCCGCCGCACCAACAGGCTTATACCTGCGAAACGCCGACGGGGCAGTTCATCACATGCGATTTGCCGTTCGGCGGGGGAACGTTCTACGGCGTGAGCCTTATGCCGGTGATCTTTCGCTGGAATTTCCTGACCAGGTCGAGACGCATTCAGCCGTGGTTTCAGGCAGCGGGCGGGCTGATTTATACGACGCACAAATTTCCGCCGAACGTGATGAGCAACAACGACCCGGCCAAGGGACCGATTGTCGACGGCGGAACCAGCGTGTGGAATTTCTCGCCGCAGGGCGGCATTGGAGTGCACTACTTTCTGAAGCCGGGGCGGTCGATCGATTTGGGGGTGAGCGGAGTGCACATTTCCTCGGCCTCGCTGGGCGACCGCAATCCCGGAGTAAATGCGAGCATCCAGATACAGGCGGGATATACGTTCTGGAAATGACAAAAGCAGGGAACAGGGAACAGGGAACAGGGAACAGAAAACAAGAGCAAGAAATAGCAGCAGGAGCGGGGACGGGGCTACCGGACAAAAGGGGTAGGAAGGTAAGGGGCACGGCAAAAGTGAGCGGAGCGGGCAACAGCGCGGAAAGCAGCGCGACAGGCGGCGCGACCAATAGTTCGACAAGCGGCGCGATCGTGGAATGCGTTCCCAACTTTTCAGAGGGCGCGGATGCCGGTCGCGTGGAAGCGATTGTGGCGGCGATGCGCGTGGACGGGGTTCACCTGCTGGACTGGTCAATGGACGCGGACCACAACCGCTCTGTGGTGACGATTGCCGGCGAGCCCGCGGCGGTGGTTGAAGCGGCGGTGCGGAGCGCCGGCAAGGCCGTGGAACTGATCGATCTGAGGGGCCAGGAGGGAGTGCATCCGCGCATCGGAGCCGCGGACGTGATTCCGTTTGTGCCGGTGAGAGGGATCAAGCTGGAGCAATGCGTGATGCTGGCGCGGCAGGCGGGCCTGGAGATCTGGCGGCGATTTGGAGTGCCGGTCTATTTCTACGAGGCGGCGGCGGCGCGGCCGGACCGGAAAAATCTGGAAGACATACGCCGGGGACAGTTCGAGGAGCTGAGGGACGCGGCGCAGAAGGACCCTTCGCGGCGGCCGGACCTGGGCGGGCCGGAGCTTCACCCGCGGGGCGGCGCTGTGCGTTGTTGGGGCGCGCAAGTTCCTTGTCGCCTACAACATCTACTTCGACTCGCCGGATGTGGCCATGGCCCGAGCGATCGCCAAGGAGATTCGCGCGGCTTCTGGCGGATTAAAGGGCGTTAAGGCAATGGGGGTTCTGGTGCACGGGCGGGCGCAGCTGTCTATGAATATCACGGACTTTGAGGCGACGCCGCTCTCGGTGGTGCACCGTAAGGTGGTGAGCCTGGCGGCCAAGCACAAGGCGGGGGTGGGCGAGGGAGAGATCATCGGGCTGATTCCTGAGGCGGCTTGTGAGCGGGAAAGCGATTGGATGCGTCAATTAAGTGAGTTCGACGAGCAGACCAAGGTTCTGGAGCGGCGGCTTGAGCATCCGCTGGAGTGGCCAAAGTAACAATACCTGGCAACCCAGCGAGCAACTAGACGACCAACAAATCGGTACAATAATGTGAGGCGCCCACGACAGGGCGTCAGTGTTAGGGCGCCAACGCCGGGGCAAATAGGGCACGGATGGCGCGAAGAAATGCGAAATTGGAGCCGCAGCCGAAAATTGGACGGCAACGGCTGGACGGCAATGATTTGCGGAGGGTGGGATAGTTGAAGAATCTTATTGGAGTTTCGATTGCAGCGATGATGGTGGCGGCGGTTGCGCCAGTGCATGCGGCACAGTTGGCAACCGATGCGCGCGGGGCGATTCCGCACGATGTGCAGCAACTGGTGGTGATCGACTATCGCGCGATGCAGAATTCCACGGCAGCGATGAATCTGCGCAACCGCGTGGAACCGCCGGAGCTGAAGCAGTTTGATGAGGCTTTGAGCAAGTTCACGCTGAAGCCGCTTCTGGCTTCAGGCAAGCCGAGCCCGAACGCGGGCGAGCCGATCGATCAATACGTGGACGAACTGGCATTTGCGCTGTTCCGGCCAACGCCGGGGAGCGACGCGCTGCAATCTGTGGGGATTGCGCAGGGGCAGTTTCCATCGGCGGATATTCTGGCGAGCTTCAAGGCGCAGAAGATCAAGCCGACGATGGTGCGGACCAACAGCATTTATCCGATGAGCAAGACGGGGATGGTGCTGTGCTTTGTGGATCCGTCGACGATGGTCTTTGGCAGCAAGGATTCCGTGACCAAGGCGCTGGATGCGCGGGACGGAATGGCCCCGAGCATGCTGACCAACAATTCGATGATGGATGCAATGCAGAGCGTGGACACAAATTCGCTGTGGAGCATTCTGGACAACCAGGGCACGCAGACGATGATGAAGCAACTGCTGGGCGAGGCGGGATCGGTGACCGATTTCGACAGCGTGAAGCAGCGGCTGGAGGCTTCCTGGTACGGAATGGACTTTACACGCGGCGTGCGGTTCGATTTGACGATTCAGACCGGCGATTCGTTCGCGGCGGCGACGATTTCATCGTTGCTGTCGGCGGCGGTCATGCTGAGGAAAATGTCAGGCTCGGACACGGAGAAGCAGGCGCTGAGCGAGACGTCGATCGACTCGAATTCAGGAAAACTGGAAGTTCATTTTGCGGCGTCGGATACGGAGTTCAGCGCGCTGCTGCAGTCGCCGCTGTTCCAGACGATGGTGCATTAAAACAGGGAACAGGGAACAGGGAATAGGGAATAGAAAGACAGCAGAGAACAAAAGAGGAATAAAGCAAAAGCAGGTGGGCGGAGTGCCGGAAACGGGCTCCGCCTTTTTGCGTTTGGATCATTTTTTGTTGGGATGGGTCGTCGAGCGGCGGCGGTCGTGTCGCGTGTGGGCGGAATCAGGAGGATGGCGAGAGTTGGGGCTGGAACTGGGCCTTGCCTGCGGGCAGGAGGACGATTTTGAGCTGGCCCTGCTGACGCTCGACGAGCGTTGGGCCGGCGATCTGGACTTGTTTTTCGTCGGCGCCGGTGTAGGTGATTTTCAGCGGGCCGCTGCCGCGGACCTGAAAGCGATAGTGGTAGATCGCGCCTGAGGCGATGTGGTCGGCGCCGAAGCTGGCGCTGGGATAATCGACTTCAAGGAGCTGAATGTCAGCGCCGGTGCGGTTCTCGATGGTGGCGTCGATGTGGTAGGAGTGGCAGGCGGAGAAAAGTAGAACGCGAGCAGGACGATGGCGATGGATGGATTCTTGTGCTTCCCACCCTTGCCAGCGGCTTCACAGCTGGCAAGGATGGGGCAACGGTGTCCTTGCGGCGTGCGCTGCGGTCGTTCATTGCTGGTCTCGTCTCTTAGCCGATTCGGCTTTCTGCGGGGACTGCTTCGGGGAAGTGCTGGTCGAACTGTTTGGCGAAATCCTTTTCGAGGCGGTCGAGGCGCTTGAGCAGCTCGGGCAGACGCTGAAAGATGGCCACGGCGCGCAGCCAGATGCGATTGTCGAAGCCGGGCGAGCCGGAGATCATTTTGCCGGGCGGAACGTCGTGCGAGACGGCGGATTGCGCGGTGAGAATGACGCCGTCGCCGACGGTGCAATGGCCGGCGATTCCGACCTGGCCGGCGAGAATGACGTTGTTGCCGATGATCGACGAGCCGGCGAGGCCGGTTTGCGCGCAGATGAGCGAGTCGTTTCCGACGCGCGATCCGTGGCCGACCTGAACGAGATTGTCGACTTTGGTGCCGTCGCCGATTTCGGTTGCGCCGACGGTGGCGCGGTCGATGGTGGCGTTGGCCTGCACGTCGACGCGATTGCCGATGCGGACGGGGCCGGATTGCGGGATTTTTTCCCAGTGGCCCTGCTCGTTTTTGGAGAAACCGAAGCCGTCGCCGCCGATGATGACGCCGTTTTCGAGCGTGACGTGGTCGCCGAGAATGCAGTTTTCGCGGACGACGGCATGTGCGTGCGCGAAGAAGTGGCTGCCGACCTGAACGCCGGGATAGAGCACGACGTGGGGCAGGATGGTCGCGTTCGGGCCGAGTTGAACATTGGGACCGACGACGGCGTATGCGCCGATGTGCGCGCCTTCGCCGATGACGGCCGTGGGATCGATGACGGCGGTGGAGTGAATTCCGGGCGGATAGGTTGGCGGCTGGTAGAAGAGGCCGAGCGCGCGCGAGAAGGCGTGATAGGGATTTTTGATGCGCAGGGTTGCGGCGGAGATTTCCTGAAAGTCGGGCTCGACGAGGACGGCGGCGGCGCGCGTGGTGCGGGCGAGCGCGGTGTAGCGCGGATTGGCGACGAAGGTGATTTCGGTGGGGCCGGCTTCTTCAATGCCTTTGACGCCGGTTATTTCGAGATCGGGGTTGCCGCGGAGTTCCGCGCCCAGGTGCGTTGCCAATTCGCCTAGCTTCATTGAGGAGATTGTAAAGGAACGGACATGGGCATTCCCAACCTCATGGAATCGGCGCGCAGAAGCAAAGGCCGTTTCCGTCTGGATCGGTGACTGCAAATTCGCGCAGACCCCACGTCTGATTCGCCGGCGCTGTATGAATAGGGGATTCTGGCCGCTGCGTCGTGTCCAAGCCCCGTGCGCGAAACGTCGCGTAACGCTCATCCACGCTGTCAACGAAAACGCGATTGACCGAACCGAAGACACCGTCGCCAGCATGACGTGAAAGCAGCAACTCGGCCCCATCTTTTACGAGGTGGGCCACGCCGTTGGCTTTTTGCTGATCTGCCTCAGACGGCCACTTCCACACGAAATCGAGCACCTCAGTGTAGAAACGGACCGACCGGTTCAAATCACTCGACTTGATGACGGGGACAATTTTCATGGCACTCTCCGGGGTGGCGGTTTTAGTGGGCCTGTCCTGCCGGGTAGCTGACGGACGAATCGACCCCCGCTTGCGGGGGCGCTTGCAGCGTGTGCGCGGCGGATTGCGCGGCGTCGAGCGTAGCGCCGGGGATGATGCCGAGAACCAGCGTGGCGGCGACGGCGAGGAACAGGGCTGCGATGACGGCTGCGCCGACTGCGGGCCGGGGAGCGAGCGCGCGGGCTGAATCGGCGGAGGGGTCAGATGGTCGGGGAGCGGGCGCTGCGCGGCGACGACGGCGAGGCGGAGGTAATACGCGGCGGCCAAGCCTGAGTTGAGCAGGCCGATGATGGCGAGCCAGATGGCTCCGCCGCCGACGGCGGCCGAGAAGGAGTAGAACTTGCCGAAGAAGCCGCCGGTGAAGGGGATTCCGATGAGCGAGACGAGGAAGAAGATGAGCAGGCTGCCGAGGAGCGGCGAGCGATAGACGAGGCCGCGGTAGTCGTCGATGAGGGAGAGCTGCTCTTCGTATCCGGCGACGAGGGTGACGACGGCGAAGATGCCGACGTTCATGGCGGCGTAGGCGGCGATGTAAAAGGCTGCGGCGGCGATGCCGGATTCGCTCAGTCCGTTCTGATTGCTGAGGCCGGCGAAGGCAGCGAGCAGGTAGCCGGCGTGCGCGATGGCGGAGTAGGCGAGCATGCGCTTCACGTTCTGCTGGCGGAGGGCGGCAAGGTTGCCGACGGTCATGGAGAGGACGGCGACGATCCAGAGCAGGGGCGCCCAGAGATAGTGGAGGTTGGGAAGCATCTCGTAGACGACGCGGAGGAGCAGCGCGAAGGCTGCGGCTTTGGGCGCGGTCGAGAGCAGGGCGACGACGGGCGAGGGCGCGCCTTCGTAGACGTCGGGCGTCCAGACATGGAAGGGCGCGGCGGAGACTTTGAAGAGAATGCCGACGAGCATGAGCGCGAGCGCGGCGATGATGAGCGTTTGATTTTGTGCGGTCGGGTGCGAGCGTGGGCGATTTCGTAGATCTGCGTGGTTCCGGTAGCGCCGAAGACGAGCGCGATTCCGTAGAGCAGAAATGCAGTGGCGAAAGAGCCGAGCAGGAAGTATTTGATGGCGGCTTCGGGTCCGCGGCCGGTGTGCTTGCGCCATCCGGCGAGAATGTAGGTGGAGATGGAAGAGATTTCGAGGGCGACAAAGACGACGAGGAGTTCGACGGCCGAGGTGAGCAGGCACATTCCGACTGCGCCGAAGGCAATGAGCGCGTAGAACTCGCCTTGATGATGGGTGTGCTCGGGGAGCGTGTCGAGCGAGAGCAGGAGAGCCACGAGAACGATGCCGCAGATGAGGACGTGGAAGAAGACGGTGAAGGCGCTGGTTTCGACGGTGGAGTAGAAGCCGGTTCCTTCAGGCAGGGAAAGCTGCCAGAGGCTTGCCCAGAGGGCGATCGTGGTTCCCATGGCGGCGACCCAGCCGAGCATGCGGCGCGGCAACGCTGGTGGGAGCGAGGCGTCGATGAGCATGACGATGACGCCGGTCAGCGTGAGGATGACCTCGGGCAGGATGCGGTAGATGTCGGGAACTGGGGTCACCGCTGGGCCTCCGAGCCCGGCAGGGGCTGATGGTTATTGGCGCCAGCGTTGGAAAAAGCAACAGCAGGTCCTTCGACATCTCCTGCTCGCTGCATGCTCCGGTCGCTCAGGATGACAGCTTTTGTAGCAGGTCCTTCGACTGCGGCCGCTGCGCGGCTTCCGCTCAGGATGACAGAGGTTTGGGAAGTGGGAGATGGTGGTTGCGAAGCTTGCTGTTGCGAAGCCTCTTGCGGCGGATGGACGCCGGTGCGGATGGTGTTGAGCCAGAGATTCGGCGCGACGCCCATCACGAGCATGAGGATAACGAGCGGCGTGAGGATGGCGAGCTCGCCGAAGCGGAGATCGGCTGAAGGTTTGGATGCGGTGAGCGTGCTCTCAGGTCCATAGAAGATGCGCTGAACGAGCGAGAGCATGTAGGCCGCGCCGAGAATGACGGCGACCGTTGCGGCGACGGCCCAGGGGCGGCTGACTCCGGCGAAGGTGCTGGAGAGGATAATGAATTCGCCGATGAAGCCCGAGAGCATGGGCAGGCCGATCATGGCGAGCGAGGCGATGACGAAGTAGGTGGCTGCGCGGGGCAGTTTTGCGGCGAGGCCGCCGTAGGAATCGATGAGGCTGGTGGCGTAGCGGAGCTTCGAGCGCGCCGAGGAGCAGGAAAAGCGCGCCATCGACGACGCCGTGGGAGAGGATCTGATAGACGCCGCCGGCCCAGCCGAGGAATGTGAGGCCGTAGATGGCGAGGACGATGAGCGAGAGGTGGCTGAGCGCGGCGAAGGCCATGAGTCGCCAGAAATCGCGCTGGACGAGAGCGAGACAGGCGCCGTAGAGAATTCCGATGACGGCGAGAGCGATGAGCAATGGCGCGATGGCGCGGGACTGCGCGGGGAAAAGTCCGACGTGGAAGCGAAGCATGGAGTAGAGGCCGAGCTTGCCGGCGACGACCATGGCGAGAGCGACGGGCGCTTCGCTGTAGGTGTCGGCGATCCAGCCATGAAGCGGAAAGACAGGAACCTTGACCGCGAAGGCGAAGAGGAATGCGAGCGCGACCCAGAAGAGCGCGCCGGCGGGAAGAACGCCGCTGGCGATTTGGAGTTGCAGGTCGGCGAAGTTGAAGGTGCCGGTGTTCGCGTAGAGCCAGAGAATCGCGACCAGCAGCGGCGCGGAGGGGATGAAGGTGAAGAGGAAGAATTTGAGCGCGGCGCGGGGCCGTCTTTGCGGCCGTACATGGCGATGAGGATGGCCATGGGGACCAGCGAGAGCTCCCAGAAGCCGTAGTAGAGCATGAGGTCGAGCGAGATGAAGACGCCGAACATGGCGGTCTGCTGGACGAGGAAGAGCGAGTAGAAGACTTTGCGGCGGGTCTGGATGGCGTTCCAACTGGCGACGACGCCGATGGGCGCGAGCAGGCCGACGAGAACGACGAGCCAGAGGCTGAGGCCGTCGACGCCGACGTGGTAGAAGATGGCGGGATTCTCGATCCAGGGAATGTTGCGCTCGAATTGGAAGCCGGACTGGCCGGTGATGAAGTGCGCGGGAAGATGGAGCGTGAGAAGGAAGGTGACGAGCGTCGTGGCGAGGGCGATCCAGTTGGGGAGCTTGGCGCGGTCGGGCAGGAGCGCGATGAGGATTGCGCCGGCGAGCGGAACCAGCAGGATGAGGGTGAGAATGATTGGTCGATACTGGTCATTCTCAGTGGCCGCCTGCCCGTTCTGAATCACGGTGATGTGACTTACTTTGTAGATCGTTTCTGAATGAAGAGGGAAAGGCTCCAGGCGTGGGACGAGTTAGGAGCAGCAGAAGAGGAGCACGGCAGCGGCGCCAGCGGCCAGCCACGCGGCGTAGGAGCGCAGATTGCCGGATTGCCAGCGCTGGAGGATCACTCCGGTGAAGTTGGCGATGCCGGCGAGAAGCCAGGCAATGCCGCCGAGGATTGCGGTGTCGACGACCCAGCCAAGAACGTATTTCGAGAAGGCAAGCAGCGGCTTGACGAAGACCGCGCCGTAGATTTCGTCGACGTAGTACTTGTTCGAGAGCAGCTTGTAGGCGGCCGGGAAGCGCGGCGGCGAGCTGCGGCAGGGCGCTCGGTCTTGCGGCGGTAGTATTTGTCGGCGATCAGCCAGCCTTCAAGCGCGACAAGAACGGCTGCGATGCTGAGAAGAGCTTCGAGAGCGGGATTGCCGGTGGGCATGGGGCGATGCGCACGGGCAGCGGGTGCGAGGTAGGCGCTGAAGCGCTCGATGCCGATCCAGCCGCCGCAGACGGAGAGGATGGCAAGAATGACGAGCGGGACGAGCATCGAGCAGGGGCTCTCGTGGGGGTGCGCGGTTTCGCTGCGCGGCTCGCCCATGAATGCGAGGTACCAGAGGCGAAACATGTAGAACGACGTGAGCAGCGCCGTGACCAGGCCGACGAACCAGAGGAGCTTGCCGGCGGTTCCGTGAAGAAATGCGGCGTAGAGGATGGCGTCTTTCGAGAAGAAGCCGGCGAAGGGCGGGAATCCGGCGATGGCGAAGACGGCCGCGGTCATGGTCCAGAAGGTGACGGGAAGTTTCTTGCGCAGGCCGCCCATCTTGCGCAGGTCCTGCTCGCCGCCCATGGCGTGAATGACGGAGCCCGCGGCAAGGAAGAGCAGCGCCTTGAAGAAGGCGTGCGTGACGAGATGGAAGATGGCCGCCGAGTAGGCCGCGACGCCGCAGGCCAGGAACATGTAGCCGAGCTGCGAGATGGTGGAGTAGGCGAGCACGCGCTTGATGTCGTTCTGGACGAGGGCGATGGTGGCGGCGAAGAGAGCGGTGGCTGCGCCGACGATGGCGACGGTGCAGAGCGCGATGGGGGAGCGGTCGAAGAGGAGATGAGTGCGCGCGATCATGTAGACGCCGGCCGTGACCATGGTGGCGGCGTGGATGAGCGCGGAGACGGGCGTGGGGCCTTCCATGGCGTCGGGCAGCCAGACGTAGAGCGGAAGCTGCGCGCTTTTGCCGGCGGCGCCGACGAGCAGGCAAAGGCAGATGACGGTGAGGACGCCGCCGGTCCACGCGGGCTGGAGCGATAGAGCGGCAGCTATTTCGCTGAAGGTGAGCGTGCCGAAGGTGGCGAGCACGAGGAAGATGCCGATGAGGAAGCCGAAGTCGCCGATGCGGTTGACGATGAAGGCTTTTTTGCCGGCGGCGGCAGCGGAACTGCGCTGAAACTAGAAGCCGATGAGCAGGTAGGAGGCGAGGCCGACGCCCTCCCAGCCGACGAACATGAGGAGGACGTTGCCGGCGAGGACCAGGACGGTCATGAAGAAGAGGAAGAGATTGAGGAAGCTGAAGTAGCGCGCGTAGCCGGGGTCGTCGCGCATGTAGCCGACGGAGTAGACGTGGATGAGGAAGCCGACGCCGGTGACGACGAGGAGCATGACGAGCGAGAGCTGGTCGAGGACGAGGGTGAAATCGACGTGGAGCGCGCCGATGGCGATCCAGTGAAATGGAAGAGCTTCCGCGGCCGGAAGGGCGAGGGCTGTGACCTGGCCGCAGGTTGGGCAACTTACAGCGGCGGAGATGATGGTGGCGCCAGAAGTCGTTGAGAACGATGGCGAAGGAAACGAGAGGCGCGAGCACGCCGATACAATGACACGAGACGCCGGGGCAGCCGGGAGCCGAGGATTCCGTTGAGCAGGAAGCCCAGGAACGGAAACAGCGGAATCAGCCAAAGATGTGCGGACTCGTTCATAGTTTCATCAGGTCGATGCGGTCGACGGCAAGCGTGGCGCGGGCGCGGAAGACGGCAATGATGATGGCGAGGCCGACGGCGGCTTCAGCGGCGGCGACCATCATGACGAAAAAGACGAAGATCTGACCTCGCACTTCGTGCCACTGATAGGCGAAGGTCGACGAAGGAAAGATTGACGGCGTTGAGCATGAGCTCAATGGACATGAAGACGGTGATGAGATTGCGCTTGATGAGAAAGCCGACGACGCCGAGCGAAAACAGCACGGCGCTCAGGAGCAGATACCAGGAAAGCGGGACGTCGTGTTGAAGAAAGCTCATTTTCGGCCCGCCTTTCCGAGTTGGGCAATCTTTGAACCTTCGACGTGGGCGAGCGCGACCGCGCCAAGAATGGCGATGAGGATGAGCACCGAGGTGACTTCAAAAGGAAGAAGCAGCTCGTGGAAGAGCACCTGGCTGAGGAGAACAAGATTCGATTGGCCGGGCGCGTTTGAAAGCCCTCGCCGAGATGCGCCGAGCCGAGGCCCTGAGCGTGAAGAATGATGGTGGCGAGGACGGCGAAGAGAGCGACGACGGCGGGGAAGCCGACGCGGGATGCGGCGCGGCTGCCGAGGGTGCGCTCTTCGCGGCCGGCGTTGAGCAGCATGACGACGAAGACGAACAGCACCATGACCGCGCCGGCGTAGACGATGATCTGGGCGATGGCGAGAAACTCCGCGCCGAGCAGCAGGTAGAGGACGGCCAGCGAGGTCATGACCACGATCAGCGAAAGGGCGCTGTTAATGGGATGGGTCTGCACCAGGAGATTGATGGCTCCCGCGAGGCAGAATCCGGCAAAAAGGAAGAACAGGATCAGATGCATCGAGGCTCGAGGACAAATCCTTCCCGATTGTAAATGAGCGCGATTCGACATCGAGGTGAGAAGACGCGCACGTCAGCGATAAGCAAGCCAGAGGCTTGTTCCAACAATGTTGAGGATGGCGAGCGGCAGCAGATAGCGCCATCCGAAGTTCATGAGCTGGTCATAGCGGAAGCGGGGCAGAGTGCCGCGCACCCAGACGTAGAGACAGAGAAAAAGAAAACCTTGGATACGAACCAGAAGATGCGGCAGCAAGGCGTTGAGGAAATTGCTCTGGAAGCGGGCCGATGAGGTCGCCGAACGGGCTGGTCCAGCCGCCGAGAAAGAGCAGAGTGGCCACGCAGCCCACGTTGATCATGTTGCCGTATTCGGCCATGAAGAACATGGCGAACTTCATGGAGCTGTATTCGGTGTGATAGCCGCCGGTGAGCTCGCTTTCGGCTTCGGGCAGATCGAAGGGCGAACGGTTGGTTTCGGCGTACGCGGCCATCAGGTAGATAAAGAAGGCGAGAATCTGTAATCCGCCGAAGATGTTCCAGGTGGCGATGCCGAGGGTGGCTTGCTGCTCGACGATCGCGCGGAGGTTGAGCGAGCCGGCGCGGAGAACGACGCCGACGAGCGAGAGGCCGAGGGCCAGCTCGTAGCTGATGAGCTGGGCCGAGGAGCGCAGCGATCCGAGCAGGGAATATTTGTTGTTCGACGACCAGCCGGCGAGGGCGATGCCGTAGACGCCGATGGAAGTGACGCCGAGGATGACGAGCAGGCCGATGTTGATGTTGGAGATTTCAAAAAGATCGAAGCCGTGCGGGCCCATGCCGGGTGCGCCAAAGGGAATGACGGCGATGGAGATGAGCGCGCAGCCCAGCGAGATGATGGGCGCGAGCAGATAGAGCGGGCGATAGACGGCGGTGGGGATCAGGTCTTCTTTGAGGAAGGTCTTGGCGCCGTCGACGAGCGGCTGCAGAAGGCCGAAGGGGCCGACGCGGCTGGGGCCCCAGCGGTTCTGGATGCGGCCGACGAGCTTGCGCTCAAGCAGCACGGTATAGGCGATGCCCATGAGCATCATCACCGTGACCACGGCGACTTTGGCAGGCTCCAGAGAAAGAATGCGAGGATCGTCACGTGCGTTTGGCCTTCTTTGCGAGTACTTAACGTTTCCCAGGGGCTAAAGCCCCGATTCGTTCTTGGTCATCTACGGCACGACTAAAGTCGTGCCCTGACACTTCGTGCCCTTGAGATGCGACTTTGCGAGTCAGCGGTACCGGTTTATTCGTGCTGACCTTAATTGAGAATTTCTGTTTCCCACCCTAAACGCATTCGCGTTTAGGATGGGGCAACCCGCAGTCCTTCAGTCGGCTGCGGTTTGTGCGAGTTGCGATTTTGTAGATTCATTTGCCTGATGTTGCTTCGAGTTGCTGGAGCGCCTGGCTGTAGCGGCCCAGCGTGCCGGAGGTGAAGAGAGTGTCGTGCGCGGGAACGACGAGCTCCGGCGCGGCGAGCGCGGAGACGGGAACGAAGTTGGGCGCGAGTGCGGGCGAGGCCGGCTCGGTGTGAACGTCGTTGCCCGCGAAGAGATTGACGCGGTCGAGGGTGTAGCCGGGGACGAGGCGCTCGATTTCGTCGAGCACGGCGAGCGGATCGAAGGGGCTGAGTTTGGGTTCGAGGCCGTTGGCTTCAAGCCAGACGGAGTGCCGGTCGGCTTCGCCGGATTGTGCGCCGCGCGATTGGCCGAGATCGCCGGTGGTGCCACGCGAATTTCGTTTTGCCGAAGGGAACGAGCGTGCTGACATCGACGCCCATGCCGCCTGCGAGGCGAACGAGGATTTCGAAGTCGGGTTTGACGCCGGCGCGGTCGGCGGCCTTGCGGACCATTTGAATATCGCCGAAGGTGTTGGTGACGGTGCCGGATTTTTCGTAGAGGCTGGCGGCGGGAAGGACGACGTCAGCGAGCGCCGCCGTTTCGGTGAGGAAAAGATCCTGCACGATGAGGAAGGTGTGCTGGAAAACCGCGGGATCGAGTTTGGCGTGCGAAACAGGATTGGCGCCGACGACGAGAAGCGCGCCGAGATCGCCCTGCGGCGGCGGAATCGAGCATTTGCGGCAGCGAATTGCCGGGGGCTGCCGGGAGGTTGGGGTACTCGGCGAATGCGCCAGGCGCGGTGACCGGAACGTAGCCGGGAAGCAGGTCGGGGAAGAGGCCCATGTCGGCTGCGCCGCGGGAGTTTGAGTGGTCGCCGAGATAGGCGAAGCTGTACGTTTCCGCGTTTGAGTCCCCATGCGATGAGATCGTCGACGGCCGCGCCGCGAAATTCTTCACCGAAGATGACGATCAGAGATTCCTCGGCAAGCGATGGCTTTGCTGAATTCAGTTTGGCCGGAGTCGAGACCAGAATTAAGGCTGGAATCGAGAATTGCCGCGAGCTTGCGATTGTCGCCGGGCTTGAGGTCAAGCTTGGCTTTGGCCTGGCGCTCGAGCTTGATGGGCTTGCGAATTCGCGACGTAAAGGCGGGCGCGGTTGAGGCGCACGTTGGTGCGGAGCAGCCAGGCGAGAAGCGGGTGCTCGTCAGTCGGATTGCCGCCGACGAGGAGGATGGCGCAGGCGGAGGCGATGTCGCGCAGGCTGGCGGTTTTGCCGGGTTGGCCGGCGAGGGCGCGTGCGAAGGATGCGTAGTCAGTGGTGCGCTCGTGGTCGATGTTGTTGGTGCCGAGGACGGTGCGCGCGAATTTCTGCAGCAGGTAGTTCTCTTCGTTGGTGGTGCGGTTGGAGCCGATGACGCCGATGGCCTTGCCGCCGCGCGTGTCGCGGATTTCTTTGAGCTTGCCGGCGGCGACGCGGATTGCGTGCTCCCATGTGGCGGGTTCGAGCTTGCCTTGCGCGTTGCGGACGAGCGGCTGCGTGAGGCGGTCGGGACTATCGACAAAGTCAAAGCCGAAGCGGCCCTTGGCGCAGAGGAAGTCGCCATTGATGCCGCTTTTGTCGCGATTGTCGGCGCGGACGATCTCGGAACCGTCGTTGGCCTGGCGAACGCCGAGCGTGACTTTGCAACCGTCGGCGCAATGGGTGCAGACGGTGGAGACGTGATTCATCTCCCAGGGCCGGGTTTTATAGCGATAGCTGCCGCTGGTGAGCGCGCCGACGGGGCAAACGTCGATGCACATGCCGCACTGCTCGCAGTCGAGCTGCTGGTTTCCGCCGTTCGTTGCGAGAATGTTGGGGACGATGACGGAGTCGGCGCCGCGATTCTGGATGCCGAGCGCCCAGACGTCCATGCCTTCGCCGCACATGCGGATGCAGCGGTAGCAGAGGATGCAGCGCGGGCGGTCGTAGAAGACGGCGGGCGACCACTGCTGCTCGTCGCGATGGTGCTTGACCTCGGCGAAGAGGCTTTCGCCCGCGCCGTATTTGAAGGTCATGTCCTGCAATTCGCATTCGCCGCCGGCGTCGCAGACGGGGCAGTCGAGCGGGTGATTGCCGAGGAGCAATTCGATGGTGGCCTTGCGCGCCTGCGCGATTTCGGGCGACTCGGTGGTGAAGACCTGGCCTTCGGCGACGGTGGTGGTGCAGGCGGTTTGCAGCTTGGGAACTTTCTCCTGGCGCACGACGCACATGCGGCAGGCGGCCTGCAGCGAGAGGCCGGGATAGTAGCAGAAAGCCGGAATCTCGATGCCGGCCTTGCGGCAGGCGTCAATGAGCAGCGTTCCCGCGGGTGCGGTGAGCTTTTTTCCGTCGACTGTGAAGGTTACGTCGGGCATTCCTTGTTTGCGATCCCTCAGGGGCTAAAGCCCCTCACGATCTTCATTCGTTGATGTACGGGCTAAAGCCCGTACCCTTCAAACTCTCGAGGCGTGTGGCACGCTAAAGTCGTGCCCTTTCAAAACGAATTTCTTCCGGGCCTAAAGCTGGAGCTTGATTCCTGCTTCATTCAGGGGCCTAAAGGCCCCTGCTCCCTCCGTCACACGACGGTGAGTTGCGGCACGCCTTCTCGAGCATACGGGCAGGGCTTGCCGTTCAGATGATCTTCGAATTCCTTGCGAAACTTTTTGACAAACGCGATGGTCGGCATTGCGGCTGCGTCGCCGAGCGGGCAGAAGGTGCGGCCCAGCATGTTTTCGGCGAGGTACTGGATGTTGTCGATGTCGGCTTTTGTGCCGAAGCCGGCGTGGAAGCGGGTGAGCGATTTCTTGAGCCAGTCGGTGCCTTCGCGGCAGGGAATGCACCAGCCGCAGCTTTCGTGCGCATAGAAACTGATGGTGCGGAGGGCGAATTCGACGATGCAGGTCTGGTCGTCGATGACAACGACGCCGCCTGAGCCGAGCATGGAGCCGGCTTTGCCGACCTGGTCGAAGTCCATGCCGAGGTTGTCGATTTCTTCAGGCAGCAGAACGGGCGTGGACGAGCCGCCGGGAACGACGGCCTTGAGTTTGCGGCCGCCGCGAATGCCGCCGGCAACGTCGTAGATCATCTTTTTGAGGTTGTAGCCCATGGGCAGCTCGTAGACGCCGGGGCGCTCAACGTGGCCGCTGAGGCAGAAGAGGCGCGTGCCGCCGTTGCGAGGAGTGCCGACGTTGCAGTAAGCCTGCGCGCCCATATCGATGACGTGGGGCACGGTGGCGATGGTCTCGGCGTTGTTGATGACCGTGGGGCCGCCGTAGAGGCCGACGACGGCGGGGAAGGGCGGCTTGATGCGCGGAACTCCGCGCTTGCCTTCGAGCGATTCCATGAGCGCGGATTCTTCGCCCACTTCGTATGCGCCTGCGCCGGTTTGCGTGACGATCTGGAATTCAGTTTCGGTGCCGAAGATGTTCTTGCCGAGAAAGCCGCGATCGTAGGCGTCGGCGACGGCGCGCTCCATGATCTCGAGGAGATAGCGGTACTCGCCGCGCAGATAGATGAAGCCCATCTTTGCGCCGACGGCGAGGCCGGCGATGATGGTGCCTTCGATGACGGCGTGCGGATCGTGCAGAAAGATGAGGTGATCTTTGCAGGTGCCGGGCTCGCTCTCGTCGCCGTTGACCAGAATGTACTTGGGCTTGGCGGACTGCTTGGGCACGAAGGACCACTTCATGCCGGTGGAGAAGCCAGCGCCGCCGCGGCCGCGCAGGCCGCTGGCCTTCATCTCGTTGACGATCCAGTCGGGACCTTGCGCGAGGCATTTCTGACGGCTTCGTAGCCGCCGAGCTCGATGTAGCGGTCAATATTCGTTGCCCCTAGGCCAAAGCGGCGGGAGACGATCTTGACCTCATCGGGATGGGAGACAAGCCTAGGCATTCTTGCTCCTCGTCAGGAGATAGATTCTGCGCACGATCTTCGAGACTCGCTGGGCGTAGGCGCCGAGGATGCCGGGCACCAGATCGGGCTTGAGCTCGTCGTGAAAGTCGTAGTTGACCTGAATGGCGGGCGCCCAGCAGCAGGCGCCGATGCACTCGACTTCTTCGAGCGAGAAGAGGCCGTTCGCGGTGACGCCGTCGGGGCCGATGTTAAGCTCTTCGCGGAAGCGCTCGTAGACTTCGTAGGCTCCGCGCAACATGCAACTGATGTTGGTGCAGACCTGGATGTTGTATTTGCCGGCAGGCTTGAAGCGGAGCATGGAGTAGTAGGTGGCGACGTTGCGCACTTCAAGCTCGGTGATTCCAATGCGGCGGGCGATTTCGGCGATGACGGCATCAGAGAGATAGCCGACTTCGTCCTGCGCGTAGAGCAGCATGGGAATGAGGGCGGAACGGTTGACGGGATACTTCTTGACGAGCGCGTCAAAGCGCGCGGCCAACTCGGGCGAGAAGACGGAAGCCGGTTCGGGTTGGGTCTCCTGCTGGCTCATTTCTTCAATTCTAATTGCGGCGGTTCAGGCGAATTCAGCATCAGGTCCCGCGCCCATTGTTCGGCGGCCAGATCCATGGCTTCCTCACCATTATCGCCGCGCAGGGTTCCGGATTTGGTGATTTCCAGGGTTCCCATGGTTCCATTTTCTCGCATCCAGGTGAGGATTGCGTGATTGCGAGTGAGACGCAGCCATTTTTCGTTGTGGATCACGGTAATTTTATCTTCGGTTGACTCGACGGCGGCTTCAAGTTTGGCATGAAGGCCGTGTAGCGCGGTGTAGCTGCGGAGCAGGGAAGCGAGGGAGGCGAAAAGTTCAGTAAATAATTGCCGTTGAAGAGCGGTGAAGGAATTTGCGCCCGGCGTTTCAAAGGCGGCGTGAGCCTCGTCGGTCAAGCGAATTCCCCTGCGAGGAGGCCAGAGACAATTTCGGCTGCGATCCTGTGCGGACTGTAGACGACGGACGCCTCCTCGGGTTCTTCAGTCTCTGATTGTTGCGGCCCGGCCTCGGGATTCAAGTGAAATTCCTTTCTGGCGACTTCGGCGCTATTGGGCGGGCCGATAATTATCGCGGTGATTCGCCCGCGCGCCGGGTTCAGTTCCACATTGCAAAGAAACCCGGTTCCGAAGGTGAGAGAAAGTTTTCCCTGGGAGCTGGGCATGAATACACGCTCGATTACAGGCAGGTCCCGTTTGCGAAGCTCCAGGTTGGCCTTGTCAACTTCTTCCTCGACGTGCTGCTTGACGTAGAGATAAAAAAGGTCGGGATCGAACCCATGGCTTGCTGGTTTCATGCCGGCAGGATCGCCGGATTTTGTTCCCTTCAATTTTTTCTCTAATAGATCGTAATCGGTCACGTTGGTCCTCCCAAGTCACCGATCGATCTCCCCCAAAACGATATCTATGGAGCCGACAACAGCGACCAGGTCGGCGATCAAACGGCCCTTGCACATGGTTTCGACGGCCTGCAGCGTGGCGAACGATGGATAGCGCATGTGGACGCGGTAAGGCTTGGATGTGCCGTCGGAGACGACGTAGTAGCCCATCTGGCCGTGACCGCATTCCATGCCCTGGTAGACCTCGCCGGCAGGAACGTTGAAGCCCTCAGTAACGATTTTGAAGTGATGGATGAGGGCTTCCATCTCTGTTTTCATTTTTTCTCTATCGGGCAGGACTATTTTGGGCGCATTGGCTTTAACGGGACCGCCGGGCATTCCATCGAGGGCCTGCTGGACGATTTTGGTGCTCTCGCGCATTTCGACGAGGCGGACTTCGTATCGGGCCCAGGTGTCTCCGACTGTAGAGGTGGGGACTTTGAACTGGAATTTCTCGTAGCTTGAATAGGGCATATCGCGGCGGAGGTCGATATCGACGCCGGAAGCGCGCAGCGGCGGGCCGGTTACGCCGAGCGCAATTGCATCTTCTGGAGATAGATAGCCGACACCCTTCAAGCGATTCATGAAGATTGGATTGCCCGTGAGAAGGTTGGAATATTCGTCGATTTTCTCAGGGAATGTGGTGATGAAGTTTTGGACGCGATCGAGCCAGTCGAGCGGCGGCTCCATGGCGAGGCCGCCGATGCGGAAGTAGCTGGTCATCATGCGCTGGCCGGATACGGCCTCAAAAAGGCGGAGAATTTCTTCGCGTTCGCGAAAGGTGTAGAGGAAGACGGTGAGCGCGCCAATGTCCATGGCGTGGGTGCCGAGCCAGATGAGGTGCGAGTTGAGGCGGCTGAGCTCGGTGAGCAGGACGCGAATCCACTGGGCGCGGTCGGGAATTTCAAGGGCGAGAAGTTTTTCGACGGCGAGGCAATAGCAGAGATTGTTGGAGAGCGGGTCTAGATAATTGATGCGATCGGTGAGCGGGACGACCTGCTGATAGAACTTGGCCTCGCAGGTTTTTTCAATGCCGGTGTGGAGGTAGCCGACTTCGGGCTGAACGCTGACGATGACTTCGCCGTCAAGCTCGACGACCAGGCGCAGAACGCCGTGAGTGGCCGGGTGCTGCGGGCCCATGTTGAGGACCATGCGGCGCTCGCCGGTGCTTGGGGTCGCGGGGAGCTCGAGGACGGGGGAGCCGGGAATCTCGCTCATCAGCGGTACCCCTCTACTGGGTAGTCTTTGCGCAGAGGATAGCCCTGCCATTCGTCGGGCATCATGATGCGGCGGAGATCGGGGTGGCCGGCGAAGCGAATGCCGAATAGGTCGAAGACTTCGCGCTCGAAATAGTTGGCGCCCGCCCAGACCGGGGTGATGGATTCGACTGTGGGATCGGCATCGTCAAGCATTACGCGGAGGCGAATGCGCTCCTTGAACCGGTGCGAGAGGATGTGATAGCTCAACTGGAAGCGCGGCGAGGCAGGGAACCAGTCGACGGCGGTCATGTCCTCAAAGAAGTTGTAGCCGGCGGCCTGAACAGTGAAGCAGGCGGCGCGGATATGGGCGGGCGCGATGGTGAGGGTGAGCTCGCCGAAGTCGAAGCGGGCGTCGGTGAAGGCCTTGCGGGTCCCAAGCCGGATTATTTGCGGCGACGTTGTTGGCGGCGCCGAGATTTGCGGCGGCAAGATTCGTGGCCTCGAGGGCTGCGATGGCGGGATGGCCGGGCAGTCCTTCAAGGACAGCTTGCTTGCCGACGAGGGTGGGTGGTTGGTTGATCATGTCTCGCGTTGAATCTTGCTCGTGTTCTGTCCTGCTTGTGATCGGTCTTGCTATTGGAGAGTTTAGAGGTCCGCTCTGTCGTGACTCCAGTTCAAGATGCCTTTGCGCACGATGTAGTAGAGGCCGACGGCGACGAAGCCGAGGTAGACGAGCATCTCCCAAAAGCCGAAGAGGCGGGAGCCGGTGATGTGCGGAAGCTGGCGATAGATGACGGCCCAGGGCATCATGAAAACCATTTCCACGTCGAAGAGGATAAAGAGGACGGCGACCAGATAGAAGCGGACGCTGAAGCGGCCCTGCGCGTCGCCGGTGGCTTGAATGCCGCACTCGTAGGCGGCGAGTTTGACTTTGGTGTTGCGATGGCGGCCGACGAACCACGATGAGATGACGATTGCTACGCCCAGGAAAACGGCGGCAAGAATCTGGAGGAGCAGCGGAAGATACTGCCAGTCATACGGGGTTGGATTCATCGCCCAGCCTGAGGGAATTGGAGAGCATTATGGAGGTTTCGCCGAAGAAAAATGCGGCTTCGGCAGGGATAAAGCCTGATTTGAGATTAGGTTTTCAGGCTCGGAACGTCAAGGCGAAGATCGGTACGCGGCGGAGAAGTGCTTTGCTGGGTGAGGGATGAGAGAGCTTGCGGGCTGAGGTCTGATCTTCCCGATTTGGACCTGAATGTGGGCTCAGTGCGTCGTTTCGGGACGGCACTTTTGTACTCTCTCCGATTCGTGTTCTGCGCCGAAGAAACGGGTTGAGGATGGACCGAATGGGCTCACTCCTAACACCGAATCGTTCAACGGCGGATCGTTCGACCTCGGATCGTTTATCGGCGGATGGTTTAGCGGCGGATCGTTCTTTGGTTTCGACTCCGATCGGCGCTGCGCGACCGGTTGTGATCCTCATCATTGCGATTGCGGTTCCGCTCGGCGGTCCGCTCGAGAACGTTCTGCAAGCCGGGGGTCTCGCGCGCCGGCGGCGCATCTCGCCTGAGGCGGGACACGCGCTGGAGACTCTTGGCCACGCGATCGAGTATTTGAGCGACGAGTTCGTTCACTCCGGTGGAGCACTGACTGCGCACAACGCGCAAGTGGAAGCGGTGCAGCTGCTGATGGGAATCAACCGGCAGATTTACTTTGATTGCCCCATCGTGCCCAGCTTCGGCGAGCGCTGCCGTGCGCTGCTGCATCTAGACAGCCGCTAGCTGGTAGCTTCTAGCCTCTAGCTTGGTTGTGCGGCTGCGATACCGCAGTTAAATTCACATCGAGAAAAACAGGTTATAGAAAATTGGTTGGTGCCGCTTCGTGCGCGTGAGTCAGGCGCGCCCGGGCAGGGATGTAGTGCGGGAGCGGATGGCCGGAGTTGAATGGCCAATAATTACGCCATAATTAGCGGTCATTTTCGACCGTGTTGCACTTAATTTGGTGCACCTCCAGTCGATTCCAGAGGACTTACGAGCCAAGAAGCGCCAAAAAGTGTGTCAAAAAAAATTTCTTAATTAATTTCCTCCGTTGCCGTGGTCGGCGGTCAAAAAACAGTGGTCAGTGATCGGTGGTTAGTGGTCAGCCAGCGGCCTGCGGCCGCTGAGGAGACCTGGTTGGGTGCTGATGGAATAAGTATGCGCGTATTGGGGGAAATTATCGGCAAACTTGGGGAAGGGAATATTCGGTGTGGAATGAGGGGGATGGGGTGGGAGCAGAGCGATGGAGGGGTTGACATGGAAACGGGAAGCGGGGAACACGAGTGGTCGGTGCAATATTACCCGGCGGGAAGTGCAGCGAGTCGCTCGATCCAACTGCGAAAATGGGGGCATTCAGCGATCATTCGGTCGACCCCGATCTTCTGTGCTGCGAGCGTTCCGTCGATGACCTTGTTGTACTGTGGGTAGATCCCCGCGACCCGTTTCGAGGGAGCAGTAGTCCGGTTGTCATTGATGTGTTCTGGCGTCTCGAATTGGTTACGAATCTGACCTAACTGTGTAGCCAGATTGTTCTGCCCGAGCGCGGCCGCGAAGGCAGTGGTGTCGCTGAAGAGTAAACCTTCGTATTCGTGCACCTGCAGGTAAGGTATTAATCTCGTATCAGCTCGAAGATCTGGGACCGTCAAAACTATTTGGCGAAGTACTGCGTTCTCGATTTGAACGGCCTTCTGGAGCCCCACGAGGCCGGACGGGGGCGCGGTACAGGGAAAGCCAGCTCCAAGCCCGTAAAGGTCGAACATGGTGGAGCAGTAGACCATGGCATTTTGCTTGAATTGAGAGCGAGGATATCCTTCTGCGCTCGTGCGTAATTGACCCTGCCACCTTTGTGCCCCGGTACCCCGAGGAGCATCGGTGTCAGGTAGATCCCGCGGTTGCCAAAAGTACGGCGCCAGCACATCGCTAATGAATCGCGATTCAGTGGGTCTTTCGCAGACGACATTCACCCTGGCCATTAAGAATTTTCTCCGGAGGTCGGGATGGCGTGAGCCATATCGACCTGCGGTCTTCCGCGAGTAGATTCTTCTGCCAGAGTTCGCCAAGAGTGTAATCGGCAAGCTTAGCCGGATAGTTGTTCCGGGTCCAATCTCTTAAATGCCGATTGATCGTCCTCGCGTTGAACGACAATGATGTTCTTCTGGGATAAATTCGTTGAGCAAAAGAGCCGACTGGGTGGAAATAATGATCTGGTTTTGCGGGCTTCCCCAAGGCGCGACCGACTTCTGAATCATCCCTCCGAGCAGGGATAGCGCGTAAGGGTGCAGTCCTAGCTCAGGTTCATCGAAGAGCATGGTGCTTGGAGGATACGCCGGCTGCAGCAGAGCCGTCGCGAGGCAAATGAAGCGTAGATGTGTCATCTGACAATGATTTTCCCTCGGGGGATAATGCCGAGCCGCGCTGCCGCCATTCGATTTGATTTTCTCTGGATTTGAATGTACGGGTTGAAGCTGAAAGTCATCAAAGAACGGTGTCAGCCAGTCTCACGACATGGCCGGATCTTTTCGTAGCTGGACAGGTGTGTGGACTGCAATCTGTTGCAGAAACGCCGCAAGGATGCTCAGCGTTACATCTTAAGAGAAATGTTGTCATTAATTGGGCCCTGCCGACGGACCCCGGAGACAAGACTCGTGTCGTGGAAGTGATAAACGACCCAGCTTGGGAGGACGCCTTCAAATACATAGTGGGACGGGCCCTTGGTAGTCGTCAGTCCGGAGTCGTTTTTGCGGGCTGGGAAGCTTTGCTTCTGGATGTCCCGATCCGAATGGTGTCCTGTTCTCTTTACCGCCAACTAGGTGACCTCTATAGATCGATTGCTCGCTTGAAAAGACTAGGCGGTCTGTCTACAGTTGGCTGAAGAGTGAACTCATCGGACTCCGTTTTGTCCGAAGAGAAGCTTGACTCGAAGTTCCCTTGTGAGCCCTGGGACCTAAGTAGAGAAAAGCATCTGCTCCTCCCCTCGGTGGCGAGTGCGAGCTGAAGCTTCTCGTCGATTAGGTCGCGCAGCAGACGAAACAGACTTTACGAAATTGCTCTTACCGGCCCCATTGGGACCTATCAGCACGTTTATATGGCCGAGATCGAAGGCCTCCAAATCTCGGATGGATTTGTAGCCCTTGATGGTAAATTTTTTGCTGATAATCCGCAGCCATTTGATGATGCCGTCCATTTATTGATGATCTCATGTCGGCCGAAAAACCCTGATTCCTTATGGCCGGCCGACGGCTACTGCGCTCCCAATTCTAGCTGGCTGTATTTTGAAAGTGGGCGAAGAATAGCTCAGGTTCCCGTTTTGGTTCCTCAGAGTCAATGGCTGCGCTCGGTTTGACGTGATTGATGGAGGGTTTGCGTTTGTGGTATCCCGCCCTTTGCCAGAATTCTAAAATGCAGATCCTTCGACTCCCATCGCTTCGCTCCGGTCGCTCAGGATGACTGCGTATGGGGGTGTTGGCCGCGTGCTATTTTGATATCTGCATGCGCAGAAAAGACTTTACTGCATCGGCTGGCGTCGCTTCGTCGGTGGCCTTACTCCGTCGCGTCTGGAGGCGATCTCCGACGGCGTTATCGCGGTGATCATCACCATCATGGTGCTGGAGCTGAAGGTGCCGGGGCAGGACGGCCTTGCCGGTTTGCGGGCGGTGCTGCCGACGATCTTTCTCTATCTGCTGACTTTTGTGCAGATCGGGATTTACTGGGTCAACCATCACTATCTTGTGGACGAGGCGGAGACGGTGACTCACGGAATTTTGTGGGCGAACCTGGTTTTTCTCTTTTTCTGTCGCTCTTTCCGTTTGCCACGGACTGGATCGGCGTGAAGGGGCTTTCGTCGTTCACGACGGCGCTTTATGCGGCGGTGAGCATCTTTCCGGGGCTCGCCTACATGGGGATCTGGGTTCTGATACGGCGACAGAGCGCCGCGCCCGCGCACGCAAGTTGGGGCAAGCAGATCGCGTCTGTTTCGCTTTATCTTGCGGCCGTGCCGGTGGCCTACTGGAGGCCTTGGGCCTCACTCGTTCTGATCGGGATTGTTTCAGTGATCTGGGTTCTGCCGCCGAAGACGGCTGGGCCGGTGGAGAAATAGGGCGAGGGATGGGGCACCCATGCATTTGTGGTCTGGGTGAATCACTAAACGCAAAAGCAGGTCCCTCGGCTCCCGGCCGTGGCGAGCCACGACCCCAATAATCGCTTCGCGATTTTGGAGCCCCAAGCTTGCTCCGCTCGGGATGACACGGTGCGCGAGGATAATTCAGTTGGCGTTGGCTTCGGCTTCTTCGAGGGTGGCGACCATGGGAATGAATGAGTCGACCTTGGTGAGCCTGAAGAGCTGAGCGATGCGCGGGTTGGCTCCGGCGGCGATGAGGCGGACGCCTTTGCCACGGCAGCGGACATAATGACTGACGAGCATGCCGATGCCTGACGAGTCCATATAGGGAACCGCGGTGAGGTCGAAGATGTTGGTGATGGGCGCGGCGTCGCCTGGGGTCAGTTCGCAATCGAAGATGTGGTGGAAGGCGGTGGGGGCCACGGAGCTGAACATGTCGCGCGCGGTGAAGGGGCCGGTGAAGCGGAAGATCACGGTGCTGGGATTTTTGCCCGGGATGCGATCGATCGAGAAGGCTGAGCCTTTCCAGATTTGAGCTTCAGGTTGCGGCATGGTTTTGTTCTCCGTTGAATTTGCGCGGGGCGGTTTGGTGTGTGCGGGCCGGGTGGGCTGGATGTGCCCGGCGAAATGCGCCTGGTTGATATTTTCCCCAACTGGATGAGCTTAAGCGAGCGGAGAGGGCGGGGCAAGGATTATGTGGGGGGATGGAGCGGTCGAGCACCCTTTCGCGATGAAGCTGCGAAAAGGATGGGGCAACCTCAATGTTGGTCGGTAAGGCTGAGCGCCGCTTTTTTATTGGCCGAAGAGGAGCACGGCGAAGAGGATGAGCCAGGCGAGGGTCATGGTGTGCCAGAACCATGCGGTTGCGTCGACGGCGATCTGGCGGGATTCCACGCGCTTGAGATGGGCGAGGGCGACGAGGCAGAAGCCGAGCGCGAGGACGCCGAGAGCCAGGTGGGCGGCGTGCAGGCCGGTGATGAGGTAGAAGAAATAGCTGGCGGGAGTGGCCCAGCGATTGAAGGCGAATCCCTGAGCGGTGAGTTGCCGCCAGGCGATGACCTGGCCGGCGAGAAACATTAATCCAAGCGCGAGGGTGGCGCCGATCCAGGGCAGGGTGCGGCGCAGGGCGGGTGTGCCGAGGCCGAGCCATTCTTCGAGGACGTCAAATTCGCGGAAGATGTGGCGGCGGGCCAGTTCGATGGTCACGGTGCTGAGGAGCAGGAGCGCGGTATTGAGGAAGAGGATGCGCGGCAGCAGAACCGGATGCCAGTCGCCGATCTGCTGGAGAGTGCGCGGGTCCATGTGCATGGCGGCCTGGCGCGCGTAGAACACGGCGACCAGGGCAACGAAGAACGCCATGTCTCCGGCGAGAGCGCAGAAGACGAATGCGCGGGTGCGATTGAGGACATCGCGCGGGCCGCGGTGCGGACCATGCCAGTCGTCATCGCCACCACCGCCGCCTCCGCCGGTGGGCCGGCGGGCAACGGGTGGCTTGCCTCCGGTGCCGGGGGCTTTGCGCTCGACCTCAGACGGGATGGGAGTAAAGATAGGGGGCATGGCGAACCCTGTGAGGTTGAATTTACACTCACTTTTGTTTTGACGCACCGAAATTCGGAAGAGGTGCCTGTGGAATGGGAAATGAAAGCGGGAATTGAAGGGAGCCGAGGCTGGCGGGAAATTGGGACGAGGCGATGGTCGGTTTATCTTATTTGCGGGTAAAGGGCTGACGGCACTTCTCAGGCCAATCGATAGCGAGCCGAGCACAATCTAGGCAGGCACGTACCGCTCGATCGAAATGTTCTTAGCGTGTTCTCTGGCCTTCGAAACGTCATAGGCAAGTTGCATACGCAGCAGGTGGTCCATCTCTGGGCCGAATGCTTTCTCAATGCGTAACGCCATATCAGGCGTGAGGGCAGACTTGCCGTTTAGAAGATCGGAGAGCGTCGCGCGTCGTACCTGCAAAATCTCCGCAGCCCTCGACACACTGAGGCCTAGCGCTTCGAGGACTTCGGTCTTGATCAGGCTGCCTGGATGTGGCGGATTCTTCATGGGCATCTCGGTCTCCTCAGTGGTAATCGATCAAGTCAATATCGGTGGCCGTATTGGCATCTTCGTCATAGCGGAAGATCAATCGCCAGTTCCCCGTAACAGTCAGGCTCCAGAATCCCTTCAGATCACCCTTGAGCGGATGCAACTTCCAGCCTGGAAATCTTCCGAGTTGATCCACATTGTTAGCGGTCTCGATGGCAAATAGCAGGTTGCTCAGTTTGCTGGCCATCGCGAAAGGCACTGAACGCGCATCCTCGTCTTCATAGAGATGGCGCAGTCCTTTGTGACGAAACCGGACAAGCTCCATGAAGCCTCACTGATCCATGATGTACGGTTTCACCGTACATGTCAAGCGGCGGGCATGGGCGCCCCATAATTGAGTCCGTCTTTTGGCATAAGAACCAAGAGCAATAATGCCGATGCGAGCGAGTAGCGAGCGTCTGCCCGAACCGCAGGTGGTCACCAGCCGCGGGTTTGAAGGAGCTGAGATTCTTCGATGGCTGCGGCGGCGAGGCCCTTCATGGTTCCCGTGACCTGCTCGGCGACCTCGGCGAGAATCTTCGGGTCATCGAAGTGCGTAGTCGCGATGACGATCGCCTTGGCGCGCGACATGGCTTCTTCGCGCTCCTTGGGTCGAGTTCTCGACGTCGAGCGGAGTGGCGCGCTCTTTCATGAAGATTCCCGAGCCGACGAAGACGGCTTGTGCGCCGAGTTGCATCATGAGCGCGGCGTCGGCTGGAGTGGCGATGCCGCCGGCGGAGAAGTTGGGCACGGGGAGCCGGCCGGTTTTGGCGACCATGGCTACGAGTTCGTAGGGCGCCTGCAGATCTTTTGCTGCGGCGTAAAGCTCCTGCTCAGAAAGCACGGTGAGCGTGCGCATTTCGCGAGTGATCTGGCGCATGTGCTGGACGGCGTGAACGACGTCGCCGGTGCCGGCCTCGCCTTTGGTACGGATCATGGCCGCGCCCTCGGCGATGCGCCGGAGTGCTTCGCCAAGATTGCGCGCTCCGCAGACGAATGGAGTGGTGAAGGCGTGCTTGTCGATGTGATGCGCTTCGTCGGCTGGGGTGAGCACTTCGCTCTCGTCGATGTAGTCGACGCCGAGCTCCTGAAGAATCTGCGCTTCGGCAGTGTGGCCGATGCGGGCCTTGGCCATGACCGGAATTGAAACGGCCTGAATGATCTGCTTGATGAGCGAGGGACGAGCCATGCGAGCTACGCCGCCTTCGGCGCGGATCATGGCGGGGACGCGCTCGAGGGCCATGACGGATGTGGCGCCCGATTCCTCGGCGATGCGCGCCTGCTCGACGCTCATCACGTCCATGATGACGCCGCCTTTGAGCATCTCGGCGAGGCCGACTTTGAGGCGAAGCGTGGTTCCGGTGAAACTTTTGTTTTCTGTGGGTTCAGACATGGTTTTGGACCTCGGAAGGCGGCCGATCCCGATGCGAGCGGGAGGAACGGCTGCAAAATCTTTCCAACTTCAAGTGTAGCAGCGAAGTGAATTGGGCGCAGGGCGCGGCGGTGTAGCTGTGACGCACACAATTCTGAGAACGCTCCAATGTCTTGATCGCACTTTGGCCCAGTTGCAGCATCGTTTCGAGACATTTGGCGACTGCTCAGTCGCGTTTGGCGGGCGCCTCGCCGATTATGAGACCTCCCTTATCGCTTCCACCTTCCATTGGGGCTGCTCGTGCTTCTGTGTCCTAGCCCGGCACGCTTTCTCATGAATTTGTGGCTGGAGCCGTTATTACCGCGACTGGCGGTGATGGCAGCGAGTGAAGTTTTGCACGCGATCCGGCCGCGCCGTTTTGGCACTGTCCGGTGTGGGCCAGATATGGGGCGGGGTGAAAGGGATGGCCATGGAAGCGACAGTGGTGGTGAGAGAGCCGAGGCTTGTACGCCGTGGCGCAGCGGGAAGCGGATTTCCGCCGCCGGTCTCGATGGTGCTGACGACCGAACAGGAGCGCGTGTTGCTGGATCATCTGCCGGTAGTTCGTTTTATCGCGCGGCGGATCCACGAGAGGCTGCCGCAGCACGTGGAGATGGAGGACCTTGTCTCGGCGGGCGTGGTTGGGTTAATGGATGCCTTCACCAAATTCGATGCCGCGAAGAAGGTGCAGTTCCGCAGCTACGCGCAGTTCCGCATTCGGGGCGCAATTCTGGACAGCCTGCGCACGCTCGATTGGAGCCCACGCGAACTGCGCCGCAAAGGGCGCGCGGTGGAAGAGGCAATTCGCATGCTGACCGCGCGGCTGGGCCGGGCGCCGGGCGAAGGCGAGGTCTCTGTGCAGATGGGGACGAGTCTCGACGAGTACCAGCAACTGCTGGGCGATTTGAAGGGTCTCGAAATCGGCACGTTGCACATCGAACGCAACGAAAACTCGGGCGAGGAGGAACTGGCTTACGTTCCGGGCCGTCCGGATGATGATCCGCTGTTTCAGTGCCTTAAAGGCGAGCTGGAGAATCGCCTGGGCGGCGCCATCTCACGACTTGCCGACCGCGAACGGCTGGTGATGACCCTCTACTACTACGAGGAGATGACCATGCGCGAGATCGGATTGGCGCTGGGAGTGGTTGAGTCGCGCGTGTCGCAGGTCCACGCCTCGGCGGTGATTCACCTGCGCTCCGCGCTGCGCGATCTCGCCGGCGAACGCGCTTCCGCGTGGGTGCGAACGAAGGCGCTGGTCGGCGTAGCGCAAGCCTGAAGTCGTGCCCTTTCAAAGCACGTCGAGCCAGATTCAACATGGGAAATGCGGCCTCTTCTATACTTAGGAGAGAGGATTCGCTTTGTTTGCTGCGCTGCGTTTCTTGTGGAATGCAACCCGAGGCCACCGGCTGGCTCCGTGGCGAAGCGAGTTTTTGCGCTGGCGGGTGGAGACCTATTCCGGAAAGAAGGCAGAGACGCTGACTGGCGAAAAGCGTGCTGGGCTTTATGTGGACCGAGCGCTGGGAGCTGTTGCGTTTTCTGGCGTGGACGGGCGAGCTGGAGCGCGAGGCGCGGACGAAGTAGCCAATAGCCAATAGGGAATAGCCAGTAGGCAATAGCCAATAGCCAGTAGGAATTAGAGAAACGGAAACATCAAGGGGCTGAGCGTGAAGTAGAAAGTGGCAGTGAGACCCGGCACCTACTTTTGATATTTCCAGTTGCGTTGTTTTCCCTGGGCGATCCAGTCGACGGCCGTAGTGATGCGCTGCTCGCGGGTTTCGGGACGCTTGGCTTCAACAATCCACTCAATATATTCGCGACGGCAACTGGGGCTGAAAGCGGCAAAGACAGCGGCGGCTTTTTTGTTCTTGCCGAGGGCGCGGTTGAAGTCGGGCGGGGGCTTGAGGGAAGCGCCGGCCGGCTTGACGACGCGAGGGCGGGCCGCGATTGGGCTCCTTTCCCGGCCGCTTGCAATGAGAGCCGCGGCTTGAGCGACCCATTCGACGAGTTTCTTTTCAGGTGGCAGGGCCGCGACGCTTGTGATGCGGCCGAGCGAGCCCATCGCTCCGTCGCGCACGACGCCGGCCTTGCGCAGGATGGCTCCGATTTCGAGCCCCCAGAAACCCATGCTGCAATGTTCCTTGAAGGCCGAAATATTGCAGATGATCGTGCCGCGATATTCGAAGAAGGGGCGGCTCCACTTGATGGTTTCCTCAACCTCGCGGGCAGCCTGCGTGAATAACTTTGCGCAAATGGGCGAGGATGGGCTGGGCGAAGGGCTGCGCTTTTTCGATGTAGGCGTCGACTTTGGGATTGCGATTTGGCTTGGGCATGTGCGCCTCCGAAGAAGGAGAATATCAGGGAATGAAAACGAGAGGAAAGATTGAATTTTTGGCAGGAATTGAGCGACACGGCTGCTGGAGCCGCATGGCTTAGGATCGAGTCTAATAGCGCATGAGGATCCCTATTTCGCCTGCAGCATTTTTTCTTTTGACTGCGTTGACGCTGGGCGCGACGGCGCAGGCGCAGCAATCGGCGCAGCCAAAGTTGCCGCCGATTGAGGCGCCGCCGCCGATGCCGAGCGCGCAAAATGGCGCCCCGAATCTGCGCGTGACGACGACGGAAGTGCTGGTGCCAACGCTGGTGGAGAAGAAAGGCGGAGGCATTCTCTACGGGCTGAAGCCGAGCGATTTTGTTCTGGAAGACAACGGCGTGCCGCAAAAGATCAAAGTGCAGCCGGAGATGGACACGGCGCCGGTGGCACTGGTGGTTGCGGTGGAGCAGGGCGGAGTGAGCGTGCTGGAGTTTGACAAGCTGGCGCGGCTGGGCCCGCTGCTCGATGTGTTTCTTTCGGATCCGCGCAGCCAGGTGGCGCTGGTGGGATTCGATTCCGAGCCGCAACTGATCCAGGACTTCACGCACGACGGCGACCAGGTGAACAAAGAGTTGACCGAGCTGGAGCCGGGCGATGGCGGCGCGGCGATTCTGGATACGGTGAATTATGGCGTGACGCTGCTCGAGTCGCAGCCCAAGGAGTACCGGCGCGTGCTGCTGCTGATCAGCGAGGAGCGCGATCACGGGAGCAAGCACACGAAGCCCGCGGAGTTGATAAGGATGATCGGCGAGTCGGATGTGCTGGTGCTGAGCGTGAGTTTTTCGCCGGCGCTGGCGGAGTTGGGGCACGACGTAAAGGACAACGGCGAAGACCGGACGATGAGTATGGTGAGCACGCTGGTAATGGCGGTGAAGGCTTTCAAAAAGAATGTGGCCAAAGAAGTGGCGACGGAAAGCGGCGGGGAGTATACGACGTTTGTGGGCGACAAGCGGTTTGAGGCGCGGGTGATGACGGCGGCGCGCGATGCGCGCAACAGATATTTGATTACGTTCAGCCCCTCGGACCCGACGCCGGGACTGCATACGATTCGCGTGAAGACGGCCCTGGATTATGGGGCGAGGATTGTGGCGCGGGCGAATTATTGGGCGGAAGCAGGCGCCAGTCAGTAGCCAACCCGGCAGCCACCCCAACGACGAAGACCTGACGTTGGGGATCCCGGCAGCCACCCCAACGACGAAGACCTGTCGTTGGGGACCCCGGCAGCCACCCCAACGACGAGGACCTGTCGTTGGGGACCCCGGCAGGGAACGAGGGACCAAGGGAACAAGGAGACCGAAGAGAACCGCTGGGGAATTGACAGGCAGGAGAATGACGGGCAGGGATCGAGCGACCCACGGACGAAGAAGTGTCCGTGGGCGAGCGCGATTAAGGAAAATGCCACTCGGCTTCGGCGGCCGTTGGGTGTTGGCGGGCCAGGGATCGTTGAGACTCAAGAATCGAGACTCAAGAATGCAGAACCGCTGCGACTCAAGCAGCTTCGAGGCTGGCTATGCGGGGCTCGCGACGAGCTTGCGCGCTGCAAGTGCCATTGGAAGACGTGTGATTCCCGCGAACAACATGCTGATTCCGATCAGGGTGCCGATGGCCCATTCGCTGCTCGAAGGCCAGCTCAGGCCGATCATCGCGCCCAGAATCAGGGCGATGACGCCATCGAAGAAGAGCCAGCGGGAGCCGGAAAGGTGACGGATGCGGAAGCCCAGAATCAGCTCCAGAATGCCCCTGCCGAAGAGGTAAGCCGCGAGAAGGAGGGTAAGTGAGGCGAGGCCGGCGATCGGCCAAAGCAGCATGTAAACCGCTACGGCGAGGTAAAGCAGGCCAACTAGAAGCTCCCAGATCATGCCTCCGGTTGAACGGATATGCCAGGCGAGGGCCAAGTGCGCGATGCCGCCGAGCAGCACCAGCCAGGCGATAACGATTGCCACTCCGATGCCTGCGGCAGGCGGAATGACGATCGCCAGAATGCCCGCGAGGATCAATAGAACGCTCAGTGCGACGGCCCAGCCAGCGGATTGTTTCGCAATTGTGGCGAGAGATGAATCGGCCATTTTTCTTCTCCTTATTGGTGTTGTGTTGCAAGTGAGATGGGCCGGGGTTCTCGCTGAAAGTTCTCCGGCCGAGTGGGGAAATTGGTGGCCCGAGCGAGAGCAACAATATACAAGATGAGATGGCGGTCTTGAAGCAACTTTTGACAGGCCAGTGTGAAAAATAATTCTTGGGGCGGAGGCGCTCGATGCGCTTGCGGACGGCCGTTTATTGCGAAGGGAGGCCTCTTGACCGGACGAACGATTGGGAGCGGCGAGAGGGTTGTGCGACGCTGAGGGTCCGCTGAATGTCCTTTATTTTCAGTGATTAGCGGAATGGGACAAAATGCCGCAGAAAGTGTGGCATAATGTCTTTATGAGTCAAGCTGCTTCGATTTCCGTCTCACCACCGCCGTTTTCTTATGACTGGCGAGATTTAGAACGTGGCCTTCCGCTGTCTGCTCTCGAAGAGTTTTCTGCTTATTCCGGAATTCCAGTTAAAGCCCTGCTTGACGTTGTCATTAACGCCCGAACGCTCAAACATCGTCGTCAGCGCAATGAGCCTCTGAGCCTGGATGAATCGGACCGGCTGGCACGAGTGGCGAGGATTTACGAATTGGCGGTGAAGGTCTATGGCAATCGAGATAATGCCAGGAAGTGGCTAGGTGGCAAGAAGCAGCGATTCGATGGCAAAAGTTCTCTGGAAATGCTCCGGACAGGCGGAGGGGAACACGCAGTACAGGAGTTCCTGATTCAAATCGACGAAGGATATTTTGCCTGACACGCATTTCGAGAGCGCAAGCTGATTACCGTTTAGTTATCTGAACAAGTGAATCGATGGTGTATTTGTAGTTACCCGGCGCTTAAGATGTGCCGATTAAGCGGGCGCGCATCTCTATGGAAGCCATCCCGGCGACGACACTGTGGCGTATTAGCGATCATTCAGATTTATCGGGAGACGGTGGCCGAATAGCGAGCGGGAGATGGCACACCGCGGGACAAAGGGTCGTTTACCTGGCCGAATCGCCCGCCGTGGCGATGTTTGAAGCGCTTGTTCACATGGAATACGACGCAGAGGACCCTCCTCTGGAATTTACCTTACTGAAAGTCAGCACGCCGCACTCCCTGAAGATTTCTCTCCTCGATTTATCTGAGAGTCAGAACTGGCAAGAGCAACCGGAGTTCACAAGAAGAATCGGCGACGCTTGGCTCTCTTCACGCGAATCCGCGCTTGCCCGCGTGCCTTCGGCCATTGTTCCCTTTGCGTGGAATTACCTGCTGAATCCGGAGCACCCCGAAGCGATGCATGCTGAGATTGAGAGTCAATCGCGCGAACGTCTCGATGGAAGGCTCTTGTGGCCGAAAGTGCGTTTAGTTACCTGAGGGTTCTGGGGTGCTCGGGGTTTGCCCCCAGAGCCGTTCATGTTAATCTTCTAGTAGACACTGAAGAGTGGAAACGACAGAGAATGAGGAGTTACCTACGCCGTGCTGGCGATTGAAAAAAAGACAGACCTGATCAAACGCTTCCGGACCCATGATACGGACACCGGATCGCCGGAGGTCCAAATCGCGATTCTGAGCGAGCGGATCAACGACCTCACCGAGCACTTCAAAGCCCACAAAAAGGATCATGCATCCCGGCGTGGATTGTTGATGCTGGTGAGCAAGCGCCGCCGCCTGCTGGATTACCTGAAAACGCACGACACGGACCGCTATCGCGACGTGATCGGCAAACTCGGAATCCGCAAGTAATCGACGAAAGCAAACATTGAACCGGAAGCATTCAGACCGGACACTGGTCACGGTCCACCCTAAACCTGGAACACCTGACCAAGGCGCGCCGGGCGACTCGCAAGGGACGCCTGAGCTGGCGCCGAGGTGTTTCTTGCGCGAAACAAAATTGGGGGCGTGGACGCCCTCACTTGAGACGGCCCCAAAGCCGGCGCTCCGTGCGCGCATTTCCCACACAAATTTCCCAAGCGAAAAAAATGAAACGAGGACACTATGTCTACGAAACATGATGTAGCCGTCGAGCTATCCGGCGGCAAGCGACTGGTCTTTGAGACCGGCCGCATGGCCAAGCAGGCCTCTGGCGCAGCGCTGGTAACGACCGGCGAAACAGTTGTTCTATCCACTGCAGTGGCATCTCCCGATCCCAGGGAAGGCATCGACTTCTTCCCGCTCACGGTGGACTACCGCGAGTACACATACGCCGGCGGACGCATTCCCGGCGGATTCATCAAGCGCGAAGGCCGGCCCAGCGAAAAGGAGATTCTGACGTGCCGTCAGATCGATCGGCCCCTGCGCCCGCTTTTCCCGGATGGATTTCGCAATGAAACGCAGCTGATTGCTCTGGTTCTCTCCGCAGATAAGGAGAACGATCCTGACGTGATCGGAATCAATGCGGCGGCAGCGGCTGTGGCTCTGTCGGACATTCCTTTTAATGCGATTGTTGGAGCGGTGCGCGTGGGACGCGTGGACGGCGAGTTTGTGGTGAATCCCACATACGCCGAGCGCAAAGCAACAACGGTGAACATCATGGTGGTCGGCCACAAGGACGGCATCGTGATGATCGAGTCGGGCGCCAAGGAAGAGACCGAAGAGGTTATTCTGGCGGCGATCGAGTTTGCGCATGGCGAGATCAAGAAGATTGTCGCGGCGATCGAAGAGTTGGTTTCAAAGGCCGGCAAGCCGAAGCGGAAGTTTACCGCGCCGGAAGTCGACGAGGGCTACTACAACGAACTGAAGAACAAGATCGGCGACCGGCTGAAGGATGCGCTGGACACCAAGGCGCACGCGAAGACCGAAAGCTACGCGCTGGTGAAGCAGATCAAGGATGAGCTGGCGGCGGAGCTGCCGGCTGACGATCCGGCGGCGAAGAAGAGGCTTTCGCACTATTACGAACTGTTGCGCGAGCGGATGTTCCGCGAGCAGGTGACGAAGGAGCGCATCCGGCCCGATCGGCGCGCGTTCGACGAGATCCGGCAAATCACGATTGAGACCGGCGTGCTGCCACGGACGCACGGTTCGGCGCTGTTTACGCGCGGCGAGACGCAGGCGCTGGTTACCGCAACGCTGGGCACTGCGGACGACGGGCAGAGGCTCGAAAGCTACGAGGGCGAGCAGCGGAAGAACTTCATGCTGCACTACAATTTTCCGCCGTTCAGCGTGGGCGAAACGGGCCGCATGACCGGCACGGGACGCCGCGAAGTGGGCCACGGAGCATTGGCGGAGCGCGCGATCAGCGCGGTTTTGCCGAGCGCCGACGAGTCGCCGTATTCAATCCGCATCGTGAGCGACATTCTGGAGTCGAACGGATCTTCTTCGATGGCTTCAGTATGCGGAGCGAGTCTGGCGCTATACGATTCCGGCATCAAGCTGAAAGGCTCGGTTGCTGGAGTGGCGATGGGCCTGGTGAAGGAAGGCGACGACTACGCCATCCTGACCGACATTGCCGGCGCGGAAGACCACTACGGCGACATGGATTTCAAGGTGGCCGGAACGCGCAAGGGAATTACAGCGCTGCAGATGGACATCAAGATCGGCGGCCTGACGCGCGAGATTTTGCAGCAGGCGATGGAGCAGGCGCGTCAAGGCCGGCTGTTCCTGCTGGACAAGATGGACGCGGTGCTGGACGGTCCGCGTGTGGAGCGCTCGAAGTATGCGCCACGCATTGAGACCGTGATGATTCCGACGGACAAGATTCGCGACCTGATCGGCAAGGGTGGCGCGACGATTCGCGGCATCGTTGAGCAGACGGGCGCGAAGATCGATGTGGACGACACCGGCAAGGTGAGCGTGGCATCGAGCGACGCAGAGGGTCTGGCGAAGGCACTGGCCATTATCGGCAACCTGACCGCGGTTCCAGAGATCGGCAAGACATACCTGGGCAAGGTTGTGCGGTTGGCCGAGTTCGGCGCGTTCGTGGAGCTGTTCCCGGGAACGGATGGACTGCTGCACATCTCCGAGATTGCCGAGCATCGCGTAAAGGAAGTGAAGGACGAGTTGCGCGAAGGCGATCAGGTGATGGTGAAGGTACTGGCCATCGAGGGCAATCGCATCAAGCTGAGCCGGAAGGCGCTCATCAAGGAGCAGAAGGCGAAGCTGGGACAATCGGCTCCCGCGCAAGATGAAGAGGCAGGGTATTCGCAGCCTGTTGCGGCACCGGCGCCAACACCGAGGATCGCGGCACCGCGTCACGAGTTCGACGAGCGCCAGCCAAGCTCAAACCAGAGCACGATTCTTATCGAGGGCGGAGACGACTTCGACGAACCGAGTGGCGTGGAGATCGACGAGGCGAACGAGCCGAACTTCAACCGCGTGGATGGAGCGCCTCCTGTTGTTCATGCAGGCGGTACGCCGTTCAGCGGCGGCGGTGGTCGGCCCGGTGGGGGTTCAGGCTCAGGCGCAGGCGCCAACAACCGGCGCAGGCGGCGGCGCGGCAGACGTGGACCCGGCGGCGGACAGGGATGAAGTACGCAGGGATGAAGTGGGCAGGGATGATTAGACTGCTCGCTTGAAGAACAGAAGGCCCGGACAAAACGTCCGGGCCTTCTTGTTTGCAGTAGCATACAGGGCTAATTAGGCACAAATTTCCGTCCCGGTCGATCCTCGTTCTCCTGTTTCTCCAAATGGTCGAGCATGAATTGCAGGGACAGGCTTTCCTTTGTTGCACTATCTAAACGCTGGTCGATTGAGAGCCGCTCATCGCGCGGCAGCGCCAGGTTCTGAGTTTCCCTTGAGAGGGCGACACAAACCTGGTTGCACGCGGCCAATTGGTCTCTATAGGTCTGGATTCTGAGTCTGCGGATCACTCTATTCATGCTCCGACTCCAAGTAGCGCATGGCCTAAAGCCACCTGACGGCGGCTCGGCCGTTTTCTCCAGCGCATCGTCTGCCGGAAAGGCGCTGCCGAAAAGCCTACTCCGATTGGGGGACGAAGGATGTGAACTATATCGCGGTCCGATAGAAACTCTGGGCCAAATGCCCCAAATGGAACAGCTGTCGCATAATCGTGCAGGAGTATTCGCAGGCGAATCGAACCCGGAGGAATCCAGGAGTCGAGTATGTTTTTCGGCGCGGCCGAGGCGGGCTACTCCGCGGTTTGAAGGCCTGGCAGCCTCGTCCCGCTCTTTACAGCACGGGGCGATTTCCGCTTGAGCGGCTCGACTGGCGCATTCGCAGCGGCCTCTTCCCGGGCAGCGTTCTTGCCGGCGTACATGCGGACGTCTGCTGCGATGCGCAAAGATTCGGCATCTTTGGCGTCGTCGGGAAAGACGGCGATGCCCACGCTGGCGCCGACCAGGACAGCTTTTCCGTCGAAGATGAACGGTTCTTCGAGGAGTTTGGTAAGGATCTTTCCGACGCGGGAAGCGTCAGCGCGGGTCATGGGCTCTTCAAGAATGATGGAGAACTCATCGCCTCCGGTGCGCGCCACGGTGTCGGACTTGCGGACTCGCCCGGTGAAGAGATTCGCTCACGTGTCTTGAGCAATTGGTCGCCGACATGATGGCCCGCGGTGTCATTGACCAGCTTGAAATTGTCGAGGTCGAGGAGAAGCAGAGCGACATGCGTTCCGGTGCGGCGCGCGCGCTCGATGGAGCCGGCCAGACGATCCTGAAAGAGGCGGCGATTGGGAAGGCCGGTCAGTTCGTCATGCAGAGCCAGGTATTTGTTGTGCTCGAGCTGATCCTCGAGAAGAAGCATGATCATGCCCACGGCCACGACGTACTTGGGCAGATTCCAGACTTCGCTTTCGAGATGGAGATTGGGAAAGTAATAAGCGATGCACGGTCCGGCAACGAAGACGCCAGCCCAGGCGAAGAAGGCGGCGATGGTGATGAAGGCTCCCGCGGTTGCGCGACTATAGGTGAACCAGAAGTGGATGGCGCAGCCGAGGTAAACGGTGAACAGCACTGCCTCAATGGCAAGCGTTGGGCCCGTGCCGGGTTGATGCTGGAAGATCAACAAGAAAATCGAGAGTGCGAGGTTGAGGCCGACGATCGTCCAGCGCAGCGGATGCGTGAATTGGGATATGGTCAGCAGCGCAAGGGTGAGCGGTGCGAGGCCGATCAGGACAGCTACCGGCGTCAAAGCCCAGGAGGCAATTGGGTCGATGACGAGAAGTCCGAAATAGAGCGTATAGGTGGTTAACAGGACAGCGCGCATCCAGCTGCTAGAGCGCTGTTCGGTGCGATGCGGGACAGCCGCCCACATAAACAGAACGCCGCGCAGAAACGAGAGATGCGAGGCCGATAAAGGTCGCGAGGTCAGCCCAGTATCCGGGTGCGCCCAGAAACATGAAGGCGGCGAAATGAACTGCGATCAGCAGCCAGCCGGTGAGCCAGATGGAGGAAACCGATGCGCGCGCATGCCGCGCGACGGATGCGAAAGCCAGCGTGAGGAGCGCGACGGCTCCTAAATCGGGTAGTTTGCTCCAGTCAACCAAGGCACTCCATTCGTGCGCGTGCGTTGCGCCGCGCATCTATCTATCTGTATTAACGACAGCATCGGCTATTTCTTAAGAAAGGGCGATAACGCTTTTGTAGGACTCTTAAGGCGCCAGTATACACTTTAGTAATCTTACCGATAGAATTTGCACGAACTAAAAGGGTTAAATATCGAAAAAAGCGGTGGAAAATGTGCAAATCCGGGGACAATTCTATACCCGGAGGGCGGGAACGTAGTGGAGATTTCCTCATTTGTTTTTTTGATTGAGGTAGGCAAGTGCTTTAGCTCGGGAGGACGCCTCACGAAAGCGATGCGAGCTGAGAGCGGCGACGGACTTTCAGGCTGAACCAGAGCAGAATTGTTGCCGATCAATGCAAGTGCGCTTGCGGAAGCGGCATTGAGGCAAGGGAACGGGGCCTGCAATCAGCGGATAAATCAAAGTTGTTCTGAGCTTCTTCGAATTGCGTGTGATGTATGTCACTCGTCCAAAGGTTCACACCCATTAAAGGACGCTGAATTTCCAGCGGCCCCTTTCTGCAATCGAATTTCATTTTCCAATCTTCTTTGATTGTGTTCCTTTCTTTCACACGGGAATGTTGAGTAGTGCCTTGCTCGCCGCGGCTCACTGGGCCAGCCATAACGAGAGTGCAGCCGGAAAAAAGTTTTGCAAACGAGAGCAGGGCACAGATTGAAGGCCGAGATCGGATTAATGGAAAGGCTCTCATGAGATTACTCATAGCCGAAGACGACAAGGCGTTGGGACTGTTTCTAAGCCGCGGCCTGGAGGCCGATGGGCATCGCGTTCATCTGGCCCACGATGGCGCGGCTGCCGTTGAGGCATTTCGGCAGGAGATGCCCGATTTGACGATTCTCGATTTGAACATGCCGGTGAAGGATGGCGAGCAGGTGCTTGATGAGATTCGAATCATGGATGCAAACCTGCCGGTGCTGGTGCTGACCGGGCGGCAGGAGGTGGAGACGCGGGTACGCTGCCTGGACCACGGCGCCGACGATCTGATGACCAAGCCCTTCAGCCTGCACGAACTGCGCGCACGCTGCCGGGCGCTGCTGAGGCGCAAGCGGGAGACCAGGCTGCAACTGCGCGCGGGCGATCTGGAACTGGACCGGCTTGAGCACACGGCGCACCGCGCGGGACGGCTGATTGTTTTGACCAACAAGGAGTTTGCGTTGCTGGAGCATCTGATGCTCAACCGCGGCGAATGCGTGTCGCGCGTGGACCTGCTGGATTCGGTTTGGAATATGGAGCCGACGCAGACTACGAACATCGTCGACGTGTATGTGAACTATCTTCGCCGCAAGCTGGAGGATCCGCCGCCGGGGCGATTGATTCGAACGGTGCGCGGACACGGTTACATGGTCCCGCCTGAATCTGAGTTGACAGTTCCTGAGACTGTGGGCGCTCCAATTGCCGCGGCTATTACGCAATCGCCGGCCGAGAGTGCTTCGATACCTCCGGCAGCCATCGCGCGCTAACGCAGGTGGATTTATTCGCGCGCAGATTCATTCATGACTGGTTGATTCGTTCGATTGATTTGCGGCACTAAAAGGAGAACATGCATGCACGCTTTTCCGGTTCCTGTTCTTCCCAATCTGCCCACACAACCGCGCACGCGGCAGCGGACCGCACTGGTGGCCAGCGCCGATCGCAGCTTTCGGCAGAGGCTGACGCAGATCCTTACCGGCCTGCGCTGGCAGGTGCGCGAGGCGGAGGGCGGCGCACGAGGCATGGGCTGAGGCCGAAGCGTCGCTGCCCGAGGCGGTGATTGTCGATTCCTGGCTGCCCGATCTCGACCTGACCGAGTTTCTGAGCGATTTCAGAGGAGGATTTCCCGAAGTGGATCTGGTGACGGCGGCCGGCGTCGAGCGCGGAGGAGAGCCCGCGCGGGCCTTACCGCCAGGAACTGCTTTACGCGCTGCGCCGCTGCCAGGACACCGATACAGCGGCGTGGAACGCGGCTCCCGCGATGAACGTGGCGCGAAGCGTGCGTGGAGTTGCCGAAGCCGACGCCGCTCCGCGGAGCCGATCGCGACGACAGACGCAGCTGGATTTGCTGCGTCCCGCGGCACCGGCGGCCGCGAGCCTTGCGGCAGGCACGCCGAAGACTGATCCCGATTCGCGATGGTTTGCTGGCGCCTGTCAGCGGAGATCGGCCTTCGCGCGAGCGGCTGCCGGAGCTGATCGGCAACGCTCCGTGCATGCTCGAAGTCAGCCGCCGCGTGCGCCTGGTGGCGCCGCGCTTGACGCCGGTGCTGATTGAAGGGCCAACGGGTTCGGGCAAAGAGCTGGTGGCCGAGGCGCTGCACCGGCTTTCGCCGCGCAGCCGCAAGCCGTTTGTGGCGATCAATTGCGCGGCCATTCCTGAAGCGCTGCTGGAAGCGGAGCTGTTTGGGCACACGCGCGGCGCGTTTACCGGGGCGGTGCAGGGCCGCGTCGGGCGCATCGAATCGGCCGACGGGGGAACGCTGTTTCTGGACGAAATTGGCGAGATGCCGCTGGGCCTGCAGTCGAAGCTGCTGCGCTTTGTGGAGTGCGGCGAGCTGCAGCGCGTGGGCGACAACGAGACGGTGAAGGTGGACGTGCGCATTGTTGCGGCCACGCACCGGCCGCTGGCCGCAGCACGCGCAGAAAGGGACCTTCCGCTCCGACCTCTACTACCGGCTGGCGGTGTTTCTGATCCGCACCCCGCGCTCGCCGAGCATGCGCAGGATCTGCCGCTGCTGGTGGAGCACTTTCATGCGAGCAAGCTGGGCCGGGATGCGCCGGTGAAGCGCGTGGATCGGCGGCGCTGGCCAAGCTGGCCGCGCACGACTGGCCGGGCAATGTGCGCGAGCTGGAGCATGTGCTGGAGCGCGGCATGATTCTTGCCGGCGACAATCCGGTGCTGACGACGCGCGAGATCGACTTCGGCTTGTCGATGGATTAAGAGCAGGGGACTGAGAAGGCGCACTAAGAGCCGTGGCAACTTCTGATGCTCGATGAGGATTGGCGCGGATCGACAGGGTTCGCGCGCGCGGAGTGAAGGGCGAGAGGGCGGCTTTTGAGCCGCCCTCAGCTTTTGGGCGATGAGCGGACTTCAACGAAGAATCCTTTAGCTTCGGCAAGTACGATTCCGCTCTCGTTCAAGATGCGGGCTTCGGCCCAATGCTTGCGCGGCTCGTTGCGGACGACGTGGCCCTCGATGCGAAGCTGCGTTTCGCTGGGAACGGGGCGGAGATAGTCGATTTCGATTTTTCTCGTCATCGAAATGCTGCCCTGGGCGCGAACTGCTTTGCTCATGGCCTCATCGAGAAGCGTGGCGATGACGCCGCCGTGCAGGTAGCCGGGGTGGCCTTCGAAAGCGCTGGTGATGACAGGAAGGCTGACGACCGAGCCATCGTCCGCGAGCAGGAATTCAAGGTGGAGGCCGCTCGGATTCGCCGGCCCGCAACCGAAGCATCGGTTATTGGCCGAATGGGCGAGGGGAGTGAGGTTTTCGTGGCGCTCTGTCACGCCGGCCTCACTGGCTGAAACGCTTCGGACTGGAATGGACGATTCTGAACCGCACTGGTTTGGGACGCGCCGGTTTGGAATGTACCGGTGAGCGCGGCGACATACAGCTCGCGGTCGACATTGCCTCCCGTGAGAATGATGCCGGCACGTTTGCCATGGAGGGATGATTTCTCTTTCAGCGCGGCGGCAAGGGCAGCGGCTCCGGCGCCTTCGGCAATGTTGTGCGTGTCCTGGTGATAGATAGACATCGCGTCGGCGATCTCGGCTTCAGAGACTTCAACGATGCGCGGCACGTGAGCAAAGATGATATCCAACGCATCTTGATTGGGCCTGCGGCAGGCGAGACCGTCGGCGATCTCGGAATTGGCGGGCGCTTCGACAAGTTTCCGTTGCCTGAAGCTGTTGGCGGGTGGAACAGCGTTCGCGACGGCTGTGACGCCGATGATCTCGGTCGACAGATTGAGGGCATTGCGCGCGGCCACGACGCCGCAGATCGACGAGCCCATCCCGATTGGGACGTATACAACGTCCAGTTTGGGCGCTGACTGAAAAAGCTCCAGCGCAAAAGTGGCGGCGCCGCGGACGAGCTGCTCGTGGAATGACTCGAATTTTGCGTAGCCGCGTTCGCCGGCCGCGTACTGGCGAATTCGCGCCTCTTGAAAGTCGTGGCCATGCTCGACCAGCTCCGCGCCTTGCGCCTGCATCGCGCGATTCTCTCGGGGCTGTTGCCATGCGGAACGACGATGACAGCTTTCATTCCGAGCAGACGGGCCGCCATGGCCGCACCTGGCCGAAGTTTCCGCGCGTGGCTGCAACGATGCCGGCGAGTTCAGGCTGGGTTTGCTTGAGCCACGCGGCGTAGACTAAGGCGCTGCGCAGCTTGAACGCTCCGATGGGAGTGTGATTTTCGTGCTTGATCCAGGCCTCCGTTCCGAGCCGCTGATTGATGAGCGGCCAACTGTACTGCGGAGTGGGCAGCATGTGCTGATAGATCAGCTTCTGTGCGTCGCGAATTCTGTCCAGCGAGGGAAGCGTCATAGATTCAGGATAAGCGCTCGGCGGCTTGTGAGGTTACTGAGAAACGGAAGCGGGTCCGATCTTGCACGTTCGGCGGCTTGACCTGAGTCAGCGCGTCCGCTCAGACTGAAGATGCGAGAGCATGAAGTAAGGCTGCAATCCCTGAGGTCGCCCGAATTCAGCGTCGAGATTGGAATCGCGTTTGTGCAGCGTTTTTGTCGGCTGCTTTTGCCGGTGGCGTGGCGGGTTGCCGGCCGGCGCCGACGCTCACGCCCCAGCAAGCAGAAGGCAAGCATCTCTATGACGTTGGCTGTGCGCACTGCCACGAAAAAAACGATCTGGGCCTGAAGAAGGTTCCGCCGAATTTGCATGGCGTGTTTAACAGGAACACATTGCCGGATGGTGAGCCGGCGACAGATGCGGAGGTGGAGCGGGTGTTGATGACCGGGAAGGGAATGATGCCGCCGTTTGAATATCAGATGACGAAAGAACAGATGGACGCGGTGGTGGCCTATTTGCATACGGGCCTGCGCGATCAGCAAGCGCATTAAGGAAGAGAAGCGGAAATCAGTTTAAAAGGGACGTTCCATCAGGGGCTAAAGCCCACACTTTTGCGTTCACCCGTTACGGCACGACTGAAGTCGTGCCCTTTCAAAACGCACCTAAACTTGTCCACTATCTAGAATCGGCTTCTGCGTTGGTTTGGAAGATATTTCCCTCGGGGGCTAAAGCCCAGAATTTTGGGTTCAAGCTGTTACGGCACGACTAAAATCGTGCCCTGACACTTCGTGCGATTCCCGACGCCTCCTCCGATTCCCGATGTTCAAATCGATGCGCGCCGCGACTGAAGTCGTGCCCCTTCAAAACGCACCAAGAGTGGCCCACTATCCTGAATCGGGTTCTGCATTGATTTGGAAGATATCTCCCTCGGGGGCTAAAGCCCAGAATCATTTTGTCTGTTTATGTACGGGCTGAAGCCCGTACCCTTCAACTGAAGCCCGCACCCTTCAAACTGGCTCAATACACGGAATCGTCTACGAGTAAGGGTTCGCCGTATACTGAATAGCTATGGCAACCGAAAAAACATTCTATTTGGAGACCTTCGGCTGCCAGATGAACGCCCATGACTCCGAAAAGGTGATCGGCACACTGCGCCAGCAGGGCTACCGGCAGGTTGAAGCCGAGGAGGACGCCGGCCTGATCCTCTACAACACCTGTTCCATTCGCGACAAGGCGGAGCAGAAGGTCTTCAATCGCCTGAACGATTACAAGAAGCTCTACAAGGAAGGCAAGCGCTTTGCCGTGCTGGGCTGCGTCGCCCAGCAGGAGGGCGAAAAGATCTTCGAGCGCGCGCCGTACGTTTCGCTGGTCTCGGGTTCGGCCTCGTACCGCAAATTGCCGGAGATGCTGGCGCGGCTGGAGGCAGGCGAAAGCCGCATCACCGGCCTCGACGACCGGCAGACCGACGAGACCTTCGAGACCGAGTTCACGGCGCGCCAGAACCCTTACCGCGGCCTACATCACCATCATCGAGGGCTGCGACAAGTTCTGTTCCTACTGCGTGGTGCCGTACACGCGCGGCAAGGAGCGCAGCCGGACGTCGTCTTCGGTGCTGGAGGAGGCGCGGCGCATCGCCGATCTGGGCTACACCGAGATCCAGCTTCTGGGCCAGAACGTGAACAGCTACCGCGACCCGGAAGGGAAGCGCAGCTTCGCGGAATTGCTGGCGGCCGTGGGCGAGGTGCCGGGCATCCGGCGCGTCCGCTTCACCACCAGCCATCCCCGCGACTTTACGCGCGATATTGTCGAGGCCATCGATCGCGTGCCCACGCTCTGCGACCATGTGCACCTGCCGGTGCAGTCGGGCTCGGCGACGGGTGCTGCAAGCGATGGCCCGCGAGTACACGCCGGAGTGGTACCTGGAGCGCATCGCGTGGATCAAGGCGGCCAGGCGGCCGATCTCGATTTCGACGGACATCATCGTCGGCTTTCCGGGCGAAACGGCCGACGATTTCATCCAGACCATGGACCTGCTGGCGCGAGGTGCAGTACGATTGCGTCTTCGCTTTCAAGTACTCGGCCCGGCCCAATACGCCCGCGCTGGTGATGATCGACTCCGTTCCGGAAGACGGAGAAAGGCCAGCGGCTTCAAGTGCTGCTTGAACGGCAGCGGGAGATACAGAGGGTCAATTATTCCAAGCAGATCGGGGAAGTTATTGAGGTGATGGTGGAGGGGGCGAATCCGGCGCGTGGGCAGATTTCCGGCGCGCAGCAGCCAGAACAAGCCGGTGAATCTTCGACCTGGTCGCAACCCATCGCGCCGGCGCCGGGAAGTTATCTTCGCGTCAAAATAACGGGAGCGTTTCCCAACAGCCTGGTCGGCCAAGCCGTCTAAGATTGCAGAAGGTTCTGAAGAGGGAACTGCATGGACATCGAAGTGCGGATTCGCGGCCTGATGATGGACCCGGCCACCAATATGCCGATCGTGGTGCTGAAGGATGTGGGCTCCGACGCGGTGATGCCGATCTGGGTGGGCATCTTCGAGGCCAACGCCATTGCGCTGGAGATCGAGAAGATGAGCTGCCGCGCGGCCCATGACGCACGATCTGACGCGGAATCTCATCCGTCACTTCAATGGCGAGCTGGAACGCGTTGTGATTACAGAGCTTAAAGACGACACATTCTTACGCGGTTCTGTGGCTGCGGCAAGGGGACGAGCCGGTTGCGATCGACGCGCGGCCTTCCGACGCCATCGCGCTGGCGTTGCGCGCCGATTGCCCGATCTACGTTGCGGAGAAGGTGATGGAGACCGCCAAGCTGAACACCACCGGGCCGCCCGAAGGGCCCACGGCCGAGCAACTGCGCGGGTGGCTCGAAGGACTGAACGACGAAGACCTCGGCCGCTACAAGATGTAATCCAGCCAGAGCTTCCAGAATTGAGTTGTAGTGTTGAGCGGCGCGAGGGTACGCGTGTGTGTCGGCGTGCAGGTGCCGGCGGATCGCTGCGTTTAGATGAAGCTCACGCTCGGGGGGGAGCTGAGGCCCTGGTACGGGGAAGGTGGGAGAAGACAACGGTTTATATCGCGCTGAAGGACATGAAGTTAAGAGCCGGGCTTTTGTGGATAACGTTAGTTAACAGAATATCTGTTATCAGACATAAGATATCCGCAGGTCAGATCCGGATTTCCACCAATGCTGATCGGGGATGGTTGATTACGGGTGGCTGAATGGCTTGATTGAACTGACGTCGAAATCTATTGACGAGCAATCTTCGGGGACTGCGAAACGATAGATGAGCGGGGCGTTCGATCCACTTCCCGCATCCGCAATCCTTGCGAATTTTACATGCTGGGCGATCACGTCCAGAAATGAATCGGCCCCGTCTTCACGAGATGAAATCGCAAATGTTGGTGCTGTGCAGGCAGCGGCATCAACAGCGCGCTCCAGATACGGCGGGGTCTCGTCGCCGAACTCCAGGCCGGGCGTAATCTCGTTTTCCAAATAGAGGTAGCGAGAGCCCGTTTCTTCTACAGGATAAAAGAACCCTCCGCTCGGTCCAAAGACGATGGAGCCAGGGGGGATGTTGCTGCGAATTTGAGTGAGGGCGATCTGGGGATCTCTTCCCTGCCAAAGTTCGGCGGAAGCATGCATCCGCCGAATCTCCAAGGTCGCCGGCAGCAGCAACTCGAGGCAGACGAGTGTGGCGATCGACAAACGGAAGACTTTGCCGCCGAGAGACTCCCAGCGAATCCAGGAAAACGATGCCACCACCAGAAACGGCAGCCAGAAAATGGCATAAGTGAGAACTCGGGAGGCGAAAACTGCAAACAGAACGGAGGTAGCCAGAGCCATGAATGTAAGCGCGATGCTCCATGTCCGCCCCGCTCTGGCTCGCTCGCGTCGCTGCCTCCAGACGCAAAGAACGCCGGAGATCAGCAAGAATACGGTTACCAAGGTGGCGGCCTTATTGATAGTGAACTCCGGGTTCCATGCGCCGCCAAGCAGGGGCGAGCTGTCGAGTTGGTCGCCTTTACTCAGGCGCCTGACGGACTGAAGCCAGCTCCACGGCGTCATGCCGAGCGGCGCCAGAAGCAAGGCGTCCGCTATAAAACCAGAAATCGCGGCTACAGCGCCGGCGCTCAGGATGCGCTTCATCTTGATGGTATCGACGCAGGCAGCGGAGATGACCGCACAAACTACCCCGGCCAACGCGGGCAATGCGCGCGGCGTGGAGCCTGCGGCGAGTCCAAACGAGACTCCCGCTAACGCAGCCAAAAATGCGAGTCTGGCTGCCGAGCCGTTCGCGGCATAAAACAGGAAAGTGATGCCGGCGAAGATAAAGCCTACTGTGACAGGATCCCAACGGCCCGGCGAGATTATGCAGTACCCGGTGACGACAAGCACGGTTGAAGCTCCGGCGAGTACGACCCAATGGCCGACGCCAGATAAGCGAAGAAGCAACGCCGCGGAAGCTGTTATGAGGGAGATACCGAAGAGAAAACATACCGCGCGCCAAATGAGCATGTTCAGACCAAAAAGCCTGATCAACGCTACCGCAACCTGGAAAGAAACCGGGCCGAAGAAGCGCTCGAGCGGGATGTCTTGCGGGAACAAGCCATTCACACTCATAGTGGGCGGGCCGCCATGCACGGTCGACCATGCCGTTGATTGCGGGTACAGCTCATCTCCCCAGACCGGGTGACGCCCCTGGATGAGCACGAAGCTGCTGACGAAGTAAAGCGCCAGAAGACACCAGCCCACAAATTGCAACCGGGTCAAACTCCTGGAAACAGGAGAAATTCCTTCGGCCAATTCCTTCGGACCGTGAGCGTCGCGTGAAGGAGCGTCGCGCATCGTGGCTTCGGAGGCGTCCGTCAGATTTGGAGTTGTGTCCATGGGCTGGCGGTACTAGTTCCTGATCTCTGCCAAAAGCTGATCGACTTCAGCCTTTTGCTCAGCGCTGAGCGGCAAAATAGGGCCGCGCGGATGGCCGCCGTAGTAGCCGTTGAAGTCGCAGGCGTACTTGATTCCCGCCAGGCCGAATGCGCCGACGATTTTTGCGCCGGCGGCGTGAATGCGCTGCTGCTTTTCTTCCGCAAGCTGGAGGTCGTGGTCCTTCCAGGCGAGATAAATCTCCTGGGTGGCCTGGGGAGCGAAGGTGGCGAATGCGACGATTGCGCCTGAGGCACCGGCCTCGAGCGACGCGAGGATGGACCGTTCGGCGCCGGTTAGGACCTGGAAGCCGACTTCCCTGCTGCGCGTTTTAATTGGGGTGGCAGGCGGGGCCGTGGCGACGGCCGCTACTCCGCTGGCCAGGTCGCCGGCGGAGACGAATGTGGCGGAGGCGTCGGAGCGGCCCTCGGATTTGAGTTCGCGATGAGGGGCCAACATACGTGCGGTAGCCGCCTCAAAGACCTGCGTAACCTCGACCGTGCGGCGGGCGGCGTTTTGAGTCGCGGCGACGGTGTCGCGAATGCGCTCTACGCTGCCGCTTGAATCCTTGATGCCGATGATGTTCGGGTGCTGAGCGAGTTCGCCGATCAGCTCGGGTGACATTTGCGTGGGGACAAACTTGGGAATGTAGTAGAGCATAACCGGCAGCGGCGAGCGGTCGGCAATGCTGCGGAAGTAGTGAAGGATGGCCGCGGGCGAAACCTGATTGCTGTAGTAGCTGGGCGGGCGCACGAGGACGGCATCGTAGTTGAGAGTGGCGGCAAACTCGGCCAGCTCGAGTGTGGCGTTGACGCTCTCGCGGCCGACGCCGGCGATGAGTACTTTTTCAGGCGCGGTGGCATCGGCGGATGCGCGGAGCACGTCGCGAGTCTCAGCGTCGTTGAGCGCGACGGCCTCGCCGGTTGAGCCGAGGACCACCATTCCGGCCAGCAGGCTGCGCGAGTAGCGCGCCATATTGGCTTCGATTTTGCGGAAATAAATCCGCTCGTCCGGGTAGAACGGCGTGGTGACGGCGGCGAAGATGCCTTCAAGCAGCATGAAGTTATTGTAGAGCCCGGCAGCGAAGCTGGCGCGCGGAGTTCCCTGCTGGCGTGCGGCGAATTTGTTCGTGAATCGCTTGTGACTCAGCGCCCGTTGGCTGAATGCAGCGCCTGCAATGCGTAGACCGTTGACGGATGTCTCTGCATGGCGGCGATGCCCTCGGCCGCGGCCTGCGCGGCGGCGATCGTGGTGATGGTGGGAATGCGCGCCAGCACCGCGGCGCGGCGAATGGCCTTCTCGTCGAAGAACGTGTCCTGGCCGCGCGGCGTATTGATGATGAGCTGAATGCGGTCGCCCTTGATGAGGTCGACGGCATTGGGCCGGCCTTCCTTCACCTTGAAGACGCGCTCGACGATCAGGCCCGCGCCTTCGAGCACGTTGGCCGTGCCTTCGGTGGCCACGATCTTGAAGCCGAGATCCACGTAGCGGCGCGCCAGCTCGATGGCCGCCTGCTTGTCGTGATCGTTGACGCTGAAGAAGACCGTGCCGCCGGTGGGCAGCAATCTGACCGGCGGAAAGCTGCGCCTTGGCAAAGGCTTCGCCAAAGGTGGCGGCCACGCCCATCACTTCGCCGGTCGACTTCATCTCCGGCCCGAGCACCGTATCGACGCCGGCAAACTTCGACCAGGGAAAGACCGGCGATTTGACGTAGTAGTGCGCGCCGGTTTCGAGATCCTTGCCGGAGGCAAGCTGCGTCGGGCAGCAGCTCGCGCAGCTTGCGGCCGGTCATGAGCCGCGCCGCGATCTTGGCCAGCGGAATGCCGGTGGCCTTGGAGACGTACGGCACGGTGCGCGAGGCGCGCGGATTCACTTCGATCACGTAGACGTGGTCGTTGCCCTGCTGCGTCGCGCTGGATGGCGAACTGCAGATTGACCAGGCCGACGACTTTGAGCGCCAGCGCCAGCTTGCGCGTGTAGGCGCGCAGGGTTTCGAGCGTCTCTTCGCGGATGTCGACGGCCGGCAGCACGCAGGACGAGTCGCCGGAGTGGATGCCGGCCTCTTCAATGTGCTGCATGATGCCGGCGATGAGCACGTCTTCCGAATCGCAGAGCGCATCGACGTCGACTTCGATGGCGTTCTCGAGGAAGTGGTCGACCAGCACCGGCCGCTCCTGCGAATACTCGACCGCCTGGCGCATGTACGCGTGACGGCATCGGCGTCGTACGCGATGACCATGGCGCGGCCGCCGAGCACGTAGCTGGGCCGCACCAGCACCGGGATAGCCGATGCGCTCGCCGACGGCCAGCGCCTCTTCCACGCTGGTGGCCGTGCCGCCGGCGCGGCTGCGGAATCTTCAGATCCTCAAGCAGCTTGCCGAAGCGCTTGCGGTCTTCGGCCAGGTCGATGGATTCCGGCGACGTGCCGATGATGGGCACGCCGGCCGCGCGCAGCCGCTGCGCCAGATTCAGCGGCGTCTGCCCGCCGAACTGCACGATCATGCCGATCTTCGCGCCCGATTGCGCTTCGTGGTTGTAGATCGCCAGCACGTCTTCAAGCACCAGCGGCTCAAAGTAGAGGCGGTCGCTGGTGTCGTAGTCGGTGGAGACGGTCTCAGGATTGCAGTTGACCATGATGGTCTCGTAGCCGTCGTCCTTGAGCGCGAAGGCCGCGTGGCAGCAGCAGTAGTCGAACTCGATGCCCTGCCCGATGCGATTGGGGCCGGAGCCGAGAATGATGATCTTCGGCGTTTGTCGGTCGGCGGCGCCTCGTCCTCTTCGTCGTAGGTCGAGTAGAGGTACGGCGTCATCGACTCGAACTCGGCGGCGCAGGTGTCCACCAGCTTGAAGACCGGCCTGATGCCCTTGCCCTCGCGCAGTTCCCTCACCTGCTGGATGCCGTCGTGGCCTTCGAGCTTCCACTCCGTGGCGATGCGCTCGTCGCTGAGGCCGAGGCGCTTGAGCTGGCGCAAGTGCTTCCGCGCTGATTTCTTCTGGAGTGGTGTGCGCGATCGCCATCTGCGCCAGCGTGATCTCGCGAATCTGGTGCAGGAACCACGGATCCATGCTGGTGAGCCGCGCCACTTCGCGCACGCTCATGCCGCGCTCGAAGGCGTAGCGAATGTAGCCGAGGCGCTCCGGCTGCGGCGTCACCAGCATCTGCGTCAGGCGGCGCGGCTCCAGGACTTCGGCGCCGGTCTTCTTGCCGGTTTCGAGCGCGCGCCAGGCCTTCATCAGCGCTTCCTTGAAGGTGCGGCCGATGGCCATCACTTCGCCCACCGACTTCATCTGCGGGCCGAGCGTGTCGTCGGCGCCGGGAAACTTTTCGAACTGCCACTTGGGAATCTTGACGACGACGTAGTCGATGGTCGGCTCAAAGCAGGCCGGCGTCTTGCGCGTGATGTCGTTGGGAATCTCGTCGAGCGTGTAGCCCACGGCGAGCTTGGCGGCGATCTTGGCGATGGGAAAGCCGGTGGCCTTCGACGCCAGCGCCGAGGAGCGCGAGACGCGCGGGTTCATCTCGATGACGGTCATGCGGCCGTCGAGCGGATTGACGGCGAACTGCACGTTGGAGCCGCCGGTCTCCACGCCGATCTCGCGCATGACGGCGATGGCCGCGTCGCGCATCTTCTGGTACTCGCGATCGGTGAGCGTTTGCGCCGGCGCCACGGTGATGGAGTCGCCGGTGTGCACGCCCATGGGATCGAAATTCTCAATGGAACAGATGATGATGACGTTGTCGGCGAGGTCGCGCATCACCTCGAGCTCGTATTCCTTCCAGCCGAGCACGCTCTCTTCGATGCAGGCACTCGTGCACCGGCGAGAGATCGAGGCCGCGGGCGAGAATCTCCATCAGCTCTTCGCGGTTGTAGGCGATGCCGCCGCCCGTGCCGCCGAGCGTGAAGCTGGGCCGGATGAGCACCGGGAAGCCGAGCTTGCCGGCGAAGTCGAGGCCGTCGCGCAGGTTGTTCACCAGCGCGGAGTGCGGAACTTCGAGGCCGATGCGGATCATCGCATCTTTGAAGAGCAGGCGGTCTTCGGCCTTCTTGATGGCTTCGAGCTTGGCGCCGATCAGCTCGACGTTGTAGCGGTCGAGAATGCCGGCGTCGGCAAGATCGACGGCGAGATTGAGCGCGGTCTGGCCGCCGACGGTGGGCAGCAGCGCGAACTTGCCGGAGTTCGGGTTGCGCGGCGAGCATCTCCGCTTCAATGCGGATGATCTCTTCGACGTATTCGCGGGTGAGCGGCTCGATGTAGGTGCGGTCGGCCAGCTCGGGATCGGTCATGATGGTGGCCGGGTTCGAGTTCACCAGCACCACCTCGTAGCCCTCCTGCTTGAGGGCCTTGCAGGCCTGCGTGCCGGAGTAGTCGAACTCGGCCGACTGGCCGATGACGATCGGCCCCGAGCCGATCACCAGGATCTTCTGAATGTCATTTCTGCGTGGCATGTCTTATTCCTGTCCGATTTGCCTGATTCTCCTGTGCCTTCAAACATCCAAAAAACAGCGGAGCCAAAAGCCCCGCTGTCTTTGCAATTCCGAATATTTCGTGCGTCGCGAGGCTTCATCCCTTCCACTCCTCCATCATCTGGCGGAAGTCGCGGAACAGATAGTGCGAATCGTGCGGGCCGGGGGCTGCTTCGGGGTGGTACTGCACGCTGAAGAGCGGCAGCGTCTTGTGGCGCAGGCCTTCGAGCGTCTGGTCGTTCAGGTCCACGTGGGTCAGCTCGACTTCGTTGGCGTTGATCGAGTCGGGATCGACGGCGAAGTTGTGGTTGTGCGCCGTGATCTCCACCTTGCCGGTGGCGTTGTTGCGCACCGGGTGATTGCCGCCGTGATGGCCAAACTTGAGCTTGTAGGTGCGGCCGCCGAGGGCCAGCCCGCAGAGCTGGTGGCCGAGGCAGATTCCGAAGACCGGCACGCGGCCCAGCATCTGCCGGATGGCGCGCACCGCGTAGTCGACCGGCTCCGGATCGCCGGGGCCGTTCGAGAGGAAGACGCCGTCCGGCTTGAGGGCCAGCACATCGTCGGCGGTGGTCTCGGCCGGGACCACGGTCACGCGGCAATCCTCGCGCGTTAACATGCGCAGAATGTTTTGCTTAATGCCGAAATCATAAGCCACTACATGAAGATTTGTTTCGCGCGCTTGATCCTTTTGGATGAACCCCTCGGCAAGCAGCGGGTCCCCCGTCTGGCTGCGCGGATCGGAGGCGTCAAACTCGTAGCTCGTCTTGGTCGAAACGACCTGCGCCAGATCGGTGCCGTCCATCTTGCGAATGCTTCTGGCCTTTTGGACGAGCACGTCGGGATCGGACTCAGTGGTCGAGATCACGCCGCGCATCACGCCGTGATTGCGCAGATGGCGCACCAGGGCGCGGGTGTCGATCTCGGCCAGCACCGGCACCGAGTAGCGCTCCATGTACTCGTCGGTGACCTGCTCGGAGCGCCAGTTGGAGCTGATGGCCGAGAACTCGCGGACGATCAGGCCCTCAATGTAGGGCCTCGCCGCCTCGTTGTCGGCGCGATTGGTGCCGTAGTTGCCGATTTGGGGATTGGTGAGGACGACGATCTGTCCGGCATAGGAGGGATCGGTGGCAATTTCCTGGTAACCGGTAAGGGAAGTATTAAAAACGACTTCGCCCTGGCATTCGCCCGGGTGCCCATGGCCGTGGCCGCGGAAGATGCGCCCGTCTTCGAGCGCTAGGATCGCCTGCATCGCCTCTCCGAGGAGTGGATTCAATCGATTTTAGCAGGTTTTAGCGGGCGAGTTTTGCCCGGTTTTCCACGGATGGTCGTTACGCCGAATGCACTACGCCCGCATCGCGAGCCGGCCAGTAGACGAAGACGGCCTTGCCGTAGATCAGCGAGCGCTCGACGGGGCCGAAATCGCGGCTGTCGGAGGAGATGGAGCGATGGTCGCCCATCATGAAGTAGCTCGTGCGGCGGGAGCGTCATCTCGTCGATGGAGCGGTCGTCGCGATACTTCGGCGGGACGTAGGGCTCGCTGAGGAGCTTGCCGTTCACATAGACGCGGCCATGATCGATGCGGAGATCGTCGCCGGGCAGCGCGATGACGCGCTTGATGTAGCTTTTCTCCGGATCGCGCGGATAGTGGAAGACCACCACGTCGCCGCGCTCGATGGCCGAGACGTGATAGACAAACTTGTTGATGAAGAGCCGGTCGCTGTCTTCGAGGCGCGGCAACATGCTGGTGCCTTCCACGCGTACCGGCTGATAGAGAAAAGTAATGATGAGGGCCGCAGCGACGGCGGAGATGAGCAGATCGCGAACCCAAAGCATGATGCCGGCTGACTCGGGTGCCGGGGATGGTTGTGCCGGCGCTGGCGAGGGCGCGGCGGACTGCTCTGTTGCAGCGGATTCGGAGGCGGTGACGGAATCGGGATCCTGATTGGGAATAAAACCGGTATTCATTTGATTCCAGAATACTCGTACCAGCGGCGTCTTGCACCCGCGATGCACACTTGAAGTAATGAATGCGAACCAAAAGGGAAAGCATGATTTTGCGGATGAGAGGACATGACAGTTTAGTAATGACCCTTTAGGTGGATTGATGAGTACCCGTGGAAATAGTTCAATGACTGTAGTACCGGGACCCACTGAAAATCCTTCAATAATCCATCTCCCTCTCGGAGGACTATGGCTTCCCTCATCGAATCCCCCCAAGTTGCCTTGGTATCACAATCCAAACCTCCGGCGTCTTCGCCGTTTTCGCTCTCGCGGCTTATAGTGCCCTTCCTTGGCGTTGCCCTCGGCGCGTCGGTGGGCTCTGCTGCGGGGCTGACGCTGGCTTTGGTAAATGCTCCAAATAACACTGTGGCGGCATCGAGCAATTCAGCTCAAAACAGCCCTGCAAGCGCCGAAGCTGTGCCTAGCGTTGCCATGAGTGCCCAGCCGGCCCCCATCATGCAACCGGCCACCGAAACCGTTCAGTCGATTGCAGACTCGGCCGTGGCGAAGGCGCATGCGCCGAGCATGGTGCAGATTGCGCTGAACAGAACGCCGGATGCCGTAAAGCCCGCAATGTTCAGGCTGGCCGGCAAACAATGGCATGTGGCGAGGCCCGTTGAGATTCCCGTTGCCCAGCCCGTTCGGCGAGGGTCGGCCGGCATTTCGACGGTTGCCCCAACTGCTTTGGATGGTGCACAATCCGGCCTTGACGCCGCTGAGAAGCCTGCCGCCCTTTACACCGAAGGCGATCTCACGGTGGCGGACTTTGATTCGACGGATGGGACGCTTGAGACGAGCGATGGCAGGACATTTGTTCTGGGGACAACGGTCGCGGCGAGCTACGCGACATCGTGGGACAGCTACCGTTCCCTGGTGCATTACAGATGCGATCAGGCTGGAAGCTGCGTTCTGATGCGCGCGGGGGCAGTGGCTCCAAACGCAAGACTTATTTAGGGATCTGAAGCCGCAATTCAAGAATGGCCGCCGGGACCGGCAGTCCGAATTAGCAATCTGCGAGGCTGATTCTGTGCTCCTACGGGCGCGGCGCGGCTGAGCTTTGCCTTATTCGCAGCCAAGGCTCCCGGGCGGGCACATGATGCGCGGACGATGGTTCGTCATCGGTTTAGGCTGATTGGCGGACGGAACCAGTTCCGGTGCGGTTCCCGGGTCGGAGACTCCGGCGAGATTCGCTTCCTCAAGCAAAAGTGGGCGCTGCAGAACCATCTCGACCTGCGTGCCGCGGGGAATGAAGAGATCGGCGTTGCGCGTGAAGAGCGAAACGATGCCGACAGTTGCGAGCCCGGCGCCGAGGCCGGCGAGACCACCCTCAAGGGGATGACCGGAGGCGGCGCCACCAATTGTGCCTATCCCTCCGCCGGTGGGCAGGGCGATTTCGGCTGTTTTGCCGGCGTTGCGGCCCTTGTCGCCGTTCTGCTGGATGGTTCCCTCACCGCCGTTCACGACCTTTTGATCTCTTGAGCCGGGCACGCTGTCGACGACGCCGGGGATCTCAACCACCGAGCCGTTGGGGAAGATGATGGAGGTAAAGTGCATGTCGAGTTGCGCTTTGGCGCGGACGCCGCCGCGCTGGACGCGATCGACCGTGCCCTGCACGTAGACGCCATTGGGGATCATGACGCGGTTGCCGACCACGACCGGAAAGGTCGACGAGAGGTATACGCCGTCACCAGGCTTGGCGGTCTTGGTATCGACGGCGCTGCGCAGCTCCAGCAAAACCTTGGTTCCGGCGGGCACGGTGTAAATCTTCTTCGCCGGTGCAGCGTCAGTGAGGCTGACCGGCTCGGCGTCTGGCGTGGCCGGTGGCGCGGCGTCAGTTGGAGCGGCGGGTTGCGAGGCAGCAGGGTCGGTGGCCGGAGAGGGCGCGCTGGCGACGGGTTGAGGTGAAGCTGGGGTTTGAGCGGAGCAGATGGTCGGGATAGCAAAGACGAGGCACGCTAAGAACAGGCCCGCGGCAAGGCTCACCGGATATGCTTTCGAACGCAGCTTAAGCGCCGAGGACATGCCGCTCTCCTTATATTCGCCGGTGACCTGCGATCTGACTTGCACTCTGATCTGCACTGTGGCCTGCACCCTGATGGATAGACGAAACTCCCGCAAACAAGGATAGCCCTGTTCTGCCCTGCCCGTGCATGAAAAGTGTCCGATGTGGGGCTGGATGGTCGTGTGCGGGTTAACATGCGAGAGAACGATGCCATCGCCAGCCCAATTTTCGAACATAGCTCGTGGCCGGGAATCCGGACGCTTCGCCGCGGCGTATCGCGTTCTGGAAGAGGCGGTCGTGGCGCGGGCGTTTCCGGGGTGCGCCTTTGGCGTGCTGGCCGGCGGCGAAGTGGTGCTCAAGGACGGTCTGGGCCGATTTACGTACGATCCGGCTTCGCCGTTGGTGACAGCGGAAACGGTATACGACGTGGCGAGCTTGACCAAGGTCGTGGCGACCACGGCTGCGGCGATGTTGCTTGTTCAGCGGGGAGAGATCGACCTAGAAACACCGCTGGGCGAGCTGCTGCCTGGCTTTGTTGCGGGCCGCGCTGCTGCGGATCCCGCGCGCCGCGTGACGCTGAAGCATTTGCTGGCGCACAATTCGGGGTTGCCGGGTTACGTGGAGCTATTTCGCACGGCGACCACACCGGAAGCGCTGATGCAAGCCTGCTTTCAGTTGCCGCTGGAGGCTGAGCCGGGAACGCGGGCCGAGTATTCCGATCCGGGATTTATCCTGCTCGGCAAGGCGCTTGAGGTCAGGATGCGCGAGCCGCTGGACTCGTGGGTGAGGCGCGAAGTTTTTGGCCCGCTGGGGATGGAGGCGACCGGATTCTGCCCTGCCCCGGCGCAGCGGAAATCGATTCCACCGACGGAAGAGGACACATGGCTTCGCCATCGCCTGATTCAGGGCGAGGTGCAGGATGAGAACGCGTGGGTGCTCGGGGGCGTGGCCGGAAACGCTGGGCTCTTCTCCAATATTGCGGATCTCTTGCGTTTTGCGCGTGCAATATTTTCATACAAACGCGGGCGCAAATGCGCGAGAGTGTCCAGCGGAGGGCAATATTTGTTCGATGGGAAAGTGTTGAAACAGTTTACCCAGAGACAAGGGCCGGCAGGTAGCTCATGCGCGCTGGGGTGGGATACGCCGTCGGCGAATTCGTCGGCGGGCAGGCATTTTTCGGCCCATTCGGTTGGACACCTGGCTTTCAGCGGCTGTTCATTATGGATCGATTTGGACGCCGGTGTTGCAATAGTCCTGCTAACCAATCGCACGTGGCCTGATCGAAAGAATCAGGCGATCCGCGAGGTAAGGCCGGCCTTTCATGACGCGGTCCGCGAAGGGCTCCAAAAGTGAGGGCGGGCGGTTACTGAAGCGGCTACAGCATAACTAAATTTGTGTACGGGCTTGCACAGTTTTATAGGTACAATCAAAATTGGGGTCAGACGCGATGTTACCGATCACAGCGTTGCAGGAAGTGGCCGGCTCCCGAACCAGGGACGATCAAAACGACCAGGCCAACCTGCTTCAGCAACTTACTACCGAGAGCCAGAACGAGGCTTCTCAGGGACTCGACACAAAATCCGCGCTGGAGATTGCACGCATCATCAACCACGAGGATGCGAAGATCGCGGCGGCGGTAAAGAAGGCCATCCCCGAGATCGCTCAGGTGATCGACCAGGTTGCGCGAAGCCTGCGCGATGGCGGCCGGCTGATTTACGTTGGCGCCGGTTCCAGCGGGCGGATTGCGGCGCTGGATTCTTCGGAGTGTCCTCCTACCTATTCAAGCGCGCCGGGCCAGGTGCAGTACATCATGGCTGGCGGACCGAAGGCGCTGGCGTCGGCAGTCGAAGTGAATGAAGACTCTGAAGAGCTGGGCCAGCGAGACATCGCTCGCAGGCGCCCTACGCGCAAAGATGTAGTGGTCGGCGTTTCGGCTTCGGGTCGCACTCCTTATGTAGTAGCGGCCGTGGCTTATGCTCGCGCTCGCGGTGCGCACACCGCTGCTGTGACTTGCAATCAGGGGTCACCGCTGTCGGAAGCGGCAGACATTGTTGTGGTGGCCGATGTCGGTCCCGAAGTGGTTTCAGGATCCACGCGCATGAAGGCCGGCACTGCGCAAAAGATGATTCTGAACATGATTACGACGGGCGCAATGACGCGCCTGGGTTATGTGTACGAGAACCTGATGGTGAACGTGCACATGCAGAACTCGAAGCTGGTGGAGCGCGGAATTCGCATTCTGATGTCGCGCTTGCAATATCGACCGGGCGACTGCGGTTGATACGATCAAGAGCGCCGGGCGCAGTGTGCCGGTGGCGCTGGTAATGCTGAGAGCCAAAGTGGACAAGCCTGAAGCGGTGCGACGGCTGGCGAAGTCTGACGGCAATGTCAGGCTGGCGATTGAGGACACTGTTCTGGAGCTGTAAGGCATTTCTCCTTCGAATATAGCCATCTTGATTTTCGTTCAGTGCGACGATTTCTTAATGAAATCGCCGCCCCTACTCATGGGTTTCGGCGCGCGGCAGAAGGAGAAATGCGTTCGCGCCTGCGGTGGAGGCCCAGGTGATGTCCCCTGCAAAATTGGGAGCGGTTTCCGCGTGCTTCATCGTCCTGGACGTCGGTCGGACGATTGCCTTCTACAAAGACAAACTTGGATTTGAGATCCGGTTCCAGGATCCGGATGAGAATCCGTTTTTCGCGATCGTTGGCCGCGACACAGCGCAACTGTTCGTGAAGGCGGAGAGAAACGTGTTGCCGCAGCCGAATCACACCCGCCATCCTCACCTGCGCCTGGACGCGTTTGTTTTTGTCGAGGACCCGGACGCGTATGCCGCCGAATTGTCTGACCGCGGCGTAGAGTTCAGCGCTCCGCTCAAGGACACCAGCGACGGCTTGCGCGGCTTTGAGATTCGCGATCCAGACGGCTACGTGTTGTTTTTCGGAAGGCCCCGGTAGCGGGAACGCCGGTGGGAGCGTCGGCGCGCCGACGGCAACCCTGTTCGCTTTCTGAGAGACGCTGCGCGCGTGTTACGGCAGAACGCGCTGAATGTGCAGGAACAGAAGCAGGTTGAGAACAATACCAATCACCAGCATTCCGAGTCCGATTGCCGCGAATATCTTGACCTTGCGGCTGAAGAGCTTCAGATCTTCAAGGAGCTCCTGCTGCTCGAGCGTGTTTCGGTCGGTAGCTTCGCGCACGAATTCCAATTGATCTTCAACGCGCTTGAGCGTGGCGTTCTGCTCGATGACCTGATCGCGCAGGCCGCGATGCTGCGTTTGAAGCTCGGTGAGGCTGCTCTCAAGCGGCGCAAGATCGACCTTGGGCGCGGGCGGCGGCGCTTGCGGGCGCGGCGCGAGCACATTTGAGATTGCTGTGAGCACGTTGCCTTCAAGCAAGGGCAGCAGGCGCTGCACCACCGGCATCACGGCGCGAACTGCGTTCATGGCGCGCTGCATGCCGGAAGGCTCTTCCGCACTTGTTGATGCGGGGCTTGTCGACCTTGGACCCGTTGATGCTGGAAGCGAGCGGCCGGGAGGGTTGGTTTGAACGCCGCTGCCTGGGCCGGGACGACCGACGGGAAGCCTGCCGGAACCCATGGGCAAAGGCGAACCCAAGGCTCGAGGGGGGACTCGAGAGGGCGGCGCGGTGGATCGGGGAGAAAAGGGTTCCCCGTCGGACGTGCGTTGCCGGTCTGGGATGTGCAGCCGGTCAGACACGCGTTCCCGATCAGACACGCGCTCCCAATCAGACCTGCGTTCCCGGTCAGACGCGTGTTCCCGGTTTAGGGGTTCTACTGGGGATTCGACGGGCTCAGGTTCGTTCATGTGTATCCTTCTGCCTTCACTTGAGGCAGTCCTCATATATAGCTCATTTAGCGTCGGTTTGGAACTGACATTTTGCACGTCTGCGAGAAATTCCGCGTCGGACGCAAGCCAGCGTATTGCTCAAAACGAGGACAGTCGAGTGAAGGCACATGCGACCCGCGCGCTGCGCAGCGTGCAGCGAAGTATTCTCGCCGGCATTATCACCGTCGGCCCGCTTTTTGTTACTTACCTGATCTTCAGCTTCCTGCTGAACGAGCTGGCGAATGCGGGATTGCCCGCCGTGCATTTGCTGGCGGTGTATCTTCCTGACGCATGGTCTCGCCATCCGTGGATTCAGCCGGTGCTGGCTATTTTGCTGACGCTGGTTGTGCTTTATATCGTGGGGCGGATTACTTCGCTGGTGGTCGGACGGCAGGCATTCGGGCTGTTTGAGTCCTTGCTGGAACGGTTGCCCTTTGTGGCCAAGGTCTACACCTCGGTGCGGCAACTGCTGGACACGATGATGTCAAAAAAAGACGCGAGCCAGCGCGTGGTGCTGATCGACTTCCCGATCGCTGGACAAAAGAGTATTGGATTTTTGACGCGAACGATGACCGACGCCGGAAGCGGGCAGCCGCTGGCTGCGGTGCTGGTGCCGAACGCCATCAATCCCACATCGGCTTTTCTGCAGATACTTCCCGTGGACCGTGTGATCGAGACCGACCTGACCATGGAGCAGGCGATGAGCATGGTGATGACGGGCGGCGCGGTGGGGCCGGAGACGATTCAGTATTCTCGCGCGATGAGCGGTGTTGTGCAGCAAGCAGGCGCGACGACTCCTCGAACTGAATTGAAATAGATGCGGAACGGGAGACGGTTCAGTGGCAATTGACCAGGCAAAGAAGCGTCCGATCTCAATCACGATTCTGGGCTGGCTTTACATCGTTGTGGGTGTGCTCAGCACCGCGGCGCATGTTATGGAGTTCAGGGCGGAGAGACCGGCGCTGAACGAAGTGGTGTGGATTACAGTTCTTGGCGCTGCGGCCATTGTTGCTGGGGCGTTCATGCTCCGCGGCCGGAACTGGGCGCGATGGTTGCGCTGGCGTGGATGGCGGCGCATGTCGTCATCAGCGCGCTCAATTTGATGCATGGGCTTGTGATTCACAGCGTGGTGTTTGTGCTGATTGGCGCGATTCTCTTCGGGCGAGATGCGCGGGAATATTTCAGCGCGGCCTGATTTTAATCAGACTGTTTCAGCGCCGGGGGCTGCGCGGGATGAGTTTCAGTCGGCGCCGCAACGGTGTTCTTCTTTTGCGGCCAGCTCTTCTTCAGCGTGTTCACTCTCGACCGTCACCTTGCGCAGACTGACGTGATCGATCTGGGCCCATATCAGGCCGACTGGAACGACCGAGAGAAATGTTGCAACCAGAATTGTGGCGGCGCAGGCCGTGGCAGCCTCCGGACTGGCGTGGAAGATTCCGGTGAGCGCCACGGCGACAAGTCCGATTTGAGAGAACCAGCCGATCACCGGAAGGTAAATGATGCTGGCGGTCCCGCTGGCAACCATGAGCAGAACGCATTGCGGCGCGGTAACGGAAGCCAGTTGTGGGCTGGTCACAAAGGCGCTGCAGGTCTCAAAATATGCCGCGGCGATAATTGCCCACATGATGATGGACAGCGCGGCTACCGACGCGAAGTCTGACCCGGAGCGCATGGTGTCAAGGCCGGTGTGGAACAGTCGGATCTTCTCGCCTGCGGCGTGGCCGAGATTTTTCGAAATCAATCCGAGGCTGCGCTCAAAGAATGTGGCTACCCCGTTGCCCGCCAGGCGCACGGCGAAAAGAAACAACGTGCCAAGCAGCGTGAGGACGAGACCTCCGTATCGGGCTACGAAGACCGCCAGAAGGGGATGGCTCGGAGCGAGATGACCAAGCACACCGCTGCGCGCGGTTGCATTCAGGATCTGTTCGCTGGGAACCCAAATCATGGCGATGGAAAAGATCAGTGCCATGGAGCCAGCATCCAACAAGCGCTCGACAATATAGACAGCGATCTGCGAACTTAGCGGCTCGCCGGTCTTTCTGGCTACCAGGTAGGGGCGAACAGGATCGGCGACGCGGCCGATGAGCGCAACGGCGGTGAAACCCATGAGCTGGGTTCCCAGGAGCGAGAAGAGCGGAACTTTTTTGTTGTGCCGCATCAGCAGCGCCCAGCGCATAGCGCGGAAGACATAAGCAATGTAGATGCAGGCGGCAGCGAGGGCGATCTTGCGCCAATCGGCGAGGGCGACTTGCGCGGCGAAGAGATGGAAGTCGAAGTGGATTCGCGTTCGAGCCCACAGAAACAGCGCGGCCAGCGCCAACAACAGAACCAGGCCCAGAATCCATCTGCTCTTCTTCACGCGTTCTCCGTCAGGCAGTTCTTGATCATTGTCTGTTGGTATGTTCTCACGCGCATGGCTGCGGGATTGCGCGGAATTTCGAGCCGCGCCCACACCAAGTCAACGGCGGGCAAAATTGTGAACAAGCAATGAAAGTGGCTGGGAAGATGGCTGGATTTCTATCGGATTTGCGCCGGCTGGTCTGTTGAGGCCTTCGCGCTGGCTGCGGTGCGGCGTGCCTCAGACTCGCGCGCAAGAACGCGGCGATTAAACTCATGAATCACGCGCGCGACGTACGCCTCGGTTTCGTGGTAGGGCGGAATTCCGTGGTATTTGTCGACGGCTTCAGGCCCGGCGTTATAAGCGGCCAGCGCCAGACCAAGATTGTCATGATATTTGGTGAGCAGGGCGTCGAGGTAAGTTGACCCGCCGCGCACATTTTCGTCGGGCTGAAAACTGTCTTTGACGCCGAGCCCGGCGGCAGTTCCCGGCATCAGTTGCATCAGGCCCCGTGCGCCTGCGTGGCTCACGGCGCGAGCGTTGCCATTGCTCTCGGCTTTGACCACGCTGGCCAGCAGATCTACGTCGAGGTTGTGATCGGCTCCGGCTTTGGTGAGCATCTCGCGCAGGTCGCCGGGCGTGAGCGCTGTATGCGTTTGGGCTCCGGCCACGGGCGCGGACGAAACGGCCGCAGGCGGATCGGGAATTGTCTCGATGGAGGCGACCTGGACAGGCTTGTAGTCGATGTAGCTGCCTTCTCCCGCACTGAGGTAGACCCGGATGCGCCCATCGACGAGTGCATGATGGTCGCACTGCTGGACGTATCCGTCGCTGAGGTTGACAAGCTCGGCCGCGCGAGAGAGCGACGGCGCGGAAACGAGCGCCGCGGCCGATACGATAAAGATCAATGCGGGCGCGAAAAACATTTTTCGTTCGAGGAACTTTCTTCCGCGCTGCATTTTCCGACGATGGTGTTTGCTGGTCATATTTGTGACGACGCTAAGATGGTTTTTGCCGATGCCAATTTCGCCAGCGCTGCTTCAAGAACGATTGCCACGCCGTCTTCATCGTTCGACGGCGCCAGCTTCCATCCGCGGGCTTTCGCCAGCGTGCGCAACTCCTCTGCGGCGTTTGCCATGACGATTCCCTGCCCTGCCCACTCCAGCATACCCAAGTCGTTCCAGTTGTCGCCGATGGCCATGGTCTCCTTGCGATCGAAGCCGAGGCGCGCGGCCAGCCGCTCCAGCGCCCAGCCTTTTGACACGCCAGTTGGCAGCAGATCGAGAATCGAGATGTCGCGCGCGGGATACTCGGTGCGCACGCTTTCACATTCCGTGGCCCACTCGCTTGCCTTCAACGCCTTTTCCGCCTCTCGCATTTCGTTAATCTTTCCCGCTGCCATTCCTTGAACGGGATCGTCGCCTGCATGATCGTTGTCGGGCAGCGCCAACTCCAGCGGCTTGACCACTTCAATCGCGTTGCGGTTGGTCTCAACCCACATCGCGATGCGGCCGTGCGCCGCTTCAAGATCTTCGAGGACCAACTCGCCGCGCCCCGGACGGTCAAATGTGAAGACGACCGATCCAAATGGGCGAAGCACTCCACAGAGGCCGCGCGCTACCCGGGCCGGCATATGGCAGCGGTCGATGACCCCACCGCCTAGCGTTGAGAGCACTGCACCATTGGACGCGATGAGGGGCGTATCCGCTCGCAGGCCGAGGCCCGTCAGGAGCGGGACCGTGTAGGCCGGGCGGCGGCCCGTGGCGATAACGACCGTGATACCCGCCTGCTGCGCGGCCCGCAGCGCCCGCGCGTTGCGCTCGCTGATCGTCTGCGAATTCGTCGGCAGCAGCGTGCCATCTACGTCGATGGCGATGAGGCGCGGGGGAGGGTGCATGCTTTGAGTTTACCGGGCAGTTGGAGGAAGAACCGCAGCAGATGTCGAGAGCGGTGCCAATCCGGTAATCTCATAGCTATGGAACGGATTTGCGGCCAATGCCACGCGGTGCTTGCCGAAGAGACGAAAGCGGATTGGTGCCCGGCCTGCGGGGGCGCGTTGGTCGAGCGGCGGAGTTTGCCCGAATCTGGCGCGGCGGGCGCAAAGGCCGAGGTGGATCATCGCGGCATTGTGCTTGCCGAGGCGGCACGCACTGGGCGGGATTATTACGCCGCAGTGAGGCGATGCGCGGCTCGATGAGTTAGGGATTTACATTGAGTCCGACAGCCTCAGCCAGTTTTGCCTGGCGCTCGTCGAAGGTCCAGAACTTTTCGGCTTTCAGCGTCAAAGCGCATGCGACGTGAAGCGAATCAAGGGTGCGAATGCCCAGAGTGGGGCCATATTTCTTCGCAATTTCGATGCAGGTCTCCCACGTTGCGTCAGGCAGATCGACCAAGATCCAAACTTGGCGCGTGCAATCCTGCTCGAATTGACTCCACGCTAGCCGGGCTTGGGTTGCAGTGATGCGCGACCGGAAGACCTGGTATTGGAACGCGTGCGCCAGCTCTGCCCGGTTCAACGGCGTGATCCACGCCTTCAGCTTTTGTGCAACGCGGCGACGAGCCTCGGAAGAATGGATTTCCTGCGCATAGAGAGAGGCAAGAAAGCTGCTGTCAACGCAAACCATTAATAGCGGCTGTTCCTCTCTTCAATCAGATCGTCCACGATGTTAAGGACCTGATCGCCGAAAATCTGTCTTTGCTCGCGCTTCGAAGTCAGGCCATTCTACCGGGGGTTTCGGCGGCGTTCTGGGGACCAGATCGGCGATGACTTCATCGCGCTCGCGAACCTCGATGTGTACGCCTGCGCGAAGCCAGGTTTTCACTTGCTTGGTATCGCGAAGCTGACGCAAGGTGATGCTCTTCATGGATACAATGTGACACAAAATGTGACACGTTGTCAAACCTGTTGAATCAATGAGGCTTATTCGTAGCGCAGCGCCTCGGCGGGCAGCACGCGCGCGGCCGACGACGATGGATACAGCGTAGCCAGCAGCGAGATCCCGATCGAAACAACTGACACGATTACGCCATCGAGGATGCGCGGAGCGAAGGGCAGCGTGTCGATGGAGTAGACGTCGGCGGATAAGTGAATGAAATGATAGTGGCCGCCTGCCCACGAGGCTAAATAACCGAGCGCGAGGCCGAGGACTGTGCCGACGACGCTGATGAGAAGGCCCTGAAGAAGAAAGATGCGCCGCACCTGACCGGGAGTGACGCCGAAGCTCATCATCACCGCAATGTCGCGAGTCTTTTCCATCACCATCATGGTGAGCGCAATGAGAATATTGAGCGCGGCGACTATAACGATGAGCGCGAGCACGATGAATGTAACGATCTGTTCGAGCTTGAGCGCGCGGAAGAGCTCGCGATTGTTGTCTGTCCAGTTGGTCGTCATGTAGCCCTTGCCGGCGGCCGTTTCAATTTCGTGGGCAATCTGCGGCGCATTGTTGAGATTGTCGACTTTGAAGCTGATGACCGAAAGCAGATCCGGCTCGTCGAAGAGGCGCTGCGCGTCGGCGAGGCGCAGAAATCCCATCTGGTCGTCGTATTGATAAAAGCCCGAGTGAAAGGTTCCGGCGAGCCGAAAGCGCACATATTTTGGGATCAGGCCCATCGGCGTCATTTCGCCCTGGGGGCTGATGATGATGACCGAATCGCCGATGGCGGCGCCGATGGTGTCGGCGAGATCGCTGCCGAGAACGATCGGAGGCAGTTCGGCATTTTGCGGGGCAGCATTCGGCGGATCGGCGTGTGCGGATTGCGAGTCGGGTTGCGGGGCGGCTGACGGTTCAAGTGCCTGGACTGCGCCTGGCGTGGCTTTGGAGAGCAGATCGCTTACGGTTCGTTCGTCGTCGGGCAGGATGCCTTCAATCAGTGCGCCGCCATCGCGCGCGCCACGGGCGACGAGCACCTGCTCGAACAATCCTGGCGAAGCAGAAATGACATGCGGCACCTTGCGAAGGCGCGCCAACAGCGATTGCCAATCGGAGATGCCCATTCCGTCCATCTGCATTAGCTGCACATGAGCGCTTGAGTTGATCAGCTTGTCCTGCAAGTCGTGGCGCATGCCGTTGGTGATGGCGAGCGCGATGATGAGCGCCGCAACGCCCGCGGTGACTCCGGCGACGGAGATGGCGGTGACGACGCCGACCACGGCCTGCCGCCGCTTGGCCTTGAGATACCGCGCCGCCACATAGAGTTCAAATCGCATGGCGCCTACTGTGCCGGGGCGGGAATGATCGTCTTGGCCACGCCCACATTTTCGTAGCGATCATAGACGCGCACGGTGATGAGATGTTCCGCCGGGCTTGCCGTCTTCCTTGGCAAAGCGAGGTCGAAGCTGTAGTGTTCGTGCTTCGAGTCAGAAAGCTTGTCCACTGGATCGATGGCCTGCCATGATCCAGCGTCGAGCGAATATTCAGCGCGCGCGACGGGCGAGGCTGCGTCGTCCGCGTCGAAGGTGACGAGGATCGGCTACCGGAACAGCCGGGTCCGGTGCAAGTTCCCTGCTGGCTTGGGCCTTTAGATTACTGATGACCGGCGGCGGTGGTGTCGATTACAAATCGATCGCTGACTTTTTCGCCGGTGAGCGCATCGCCCGGGGAGTGCGATGGCGCATCGGATGCGACGACTTTGATGCGGTAGCCGCCATCGGGAATCAGGGTAGCGTCAAAGCTGTAAGCCAATTCCTTGATCTTCTTTTTCAACGGCCACCACGACGGTGTCGCCATCGCTGCGCAGGAAAAGCGAATAGATCAGCGAGTCGCCATCGTCGTCGTGCGCCGCCCAGCGAACGGTCACGGCGGTGCGGTCCTTGGTGGCCTGAAGCGGCTGGCTTGAAGAGTTTGCGTCAAAGGTGATCCCTGAGCTCTGGCCCGATGACGGGAACGTGATGCTGACGTTTTGATTTTGCGAGAAGTTTGCCTGCGGATTGATGCGCGCGCCGGGAACCACGACCAGGTCGTCGACTACGGGCGCGGAGTTTACGGGCAGGTAGTTGACGCCGACGCTGCCGAGCACACCGCCTGCGTGAAGCACAGCCTTCCACTGAAGAAATCGGCCCGGAGGCGAGGCGACGGAGTTGTCTGCGAGTGGCTGCCAATCGCTCCAGCCGCGTACGGGCTGCTCTACGTTGCCGGTGCGGGTGAGGATGTCGTAGCCGGATGAGCCGGGCTCGATTTCAACGCGACCGAAGCGGGCGAATGCGCCGGCATCGAGAACGTCGCTGGCGTACTCGTGCGTTGCAGCGGCGCCAAGCTCGAATACTTTTCCGATGTTGCCGGTGCCGATGTAAAGACTTTCGGCGCCCTGTGCGGAAGCCAGGCTCAGGCCTTGCTGCGCCTGCAGGTGCGCGATGTCGGAGTAACTGCCGTCGTCCTGGATGCGGTAGATTTGTCCGCGATTGCCGCTGAGCGCGAGCAGGCCATCGGGCCGGGCGGCGAGCGCGTAAACGATCGAGTCTTTGCTGGACCAGAGCGCGCGCGGCGCCTGGCCTTCGGTCAAGGCAAAGATTTCCGTTCCTTCCGGCACAGACGCGCTGGCGTTGGCGGCCTGCAGCGATTGCGGCTGAACCACGGTGATCGTGATGGAGGACATTCCCTGCACCGGCAGCGGCGGCAGCGGATTGCGGCTCTTGTCGCCCACGCAGGCTGCGTAGATGGTTCCGTTAGCGCCGATGGCGAGGGAGGTGATCTCGCGCCGCGGAGCTTCGAAGAGCACGTAGCCTTTGCCTTGCGAGTCGATACGATAGACCAACCCAGACCCGTCGGAGCCAGCAATGAGATTCCCTTTGGCGTCCCATGCCAGCGTGCGGATGTGCGCTTCGTCGCTTTTGAAAAACAGCTCGGGCGGCGCGCCGGGCTTGGTCGGATCGACGCGATAGACCGCTCCGGGATTGCCGGTGGCGATGTAGAGGCGGCCGGCGGAATCGAAGGTCAAATCCCAGATGTAACGCGATTGCGAGATTGGCGTTGTCTTGGGGTCGCCGGTTGCCGCGTCGGCCTTAGCCGCGTCGAAGACGACGGGCGCATTGGATTCGGCATTGGATTCATCAAGCTTTGTCGTTGCGTCAGGGTTGAGCTTGTAAACTTTGCCGCCTGGGCACCGTCGCGGCGTAGAGCGCGCCATCGGGACCGAAGCGCAGCGCCTGAACGCTGAGGTCTCTCGATTCGAAGAGCGTGAAGGGCTTATCGCCGGGATTCTTGCCGAGGCGCAGAACGGAAGCCGGCGAGCCGGTGCCGGCGAAGATGCGGCCGGTTTTGTCCACGGCGAGCGACCAGACGAAGGTTGAGGGAGTCGTCACGAGCTCGGTGAGTCCGGGCCCCTGGCGCAGGTGACCGTCGCTCTCGATAGAGATCCCGTCGGGTGTGCCCTTTTCGAACTCGCCCATCTGCGATTGCTGCCAGAGGTGGGTGCCCTGGGCGGATGCGCGCGGGCAAATTGAGGCAGCTCCCGCGAGAAGCGTGGCCAGAAGCGCGATGACGGTTGGTGCGGACGGGGTGCGATGAAAGGCGCGGAGAGAAGCAGACATTCTGACGTTGAGTTTACTAGAGTTTAGTGTTCCTAATCGACGAAGCTGCGTAGTTGAGCCCCTTGGCTCTTGAGCGACGGCTCAGTGGCACTCAGCCGTTGTGGAAAACCACGAGGCGAGACAGATCGGCACAAAACAGTGTGCAGACTCGCCGGTCAGGCCCGCTTAGCAATTGCTGGCCCAAAGTGCCTCATTTGAGCCGTTTATGGTGACTTGGGGCCAATAATTCATGAGGTGAACATCTTATTCCATTTGGTCAATGTGAGTTTTTCACAAGCTGCGAACACCCCAATCTTTTCCAAGAGAGGTATTGCCAGCCGTATTTCAAGAGGGCTAGTATTCGGTCTGTTTGGGGAGGCCGCAACCAAGATCCTGCCTTGCAGCCACTATGCATTCAACTTTTCCGAGGTTCACAAAGCTTCATCAACTAGCGGCGTCTGACAGTTGCGGCGCACGCGGACGGAGTGTCTCGTCATGGCATGGTATGCCTACTGCATCGGTGAAAAACAAGCGTTTCCGGCTTTAGCCCGCCATCGCAAGCCGGTTGCGTTGGAATCGGTTTTTGGAGTCAGTCATAATCAGGTTTTCCTTTACCCGGCGAGCGATCTAGCGGTGATCGTGAGCGAACATAACCCTCAGGAAACCCTCAACCATCAGTCGGGGGTCGACCATGCGAGAGTGATTTCAGACTGCTTTCAGCACTCAACCGTTCTTCCCTTCCGCTTTGGCACAGTCTTCAACGACGACGAGTCGCTACGCAAATCCATCCGCTCTAATCAGCGCCAGTTTCAAGGCAACATCGATAAGCTGCGCGGCAAAACCGAGATGCACCTGAAGATTTTCGTCGACGATTGTTGCGGGCGCGAGGTTGAAAAGCATCTTGCAGCCGAGGGAGTAGGCCGCGAGTATCTGACCAGTCTGCGAGAGAATGCCTCGCGGGCGCGGGAACGGCAGACGCGGGCTCGAGCAGTCAGCTTCCAGATGCACAGGCTGTTCCTGCCTCTCGATGAGGAAGTAAGCTGCCGGCTGATGGATAACGGCAAGATGATGCTCGACGTTGCTCATCTCATTGACCGCAAGTGCGTGGAGCGCTACCAGAACAAATTTGCTACGACCAGCGCGATGATGCGCGAGTGCCAGATGCAGCTCTCAGGCCCATGGCCGCCCTACCATTTTGTTCACCGCCTTACGCGCAATGGACACGCAGCGTCGCACGCTGCACCTGCCGCAGTGGTTGCGCCTACGGTTCCGATGTTGCATCCTGCCGCGGCGCTGGCTTAAGAAAGCTGGCCTGGGAAGAGGGCCAATCGTTTCAATAAAAGCTCCGGCTGAGGCTGGAGCTTTTTGTTTGGCCTTTTTGTTTGGCACGGGTTCATATTCCAGTTCGCCAGCCGCATGCCCTAATCTAGAAATATGAGCAAGCGGCCGTCAGACGCGTTGCGGGATTCTGGTTTGGATTTCCTTGTGGTGGGGGCAGGCCCAACTGGGCTGGCGACCGCAATCGAGGCACAAAAAGCCGGCTTTCGCGTGGCGCTGGTAGATAAGGGCTGCGTTTGCAATTCCATCTTTCACTATCCGGCGCACATGACCTTCTTCACCACCGCGGAGCGCCTTGAGATCGGCGGAATTCCCTTCCCCAGCACGAACGCTAAACCCGGGCGAGGCGAGGCGCTGGAGTACTACCGCCAGGTTGCCGCCTACTACCACTTGGAAGTGCACCAGTACCATCGCGTGGAGAGCGTGACCGGCAGCGATGGCGACTTTACCGTGCACACGGTGGATAGATTCGGACGGCCGGGAAAAATCGGCGCGCGCAAGCTGGCCATCTCTACCGGCTACTACGACCTGCCCAATTGGATGGACATTCCCGGCGAGAATTTGAGCAAGGTTCTTCACTACTATCACGATCCGCACCCGTACTACGGCATGGACGTGGCCGTGATTGGCGGCAAGAACTCGGCAGCCATCGCGGCGCTCGAACTGTGGCGCAGCGGCGCGCGCGTTACGCTGATCTACCGGGGACCGGAGGTAACGCCAAACGTGAAGTACTGGATCAAGCCGGACATCGAAAACCGCATCAAGGACGGCGAGATCAAGGCGTACTTTTCGACGCAGGTTGTGGAGATCACGCCCGACGCGGTGGTGGTGGATACCCCTGCGGGCCGAAAGACGCTGGCCAACGATTTTGTCTTCGCTATGACCGGATACCATCCCGATTTCGCGTTTTTGGAGCGCGTGGGCGTGCGATTCGAGGGCGAGGACCGGTTGCCGGTCTGCGATCCCGAGACACTCGAGAGCAACGTTCCCGGCATTTATTTAGCAGGAGTGATTGTTGCCGGCTCGCGCACCAGCGAGATCTTCATCGAAAACGGACGCTTTCACGGAAAGCAGATCGCGGCGTCGCTGATCTCAAAAATCAAGCCGCAGGGCGAATTGCGCGACCCAGTTGCCGCATCGAACTCTATAGACTAGATTTTGCTTTGAAGCTTGGGGAGTGGATGGATGCGCATGCGCTGGTGGCCTCGATCGATTCGCTGGCAGATGCTCGCCTCCCTGCTGTTGCTGGAGATTCTCTCCATCAGCCTGTTTGCCGCATTGCTCACACGGCAACAAAAAAACCGCGTGTACGTCCGCGCGCAATTCTGGCTCACCTACGAATCGGAGGCGCTGTCGTCCCAGATCGCCGAGGCCCTGGAAAAACAAAGTACCGGATGGATTGACGTCGCGGTAAGGACTGTCGGCAAGTCGCCCAACATAGCTTTAGCCAAGGCCACCGATCCGGCAGGAAACGTGCTCTACCTTAGCAAAGGCGATGCGGACCAGGCGGTGCTGGAGCCTGAGGAGTTGGCAAAGATTCCTGAAGTAAAGCGCGACGGCAATGTGGTATTTACATTGCCGGGAAATCGCTGGGAAGGCGTAAGCGCGATCGTTACGGACGGCGAGGTGCGCGGTTACGCGTGGGTGGAGTTCGACAAGAGCTCCGCTCGGGATCAATTGGCGGCGATCCAGGGGGACACCCTTGTCTTCGGCGTTATCTGGGTTGTGGCTTCAGCAGTGCTGGTGCTGCTGATGGGCAGCACGATTACGCAGCCTTTGGCGGTGCTGCACCAAGGCGCCACGACCTTGATGAATGCGCCTGAAGACAGCAGCCGTTTTCCGCTGCCGGTGCGGGTTCACAACGAAGTTGGCGACTTGATTGAGACTTTCAATCGCATGGTTGCTTCACTGGCCGAGCAAAGGGCGGGGTTGAGCGATACGCTATCGCTGCTCGACTCCATGCTGGCGAACGCGCCAATCGGGCTGGCATTTGTTGATCATGATGGGCGGGTGGTTCGCGTCAACCAGATCTTCGCGGACCTTACGGGACTCGCTGTCAGCCGCCATCTGGGCCGTACACTGACCGACTTGTTACCGAACGATGTGGCAACAGAGATCGAGAGCGCAGTGCGACGCGTTTTTACAGGCGAAGAGGCGGTGCGCAATCTTGAGGTGAATGGCATAGGCGGCAAACCGCGGCGGCCATGGACCTGGCTGATCAGCGCTTACCCTGTGCGTACAACACCGAACCAGATACGCTGGGTGGGAATCATCGCGCTTGATGCCAGCGACCGCAAGCGCAGCGAAGAGGCTCTGCGCCGCAGCGAAAAGCTTGCTGTAACCGGACGCCTGGCCGCTTCAATCGCTCACGAGATCAACAACCCCCTTGAAGCCATTACCAACCTGCTCTTCCTGTTACGAAATTACAACGACCTTCCAGGCGCGGCCCTGCAGTATGTGACGATGGCCGAGTATGAAGTACGCCGCATTGCGGAAATCACGCAGCAGACACTGAGGTTCTACCGCCAGCCCACGCAGCCCGGAAGAGTCCCAGTGGAAGAGGTGTTGGACTCGGTGTTGAATCTCTATCAGAGCCGCATCCACGCGCTCGATCTTCGCGTGGAGCGCGACTACGAAGCCGGGCTCACGCTCTTTTGTTTTGCCGGTGAGATCCGGCAGGTCTTTGCCAACCTGGTGGGAAACTCGATCGATGCCTGCAGCATCGCCGGGCGAATAGTGGTGCGGGCGCGGCGCTCACGCGACTGGAGAAATCCCGAGCAGAGCGGAATACGATTTACAGTGGCCGACACAGGCGCGGGCATGGAGCCGGAAGTGCGCGAACATATCTTTGAGGCCTTCTTCACAACAAAGGAAGTGACGGGAACCGGGCTGGGTCTGTGGGTAAGCCATGAGATCGTGCTGAAGCATCGTGGGACGGTGCACGTGCGCAGCCGCAGCGCCGCGCCGGCAGACGGACCTGCGCGGACAGATTCCGGAACTGTTTTTGAAATCTTTATCCCCGACGATCCGGGATTGAAGAGCAACGATTCGGGACAGAAGAGCACTCTGACTTCGGCGGCGGACTAGCTTTTCCGTTCGAGAAAATCGGCCGGCTAGGGACATGGTCACCTGGCAGCGAGCCTTGAGACGGCACGAGCGGGCCGGAAAATATTACCCTGAAAATATTTTGATTTTTGTCCTTGACGGATTTCGGTCTTTGTGTGCTACAGTTGGTAACACTATGACTGGTAACACACGATTCGATCACGATCCGGCCGATCTCGGCGAACTGGAGCGCAGCGTGCTGCTTCTGGTTTGGCGACTCGGCAACCTGACAGCCGAGCAGGTGCGCGAGGAACTCGGCCGCCCCCTAAAAGAATCGACGATTCGCACGGTATTGCGGCGTCTCGAAGAGAAGGGCTACCTGTCCCACTCCATTGAAGACCGGACATTTGTCTACTCGCCTGCGGAGTCGCCGCAGCGGGTAGCGGGCCGCGCCGTCAAACGCATCGTGGACTGGTTCTGCGCCGGATCGGTCGAGGCGCTGCTGGTCGGCATGGTCGATTCGAAGGTGCTGGACCGGGGCGAGCTGAAACGACTGGCAGAGCGCATTGCCACGGCGCAGGGAACGGCAGGAGCAAGGAAAGGCTCACGCAAGAAGGAGGGGAAGTCATGATTCCATCCGAATTCATCATGCTGTTTGAAGCCACATTGCGCGCCCTGATCGCGGCGTTTGCAGTCTGGGTCGGGCTGCGCGTGTTGCGCGTGAAGAATGTGCCGGCGCAAAAAGCCGCGTGGGGAATGATGCTGGTTGCGGCGCTGGCGATGCCGTTGCTGATGCGCTGGCAGTTCGCTCCGGCGTGGGCCGCTGTGAATCTGCCGATCGCTTCCCTGCAGAAAATGGCGGCGCCGGCGCCGGTCGTCACGCAGGCTCCTATGGCTGCCATTTCTTCTGGCCGGCCGGAGACGATTACGCAGCCGCACTCTGAAGCGAGCGAAGACTTCCCTGCCCCAGCCGGTCGGATTCGTTTCGCCGGTCAGGTTCATTCGGCAGATCGGGTTCGTGCAAGCAATCGGGTTCATTCTGCGCCGATCGCGAGAAATGAGGCCGCACCGATTTCGGCGCCTCTTGTTCAGAAGCCCGCTGCCGGGCCCTCAGCTCAACCCGCGGCAATCCCCGCGGCCGGGCGCATGGCGAAGCTCGCAGCCCGCATTGAATTGTGGATCGAAAGAGGCCGCGTCGTCGCGATCGCATGGATTCTTTACCTCGGCGTTTGTGCTGCGCTGCTCATCAGGCTTCTCTGGGGCTTGACTTCGTCGTTGCGAATTTGGATGGACGCGAAGCCTGTCGCGACGCAGACGAATCTGGATCTGCCCGGCTCAATTCAGGTGCGCTGGAGCAAACGGATTGGCTCGCCGGTCAACATCGGCTCGGGCATTCTGTTGCCGGCGGATTACGCGGAGTGGGACGAGGAAAAGCTGCGCGTGGTCGTGGCGCATGAACGCTCTCACATCGCGCAGCGCGACTTCTATTTGCAGATGATTGCCGGACTCTATGCCACTCTGACCTGGTTCAGCCCGTTGGGATGGTGGCTTAAACGCAAGCTCTCTGAACTGGGCGAGGCCATCAGCGACCGCGCCGGCATGGATGCGGCCAGCAGCCCCTCTGCCTACGCCCAGCTTTTACTTGAATTCGCGGCTCAGCCGCGCCCAACCCTTGTACCAGGAGTTGCTATGGCACACTCGAAGAATCTTTCTAATCGCATTGAGCGCTTGTTGAACGATTCGAGCTTCCGTCTTGCATTTTCGGGCGGCCGCCGCGCGTTGCTCGCACTTGTGCTGCCTGTTGCGGTGATCGCCGCTACGGCAATGGTTCGCGTGGAAGCCGCGCAATTGCCTCAATCAGACGCGCCGGCGCTGCCCTTCACCCAGGCTCCGGTAGTGGTTTTAGCAAAACCCCTTTCCGCCGGCCAAGCAAACGCTACGCCGGTGGCGGAAGCGGCTCCGGTTCAGAATCCGGATCAGGCGCCTGCTCCTCCGCAGCCGTCTCCGGCACCAGAACCCGCGGCAGCGCCATCCCCTGACGCTGTGCCTGCACCCGCCGCCGCGCCTGTGCCGCCACTTCCGCCGGCCGAATCTCAAGACGCCGTTCAAGTTGTTGTCCCGCCGATTCCGCCCATGCAGCCGATCGTTGTTGATGTTGACAATGTGAAGATGCCGACGATGAAGCTCTACATGAAAGGATTCGAAGGCCACGGGGCCTGCTGGGCCGACGGCGATGCCTATGCAATCGTCGGCGATGCCGGAACCGATACGCGATTCTGCGGCAACTCGGGCGGTGAGATGGAAGCAGAAGTAGAGAAGGCGCGCAGCGTTGCTCACGGGCATTTCCTGCTGTTTCGCCACGATGGCAAGTACTATGTCGTCGACGATCCCGCGACCGTAAGCCAGATCGAGGACATGAATAAAGCAATGCAGGATCAGGGCGAAAAAATGCGCGCGCTCGGCGAGCAGTACCGCGATGCCGGCAGGGATGTGCGCGAACAAGCACGGAAGGAACGCGAGACCGCCGAGAACATTCCTGCGCCAGACCTATCAAAGGAGATGGCTGAATTGAACGCCACAGTGGCTAGCTTGACTGCCAAACAGGGCGCTGTGGTTCCGCGCGAAGAATTGCAGCAGGTCCAGCGCGAGGTTTCAGCGATCCAGCGCCGCCTGATCGAATCGGAAGTGAAAGTCAATGTGAATATCGACATGAGCAAGTTCAACGCCGAGATGGGCCAGTTTAACGAGCAGATGAGCAAGATGGGCGGGGAGATGGGGCGCATCGCGCAAGAGAATCAGGAAAAGATGGGTTCCATCATTGACCAGAGCTTGAAGGATGGCAAAGCCCGGCCTGTGAACTAGCGATGTATTAAGGCAGGAATGGAACGGCCGCCTTAGGGCGGCCGTTTTTATTGCAGATTGAGATCTCTCAGGCGGGGCTTACCCAGCAGGTCGGGACTGTTGGTTTGACCGGCACGCGGGCGCGCCATGCAGTGGCTCTGCTGGCGAATCAGCCCGCCGAGATAAGAGCGCGTGACGTGCAGGCGATTCATAATGACGTACCGGGTGCGCAGTCCGTTGATGGTGGCCGGCAGCGTGGCCGGAACCTGCGTGCGGTCCACATAGATCACCATCGCTGCTTCCCTTGGATTGTCGAGGCTCTGGCCGACGCCGATGCCGAAGAAAGCTGGATTCTGTTTCATCAGGCTCTGCGCAACTTGTTCTTTGGCGGCGATGGCCTGGTTGAGCACGGTGGAGCTGAGCGATGGAAGCGCACTGGGCTCGGTTCCTGTTACTGACACGGCGGCCTGTGGAACTGCGCCTGCCGCAACAGCCTGCGCAGTGGTTGGAATCACCTCAGTGCGGACTCCGTTGATCATCTGCGGCGCGGTTACATTCATATTCTGGTCGACGTAGAGAATGACGGTCGCCTCGCCTGCGTGGTCGCTGCTCTTGCCGGTGGCCACGCCCAGGATTCCGGCGGACGGATTGACGAGCATGCGCGCCTGCGTGAGAGCCTGCTGGGCGAGTGAGCTCTGCGCGTCAGTAAGCGTGGTGGCCTGTGCCGCGGTGGCCGTGGCATTGCCGTAGTTCAGGCAGCTAACCGGGTGGTCGGTGGTGCCGACGAACGTGTAGGAGGTTCCCTCCTGCGTGCCAAGCTCAGACAGAACCGCGGATACGGGATTCGCAATTCCCTCGCCCACGCCTGTGTTCGTCTCTCCGCCGGCAAAGAACAATCCGACGGGCTCGGCGTCACTGGCATCGACTACGAGCGATCCGGAGTCGCCCGCGTCGCTGAACTGGTTGGCTTCAATCGCGATCTGATTGCTAAAGGTCTTGGTGAGGTAGGGCTGGGATTCCTCGCAGTTCGTAAAGTAGCTGACTTCGACTGTAAGGTTGACCGCTGAAATATTGGCGCAGGTCAGTCCGGTGGTCCGGCCGCTCTTGGCGACGGTCATATTGACGGTTGGGTTTTCGCCCTTGCCGGCCGTCGAAGAGATGCCTGGAGGCGCGGCGGCCAGCACACCGCCTGCCACGGGGCAGTGCCCAACTCAAGAATTGCGCCGGTGGGGCTGACCGCGCCAGAGTCTACCTGCGCAATGGCCGCATCGGCGTTGGTTGTATTCGAGCTAAGCGGGAGCCATGTGGTCAAAACGCCGACCGGCGTGGTTCCGGCGCCGTCGCCGTTGGGCGTGCAGTTGTTGTCGATAAGCCCCGGCTGGACGATCGTTTCGCCGACGGATGCCTGATCGCTGCGCGCCAGCACATGGTTGCAACTGAGCAGGTATTGCGTTCCGCCGCTGTTTTGGATTAATGCGCCCAGCGTGCCGCCGCAGCAATCTTGAATGTAAGTCTGCCCACCCTGCACGATCGTGTCGTAGTCATTGTTGTTGCCGCCGGAGCTGCCCAGCAGAATCGGCGTCGTCAACTGCACCTGATGCGTGGCGGGGTTGCTCGAGATTCCTGCGGTATTTAGCAGAACCTGCATCGAGGTTTTCGAAGACGATGAGCCAACGGTGCCGATTATGTAGGTGGACGCCGTGGCCGAGATTGTTGCCGGCGCCGAGTAGGTGACGGAGCAGTGAGTAAACTCATTCGCGTTGCGCGAGCAACTGGTCGTGCCCAGCGAGCCCTGCCCGCCGCCGCTTCCGTTCGCGCTGCTTGAGGTTGTGAAGGCGATGCCGGTGCTGCCGCCGGCTTCCGCAATGAAGCCGGTGACGATCACGGTTCCATTTGCGCCGAGAGCAACGTTTTCTGGGGTTAGCGGCTCGAGGAATCCGGGCGTCACTGTCACAGTGGCGCTGGCTGTTGTGCCTGCGCCACTGCCGGAGGCGAGAGTTGCAGTCACCGTGACCTTTGCGCTGTCGGCGGTCAGGTAGGACGGCGGAGTGTATTGGCCGCTCGTCGAGATACTTCCGGCGCCAGTGTTAGCATCGCCGCCACTCACGGCCCAGGTAACGTTTGCCGCGCCACCGCCGGACAAGGTCGCGCTGAACTGCTCGATCGCCGTGTCCGAATTGTTGACGGCGTTGCAGCCGGTGCAGTTGGTGTCAATGGAGATGGTAGTAGGCGAGACGGAGAATGTGCCGTTGGATGAAGTGCCGGTGCCCGATGACGATCCGCCGCAGCCGGCGAGGAAAATGAGGGCGGGAACGGCGGCGATGCCGAGCATGCGAGACGGCCAGAGGCGCAGCAGGGTGAATTGAACGCGGCTGCCCTGTACACGGTTTTGCAAGCGGACGCGGCTTTTTGGGCAACGCGCGAGGTGGTCTTGCGGCTCCGCCGTCACTGGGGGACTTTGTCTCACTTCGTACGGCGCCTTTCTGGCCAATCTTCGTGCTGAACCGTTACTCCGAATCCTTGCTACGCGCGCTAAGTTAGACGCGCTTTTTCACTTTTCAGTAAGCGCCGGCGCCCATGGAGGGCCACTAGAGGCACATTTGCACCCGCCCCTGCAATTTTAGACCCTTTCCTGGGTAGAAAAGTTGTCCGGCGAGTGCGTGCTGGTTCAATCGAACCACTTTGATGACGGCAGCGCAATGCACGAAAGTACTCTGTACCAGATGTGTTCCAGAATTGGCCCAATCCAGGCCCCGAGCAGGCCCGATTTGGCGCCAATCGGCCAGGGAGCGCAGGGAATCCTCCACGGCGAGGTGCGGGCGGTGCGCCGTAGCAGGGCGGCCCACTAAAATTCAGACAGCAGCACTTATGGAAACAGGAGCAGGTATGGAATACGTGAATCTTGGCCGCACGGGACTGAAGGTTTCGCGCATTTGTCTTGGATGCATGACCTATGGCACGTCGCCCGCGGGAAAGCTTTTGCCCGGCCGTCATGCCTGGTCGCTGAGCGAGGCCGATAGCCAGCCGTTTTTGCGGCAAGCGCTTGATCTTGGCATCAATTTCTTTGATACCGCTAATGTTTATTCAAGTGGAGACAGCGAAGCGGTGCTCGGCCGCTTTCTGAAGGCCAACACGCGGCGCGAAGCGGTGGTGATTGCGACCAAAGCGCAGGGCGTGATGCGCGAAGAGCCAAATGGAAAGGGCCTCTCGCGCAAGGCGATCTTGTTTGAACTCGACCAAAGCTTGAAGCGGCTCGAGACCGATTACGTCGACCTCTACCAGACGCACCGCTGGGACTACGAGACACCGATCGAAGAGACGCTTGAGGCGCTGCACGATGTGGTGAAGGCGGGAAAAGTGCGCTACATCGGCGCTTCGTCAATGTATGCGTGGCAGTTCGCACAGGCGCTTTACATAGCCGACCTGCGCGGATGGACGCGCTTCGTGTCGATGCAGAATCACTACAACCTTCTCTACCGGGAAGAAGAACGCGAGATGATGGGCCTGTGCCGGGCTGAAGGCATCGGCGTGATTCCCTGGAGCCCGCTGGCTCGCGGACGCCTGACGCGACCCTGGAAGGCCGAGACCACTACGCGCTCTGAAAGCGACGTCTTTGGCAACAGCTTGTATTCGAAGACCGAAGAAGCCGACCACGCAGTTGTTGATCGGCTGGGCGAGATTGCCGAAAAGCGTGGCATTCCGCGCGCGCAGGTGGCTCTGGCGTGGCTGCTAGCGAAGCCGGGCGTGACCGCGCCGATCGTTGGCGCGACCAAGCCGAATCATCTGGAGGACGCGGTGGCGGCGCTGTCGGTAAAGCTGACCGCCGAGGAGATGAAGGCACTCGAAGAGCCGTACGTGCCGCATCCGGTGCTGGGGTTTAGCTGATTCAGCCAAGATCGAAACCTCCGGCCGGCGGCGCGGCGGGATTGTTGCGCGCCGTCTGGGCGATTTAGCATCCAGATTGTGCCCGCCCTACAGCGATCAAGTGCAGTATGTGCGCGGCGTCGGTCCGACTGTCGCGAAGATGCTCGCCGAAAAAGACATTCTGACCGCCGAGGATCTGCTCTACCATCTTCCCTTTCGCTATGAGGATCGGCAGAATCCGGTCAGCCTTGATGAATTGAAGCCGGGCGAAGTGGCCAGCGTGATCGCCGAGGTGCGCAATTCTGCGCTGCTGCGCACGCGCCGCGCGCCGCTCTTTGAATTGACCCTCGGGCAAGGCCGCCATGTGCTCAAGTGCGTCTGGTTCAATGCGCCGTACCTCAACGGGAAATTTCTGGCGGGACAAACGGTCGCGGTCTACGGCAAGGTCGAGCCGTCGCGATCGACCAGTAATTTCAAAATGATCCAGCCGCAGTTCGAAATTCTGCCTGACGCTAGCGCCGACGCCGAGACGCAGATGCTCGAAGTGGGACGCATCACGCCGGTTTATGAGTCGCTCGGCGGCAGCAAACTGGCCTCGCGGTGGCAGCGCAAGGTGATCTTCAATCTGCTTGAAGCGATGCGCGGCGCTGTGCCGGAGTGCCTGCCGCGAGCGATGGTGGAGCGGCTCGAACTTGCCGGATCGCGAATCAGCGCTGCGCGAGGTTCACTTTCCGCCGGAGGGTACGCCGCTCACGCAATTGCAAAGCTTCTCAACCCCGGCGCATCGGCGACTGATCTTTGAGGAGCTGTTCTTTCTGGAGCTGGGCCTGGAGCTGAAGCGGCGGCGCATGAAGGAGCGCAAAGGAATTGCATTCGCGACCAACGATAAGGTGCGCGAGGCCATTCGCGAGGTGCTTCCGTTTCATCCCACGACGGCGCAAAAGCGGGCGCTGGCGGAGATTGTGACCGACATGCGCGCGCCCAGCCCGATGCGGCGGCTGCTGCAGGGCGATGTGGGCTCGGGCAAAACGATTGTGGCTTTTCAGGCAATGCTTGTCGCCATGGAAAACGGCTTTCAGGCGGCGCTGATGGCGCCAACGGAGATTCTGGCAACGCAACATTTTCTCGCGGCGCGCAAACTGCTTGAGCGCTCCAGCCGCAAGCCGCGCATTGTGCTGCTCACCGGCTCGCTCGACGAGGACCGCAAGCGAACCAACCGCGGGCTGATCAACCGCGGCGATGCCAACCTGGTGATCGGAACGCACGCGCTGATCGAAGAGAAAGTGGAGTTCGACCGGCTGGGCCTGGTTGTGGTCGACGAGCAGCATCGATTCGGCGTGGTGCAGCGCTTCAAGCTGATGAAGAAACCCAATCAGCCTGAGCCGGACGTGCTGGTGATGACGGCGACGCCCATTCCGCGCACGCTGGCGCTTTCGCTCTACGGCGACCTCGACCTGAGCACTCTCGACGAGCTGCCGCCGGGGCGCGTGCCCATCGTTACGCGGCGCGTGGCTGGCGAGCGAGCCGACGAAGTGTGGGATTTCGTGCGCAAGCAGGTGGCCAAGGGCAGGCAGGCTTATATCGTTTACCCGGTGATCGAAGGGGCGAAGAGCGACCAGCCGGAGCTGGATTTCTCGCGCGACGAGGCTCAGGCAGCGGCGGTTTCTACAGCGCCGACAGCTCGCAAGAAAGCCGGCAAAACCGCGGATCTTTTTCCCGGATTGTCGAAGGACGCAGCCCCAAATGCAAAGTCGGGGCTCAAATCCGCTGTCGAAATGTACGAGAAACTGCGCAAGGGACCGTTGGCCGGCTTGCGCGTGGGTCTGCTGCACGGGCGGCTCGACTCCGATGAGAAAGAAGTGATCATGCGCCGCTTCCAGCGCGGCGAGATCGATGTGCTGGTTTCGACTACGGTGATCGAGGTCGGCGTGGATGTGGCCAACGCAACGGTGATGGTGGTGGAGCACGCGGAGCGGTTTGGACTCGCGCAGCTGCACCAGTTGCGCGGACGCGTGGGACGCGGCGCGCAAAAAAGCTATTGCATCCTGATGACGGGCGAACGGATTTCCGACGTTGGCGAGGAGCGGCTGAACGCAATGGTGAGTACGCAGGACGGGTTCGAGCTGGCCGAGATCGATCTCAAGCAGCGCGGTCCGGGCGAGTTTTTCGGTACGCGGCAGGCTGGCTTGCCGGATTTTCGCGTAGCGAATCTTCTGCGCGACCGGGAGCTGCTGGAGCTGGCCAAATTCGAAGCGGCGCAATTTGCTCTGCGACCCGATGCCGCGGTGACTGAGGCTGAACGGGCGCGCGTGTGGGCGAGGCTGAAGGACGCGTGGCAGCGGCGATACGGGCTGGTTGAAGCGGGTTGAGGGGCGGGTCTAATCGGACCTAGAGGCAGGGCTGGACTGAAGGGCCTGCGCTACGCGGGAACCGAGAGACAGGCGCTAGGCCGGCCACAACATCTGTGCCTCTTCGACGAAATCGGGAGAGAATGTCTGAATCTCGAGATCGACGCTGGCGATCTCCGTGCCGCAATCCCGTTGCTGGCTGCGCGTGCACTGGCAAAGCTCGGTCAATCGAATATGGCCTGTCTGGCTGAGCTCTAGGCCGGCGGCGATAAGCAGAGTGTAGATGTCGATGCATGCCAGGCGCTCAAATTCGAAGAGCATGTTGACTTTGCCGGTATTGTTCGCGCCGCGGCTCAAGACCCAGCCGCCACAGCCGAGGATGGCGCCAGTGAGGGACTGAACCAGCCGCGACGGCTCCTCAGTGGAGACCGCTTTCATCTGCATGGCCCAGGGGACGTTCATGGGCTGCCTCATTCTCAATCCCAGCTTATTCGGCTTCACGGGCTGTTTATCGGACCCAGGCGACTGCCGGCGATATGTGTCGCGGATTGGAACGGAGCCTGACCGCTTTTGACACATATTTTGGGCGTTGCCGTGTAAATTTTGCCGGCGGAAATCGGGTTTGGCGGCGGGGCCGGGCCTCGGAAAAGACCGTCGCGGTTAGTGGGCAGGTGTGCGCGCGCGGGCAGCAATGTTGTAGCTTGATAAACAAGATGATCGCCGGTTCCGGAATTGACGTGGTCGAGATTGGGCGCATTCAGCACTCCATTGATCGCTTCGGCGGGCGTTTTTTGAAGCGCGTCTTTCTTGCGGAGGAGCAGGCCTATTGCATGCGCAAACGGAATTCGGCGGAGAGCTTTGCGGCCCGCTTTGCTGCCAAGGAGGCGGCCGCCAAGGCGCTCGGCACCGGAATCAGCTTTGGAGTGAATTGGCTGGAGATCGAGGTGGTGCGCGAGGTGACCGGAAAGCCCACCCTGCGGTTTCATGGCCGGGCGGCGGAAATTGCCGGCCGATTGGGGGTGGTGCGTTCAGCACTTTCGCTGACCCACACTTCCGAGATTGCCGTAGCCAGCGTGTTGCTTGAGGACGGAAAGTAGGCTTGATTGGCAGGCCCTTAGCTTGCCCGTTCTGGTATTCTCAAGGCGTTGATCCGCTGGGTTCCTCAAGAGGAGTAAAGTGCCGAGCCGCAAAGAGATTCAGTGGTCGCAACTAAAGGTGGGAGCGCTGGTTCTGGCGGCTCTCGCAATTCTGATCGCCATCGTCTTTCTAATGACCTCCTCATCCGGCGGTCTGTTCGCGCGCAAGATTGTGCTGCGCTGTTACTTCCCCAATGCCGGCGGACTGAAGAATGGGGCAGTGGTGTCGCTCGAAGGCGTCACCATCGGCAACGTCACCAAGATGCGCGTGGTGCCGCGGCGGAATCCCAATCCCGTCGAAGTGACGATGGAAGTGGGCGAGAAGTACGTATACGACCTGCACACTGATTCGCTGGCCTCGATCGAGGCGGCAGGCGTTCTGGGCGATAGCTACCTCGACATCGATTCCACCCATGCCACCGGGCCGCCGGTGATGAGCGGCGCCGAACTGCAGCAATCGGGCTCTCCAACCATTCAATCGGTGATCAATACCAGCCAGGTTTCCATTCAGGAAGTCAACGTGCTGGTGCACAAGATCGAGACACTGGTTGACACCCTCAACCAGGGACACGGCACGGCGGGCGAGCTGCTCAACGATCCGTCGCTGGCCAGGAAGATTGTATCGATTGCCGACAATCTGCAGGCGGTTACGGGAGCAATCGCGCAAGGCAAAGGCACTGTGGGCGCGCTGGTGAACGACAACACGCTGTATACCAAGCTGAACTCGGCGGTTGACCATCTGAATTCCATCACTGCCGATCTGGATGCGGGAAAAGGCAGTGCGGGCAAGCTGCTGAAGGACGAGACGCTCTATAACAACCTAAACGCCACCGTGGCGAATGCGAGTCAGCTGACGGCCCAGATTAACTCGGGCAAAGGCTCGCTGGGCATGCTGGTCAAAGATCCGGAATTTGCGAAAAAGCTGGACGATACTTTGAAGAACCTCGACGAGATCGCAAAAAGTATCAACGCCGGAGAGGGCACGGCTGGTGCTCTGGTGAAAAACCGCTCGCTCTACGATCACCTGGATCAGACCGCGGACCAGGCGCAGCAGCTCATCAAGGGCATGCGCGAGAATCCGAAGAAATATCTGGTGATTCAGCTGAAGCTGTTCTAACTTTCTGCGCGCGCCGGTGTCTTAAAAGGACCAATGTCGAGACAGCTTATAGTCACGCAGAGGTCATTCCCTTCCCAAAGTTCTTGTGGTTGGAGCTGCGGCCTGTCTGCTGGCTGTTGTCTGCGCGTTCTTCCGGTTCATGGGCCATCTTCGGCCATCGTCGCCGCGGCCACGGATTCCGCGCCGGCCTATGCGGCCAATGGAGACATGCTGCCCCCCACAAATTATCGCGAATGGATCTACCTTTGAGTTCTGGCATCGGCATGAGCTACACGCCCGAGCCCTGCAGGCATGATCAGTTCGATAACGTGTTTGTCAATCCCGAGGCGTATCGAAGTTTCGTGGCTACAGGAACCTGGCCCGACAAGACCGTGATGGTGCTGGAGAGGCGCGGAGCCAGCAGCAAAGGATCGATCAACCAGAGCGGCCACTATCAAGGCACGGGCGCTGATGGGGATCGAAATGCATGTGAAGGATGTGGCGCGTTTCCCCGGCGGATGGGCATTCTTCGACTTTTCAATTCACCGACAGCGAATGGCAAGCTGATTTCCGCAGACGCGCGTCTTGCTACTCGTGCCATCAAGCGCATGCGCGCGGTTGACACCACATTCGTGCAGTTCTATCCGACTCTGCTGCCGATCGCGCAGGACAAGAAAACGCTCAGCGATGCGTTTCTCAAGGAAGAGGCCGCGCAGGCGGCCGCGAGCAAGTAAGCCGGCTGCTCAGTGCGCTGCTTGACCGCGGAAAATCTTCCAGAATTCGACGAACGCCTTGAGCCGGACGACCTGGAAAAAATCATTTGCGACCAGGAAGAAGATTCCTGATGCGGCTGCGACGAAGTGCATGGCGTCGGGGCCTATTTCGTCGCTGAACGGAAGTGGCGCGGCCGAAAAAACCATCGCTACCACCAGCAGAGCCAGCTTGACGATTCCCAAAACCAGGTTGATCTCGGCGAGTTTGCCGGTGAATCCCTTACCCAGCCTAAGGCTTTGACCTAAAGCCGAAAGCGCGGAGCGGCCCTCGACCAACGCGAGAACCGGAGCAATCGCCGGAACCCAACTGGTGAGCGCGAACGCGGTGAAGAATGCAAGCGCCAGAACAATCGCCCAGATGAAATAGCCGACGAGGTTTGGCTCGGCGGAAGCGGTGATGTGCGTGGCAGCCGCCCACTGCATGCACACGAACCAGCCCCAGAAGGTGAGGCCGAGCAGCGTCAGCCATGCGCCATGCAGCACGATCATTGTGAATGGTCGAAACCGGACGCGAGTGCCGACAGGTTTCATCCGCATGAGCAGGAGATTGCGGCCCACGCCTGAGATGACTGCCCAGGCGATCGCGGCGCAGGGTAGGAGCCAGCGCAAGACGCTGACCACATGCGGCTGATAGAACGCGACAATATTGCAGAGCTGCACAGAAGCTACCCAGGGATTCTGCGTGTCGAGCGTTCCGGCTCCGGAGGACTCGAGCGGAAATGCCGCGAGAATTTGCTGGCCTTGATGCCAGCAGATGAGAAGAAACGGAATTCCGAACAGCCAGCGCCAGGCGATTTCGATGGAGACGAGCGAAGGACGCTTGAACACGTCGCTCATGTGCTCAACCAGCAACTGCGTTCCGCGCACAGGGGTGCCGACGTGAACGTTCTCCACGAAAGCTGCCCTCACTTCACGACCAGGTTGACGGCTCTGCCGGGAACGACAATCACCTTGACTACGGTTTTGCCGGTAATGCGGTCGAGAACTTTTTCGTTAGCCAGGGCAGCGGCCTCAATCGACTTGGAGTCTGTGTCTGCCGCCACGCGCACGACAGCGACCAGCTTCCCGTTGATCTGCACCGGAATCTCGATCTCGTCTTCTCTCGCCAGTCCGGGATCGCTCTTAGGCCACGGAGCGCGAAGAACCGCTCCCTCGCCGCCCAGTTCCTCCCAAAGCTCCGCCGCAAGAAAGGGCGCGAACGGCGCAAGCAAAAGGACGAGGGTCCGCAGCAGCTCACGTACCACTGGCGCAGGAATTTCTCCCGCGGCGAATTGCGCGTCAGCATTCTGCATTTCGTTGACCAGTTCCATGATCGCCGCTACGTCGGTGTTGAAGTGCCAGCGGCCTTCGAAGTCGAGCGAGATTTTCGCGATGGTCTGGTGCAGCTTGCGCAGGAGCTGGGTCGCGCCGTCTTGCGTTTTGGATGAGTTCTGTCGGGCCGCAGAAGCGCGCGCGATGGGCGCGTATTTCGTGACGATCCGCCACACGCGGCCCAGGAAACGGCTCACTCCGGCGACGCCGTCTTCCTGCCAGTCAAGATCACGGTCGGGCGGCGCGGCGAAAAGGGAATACATGCGGGCGGAGTCTGCGCCGTAGCGCGCTACCATTTCG
>CAVZCY010000008.1:0-300357 GCA_963773915.1 uncultured Acidobacteriaceae bacterium
GTCGGGCGAGACCACGTTGCCTTTCGACTTGGACATTTTCGCGCCGTCTTTGATCACCATGCCCTGCGTGAAAAGGCGCTCGACCGGCTCATCGTTCTCGACCAGGCCCAGGTCGCGCATGACCTTGGTCCAGAAGCGCGAGTAGATGAGGTGCAGGATGGCGTGCTCAACGCCGCCGATGTACTGGTCGATGGGGAACCAATATTTCGCAATCGCCGGATCGAAGGGCGCTTTCGCGTTTTTCGCGTCGGTATAGCGATAGAAGTACCAGCTCGAATCGACGAACGTGTCCATGGTGTCGGTTTCGCGCCGTGCCGGGCCCGCCGCATTTGGGGCAGGTGGTGTTGACAAACTCCGGCACGCGCGCCAGCGGCGAACCGCCCTGCTGCGTGATCTCGATCTTCTCGGGCAAAAGCACCGGCAACTGATCGTCGGGCACGGGAACCAGGCCGTCGCGCTCGCAGTGAATCATCGGAATCGGCGTGCCCCAGTAGCGCTGCCGGCTTACGCCCCAATCCTTCAAGCGAAAGATGATCTTTGCCTCGCCAAACTGCTCTCGCGTCGCAACTTCCTGGAGCTTTTTCTGCGGCTTCGGCGCAGGTCAGCCCGTCATATTCGCCGGAGTTCACGAGCACGCCGTCTTCAGAAATAAACGGCAGCGTCTCGCATGCCTCGGATCGCCCTCGAAGCTCGGCCGGCTCAATGACGCGGCGAATCTCGATTCCATACTTCTTCGCAAACTCAAAGTCGCGCTCGTCATGCGCCGGCACGCTCATGATGGCGCCGGTGCCGTAGTCCAGCAGAACGTAGTTCGCCACCCAGATGGGAACTTCGCTCGCCGTTATAGGGATTGATAGCGAACTGGCCGGTGGGCACACCGTGCTTTTCAATCGCGCCCAGATCGCCAGTTTCGCGCGCCTTCTTCTGCTCGGCGAGCAGCTCGTCTACCTGGCGCCTTCAATCCCGGATCAGCCGCGCAGAACTCCGCGACCAGCGGATGCTCCGGCGCCAACTGCACGCTGGTCGCGCCAAAGATCGTGTCGACGCGCGTAGTGAAGACGCGAATGCGCTTTCTTCTCCGCGGCCGGGTCACGATGTCCTCCAGAAAGAAGTCAACCTCTGTGCCCTCGCTGCGCCCGATCCAGTTGCGCTGCATGGTGCGCACTTTTTCCGGCCAGCCATCGAGCTTGTCGAGGTCGTCCAGCAGCTCCTGCGCGTAGGCGGTGATGCGGAAGAACCACTGCTCCAGGTCGCGCTGCTCGACCTTTGTGTCTTCGTGCCGCCAGCAGCAGCCGTCGATCACCTGCTCGTTGGCCAGCACTGTGGCGCACTCAGGGCACCAGTTCACTTTGCTCTTCTTGCGATAGGCCAGGCCCTTCTCGTACATGCGCAAAAAGAACCACTGATTCCAGCGGTAGTAGTCGGGCAGGCAGGTGGTGACTTCGGTGGCCCAGTCAAAGCCCATGCCGAGGCGCTCAAACTGCCGCTTCATTGCGGCGATGTTGGCCAGCGTCCACTCGCGCGGAGGCGTGTTGTTTTTGAGCGCCGCGTTTTCCGCCGGCAGCCCGAAGGCATCCCAGCCCATGGGGTGCAGCACGTTGTAGCCGCGCATCCACATGTGGCGCGCCAGCGCGTCGCCAATGGCGTAGTTGCGCACGTGGCCCATGTGCAGCTGGCCGCTGGGATACGGCAGCATCTCAAGCACGTAGTACTTGGGTTTGCTGCTCGTGGCCGGCTCAGCCGCGTAGAGCTTGGGGTCAGCGGCCCAGCGCTGCTGCCATTTGGGCTCGATTGTCGCCGGATCGTAGCGCATTGTTCTTTTTCGTCCGCCATCACTCTTCAGTGTAAACGGCGGAGCGCGCCAGACCGAACCGTGCGCGGGCTACGGATTGTTGACCTGAAAAGAAGTGATCGTGTATAATTTGTATGACAAGTTATACGAGGCCCTTCTATGTTGGCTGCCCGCATCCCCGAGGCTCTTGAATCACGGCTCGAAAAGCTTGCCAAGCTGACAGGCCGGCCAAAGAGCTTCTATGTCCGCCAGGCGCTTACCACGCACCTCGACGAGATCGAAGATACGTACACCGCCCTCTACCGCCTTGAGAATCCCGCCCGCCGATGGACCCTGGATGAATTGGAAAAGGGCCTCGACCGGAAACGCTAGGCATGGCCGCATCAGGATCAAAACCAGTCAGGCCAGTGTGGGCCGTTGAATTCGACGACCGCGCGCGGCGCGAACTGCGCAAACTTGATGTTAAAACCCAGAGAGACATTTTGCGTTTTCTGCGCGAGCGAGTGGCTGGCTCCGCCGATCCTCGGCAATTCGGCAAGCCTCTCCGGATGAATCTCGCTGGATTGTGGCGCTATCGCATCGGCGACTATCGGCTCATCTGTCGCATCGAGGAATATCGTCTCGTGGTTCTTGTGCTGAAGGTGGGCCACAGGCGCGAAGTTTACGAAGATTGAACCAGTCGCTTGCAACGCTCGCACATTCCGCTCTTCGTCGCCCTCTTCGTCGACCGGAGTCTCCGCGATGAAGGCGCAATGCGCAAATCTTGGATCGTTGAGCAGGCGCCGGAATGGCTCGAGGCTCATGGTTCCCTCGCCGATGTGCTCGTGCCGGTCGAGTTTCGATCCGCGCTCGGCTTTGGCGTCATTGCAGTGCCACACGCGCACCGCGTCGAATCCCACGGTCGCTCCGGCCTGCTTGATCGTCTCCTCGTAGCCCTCGGCGCTCACCATGTCATAGCCGGACACATGCGTGTGGCATGTATCGAGGCAAACGGCTACCGGCGCATGGTTCTTCAGCCGCGTGACTAACTCAGCCACTTGCTCGAAACTTCCGCCCAGCGAAAACTCCGCGCCCGCCGTGTTTTCAATCAAAATGTGGAAGCCAGTTCCCTGCACTGGCAGCCCATCGATGGCGCGCTCGATCGAGTCCGCGGCAAGCCTCAAGCCTTCATCGCGCGTGAGCCCCTTCCATGAGCCCGGGTGCAGACACGAGATATTCAGCGCCCCAGGCGAGCGCCCGCTCAATCTCGCCGCGAAAAGCCGCAACGCTCTTTTCGCGAATCTCGCTTGATTGGCTGCATACGTTCACCAGGTAGCTGGTGTGGATCACCAGCGGCCCGACATCGTGCTTCGCTCGCAGCTCGCGCATACGCTTGGCCTGCTCAGCGTCGACCTTGGGTGCGCGCCACATCCGCGGGCTCGATGAAAAAATCTGGAAAGTATTTGCGCCGATTTCGCGCGCTCGTTCGACGGCATTCGAAGCCCCGCCTGCAGTCCCCAGATGCACTCCGATGCGCTTGGTCATGGGATCAGTCTACAAGGCCATTTGAGCTGGAGCATCACGCCGCTTCTTGATTGACAAGACCATGCCAATGGCATAGTATTTTCTTGTGCAAACGGTGGTCGAAACTCCGACGTATCTGCGTGCTGCCAAGGCTTTCTATAACGAAGCAGAGCAGGAGGAAATCGTTCTCACCATTGCCACAAATCCCGAGGCTGGAGACTTGATGCCTGGCACCGGAGGATACCGCAAGCTGCGCTATGCGCGTGCCGGCATGGGCAAACGCGGCGGCGCACGAGTCATTTATCTCTACGGCGGTGAGGATTTTCCGATCTTCCTCATCACGGTATATGCGAAGGCGGAGAAGGGCAACTTGAGCAAGGCCGAACAGAATGCACTGGCAAAGATGGCGAAGAGCTTCTTTGCCGACTACAGGGAGACGCAATGAGTAAATTGTTCGAAGAGATGGCCCAGGGGACGGCGGAAGCCCGCGCGTACATGAAAGGGAAACGCAAGGGCTACAGGGTCACGCTGCCTGAGACCGTTGACGTGCGGGGCATCCGCAAGCGGCTGCGCCTCAGCCAGGAACGTTTCGCCGATCGTTTTGGTTTGTCCGTGGATGCGATTCGTCATTGGGAGTCCGGCCGTCGCCAGCCGGAAGCTGCCGCCCGGGCGCTTCTTACCCTTATTGCAGCCGACCCGCAATTTGTGATGCGCACGCTGGCAAAGAGCGCGTGAGTCTGCGGCGAGCGGGTCGGGATCATCAGCGTCTGTTATTACCCGGTTCCCAAATGCGAGGGACCGCCGACACCCGGTCGGTCATTTCGTCGCGATGATTCCGGGGCTAAGCCACTGCGCGATCAGGACTGCTGTCGTCTTCGGCCAGCTCGCGCAATTCATCGAGCATGCCGTTCATCTCGGCAGGAGTTGCAATGTCGTTGCGATAAATTACAGCCGAAGCCTCGGCCAGGGTAAGCTCCCACAGACGCTTCTCGGGCCCAAGAAAATAGGCCGGTTGCTCGAGGCGAACCTGGACGGATTGAAAGCCGGCACGCGCCGCGTCGGCCGGCATTCGGGCTCCGTAGTCGTAGCTCACGCCCAATGCGTCTCCCACCGCCTGACCAATCTCAATGGAGCGTGTGATTGCTGGAGACTTGACGGAGCTGAAGACGCTCGATATCCGAATATCCTGGCAGACGAGGACGCCGCCGGGACGGAGAAGCCGATACGCTTCGCGAAGAACTTTTTGGGGCTCGGTGAGATGGCAAAGCAGGAGCCGCATGTGCACGAGGTCGAAGCTTTCATCGGGAAATCCGGTGGCGTAGGCGCTGGCTTCGATGTAGTCGATTGGCAGATGGTCGCATTTGGCGCAATGCCATTTGGAGACGACAAGCTGATCCGGATTGACGTCTGCCGCGACGACCGAGCCCATGGGCCCGACCTGTGCTGCCATCCAGCAGGAAACTGCGCCGATGCCGCATGCCAGATCCAGAGCGCGCGTTCCGGGCCCGAGTCCGGCATCGAGAAGCAATTTGCGGGTTGACGGTCCGTAGATCTCATCGAGCAGCCGCAGCCGGTCAGCCGCAGCCTCGCCGGTTCCGAGCACGTATACATCGCTCGCAGTGCCTTTGGCGCCTTCTGCCATAAAGGTTGACTCCTTGATTAAATTGATTTGGCCCGATTGTTTCCTGGCGCAGGGTAAGCGCTTGCAGCGCCTAATCATAGCAGTCAGATTCGAGCCGCTGAAAGGTCAAACGTAAATGGCACCCGAGCCGAAATTGCCGATAGTTTCGCTTGATCTTCGCCATTTGGATATAATTAACTCATGGACTTTCAGCTCGTCTCCAGCTATACGCCGAAGGGCGACCAGCCTCGCGCCATCGACCAGTTAATGGAGGGCCTCGGGGCTGGCGAGAAGCACCAGGTGCTGCTAGGCGTAACCGGCTCGGGCAAGACGTTTACGATGGCCAAGATCATCGAGCAGTCCAACCGGCCGGCGCTGATTTTGGCGCACAACAAAACGCTGGCGGCGCAGCTTTATCACGAGTTCAAGCAGTTCTTTCCTTCAAATGCGGTTGAATATTTCGTCAGCTACTACGACTACTACCAGCCGGAGGCGTACATTCCTGCCGGCGATCTCTACATAGAGAAGGAAGCGACGATCAACGAAGAGCTGGACAAGCTACGGCTCTCGGCAACGCGCAGCCTGTTCGAGCGGCGCGACGCGATCATCGTCAGCTCGGTGAGTTGCATCTACGGCCTGGGATCTCCTGAGGCCTATTTCGGAATGTTGCTGCTGCTCGAGAAGGGGCAAAAGATCAGCCGCAAAGACATTACACGGCGGCTGGTTGAGATTCTTTACGAGCGCAACGACACGGACTTCCGCCGCGGGACTTTTCGCGTTCGCGGCGACGTGATCGAGGTCTTCCCTACTTACGACGAGAATGCCTACCGGATCGAAATGTTCGGCGACGAGATTGAATCGCTTTCGCAGATCGATCCGCTCTTTGGCACCGTGAAGCAGAAGTTTTCACGGCTGCCGATTTATCCCAAGAGCCATTACGTCGTTCAGCCGGAGCGGAAATCCGAGGCGATCGACTCGATCGTGTCCGAGCTGAACGAGTGGACGGCGCACCTTGAGGCGGAGGGGCGCGCGGTGGAGGCGCAGCGCGTTCACCAGCGCACACGATTTGACCTGGAGATGATCAAGTCGATGGGCTACTGCCACGGCATTGAGAACTACTCGCGCCACTTCAGCGGGCGGTTGCCGGGTGAGCCGCCGCCCACGCTGCTCGACTACTTTCCGCGCGATTTTCTGCTTTTTGTGGACGAGAGCCACGCGACGATTCCGCAGGTGCACGGCATGTGGCACGGCGACCGCAGCCGCAAGCAAACTCTGGTCGACTACGGATTCCGATTGCCTTCGGCAATGGACAACCGGCCGCTGAAGTTCGACGAGTTCGAGAACCGGATTCATCAGACGATCTACGTCTCGGCTACGCCGGGGCCGTTATGAGTTGACGCGGTCGGCAGGAGTGGTTGTGGAGCAGGTGATTCGACCGACTGGCCTGATCGATCCCGAGGTCGAGATTCGTCCCGTGAAAGGCCAGATCGACGATCTTCTGGCGGAGATACGCGATCGGGCGCAAGCGCAACGAGCGAGTGCTGGTGACCACGCTGACCAAGCGCATGGCCGAAGACCTGGCCGGCTACTACACCGAGGTGGGCGTGCGCTGCCGTTACATGCACTCCGAGATTGAGACGCTGGAGCGCGTGAAGTTGCTGGCCGGTTTGCGCAAGGGCGAATACGACGTGCTGATCGGCATCAATCTGTTGCGTGAGGGGCTTGATCTGCCCGAGGTGTCGCTGGTGGCGATTCTCGATGCGGACAAGGAAGGATTTCTCCGCTCGGCTGGGTCGCTGATCCAGACTATGGGCCGGGCGGCGCGGCATCTGCAAGGCAGGGCGATCCTTTATGCGGACAGGATTACGGATTCGATGCGCCGGGCCATGGACGAGACGGACCGCCGCCGCACCATCCAGCGCGCATACAACGAGGAGAACGGAATTACGCCGCAGTCGATCATCAGCCAGGTGGAGATGGGGCTGGCGCACATTCTCAAGGCCGAGTACGGCGACGTCGAGGAGGAAGAGACGGCAGGCATTCCGGAGTTCAATACGCAGATTGAGTTGGACGCATATATCGCCAAGCTTGAAACCGAGATGCGCGAGGCTGCGAAAAAGTTCGAGTTCGAGAAGGCTGCGCGGTTGCGCGACAGCATCAAGCAGCTTCGCGACAAGGAATTCCTGTTTGGGTAACTTTGGTACGTGCCTCTTTGGTAACTTTGGCGAGCGCGCGCAGGCAACCGCAAACGTTTACCCATCATCTGACTTAGCCAGATAGCAGATTCTCAGGCGCTTCAGGTGGGCTGAAGGCGCCACCAGGGCCCATGACTAATATTCTTATTGTGGACGACGATCCGCTACAAGCGTCCTTGATAATTTCGGTTCTCGACCGGCATTTCGGCGACGTGCATCGAGTAACCGACGCGGCCGAAGCGCTTTGCCTTATCGAGCAGCCGGAGTTTGCCGACAAACTCGGCTTAGTCATCACAGGGCACCACATGCAAGGGATCGGCGGACCGGCATTTGTCGCCGAATTGCGCTCTCGTAGGCCGGATTTGCCGGTGCTGGTGCTTGGCGCAGTTGGCGCAGAACCCTCCGACTACAAAGACGATCGCATTGTGTTCCTTCCCCGGCCAGTCGGCGGCGACAAGATGCTGGCGGTTACAGGCAAGCTCCTCGCCGAATCCAAGAACGCCCTCGCCTAATCAACAAACCCAATCAATGTGGCTTGTAGGTTGCTCTTCGTGTGAGCCCAATCACGGGCGGAGCTCCTATCACGGTTGGAGAATAGGCTCGTCCATTGGGTTGGCACACGTTCCCCACCTGCATGCGACAATTATCGTGGAGTGTTCATGGCCACGTTCGGCAGCTTATGTCTTCTTATCGCTTTAGTTCTTGCGGCCTACAATTTACTAGCGGGAGCCGTGGCGCTGCGGCTGATCGCCACTGGTCGGCCTGCCCGAATCTCTCCTGAGCGACTGGCGGATACGGCGAGACGAGCTGGAATTGCCGGTTTCGTAGCGGTGACCGGCGCTGCTTTTGCCCTCATTTATTCAGTCTTTACCAACGATTTCTCCATTACCTACATTCTTGAACATTCCAATCGCGCGCTGCCGATTCCGTACAAATTCGCGGCGCTCTGGAGCGGCCAGGAAGGCTCGCTGTTGCTGTGGGCGTGGCTGCTGGGAACATATGGCTTCGTACTGCGGCTGACGCACAAAACGGATGTGAAGCTTTACTCCTACGCGGGAACGATTCTGGCGGGCGTCCAGGTGTTCTTTTTGTCGGTACTGGTTTTTGCCGCGCCTCCGTTCGCGCTGCTTCCGGGCTACGTCGCCGGAGTGACTCCCATTCCTGCCGATGGCAACGGGCTCAATCCCCTGCTGCAATACCCGGAGATGGTGATTCATCCGCCGATGCTTTATCTCGGGTATGTCGGCTTCTCGGTGCCTTTTGCATTCGCTTTGGGCGCGCTGATGATGCGCTACCCTGGCGAGAAGTGGATCAGGATCACGCGCATCTGGACCATGGTGACGTGGCTGTTTTTGACCTGCGGCATTTTTCTCGGCATGCACTGGGCCTATGCCGTGCTGGGCTGGGGCGGCTACTGGGGCTGGGACCCGGTGGAGAATGCGAGCTTTATGCCGTGGCTGACGGGAACGGCATTTCTGCACTCCGTGATGATGCAGGAGCGCAAAGGCATGATGAAGAGCTGGAATGTGTGGCTGATTTTCTCCACGTTCCTGCTCACCATGCTGGGCACGCTGTTGACTCGCGCAGGTTTAGTGAGCTCGGTACACGCTTTCGCGCAGTCGTCGATCGGGACGTGGTTCATTGTCTTCATGGGCATCGTGCTGGGGTCTGCATTTTTACTTACGTTCTGCAGCGCGGACACTTGAAGACTGAGCATCACATGGAATCGCTGGTGAGTCGCGAGTCGAGCTTTCTCTTTAACAATCTTGTCTTGCTGACGGCTTGTTTTGTGATTTTGTGGGGCACGCTGTTCCCGATTATTTCGGAATATGTGCAAGGCACCAAGGTGACGGTGGGCGCGCCTTTTTATAACCGCGTTGCGGTTCCGATCGGGCTGTTTCTGGTATTTCTTACCGGCGTAGGTCCGCTGCTGCCGTGGCGTTCAAGCTCATTCAAGGCCATCAAGCGGAACTTTGTGCTGCCGATTATTGCGCTCTGGGTTACGGTGATTGTTTGCCTCGCTGTGGGCGTGCGGCCATGGAAGAGACGGCTCGCTCGACACAGGCAGCTTTTATGCAGTTGTCGCATTTTCCGTTGCCGCGGCGGTGCTGACGGCGATCACAGCCGAGTTTCTGCGCGGCGCAGGCGTGATCTCGCGACAGACCGGCCGGAATTTATTTGCGGCCACATGGCTGCTGACACGTCGCAACACGCGACGGTACGGTGGCTACATCATTCATATCGGCGTGGTCGTTGTTGTCATCGGGCTGGCTGGGTCGGCTTTCAACCGCAGCATCGAAAGCGAAATGGGCCTGCACTCCACGATGAATATCGGGCCCTACACGCTGGTCTGCACCGGCTTCACGCAAGATTCCAACTCGAACTACAACTCGGACTACGCGGTGCTCGACGTTCAGCAGGGCGGCAAAAAGGTCTTCCAGATGACGCCGGAGAGACGCTTCTACCTTGCCAGCGGCCAGCCGCAGACCATGGTGGCGATTCACTCGGTTCCCGAGTGGGATTTGTATGTGGTCTATGAGGGCACGAATCCGGACACCGGCCAGCCGATTATCAAGGCGTTCTTGAATCCGCTGGTGGGATGGATCTGGTTTGGCCTGGTCATCATCGTGTTCGGCACATTTGTCGCGCTGGTTCCAAACCTGTCACCGGCGACAGCTGCTGTGCGCGTTCCCGTTGACGAAGGCGCCGCCTATGACTCCCGCACTCAAGGGAGGCGACTGATGGTGCTCCGGCGCTCACGCGCTTTCAAGTTTTGGACGAGAGCGGTGGAAGTGTCTGTGCTCGTCGTGGCCATCTGTTTCTCGCTGGGCGCGGCCACACCCGATTCGCGGCAGAATACGCTGAGCCACCAACTGATGTGCGAGTGCGGATGCGCGCAGTTGCTGGGCGAGTGCGACCACGTGGGATGCCCTGACCGCGACAAGGAACTGTCTGAACTTACGACGGACATTGCAGCGGGCATGACCGATCAACAGGTGATGGACGAGTTTGTGGCCAAATATGGAGCCGTCGTGTTGGCCGCGCCAACAACGAAGGGGTTCGATTTGGTCGCGTGGGTTGCGCCCTTTGCGGTGTTTGCGGCCGCGTTGCTGGGCACGATCCTGCTGATTCGTCGCTGGGGCGGATTGGGAATTGAGCGGCGCGCACATGCGACAGTGGCCGTGGCGCAGGTTACGGACCCAGCGGAGCAGGAACGGCTGGATCGCGTTCGTCGTGAGACCGACGCCTAGAACGAAACTCGAGCGGATATTCACGGAGGGTGTTGAGCGATGACAGAAACTGATGGCCTGATTGCCGGAGTGCTTCTCCTGTTCGCGCTCTTCCTGTACACGTTCTGGCCGGAAAACAGCTTCGCAAGCCAAAAGCAGAAGACACGGCTCGACTTTCTGCTGGAGCGCAAGGAACAGCTCTACGAAAATCTGCGCGATTTGAACTTTGAATATCGCGCGGGCAAGTATCCTGAAGAAGATTTCGCTGCTCAGCGAGGACAACTGGAACGCGAAACAGCAGAATTGATGGCCGAAATCGATCATTTGCAGCAGGCGTGAAAATGGCAGCGACCAGAGAACCGCGCCTGGGCGCAGATTTTTGTTTGAACACATGAATGAAGGACGTTGACACGAAATGATTTTGAAGCGATTTGGAACATGCATCTTCGGTTTGGGCTTTTTGTTTTCCTGCGTGATGGCACAGGCGGCCACGGTGAGCGGAACCGTGACCGACAAGACCACCAACAAGCCCGCGGTGGGCGACACGGTAACGCTGCTGGAGCCGATGTCGGGCATGAGCGAAGTTGGCCATGCGACAACCGACGCGCGAGGCCACTACAGCCTGGATATTCCCGGGGCCGTTCCGTATCTGATTCGCGTGGTGCACCAGGGCGCTGAGTACTTTATCGCCGCGCCGCAGGGCGGCGGTAGTGGCGACATCGCGGTCTATGACGTGGCGGCGAAAGTAGATGGCGTGACCATCTCAGAGCACGTAACCGGAATCGAGACCGACAACGGGCAGCTTCGCGTGGTGGAGCGCTACGACCTTCACAACGCGAGTTCCCCGCCCCGCACGCAATGGAGCAAACAATCGTTCGAGGTAATTTTGCCGACCGATGCGGTGGTGGGGGATGCCTCGGCGCAGAGGCCCGGCGCGAGCAGCCTGCCAACCAGCGTGAAGCTCAATCCCGAGGGAGCCAAGGGCCACTACGCATTCGATTTTCCGATTCAACCCGATGAGGACGGCAAGGGCACGCTGTTTCAGGTTCAATACGATGTGCCATACAGCAGCGGAAAATATAGCTTCCATTCGCAGGTCACTCTGCCTGCCGATACCGTATGGATCGTGCTTCCTAAAGCGATGACATTTACGGGCGGAAGCGGAGCGGCGTTCGAGTCGTCGCCGCAAGATCCCTCGGTGCAGACGTTTCTTGCGAAGAATTTTGCTCCCGGCAAAGCATTGGAATTTTCAGTCTCGGGGACGGGGTCATTTGCGCGCGACGATCAGAATGGTCAGGGCGGCGGGGGAGACGCCAGCAATGGACAAGCAACCGGCGGCCCAGTGAGCGGACCAGGAAGCGGGCCGGGCGGCGGCCTCGGGGAGCCCATCAATACGCCCGATCCGCTGACGAAGTACAGATGGTGGATTCTGGGCGGGCTGGCGTTGTTGCTTGCGGCTGCGGCGGCATTTTTGTTGCGCAGACCTCCGTCGGATGGAGCGAGTGCAACTTCGGACACAGGCTCAACGGCGTCTGCCGGATTGTCGCCTGCTTACTCGGCGCCGAGCGTGGTGGGAGCCTCGCCAGCTGCGAAGAATGCCGCGCTGCTGAATGCGCTCAAAGAGGAGCTGTTTGCTCTGGAGAGCGAGAAGATCTCCGGCACGCTGCCGCCGGCTGAGTACGCCGAGCAAAAGGCGGCGCTCGAGACCGTGCTGAAGCGGGCGCTGAAAAAACAGTGAGCAGTGGTCAGTGATCAGTGGTCAGTTGGAGGAGGCGAGCGAGTAAGCCCAGCCGTTGAATGGGGGCGCTTATCCAAGTCTTCTGCCCGCTATTCCGTGCTGTCGCCTCTTGTATTCTTCCTTCATGAAGACTCTTCTTCGCACGCTGCTTTCTTTGTCTCTTATCGTCTGGCTGGGCGCTGAGATCTTTTTTCCGATCGTTGCCGCCGTCACATTTGGCGCGCTGCAGCCTGACACACACGCAGCAGGAACGATCGTTGGCCATTTGCTTCGCATCCTACATGAGATGGGATTGGTTTCGGCCATGGTTGCGCTGGCCGTTATGGCATTAAGCCCGGCGTTGGGAATCTACAAGCCGCGCGCAATGCTGGCGCCGATGGCGCTAATCGTGTTGATGATCGCTTTCACGACCTACTCGCAGTCTGGAATTATTCCCGCGATGGAGCGCGACCGCATCGCTGCTGGAGGCAGCATTGATGCGACCAGCCCTGACAACGCGACCGTCGCGGACTTCAACAAGCTGCACAATCGGAGCGTGGTTGTGGAGGAAACGATTCTGCTTCTCGGGCTGGCGACGGTGGTGTTGATGGCGAGAGCGGAGACGACACGGGGCTGAAACTTGATTGAGCGGAGGTCAGGCAGGAGTGGGACGCGAAGCAACTTGCATGTGCCAATGGAATGGCGAAATGGCGCGCGTGAAGGCGCTGATCGAACCGCCTGAGTTGATTCTGCGCGGCGAGATCCGGCGACGACTTCCCTTCTCCGAGTTGCGGCAGATACGCGCGGACGGCGGCGCGCTGCGATTCAAATTTGGCGGCGACACCGTAACGCTGAAGCTTGAGGCGAGCACGGCGGAAAAGTGGGCGAAAGCAATTCTGTCTCCGCCACCAAGCCTGGCGAAGAAGCTCGGGATCACGCCCGAGTCGACGATTTGGGTGATTGGCGAAATTGATGACGTAGCGCTTGAGAGCTCGATATCTGAAGCGAGACGTGTGGCCCGCAGAGGCACGGGCGTGGGCGCTGACGTGATCGTGGCGCATGTGAACTCGGCGGCGGAGCTGGCATGTGCATTCAAGACGGCGGCGAAGCGCACGAGCAACGGCGTGCCAATCTGGATTGTGTATCGCAAGGGGCCCGGACATGCAATCAACGAGTCGGATGTGCGCGAAACGGGGCTGGCCGCGGGAATCGTAGACGTAAAAGTGGCTTCAGTGTCGCCGACTGCTGACTGGGCTCAAGTTTGTGCGGCGAAAAAATCTAAAGCGGTCGTAAATTAGCAGCACACACCGCGGCTGTGGGCGCGGCACGACGCGCGAGTGCTTCCTGTATCATCGAAAGGGCTTGAGCGCTCGGCTGCGGTTCAAGCAAAATCCACAATGGAACGACTATGAAAACCGGCATTATCGGCCTGCCTCAGGTGGGCAAGACTTCGCTCTTCAAAATTCTGACCAAAGCCAAAGTTGACGAGCATGGGCGCGCGAATCCGCGCGAGGCGCACATTGGCGTGGCGCGCGTACCCGATGAGCGGCTGGATAAATTGTCGGAGCTTTACTCGCCCAAGAAAACGACCTACGCGGCGGTAGAATTCGTTGACGTTGCGGGAATCGGGCAGGAGGCGCTGAAAGAGACGGCGTACCTGACCAGTCTGCGCAATGTGGATGCGTTGATCCATGTGCTGCGAGCATTTGAGAACGATGCAGTCGCACAGGTAGGCCCGATCGATCCGCTGCGCGACGCGAAAAATGTTGAATTCGATTTGATGTTGAGCGACCTGGGGCAGGTTGAGAAGCGCATGGAGCGCGTGGAAAAAGATTTGAAGAAGGGGCGCACCAGTGACTTGGAGCGCGAACAGGCACTGCTGGTGCGATCAAAAGAATCGCTGGAAAAGGAGATTCCTTTGCGCGCCATGGAGATGACTGCGGACGAGAAGAAGCTCATTCGCGGCTTCATGTTTTTATCGCAAAAGCCTATCTTGTATGTACTTAATATCGGCGAGAGCTCGACGCTGGGCGTCGATCTGGAGCAAGCAGTGAGCCGCTACAAACTGGATGAGATTGCAAGCAAAGCAAATGCGGGGGCGATGGCAATCTGCGGCAAAGTCGAGGCGGAACTGGCGGATATGGACGACGCCGAGTCCGCGGATTTTCTGGAGAGCTATGGCCTGCACGAAAGCGGGCTGGTGCGGCTGATAAGGAAGAGCTACGAACTGCTGGGGCTGATCAGTTTTTTTACAGCGGGCGAAGACGAGTGCCGCGCATGGACGGTGCCGGCGGGATCGAAAGCGCCGCAGGCAGCGGGCGCGATCCATTCGGATTTAGAGCATCATTTCATCCGTGCCGAAACCATTCGCTGGGATGCCCTGCTGGAGGCAGGATCAGAGGCTGCGGCGCGCGCCAAGGGCACGCTGCGGCTGGAAGGCAAAGAGTACGTGGCGCAGGACGGCGACGTGATGCACATCCGGCATAGCGGGTAAAAGATACAGGGACCGAGGGAACAAGGGACCAAGGGAACGAGAAAGCTGGCCCCAAGTAACGCTGCGGTTGAACTGACGCGATCAAGATGCTCACGACTTCAATCATTCTCGGCACGATTGCCGCGCTGGCCGATGTGGCCGGCGGACTGGTGCTGGTGCGCGCGCGCGGCGTGGAGCGCTACCTGCGCTACTTTGTCGCGCTGGGCGCGGGGTTTCTGATGGCCACGGCGATTCTGGAGATGACGCCGGAGAGCCTGCTCTTGAATGCGCGGCTGGGGCCGGCGCTGATTATGGCCGGCTATTGCGCGGTGCATCTGCTGGAGCACACGATCAATGCTCATTTCCACTTCGGCGAAGAAGTTCACGGCCACGAATTTGTCTCCGCGCGCACAGGCTACTCTGTGCTCGGCGGCCTCAGCGTTCATGCCCTGTTTGATGGGGTGGCCATCGGATCGGGATTCGCGCTTTCGAATTGGCTGGGCTGGCTGATCTTTCTCGCCATTTTGCTGCACAAGGCGCCGGAAGGGTTCACCATGGCCAGCGTGATGATGGCCAGCGGGCGCAGCCGCACGACGGCGTTCTGGTCCGCGGTGGGGCTGGCCGCCGCCACGCTTGTTGGCGTACTGGTGATTCAACTGGTGCCGCGCTGGGTTCCGTATGGACTGCCTGTCTCGGCGGGGGTTGCGATTTACGTGGCCGCCACTGACCTGGTGCCAGAGGTGAACCGCGAGCCGGGCATCCGCATGGCGCTGGTGTTCTTCGCCGGCGTGGGCGGGTTTCTGCTGCTGCGTTCGCTGCTGCCGCACATGTAGGGCTGCCGCGTAATTCAATCGCCGCATCTGGCCTCCTAGAAATGCCGGTTTTCCCCGAGCAAAACAGAGTCCCATCGTTGCCGCATTGAGGTGCAGCAACTATCGAGCCGCTTTCGCACGATATGCTATGCGATGTGGCGTATTGCGTTGCACCCGTCCTGAAAGATGTCGAAAGATCGCGGCGAGCGCGCACGCGCATTCCATTTGAGATTTTAGGAGTGCTGCTTTTTACGGCACTGGGATTCCTGGTGATGGGCTATCACCCCGGCCTTGAAGACGATGGAGTTTACTTAGCCGCGGTCAAAGCTGATCTGAATCCGGCTCTATACCCTTACAATTCGAATTTCTTCCGGCTGCAAATGGAAGCGACGGTCTTTGACGGATGGATGGCGCATTTCGTCCGCTGGACGCGGATGCCGCTGGCGTGGGCCGAGCTGTTGTGGCAATGGGCCGCGCTGTTTTTGATTCTCTGGGCAGTGAAGAAGATCGCGAACCGGCTGTTTCAAGAAGAGCACGCGCGTTGGGGCGGAGTGGCAATGGTGGCAGCCATGTTTACGCTGCCGGTTACCGGAACCGCGCTGTACATGGTGGACCAGTATCTGCATCCGCGCGCACTTGCGACGGCGTTGATCCTGCTGGCGATCTGGCGAATCCTGGATGGAAAACGATGGCAGGCAACAGCGCTTCTGTTGGTTGCTCTTCTGCTGCATCCGCTGATGGCGGCAATGGGAATTTCGTTTTGCGTTATTCTCAGCCTGGTGCTGCTGGACCGAGTGCGCGAGCGCGTGCTTGCATTGCGAACTTCGATGGCCGCCGTCGTGCCGCTCGGGTGGATCTTCGAAGCCGGCGGCTCAAGCTGGCGAAAGGCTCTGGAAACGCGACCGTACTTTGACCTGCACAAGTGGACCTGGTACGAGTGGCTCGGCGCGCTGGCGCCTTTATTGCTTTTCTGGTTGCTGTGGCGCGTGGCACACAAGCGCGGAGAGACAATGCTGGCGCGATTCGCCGCGGCGGCGCTCATCTATGGAGCGTTCCAGCAGGTTTTGGCGTTCGCCATGATCTGGCCTGCGGCGCTGGTGCGGTTGACGCCGTTGCAGCCAATGCGGTTCCTTCACTTGCTTTATTTCGTGATGGTGATGATGGCTGGATGTTTGCTGGGGAAGTTTGTGTTGCATCGGAGTGTGTGGCGCTGGGCTGTGTTCCTGCTGATCGTCAATGGAAGTATGTTCGCGGCGCAACGAGCGGAGTTTGCCGCCAGCCCGCATCTGGAAATGCCGGGCCGGCAGTCGGGCAATGAATGGCTGCAGGCATTCGCATGGGTCCGCACGAACACGCCGCAGAATTCGTATTTCGCGCTCGATCCGAACTACACCGAAGCACCTGGCGAGGACTATCACAGCTTTTTGGCACTGGCAGAGCGAAGCCAACTGGCCGATGCGGTGAAGGATGCGGCGGTGGCGACGATGGTGCCGGAGTTGGGTCCAGTGTGGTCGCGCCAGGTGGATGCAGCGGCAGGCTGGCGGAACTTCAAGCTCGCGGACTTCGAGCGGCTGAAGGCGGAATTCGGCGTGGACTGGGTTCTGGTGAATTACCCGCAGCCCGATGGTCTTGACTGCCAGTGGCACAATAATCAACTCGCCGCCTGTCGGATTCCCTGAAAAAATGAGACGCCGCGAACTGCGGGCTTTGCAGGTTGCGGCTATATCCGCGAGAATGGGATTGTCACCATTCTCCGCCGCGGACACCGATCATGCTTAACCTTACCCAGCGATTGATTCTCGGCTGTGTGCTCATCGCCTGCCTCACGGCAGGGCTGGTTGCGGTCGCGCATAAAGCGCTGGCGGCGGCCGGGCAGCTTCATCTGGGCTATGCGGTGGCCTTGGCCTGTTCGCTGATCGCGGCGGCAACCATCTATTTTGTTCTGAAGCCGATCGAGACGCTGGCGCGCGACGCTGAACGCATTGGGCAGGGAAACCTGGAACACCAGGTGGAGTGGAGCAGCCGCGACAGCTTTGGCGTGATCGCCAGCGAGCTGAGCCGGATTGCGGTGCGGCTGCGCGAGGTGCGCGACACCGAGGCCGGCCGGCGGCAAATGGAGTTTCAACTTTCGGACGCGGTGCTGCAGTCGATCTTTGAGCCCATCATAGTGACAGACGGCAAAGGCCATGTGTTGAAGGTGAATCCGGCGGCGGCGGAACTGCTGGGCGAAGCAGCGAGCGATCGTATGGCGCTGGCCAATACGCCGGGCGGCGAGAAGATTCTGAGCGCGATTCGGGACGCGGTATCGATGCAAAAGGCGGTAGCGGCCGAGGGCGAAGCATCGATGCTGCCGATGAGGATCGGCAATCAGGAACGAAGCTATCGCATGCGTACCATGCCGATGCGCGACTCAGAGGGCAGGCTGCTGGGCGCGGTGACGACGCTTGAAGATGTGACCAGCCTGCAGGATACCGACCGATTCAAGACGAGGTTTATTGCGGTGGCCAGCCGCAAGCTGCGCGACCCGCTGCTGCAACTGCGGCGGGGGCTGTACGCGCTGGCCCAGGGATTCGGCGGCGAGATGACGCCACTGCAAACGGAGCTGGTGGCAGTCGACCAGCAAAGAAGTCAGAAAGCTGGACGATTTGATGGCCGACTTGATTGAAGTTGCGGAGCTGGATACGGGCAAGCGCGAGATGAAACTGGAGCGGATTCGGCCGTTGCAGGCCTTGAATCAGGCGCGAGACCGCTACTGCGACGAGGCGGCGAGAAAGCATATCCGCGTGGAAGTGAAGCGCTTATGCCGACCTGTCAGCGGTGCAGGCCGACCGGCGGGCGCTGCGCTCGATTCTCGACAACCTGCTGGCAAATGCGCTGCGATACACGCCGGAGGACGGCGAGATTCTGCTGGCGGCCGAAGAGATCAAGAACTTTGTGCAGTTCACGTGCGCGACACGGGCCGCGGCATTGAGGCGGAGCGGCTGAGCACGATCTTCGACCGGTTCAATACATTCTCGGAACAGGGACGGGGCTGGGCCTGGCGCTGGTGCGGCGGCTGGTGGAGCCACTGGGCGGCCAGATCGCGGTGGAGAGCCGGCTGGGCCATGGAGCGACGTTCCGGTTCACGCTGCCGGTGGCGGTGGCAGAGGAAATCCGCCATCCGGTCGAGGTGGGCTGAGCATGGCGGAGATCGTTCTGGAGAAAGAAGCCAGAGCCGGCCAAACTGCGCATCTATATTGGCGCCGCGCCCGGCGTGGGCAAGACCTACACATGCTGAACGACGCCCACCTGATGGCGCAACGGCGGATGTGGACGTGGTGATCGGGCTGGTGGAGACTCACGGGCGCAAAGAGACTGAGGCACAGATTCGCGATCTTGAAGTGATTCCGCAGAGGGTGATTCCCTATCGCGGCGTGAAACTGAAAGAGATGGATGTGGACGCGATCATCGCGCGGCATCCACAAACGGTGGTGGTGGACGAGCTGGCGCACACCAACGTTCCAGGGAGCAAGAACCGCAAGCGCTACGAAGACGTGCTGGAGCTGCTGGACGCGGGCATCAACGTGATGACGGCGGTGAACATTCAGCACCTGGAGACGCTGAACGACGCGGTCAATCGGTCAGCGAATACGACTGATTCGCGAGACGGTTCCGGACAGCTTTCATCAAGCGCGCCGACGAAGTGGTGAACATCGACATGACTGTGGAGGAACTCCGCAATCGGCTGCGGGCGGGCAAAATTTACGCTCCCGAAAAGGTGGAGCAGTCGCTGGCCAACTTCTTCCGCAAGGGCAACCTGAACATGTTGCGCGAGCTTTCGCCTGCGCACCACGGCGGAGCAGGTGAGTAACCGCGCTTCAGAATACCGGCGCACGCAGGGGCTGGAGCAGGCGCCAGTGCCGGAAAAAGTGATGGTGTGCCTGAGCACGCGGCCGGGAACGGAGCGACTGCTGCGCATTGGCGCGCGCATCGCCGGGCGCCTGGCGACAAACTGGTATGCAGTTTATGTGGCTCCGCCAGACGACAAAGGCCACAGCGACCCGGAAGCGCACCAGCGGGTGGAAGAATACATGCGCATGGCGCGAGACCTGGGCGCGAAGGTGGTTCAACTCACTGACCGCAAAGTCGCCGATGCGCTGATCAGATTTGCGCAGCAGGAGAACATTTCGCACGTGGTGTTCGGGCAGTCGGCGCGGTCGCGGTTCGACATTCTGCTGCGCGGCTCGGTGCTGAACCGGTTTCTGTCAGAGGTGCGCGACGTGACGGTGCAGGTGGTGCCGATGCAGAAGCCGCTGCGACGCGGTTGAAGACAGGGACTAAGGGACCAGGGACTCGGGAATAGATGAATGCACGGCAGAGTCGATGCGTTCGAGCCTGCCTCGGGACCCCAAATCATGATCTTCAAGAACGCGCAGACAGAAGTTCCCTACCCGATTGATCATTTTTCGATTATTCGCAGAAAACGCGGACCTTGGCTTTTTCTTCTTTGGCGTCGACGTCGACGCTCAGATCTTCAAGGTGGTCGATCAACTCCTCGAGATTCTCCGGCTTGATCTGCGACAACGTCAGTGGAACGCCGTGCTTGTTCATTTTCGCGTCAAACTGCTCGTGGGCCTGCTGAGGAATGAGGCTGGCCAGGCGGACACCGGCGCGAAGAAGCTGCATGGGCACGCGGACGTTGACCGTCGTGGGACCGCCCTTTTCTGTGGACTCAACGAGGACGCGAAGATATTTGGCACGGGTTTTTACCGGAGTGTCGGACCAGCCGTTTGAGCCGGCGATGCGGCCAGCGAACTCGCCCGCTGGAGCGGTGGAGCTGGGTTCGAGAGCGGCAATCAGGCGATCTGCCTCATCCGCGGTGATCTTGCCCGCGGCTAACATTTCCAGGATTTGACGACGATTTTCATTCATGGCGGTTCTCCGGTTGAATTTAATAGCTGTTGAACTTATGCGTCTTGCTGTTCCATCCTGTGCGGCGGTGACGCCCGCACGACAGCTGGCCAGAGGCCGGCGGTACAAAGCACTACAAGATTCGAACCACGACTCTGTTGCCGTTCGATATGACGCGCACGTCGGTGCCGCGCAGGCTGCACAGGATGTCCCAGAAGATTCGGACGACGCGAAACGGGCCGACGCCGGTCGTCATGCTGATGGCGCAGACGACGATGAAAAGGACCGGCGAAATAAGGAGTAAGAGTAAGGCCAGCGGAATCCAGAGAAGCAGGAGCGGAATCCACAGCCGCGGCATGTGAAAGTGCGGGCTCTCAATTTCGAGAACAGCGACGTTGGGAATCATTTGAGGGCCTCCAGTGCGCGGATGGCATCTGCGGCGGAGATTTCGCCCGTGTTCAACTGCTGTAAGACCTCAGAGCGCGAGGAAGAAGGATTGACTTCGACGAACTCAAGCTGGCCGGCGATGCGGTTGAGGCGCGCTTTGATGGTGGGATAGCTGACGCCGAAGGTCTGCTCCATCTCCTTGATGGTGCCGTGCGAGCGGATGAAGGCGACGACGAAGACCTGGTCTTCAAGGTTGAGGCGCGCTAGCTCGGGCAGGCTGAATTGGCCTTCGACGGTGATCTGCTTTTCCGGGATCCGGACGCGCTCAATGGTGAGCTCGCTGCCCTGCGCGATGCGGAGCAGGTCTTGCCAGTCGGACGGGGATTTAGGGTCTGTGGGCATTGAGCAAGGCGGATTTCTGGGCCAATTCCAGAACGATAATCAATATTCTTAAGATTGTCAATGACTATAATTAATAAAATTGAACTACTCTGGTCCTTAGCGCAACAAACCGCACTCTCGACTGCGGCGAAGGACCGGTCGATCCTAACGTTCAATTGGGGCCACGGGCCCCCAACCATTCTTGGGTTTAGAGGTTTAGGGAAGATACGGCTAACTTGTTTGAAGCGCGGTAAGGTGACCTCGCGGGGGGCCTTATTGTCGTTCAGGAGCTGCGCACTCGACCGAGAACCGACGGCACTATGGCGGACAGGTCCAGGTTGCCACTTGCGGCGACGTTGGACGCAAGTACGGACTGAGCGACAGCGGCCGCAGGCAAATCAGCGCCGGACGCTTTTGCGGCGTCCATCACCAGATCGAGATCTTTGCTCGCCAGCCGTAACGGGAACTCAGGTGAGTAGTCACCGTCTCTGATCTTGCGGAACTTTCCCACAAACGCAGGGGCGACGACTGCCGTCTTTGAAAGAACGTCGAGCAGAACGTTCCGATCGATCTGAAGGTGCTCACCGAGCGAGACAGCTTCCGCGATCGCCTCCATATCAAGACCGAGCAGAAGGTTGACAACCAATTTCATTTGAACGCCTGAGGCCCCCGGTCCAATCAAGAACCATTGCTTGGCAATCGACTCGAAGATGGGAATGCATCGCTCGAAGGATTCCTTTTCGCCGCCGGCGAGAAGTGTAATGGTTCCGGCTTCGACGGCTGGCGTAGACCCGGAGATGGCCACATCGAGCAACACCAGCCCTTTCGTCTGGGCCTGCTGGTGTAGCTCGCGCGACAGATCCGGCGAGATCGTGCTCATTTCAAGAATCACGGTTCCCGGGCTGGCGACGGACAGGACTCCGCCTTTGTCGAGGTAGACGGAGCGGACAGCTTCATCATTTGTAAGGGAGGAAAGAATCAGATCCGAATGAGCGACGAGATCGGCAATCGAAGGCGCAATGACAATTCCCTGCTTGCCGATTTCCTGCGCCCGCGCTGAACTGCGGTTCCAGGCCTGAATACGCCAGCCGGTAGAATTCAAGCGCAGCGTCAAGCGGCTTCCCATGAGGCCAAGGCCGATGAATCCTACTCGAGAGGTGGCTTTATCGAATTCCGTTGGTGGGGCGCTCATTATGTTTCCTCCTCGTCTAGCGCCTGTCGTTTCAGCCGACGGCGATTGACGCGCAACTGTGCGCTGCACTTATTTTGCCACTAGCGGCGCGCGTTGGCCGGGGGCCGACGGGGAAGGTCTCCGCCTAGTCTTCGATCTGGGTGAGGCGCGCTCTGGCTTTCGCGCGTAGCCATTGGCGGGTCCAGATGGCGAGCAGAAGCGCGAGCACGACAACCGCGATCGCAATCAGCCACGGATACGCTGCAACCAGGAGACGCAATTGAATCCACCACGGCAGGAAGCCAACGTGATAAACCTGCGCGCCGACGCGGGACGATCGGAATTCGGTTCCATGGAGGACGGAGACGGAGCCGGAGATGGCGCTGGATTGCTGGACATCAAGGAACGTGCTCATGAACGGCTCGAAGGTTGAGCCGTCTTTGAGGTGAATGGCGACGATGCTGCGGCTGCCGCCGATGTCATAAGGAGATTCGATGCCTTCGATGACGGCGTCGGGCGTGCCGCCAGCGGTGAGGTCGCCGGGGTCGGCCTGAGCGCTGTTCTGGTCGGCGGAGTGGAGCTTCGACCATGCATGATGGAGGAGCGAGACGAAGAATCCACGGATGTCGTGGACCGGATCCGGAATTTTGGGGGGAGCGGCGACATGAACCTGATCGCCACTGAGCGAGACGGGAAGATGAGTGCCGAGCTTCGAGAATGCGGGCTGGTCGTCTGCCGCGCCGATGATCAGGAAGTCGGTGGCGGCGCCGTTTTGCAAGGCGTCCGGTCCGGCTACGACTACGCGCAGGCCAGGAGAGCCAGTCTGGCGGCTGAAGTGGCCCATCAGCGTGACGAATGCCTCGATCTCCTGCGCAGTGGGCGCGGGCGGCAGAACGACGGTGGTTTCGCTCAGGTCAGCGAAGCGCGTGAACGGGAATCCGGCGTTCGCGAAGATTTCGAGATTGGGCAGCGACGCCCAATGCGGGTAGCCGCGGAGATCGAGATAGGAGCCCTGAAGAATTGCGCTCTGCAGATTGATGGGCGTGCCATCGTCGCAATTCTGTTTGTGGGCCAGCTGAAAGGCGTAATCAAACGAAAGCGTGTTCGAGAACGGGCGCAGGTTGACGACGGGAACGGCAAGGTCAGTCTGAGTAGGTCGTGATGTGTCCTGCCCCGGTGCGAGCGGAGCGGAGCCGATGAACGCGCTATTGAGGCGCACCTGCAAGCTGGAATTCGCGTCGATGGGGATGGAGTTGTAGCGATAGGCGAGATGCAGGCGCGCGTTGTCGTCTCCAGAGTCGTAGTAGAGGTCAGGAGGAATGCGGAAGTAGGCGTTCAGAGGAGCGGGGCCTTCACCCTGCAATTGGGCGCCCTGCAGCTCACCGGCGGTGACGAGCGGAATCGTCTGGTCAGTGCGCGCCCAGCGCGGTGCGGCGTCAGGCGCTTGCTTCGCAGGAAGCACAAAATTGCTGATAGATGCCTGCGCGCCGTTGAGGAGCCCGCTGTGTGACGCGAGGGCCTGAGCGGCAACAACGGTGTCGTCCGCGCTCGCGCCGGTGATGATGAGAATTTTGCTGTAGGGGTCGCTGGGATTCGCGCGCATGGCCACGGTGGGCCCAGTGATGGCGGATAGATTCAGGCCGGCATCAAGGCTGGTGGCGTTTTCTGCGATGACGATGGCGTTGCCTTGCGGAATGGTTCCGATGCTCACGGGAAAACGCACCGGGCGATCGGCAGAGATGAGGCCGAAGTAGCTGGCGACGATTCCCGCCGCTTGAATGGCTTTGAATGAGGGCTGCCGCAGGAAGACGATAGGAATGCTGAGCGGCTGAACGGCGGCCGGATCGACGAATGGAACGGGAAGTTGCTTGAGATCGTCGGCGAGCGGAACCATGTCGCCGCGAATATCGAGAGACGTGTTGGGATCGACGCGCGCCCACAGCGAAGTATTGGCGGGATCTTCGCAGCCCGTGGTGTAGTGGCCGATGAACTCGATGGTGAGGGTGTTCGAGTGGACGAGCAGCTCAGGAGGAATGTTGAAGTCGGCCTCGGTGTCGCTGCCGTCGGAGCCTCCGAATTTTCCCGCGGCTGGCTGGATGGTCGCGAAGAGCGTTCCGTTCAGGATGAGTTTGAGATGGCTTAATTGCGGAATGAGAGACGGAGAGAATGCGTAATTGACGTGAATAACGGCGGTGCGGACGACATGCGTTTGAGGCAGCGTGAAGTAGATGTTGTGGCGGCGATCGGTGGAGTGCAGCTCGATCTGCGGCGAGCCGGCATCGGCGAGAGTGAATGAGTCGCGATACTGGCCGGGTAAAACAGCGGAGTTGGCGGAGTTAGCGGGGCTAGCGGAGTTAGACGTGTTGGTGGCGCTGGCCGGGCTTGGGGCGCTGGCAGAGTTCGACGCCGCGAGCGGCGATTGCGCGTGGGTCTTTTGCGAGCCGAAAATCAGCAGCCCGGCGAGAAGCAAAACCATCCCCGCTTGGGCGATGGAAAGCGGATTCGATTTGCGGCGGCCAGCGAGGTCATCGCGGCCAAAGAGGGTGAACACCGTTGCCATGAGGCCACTCATGGAGATCTTGAAGATGCGGCCGAGCGAGCGCAGCACTTTGTCGTTTTCGCGGGACTCGCCCCAACCGAGCCAGGAATCGGCGCGCGAATAAAGCTGCAGGGTGAGAACTTCCTGTTCGGCGATCGACAGATCGTCGAAACGAACGCGCAACTCCGATCCTTCCAGCGAGACCACGGTGGCATGCAGGGCGTTGGGCTGCGGAGATTGCGGGAACGCCAGATGGACCACAGAATCCGGCGCGAGATTGCTTTGCCCAGGGAGCCGGATGCCTGCGCCGCCATTGGACATGTCGATGGTCTCGGTAGCGAGCGTTTTTCCGTTGGGCAGACGGACAATGAGCGGCGTGGCAATGTTGAGACGCACCGTGACGCGGCGCTGCATGAGTTCGCGCGCGACGGCGATACAAACGCCGAGGATGACTACATTGAAGCCGCACCACAGGACGTTCATGATCACGGTGCCGCGGCTCAAGGTGTCCCAAATGAAGAAGCGCGGAATGGCAACCGCAAGCCCCGCGAGGTTGAGGGCGAGCATGATGAGGAACGGGTAGGCGATGTGCGAATCAAAAAAGGTGCGCTTGACTACTCCGCCCTTCGTGGTGACGTTGAACTTGCCCAGCTTTGGGTTGATGAGCGCCATCATAGTTGGAAACAGAATGTACGGCGCCAGCACGGTCTCGTAGATGTCGTTCCAGAAAGAATTGCGGTGCTCGCCCTGAATGCGCGAATTGGTGACGTTGGAGAGGATGAGGTGCGGCAGTGCGTAAGCGAGAATGGCTGCCCAGAAGCCGGGAATGATGGTGCGGCCGAGCAGCAGATAGACGAGCGGCGCGGTTAGAAAGATGAGGCGCGGCACGGCATAGAGAAAATGTCCGACGGCGTTGAAATAGCAAAGGCGCTGCGGAAATGTGAGGCCGGGAGCAAGGAGCGGATTTTCGGTGCGCAGGATCTGAATCATGCCGCGCGCCCAGCGGATGCGTTGGGTGACGTGGGCAGAGAGCCGCTCGGCCGCGAGGCCCGCAGCCTGAGGAATGTTGATGTAGGCGGTGTTCCAGCCGGCCATCTGCATGCGCAACGAAGTGTGCGCATCTTCGGTGACGGTTTCGCCGGCGATGCCGCCAATCTCGTCGAGAGCGGCGCGGCGCAGCACCGCGCAGGAGCCGCAAAAGAAGGATGAGTTCCAGAAGTCGTTGCCATCCTGAACCACGCCGTAGAACAGCTCGCCTTCATTGGGAATGATGTGGAACTGCTTGAGATTGCGCTCGAAGGGATCGGGAGAATAGAAGCGATGCGGCGTTTGCATCACGGCCAGTTTGGGGTCGCGCAAGAACCAGCCGATGGTCATCTGCAGAAAACTACGCGTGGGGACGTGGTCGGAATCGAAGACGGCCACCAACGGCGAGGTCGTGGTTTTGAGCGCGGCGTTGATGTTGCCGGCCTTGGCAAATTGATTGTCGGGCCGGGTTCTGTAGCCGATGCCGGCCTCGTAGGCGAACTGCTCGAACTCTTTGCGGCGGCCGTCGTCGAGAAGGTAGACGTGAAGTTTGTCGGCGGGCCAATCCATGTTGAGAGCGCCGAAGGCGGTGAAGCGGACGACGTCGAGCGGCTCATTGATGGTGGGGATGAGGACGTCGATATCGGGCCAGTCGCCAAGATTCTCAGGCAGTGACACAGGTGCGCGGCGCAGAGGCCAGATGGTCTGGAAGTAGCCAAGAAAGAGAATGACGAATGCGTACGCCTCGGCAAGAAGCAGGCAGACGATAAAAAATGCGTCCAGCGCGTACCAATGGTCCACGGGATATTGAAAGAAGCGAACGACCTGCTCGACGCGCCAGTATCCGTAGCGGAAGGTACAGAACATGGACAGCATCATGAGGGCGAGAGTAACGAGATAGGAATCAGAACTGCGCGCCAGCACCAGCGCCGCAACAAGGCTTACGCAACCGAGAATCGCTTGCTGCTCCCAGTTGAGAGGCGCCGTTGCCAGAAAGATAAGAATCGCGGCTGCGACGATGAGAAAAAGAACGCGGAGAATTCGAGTGAACAAATTTTCGCCGGCGCCAATATCCTGCCACACTCCGGCGGGAGTCATCGCTCGCTCCAGCGTACCCCTCGGAAGGTCGTAGTTGCAGCGGCGGAGAGGCTCTTGACCCAACTCGCGAGGCTGGCGAAATCCTCGGCCACTGTGGAATTGGGAGCATAGTCAATGATGGTCATGCCCTCGGCAAGCGCCTCACTGACAGCGGGCGCGCGGCGCAGCGCAAACGGAAGCAGGCGGTCACCGAGCTGCTCACGGAGAACTTCGCGCACATCCAGATGCAGCGGCAGCGAAGAATCAAACTGGTTGAGGACGTAATGAGGCAGTGAGTGCGAAGCAGCTGTGCCGCCGTTGTGATCGAAGAAAGCATCAATGGAGCTGACACTGACCACGGAGTTCATGTCGGGAATAAGCGGGACGAGAATCTGCGGGGAAAGACGCATGATGCGGCGGGTCGTGGAGCCGGATGCAGTTGCGAGATCGATAATGACGCGGCCCACGCCGCGCGTATGCTTTGATATTTCCGCGGTGAGAGCTTCCTGCGGCGCGGTCTCCGGGCCGAAATTCTCCGGGTCAAGCGTGATCATTTGAATGGGCGCGTCGCCGCTGGCGGCGGGCGGGTTGAAGGTGCGCAACATTCCGGGGCGCTGATCGCCGGCGCCGAAAAAGAATGGGAGCAGGCCATAAGCCGCGGTGTCCACGAGCAGAACGCGCTCGCCACGGGCCGACAACGCACGACCGAGTGTGGCTACAAGGCTGGTCTTTCCCACGCCACCGGCAAGCGAGAAGATGGCCATTACCGGAGGACGCGCGGCAACAGGAGCCGGAGCAGCTTGCGCGGGCGGCGCGGTGCCCTCTAGTACGCCGCGCAAGGCGAACCAACGCGTGGCCAGGCGCTCGCGCGAACCCTGGAGCGTATCTTCAGGCGCCGGCGGAAGGCTGGAAGGACTCGAGGACTCTGTTCTCTCGGGCGTGAGCCACGCGGGCCGGCCGGCGTTTTCCGTAGTATCGGCGGACCGGGGATTGCGTTGCGCAGGGAGATTCTCTTCGCGCAGGGGCGGGTGCGGAGACTGGCTCGCCGACCGGTACGAAGGAGGCACAGCCAAACCGCGGAGAGCGGTGGCAAGATCTTCGCGGCCGGAATGTTCAACGTGTTGCCGGTCGAGACTCGGACGGTCTGGACTTGGCCTGTCAAGATTTGGACGATCAAGATTTGGACGGTCGGGAGTTGATTCGGACGATCGGGATTTGGACGATCGGGAAGCGCTCCGCTTCGTTGAATTGGGCGCCACGCATGCAATGCGGGCTGCGACGCAGGAGGTTGCTGGAGCGGCTTCTTCGTCTTTGCGCGTATCTTCGTGTTTGCGCACTTCATCATGGCGCGTGTCGCCATTGCCGCGCTTCGGCTCGGGGCTTAGCTGCGCTCGTTGATGTTGCTCTTCCATGGCTTGCTCAACACGCTGACGAGCCTTCTCGCGGGTCTGCGCCCGGGAGGCGGAAAAGTCGCGATACTTTGCGCCGTGCAAATTGGCCCAGGAGTAAAGAGCCGCAACATCTTCCGGGGTCTCGTTCGGGTCGGATTGCCCTTTATGATCCGTCATAATTTATCCCAAGGTCTAAAGCGTTCCCGATTCAATTGCTAGCATCGCCTGCAATTCGGCCGCGCACGATTCTTCGTTCATGCTGGGCCCCAAATTCCGGCTGTTTCGATAATGAACACCGGCAACGCAAGGCCGGATGGCGGATGAATCCTTACCACTTATCCTAGTGTCGCCGAGGTCGCCGGAACAATAACACTTGCACCGCCGCCACGCTAACACTTTTCAGCCATTCAATGTGCTAGAAATGCCCCATTTTCTATGCGATACGGGTACTTATCGCCCATTCGTAATCGCTTTCCTAACCGCCATCGGTACCATCGTATCAGCGGTTCTGGTTACCAACCGCAAAATGATTTCAAGAGCGCACTGAAGGATCCTTTGTCGCGATCTGCCGCAGGATGAAGAGACGGGAGGGCAGAGTCGATTTGGTCGATTCTCAGCCTCGGGTCCCTGCCCCGATTCCCTGCCCCGATTCCCTGCTTTGGGCCGAAAAAAGTGGGCTGGTGACCTTGTGGTAGTTTTGAGAGAGCGGTCGAATAGCGAGCTCGTAGCTCAGTTGGTAGAGCAACGCCCTTTTAAGGCGTGGGTCCTGGGTTCGAATCCCAGCGAGCTCACCACGCTAGCCCGCCCCCCTCTCCTCTTCATTGAAGACCCGTCAACACACAAGTTTGGCAAGGGCGCGCGGAGCAGGCGCGACTTGGACTCGCGATCGTCCTCCGACTTCAACCGGATCTGCGGGATAAAGCTGCGGGGATCAAGTTGCGGGAATGAAGCCGCGAGCAATCAGGCCGCAGAGATTAAGCCCGCACCGGATAAGATTGGATGGCAAGACCGGAAGAGGACAGCGAACGATGGTTTCGGCGACGGAGATTGTTCGGCTGCAGGATCGGCTGACGCGGGAGTGGCATGAAAAGCCGGAAGCGCGCCCGGATAGATCGGCCGAGGACGGATCGGCCTCAGGCGAGGCCGCAGCAAGCGCCGTCGCTGGCGAATGGCTCGCCGCTCGTCGACGCGGCAGCATCGCGCAAACTTCGATCTGTGGCACATTGAGGATGAGGCGCGAACTCCCGGCGCGAGCGACGCGGAGATTGCTCATGTAAAACGGCGCATCGACCGAACGAATCAGCAGCGCAATGATTTGATTGAAGAGCTGGACCGCGCGATTCAGGATTGGTTAAAGGCGCGTGGGCTGCCCAATCCCGACGCTCCGCTGAATTCAGAGCCGCCGGGAATGATGATCGACCGGCTCTCGATTCTGGCGCTGAAGATCTACCACACGCGCGAAGAAGCGGAGCGCAAGGATGCGCCGACAGGCCACGCGGAGCTGAATCGCGACCGGCTGACGATTCTTGAAGAGCAGCGCGATGATCTGGCAGGATGCGTCGATGCGCTGTGGCAGGAGACGCTCGGCGGCAAACGGCGATTCAAGCTTTACCGGCAGATGAAGATGTACAACGATCCTGCGCTGAACCCGGCGATCTATGGAGGTAAACGGGGCGGGGGTCAACAGGGCAAATCCCCCGGCTCTAATCGCGGGATAAGCGGACCGATAGGTCACGCGCGTATAGGTTTTTTGAACGTCTGCCGAAACCTCGTCAGTCTGCACGACTCCATCATCTGGCAGGGTGTAGAGGATTCGGGAAGCCGCTCGACTTTTTAAAAAGATCTGCCATGATTTTTCCAGGAGATCTGCCATGATTGCCCCGCTACGAACGGCGCTTTTCTTTGTGATCCTGCTCCCTGGCGTGCTCGCAGCCAGCGCGCAGGACAACCCCGTCCAGCCATTGAAGTCGATGGCGCGCGATGCAGATCCGGCGTTCGAGGTAGCTGCGATCAAACCCTCGGATCCGAGCGACAACAACCAGGGATTTCGCCTTAAGGGTCACCGAGTCTCCATCGAAAGCAACACGATGTCAAGCCTGATCTGTTTCGCCTATTCGGTCCAAAAGAGCCAAATCGTCAACGCGCCGCAGTGGTTCGATGAGCAGCACTGGGACATCGATGGCGTTCCCGATGCGGAGGGCGCGCCGGACTGGCACCAGTATCGGCGGATGGTGCAGAAGCTGCTGACCACGCGGTTCGGTCTCGTGATGCACCAGGACAAGCGCGAACTCTCGGTTTACACGCTCACGGTTGCGAAGGGCGGCGCCAAGCTGGAGAAGAGCAAGAGCGATCCGGATGCGCTGCCAGACTCGTCAGGTCACGGCATCGGTGCGTCACAAATGATGAAATTCACCAACGACAGCATGACCGACTTCGCGCAGGTTCTGCAGTTGATGGGGGTGGACAGGCCGGTTGTCGATCAGACCAATCTCCCCGGCCGTTACGACTTCACCTTGATCTGGACTCCCGACCCAATGCGCGCCACCGAGCCCGACGCCGCACCGGCACTCTTCACCGCTGTTCAGGAGCAATTGGGTTTGAAGCTTGAGGCCACCCACGCACCTGCGGACGTTTTTGTAATTGATGCCGCAACGCGGCCGACGCAGAACTAATTTGAGGCGGTCGAAGCTCCGAATTACGGGTAACGGCTTCGTTGGTCCGGGAAGAGGGATTAGGAAGCGGCATATGGGAACGAGATTAGGGAGCGGGATTTCCGCGTTGCTCGTCCGGCAGATGCGCGATAATCTCCCTTGGAGACTCTAAGTCACCCCGGTCGAGCATCACTCCAGGGTCCACATTTTGGTCGCCCGAGGATGCCCCATTGACTCAGCGAGGGGTTCTGCGTATAAACATGGCTCAAGCAGCGTTGTTCCCCCACAATGGTTCCCCGCTCGGTGATCTCACGATGCTCGCGGGTATGGAATGCGCGCCAATGGAAAAATCATGACGCAAGAGGCACGATCCGCGGCTCCCAGCCGCAAAAAGATGACAGTAGCGGCTGCGAAGCAAGACAGCCGCGCGCGAGCCGCAAATGAAGCGGCCGTTCAGCACTATCAAGTCGCAGTTCAATTGCTGCAACAGGGCAAATTTGAGAAGGCGCTGGGCCTCCTGGAGAAATTGCTTCCGGAAGCGCCGGTCGAGCTTCAGGACCGCTGCCGGATGTACATTGCCACTTGCCGGCGGCAGATGGAAAAGGGCAGCCTCTCATTCCTGACGCCTGAAGAGCACTACGACTACGCCATTTCGCAGCTGAACACCGGCTACTACGAGGAAGCGCGCGAGCAGTTCGGCAGCATTCTGACCGGACATCCCAACGCCGATTACGCGTTTTACGGGCTGGCGGTGCTGGAAGCGATTACCGGGCGCGTGCAGGACTGCCTGAACAATCTGGCGCGGGCCATTGAGCTCAATCCCAAGAACCGGGTGCAGGCGCGCGTGGATAATGATTTCCAAAATATGGTGGACGATCCGCGCTTCACCGAATTGCTTTATCCTGAAGTTCCGTAGGGCACCCATTGATTTCAGCCAAGACTGACGGCCAGCGCGAGCGAGCGCCGCAACCGGCGCACGGACCCTCATCTCCTGTGCACGGATTGCGCGTTGTGGCTATCGGCGGCGGAACGGGGCTCTCCACGCTGCTGCGCGGCCTGCGCAGGCACGTTTCTGCGCCCGGCCAAACCTCCGACGAAATCAAGGCCATCTCAGATCTGGCAGCCGTGGTGACAGTGACTGACGACGGCGGATCGTCTGGCCGCCTGCGCCAGGACTTCAACATGCTGCCGCCGGGCGACCTGCGCAACTGCATGGTGGCGCTGAGCGAGGAAGAAGATTTGCTGTCGCGGTTGTTCACGCACCGCTTTCGTGGCGGCAATGAGCTGAAAGGGCACAACTTCGGCAATCTATTTGTAGCGGCGCTGACCGAGATCACGGGAGACTTTGCGCAGGCCGTGCAGCTGGCTTCAAAGATTCTGGCCACGCGCGGGCGAATTTATCCGGCTACGACGGCGAACGCGACGCTGGTGGCGAGCATGGACGACGGCACGGTAGTCCGCGGCGAGACGGAGATCACGGCCAGCAAGCGTCGCATTGTGGAGTTGACACTGGACCCGCCCCATCCGGCGCCAATGCCGGAGACGCTGGAGGCAATTGAGCGGGCAGATTTGATTACTGTCGGGCCGGGCTCGCTGTACACGTCCCTGATTACCAATCTGCTGGTGGACGGAATTCCCGCGGCGCTGGGAGCCGCTCGCGGCGTGCGGGTTTTTATTTGCAACCTGATGACGCAAGCCAACGAAAGCCTGAACCTGACCGCCTCCGAACACATTGAGCGCATCTACGAACATACGCGGACGCAAATCTTCGATTATGCGGTCGTGAATACGGGCCAGTTTTCGCCGGAGACGCAGGCGCGATACGCAGCCGAAGGCGCAGCGCCGATTGTGCCGGACATCGAGCAGATCGAGGCCATGGGTGTGCGCTGCATAGCGGGCAACTTTGCCAGCGAAGACACGGTGGTGCGCCACACGGCGAGCCGCCTGGCCGACGCCGTGCTTGAAGTTGCGCTGGAACAGGCCGCACATTCACAAAATCCTCAATAAGAAACTCTTTTCAGCCCAAGAGGGGTTGGGATAGAGTCGAAGAGCGCGCCGCATTCGCCTGCGCGACGAGGAGGATGTATGAGCAAGACCCGGATCTGGATGGTGGTGGTCTGTTGTTTCATTGCACTGGCGGCAACTGCGCAAGGACAACGAAAGGCCGGCCTTTGGGAAGTAACCAGTCAAATGAGCATGAGCGGAATGCCTAACATGCCGTCAATGGGATCGCACACGCAGCAGGTTTGCGTAACGCAGGCGATGGTGGATAAATACGGCGGCCCGTACAGCAATCCGCCGAACGCGCAATGCCAGGTGACCAATGTATCGCTCACCACGAGCGGCATGAGCGCGAACCTGACCTGCACAGGACGGACGAGTATGACGGGGACGGTCACGGCGACATTTGTAGACGCGAACACGACCAAAACGACGGTGCAGATGAATATGACGATGGGCAACGGCCAGCAAATGGACATGACCATGCAGTCGACGGCGTCGTATAAAGGGTCAGACTGCGGCAGCGTGCAGCCGCTGGCGTTGCCGCCGAGTAAGTAACTGAATTCGCGCGGCACGCCGGTGGCTTCGCGGTCTCACGCTTCGACGGTGCGCTTGAGCTGGCCGCAGGCAGCGAAGATGTCGCGGCCGCGCGGCTGGCGCAGGTAGACCGGAATTCCCTCCCCCGCCAATGTCCGCTTAAAACTTTCCACCGACGCTGCGTCGGGCATCTCGTAGGCGATGCCGGGGCCGGGATTCCAGGCGATCAGATTTACTTTCGCGGGCAGGCCCGTCCGGCGAACAAGGCGCGCGAGTTCGCGGGCGTGCTCGGGGCGGTCGGTGACGCCGCCGAGCAGAACATATTCAAAGGTGATGCGCTCGCGAGGGCGCAGGGCGATGCGGCTGACGGCGTCGATCACTTCCGCAATAGGCCACTTGCGATTGATGGGCATGATCTCGGCGCGAATTTTGTCGTTCGGCGCGTTCAGGCTGATAGCAAGTTTGGGACGCACGTCGGCCGGTTCGTTTGCGAATCTTTGAATGCCGGGAACGATGCCGGACGTCGAGACGGTCATGCGCTGCGGGCTGAGGCCCACCTCATGAACGAGCAGGCGCACAGCGGCCATGAAGTTGTCGTAGTTGAGAAACGGTTCGCCCATGCCCATAAAAACGAGATTCACGCGATCGCGGCCCACGCGGACTGTCTGACGATCGAGAACGGCAACTACCTGGCCGGCGATTTCGCCCGCTGACAGGTTGCGCTGTAGGCCGAGTTTGGCGGTGAGGCAGAATTGGCAGTTGACGGCGCAACCGACCTGCGAGGAGACGCAGATGGTCGCCCGGCGCCAGTCTTTTCCGTCCCCGTCCCCGTCCCCGTTCCCGTCTCCAGTCCCGTCGCCGGCCTCGCCATCGTCGCCCTCAGGCATCCAGACTGTTTCCACCGTCGCGGGGCCACCCGGAAAGGCGGGGTCGCCGGGTTGGCACTGAACGAGATAGCGCTCCGTTCCGTCAGTTGATTTGAAGGCTTTTGCGATCAGAGGACGGCCAATTTGCCAGCCCTTCGCGGCCAGTTTTTGTCGCAAATCCAAAGACAATGTAGTGATCGAGGAAACGTCTGTAATATACTGACAATACATCGCTTCAGCGATCTGATTTGCCCTCCAATCCGGCTCCCCTTCCTGGGCTAGAACCGTCGCGAGAGCTCGGGCATCTAATCCAAATAGAGGCGTGCCGCTCTCACTGGCCAGGGTGGCAACGTCTATAGGAACGAGTTGTTGAGGATTTTTGGGCACGGCTGAGGCCAACTCAGAGAATCATAGCCGCTGGCCCGTATGGCCGACGCGAGATTGGGCCGATGACGAGATTTGGCCCATGAAGAATTGATGAGCGGCCGGCATGGCGCGACGTTTTGACCTGCTTGAAACCCCTCGCGGGGCGGGCGGGAGCAGATGACCTACAATCGAATTCCACAGGATATTGATGAACCCCGAGCGAAATCTCCGTCGAACTGTATTGCCGAATGGGCTGATTGTGCTGACCGAGCGCATGGAGCACCTGCGTTCGGTGGCCATGGGAGTGTGGATCAAGTCAGGCTCGAGGTGCGAAACCGCGGAGCTGAACGGCATCTCGCATTTTGTTGAGCACATGCTCTTCAAGGGCACAAAATCGCGGTCGGCGCAGCGCATCGCTCGCGAGATGGATTCAATCGGCGGCAATCTCGACGCGTTCACGAGCAAAGAAACCATCTGCTTCAACGTGAAGTCGCTCTCAGACCATGTTCCCATTGCGCTGGACGTTCTGACGGACATGGTTTTGAATCCGACCTTCGCGCTGCCCGACATCGAGCGCGAGCGCGGCGTAATTCTGGAAGAGATCAAGATCGACGAAGACAATCCTGACGTGCTGGTGCACGAGTTGTTCACGCAGAGCTTTTGGAAGGGGCATCCGCTGGGCAAACCGATTCTGGGAACAACGGAAACGGTTGGACGGTTTGGCCAGCAACAGCTTTTTGGCTACCACGGCGACCGGTTCCACGGGGGAAATATGGTGTTCTCCGCGGCGGGCAACCTGGACCACGATCGGTTTGTGGCAGCTGTGGAGGAGAAACTCTCCGCACTCGAGGGCGGCGAGGCGCCGCAAGAGCTTTCCGCACCGGAGCCTAGCGCACGCATCATTCTGCGCAATAAAAAGGCGCTTGAGCAGGTGCAGATTTGCCTGGGAGTTCCCGCGCCGAGAGTTACGGATGACAGCCGCTATGCAACGTCCATCCTGAACACGGTGCTGGGCGGCGGCATGAGCTCGAGGCTATTTCAGACCATTCGCGAGGAGCGCGGATTGGCCTACTCCGTTTACTCGGACATGAGCCCCTACCGCGACACGGGGAACTTCTGCGTCTACGCGGGCACTTCGGGGAGCAAAGCGCTGGAAGTGATCGACTTGATTCTCGCCGAGTTCCGCAACCTGAAAGAGGTCCCGATCAGCGGCGAAGAACTGACCCGCGCGAAGGACCAACTGAAGGGCAACATTCTGATGGGCCTGGAAAGCTCGAACGCGCGCATGGCCAACCTGGCGCGACAGGAGATGTACTTCCAGCAGTTCTACTCGGTCGACGAGATCATTGCGCGCATTGAAGAGGTGGATGCGACTCAGGTGCAAACGATGGCGCAACGCCTGTTTGAGCCGGAGCGCATCGCGGTAACACTGCTGGGCCGGCTGGATGGCGTTAAGCTGAGCCGCTCGCGGCTAGTGTGCTGAAAAGCAGCTTCTAGCTACTAGCCTCTAGCTTCCAGCATGATCCAGTCGGGACTGGGTTGTGTCGGTGGCGCCCCCAACATTTGCTCCTCGCTATTCCGCAGGAATATCCGCGCGGCTCCTTGAGCCGGAAGAGCTAAAGGCTAGAAGCTGGTAGCTAGAAGCTGCCCTTCGAGCGCTCTATTTCCCAATCGCGTCTGTACGTTGTAGCATCTTGACAGATAGGCCGGTGAGAGCCGGCATGCTTCACGAGGCACTGGGAAATCCATGATCCGCAAGTCTTCGCATTGTTGCCGCAATCGCGCGCGCCGTGTTCTTTCGCCAAATGGCTTCACGTTGATGGAATTGCTGATCGTGATGGCGATTATCGCGATTCTTTCTCTGCTGGCGATTGCCAGCATCAGTGTTTACACCAAGCGAGCCAATGCCTTGTCTGCCGTTAATTCGCTGCAAAAAATTGTGCAGGCGCAGATGATGTACGAGGAGTCGTACCCGGCGAACGGGTATGCATGCACACTCACAGCGCTTGGCGGAGATCCGCACTCTGGTCCGCCAACCCCTACAAGCGCCCAACTGCTGCCGTCGGACCTGGCATCGGGGTTCAAGCAGGGATACGAATTCACCATTGCATGCGGCGACAAGGTGACAAGCAACAACGTCGATCGTTTCAACAGCTTTACCGTCGACCGCGAAGCCTCAGAGCGTGGGCAAGACGGGCGACCGTGGCTATTGCGACGATGAGACTGACCAAATCAAGTTTGATCCAACCGGCGGCGTGAACTGCACGCAGACGCTTGGCCAATGAGCTTGCGCAGATTGAACCTGAACGGCGGCATAGCAGTGGCCGCAGTTTTATTTTTTGCCGCAACGATTCCCGCACAGCAAAATTCTCCTTCCGCGCATGAGCTGGCGCAGCGCGTTGACCAGCACTACGATCGGTTGCAATCGCTGAAGGCTGGGTTCAGCGAGAGCTACGCGGGGCTGGGAATGACGCGCACGGAAAGCGGCACGCTTTTTCTGCGTAAGCCCGGGCGTATGTTGTGGCAATACAGCTCTCCCCCGGGAAAGATATTTCTCCTGGACGGCAAGTACGCATTGTTCTACGCGCAGGGAGACGCGCAGGTGCAGCGCATCCCCGCGAGCGAGCTGGATGATCTGCGCTCGCCGCTGCGGTTTCTGCTTGGACACACACAACTGGAGAAGGAACTGACCGGGTTGACGCTGGCCCCGGCGCCCAATGGCTGCTTTACCCTGACCGGCCAACCAAAAGGCCAGGAAAAACGCGTGACGCGGCTGGCGCTGACGGTTACCGCCGACGGCGCCATTACCGCGATTGAAGTGGAAGAAGCTGATGGCGCGATCACCCGGTTCACATTCACGGGCGAGCAGCCCGGCGCAGAGATTCCGGCCGATACTTTCCACTTCACGCCGCCTGCGGGTGTGCCGGTGGTAGACGCGATGCCGCCTGTGTAGGAAAACAGGGACAAGGGAACAGGGACCAAGGGAACAAGAAAGCGCCGGCGCGGGCACACGCGACACAAACGCTCAGACCGAGCGATGTGAAACCCGACTTACTTGCCGGACTTGGCGGGAGCGCTGGCCGGGGCCGAGGGTCCGCCTTCGAGCACCGAGTGCGCGTTGGAAGAACGCACAAAGAGAACCACAAGGCAGATCGACGTGCACATGAAGACGATGGCCGACCAGGTGGTAAGGCGCGTGAGCACGTTGGCCGCGGCGCGTGGACCGAATGCGGTCTGCGAGCCCTGGCCGCCGAATGCGCCGGCGAGATCGGCAGAGCGGCCCTGTTGCAGCAAGACCACACCGATCAGGAAGAAGCACACGAGTACGTGCAGCGTAATGACAAAGTAGAAGAGAATCTGCATTTCTTAATCTGCTTTCCATGCGCGCCGGGAAACCTGAGCGAGGGCACTCGGCCCGGAATACGCGAATCTTGACGCGAAAATCTTGACACGAGAACCTTGAAGCGAAAACCCTGACACGAAACTCTCGACACGAAACTCTTATGGTGCGGAAGAGGGGACTTGAACCCCTATGCCTTTCGGCGCCACCCCCTCAAGATGGTGTGTCTGCCAATTTCACCACTTCCGCAGGAATTCCTACACCTGCAAGTATAACAAATGGTGGAATCGTGCTGGATTCGGCGGACGCGTGCGGGGCCTCGTGCAGTAATGCATCCAGGGCCGTGAGCTGGAGGATGCTAGAGGCCGTTCTGGCCCAGCAAGCGCTCCATCCACCGCGCCAGAGCCTGCTCGTCAGATGAGCCTGCCGACTGGGCGGCGTGGACATTTTTGCGCTCTTGCGGATTGCGGTTTTGGCTCAGTTTGAATTTGCCTTCAATGCGCGCGATGGGAATGCGGAAGCCCATAATTCCGGCGAGCATGGTGCGGCGAAACCCCTCCGGCAATGCGCGCCAGCGGTCGAGGTACCCAGGCTCATTGGCGGCGATGAGATCGGTGAGCAGAGCCAGTTTGCCGGGATCGTCTTCGACGAGCGAGAGCGTGCCGTAGGCGTGAATCGCGATGTAGTTCCAGGTCGGCACGGAAAGCTCGTCAGTGTAGAGAGTCGGAGAAACGTAGCTATGCGGCCCATGGAAGACGACGAGAGTCTCGCGGTCGGCGAGCGACTGCCAATGGGGATTGGCCTTGGCGAAATGGCCTTCGATGAGGCCATGCTCGCCTTCATCTTTAATGACGAGGGGTAGGTGGGTTGCGACAGCGCCGGGCGGCTCCGGCGATGTGGGAGTGGCGGGCCATAGGCCGACAGCCGCGGGATCGGCCGCAAGCCGGACCGAACAGTGTCGCGAACGAATAAGCCTGCATGGCCTCAATCAGGATGCCGCGGTCGTCGACACGATTGAATTTCGGTGAATACATGATTGGGCCGCTGGCGAATGGCGCTCGTTTTCAGGATATCAACCGATGTCAGCTGGAGTTGCAAACTTTATATGGGATTCGCAACTCTGCGCGGCGTTTTATACTAATTCCCTGCGCACGCGCTCGTTCTGGAGATATTGCGATGAAATCACTTCTCATCTTTCTTGCCCGTATCGCTGTGCTTGCCCTAGTTGCTGTGCCGGTGCTGACTCTTGCTCCGTCTCTCCGCGGGCAGGACGACAAAACAGCCGCGAAATCCACGCTGACCGCAACCGTGACGGCAACCACGGAGAAAACTGCAGAGACGCCGGCGCCTACTCCGGACTCAACGACGCAGGGGACGGTCGATGCGGGCGGGCAGCACATCGCGTACACGGCGATTGCAGGCACCATCACTGTGGGCGCGACCGACACCGACGACGCGCAGCTTGGTCCGGATGGGAAGCCGCTGCCGGGTTCGCAGCTTGCGTTGAGCGCGCCAAAGGAGCCTGCCGATGCCGCGCCGGTGGCGCATATGTTCTACGTTGCGTATTTCAAGACGGGCGCGCCGGCTCAGGACCGGCCGATTACGTTTTTCTACAACGGCGGCCCGGGCAGCTCGACGATGTGGCTGCACATGGGATCGCTGGGGCCAAAGTATGTGGAGACGGCAGGCGACTCGCATCTGCCTGGCGCGCCTTACAAGCTGATCGACAATGCGGACAGTTTGCTGGACGTAAGCGATGAAGTTTTTATCGACATGCCGGGAACGGGCTTTGGGCGACTGGCCGGCAAGGACGCGAACAAGGCGTTTTGGGGCGTAGATCAAGACGCCGCAGCCTTCGCACGCTTCATCCCGCGGTTTCTTGCGAAATTTGACCGCTGGAACTCGCCGAAGTTTTTGTTTGGCGAGAGCTATGGGACGACAAGGTCGGCGGTGCTGGCCGATCTGCTGGAAAACGAAAAGAACATCGATCTCAACGGCGTAATGCTGCTGGGACAGATCTTTGATTTTTCAATCGCGACGGGGCCGCCGAGGCCGGGAACGGATCTGCCCTACGAACTTGCGCTGCCTACCTACGCGGCCACGGCGTGGTACCACAAGAAACTTTCGCCTGAGCCTGCTGCGCTCGATCCCTTCATTAAAGAGGTCGAAGATTTCGCCACGGGCGAATATATGCACGCCCTCGCGCAAGGCAATGCTTTGAGCGACGCGGAAAAGCAGCAGGTGGCGGAGAAGTTGCATGAGTACACGGGGCTGCCGGTCGATTATGTGATCAAGGCTGACCTGCGCGTTACGGCAGGCGAGTTTGAGCAGACCTTCGCGAACGATGAGGGCATGACGACGGGGCGGTACGACACGCGCTTCCTCGGCCCGACGATCGATCCGCTGAGTGAATCTTCGCAGTACGATCCGCAAAGCGCCGCGATTTCGTCGGCATACGTTTCGCTGGCGAACGAATACCTGAGAGAAACCCTGAAGTACGGCGCGGGCGAAACCTATTTGCCGCATGCGCTCTTCGACGGCTTTCAATGGAGTATGACGCGGCAGGGAGCCGGTTCCTTCAGCAGTGCCCGCGGACTTAACGTGGGCGACGACCTGGCCGAGGCGATGAAGACAAATCCACGCCTCAAGATTATGGTGAACGACGGCTACTATGACCTGGCCACGCCGTTTTTTGCCGCCCAGTACGATGAGGAGCATCTGCCGATCCCGGCCGCGCTCACGAAAAACATCGAGTACGACTGGTACGAAGCGGGGCACATGGCCTATGTGCGCGATGAATGCCGCAAGCAATTGCACGATCGCGTTGCGGCGTTTATCAAGAGCGCGGACGGCGCGCAGTAAACAGTGACCAGTGGACTGTGGCGAGTGATCAGCTGCTGCCGAAGCGGATACGGTGCATCTTTGGGCATTTCGCGGGAAGCGGGATTCAAGAAGCCGGCCGAGCTGCGCGCTTTATACTGGCTTATCGCCGACTTCCCTTTCTCGGAGAACCCACAATGAATGTATTCACCCGCCGGTTTGGCGCCCTGCTCGGTGCGGCGTTGCTAATTTCTTGCGCTTTGATTTTTTCTTTCTCGCTTCGTGCACAGGAAGATAAGGCAGCCGCGAAGTCCACGCTGACCGCTACCGTAACTGCTACCACGGACAAACCTGCCGATACGGCCGCTCCGCCTGCCGATTCCACAACGCAAGGCTCGATCGATGTTGGTGGGCAGCACATCGCGTATACGGCCATGGCCGGGACCATCACGGTGGGCTCAACCGACGATCAGGACGCGCAGCTTGGAGCGGACGGAAAGCCGCAGCCCGGAAGCCAGCTCGCGCTCAACCGCTCCAACGAGCCCGAAGGATGCAACTGCTGTGGCGCGAATGTTCTACGTGGCATATTTCAAGAAAGACGCGAAGGCTGAGGATCGGCCGATCACGTTCTTTTACAACGGCGGGCCGGGCAGCTCGACGGTGTGGCTGCATATGGGATCGTTCGGGCCCAAGCATGTTGTGACGGCCGGCGACACGCACCTGCCGGCGGCGCCATACACCATGGTCGACAATCCGAATTCCCTGCTCGACGTGAGCGACCTGGTGTTTATCGACGCGCCGGGCACCGGCTTCGGTCAACTGATGGGAAAGGATCCCGACAAGGCATTCTGGGGCATTGATGGCGACGCGAACGCCTATGCGCGATTTATTCAGCGGTTTATTTCGAAGTATGGACGGTGGAACTCGGCCGAAGTTCATTTTCGGCGAGAGCTACGGAACGACGCGGTCGGCGGTGCTGGCCGATTTGCTCGAGAACAAATTCAAGATCGACATTAACGGCGTAGTGCTGCTGTCGCAGATCTTCAATTTCACAACCGATATCGACCAGCCGACGAACAATCCCGGGGTGGACTTGCCGTACGAACTGGGGCTGCCGACGTTTGCGGCCACGGCGTGGTACCACAAGAAGCTGCCCAATCAGCCGGCTGCGCTTGGAGCCGTTTTTGAAGGAAGTGGAAGATTTCGCGATGGGGCCGTACTCCCATGCACTGGCGCTGGGCACTGACTTGAGCGCCGAAGAGAAACAGCAAGTGGCGGAAAAACTGCATGAGTACATTGGATTGCCGGTCGATTACCTGCTCAAGGCCAACCTGCGGGTGAGCGGTCCGGAGTTTGAGAAGACGCTGCAGGATTCCGATGATTTGACAACGGGGCGGCTGGACACGCGATTCTCCGGGCCGAACCTCGATCCGCTGAGCGAGGGCGCGCAGTACGATCCGCAGTCGTCGGCGATCTCGTCAGCCTACGTCGCGCTTTTCAATCAATACGTGCGGCAGGATCTGAAGTACGGCGATGGGCAAACCTACCAGCCGGTGCTGTATACAGCGAACGCGGCATGGAACTGGGCTCATAACGGCAATACGGCCGCAGTGAATGTGAGCTCGGATCTGGCCGAGGCGATGAAGACCAATCCGCGATTGAAAGTCCTGGTAAATGGCGGCTACTACGATCTGGCGACTCCGTTTTTCGCGGCGCAGTATGAAGAGAAGCACCTGCCCATCCCGCAGTCGCTGGCGAAGAACATCAGCTACGCGTGGTACGAGGCAGGACACATGGTCTACGTGCGCGACGAGTGCTTGAAACAGCTCCACGACAATGTTGCGGCGTTCATCAGGGAAGCGGCTAGCGGGAAATAAAGGCGCGGAAGTGATGGAGCGCGATAGGGGAGAATACCGCGGCTAAGAGGGTAACTTCGCTTCCGGCGCGATTGCCAGTGTTTTGGCGTAGATGAACGCGGCGCGATTGCGCGCGTAGAAGTGTTCTTCCCTGCCCTTGCGCGCGTAGCCGCGGCCTTCATAAAGGCGCATGGCCGCTGTGTTTTCTACGTCAACATGCAGCCAGATGGCGGTTGCGCCAACGACGAGCGCGGAGACCTCTGCGAGCCTGAGCAGCTCGCTGGCGATGCCCCGGCGACGCGAGGCGGGATTTACTTCGATCGTCTGGATGTAGGCGACGGTCCCTTTGGGCACTGTTGCCCAATCCACGATAGCGAAGCCGGCTAATTCTTTGCTTTGCTTCGGCGAGCATTTTCTTTCGCGATATTTTCGTTCGGCAATCCAGGTCGCGGAGTTGGGATTGGCGATCAGCTTGCGCATCAGTGCGCGGCTGAAACGGAAAGGCGGCTCGAAGCAGAGCTCTTCGACGGAGTAGAGTGCGGCGAAGTCCGCGGGTTGGTATAGGCGGTAGAGCATACGTAGTGGTCAGTGATCAATTGTCAGTGGTCAGGAAGTCGCCGTTGCTGAGGATTTTTCATTTTTCTGCTGAACGACGATCAACTAAAGTTTGGGGACAGAGACTCGAGAGATTCTTAGTGGGCGCGGGTCCAGCTGGCATCGAGCGAAGTCTTGTTGCCCTTCGCGTCGATGAATTCGACATGGTTGGCCCAAGTGTCCGGCCCGGTAGAGGTAATAGTCTCCAATTTTGGTTGCGTGCCCGAAGGGTTCTCAAAGTGCCACGCATTGTTTTGGGCGCTGTTTAGCTGAAGTTCTGCCGAGATGGGCGCCGCGGGTTGCGAATCAGGGTTAAAAAAGTGCGTGTCAATTACGATGCCGGTTGCTGTTTCGCGGATCACGGTAAACTCCAACCACACCACATTGCCCGCGGCGATAATGCGCAACATGCAGGCCGTCGAGCCGCCAGCAGGCTGGGAACAAGTCTCTTCGGCGATTCCGCCTGAGACGTTTGCATGCCAAACGCCGGCCAGCCATGCCAGATCGCTCACCCTTGCACGATCCTGAGCCTGTAAGGAGAGTGAAGCGGCGAAGAACACAACAAGGATTCCAAGAGCGCACCTCATATATTTCCTCCTATTTCCAAACCGTCTAAACCTTGACTTCAAGATCCGCGATCACGTCGAAGAAACGTTGGTCTAGGCGGCGGTTGGTAGCGATTGCGTCCTTGATTGGAATATCGGTGACGTCGAGGCCGTGAAGAACGGCGATGCGGCCCCACTTCTTCTCGTGCACCATATCGATGGCGTGCAGGCCGTAGCGCTGCGCGAGAACGCGGTCGTAGGCTGTAGGAACTCCACCGCGCTGGGTATGGCCCAGATTCACCGAGCGAGTTTCATAGCCGGTTTTCTTTTCGATCAGCTCGGCAAGCGCCTCGCCAATGCCGGAGAGGCGGACATGGCCAAACGAATCGACCTGCTGCGAGCCCGTGACCTGGCCCACCTCAGGCAGATGGCAGCCCTCAGCGACAACGACAACGCCGTAATGCTTGCCGTGATCGTAGTTGTATTTCAGCAGTGCGCAAACGTGGTCAATGTCGATTTCCTTTTCAGGAACGAGAATGACATGCGCGCCGCCGGCAATTCCGGAGGCGTAGGCGATCCAGCCCGCATCGCGGCCCATGACTTCAATGACGATGACGCGGTTGTGCGAGTCGGCAGTGGTGTGGATGCGATCGACGGCCTCGGTGGCGATCATGACCGCGGTGTCGTAGCCGAAGGTCTGGTCGGTGCCGCTAATGTCGTTGTCGATGGTCTTGGGAACGCCGACGGCGTTCACGCCGTTGTCGCTAAGGAAGAGCGTGACCGATTGCGTATCGTCGCCGCCGAGCGCGATGAGCGCGTCAATTTTGTTGGCCTTCAACACTTCCTGCACTTTGTCGATGCCGCCGGGAATCTTTTTCACATTGGTGCGCGAAGAGTGCAGGATGGTGCCGCCGCGCAACTGGATGCCGTCAATATTCTCGAGCGTGAGCGGAATGAAGTTGTTATCGAGCACGCCGCGCCAGCCGTTCAGAAAGCCAATGAACTCGTCCCCGTAGTGGTTGATGCCCTTTCTCACAGCCGCATAAATAACAGCATTCAATCCGGGGCAATCGCCGCCGCCGGTCAGCAAAGCAACTCGCATCGTGGAATCTCCTCAGAAAATGCGGTTCACAGTTCGTAATTCATGATTCTTAGAACCGGTGCTCGGCCCGAACTCTGATGACCGCTCTTAGCGCACTAAACAGTGTATCGCGGCACTGTCAACGGGAATCGCAATAAGGACCGGGACCGGCGGACCCAGGGACCAAGCGACCCAGAAGCTGACGAGCAGCGACCTGCGCTCGACGATCGGTGGTCAGCGGCGCGGGCGAGTGGTTCAATAGGGTATGCCCGAAAGCGGCGCTGGATTTCTGCTGGCATTTATCGGTCTGGTCGTGGTTGTGCTGCTGGTGCTGTTGCAGCTCACGCGGCTTGGCTACCTGATCCGCGCCACGATTCCCGACCGGCCGCGCCAGCGCATGTTCATTGCCTCTTTTGCGTTCCTGATCACCTTCGCCGGGGTGCGGCTTCTGGTTCACAGAATTGCGCATCACGAAAGCCGCATGCAGTGGGTGGTGGTGCGCGGAATGCACATTCACCATCTGGTGTGGGGCATTTTGATTCTGCTTCTCGTCGGATACGGCTGGCTGCTCGATCTGGGAAGGTCGCATTCACCGGTGTCGATCTTTTTTGGGCGTTTGATGGCGGTGGGCTACGGGGTGGGCGCGGCGCTTACGCTGGACGAATTTGCGCTGTGGCTCAGCATGGAGCCCGATGCCTACTGGAGTCGCGAGGGCCGGTTGAGCATTGATGCCGTGATTATTTTCGGCGCCGTGCTGGGGGTGGGCGCGTGGGGCGCGCCGTTTTTCCGAGCTGTGGAACGCATCTGGCACGGGCGAAGCCCCGAGAGCATCGCGATCGGGCGGGTCAGCTCGCCGATTCGCCGCGGGCGGTTGCTTCGTCGGCGTATAGTTCGTCGATTACCGCCGCGTACTTGGTCAATGAGGACGCGACGCTTGATCTTCATGGATGGCGTCAGCTCTCCGGAGTCCTGCGTCCACTCATCGGCGACGATGCGGAAACGCTTGAGGGTTTCAAAGTTGGCCAGAGTGCCGTTCACCTCGCGGACAATTTCGGCGTAGAGCGCGATGACGCGGGCGTCGGCGACGAGTTCGGAACGCGTAGGGGCAGCGACTCCATTGCGGCCGGCCCAATCTTCCAGCGCCGCGAAGTTGGGGGCGATGAGGACGCAGACGAATTTGTGGCGATCGCCTACCAGCGCGGCCTGCGCCACCAGCACGTTGTTCTTGAGCTTGTTCTCAATCGGCTGCGGAGCAACGAGCTTGCCGCCTGAGGTCTTCAGCAGTTCCTTCTTGCGATCGGTGATGAAAAGAAAACCATCGGCATCGAGATGGGCGATGTCGCCGGTGCTAAACCATCCATCGGCGTCAAGGCACTCGGCGGTGGCGGCAGGCTTGTGCCAGTAGCCGGCAGAAGACCGAAGGACCGCGAACCAGCAGCTCGCCGTCTTCGGCAAACTTCAGTTCGAAGTTAGGCAGGGTTGGCCCCACTGAGCCCATGCGATGGCTGAGGGGCGTGTTGAGCGCGATCACTGGCGAAGTTTCGGTAAGGCCGTAGCCTTCCCAAAGAGCGATTCCGGCGGAGGCGAACCAACGCGCCGTGTCGATGCCAAGCGGCGCGCCACCTGAAATAAAGTTCTTTACGCGCCCCCCGAATGCTTCGCGGACTTTGGAGTAAACGAGCTTGTTCGCGAGCTTCCATGCGAGCGAGTTGGGTTGGCGGCCGTCATAAACGGTGTCGGCGGAGCGCGAGCCCTGACCAATGGCCCAGCCGAGCAGTCGCTTCTTGACCGGCGACTGCGCGGATTTCTGCTCGACGGCCTGGCGGATCTTCTCGTAGACGCGCGGAACGCCGACGATGACGGTGGGCCGCACTTCGCGCATGGCCTGCGGCAGCTTGTCGAATTGGCTGCAGTAGGCTACCTGCGCACCGTGGTTGTACATCACGTAATCAAGTGCGCGCGCGGTCACATGCGAGAGCGGCAGGAAAGAGATGCAGGCGTCAGTGGAATTGAAGCCGAAATCGACAGCCGCGAAGTTCTGGTTGGCGGCGATGTTGCCGTGAGTGAGCGCGACGCCTTTGGGCTCGCCGGTAGTTCCGGAGGTGTAGATGAGGGTGGCCAGATCGTTTGGCTCAACGGAACGAACAAGAGCGTCGAAGACCGGATCGCGCTGTGCGCCCAGCGAGTCACCATCGGCGAGAAGCTCGCTCATGGCGACGGCGCCGGCCGGAGCAGGGGAGTCGAAAATCACGATGGTCTGCAACGGGGTTTGCGCGCGCACGGATTGAAGCTTGTCGAACTGCTGGCGCGTGGAGACGACGGCGATGCGGCAATCGGCATCGCGAATCTGCTCGGCGATCTGCTCGCCGGTGAGCGTGGGATAGATGGGCACGTCGGCCGCGCCGATGGCCAGCACGGCGAAATCGGTGACCGCCCACTCCCAGCGATTCTCACTGATGAGGGCGATGCGGTCGCCTTTTTTCGCGCCGAGGCGCAGCAAGGCGGTGGCCAGTGCGCGGACGCGTTGATAGATCTGGTCGGACGAGATCGGATGCCACTGGCTGAACTCGTCCTGCCACAGAACGGCGCGCGGATTGGCGGCCGCGGCAATGCGAAAGAAGAGGTCGTTGATCGTGGCGATGGAGGAAGGAGTCATTGTGTTGCTTGTGGAAGCGCGGTAACTGGAATATCCGAGACTTGGAGAGTGTACCAAGGAACAGGGATCGGGGAACAGGGATCAGGTGAACAGTGGTCAGGCAGCAAGTCGTGGCTTTTGGCTGTCAGCCTGAAGATTTTCAGGAACAGTGGCGAAAGTTCGCGACGAGTTGTAGTAGGGGGATCGAGGATGCGGAGAAATGCCGGCCTGCTGAAAAAAGTGACGAGGAGTCCGGCGGGCGCCGGACTCCTCGCTGTTTGCCAGGGAAGGACCCCTCGCTACGGCAGGGCGTAGACGGTTTGAAGAACCTTCTGCTTCAGGCTGTCGGGCAGCGGCGCGTAGGAGAGAGTCGAAACTTCGCTTTCGCCGGAGTTGATGCACCAGCTCAGCATGTCCTTGATGACCTTCTCCTTGGCCATATCCGTGGGATGCGTGGGAATGAGCAGATAGGTGAAGCTGGAGATGGGATAGGAGTCTGGCGCCCGGGGCGTTGGTGATGGAGACGCGATAGTCGGCGGGGATCTTCGCCGTGGCCGCCGCGGCCGTCACGCCTTCGATCGAGGCCTTGACCCAGTTGCCGGCCGCGTTCTTGATGGAGCCGAAGTCGATGTGGTTCTGCAGCGCGTAGATCAGCTCGACGTAGCCGATGGCGCCGGGAAACTCGCGCACCTGCGCGGCCACGCCCTCATTGCCTTTGCCGCCCACGCCCGTCGGCCAATTGATCGAGGTGCCCTTGCCGGGGCCGCCAGCCCAATCCTGGCTGACCTTGCTCAGGTAGTCGGTCCAGATGAAGGTGGTGCCGCTGCCATCGGAGCGATGAACGACGATGATCTTCTGGTCGGGCAGATTTACGCCCGGATTGTCCTTGGCGATGCGCGGGTCGTTCCAGTTGGTGATCTTGCCGAGGTAGATGTCGGCGAGCACGTCGGGGCTGAAGCGAAGACGGTGACGCCGGGGACATTGAAGAGCGGGACGACCGCGCCGAGCACGGTGGGAATGTGGATCAGCTTGACCTTGGAAGCAGCCAGCGCGGCGTCGGTCATGGGCATGTCGGATGCGCCGAAGTCGACGACGCCGTTGGTGACCTGCTGGATGCCGCCGCCGGAACCGATGGATTGATAGTTGATTTCAACGCCGGGATGCGCGGCGCTGTACTCGCTGAACCACTTGGAGTAGATGGGGTACGGGAATGTGGCGCCGGCGGCTGTAATTTTCTGAGCCTGAGCGGCGCTCAGCGCGCACACAAACAACGCAACGACAAGCAACGATTTCTTCACGATAGATGCTCCCTTTCTGATTTTCTGCTCTGATTTCCTGCCGAGGTTTATTGTCTACGTGAAATGTTACGGGGAGTTGAAAATGCAGGGAAAAGCGAATAGCCAATAGGGAATATAAAGAGGCGCGGCAGGACGAAACCCCCTCAGGACGCAAGCGGATGCCACGGCAATCCTGCTGTTCCGCTCCGCTTCAGACGGTTGCGGGTGAAGCGGGCTGCTGGGCGGCCTGAGGTACACTTTGCGGCGCCGGAGCCAGTGGCAGCGTGAAGTGGAAAGAAGCTCCGCTTCCGAGCTCGCTTTCAGCCCAGATGCGGCCGCCGTGGGCCAGCACGATGTGCTTCACGATGGCAAGGCCGAGGCCAGTTCCGCCAGACTCGCGTGAGCGGGCTTTGTCGACGCGATAGAAGCGCTCGAAGATTCGCTCGAGATGTTCTGAGGCAATGCCGGGCCCGAAGTCCTGAATGGTGAACTCAACCTCAGAGGCGAGCAGTCGCGCGCTGGCACGGATGCGCTTGCCCGACCCCGCATACTTAAGCGCGTTCTCCATGAGGTTGCCGAAGACCTGGTGCATGGCGTCGGGATCGGCCATAACGAGCGCGTCGGGCGCGCCCGCGGACTGAAGCTTCACGCCGGAGTCGACAACAATGCCGCCGATGGAGTCGATGGCATCCTGCAAGAGCAGATTGGCGCGAACCGGCTGCAGGTAGACTTTGTAGTCGGGACTTTCAACACTGGCGAGCGCGAGCAAGTCCTCGGTGAGGCGGCTCATGCGGCTGGTGTTTTTGAGAATCACGCCGAGGAATTCAAGCGTGGTTTCAGAGCTGGGATTCGGATCCTCGATGAGCGTCTCAACGTAACCCTGAATGGAGGTTAGCGGAGTGCGCAACTCATGGCTGACGTTGGCGACAAACTCGCGGCGGGATTTTTGCGCGGTCTCAATGCTGGTGACGTCATGCAGAACGATAAGCGCGCCGCCCGCAGGCAAAGGAGCAGCGTTGACCTCGAAGACCTGTCCTGGCGCAAGAAGGCTGGCGCGGCCCACGCATAGCTCGCGGCGTTCGAGCGCGCCGCGCACGCAGGCCAGCAGCTCGGGATCGCGCACGAAGTGAACCAGCGGACGGCCCGGCACGAGCTGCGAACCGGCGATGCGCTGCATGACGGCGTTCGACCATCGTACCGATCCGGCGGAAGTGATGGCGACGACCGCCTCCTGCATGGAATCGAGCATGACGGCCAGCTCGTCGCGTCCGCTCTCGAGCTCGGCAAAATCTTTGCCCAGCCGCACGGCGGTTTCGTTGAGTGCGGCCTCCATCGAGGAGAGCGCGTCGATTCCGGTAAACGGGCCGGCTTCGGTGGGAATGTCATCGATGCGCGCGGTCAAATCGCCGTCGGCGATGCGGCGGGCGAAGGCGACAACACTCCGGAAGCGAACGGAGACGCGGTGAGAAATGAGCGCGGCCAGGGGAATGGCCACGGCCAGCGCAATAAGACCTGCCCAGAGAGCTTCGCCGCCAAGCATGCGCAGGGTCGAGGCACTTGAGTGTTGCACAAAACCGTGAAAGGCAAGCTCGATGACCAACGTGTAGAGCACGAGGAGGACGACAAAAAGCCCGAACAGCCTGACAAATACTTTGGAGGTCATAAAGGCAGCTTCTAGCTTCTAGCTCTTTTGCATTCTCGCGAGGCCGCCAAAGCTGAGAACTCAATCAAATCCAGCGGTCTCTGGTCCGGCGATATCCGGCTAGGAGCTAGAGGCTAGTAGCTCGAAGCTCGTACTTACTCGCCCTTTGGCAGCTCGAAACGATAGCCGGCGCCGCGCACGGTTTTAAGATAGCGCGGATTTTCCGGGTCGATCTCGATTTTCTCACGGATGCGGCGCACATAGACATCGACCGATCGCGGAGTGACAAAGCGCGCGTCACCCCAAACAGCGTCAAGAAGGTGATCACGGCTGAATACGCGGCCAGGATGGCGCGCAAGATAGTCGAGCAGGCGAAACTCCGTTGCTGTAGTGGTCGTGAGCTCGCCGCGTACCTTCAGTTGCATCGCGCCCGCGTCGATAATCACTTCTTCAAAGCTGATCGTGGAGGGAGATGTGGGACGCTCGAAGCGGCGAAGCACAGCCTTGACTCGGGCAACCAACTCACGCGTGGAAAACGGCTTGGTGATGTAGTCGTCCGCCCCCAGATCGAGGCCAAGGACGCGGTCATTTTCTCCCGCGCGCGCGGTGAGGAAGATGATGGGGATGGTGGAAAGTCCGGCGTGGTTGCGCAGGCGGCGGCAAACATCAAGCCCGTCGCCGCCGGGAACCATGATGTCGAGCAGAAAGAGCGCGGGAGGCCTGCGCTCCGCGTCGGGAATGAGATTGGTGGGGGTGTGAAAGAGACGGGCCTCAAAACCTGCCGCCTCGAGATGATGTTGCACCAGCCGGGCAATATCGGCTTCGTCTTCCAGAACAAACACGGATTGGCTCAAAACCGTCAGTCCTCGTCCCGCGGCCCGTTGAGTTGCGGGGGCACATTTGACCGCCGGGAACCAAGAACAGAGTAAAACAATCAGGCAAAGGGAATGCAAACGTTTGATGAATTTGGGGTCGGGGAAGCGGATGCGGCCGCTTGAATTCGGAAGTAGATTTGGACGCTGAGCGGGACGCGCACCCGAAGCAGACAAATTGTCGAACGGTTAGCGCTTCTTCGGTTTCTTGGCTGCGGGCTTCTTCCCTGCCGGCTTTGAGGGCTTCACAGGAGCCTTTTTGGCGGGCTTGGCAGGCGGCTTCGGCTTGGCTTTGGAAGCAGCAGCTTTGGCCGGAGCGGCCTTCTTGGCCGGCAGTTTTGAACCGGCTTTTGCAGGCTTAGCGGCTGGCGCTTTGGCCGGGGCTGCCGGTTTGGCGACTGGCTTGGCTGCCTTGGTGGGCACGGAGCAGTTGCCGATTTCTTTGACGCTGCAACAGCTGGGGCTGCAAGTGGAGCCTTTGCAGGCACCGATTTTGCCGGTGCGGATTTTGACGCTACCGGTACCCCGGATGGCTTTGCCCCAGCGGATTTGCTGACGAGACCAGGCTTGCCTGCGGGGCCGGGTTTGCCGGCTGGTGCAGGCTTGCCGGCGGGCGCAGGCTTTTGTCCCTTTTTGCCAGCGAGCTTTTTTGAGGACGGCGGTGCTTCGTCGCCATCCAGGTCTTCGTCTTCGTCGCCGTCTACATCCTCATCAATCCCGTCCGCAGATGCGCCCTTGGGCAGAATGCCGAGGTCCAGCTCATCATCATCGCCGCCCATCGAATCCAGATCCTCTTCGGGCAACGCATCCTCGGAATCTTCTTCCTCCAACGCAACTTCCTTGATTCTGGCTCCGGCGCGTTTCGCGCGGGACCGCTTGATGGTGACTTGCGGAGGCGGCGCAGGCGGCGAATATGGCTCGAGGAATGCGCGCATCTCCTCGGGGGTGGTCAATTTGCCATCGATCAGCTCCAGGAAGATCTTCTGCGAAACTTCGCCGTAAATGGGCAGCTCAGGGGTGATGCGCATCTCCTGCATAAGCAGGTGAGGGATGCGCTGGCGAGCCTCCGGCCAGACCTTGAGGAAGTTGGTATAGCGCTCCTGAACGGCTTTGTCCTTGCTTATAAAGCCAAGCCATAGAACCGCTTCCGGATCATAGCTCGTGAAAAGCTTGAAGGTTGCCGAGGGCTTGGCATTCTGCTTTGACAGCAGTGTTTTGGCGAATCCCGAGGCCAGCGAATCCAGCTTATTCCACTCCTCGACAAAGCCAGGCCGGAGCAAAGACTTTTTGAGCGCAGAAAGATCGCGAGGCGGCACCTTTGCAGTGAGCAGCTGCATTTGGGCGGCGGACATGTCGGGATGAATGCCCTGCACCACCAACTGCACCGCCAGATCGTGAAGCGCCGTGAGCTTGGCTTCGTCGGCCCTGGCGGAGGTCCAGGCCGGAAACAGAACCTTCATCCAGCCTTCCGCTTCGAGCGCGCGAAGAACCTTCAGGCCGTCTTCTTCGTGGCCGATCTGCTCCAGCTCTTCTTTACGCGCGTGGGCGGAAAGATACTCAATGACGCCCTCGCTCTTGGCGTTGTCATAGCGGGCCTGCGTTCTCGGATCCATCTCCCAACCCAGCCGGGCGCGGTACCGCGTCGCCCGAATCAGGAGCGCAGGATCTTCGATAAATCCGTAATTCGAAACGAGGCGCAGGGCGCGCAATTCAATATCGGCGGCGCCGTTCAAGGGGTCCATCAGAAGACCGTACGACCCCTCGTTGAGCGAAATTGCCATGGAGTTTACGGTGAAGTCGCGGCGGCGCAGGTCCTCATGGATCGAGGCGGGGTGAAAGACAGGCTTGCCCGGCTTGGGATATTCGAGCCGATGGGTGCTGACCACGTCGACGCGCACGGTACCCGGAAAACACAGGTACAGGCTGCGCGAAGTCTCGTCTTCTCCCCAGATGCTCGCGCCCAGTTTCTCCAATGGTTTCTTGAGCTTAAGGGCATTGCCGTGGAAGGCGACCTCAAGCTCGCGGACCGCATGGCCGCTGGTCAGGTCGCGGACAGCGTCTCCGGTGAGAAAAAGAATGGTGCCGGCATCGCGGGCGGCAGTTCTTAGCTGCGCAAGGGCGTGACGCTGGTCGGCCGAGAGCCGGTTCTCCAGAAGGTAGATATAGTCGGGCATGCTTTAACCTGATTCCGCCGTCTGGACCGCAGCCCAAGTGCCTGATGATGTTGCCGTTATGGCGTGATTCGTAGAGACTTGCAAACAGAAACATTAACACAAGTCGCGGTAGAACACTAGTCAGCCTTGACCGGTCTTGCAACTTTTCCGGTGTGGGAAACGGGGTAGGCCGGGATCAGGACGGCCAACTGGGGTAGCCAGAAGGTGCAATAAGCGGCGGCACTGCATTTGTGCGGCTCGTGCGACAATCCAGAGCGATGGCCTCAGCACGCAAACCCGTCATAGTGCGCAAGTTCTCCCGTGACTGGCTGGCCGGTTACGCGGCCGCCGATTTCGGGCAGGCGAAGCCGGAGCTTGAGATTCTCGACCTGACCGGCAAGGTTGTTCGAGTTGGCTGGGAGCAGGTGAAGTGGGTCTGCTACGTGCGCGCCTTGCCTGGCGGCGCCGCAGACCAGGCCGACCCCGAACGACTGGCGCGTAAACGCTTCTCTCTGCGGCCGCGAACAGCGGGCTTGTGGATGCGGCTGACCCTGACCGACGGCGACGAGCTTGAAGGGCTGGCGGGCAACGATCGCAGTCTGGTTGAGGGCGCCGGGCTGTTGCTCACTCCGCCTGATACGCGGTCGAACACGCAGCGCATTTATGTGCCGCGGCTGGCGATTCAATCGCTGGAAGTGCTGAGCCTGATCGGGGCTACTGGGCGCAAACGCACCGAGGCCGCAAAATTCGCCGGCGAACAGCCTGATCTGTTTAGCGGCGAAGGCGAGGCGGGCTGAGGACGAGCGCCGAAGGAAGTCACGCGTTCTGCAGCTGAGTCGCCGGCACAGTCTCGATCAAGCTCATGTAATAGTCCGCGGTCAACCCGAGAACACGTTCCTCCGAGTAATGTTCCGTGACCCAGGCGCGCGCTGCCCTGCCCATGCGAAGTCGCCGCTCGGGATCGCGCAGAAGTTTGATCACCGATTCATAGATCGCCTCAGGATAGCCGGGCGGAACGAGAAGGCCGGTCACTTCCGCAACCACTGCGTCGCGAGCGCCAGTGCATTCAGTGGTGACGACGGGAATTCCTGTGGCTGCGGCTTCGAGGATCGCATTCGGAAAACCCTCGCGCCAAGTGGGAAGAACCATCACTTCCATGGCGCGGTAATACTGCGCGGTATCGGAGACGAAACCGGTGCAATGGATTCGTGGATGGCTGAGAATGCGGTCGCACAACCCGGCGTCGAGCGCGTCATCAGCAGCGTCGAACCAACCCACAAGCAGAAGGTGCGTCGCAGGCTCAGCCAGCAGAATCAGATCAAATGCCTCCATGAGTTCAGGCAGGCCCTTATCGCGCGTGAATCGGCCGACAAATCCCACCACCGGAGCCTCACGCGGAATGGCGAATTTTTCGCGGACGTATGTTGGACCGGGCGAGAAGCGCTCGACATCCACGCCGTTGCTGCTTCCCTGCCCCAATACGAGCAATTTTGCTGCGGGAGCGAGGCGAAGCGCTAACGCTTCTGCCCGAAGGCTCGCACTGTTGCAGAGCACGACGTGCGCGCAGGCACATGCGACGCGTTCGGCGGCAAGCAGAATCCACCGCTTGAGTCCGCTTGATCGTTCAAGTTTGAGCCCGCGCAGCATGTAGACGCGCCTGGGCACGCCGCGCAGCCACGCAGCGAGAGTGCCAAGCAAACCAGCCTTCGGCGTCCCGAACTCCACCAAGTCGGGTTTGCATTTGCCGAGAAGCCGCCAGAGCCGAAACAAAGCCAGCGCATCGGTGGCGGGAGCAATCGTCCGTCGCATCAGAATTGTGGCTTGTTCCACTCCGGCGCGTGTAGCCGTACTTTCCACTAGCGGCCCGGGACTGCAGACGAGGACGACGCGAAACCCGGCGCGGCGCAGCACGCGCAAGCGCGCTCCCAGAATCAGGCAAGATTCCTGACTCGTCACGCCGACGATCATCGTGGGCCGCTCGTTAATCTGCGGAGACGCGAGGACGGACAATGCCGCGGAATCTGCCATGAAGCGCACACGCTTTCAAGAGCTTTCCAAAGAATGCGAAAGGCGATCGGCAGATTCTGTCTGAGAACGAAGGCAAATGTATCGAAGGCAAATGTATCAATTTGTAAATCTAAGATTAGAGCAATTTAAGAAACAGGCAGTGATATTCAACACACGCCAAACAGGCAACCTTCAGCGAAAATGAGTTTCCTCTCAGGAAACCGATGGCGCGACGCACAAGAATCCTGCTGCTTCTTTCTCATTTAGGCGGCGGCGGGGCCGAACATGTAGTCGCTCTGCTGGCGCGCGATCTTTCGCAGCAGAAGTATGAAGTCCATTTGGGTCTCGTCGGCTCTGGAGATGCGCGGGGAGCAACGATTCCTGCCTGGGTGACCCTGCACGCGCTGGGCGCGGGGCGAGCGCGCGCCGGGGCGTTTCCGTTACTGCGATTGATTTGGCGGCTTCGGCCCGCGGTGGTGCTTACGGGAGCAGCCGAGGTCAGCTTCCTGGTGCTGCTGCTGCGGCCGCTGTTTCCGCCCAGGACGTCGGTGCTGGTGCGCCAGAATGCAACCGTGACATCGGTCCTGGAGTTCGGCCGCTTGCCGGGATTCATGCGCCTGCTGTATCCCTTGCTCTATCGAAACTCCGACCATGTGATCTGCCAGTCGGGAGCGATGGCGAAAGATCTGGCGCAGGCGCTCGGGATCGACGATGAGCAAATCGCCGTGCTGCCGAATCCTGTGGATCTTGCCGGAATTCGCGCTGCTGCGCATCAACCTGCAATTCGAATCGGCGCCGGTCCGCAATTGCTGGCAGTGGGAAGACTCTCGCCTGAGAAAGGCTTCGATCTGTTGCTCAATGCGCTCGTCGTTGTACGCGAGCGGTTCCCTGAAGCTCATTTGATTCTCGCCGGAGCAGGCCCGAAGGAAACCGCTTTGAAATTGCTCTGCCGCGAGCTGGAATTAGAGAAAGCAGTTTGCTTTGCGGGCCAAGTCGATCAACCCTATCAATACTTCGCGAGCACCACGCTTTTTGTGCTTCCGTCGCGGCACGAAGGCATGCCGAATGCGCTGCTCGAGGCCGCCGCGGCCGGTTTGCCTCTGGCAGTCACACCGGCGTCGGGTGGCTTGGTGGATTTGCTGCGCGGCCGCCCCGGCGCGTGGGTTGCCACCGAGATCACGGCCGCTGCTCTAGCTGTGACGATCATCACGGCTCTTGAGGCTGTTCGGCCTGGCCAACGATTCAGTCATTCGTTCTTTGCATCAACAGCAGAATTTGCGCGACATGAATCTCTTGAACGAGATGCGGAAATCGTCTCGAGACAATTTCTCGACCAGTAGTGATACTAATCACGCGCCATTTTATTTTAGAGAGTTATTTCTTGACATTGTTTCTAATCGGGTGTCTTCTCACCCTACAGTTTCCATTAAGTTTTTCCATACCCCAAAGAGGATCTGTTCCAAGGATCACTCTCCTGTTGTGAAAGGGGCTTACTCAGACGAGGAATGATCGGGCGTGCCGGGCCGTTTTGAAGGGCTTTGATTTCTTGGAGCACCACCTCACTCCGTCGAGCAAGATTCCCGCCAAAATGATTCAAAATCTGTAGTCTCGATTCCTGCGCAAGATGAGGCCGCATTTGCGGCGGCTCATCCCCTTCCCTCTGCGCCGGTTCGGGGTGAGAACCACCACGAAGCATCGTTGAAAGTCTCCGGCGCCGGATTCGGCCCGGGACGCGGCAGAAGTGTCGCTCGGAGAAATGCCTTGTTCCGTCCTTGGTTTGGTTTTGCTCTCACGGGCATTCTGTGTGCCCTTGCCCTTCCGTTGATCGCCGTTTCCATGGCATCGGCGGGCGTCTGGTCGGCCGTCTATGCGCTTTTTTGTCCGGTTCAGAGGCGTCGACGCCCCACCGATTCAGAGATTCGGAAGCGTTGGCAGTCGAACGAGTTTGCGTTCGAGCGCGCCATTGATGCGTATGAGGAATTGATCGACGCGCATGCCCGGAAGCGCTCATGACAAACCGGGCGAGCCACGCTGCAATTTCGATTCCGGGTCTGGACCGTATTGGTGGCGCCGAGCGTCAGGCGATGCTGCTGGCCAAGGGGCTTCGCCGGCGCGGTTGGCAAGTCAGCGTGGTGGCGCTATCCGGCAGCGGAGGCGCTGCGGCAGCGGAACTGCGCGACTGCGGCGTAACGTTCACCAGCCTTGGAATGCGCAAAGGCCTCGCCGATCCGAGGGGGTGGATTCGCTTCCATCGCTGGCTAAGTCGCGAGCGGCCAGACGTGCTGCACGCGCATCTGCCGCATGCCGCATGGTTGTGCAGGTGGTCGCGCCTGGCCGCGCCGGTGCCAGTGGTGATTGATACGCTGCACAGCTCCAGCATCGGCAAGAGCGGGCGGCGCATCGGCTACACATGCAGCCGCTGGCTTCCCGATCATGTGACGGCGGTGAGCCGCGCGACGGCTGACTCTCACCTGGTTGCCGGGATGGTGCACGAGGAACAACTCTCGATTTTGGCGAACGGAATTGACGTGCCCGCATGGGAGCCGAATGCTCAAGCGCGATCCGCGATGCGGCAGTTGCTCGGATTCCGTGATGAGTTTTTGTGGGTTGCCGCGGGCAGGCTGGAATCGGTAAAGGACTATCCGACCCTGCTGAGGGCTTTTGCGCGCGCACCGAAGGCGGCGCGATTGCTGGTTCTCGGCACTGGCCCGCTCGAGGCGGAGCTGGCCGCTCTGGCCGCGCAACTCGGGCTGGAGCGGCGCGTGCGATTTTTGGGCTTCGAGCCGAATGTTGAAAGCTTCATGCAGGCTGCCGATGGATTCGTTTTGTCATCGCGATACGAGGGGTTGCCGATGGTGCTGCTCGAGGCAGGCGCTTGCGGAGTGGCCGCTGTGGCGACCGATGTGCCGGGAACGCGCGAGGTCGTGATTGAGGGCGTCAACGGGTTGCTCGCCAAAGCCGGCGAACCTTGCAGCCTCGGTGAAGCAATGACCAGATTGATGAGCATGCCGGTCGAACAGCGTTATGCGATGGGCCAACGCGCGCGACACCGCGTGATCGCCGAGTTCAGTCTGGAGTCGATGCTTGACCGATGGGAGCGGCTCTACGAGGAATTGCTCGACCGCAAGAACGTCAATTGGCGGAAGCGCCTGACTGCGCGGGACATTTTGAACCGCCGCAGCGCAGCCTCCGCATAAATGCGCTCGACAACCGGCAAAGTTGCGGGCTGATTGCGGAAGAGCACGCGATCGACCGAGGTGAATTGATCAGCGTGAACAGTAAGAAACGCTCGCAGTTTTGCAATGTCTGCTTCAGTGGTCGTGTTGGGGTGAATGCAAATGGTCCAAAGGCCCTTCTGTTTGTCGACCGGACCCCAAAGCTGTTGAGGAACCCAGGTGAGGCCGCCGCGCAGGAACAGAACGCGGGCAAAGCCGTCTGAGATCAGAGCAATGCCTTCGGCGCAAAGCGCGTCGAGAGTGCGGCGATCGAATCCATGCCGGGGCGCAACCCAGATTCTTGGATTGAGGCCGCTCGCTCGCAGGATGCGCAGACCATCTCTGATCCACGCGCGCTGCGTTGCGGCGGGCACGCCGGCAAACTCAGAACTGCGCGTGATGCCGAGCAGGCTGCGGCCGCGGCTTGCGCAAACGTGGCGATAGCCATGCAAACCAATGACGGCTCCCGGCGGCTTCGAGAGCGTGCATGCGCCGCCAAAAGGCGGGGTCGGGAGGCGATACCTCAAGCTCGGGATCGCGATTGTCAGGAACGATTGCAAGGATTGGTTGCAGTTGAAACTCCTTGATCAGCGACTCGATGCGCCGCCAGCGTTCAGCCGACATCGTCGGGCAAAGATCGTCGCAGCGAAGCAGATATTCAGCGGGTGCGGGAATCATGCGGCTGCCTCCGCGGCAAACGCCTGGGCGAGAAGTTTTCTGCTCCAGTACCAGAGATAGAAAAATGTGCTCACAGTCCAGAGCGAAGTAGCGAGCGCGATACCGGCGACTCCGAACCAGCGCATCAGGACGAGATTGAGTACGATGTCGAGACCGAGATTGATGATGCCGCAGTAAAGGATCAGATCGGTGCGGCGCATGGCGACAATAAATCGGTAGTGAACGCGGCTCACGACGAAGAATGGAATTTGAATGGCGTACATCGCCAGTACAGCAGCGACGACGCTGGTGTCGCGCGGGCCGAATTTTCCGTGTTGAAGCGCAACCCGCACGAGCGGGCGCGCGCCGGCAATCAGAAGCGCTGCGATTGGAACGGAGACGAGCGCGGTGAGCCGGACCCAAGTGCGAATCGTGTGGCGGCATCCGGCCCAGTCGCGCGCGGCGATCATGCGGGACAAATAAGGAACGATGGCCGTGGATATCGCGCCGGCCAATAATGTCAGTACCACGCTGACGAAGCGATTGGCATACACCAGGGCCGAGACGCTGCCGGCAACAAGCATTGCAGCCATCGCCTGATCGACAAGCAGGCCTCCAGAAGAAACGACACTCGAGAGCAGCACAGGGCCGTATTGGCCGGCGACCTCGCGGGTAGGCTGGTCCATGCCGTGCCAGCGCAGGCGGAAGCTATAGCCGCGCCTGTGCATCATCCAGGCAACGATGATGGCATGCAGCAGCGATCCAGCCAGCGTGGAGTAAACCATGGCCCATATGCCCAGGCGAGCGCCGAATTCAAGCGCCCCAAAGATGATGGCGAACGAAATGACCGCCGGCGCGAGCGCGGGAAATGCGAAGCGGTCCTGCGTGTTGAGAACAGCGGTGCAACTGGTGGCGATTCCCGTGATCAGGACAACGGGGACGAGCGCGTAGAACAAGATGCACGGCGAGGGTGAGTTTGGCGGGCGCAAAGTGGGACGCGATGAGCGGAAAGAAACCGCGCGCGAAAAGAGCCATCGCCGCGCTGGCCGCAGTAAGGAGCAGGCACATCCAAAGCATGGAACTCGACAGCAGCTGCTGAGCGCGCTCGTGGCCTTCCTGTTCCCTCACCCGAACCAGCGTGGGCACAAGCGCCTGATTCATCGATTCCGAAATGAGGTTGACGAGCAGGCTGGGGATTAATGCGGCGGCGAGAAATGCGTCCATGGCGTCGGAGCGACCATAGACTGAGGCGACAGCGACTTCTTTGAATGTGGCGAGAATTTTGACGAAGATGCCCGCGGCTCCGACGGAAATTGCGGCGCGGAAAATGGCGCGATTGATGCTGACTGCCGAGACAGGCAGAGAAGTCCGTCGCCATCTTTGCGAAAGCGTCGACATAGGTTTGCTCGAATGTCAGATCAAGGAAAGAGTTACAGGCAGTCGGTGTACATTCCTACGACAACAGGGTCCGATACGACGGTTCCAATTCTGTCTACATCGACCCTGACGCCGATCAGATTTTCATGCAGCCAGCGGCCTGATCTTTGGCCGCCTCTTTTGCAATTCGACCCAGAGGTCGTATTGGAGTTGAGCTTTGGAGAAAAAGTCAGGCGAAAGTCCAAGTGCCAGGCCGAGACGGATACTCAAATCGACAGTGACGCTCGTGCGGCCATTGAGAATTCGAGAAACCGTGGCACGCGCCACGCCGATTCGGCGGGCCAGCTCTGTCACCGTCGTCTTTCCCAGGAATTCCTTCAACAGTTCGCCCGGACTTGCCGGATTGTGCATCATCGCCATACTCCGCCCTCCTAGTGATAGTCCCGGTAATCCACAAGGATCGCGTCTTCGCCTTCAAACCGGAAGGTGAGCCGCCAGTTCCTGTTGACAGTCACCGACCAGTGCCCTCTGAGGCCGCCTTTCAGCGAGTGCCAATCCCAACCCGGCCGATTCATATCAAGCGGCGTCGAGGCCAGGTTCAAGGTCGTCAGCTGGATGCGTAGCCGCGCTTCATGTGCCGGCTGGATCCCCGTCTTCGAGCCTGTCTTGAAGAATCTTTCAAGCCCGCGATGCCGGAATGTCCGGATCACTTTTTGCATTGTAACATGACGTGTTACACCTCACAAGGTTGGAGTAGTTTGTGAATCGTATAGAGGCCCTGATGACAAAGCCGGCAGCATCGGCCGTGACGCGAAACAGTCATCGAGGCCGCCGGGATCGTCAGTGGCAAGACGGCCCGCAACCGCAATTATGGCGAAGAGGAGCCACGTAGTGCGGTTCTCTTCCACCGTCGCAACAAGTGACGTCAAGGCCCAGACAATGAGCGACGTAACCAGCGCCAGGCGCAAAGATCCGCTGGTGCGAAAAGCGAAACGAACTGCCAGCGCGAAAAGCAGAACGGCCAGGAACAAAGCACATAGTCCTCCGCTGACGGCGATCGAAAGCGCGGTGTTGTGTGCCGTGTCAATGGGGGAAAGATGCGCGGCGGCGACAAATGTTCCTGCGCCGGTGCCGAGAAGTGGCGCGCGCGCAAAGGCGTTCCAGCCTGCAGACCAGATGTTGAAGCGCTGATTGAGATCTCCGGTTCGGAGCTGCTCCGGGATGGTCGCAAGACGCGCCAGCGTGCCGCCGGGAACGATCAGCCAAAGTGCGGCGAGAAACGGCGGAAGCACGAACGCGACAGCTACAACGCGCCTGGCGTGGCCGCGCATAAGAAGAATTGCCGACCCGACGAGCGCGATGACAGCGGCCAAAAAACCTTCACGCGAGGCGGTGAGCAGAACCGCAACGAGGCCGAGCGGGAAAAAGCCCAGCGCCATCGCGCGCGGCAGCCAGCGCTGTTCGCAATTGACAAGAAGAGCGGCCAGCGGAAAACCGAGATCAAGAAAGCGAGCGACTTCGTTGGGGTCCTGGCCGTACGCCGCAAATCGGATCTGGCCAGCAGCGATTGCTTCAGGCGAGCTGAACGCCACAAGGGTGAGAAGCGCCAGCACCCAGGAGCCGGCGACAGTGGCGCGCAATAGAGCGCGCAGATCGTCGGGAGTGCCGGTGAACTCCCAGATCAGCCAGACGATCATCATCTCCTGGAAGTAGCCGCGCATTCTTTCCAGAGTTGCAGTTGAATCGATGGTCCAAAAGAGAGAGCAGCAGAACCAGAGAAAGAGCGCAAGCGTCACCCACCAAAACGCGCCCGGCGTGCGCATACTGCCAGCTTGCAGCACCGCCGGAACCGCTGCGAGAAGCACCAGCAAACCGGCGATGCGAGCCGCGTTGCCGAGCAATCCGCCAAGATCGAGCGAGTACTCCCACGGAATGGTGAAGACGAACAGGAGCAGGAGAATCCACGCGGTTTTTCTCATTTAATACCGCTGCGAATAGACGAGGGCTGAGTAAATCGTCACGCCAATGGCTGACTGGATGGCGGATTCCAGGGTCCGGTTGAGTAGATTCTTAGCTTCGGAATCGGGAACGTAAAGAATGTCGCGGTCCTGCACGACTTGGTCCGGGTCTTGTCCGCGCATCATTCGCCGAAGATTGAGAGCGATCATGGTGCGGCCTCCTTTTTGCTCGCGAATGAGCAGAGCCTTTCCGACGGCGGCGTTCTGCGACGGGCCCCATGCGAGCGAGAGCGCCTGCACCACCGTTAGCCCCTGCACGGGATCAACCGCGAATCCGCCGGGCCGGATGACATCGCCAACCACGTAGACGAGACCCGCGCGGCTCACCTGCACGGTGTCACCTGGGCTCAACTCGGGATTGTGGTCGGTTGAAGTATCCATCCCGCCGGGATCCAAAACAATCGCATGCGCGGTCTTTGAGTCGCCCTGATGAAACACATTCACAAGGCGGCCCGCGTTGGACGAAAGGCCGGACGCGGCAGAGATCAGGTCGAGCAGGCGATGGTGAACGGTATAGGGATAAACTCCGGGGTGCGTCACTTCGCCGAGAACGCTCACGTCCTGCCCGACGTAGGCAGTCACCAAAACTGAAACGAGCGGATGAAGGAGCATGCCTTTGGCTACAAGCGCGGCCTCTATTGTTTGCTCGGCGGCCTGTTCATCCAGGCCCGCAAGCCGGACGTCTCCAATCAAAGGCAACGTAACTGTACCCGCCGACGAAACGCGGACCATGGAGTGAAACTCCGGCGTATGGTATTCCGCGATCTCGAGAAAATCTCCGGCGCTGATGGGCGCAGGCATGGGAGCGGAAAGTTGCGTCCCTGATAGCGACGGCAGGCCTGTCGCCGGAACTGCATCGCCCGAATCATTCCAGATCGCAGGCGCTTTGCTGGGATCAGGCACACTTCTGGTGTCCTCAGTTTGCGGAAAGCTGGCAACGCCTGCGGGAAGTCCCGACGTACTGGGCGTGGGCGCTTGCGCACGAATCGATCTGTCGGCGCCGAGCAGTGCGAACACAACAAGAATTACAGGGACGATTAATGTAGGCCTCGCCACAGGGCCAACTGGGTAACTAAGCGACTCGCGCAAGAGGGCCGCGCCAACAGCAATCCATAGGCCCACGAAAAAAGTGATCGCGAGATAAAGCGGCAGATCGGGAGCAACTGGCTTCACGGGCTGGCGCGCGTAATCGACGACAGAGATGTTTGAAGATCGCACTCCGGCGGCGAGGCCTGCTTCCTCGGCTTTATCCTGCACGCGAAGATACAAGTCGTGGCTCGCGTTTGCTTCCTGGCGCATGACGGCGTATTCGGTGGCAGCCTCGTTCAACTTCATGCCTTGATCGGTGGCCTGCGCCAAACTGTTGCGCACCAACTGCTCGCGATCCAGCGCAGTCTGCCAGTTGGTGTGGAAGCGCTCCACCAGTTTTGCGTCCTCCGCTTTTTTCTGCTGGTCGAGGTCCTGCAATTGGCGGCTGATTTCGACGACGCGCGGAAAACCGGGACCGTGTTCGGCGCTGAGCTGAGCCTGTTCCTGCTTAAGGTCGCTCCGGCGTGCGTGAATCTGCTCAAGCAGCGCAGTAGCGAAGTTGGCATTATTAGCCTGCAAATGTGGATCGGAGGCAATGACCGTCTCCGGGTCTCCATGCGAGGCTGCGCGATATTCTGCCTCGGCCAGAATGCGGTCGGTTGTAGCCGCAACCAGCTGGCGGCTGAGCTCGTCGATCTCAAGCAACACCGAGCTATGCTCCGTCTCACCGGGCTGGCCGTTGGCCATCACTTCCGGTGTGCTCACAATGCCGTGTTGATCTTCAAAATCCGCCAGACGCTGCTGATCGCTGTCCACGCGGGTTTTCAAGCCGGCGAGCTGCGTGCTGAGCCAGCCCGAGGCCTGCGCCGTGGCCTGAATCTGCGACTCGATCTGCTGCTCGTCATAGGCCCCGATGAGCGCGTTGACCACAGCAGCCGAAAGCGCAGCGTCGCGCGAGCGGAAGCGAATTTCTACCAGCATGGTGCGCGGCATCGATTGCGCATGGAGACGGCGCGAGAAGCGGTCGAGCAGCCAGGCTTCAGCGTCAGGCGTCGGCTTGTCGACCTTGAAATCTGGAAAGCGGCCGGCAAAGTTGCCGCGAAAACCCGGAGCATCGTAAAGCTTGAGGCCGACAATCACTCGCCACGCCAGGCGATCGCTGCGCAGTACGCTCGCCAGTGTTTCCAAAGCGATGGGCGCAGAGAGGATTGACGTTGGAACCTGGGCATCGGCGCCATCCAGATTGAGAGAGGAGACAGGCGCGGCGCGAAGCTCGACGCGTCCCGTCGCTTCATATTGATTCGGCGCGATGAGGCAATAGAGGACGCAGGCAACGAGCAGCGCTGCCTTCAATGGTGGCGACAAACCAACGTCGGCGCCAGACAACGCGCCCAAGATGGCGCAGTGAGGTGGGCGCAGGGCGGGCTGTGTTCGCCCGAGTGGGCCCCGCGGGGTCGTTTAGAAAGACTTCGTGGATCGATAGAGCATTCGGCAACGGAAGGAAACCTCAACGGCAAGGATCCGTGCACGCAGATGAACATGAAATTGATGAAGACAGTCTTGCGTTCTTGCCGGGTTGCGACCAGGGACACGACGCCCTGACGCCGCGAACCGCAGCGAGTGCTCGCCATGTGCCTCTTTTTCGCCCACGTTTATGCGGGCAAACGCGATGACCCTGGCGTTCAGAACGAACAGCTATTCTGGGGAAATTCCAACCTAGTCTCGTTCATCAAATGTCCCTCGTCAATGGCTTGCGAGGTACGGTGTGATGAAGGTCACACCACGCGGATTGCGACCTCGCGCAGCACGGCCGCGCGCGCGGTCACAGAGATCGGCGCAAAGTGACGGACCGTTTGAAGGAGATGCGGAAGGTTTTGGGCAACGCAAAAATCTAAGCTGCGCTGGGTGTGGACTTGTACCACTCGACGGTGCGGCGAATGCCCTCGCGGAAATCGACCAGCGGGACGTAACCCAGCAGTTCCCTCGCCCGGCTGATGTCGGCCAAAGAATTCCGAACATCGCCAGTGCGCGGCTCAGCGTAGTTCGGTTTGCCCTTGTAGCCGGTGATCTCGCTCAGAATCTCGAACGCCTGGTTCAGCGTGACGGCCGCCCCGGTGGCCACGTTCATCATTTTGCCCGAAACCTTATCGGCAGGCGCGGACGCGGCGAGCAAGTTGGCAGAAACTACATTCTCAATAAATGTGAAGTCGCGGCTTTGCTCGCCATCGCCGTAAATGGTCGGTTGCTCACCGGCGAGCAGCTTGCGGCAAAAGATGGCCAGGACGCCGGAGTAGTGCGACGTTGGATCCTGAAAAGGACCGAAGACATTGAAGTAGCGCAGGGTCACGGTTTCAAGCCCATATACACGCGCAAAAGCGGCAAGATAGTGCTCGCAAGCCAGTTTGGCCACCGCGTAAGGGCTGATGGGATTGGGCAACATGTCTTCGCGTTTCGGCATGATGGGCGTATCGCCGTAGACCGACGAAGAGCCGGCATAGATGACGCGGCGCACGCCGGCGGCCCGCGCAGCTACCAGCACATTCAGCGTGGCGTCAACGCAGTTGCGATTAGTGGCAATAGGGTCGGCGACTGAACGCGGCACGCTGGCCAGCGCTGCCTCATGAAATACGATTTCAACGCCTGCGCAAGCTTTCGCGCAGAATGCCGGATCGGCGAGGTCGCCCTCGATGAACTCCATGGCTTCGAGTCCGACGAGGTTTGCGCGCTTGCCGGTGATGAAACTGTCGACACCGCGCACCGACTCACCGCGCGCCAGCAGAGCAGCAGCAATTGAGCGACCGATAAACCCTGCCGCGCCCGTAACAACGTACTTGGCCAAGTTCGTTCCCCGAGAAAAGAGTGGCGCGGCTCGATCAATGGGCCGCACAAGCTAGGATACTATTGCAACCCTGCGAGTCCTCTGCTGCGCCATGCTAACGGCAGCTAGAGTTCAGCGAATCCGTTTTTCAATTTGACTCACTTCGATCATGACAGCTTTTCTTTCAGATTTCGCCGAGCCACAGAGTTTTTCCTTGACGGAGAAACTGCTGTTCCTGGCGTTGACTGCTGCATCGGTCTACGGATTTTGCCGGCGACTCTGGCCGATTGTCAGCAAAATTCTCCAATCGAAGAAGGACCCAGGGTTCCACTTGTTCCCTATCGGCCGGCGCGTGCGCGATTTCGTCTGGGAAGTGATCTTCCAGGCCAAAGTCATCCGCGAGCGGCCGCTGGTGGGATTCGCCCACGCGCTGGTCTTCTGGGCTTTTTGCGCCTTCGCGCTGGTCACGCTGAATCACTGCGCGACGATTTTCGGGCTCGGCTTTCTCGATCCGGCGGGGCGAGTCGGCCGATTTTATTTCGGCTTCGCGGCAGTTTTCGCTGTGGCCTGCGCGGTGAGCATCGGCGGGTTGTTTGTTCGTCGATTCGTCGCGCAGCCAAGGTGGCTCGGCGCAGTCTCATGGGAGTCCGGACTGATCGCCCTGCTGATCTTCGTGCTGATGGTTACGTATCTGGCGGCATTCTTTGTGCCCAGTGCGAGCACTGCCGCGCGGGCGCTGTGGTGGGCGCACACGATTACTTTGCTGGCTTTTCTGCCCGTGATTCCGCACACAAAACACCTTCATCTTCTTTTAAGCCCGTTTACGATCTTTCTTTCGCGGGGCGGATTCGCCGAGATTCCTCCGCTCGCGGGCGATGAAGACTTCGGGCTTGTTGCGGGAAAGGATCTTACGCAACTGGTCAGCCTGCAGGCCTACTCCTGCGTGGAGTGCGGCCGATGCATGGAGCATTGTCCGGCCAACAATACCGGCAAGCTGCTCAACCCCAAGGAAATTATTCTGGGGCTTCGCGGGTACCTCAATGAATATGGTCCCGCGTCGGAGGAGCCGCTGCTGGGCAAATACAACGCGCAGGAGGCGGCGTTCGAGTGCACCACCTGCGGCGCCTGCGAGTTTCAGTGCCCTGTGGGGATTGAGCATGTGCCCATCATCGTCGGGCTGCGGCGCGGCGCGGTGAACACGGGCGCATGGGAAGACGATCACGGGGCGAAGTTGTTTCTGGCGCTGGAGCGCGGCAGCAATGCGCTGGGCATGAGCGCGACGGAGCGCGACAAATTTGTCGAGAAGAATGCGCTGCCGATCTTTGACGGAACGCAGGAGTATTGCCTGTGGCTCGGCTGCATGGGCGCATACGATCCGCGCGGGCGCGATATTGTTGTGGCGCTGGTGAAGGTGATGCGGCATCTCGGCGCGAGCTTCGGCGTGCTGCGCAAAGAGAAGTGCACGGGCGACCCGGTGCGGCGGCTCGGCAACGATCTGCTTTTTCAGCAACTGGCCGAATCTGGCCTCGAAGCGCTCAAGCAGAATCGCGTCAAGAAGATCATTACGATCTGCCCGCACTGCGTGCGGACGATTCAGGAAGATTGGAAGGCGTACGGCACTCCGCCTGAAGTCGAGCATCACAGCGAGTTTCTGGCTCGGTTTGTTGGACAACTGCCGCCGGCTCGAGACGAAGAGAAAGATCGTGTTCCACGATCCGTGCTATCTGGGGCGCTATCGCGGCGTTTACGAGGAACCGCGAACGTTGCCGCGCTGGCCGGAGACTTGGTAGAAGCGCCACGCTCGCATGAACGCAGTTTTTGTTGCGGCGCGGGCGGAGGCCTGGTCTTTCTCGGCGAAGAAAAGGGCCAGCGAGTGAGCCATGTGCGTGCTGAGGAACTGGCTGCGACAGGCGCGAGCGTGGTCGGCACCGCTTGCCCGTTTTGCAATACGATGTTTCAGGACGCGTTTGCCACGAAGGGCGAAGGTGCGCCAGAGTTGATGGACATTGCGCAGTTGGCGGCGCGCGGGTTGCCGGAATGACTTCAGCGACTCGCGGGGGAACCAATAGATGAAGATCATCGTGGCCATCAAGCAGGTTCCGGATCGCGACGCGCCTGTTCGTATCGCTTCGAGCGCGAAATGGATAGAAGAGCGTGAGCTTCAGTGGGCGATGAACGAGCCGGATGCCTACGCTCTCGAAGAGGCGCTGCTGCTCAAGGAAAAAGCCGGCGGCGAAGTGATTGTTCTGAGCGCAGGGCCGCAACGCGTCGGCTCGACGATTCGAGAAGCCCTGGCAAAAGGAGCAGACCGCGCGATACATATCGTCACGGACGATCTCGGCCGCTTAGCTTTAGCGAACATTGACGCACTCGGCGTGGCGCGTCTGCTGGCCGCAGCGATCAAACCGGAGAATCCCGACCTCGTACTTGACCGGACTGCAATCAGAAGATGTTGGGCTGGGCCAGACCGGCGTGATCGTCGCCGAATTGCTTGGGCTGCCGCACGCCACCATGATCCTTCAAGTGGAAGCAATCGACGCCGGCCTCAAAGTCAAACGCGAACTCGAAGAGGGATGGTTCCAATCGATCGAGTTGCCCACGCCCGCAGTGCTGACGATGCAGTCCGGCGGGAGCAAGCTGCGCTACGCCACGCTGATGGGAATCAAGCGCGCAAAAACGAAAGAACTGCGAACGGTGAGCGCAGCGGAACTCGGCGTAGAAGACGCATCGGTTGTGACGCTGGAACAAATCTCCGCGCCAATCAAACAAAAGTCCACGCAGATTTTGCCTGGTACGGCCAAAGAAGCGGCGGCGGCGCTGGTTGAAAAACTCAAGACGGAGGCGCGCGTGCTATGAGTCGCATCTTGGTTGTGCAGGAAGCTCGCAGCGACGGCAAGGCCCGCTTCTTTCAGGAGACCCTGGCCGCCGGCCGCGTTCTCGCCGGTTTGACTGGTCTGCCAATTGAAGCAGCCGGCGTTGGCGATCCGAATGCGAACATCTTCCTTGAAGTCTCCAGCCCGCCGCCCGCCGCGGGGCACGCGATCATGCATCCGTTGCTTGAAACCTACACCGCCGATGGCTACGTGATTGCCTTTGAGCAACTGATCCGCAAACTTGAGCCCGCATACGTAATTTTTCCGCACAGCTACCAGGTGCGCGATTATGTTCCTCGCCTCGCCGCGCGATTTGGGCAGGCCCTCATCGGCGATGTGACGGGGATTGAAGAGGGCCCTGTGTTTCTGCGGCAACTTTTCCAGGGCAGGATAAGCGGAAAGTATCGCCACCGAGGCAACGGCCCTTGTTTTATTTCAGTCCAGAGTGGCGCATTTCGGGGAGACCCGGCGCAGCGGCGGCGTAATGAACATTCTCCATTTCACTCCTGAGATTTCAGCTGAAGCGATTCGCACCAAGCCGGGCGCGCCCTTTCGCGGCTCCGCGCAGACAGTCGATCTCGGCTCGGCGCAGCGCATCGTGAGCGTGGGACGCGGAATCAAGGACGCTGCGAATCTGCCGATGGTGCAAGAGCTGGCTACGGCGCTGGGCGCGGAGCTGGCAGCTTCGCGGCCCATCTGCGACAACGGCTGGCTGCCGATGGAGCGGCAGGTCGGCAGCTCCGGCCAGACGGTTGCGCCGAAGCTGTATCTCGCGGTCGGGATCTCCGGCGCGATTCAACACCTGGTCGGCATGAAAGGCTCGCAGTGCATCGTCGCGATCAACAAGGACCCGGACGCGCCGATCTTCGAAGTTGCGGATTATGGAATCGTCGGCGATTTGTTTGAAGTGGTTCCGGCGCTGACGGAGGCGCTGAAGGCGGCGAAGCAGTAAGGCTTCCAAGGAATGCTTCGAGCATTTGCGGCTGACGGGGCAGCCGAACGGCTCGAATTCTTCAAGGATGACTTTCATCCTGCGCAGTAAACAATAGCGACGTCGATGTGTTATGGTTCCATTCTTGCCTCGCATTGGCTTGCTTTGCCATGCCTTCCGATGCGGGCGGAGGAATTCAAAATGCTTTTTCCGGAGACGTATCCGGCAGCGCTCGGCCTCACGATCCTGACCATGATCTGCTGGGGATCGTGGGCCAACACGCTCAAGCTCTGCCCCGGCTACCGCTTTCAGCTTTTCTATTGGGATTACGTTTTGGGAATGGCGGCAGGCGCGATCTTCTGGGGCTTGACGGCAGGCAGCATCGGCAGTGTCGGAACGCCGTTTCTGGCCGACGTGACGCATACCGCCGCGGGACCGATTTTGTACGCGATAGCGGGCGGCGCGATCTTTAACGTGGCGAATCTGCTGCTGGTCGCCGCGATTGACGTGGCCGGGCTTGCGGTTGCCTTCCCTGTCGGAATTGGGCTGGCGCTGGTGATCGGCGCGATTTCAAATTACATTCTCAAGCCGGTGGGCAATCCACGGTTGCTGTTCGGCGGAGTGGCGCTGGTGGTGGTGGCCATCGTATTCGACGCGGCGGCGTATCGGAAGCGCGAAGCCACTGCCAAAGCGACGACGGTTCGCGGCATCTTGATCAGCCTGGCTTGCGGCGTGCTGATGGGCTGCTTCTATCCGTTCGTGGCGCGCGCGTTGCAGGGCGATCTGGGCACGACTCGCTCCGGGGCCTTATGCGGTGACGTTGTTTTTTATGATCGGCGTGCTAATTTCCGCGGTGCCCGCGAACTGGCTGCTGATGAAGAAACCGCTGGACGGAAAAGCGCCGGTGGATGGCGCAGGCTACTGGCGCGCACCTGTGCGGCTGGCATCTGGCGGGCGCGCTGGGCGGAGCGATCTGGTGCACGGGCGGACTGGCGAATTTTCTTGCGTCGGGCGCGCATCTGGTGGGGCCGGCGGTTTCTTATAGCATTGGTCAGGGCGCGACCATGGTGTCGGCGTGCTGGGGCGTGTTTGTGTGGCGCGAGTTCGCCGGCGCTCCGCGGCAGGCTAGAACATTTCTGGTACTGATGTTCATTTTCTTCCTGGCTGGGCTGGGCGCGGTGGCGCTGGCTCCGCTTTATTGAGATTCCGCGATGAGTGAAACCCGCAAGCCGATCGTTGTTGTCGGCAGCATCACCATGGATCTGGTGACGCGCACGCCGCGGATTCCTGCGATCGGGCAGACGCTGATCGGAACCGGCTTTGAAACCACGCCCGGCGGCAAGGGCGCGAATCAGGCGGTTGCGGCGGCGCGGCTTGGCTATCCCGTGGCGATGGTGGCTAAAGTCGGCGACGACGCCTACGGGCCTGCGCTGATTGAAAATCTGAAGCGCGCGGGCGTGGAGACGGCCGGAATGTCCGCAGGTGACCGGCTCTTCAGGGCTGGCGCCGATGTTCGTGGCCGACGACGGATTGAACGCCATCGTGGTGGTTCCGGGCGCAAATGGCAAGATGGATCGCGCGACAGTGGACCAACACGCGGAGCTGATTCGGTCCGCGGGGATGGTCTTGTGCCAGCTTGAGATTCCCATGGATACATTGAGCTATACGCTCGACTTTTGCGCGCGGGCCAACGTGCCGGTGATGCTTGATCCCGCGCCGGCAGCCGCTTTGCCTGAGGCGACGTGGAGTCAAGTCGCGTGGTTCACGCCCAACGAGACTGAGGCCGCTTTTTATGTTGGCGAGGGCGCGAGCGTAGAAGATAGCGCGGCGCGCTTGCTGGCCAAAGGCCTGCGCGGCGTGGTGCTCAAGCGCGGTGCCGAGGGCGCGTATGTTGCCGTCGCCGATGGAAGAGCCAAATGGGTGCGGCCATTCAAAGTCGACGCGATCGATACCGTTGCGGCGGGCGATTGCTTCAACGGAGCGTTTGCTGTGGCGCTGCTTGAGGGCCAGGACTTGAACCACGATCCGTGGGCTGCAGCGCGATTCGCCAACGCAGCGGCAGCATTATGCGTCACGCGGAAAGGCGCGGCAGCATCAATGCCGTTGCGCGCCGAGGTGGACGAGTTTCTCCGGAAGAATGCGTAAGACGCAAGCGCCGCAAGGGCAGATCCCATAGTTCATGAGATTTGCCCCGACAGCGATTCAAGGCGCTTCGTTTACCAGACGTGGCAAGCGTTCACAGGCTCCATCGGCTGGCCCGCCTTGCACCCGAATGCTTTTCCGAACTCGGGCATATTCTGAATCACTCCATTGGCGCGGAACTGACGCGGAGAGTGTGGATCGGTTTGCACTTGCAGTCTCATCTGCTGGGGACGCGTGTCTCCGCACCAATCCTGCGCGAAGGCCAGAAAGAAGTGCTGGATGGGCGTGTACTCATCCTGTTTTGCGTCAAGCGCGATGTTTTTGCGCTTGGCATCTTCCATGAAGGCAACGTAGGCCAGGCGCAGGCCGCCGTTGTCGGCCGTGTTTTCACCCAGCGTCAGCTTGCCGTTGATCTTCACATCGTCCACCGCGGTAAAGCTGCCGTATTCGCTCACTTCGCAATCGGTCATCTTGTCAAAGTTCTTCCGGTCATCGGGCGTCCACCAGTTGGACAGATTGCCATTGCCGTCGAACTGGCTGCCTTCGTCGTCGAAGCCATGCGTCAATTCGTGACCGACGATGGCGCCAATGTGGCCGTAGTTTTCCGCATCGTGACCGTGCGGATCATAAAGCGGCGATTGCAGAATTCCCGCGGGAAAATTGATGTCGTTCATCAGCGGGTTGTAGTAGGCGTCGACGGTCGCTGGACTGATGAGCCACTCGCCGCGATCGACAGGCTTGTCGATCTTTGCCAGTTGCCGCTTGTTCTCAAAGTCCGCCGCGCGCCAGGCGTTTCCAATGGCATCTCCGCGAACCACCTTCAATGTCGAATAATCGCGCCAATGATCCGGGTACCCGATCTTATCCGCGACGAGGTGCAGCTTGGCCTCCGCCTTTGCTTTGGTCTCGGCGCTCATCCAGTCCTGCGCGGCAATCTCCTTGTCCATTGCTCCTTCAATGTCGCGAACCATTTGCAGCGTGAATGCCTTGTTCTCCGGCCGTGAATTGCGAGGCAACATAGACCTGGCCAAGTGCTTCGCCGAGCGCGCCGTCTGTCGCCTCAACGCACCGCTTCCAGCGCGCTGCCTGCTCGGGTTGGCCGCGCAGTTTATGCGTATAGAAGTCGAAATCCTCCGCATCCATCGCCTTGGGCAGTGCATAACTCGGCGTGGAATTGATCAATTGCCAGCGAAGATACGTTTTGATCGTATCGAGGTCGGTGGATTCAAGAAGGGTTTCGAGGCCCTTGAAAAAGTCTGGATTGGACACGTTCAAGTCCGTAATGCCTGCCACGCCGGTGTCAGCGAAGAGCTGCGGCCAATCAATCTCAGGAGTCAGCTCGGCGAGCTTGGCAACGGTCATGGGGTGATAAACATTGTTCGGATTACGCTCGGAAGTTATGTCCATCGAGACATTGGCCAGCGCCGTCTCCAGGGTCATGATCTTCTGCGCGTCAGCCGCCGCTTTGTCAGCGGGCTCGCCCATCAGGCCCAGCATATTCGTTACGTGCGCGACATATTCCTTGCGCGTGTTTTCCGCGGCGTCGCCAGTGCGGAAGTAATAATCGCGCTCGGGCAATCCAAGGCCACCCTGGCCGACGATGGCGATTTGCTTTTGGGCGTCTTTAAAGTCCTGCTGCTCCCCGTATCCGAAAAATGCATTCACGTTGATCATCTGGTAGTGAGCCAGCAGAGCGGTGAGTTGCTTTTTGTCAGTCAAAGCAGAGATGCGGTCGAGCTCCGGCTGCAACGGCTTCAGGCCTTCAGCGTAAATCGCATCCTCATTCATGCAGCTTCCGTAGTAGTCGCCGATTTTTTGCTCGTTGGCAGTGTGCTGTGCGCTGGGCAGAGCGACCTTGTCGAGCATCTTATGCAGCACGTCCTGCGTGTAGTCATAGACGATGGCGCCGGTGCCATAGCCGCTCTTGTCAGGCGGAATGGGATAGAGTTTTGTGAAATTTCCGCAGGCGTATTGCCAGAAATTCACGCAAGGGTCGACGGAAGTGTCAATGAGATTCTTATCGAATCCGGGCAAAAGCTTGATCGGCTTGGTTGGTTCCGCCGAAGCTGCTGGCGCGGCTTGCGCATGCGCCGCGGGAATCTGCGCGAAACACATTGTGGCGCCGATCAGCAAAAAAGCTGCCGCGCGAAAAGGTCGATTCATTTCATTTGCCTCCGGGCAAGATTGTGGGACTAGTTTTCTTTCAGGGTGCCATCTTCACCAGACGTGGCACGCATTCACGGGCATCATCGGCTGGCCTGTCTTGCACCCGAATGCTTTGCCGAACTCCGGCATATTCTGAATCACTCCATTGGCGCGGATGGGATCGGGCGAGTGGGGATCGGTCTGCACCAGTAGCCGTGTAAGCTGAGGCCGATAACCGCCGCACCAATCCTGCCCAAAGGCCAGGAAGAAATGCTGGATCGGGGTATAGCCGTATTCGTCCTTCGCGGTTAGGTCTATGCCCTTGCGCTTCGCGTCCGCCAAAAACGCCATGTAGGCGAGCCGGATACCGCCGTTGTCCGCGGTGTTTTCGCCCAGCGTAAGCTTGCCATTCACCTTCAGGTCGTCAACGGCCGTGAAATTCCCGTATTCCTGCACTTCGCAGTCGGTCATGGCGTCGAATTTCTTGCGGTCGTCCGCGGTCCACCAGTTCTTGAGATTTCCGTAGCCGTCAAACTGGCTGCCCTGGTCATCAAAACCGTGCGTCAACTCGTGCCCGACAAAAAATCCCAGGTGCCCGTAGTTTTCAGCGTCGTCCGCTTTGGGATCGTAAATCGGAGCCTGTAAGAAACCAGCGGGAAAGTTGATGTCGTTCATAGTTGGGTTGTAGAACGCGTTCACTGTGGCGGGGCTGGTGAACCATTCGCTGCGATCCACCGGTTTACCTATCTTGGCTAACTGGCGTTTGTTTTCAAATTCCGCTGCGCTGAAGTCATTCTCCAGCGCATCGCCGCGTACGATCGTCAGCTTGGAATAGTCGCGCCAGTGATCGGGGTAGCCGATCTTATTGGCCACCATGTGCAGCTTGTCCTTGGCTTTGGCGCGTGTCTCGTCGCTCATCCATGCCTGGGTGTCGAGCTCGCGATCCATGGCGCCTTCAATGTCCTGGACCATCTGAAGCGTGTATGCCTTCTGCGCGGCGGAAAACTGAGAGGAGACATAGACCTCGCCGACCGCCTCGCCCATGGCGCCGTCGGTGGCATCCACGCAACGCTGCCAGCGCGGGCGCTGCTCCTGCATACCGGCCAGTCCATGCTCGAAAAAGTCGAAACTCTCATCGTCGATCGCCTTTGGCAGATCAACTTTCGGGGCACTATTCACCAACTGCCAGCGCAGATAGGCCTTGATGGTTTCCAAATCGGTGGAATCGATGACCGCTTCGAGCCCCGTGAAGAAGTCAGGATTGGCGACGTTCAACTTGTTGATTCCCGGTACACCGGTGCGCGTGAAGAACTCGCTCCAGTCAATGACCGGCGCGAGCGCGGCCAGTTGCGTTGGAGGCATGGGATGATAGACCTTTTCCGGATCGCGGCGCGAGGTTACGTCCATCGACACTTTTGCCAGCGCAGTTTCCAGGGCCATTATTTTCGCGGCGTCGGCAACGGATTGATCGGCCGGCTCGCCGATCAGCGCGAGCATTTTGGCCACGTGAGCCACATAATTCTTACGCGTTTTTTCAGCGTCGTCGCCGGCGCGGAAATAATAATCGCGCTCCGGCAGTCCCAGACCACCCTGGTCGACCAGGGCAATCGCACTCGTTGCATCCTTGAAGTCCTGCTCTTCGCCGTAGTTGAAAAACGCGCCGATGTTGATCATCTGGAAGTGTGCCAGCAGATCGGTGAGCTGCTTTTTATCGGTGAGACCGGCGATGCGGTCGAGTTCTGGCTGGAGCGGCTTCAAGCCGGCGGCGTTGATGGCATCGTCGTCAAGGCAACTCGAGTAGTAATCGCCGATTTTCTGCTCGTTTGGCGTGTGCTGCGCGCTTTTTGAAGCCACGCTGTCGAGCAGCTGGCGCAAAGCGGCCTTGGTGTAATCGTCAACCAGGAAAAACGGGTCAAGGCCCGGCTTGTCGGGCGGAATCGGATAAAGCTTGGAGAAATTTCCGCATGCATACTGCACGAAATTGACGCATGCATCTGCCGATGGGTCCATCAATTCCCTGGCAAAGCCGGGCAGCAGTTTCGCCGGCTTCGGTTCCGGCGCTGATGTTGTGCCTGCGCCTTGCGCGCGGACTACTCTTCCCTGCACCGCCAACGTCAGCGCGCCGGCAAGCAACAACATGGCTGTACAACGGAATCGATTCATCGTTCTCGCCTCCAAATCAGATTGTGACATTGTAACGGCCCGCGGACGGAAACGGGACGGAATGGGATACGCGGATCAGCGGAAAAGAGTTCAGGCGCAATCTTCGGCAGGTCATTGGACGCGCAAATCTGTCCATTGGCCTCACGAGAAATGCCGCAGGACACATTTCTGGCCCACGGCGTAATCTCTCGGAATTACGGGACTCGCTTCAGGCCACCATCGCCATCTCGCGGATGGTCTCCTTGCGCGCGGTGAGGCGTTCGATCAGGTCGGTACGCACTTCGTAGCCGCGGCCCGGAGAATCCGGAATCGCAATTTCGCCTTCCGCGGAGACCGTGACTCCCGGCTCGATGATGTCGTCGGCAAAATAGCGTGCCGAGGCGGAGACATCGCCCGGCAGCGTGAATCCCTCAAGCGTAGAGAGCGCGATGTTATGCGAACGGCCAACTCCGGACTCAAGCATGCCGCCGCACCAGACGGGAATGCCCCGTTCCATGGCCGCATTGTGCACGGCAATCGCCTCAGAGAATCCGCCCACGCGGCCCAGCTTGACGTTGATGATCTTGCAGGATTCCATCTCAATGGCCGCCAGCGCGTCGCGCCGGTTGCGAATGGATTCGTCGAGGCAGATGGGCGTGTTGAGGCGTCTCTGAAGCACGGAATGGAAGTAGAAGTCATCGTGCCAGAGAGGCTGCTCAATCATGAGCAGGTCGAATGCGTCGAATGAAGCAAGATGGTCCTCATCGCGCAGGCGATAAGCTGAATTGGCGTCGCAACTGAGCAGGATCCCCGGCCAGCGGCTGCGCACACGCTCAAAGACTTCAACATCCCAACCCGGTTTGCATTTGAGCTTGATGCGCTGATAACCCGCGGCCAGCTCGCGCTCGACGACCGACAGTAACTCTGGAATCGAGGGCTGAATGCCGATGGAAACGCCGCAGATAATGCTTTCGCGCACGCCGCCCAGCAACTCGGAGAGCGAGACGCCTTCACGCTGCGCCTCAAGATCCCACACGGCATTCTCAAGCGCGGCCTTGGCCATTTGGTTGCCGCGGACCGCGCTGAAAATTCGCGGGCAATCGCCGCCGTGTTCCGGAGACTCGGCCGCGAGCATTGGCGCTAACTCCTGAATAAGAACCTGCCAGGCTGTGTCTGTGGATTCGCCGGAGAAATACGGGCGCTCTCCCGCTGTGCATTCTCCCCAGCCGCTTAGTCCCTCCGACTGGATCTCGGCGAGCAAAATCCTGCGGTGGCGGGTGACTCCAAAGCTGGTTTCAAAAGGGCGCACCAGCGGCATATGCAGTTCGCGCAGAATGATCGCATCAATTCTCATAAATGGGTCTCATAGATGGGTCTCATGGAGTTGGTCTGGTAGATTGCTCGCATAAATGGGTTTCGCAAAGTCTTGCATTCCTTGGAAAAAGTAGAACCATGACTTCATTCCGCCTGGGTGAGGGTACCCAGTTGATAGACTCCGTTTCCTTCCGCATCGCGAGAGAAACCAAGTACCGCCAGTCCCCGCGAAAATGCCGCCTGAAACTTCTGCCGATTCTCTAACTGGACGGCGAGAGCCTTGGGGTGGCTTGATTCGCTGGCCTTCCATCGGTCGATTGGAGCTGGCACCAGTACACGATCTTGAATACTTTGTACGGCTGCCGGGCGCCGTGCGTGGATTGCCTCAACTCGAGGGGAATCCAGCTCCCATTCCGCCAAAAGTCGGTCGGTTGGCAGCCCACCCTGCAGACGAGATGAGGATACACCATAGAAATCCACAAGATAGGCGCTGGAAGTGGCTCCCAGCCTGTGGATATTGAGGAAAGCATTCGAAATGACGAGCGGGTCGAAGGTCCACTCCATGCGGCGAATACCGCGAGAAAGCGCCTCACTACGTTGTTCCCATTTGAGTTGCGCGCCAAGCCCGCGATTGCGATGGGACGGCCGGACCGCCAGCATGTGCGAGTGGAGATAGTGCTGAGGGCCGTTTTGGGTTTGCTTGATCCCCGGCAAAGACATGGCGAAGCCAACCAGTTTTTGACCTGATTCTGCACCGGATTCGCTGTCAAAAGCGCCGATGACCTGGCCGCCAATCTTTTGAGCAAGCATGAAAGTCTTGCGCGGAGTGACGTCGCTTTCGTCGTAGCCCCAGATCTCAATCTGGAGTTGGACGCAGGCCTGCATCTCGTCGAATCCATCGCAGCTGCGAATTTCAATCATTTTTGCGATCCGGTTTGCGGACCGGTTTGCGGTCTGTTTTGCGCATCGCACCGCGGCCGCGTTTCCTCTTGCGCAGATTTGTCTTTTGCCAGATCGCCCAGTTCGAGCAGCCGCGCTCGTCGGCGAGCTTCTTTTTCGCCTGCTCCCAAAGCGCCTCCAGTTCCGGCGGCGAAAGATCTTCGAGAGGCCGCGGCGCTGCAGCGTTCCATTTCGCTAAAGCGCCGGCGGAAGCGCAGGTTGCAGTTGCGCAACGCCATCTCGGCATCAACGCCAAGATGCCGGCCAAGGTTGACGACTGTAAACAGCAAGTCGCCTAGCTCGGCCTCGACAGCTGCATTGCGGGCCAGCATATTTGATTCGGTCTCGTCCGATTCAGCTTCGGCTACCAACTCCGCTGTCTCCTCGGCGACTTTGGGGAGCAGTTCGCGCCAGCTCGGCCAGTCGAAGCCGGATTTCTGCGCCTTGGCGCCGAGCTTTGCGGCTTCAGCAAGTGCCGGCACGGAGCGAAGAACGCCGTCGAGCCGCGAGGCCAGCGGATTCCCTGCCCCGCCGGCCGAATTCTCCGCAGCCAATTTTTTCGCGGCCCGTTTTTCGCGGCCTTGATCTCTTCCCAGTTGCGCAGCACAGCGGCTGACGATCCTTCGACGGCAGCGTCAACATGGGCCAGGTTTCCAGCAGCGCGCGAAGCTTCATCACCAAAGACGTGAGGATGACGGCGAATCAGCTTGCGATTGAGCTGGTCAAGAACTTCAGCAATCGTAAAGTGGCCCTCGTTGGCCGCCATCTCGGAGTAAAAGAGGACTTGCAGGAGCAGATCGCCGAGTTCTTCAGATAGATTGTCGAAGTCGCGGCGCTCAATAGCGTCGAACACTTCATAGGCTTCTTCTAGCGTGTACTTGCGGATGGAGTCGAAGGACTGCTCGCGATCCCAGGGGCAGCCGCCGGGAGCGCGCAAGCGGGCCATGATGGCCACCGACTGCTCAAACAATGCCGCCGCCCGCGCCGGGTCAGTGGTGGTTTGCGGCGTGGGAGTCCTTCGCGCTCGAACTCTTTGGCGGCAGGTCCATATAGCTCCAGTTTAGCTTGCCCACTTTAACGCGCCCTGCAAGCTGGACGAGAGCTAGGAGCGGCGGCGACCAGCGCGTCATACAAACTGAACACCGTATACTCAATCTCTTCCATGGCGCGCGTTCTTCGGAACCATTTTCGCCGGGCTTCTCGGGCTGGCCTTCGGCAGCTTCCTGAACGTGTGCCTGAGCCGCTGGCCTGAGGGCGAGAGCATTGTCCATCCAGGCTCGCACTGCAGAGGTTGCGGGCGAGCGCTGAGCTGGTGGGAAAATGTGCCGGTCGTGAGTTGGCTTGCGCTGCGCGGGCGCTGCCGGAGTTGCGGGGCGTGGATTAGCTGGCGGTATCCGCTGGTGGAGTTGGCGGTTGGAGTGCTGTGGGCGGCGGTTGCGTGGCGCAGTTTAACGAGCGTCACCGACTTTGCGCCTTCTGATCTTCTTTGGGCGGTGACAATCTACGCGCTTTCGCGGATGGTTTTTCTGTGGTTGCTGGTTGCGCTTGCGGTTCTGGATTTCGAGAATCTTTGGCTTCCAAATAAAATCACGATTCCTGGCATCCTGGCCGGCTTCGCGGCCACTCTCCTGTATGCCGCGGTGAACTCAGAGCGAGTATTCGCATTCTACGGTGCACTTGCACTGCGGAGCCATTTCATTTGGCAAGTCGCCGGGCAACGATTGCTCGCTATTCTTGCCGCCGCAGGTCTCATCCTGCTCATACGCTGGATCTACTGGCTGATCCGCAGGCGCGAGGGCATTGGCCTGGGCGACGCGAAGTTGATGGCGATGCTGGCCGCATGGCTCGGGCTTCAAGGCGCGCTGCTCTCATTTGCAATCGGCGTGGTGCTGGGCGCGGGTGCCGCGCTGGTTGTGCTTCTTCTGCCGTCCATCGCGCAAGAACCCCGAGGGCTGGGCGGCAACTAAGTTGCCGCTCGGATCATTCCTGTGCGTCGGAGGGATCGTGAGCAGCTTTTTGGGCGAGCAAATGATCGACGCGTATCGGCGCTGGGCGGGGTTTTAGCGATTCTCAAGTCCAGCGGGCTTTGGTTGAGCGGTCGTTTCTTAGTAATCCCCGGGGCCAGCGCTTTCGCTCAGCGAACTTTATTGATGCGGCTGCGGCGCCGCGGCTGCGTCCGCCTTCGCATTCGCGATCTCCGGATCCTCGAGCGCCTTGCCTGCCTCCTTGGCATGATGGCTGCCGGGGTCGTATTCCATCACCTTCTGATAATTGGCGCGCGCATCGGCAAAGTCTCCCGTGTGGCGTTCGCACTCCGCCAGGCCCCAGTACACATCCGGATTGTCGGGATCGAGAACCAGAGCAGATTGAAACCGCGACAATGCGCCCTTCCAATCCTTGTTCGAAAGATAATAGCTGCCAACGCTTTCGTCCTCGGCCGCGGTCTCATGGTGCTCCGGAACCACTTGTTCATCTCTCCCTTTGTGTCTCCCATGTTGTGCGGTGTCATCATCCGGCGGGGCAAGGTCGCGCAACCCGGAGAGGCTCGAGCTTGAACTGCTGTCGCTCGACCCGGCGGCCGCGGCTGCATCCTCGGGACTGCGCATGGGGTCGGCGTCATCCGGAGGCATGGGCAAACCAAAATCGCCCGCGTCGCCGTCGGCGCCCGGCGGCAAATCGGTCGTCTCGTGCGTCGGTATGATCGGAACCGAGGTCGTGTCCTCAGGAAATGGATTGGAGTTGGTCTGCGTAGTTGTGCGAGGGGGCTGCTGCGCTGGGGCGGAATTCGCCGCGGGATTTTGCCCGCCTGCTGCCGGCTGGTTTTGGCCGGAAGCTGGAGAACTGCCGCTCGCTGGCGCCTGCGCGCAGAGAATTGGCGATGCCGCCGCAAAGCAGGCCGTTATCAACGCAACGCCGAAAAACGACTTCATACCAAACCCTCTATCTATTGGACGCAAGTGCGGGCGCAAATGCTGCCAAAACAGATGCTGGCGATAATGACTCGCGCCGGACACCCGTCCTTAAAAGGATCGCACATTTGCAGGAATGAATTCATCTTCGACTTCGTTGCTCCAAAGGGATTTCCACCCCGGCAGCGCTCCAGCCAGAACCGATACAATCAGCTCTGTGCCTCTGGATTCTTGAGGCACGAAAGAGGCACAGGTTCGCATGGGATACCAGGTTCTGGCCAGAAAATACCGTCCGCAGCGCTTTGCCGACGTGGCCGGCCAGGATCACGTGACGCGCACGCTGCTCAATGCGCTGGCACAGAACCGCATCGCGCACGGGTACATATTTTCCGGCCATCGCGGCATCGGCAAAACGACCATCGCGCGCATTTTGGCCATGGCGCTCAACTGCCGCACGGAGATCGGCACGCCGCAGCGACCGACGCCGGAGCCATGCGGCATTTGCGACGCCTGCATCGAGATTCGCCAGGGCAACGCCGTCGACGTGATTGAAATTGATGCGGCCACCAATCGCGGCATCGACGAGATTCGCGAACTGCGCGACGCTGCGCGCTATGCTCCATCGCGCGATCGCTACAAAATCTACATCCTCGACGAGGCGCACCAGATCACCGAGGCCGCCTTCAACGCGCTGCTCAAAACGCTGGAGGAGCCGCCGGCTCACGTCATCTTTATGATGGCGACCACCGAGCCGGAGAACATTCCCCAGACGATTCGTTCGCGCTGCCAGCACTTCAGCTTTCACGCGGTCAAGTTCGACGACATTCTTGCGCAGTTGCGGATGATCGCAGCCGAGGAGAAAGTGGCAGCCGAAGACGACGCTCTGGCGCTGCTGGCCGAGGCCGGCGACGGATCGATGCGCGATGCGCTTTCGATCATGGACCAGGCGATTGCATCGGCTCCTGTGATTCAGGACGGCCGACCGGCGCTTTCCGCCGAGCAGATTCGCGAACTGATGGGCGCGGTGCCGAACACCGTATTCGAGCGGCTGATGGAAGCGGTTGCGGCGGGACAAAGCGCGGAACTGATGGAAGAGACCAATACGCTGGTGAATGCCGGGCACAGCCCGCTTTCTCTGGCTCGGCAGATGGTTCGCTACCTGCGCAACTCGCTGATGGCCAAGCTTGGCGGCGAGCAAACCGAGCTGCTGCAAATCTCAGCCGACGAACGCGCGCGCGCAACGCGCACGGCGCTGCTTTTTACCGAAGAAGAGCTCACGCGCAATCTGCAAATCGTGCTGCGCACGTTTGACGATCTGAACTACCGGCAGGAACAGCGCCTCCATTTAGAGCTGGGACTGCTCAAGCTGATTCACGCGCAGCGGCTGCTGCCCATCGAGGAATTGCTGAGCGGCGTGGCCGGCGGAATGAGCGCGCGGACGGGCTCGGCGACTGGCGGGCAACATTCCGGCGGCGGAATCGCGAAGCCGGTCGGCATGAGCGCGCCTGTTGCAAGCGCTCCTGCTGCAACCGCTCCGGCGCGCGAGAAAAATCTGTGGAGCGGCAGCCCGACAGGAACACGATCCGCAGGATTGAGAGTGGAAGGAACAGTTGAGACTTCAGCTGTAATCCATTCATCTGCAAGAATAAGTGAATCCGCAAATCGCGAAAGTGCGCCCTTCCCTGTCGTCGCCAGCCAGCCTTCAGGCTACGCCTCGTCCGCAACCCTTACAGAAGGAGCGCTGGCAATAGCACCGGATGAGTCGACAATCAGCACGCCAAATGGTCTGCGCCCAAGTGACCTGAAAATTGAGCAAGTTCGCGAGGCGGTTGTGGCTGCGCTTGCTGGCGCCGGTCATAGCTCGGCCGCGCAATTGCTCGGCGCAGGCGCGTGGACGCTCGACAGTGGCGCCGTTCGCGTTTCGGTGCCCGCCATGGGCAAGAAAATGCTCAGCCTCACGGTGAACGCCGCGGCAGAAAAACTGATTCGTCTTGAGTTGCAGCGGCTGGGCGCGCCTGCCCGTTTTCTGGTTTCGCCCGGCGCGGGGACGGCGACTGCTGAAGTCGCGCCGCCGGTTGTGCCCGTGGGCAGCGTGCAGGAGGCGGCGCTCGCGCATCCATTAGTACAGCGGGCGCAGGAGATCTTCAAAGCCGAGGTCCGCAGCGTCGTCGATCTGCGGCAGAAGTAGCTGCGGCAAAAGTGAACGAGACAGTCGTGAACGGGACAGAAACAGCCGCAACAAAAGTGAATGCGGCAGAAATAAGCAGCGCACGAAGAGGAGAAGCTTGATGATCAACCCGCTCAAAATCTCGGAGATGCTTTCGCAGGCCAACCAGATGCAGGAGGAGGTTCAGCGCAAGCTCGGCGAGACCGTGGTGGAGGCTTCGAGCGGCGGCGGAGCGGTAACCGCGACCATGAACGGCAAGAAGGAATTGCTGAAGATTCGCATCGATCCTTCGGCGGTGGTCAGCCTGAGCGGCGGCCAGGCCGACGTGGAGATGCTGGAAGATCTGATCGCCGGCGCGGTGAATGAAGCCGGGCGCAAGGCGGATGAAGCCATCAAGTCCAGCGTGCAGGGAATGTTGGGCGGCCTGAAGATTCCGGGGCTCGGCGGCTAACACGCGAAGCAAAACCTGCGAAGAAGCACCGCGCGGGTCGAAAACTCAGGGAGGCAAAAATTGTCACGCTATGCCGAGCCGATGGCCCGGCTCATTGAGGAATTGAAAAAGCTGCCCGGCGTCGGCACCAAGAGCGCGCAGCGTTACGCATTCCACATCCTGCGTTCGAGCGACGACGACGCCAACTCGCTTGCCGAGGCGGTGCGCGGGCTCAAGGCGAGCCTGCGCCTCTGCTCCATCTGCAACAACGTTACCGACATCGATCCCTGCGCCTACTGCGCCAGCCCCACGCGCAACCAGCGCCTGATTTGCGTGGTGGAAGAGGCCACCAACATCGCAACGGTGGAGCGCTCGCAAACATTCCAGGGCGTCTACCACGTGCTGCACGGAACGCTCTCGCCATTGCATGGCGTCGGTCCCGACCAATTGCGCGCCGAGGGCCTTGGTGCGACGCGCGGAACGTGGCGAAGTGGACGAAGTGATTCTCGCCACCAGTCCCACGCTCGAAGGCGAGGCCACGGCCGACTGGCTCGCGACTGCGCTGCGCAGCTTTCCGGTGAAGATCACGCGCATCGCAACCGGCGTTCCCGCCGGCAGCGACATTGAATACGCCGATGAAGTGACGATGGCGCGGGCGATTGAAGGGCGGAGAGTCGTTTAGTCCGCTCAGCGCTCGTCTAGTCGCGGCCTCCGCAATCTTTTCATCGCTTCAATTCCCGCCTGCAAAAAGAAAAGCGGGAGAGCCGTTTAGCCCATCCCGCTCAAATCGGCTTTAGGAGCCGCCGCCAAAAACTATTTTGCATCCTACTTCGCCGTCTGGCTCGCAGCCTCTAGCTCTGCGCCCCTACTTCCCGGCATCGTCGAGCGCGAGATTCAGATCCAGCACATTCACTCGCGGCTCGCCGATGAATCCAAGCGTGCGCCCCTTGATTTGCTGATCGATAAGGCTGCGGACAGCGGCTTCCGTCAGCCCGCGCGCTTTCGCGATGCGCGGCGCCTGGAAGTACGCATTGTCCGGAGTAATGTCAGGATCGAGACCCGAGGCGGAATAAGTCACCATATCGATGGGAACCGGCTTGCCGGGATTCTCCGCGGCCAGCTTGTCGATGTCGGCCTGCATGCGCTGTGGCAGCTTGGCGTTTGACTGCGCAAGATTCGTGCCGCCCGAAGAAGTCGCGTCATAGCCGTTGCCTGCGGCCGAAGGCCGCGGATGAAAATACTTGTCGGAGGTGAAGCTTTGCGCGATAAGCTCGGAACCAATCACCTGTCCGTTGCGCACGATGAGGCTTCCTTCGGCCTGCCGCGGAAATAGAACCTTGGCCAGTCCCGTCATCAGCAGCGGATATCCGAGGCCAAAGATCACTGCGGTCACGATCGTAAATCTAATCGACGTGCCCCACAGCGAATGTTTCACCGTGGTCTCCTGCACGTGCGTTGCGTGATGCCCTTCACGAGTGCCAAGCTCTTCGTCAATCGCTGCAACTGTATTCACGTTCAATCTCCTTTGCTTCAGTTTCCGCGTTTCATTCGCCGCGCCTACACCAGGTGCAACACCACAAGGCACAAATCGATAGCCTTGATGCCGATAAACGGGATGATGATGCCGCCGACGCCGTAGATAAGCAGATTGTTGCGCAACAAAACATCGGCAGCCTTGGGCTCGTACTTCACGCCCTTCAGCGCCAGCGGAATCAGCGCCACAATAATGACCGCGTTGAAGATGACCGCCGACAGAATGGCCGACTGCGGCGAATGCAGATACATGATGTTGAGTGCGCCGAGCACTGGAAACACACCGGCGAACATCGCGGGAATAATGGCGAAATATTTGGCCACATCGTTTGCGATTGAGAATGTAGTCAGCGCGCCGCGCGTCATGAGCAGCTGCTTGCCGATCTCCACAATCTCGATCAGCTTGGTGGGGTTGGAATCGAGATCGACCATGTTGCCGGCTTCTTTTGCAGCCTGCGTGCCGGAGTTCATCGCCACGCCCACATCGGCCTGCGCCAGCGCGGGCGCGTCGTTGGTGCCGTCGCCGGTCATCGCAACCAGCTTGCCCTTGCCCTGCTCGCTCTTGATCAGGTCCATCTTGTCTTTGGGTTTGGCTTCGGCCAGAAAGTCGTCCACGCCGGCCTCACGCGCAATCACCGCTGCGGTCAGCGGATTGTCGCCGGTAATCATAATGGTGCGAATGCCCATGGCGCGCAGCCGCGCCAGCCGATCCTTGAGGCCGCCCTTGACGATGTCCTTGAGATAGATGACGCCCAGCGCCGAAGCATTCTCAGCCACCACCAGCGGCGTTCCGCCGGCGCGCGCAATCTCCTCCACATTTTCGCGAACCTTCTGCGGCAGCGATGATCCCTGCTCTTCAAGAAAGCGCGCGATCGCGTCTACCGACCCCTTGCGAATGCGGGTGCCCGGCAGATTCACTCCGCTCATGCGAGTCTGAGCCGAAAACGGAACGAACTCCGCATGAATGCCTGCCATATCGCGGCCGCGCAGATTGTATTTTTCCTTGGCCAGCACAACAATCGAGCGGCCTTCCGGCGTCTCGTCTGATAGAGAAGCGAGTTGCGCAGCGTTCGCCAGCCGCTCCTGGCTGACGTCCGGCGCGGTCATAAACTCCGTCGCCTGGCGATTGCCCAGCGTGATGGTGCCGGTCTTATCGAGCAGCAGAGTATTCACGTCGCCAGCGGCTTCAACGGCGCGCCCGCTCATGGCCAGCACGTTGTATTGCACCAGCCGATCCATGCCGGCGATGCCGATGGCCGAGAGCAGTCCGCCGATGGTAGTTGGGATGAGGCATACCAGCAGCGACACGAGCACGAAGACGGTTTGCGGCGCGCTCGAGTAAATGGCGAATGGCTGCAGCGTGACCACTGCAAGCAGGAAAATAATCGTCAGGCCCGATAGCAAAATGCTGAGCGCGATTTCGTTCGGCGTCTTCTGGCGCGTGGCGCCCTCAACCAGCGCGATCATGCGATCAAGAAATGTCTCGCCGGGGTTGGATGTGATCTTGACTTTGATCCAGTCCGACAGAACTCTCGTGCCGCCAGTCACAGCCGAGCGGTCGCCGCCCGCCTCGCGAATCACCGGCGCCGATTCGCCCGTGATGGCGGACTCGTCGACAGAAGCAACGCCTTCGATCACTTCGCCATCGCCCGCGATGTAGCTCCCGGCCGCGACGTAAATCACGTCGCCCGCGCGAAGTGCTCCACTCACAACTTCTTCAAAGCTGCCATCTGCTTTGTATTTCTTGGCAATCGTCTCGCCCTTGGCCTTGCGCAGCGTGTCGGCTTGGGCTTTGCCGCGACCCTCCGCCATGGCCTCGGCAAAGTTGGCGAATAGCACCGTGAACCACAGCCAGAGCGTGATCTGCAAATTGAAACCAAATGCCTCAGGGTGACGGCGGTAGTTTTCAATGAGCAGCACCGAAGTGAGCACGCTGCCCACCTCGACCACGAACATCACCGGGTTCTTGACCATCCAGCGAGGATCGAGCTTGCGAATGCTGTCGACAGCCGCCTGGGCCATGATCTTCGTATTCCAGAGACTCGTTTTTTCAGCCATGTCGGTCCGTTTTGCCTCGTTCTTGCCTGTTCGAATTTCGTCCTGATGCGGTATGAGTGCGGTTAGAAAACCTTCCCTGTCTGCAACAGCAGGTGTTCAAGAATCGGCCCCAGGCTCAGCGCCGGGAAGAAAGTAAGCGCGCCGATAATCAGCACCACGCCGACCAGCAGAGTGGCGAACAGTGGCGTATTTACCGGGAAAGTGCCGGGGGAGGGCGGAACGCTTTTCTTCTGCGCCAAATTTCCAGCCAGCGCGAGAGCCGGAATTATCATGAGGAATCTGCCGATAAGCATGTCGAAACTCATCGCGATGTTGTACCACCAGTTCGTGCCAAGGCCAGCGAATGCCGAGCCGTTATTGCCCGCGCCAGACGTGAACGAATAGAGGATCTCGGAGAATCCGTGCGGGCCCGGATTGTTGGTGACCGAGAGCCCTTGCGGAATCAGCACGAAAATCGCCGCAAAGGTGAGGATGATAAGCGGGAAAATGAGCGCATAAAGCATCGCCATCTTCACGTCATAAGACTCGATCTTCTTGCCCAGGTACTCCGGCGTACGGCCCACCATGAGCCCGGCGATGAAGACCGCAATGACAACGTAGATCAACATTCCGTACATGCCTGCGCCCACACCGCCGAAGACCACCTCGCCGAGCATGATGTTGATAAGCGGAATCATGCCTCCGAGCGGAGTGTAGCTGTCGTGCATGCTATTCACCGCGCCGCAACTGGCGTCGGTGGTGATGGTCGCGAAGAGCGTGCTTTCAGCAATGCCGTTGCGAACTTCTTTGCCTTCCATGTTGCCGCCAGGCGCGGTTGCTGTGCGCGCCTGCTGCGCGCCGTGAATCATGTTGTACGGATGCGCTTCGGCCCAGTAGCACACGGCAAAGCCGCCGGCGAACATCACATACATTGCGGCGCACACCGCCCAGCCATGGCCGCGCGAGCCGGTCATGCGGCCAAGGGAGTAAGTGAGGCCAGCGCCGATGACGAAGATGGAAATAATCTCGATGTAATTTGAGAACGGGGTCGGATTCTCATAGGGATGCGAGCTGTTGCCGTTGAAAAAGCCGCCGCCGTTGGTGCCCAGCATCTTGATGGCTTCCTGCGAGGCAACCGGGCCTTGGCCGATTGTCTGAACCTGGGAGGGCTGCTCGAGCGGGTGCGCCTGCGTGTACGCGCTCAGATTCTGCGGAACGCCCTGCCACACCAGAAGCAGCGCGTAGAGGATGCAGGCTGGCGTCAGGATGTAGAGCAGCGTCCGCGTCATGTCGACCCAGAAGTTGCCGATCGTCGCCGAACTGGTTCGCTTGATGCCGCGAATCAGAGCGACAGCCACCACGATGCCTGCCGCAGCCGACCAGAAGTTGTGCATCGCCAGGCCCACCATTTCGGTGAAGTAGCTCATGGTCGATTCAGGCGTATAAAACTGCCAGTTGGTGTTGGTGGTGAAGCTGGCGGCGGTGTTCATAGCCAGATCGGTTCCTACCGCGGCAAGATGTTGCGGGTTCCAGGGCAGATGGTCCTGCAAACGCTCAACGGCGTAGGTGAGCACCATGGTCACGGCCGAACAGCCGAGCAACGCGAAGGTGTACTCGCGCCAGTTCATCTCTTTGTCGGCTTTTACGCCGCACAGCCTGTAGATGAGCCGTTCAAATGGGCGAATGACTGGATCGATCCAGGTGCGCTCGCCCTCAAACACGCGCGCCATGTAAGTGCCTACCGGGCGAACCGATGCCAGCAGAATCACAGAGTAGATGGCGAATTGCAGCCAGCCGTTTGCGGACATTTCAGAATTTCTCCGGGAACAGCAATGAAATGGTGAGATAAATCATCAGAAGAATGGAGAGGATAAGTCCGGTTGCCGAGATCCAATTCATGTGCATAAGGGCTTACCTCAACTTCTGGCACGCCTTGACGTAGAGAAACGCCACGGCGAAAAAGATTGCGGTGAACAGCATCATCAAAGCGTCTTGCATTCGGGAACTCCCCTTTTCCATCGCGGCGCACGTGCTGATAATGGGTCAATGTTTGAATAAAGCCAAGTCCGGCAACGCCGCATCGCCTTTTTGCGCCCGAGCCAGGATCACGAGTGCGGAACCCAGCGCCCGGCGGCACAAAATCGCTTAACCGAAATCGATTCTGCCGGTCGGCTGCTTTAAAAATCGAAAGGATTTTCTAAGGAATTCGTAAGGATGGTTTTGCCGGCGTGGCAAACCCTTGAGAATCAACAATTGCAGATTGTGGCAATCGCAGCGCGAAACGAGCGGCGCTGGCTACTCCTGGTTGCCGCTCCAGCCCTCAGGGACGAATCGGTAACCCACCCACGGCTCGGTTTGAATGTATTGCCGTCCTGTTTCGCCTTCGAGTTTCTTGCGCAGCTGGCCCACGAAGACGCGCAGGTACTCGGGTTGATGCGCGGATTGCGCGCCCCATACCGCTGTCAGCAGCGCGCGATGTGTCATCACTTTGCCGGCATTGCGAGCCAGATGCAGCAGCAGCTCAAATTCCTTGGGAGTGAGATGGACTGGCTTGCCCTGAACGGTAACCGTGTGAGCCTGCACGTCAATCACAAAGTCGCCTGTTTCAAGCGCGGCAGTAGTCCGCTCCGGCGCGCGCCGCAGATGCGCTCTGACACGAGCCAGCAGCTCCTGAATGCTGAATGGCTTGGTGACATAGTCGTCGGCGCCCGCATCAAGCGCTTCCACCTTTGACCGCTCGTGCTCGCGAACTGACAGCACCAGTACCGGCGTCGCGCCCCGCGAGCGGATGGACCGGCAGATTTCGACTCCGCTTATCGTAGGCATCATCAGATCCGTGATCACCAGATCCGGCGCCCAGTCGCGAAAGACCCGCAGGGCCTCCTCCGGCTCATTGGCCGTGCGAACATCGTATCCCTGAGCCGAAAGCGCGGCGCGCAGCACTCGCGTAATCTGCGGCTCGTCGTCTATCACCAGAATTCTTCCCGGCATGTCTTGTCTCTTGCGTCCATGCGAAGCTTACATCATTACGGCGCGGCATTTCCCAAATTGCCATGTGCAGTATGATTCCCGAGGAGAACCCAATGGGCGCACCCGCCTATGCAAGGCAAGCTCTTTACTGGATCGCGGCCACCGCCACGGCTGCGCTCGCCACTTTAGTGCTTACCTGGCTCGGCGCCAACTCCACCACGGCGGGAATGGTGTTTCTGGTGCTGGTGGTGTGGTGGGCCACCCAAGCCGGAATTGTCCTCTCGATTTTCACCGCGGTCCTCTGCGCCATCTGCTTTGACTATTTCTTTCTGCCTCCCGCTCACACACTGAGGCTTGAAGGCGCGCAGGCATGGATCGCGATGGTCTCGTTTGCAATCAGTTGCGTGGTGGTCAGCCGGCTCTCTGAGCGCGCACGAAAACAAGCTCAAAGGGCGGAGCAACGCCAGGCCGACGTTGAAAGGCTCTACGCCCTCAGCCAGGAAATGATGCTTTTTGAGGACGCTGACGGACTACTGCGCGATCTCTCCAGCGCAATCAGCCGAATCTTTGCGCTTCAAGGCGTGATCCTTTACGTCAGCGACTACGATCGATTTTTCTCCTCCACCAGCGGCCCTCCTGCAAGCGTTCAGATCCACATGCATGCGGTGGCACAGGGTCTCAATTCCACTGCGGCGCAGATTGACGGCTATCAGACCACGGCGCTCAGTCTCGGGCTTAAGGCCGTGGGTGCACTGTCGTGGCGTCCCGATTCGCTTTCGCGCGAAGTTGCCACCGCGATCAGCGGACAAGTAACGATCGCCGTCGCTCGCGCCATTGCCATGACCGCCAATACGCGTATTGAAGCGGCGCGCGAGGCAGACAGGCTTCGAACGGCGTTGATCGATTCGCTAACGCACGAATTGCGCACGCCGCTCACGTCCATCCGTGCGGCAGCCACCACACTGCTGGCGAAGGCGAGGGGCTGGATGACGCCGGCCGCCTTGAAATGGTCCGCATCATCGATGAGGAAGCGGAGCGATTGGACCTGTTGATCGGCGAAGCCGTGGAAATGGCCGAGATCGACGCCAACGTGGTTCAGGTCAAAATGTCGTCCCAGCATCCGCGAGCATTGCTCGACCAGGCTGTTGAGGAATCGCGCGAGATTCTGGCCACTCACAAGGTGACGATTCGTCCCGAAGCTTCTGCCGGGGCGGCCGAGGTTGACGCGCCGGCCCCAGGTGATAAACCAGCCTGGTTCGATCCTCACCTGCTTGGGCGAGTGTTGCGCCATCTGCTCGAGAATGTGGCCAGCCACACACCACCCGGTTCGCGCGTTACTCTCATCAGCGAACGAAGCGACGACCGTCTGGATTTTTACGTGGAAGATAACGGGCCCGGCATTGATGCTCAGGATTTGCCGCTGATCTTTGAAAAGTTCTATCGCGGCAAGCGCGGAAGCAGCCGGCGCAAAGGATCCGGCATGGGCCTCGCCATTACGCGCGCGATTCTTGCCGCGCACGGAGGAGGAATCGAAGCTTCAAACGCTTCCGGCGGCGGAGCCCGGTTTCATTTTTGGGTGCCGCTGATCGAGAAAGAACCAAGCCGGCAATAATGCCAATCTAAAAAAGCAGAGGGCGCTTCATCCTCAGCGTGTTCTGCAAAAGATGCAGCGCCCTCGTCATGGACCGAGCAAGATGGACTTAACGAACGCGACTCACTCGCTTACTTGAGTCGCAGGATCACCAAATGTGCTGAGACAGGACTAGCTCCGCCCGCCAGCGGTGTAATCGTTAATGCAGTGGAGTTGCCTGCCGGGTTACGAACGGTGAGACTCGAATCAACTTCTGTGGTTTGCACCAGCGCCATCTCGACGATCTGGCTGGTCCCGGTTGCTCTTCCCACGACAGTGTAGGCGAGCTCGGCCCCGTTGACGGTCAAATCGAGTTGCCCTGCTTCGGTCACGCTCACCTGGAACTCAACTTCATAAGTGCCGATGGCGCCGAGTTGAAAGCTCGTGTCACTGAGCCTGGTGATACTGGTTGTCGGCAATGCCGGTCCGTTTTGCGGGAAGGATACGTCGGTAGCAACCGCAACTGTTGCGGCGTTATCGTTCGGCATCAGGGCATAGAAGTCGGCATAGTCGACCAATCCGCCCGCTGCGCCCGTTGCACCCGTGGGACCTGCTGGACCCGCAGCGCCAGTTGCGCCGGTGGCACCTGCAGAACCCGTCGCTCCAATGGCACCCATGGCGCCGGTTGTGCCCGCCGGACCTGCAGGTCCAGCTGGACCGTCAGCGCCTGCGACTCCCGCGGGACCCGTTGAACCGGTGAGACCTGGTGACCCCATGAGACCTGTTGCGCCAGCCGGACCGATGGGACCGGTGAGACCTGTTGCGCCAATCGGGCCTGCGACGCCTGTTGCTCCGACTGCACCTGTGGCGCCCGTGGGACCGGTTGAACCAGTGAGACCTGTTGCACCAGTCAGACCGGTGGGACCGGCTGCGCCAGTTGCGCCGACCGCACCCGTTGCGCCAGTCGGACCGGCGGGTCCGGTAAGACCTGTTGCGCCGATCGGACCTGCGACGCCTGTTGGTCCGACCGCACCTGTGGCACCGGCCGGACCAGTTGAACCGGTGAGGCCCGTTGCGCCAGTCGGACCCGCTGGGTCCGGTAAGACCTGTTGCGCCCGTCGCACCTGCAGGACCAGTTGAACCTGTGTCGCCTTTAACTCCGGTTGGTCCAATCGGACCTGCCGAGCCTGTTGCTCCAACTGCACCTGTGGCACCGGCCGGACCAATCGAGCCGGTGAGGCCCGTTGCGCCAGTCGGCCCCGCTGGTCCGGTAAGACCTGTTGCGCCCATCGCACCTGCAGGACCAGTTGAACCTGTGTCGCCTTTGACTCCCGTTGGACCGATGGGACCTGCCGGGCCTGTAGCCCAGTGGTCCTGCTGGACCAATCGAACCAGTAGCTCCTGCAACTCCAGTCGGGCCGATGGGACCGGCTGGACCCGTTGCGCCCATAGAGCCCGTCGCGCCTGCCACACCTGCAGGGCCCGTTGAACCTGTGTCGCCTTTAACTCCCGTTGGACCAATTGGACCTGCTGGACCAGTAAGACCGAGTGGTCCGGCGGGGCCGGTTGAGCCAGTAGCACCTGCAACCCCAGTCGGGCCGATAGGACCTGCTGGGCCTATTGCGCCTGTCACACCTGCCGGGCCGGTTGAGCCAGTAGCACCTGCGACCCCAGTCGGGCCGATAGGACCTGCTGGGCCTATTGCGCCTGTCACACCTGCCGGGCCAGTTGATCCGGTGTCGCCTTTGACTCCCGTTGGACCGATGGGACCTTCAGGACCGGCAGAACCCGCAGAGCCTGTTGCACCTGCTGGCCCAGTTGAACCTGTGTCGCCTTTAACTCCCATCGGACCTGCGGCACCGGTTGCGCCGGTGCTGCCTTTCGGACCAGTTTCACCGATTGGACCAGCCGGCCCAGTCGCACCGTTCATGCCTTTTGCGCCGGTTTCCCCTGCCGGCCCAATGGGCCCAACTGGACCAACCGGACCTGCGGGACCTGTGTATCCAGTCGCGCCTTTTACTCCTGCAGGACCTTCTGGCCCAACGGGACCTACATCGCCTTTAACTCCGGCAGGACCGACGGGGCCCGCTGGACCGCTCTCACCGTTCTTGCCTTTTTCGCCTTTTGGTCCGATGGGCCCTTCTGGACCAGCCGGACCGGCAGGACCTGCAGAACCCGTTGCACCATTAGCTCCTGTCGGACCTGCTGGCCCTCTCGGACCGGCCGGACCTGCGGGACCTGCATGACCTTTCTCTCCTTTCGCTCCTGTCGGACCTTCCGGCCCTACGGGACCGATCAGACCTGGAGGCCCGGCTGGGCCTGCCGGGCCCTCGGGGCCGGCTGGACCTTGCGCACCGCCCGCACCAATTGCGATGTCAAACGTAGTGCCCGTCTGGCATTGATCTGAACCTCGCGTGAGCGATAATTCATAGGTTCCTGCCACCGCAAAAACAGATGCAGGTATTTGCACCACCACCTGAGTGTCTGTGTAGGAAACGACAACCGCCGAGATGCCACTGATCTGAACCTCGGGAGCACTGCTGCCGAAGCCAGTTCCAACGATGGTCAACTGAGCCGGAGTGGTTACGTAGCTGGGTATGGCAAAGCTGATAATTGGTGCGACCGCCATTCCGCCGCCATTTCCACCCTGGCCACCACCACTGCCTGATCCACCGCCATTTCCACCTTGGCCACCGCTACCGGACCCGCCACCACCGTTGCCACCCTGACCGCCACCACTGCCTGATCCGCCACTGCCAGATCCGCCGCTGCCCACCCGCTCCACCGCCACTACCCGTCCCCACCACCGTTGCCACCTGACCACCACCACTGCCAGATCCACCACTTCCAGATCCGCCGCTGCCCCACCCGCTCCCACCACCGCTGCCCGATCCACCACCACCATTTCCACCTTGGCCGCCACCACTGCCCGATCCACCGCCGCCATTTCCACCTTGGCCGCCGCCGCTGCCTGATCCACCACCACCATTTCCACCTTGACCGCCGCCGCTGCCTGATCCACCACCGCCATTTCCACCTTGACCGCCGCCGCTGCCATTGTTATTCGAGCCGTTGCCATTTTTGCCGGCGTCAGCCGCATTCAAAAGAGGTGTTCCCAACAACAGAACCATGCAGGTGATTGATGTGAGCGCTGCCATAGCCTTGCTGGATATACGCGTGAGTCGTTGATTCACAGTGTTGCCTCCTTTTAGTTCGCTTCCCAAGTGGCGGGCGCATGCCTCGTTTGAAATCGTGGGGAGGGAGTTGCTGCCTTCGCAGGATCTGCTCCAGTTCATTCCCTCAGGCCGTAAAGTTGACGCACAACTCCTCACGCGACGAACGTCACGCTTGAAGCGCCAATGCTGTCTGAAGCCAGTAAAAACGGCGTCTCACTTTGATGAAGCGAGACAATCAAAGTGAAAATATTCCACAGAACTATTTGGCGACGTGAGCAAGATTGCTCACAAATCGGAGGAATTTTTATTGGGTCTTTTTGGCATCCTGGATTGGGAAAATAGTCCGCGCCGCCGCCGGATTAAAGCGCGTGAACGTGCCAATTTTGGGAATCCAAAACTCCGCAACGTCGTCGCAGCGCACGACGCTCCCTGCGAAAATGCAGAAAAATCGTTCCCGCTATTCAAGGCGATTGCGTAGCGTGTCAATTCGCTTGTCTTGAATTTCTGGTCAGCGGAGATCGTAGAGGAAAATTTCCTGGCGATAATTTCTTGATAATTGGAGTCCGCTAATTTGAACTCCGCTCAACCTTCGAGCTTGAACCGCGTTTCGGCCAGGCGATAGAGTCGCCGCCACACCAGCCGGTTCATCGTGACGACCATCAGCGAAATGAGAATCGTCGCCAGCAGCAGCATCGCAAAACGCCCGCTGTCGGTTGCTGCGTCAATCTGCGCGCCCAGGCCGATCGTCGAAAGCGTGTGGCCCTGTACATGCGAATACTCGGCCATGACGGAGGCGTTCCACGCGCCGCCAGATGCCGTGACCATCCCCGTAATCAAATACGGAAAAATGCCGGGAAGGATGAGCTTGGTCCAACGCTGCCAACGAGTAAAGCGGCAGAGAGTGGCCACTTCGCGCAGATCTGAAGGAATCGCCATCGCACCCGCGATCACGTTAAACAGGATGTACCACTGCGTGCCGAGCAGCATCAATGCAATCGATCCGATTCCCAACCCCGCGCCGATCTTCACCAACCCAATCAACAAAATCGGGAAGAAAGCTGTGGCGGGCACTGACGCGAGTATCTGCGCCAGCGGCTGCACGATCCGCGCCAGCTTTGGATTCAGCCCGATGGCCACGCCGACAGGAATGGTCCAGGCAGCCGAGATGAGCAACGCTGCGTTGACGCGCAGGAATGTGGCGGCAGCGCCTTCGAGCAGGAGCCGCAGATCTGGCAGTGTGACAGTACTCAGCATCAGGATGGCTTGAGCTGCCGCCCAACAAACGGCCACTGCGCCTGCAAAAGCCAACGCCCAAACGGCCGGCGACACCTTGCCTGAATTCGTCTGCTCGAGCGGCTTCACAACTCTGCACTCTTTCGATTTAGCCAGGCGCCGATAGATCGGCTCTTCCACACGATTCCAGATGCGGCCGGGAAGCGTATCGAGGATTTTCGATCGGCGCAGCAGCGCAAGAATCGGCGAAGTGACTTGTTCGGAGGACTCCACCTGCTCCATCTTGAATTTGTCGCTCCACGCAATCAGCGGCCGCCACACCAGTTGATCGGTGGCCACCACGATGAGAATCACGGTGGCAATGCCCGCCAGCAGAGCGTGCACATCTCCTGCGTTCGTCGCTGCCTGAATGTAACTTCCCAAACCGGGCAGTTGAAAGTTGCGCGTGCCCATAGTGAACGTCTCGCAAAAAATCAGCGCGAACCAGCCACCGGCAACGGATACGATCGAGTTCCACACCAGGCCGATCGCAGAGAACGGCATTTCAAGCTGCCAAAAGCGCTGCCAGCCTGAGAACCGGTAAATGCGCGACGCTTCCAGCATCTCCCGGGGGATTGTTTTCAGTGACGAATAAAAACTGAAGGCCAGATTCCACACCTGCCCCGTGAAAATGAGCAAAATTACCGCCATCTCGATGCCCAGTTGATGGCCGGGAACGAGCGAAACCATTGCCAGCACCACAGGCGGCAGAAAGCTGAGCACAGGAATCGATTGCAGAATGTCGAGAACCGCGACCATCCAAGGCTCGACGCGCGAATTGTACGCGGCAATGTAGCCGTAGCTGACGGCGAAAGCCAGGCTCAGCAGATAGGCAATGGCCATTCGCACGATGGAGTAGAAGGCATACAGCGGCAGCGCGCCGATGGAGTTGGAAATGGGAACGACCGGGATGGGCTTTTGAAACCAATAGACGCCGGTGCTGACTATGGCGAAAAACAGCGCCAGCGCACAGGCTGCCACTCCCAGATCAACGAGAAACGGCGTTTTGCGGACGATGACGAGAGATCGTGCGAGGGGATGCGGGAAATTCACTTCGCATCCTCGATCAACGCAGTTTCTTCCAGCGCATCGGGCAGCACGAAGCGCCGCCGCGCTGCATCGAAGTCGAACAATTCCGCGTAACGTCCCCACGCCACGGCCGTCTCCAGTTGGCGCTGGCTCTCCTCCTCGCTGAACTGCTCGTCGAGCATATCGAGAAAGAAGTCCTCCGGAACAGTGTGGTCGCTCTTCGAATCGAGCGCGCGGCGAATCTGGCGAAGCAAAAGTACGTTGTCAACTGCAGCGATTCTGAACAGCTCTTTCTGGCGCAGAATTTCAGAGTTCGCGAACTCCTCGCCGTTGGGAGTGATGGCCGCATCGCCTTCTTCGACTTTGAGAAACGCCAGCAATCGCGCGGCGTCGACGATGGGCAACAGATCGTCAATTTCAAAGGCCAGGTCGTCGGCCAGGCGATAGATATCGTCGCGCCCGCCCTGATCGAGCAGCAGTTCGAGCAGGCCGGCAATGCCACCCGGCCGCGCATGCGGAAGCATCTGGTAGTGCATCTGCCGTTGATCGCGCCCACGCGGTTGTGCCACTTGTTCCGGTGCGCCGGCGGGCGCCACATCCGGCTGCGTAAGCACCTTGTAGATGTAGTCCACCAGCTGCGTAAAGGCCGCCGACTTGCGGTCGCGCGGCTGCGGCAGCGTCACCGGAAAATCCGTGCGGATGTGGCCCGGATTCCGCCCCAGAACCACGATGCGATCTGCCAGCAGCACGGCTTCCTCAATATTGTGCGTAACCAGAAACACCGCCTTCGTGGGCATGGTTTTCTTGGTCCAAAGCTCCAGCAGTTCGCTGCGCAGGTTCTCGGCCGTCAGCACGTCGAGCGCCGAGAACGGCTCATCCATAAAGAGAACCTCCGGCTCAACCACCAGCGCGCGAGCGAATCCAACACGCTGCCGCATCCCGCCAGAAAGCTCCTTGGGATAGGCCGCCTCAAATCCGTCCAGGCCGACCACGTCCAGCATCTTCATGCTGCGTTCGCGGCGCTCAGCCGGCGACACTCCGCGCGCTTGCAGTGGAGCTTCAACGTTTTCAAGAACCGTGAGCCAGGGAAACAGCGCGAAGCTTTGAAAAACGATGGAGACATTGATCTCGGCCTCGGCAATCGGTTTGCCGTGCCAATAGACCTGGCCCGCTGTGGGCGTGGAGAGCCCGGTCAACATGCGCAACATGGTCGATTTCCCTGACCCCGACGGGCCCAGCAGCGCCAGAATCTCTCCCGGCACGATGCTCAGGTCCGTCGCCGAGATCACCTGAATGCGATTCTGGCTGGGCTGCGCGTAATATTTCTCAACTTTTTCCGCGCGGATGATGGCCTCAGCGGCCGGGGGCGCGCCAATTGCCGGGTTGGTGGGCGCATTGGGGAGCGCGTTGGGGCCCTCGTTTGGGGTAGTAGCATCCTGCATTTCCGGTTCTCCGGTCGGGGGCGTTCAGGCGTGACTCGCATCCGCTCGCGCCAGTATATGTGTCAACATTTGATTGCAGATGAATTTGAAGCGCGATCAATCAACCGGCTGTTCCGCGTTGCGGCACGAATTTGCGGGGCAAGCTGGTTGACTAGCCAGAAATGGCGCGCCGTGCATTAAACTAAACAAGCGTAGCATTCTCGAGCTGACGAAAGCCTATTCGCGGTCTCGGGAATGATAGTGCGAGCGACCGAAGTAGATAGACCGGGCCAAGAAATTTACTTCCCTATTCCCCCGGGAGAGCATGCCGAACTCGACGAAACCTAAAGTGCTTGTAGCCGACGACGAGCGGGTAATTGCCGACACGCTCGCCATGATTTTGAACCAAAGCGGATTTGACGCGCGCGCGGTCTACTCGGGCGAAAAGGCCCTTGAGCTCGCCGAGAGCTTTCAGCCTGACATGCTCATCTCCGACGTAATCATGGCTGACCTTAACGGGATCGATGCGGCGATTCGCATTCGCGCCGTGCTGCCCGGCATCAAGATTCTGCTGTTTTCCGGCCAGGCCGCCACCGCCGATTTGCTGGAGAAGGCGCGCACCGAGGGCTACGAGTTCGATATCCTCGCCAAGCCTGTGCATCCCCAGGATCTGCTGGCCAAGCTGCGCGGATAACGGCGTCCCGGCGTTCGCACGGCTCATTCTGAAGCGGTCCCGATCCGGTGGCCGGTTTAATCGGCTTATCGAAGAGTGAGTCAACAGCTCGGGCAGCGAGTCCAGGCGATTACTAAAATCGTGGTCTCGGCCCTTGCCCTCAGGCTCCCTGAAAAGCGAAAGTACATACAAGATGAAAAAGGTGCTTCGTTCCACTCGCGTTTTGACGCAGGCGGGTCTTGCGCCCGCGACTGTGCTTGTGGATGGGGAGCGCATCTCCGCGGTAAGCGGCTGGAATGATTTTTTGTCCGACGTCGATTTATCCGACTTTGGCGACTTAGTGCTGCTGCCGGGGCTCGTCGACTCTCATGTTCACATCAACGACCCAGGCCGCTCGGAATGGGAAGGCTTTGAGACAGCCACGAAAGCAGGGGCTGCCGGCGGAGTGACTACGCTGGTCGACATGCCGTTGAACTGTGTTCCCGAAACAACAAATGTGCCTGCTCTCGAAGCCAAGCGAGCCGCAGCGCGAGGAAAAGCTTGGGTCGACTGGGCCACATGGGGAGGCGTTGTGCCAGGCAACGCCGCCTCGATTGAACCATTGGCCCGCGCAGGCGTGCCCGGCTTTAAATGCTTCCTTATTCACTCCGGCATTGACGGCTTCGCGTGGGTGGATGAGGCCGATCTGCGGTTAGCCTTGGCGCGGCTGCGCGGAACGGGCTTACCTTTGCTGGCGCACGCCGAAATTGCCGGGCCCGTCGACGCGGCGACCCAGCAATTGAATAAAACCGGCGCAGACTGGCGCAAATACTCGACGTTTCTGCGGTCGCGGCCCGACGCTGCCGAAGTTGACGCGATTGCGATGCTCATCCGGCTCGCAGAGGAGTTTCAAACTCCGGTCCACATCGTCCACTTGTCCAGCGCTCTCGCGTTGCCCTTGCTGGCCTCGGCTCGCGAGCGTGGAGTGCCCGTCACCGTCGAAACTTGTGCGCAATACTTATGGTTTGCCGCAGAAGACATTCCCGATGGCGCGACAGAATACAAATGCGCGCCGCCGATCCGCGACACCGCCAACCGTGAAAAACTTTGGAAGGCTCTCGAAGACGGCCAAATCGACATGGTGACCACCGATCATTCTCCCTGCCCGCCCGAGATGAAGCGCCGCGAAACCGGCAGATGGGATCAAGCTTGGGGCGGAATCTCAAGCCTGGGCCTGGCTCTGCCTGTAGTGTGGACTGCAATGCAACAACGTGGCTTGAAACTCGAACAGATTGGCCAGTGGATGGCCGCTGCACCCGCGCAACTCGCCGGTCTGGCCGGACGCAAAGGCGCGATCGCTCCCGGCGCCGATGCGGACTTCGCAGTCTTCGATCCCGAAGCCGAGTGGACCGTGACGCCCGGCGATCTGTATTTCCGCCACAAGCTCTCGCCGTATCTCGGCGCCAAACTTTGCGGGCGTGTTATAGAAACCTGGCTGCGTGGCGAGCGCATCTTTTGCGCAGGCACGTTTTCCGATGAGGCGCACGGCAGCGAGCAGGTGCGCGCGTGAACGGTCACACATTACCGGAACGCGCGCGTCGCGCCATTGCCGAGTGCAGGCGCATCGCAACCATGAGCGAAGAGTCGGGTCGGACGACTCGGCGATTCTTGACGCCGCCGGTGCGCGAAGTTCACGCACATCTGCGCAGCCGCATGGAGTCGCTTGGCATGACGGTGCAAACGGACGCCGCAGGCAATCTGCGTGGTCTGTGGCAGCCGCCTGGCGCAAGTGGCAAGCGATTGCTCCTCGGCTCGCACATCGATACCGTGCCCAACGCAGGCGAATTTGACGGAGTGCTGGGAGTAACGCTCGCGTTGGAATGGCTTGCGCTGGCACAGGAACTCAAATTGCCGTTGGCCATCGAAATCATCGCGTTCTCTGAGGAGGAGGGCGTGCGCTTCGGAGTTCCCTTCCTCGGAAGCCGTGCGGTTGCCGGGCGCTTCGATCCTGCGCTGCTGGCCCTCAAAGATTCCGGCGGCGTCACGTTGGAACAAGCTATCCGCGACTTCGGGCTCGACCCCAACTTGATCGGCGACGCAGCCCTCGACGCCGAAGTTCTCGGATTCGTCGAGATGCACATCGAACAGGGTCCATTGCTCGAATCTGAAAATCTCTCTGTCGCAGCGGTCACATCGATCGTCGGCCAATCGCGCCTTACCCTGGAATTCCGTGGCCATTCCAACCACTCCGGTACCACTCCCATGAATCTGCGCAGCGATGCTTTGGCCGGCGCGGCGGAATGGATCACCGCCGTCGAGTCGGCAGCTCGCAACGGCGAAGGCCTGACTGCTACCGTGGGAAAAATCGAAGTAGAACCAAACGCCGCTAATGTAATCGCTGGAGCTGCGCGCGCGAGCCTCGACGTTCGCCACGCCTACGACGCCTCACGCAAATCTGCCGTGGAATCTCTTCTTGCGAAAGCGCAGGCCATCGCCGGCAAGCGCGAACTCGCTCTCGAATGGATGCAGCAAATGGATCAGCCCGCAGTTCCAATGGACGAACGTCTAACAGCGTTTCTCGCTGACGCAATCGCAGCGGCGGGTCTGCCCGCGAAGCAAATGACCAGCGGCGCCGGACACGACGCCATGGTCATGGCCGCGCGCGTGCCCGCCGCGATGCTCTTTCTGCGCAGCCCCGGCGGTATCAGCCATCATCCCGACGAAACGGTTCGAGAAGAGGACGTTGAGGCCGCACTCAACGTCGGCATTAAATTTCTACAGCGGCTGGCCGCCGAGGTCAGATAGAATCGAGCTTCGGAATTTTCCGCAACACTTTCTGCAATTCGCTAATCGAGGTTCTCGTGCATCATCTCGGATCAACACGCAGCAGCCTGAAGCCTGACCATCTGTTGCAAACTCCAGATACTTTTATCCGTTCCCCGCTTCCCGGCGCAGACGGAGTAGAGTTCATCATCCACGCCTCGCCGGCGTTGGGCGCTCGCTTTACGCAGATGACCGCCGAATTCGTTGCCAGCGGCGAGCTTGCTCCTGCTGCGGCACAGCGATTTATCTATGTTCTCGACGGCAAGCTTGAAGTCAAGGCCGCCGGCAAGAAGCACATTCTCAAGCCCGGTGGTTTCGCCTATATGCCGCAAGGCATGCCGCACTCAGTTCGCGCAACGGGAATTGCGCGCGCTGCGGTGATCGAAAAATCCTATGAGCCTCACGCGGGCGCGCCAGCGGCAAAGATCGTCATCGGCGACGAAACATGCTATGAAATCCGCGACGCTGCTGGACGACGATGCGCTCCGCGTGCGCGCGCTGATGCCCGACGGCCCGGCTTACGACTTCGCCGTGAACACGCTGACCTACGAGCCTGGCGCATCGCTGCCCATGGTCGAGATTCACAAGATGGAGCACGGCCTGCTGATGCTCGAGGGCGGCGGCATCTATCGCCTCGGCGATTCGTGGTATCCCGTTTACGCCGGCGACTTCATCTGGATGCGCGCCTATTGCCCGCAATGGTTTGGCGCGCTCGGCAAACGGCCGGCAAAATATCTTATCTACAAAGACTGGCGCCGCCATCCGCTGGGAGAAGGCGCATGACCACAGCCCGCCCGCAACTCACGATTGACGGTTTGATCGCCGAGTTGTTGGCTCTGGGGCAAATCTCCGAGGCTCCGCCGCCAGTGGTCACCCGTGTAGTCTTCGGCGAAGCCGACATGCGCGCGCGCGCTTACGTAAAGAACCTCTGCCAGGCTGCCGGACTCAAAATACGCGAAGACGCGATCGGCAATACATTCGCGCGCTGGGAGGGCAGCAATCCCGCGCTCGCGCCCATCGGCACCGGTTCGCACATTGACGCGATTCCCAACGCTGGCCTCTACGACGGATGCGTTGGCGTGCTCGGCGGCCTTGAAGCGATTCGCGTTTTGCAGAAGCTCGGTTTCACGCCGCGTCGTTCAATCGAGCTCGTCATCTTCACGGCCGAAGAACCAACGCGTTTCGGCATTGGCTGCCTCGGCAGCCGCATGATGGCCGGCGTGCTTTCTCCTGAGCAGGCGCTCGCGCTGCGCGACAAGGAAGGCCGCGGGCTTGAAGAATGGCGCACACAGGCTGGGTTCGCCGGACCGCTTGACTCTGTCGCCGTGCCTCGCGGCCGCTTTCATCAATTTGTTGAATTGCACATTGAGCAGGGCCCGTATCTTGAGCAGGAAGGAATCGACGTGGGCCTGGTGACGCACATCGCCGCGCCCGCCAGCCAGCGCATCGTGATCGAGGGCGAAGGCGGACACGCCGGCGGCAAGCTGATGCCGGGCCGCAAAGATGCGTTAGCCGCAGCCGCAGAGTTGATTCTTGCGCTTGAATCCGCGGCCAAATCGACAGGAGCAATCGACACCGTCGGCACAGTAGGCATCTGCGATGTATTTCCCGGCGCGGTCAACAGCGTTCCTTCGCGAGTGGTTATCACGACAGACGTTCGCGACACTGATCGAGCCAGACGCGACGGCGTTCTGGCCTCGTTCGCCGCCGCGACCGAAGAAGTAAGTGCCCGGCGCGGCGTGAAGATCACCACGGAATTAATCAACGCCGATCCGCCGACAACCTGCGATCTCGCGATCCTGGCAGCCCTTGAAGCATCGGCAATTGCAGCCGGCAAGTCATATAAGAGAATGGTCGCGCGCGCCTACCATGACTCCTCATTCGTCTCCTCAATCGCGCCTGTGGCCATGCTGTTCATTCCCTGCCGCGGCGGCGTCAGCCATCGGCCCGACGAGTACGCATCGCCGGAGTGGATCGGCAGCGGCGTCCACGTGCTTTCGCGGACATTGGCAGAGCTTGCTTCGTAGCGTCGCAATTTCAAAAACACGGCACACCGTTGTATGCTATCCGTCAACCCGATAGGCGAAATCGGTCTCGGCAACGATGAATATGCCAGCCAGCGATTTGCCAAATGCAGCGGGCGAATGGCACTGATGTCGCGTGACTTTTTCATCAAGAAAAAGTCACCCCGCACGAAGTTGGTCGGGGGCACTCGATTTGGCAGATCGCTTGAAAACCCGCGTGGTCGGCGCCGCTGTTCCCCGCAAGGAAGGCGTGGACAAGTTGATGGGTCGCGCTTGTTACGTCGACGATATGGAGCGCGAAGGCATGTGGCACGGCGCTACGGTGCGCAGCGGAATTCCGCGCGGATTGATTCGATCCATTACATTTGACCGCCGCATCGACTGGAGCGAGTTCGCGATCGTCACCGCCGCCGACATTCCCGGCGAGAATTGTATCCAGCTCATCGTCGCCGATCAGCCCTGCCTGGCCGACGGCAAAGTAAATCATTGCGAAGAAGCGATCCTTCTCCTTGCGCATCCCGATAAACACAAACTGCGCGAAGCCATCGCTGCGGTGAAGGTCGATTACGAACCCCTGCCGGCCATCTTCACCATTGAAGAGAGCGAGCGCCAGGATGTGATCGTCTGGGGCGCTGACAATCTACTCAAAACTTTCTTGCTTGAAAAAGGCGACGTAGATTCCGCATGGGCTCGCGCGGCACACATCGTTGAGGGCGAATACCGCACCGGCGCGCAAGAACATCTTTATATCGAGAACCAGGGCATGATCGCGGAGTACAGTGCAAAAACCGGCGTCACGGTATGGGGCTCGCTGCAGTGCCCTTATTACGTCTTCAAGGCTCTGCGTCCCGTCTTCGATCTGCCCGAGGACAAAATTCGCGTCATCCAGACCGAGACCGGCGGCGCCTTCGGCGGCAAAGAAGACTATCCCTCCATCATCGCCTGCCACGCGGCGCTGCTCGCCATGAAGAGCGGCCATCCGGTGAAGATGGTCTATGACCGCATGGAAGATCTGGCCGCGACCACCAAGCGTCACCCGTCGCGAGTGCGCCACCGCACCGCGCTTGACCGCGACGGCAAACTACTTGCAATGGAGATTGATCTCGCGACTGACGGCGGCGCCTATGCCACGCTCTCGTCGACTGTTCTCTCGCGCGCCACGCTCCACTCGACCGGTCCCTACCTCTGCCCGAACATTCGCGTCCGTGCAACTTCATGGGCGACCAACTATATTCCTTACGGCGCGTTTCGCGGATTCGGGGCTCCGCAAGCCATCTTCGCAATGGAGCGCCACATGGATGAGATCGCCGCGGCCCTCGCAATCGATCCCGTAGAACTTCGACGCAGAAATTTTCTCCATGTCGGAGACAACAACGCCACCGAACAGCAGATGCGCGAGCCGGTAATTCTCGATCAGCTTCTCGATCGGGCTCTCATTGAGAGCGATTATCACGCCAAGCGCGCGCAGTTTGCCCTCGAGAATCCTGAAAATCCCGTCAAGCGCGGCCTGGGCATCGCCGCCTTCTATCACGGCTCCGGCTTCACCGGTTCGGGAGAAGTTTATCTGAACTCGCTTGCCGGAATTGACGTCACGCCCGAAGGCAAAGTTCGCGTGCTCGCTTCGAACACGGAGTTCGGCCAGGGCACCAACACCGTTCTCACTCAGGTTGCCGCCGAAGCGCTGGGCATCGACTATGCCGCCGTTTCGATGGCCTCGCCCGACACCGGCATCGTCCCAAACAGCGGACCGACGGTCGCTTCGCGCACATCGATGGTCGTCGGCCGCATCATCGAGCGCGCAGCCTCGCAACTGCTCACACTTCTTCGCGAGCACGCCGGTCTCGGCGCAACTTACACGCAGACAGAATTTCTCGCCGCGTGCGAACGCTATCGCGCAACACACGGCGAAGTCGTTTCGTTGTGCCGCTACGAAGCGCCGCCCGGAATCGTCTGGGACGATCAGAAATATCACGGCGAGGCCTACGGCGCGTATGCGTGGGCCGTTTATGTTGCGCAGGTCGCAGTCGATACCGTCACTTATTCCGCCGAGGTTGAAGATTTCTGGGCCGTGCAGGAAGTGGGCCGCGTCATTCACCCGGTGATGGCCGCCGGGCAAGTCGAGGGCGGCATCGCGCAGGGCATTGGCTTTGCGCTCTACGAAAAAGTCGTCTGGCAAGATGGCCGCATGGCCAACAATCAGATGACTAACTACATTATGCCCACTGCCGAAGACGTTCCGCCGATTCATGTGTACTTCGAGCAGATTCCATTCCGCTATGGCGGATTCGGCGCCAAAGGCATCGGCGAATTGCCCCACGACGGTCCAGCGCCCGCGATTCTAAATGCTATTCGCGACGCAACAGGCGTCGCGTTCAACGCGATTCCGCTTCTGCCCGAAGATCTCTACGCGGGGCTCGCCGCAACCGAAGAGATGGCGGCGCAATGAGCATGGGCGAACGCGCAATCACGAGCGAACGATGGTCCGCGATCAGGTTGAACGTGAACGGCGAGAGCCGGATCGTCAAAGCACCTCCGATGAAGCGCCTGCTCGACGTATTGCGCGAAGATCTGCATTTGACCGGGACCAAGGAGGGCTGCGGCGAGGGCGAGTGCGGCTCCTGTTCCGTGCGCATGAATGGCGAGCTCGTGAACAGCTGCCTGGTTCCGGTGTTGCAAGCCGAGGGCGCGGACATTCAGACAGTGGAAGGCCTGGCGCTCGACGGCGAACTGCATCCTTTGCAGAAGGCGTTTCTCAAGCACGGAGGCGCGCAGTGCGGAATCTGCACTCCCGGCATGCTGATGGCTGCCGCGCAACTCCTCGCGCAGAATCCTCACCCCGGCATCGTTGAGATTCGCGAGGCGCTTGCTGGGAATCTCTGCCGTTGCACGGGATTCATCCGCATCTTTGAGTCGGTCGCCGCCGCAGTCACGCCAGAAAACGCCCCGCAGGCCACCGAATCAACAAACGGCCCGCTGCGCGATTCACGCGAGGAGGCGCCTCATGCGAGGTAACTCCGCCACGCACGATCTGGTTGCGCCGGGCGAACTGGGCGCGGTGCTTGAATTGCTCGCCGCTGAACCCGGTGTATGGACGCCGATTGCCGGCGGAACCGAGCTGATGGTCGCATTCGCCGCGGGCCGTCTCACCGCGCCAAAGCTGGTCAATCTGTGGGGCATTCCCGATCTGCGTGCAATTGAGGTCACGCAACAAAGTATCGTTATCGGCGCTGCTGCTACGTTTCTTGACCTGCGCAGGCATGCGGTCATTGCTTCCGATTTACCCTTGCTCGCCAAGGCTGCAAGCTGGATCGGCTCTGTCGCCAACCAGGGCCGCGCCACTCTCGGCGGCAATCTTGTCAACGGCTCCCCGGCTGCGGATTCCTCGCCTGCGCTGCTCGCCTATGACGCTGAGATCGAGTTCATCTCTGTGCGTGGCCGCCGCCGAGTTCCCTACTCCGAATTTCACACAGCCTACAAGTGCAATTGTCTCGCGCCCGATGAATTGCTGTATGCGATTCACATCCAGCGCCGTTTCGCGCAACACATCCAGTACCTGCGCAAAGTCGGAACGCGCCGCGCCATGGCCATCGCCAAAGTCGCGCTCGGTGCGACTGCGCTGCTTCAAGAAGGCGTAATCCGCGAGATTCGTCTCGGGGCTGCGAGTCTGGCTCCTTTCCCCATGCGCCTTTTGCAAACTGAAGCTGCCCTGCTTGGCCAAACCGTCACACCTGGCACAATTCAATCCGCGCGGCGCGCACTGCTCGCCGAGATGAAGCCCATCGACGATATTCGTTCCACGGCCGAGTACCGGCAGCGTGTCGCAGCCAATCTCCTCGACGAATTTCTGGTCCAACTCCGCCAGGAAGGATCACGAGCATGAATCCCACGCTTGCCGCCTGGAATATCGCCGACGAACCTTCCGCTCTGAAGGCAATGCTCGCCTGCTGCGGATCGAAGCGCTGGGCTGCGGCCATGGTGGCGCGGCGCTACATTGCCAGCGCGGCAGACTTGAGCGGAGCTGCCGACCGTGTTTGGAGAACGATGCAGGAACCGGATTGGCTAGAGGCCTTCGCATGTCATCCGCGCATCGGCGAGCGCAAACCTGCACCTGTTGCCGCCAACGTATCGGAACGATCCGCTGCGTGGTCGCGTGAGGAACAATTATTGGCCATGGATGCAAACGAACATGTGCTGGCCGAACTCGCCGAGGATAATCGTCTCTATGAAGTGCGTTTCGGTTTCACTTACATTGTCTGCGCCTCAGGCAAAAGTGCCGTCGAGATGCTTACAATTCTCAAACGGCGTTTGGCAAACGATCGCCTGACTGAGTTGCGCGAGGCAGCCGAGCAACAACGCCAGATTATGCAAATCCGTTTAGGAAAGTGGCTGGTCGAATGAGCGAAATTTCAACGCATGTATTGGATACTGTGCCGGGCAAGCCCGCGGCCGGCATCGCTGTGCGGCTCCAGAGATTTGAGGGCGGCGGATGGATCGAGGTTTCAACCAACGCCGACCAGTCAGAGCGCGCGCACTACGCGCCCGGCGACTGGATCGAAGTCGCCGTCGGCGTCACCGACTCCGACGGTCGTTGCCGCGATTTGGCGCTCGACGCAGGATCTGGCACCTATCGGCTCACATTCGACACTGGCGCTTATTTTGCGCGTCTCGGGCGGGCAAGCATATACCCGGAGATTGCCGTCACTTTCAACTGCGACGGGAATACGCACTATCACCTGCCAATTCTGCTGAGCGACAACAGCTACACAACCTATAGAGGAAGCTGATCAATGACGAGATTGGGGCGAGACTTGGTGAAAATAGCTACGGAAAATCGCGCGTGCGTCTCTCGCGCATCACGCGCCAAAACGACCGCCATGACTTCAACGAGTGGGTCGTCAACGTAATGCTCGAAGGCGACTTTGAAGCCAGCTTCACGAATGCCGACAACAGCAAAGTGCTGCCCACTGACACGATGAAGAACACCGTCTATTACGTGGCGCGCAGCTCAAAGGCGGAGACCATCGAAGCTTTCGCAATGGAACTGGGCGACTATTTCCTCGCCGGCAATGCCCAAGTCTCCGGGGTCATGGTCGAAATCGAAGAGCGTGCCTGGGAGCGAATGACAATCGACGGAGTGCCCGAGCCAACCACATTCAAGCTCGGCGGCCCAGAACTTCAAACCGTGCGCGCCGTGCGCGATCAAGGCCGCGAATGGTCCATCAGGTCCGGCGTAGAGGGACTGACAATTCTCAAGACCACGAAATCCGCCTTCACCGGTTACGTCGTCGATAAACTCACCACGCTTAAGCCGGCCACGGACCGCATTCTCGGCACATGCGCGACCGTCACCTGGGATTTTGCAACCGCCGCGCCGGACTTCGCTCAGGTTCGCGCGCGCATTGTCGCCGCGCTGCTCAGAACATTTGCCGCGCACAACAGCATGAGCGTGCAGCACACGCTCTTCGACATGGGCAAAGCCGCGCTCGACGCCGCGCCTGAGATCGCGCGAATCCATCTCGCCATGCCCAACCTGCATCATCTGCTCGCCGATCTGAGCCCGTTCGGTCTGGACAATCCCAATCACATCTTCGTGCCCATCGACGAGCCGCATGGTACGATCGAGGCCACCCTCGAGCGCTAACTGAGCAATTCGCAACCAGAAGGCTGATTCTTGACCGGCACAGCGACCACAGGAAGAACAGTGCCCGCAAATGGCGACGGCGCGGAAAGTTTCGGCCTGCGCAGGGGCGTCCTTGGCCCCGTCGAAACGCTTGCCCAGTCAGTTTCCGCCATGGCGCCCAGCACATCCGCCTCGCTCACCATTCCGCTGGTCTTCGCTTCGGCCGGAAACGCGACATGGTTCGTCTATCTCCTTGCCACAACGTCCATGTTGCTGGTTGGATTCTGCGTCAGCCGCTTCGCGCGCCTCAGCGCGTCGCCGGGGTCGCTCTACACCTACACGGCGAACACTCTTCCCCCGGCATTCGGCGTCACTGCCGCCTGGGGATTGCTGCTCGCGTACCTTGCCACAGGCGCATCGGTTGCAGGTGGCGCGCTTTACTATGCAACGGTTCTCTGCTGAGCAGTTCTTTCACTGGGCGCCGCCCGCCATTCCCACTCTCGCAGTCGTCTGCGCTGTCGCAGGTTTCATCGCCTGTCGCGACGTCAAGCTCTCCGCCGAAGTCATGCTGTGGATTGAAGCCGTCTCAGTCGGCCTGATTGTGATCGTGCTGGTTCTGCTGCCGGTGCACATCGGCCTTCAACTCGACACCAGTCAATTCCGGCTCAGTGGCTTTTCGTTCTAAGGGCCTCGGGCCTGCGCTGGTGCTCTCCATCTTCAGCTTTGTAGGATTCGAGGGCGCGACCACGCTGGGCGACGAAGTGCGCGATCCATTGCGCACAATTCCCCGCGCGGTTCTGCAATGCGCGCTCCTCGCCGGCGGCTTCTTCATGCTCTGCGCGTATTCTGAGGTGCTCGGGTTTAGGGGCCAGTCCGCGGCGCTCTCAAATTCCACCAGCCCGCTGCACATGCTTGCCGCCAAAGCTCACGTCTCGCCGCTCGGCGTGGCCATTGACTGCGGCGCATTCATCAGCATGTTTGCCTGCGTGCTGGCCTGTGCCACAGCCGCTGCGCGCGTTCTACTTCGCATGGCGCACGATGGGCTGCTGCCCGCCGCGCTTCAGCGCACCAGTCCGCGCCACGGCACGCCGGCCAATGCAGTCATACTCTCCACCGCGCTCATGTTTGCCGCAACCGCCGCCATGGCGCTCTCACTCCAGACCGGCTCCACGATGTATGACCTGCTGGGCTCTCTTTCTGTCTTTGGCTTTCTTACCGCGTACGCGCTCGTCGCTCTCGCGCTTCCCTTCGCGCGGCGTGCGATGGGCCAGCATTCGCATTTCCTGGCAGCCGTCAGCGTCTTCACCGTCGCCGTCATCCTCACCATCGCGATCTTCGACCTTAAGTCAGCAGCGGACGTCGTTCACGCGCGAATTCCCTATCTCTATCTCGGCTACATCGCTGTGGGCCTCGGTTGGTACTGGCTTAGGCGAAGAAAAGCCATCGCGGCAATTAGTCTGCAAAGTTGTGGAAAACCCGTCCCTTTCCCTGCCCGCTCACCCGCAAATCTTTAGATGAACTTTATACCGCCGCAATTAACATGTGCGTAACCTGCATCGCGAGCAGGATGAAACATTTCAACAACCGCAGGTCGCGCGGGCAACTTCTTTCCTGCGTGTCACTTCAACGCCAAAGAAATACGAGATTTCAAAACTAGTTGGCCAGTCACAAGAATCCCTCTGGTGTCAGCGGGAAATTTCCATTTCGAGGTCAGTCTTTTGAAGATTTTCAAGCGCGTGTCTTCATTCTCTTTTCCCGGGTTGCTGATCGTTGCGGCGGCCATCGCGTTGTGTAGCAGTTTCCTGCCTGCACAGCAGACGCTCGGCGGAATCACCGGCGAGGTCGCTGACTCCTCAGGTGGCGTTATTCCCAACGCATCCGTTTCGCTTACCGACGAACAGACCTCGCTGACGCGCGTGACCAAGACCAACGAACAGGGCGCCTACACATTTGTGAACCTGCCCATCGGCACGTACACGCTCACTTATTCCGCCGCCGGCTACGAGGCGCAAAAAACTCCGCACATCACTGTAGAGGCCGACCGTACGGCAACCTTGAACGTGACGCTCAAAGTTGGCCAGGCGAGCACGACAGTCGAAGTGGAAGCCGCGCCGCTGATGAACGCCGTGGACACCACCAACGGCTACGTCATGGAGACTCAGCAAATCGACAACGTGCCGCTGCCCACCGGCAGCTTCACCGGGCTGGCGATTCTTTCGCCCGGCGTGGACGCTGAGTTGCCCGGCGGCACCGGCGCAGATTCCGGCCTCGGCAACGCGCCCATCTGGGCCAACGGCCAGCGCGACACTTCCAATGCTTTTCTGCTGAATGGCGTCGACGCCAGCAATTTGTTCAACGGCAAGAGCACCAGCCAGGTGGATTCGTTCCGCGTCTCGAACAACACCGGCCAGGCCAACAACGCTGCCGGAGGCGTGGTTCCCAGTGCCGCCTCGGTCTATCTGTCCATCGGCAATGCCATCCCCACGCCGGCGCCTGAGACGCATTGCGGAAGTCCGCGTCAACGCCTCGATGTACGATGCGCAGCAGGGTTCGGACAGCGGCGCGCACATCGACATGAGCACCAAGTCAGGAACCAACCAGCTTCATGGCGGAGCTCTACGTGCATCGCGGCACCAACTGGATCAATGCCGCGCCTTTCTTCTTCAAGAAGGACGACAACATTCCGGCTGGCGACAAGAATCCCCAGCTGCACCGCTACACGGCCGGCGGCGATCTCGGCGGACCGATCATCAAGGACAAGCTCTTCGGCTTCGTCGGCTATCAGCACCTGCACATCTCCGACCAGGAGACCGGCGACGAGCTTCTCGTTGTGCCGCCGGGCTTGAGTTCAGACACCAACTGCCCCGGTCCAGCGCGAGCGATCTGGCCGACGTCGCGAACAACAACTGGACTGACCAACGAAGGCACTCCGGCAGTCACGGTCACCGAGCTTCAATCCGGCGACAAACCCGGTCGGGTTACGCTCTGTTCACCGCGCCGTCGCTGCCCGGCGAGCCGGGAAATTATCTGGTCCCGAGCGCGCTGCCCAACGCCAATCCCAATGTCTTTTCGCCCTACAATGCATTTCTGCCCGGCACAGCGCGATTCACCTCCGACCAGGCCGTTGCCGATCTCGACTGGAACGTCGGCGCCAAGGACGTTCTGGCCGCAAAGTACTACTATCAGCACGATCCCAGCAGCTCGCCTTACGCTTACTCCAACGTGCCCGGATTCACGGCGCACATGGACACCGGCTCGCAGGTCGGCTCGCTCAACAACGTCCAGACCATCGGCTCCAGCCTCAGCATCTCTGAAACCGTCGGCATGCTGCGCGAAAAGACCTACGCGACCAACGATCAGCCGTTCGGCACCAACGTCGCGTCGGGCATGAGCAGTGCATTCGGCAATTATTTTCCCGGCATCACCATCAACGACGCCATCGGCGACGCGTTCGATTCTCCTTCGCGGGCCGCTCTACGGCGGCACGTGCGCCTTCGCTGGCCATCGGTCCCGACGCCGAATACCAGGGCTCCAACACCGGCGTCTTCCAGAACCGCATCATGCCCTCCGGCAACGGCCATCTGGGCCAAAGGGCGTCACTCCGTCAGCTTCGGCGGCAGCTGGTCTTACACGCAGTTGAATACGCGCGACCATCGCACCGGCACGGGCAATGTCGCCACGCCGGATTTTGTCGCCTTCGCCAACAACTGGGTCACGCCCTACTCCACGCAGAACTTCACGGCAACGACTTTTCTCCAGGGCAACGCCAACCGCTATTATCGCGCCAACGAAACTGGCCTCTTTGTGCAGGACAAGTTCCAGGTGACGCCGACCTTGAGCGTCACCCTCGGCGTGCGCTACGACTGGGACGGCGGACTGACGGAGAAAAACGGCAACATCTTTAACTTCGATCCCAAGCAATACAAGCTACGATGCCGCGTCTGACACGATCACCAGCTCCGGCTTCATCATCGCCGGCAACAACGCCAATGGAACCCGGGCGTGAGCAACACCACGCTCACCGGCCGCCAGTGGGGCATTGCTCCGCGCCTGGGCTTGCATGGCAGCCATCCATGTTCCACTCCAAGATCGTCGTCCGCGGCGGCGGCGGCTTCTACTACGATCGCGGCGAGCTATTTACCTACTCTCGCCCGGTTATGCCGCGCGGCGAAATCGATTCCGGCGGTCCGTTCGGTTCCTCACAGACCGAGCCGTTTGTCAGCCAGCAGCACTGCCCGTACAGTTCTTCGTACAACGCTGCCGATCCAACCTATCTGTACCTGAATTACATTCCCATCTGCGGCGGGCGACTGGACTTTCACGCGGCAGCTGGTTGACAACTCGGAGTACAACCTGGCCACGCCATGGGGCCCCACGCGTTCCGCTCCGCCATCCAATCCCAAAGCCTCCGACATCGCCAACTATCTTGCCCAACGCCGCGGCGATTATCGATGGCACCGTCGGTGCAAACAACGGCGAGCCAGCCGTTACACACTCGGCGTCTACAACCGCGCCAACAAGCTGCCCTACAGCATGAACTTCACGTTCAACATCCAGTATCAGCCGCGCAACGATCTGATGATTGAGATCGGCTACGTCGGCAATCTCGGCCGTCACCAGGTCATTCCCGTGCCCTTTAACCAGGCTCAAATTGCCACGCCAGGCAATCCCACTCATCCCGGCGGAAAGTGTTTGCCGACGGCACATCGGTTCGCAGTCTTACAGCTACGGCTACACCGTGCTCGATCCGAACACTTTCTTTCCGGAGTGCGTGAACGATCCTACCGAAGACGAATTGCAACTATGGCACGATGCTGAACAACTACGAAGGCGGCAACGTCGATCTGCGCGTGCCTTACATCGGCTACTCGTCGGAGTCCGAGTCCTACACCGCGGCCGGCATCGCGGCCTATCACGCGCTTGAATCGCACCTGGAAAAGCGATTCAGCCATGGCTTCCAGGCCGGGGTCTCCTACACCTACTCCCACGCCACCGACGAGCAGAGCGGCATGGGACTGTTCTACAACGGCAATAATCCGACCAACCTGCGCAGCGGCTATGGATCAGCCGACTTCGACCGCACCCACGTTCTCAACTTCACTTACGGAGTCACGTCGCCAAAGATCTTCGCCAACAGACACACTGGCGGGCAAGGCGCTCGATAGCTGGTCGATTCACGGCGTCGCCGTCATCCAGAGCGGCCAGCCTTACAGCGTCATCGACTACTCCGGAGCTGTCGGCAGCATCTACTACAGCACTTTCAACGGCATTACCAATCCCATCGTGCCGCTGGCTCCCGGATGCACCAGGAAGAATGCGCTCACCGGCCAGAATGGCGCGTTCTATAACATCAGATACCGGCGCGAGGCGCAGCACTCAAGGCCAGTTGCTTCAAGATTCCTCTCATCCCGGCCGGCACAATGGGCGTTCCCAACGGCGATCACTTATGAAACCAACTTCACCTCCGGCGAGCGCAACATCTTCCGCCAGTCATGGCAGCGGCGCGCCGATGCTTCACTGGTAAAGGAGCTGCCCGATCCACGACCAATGGAACCTGCGCTACACCTTCGATGTCTACAACCTCACCAACACCGCCAGCTTCGACATTCCCCAGAACAACGTGAACCAGAATCAGGCATTCAACAATGTTCCTATTGCGTCGGCACCACGCCGTTAGCCCACCAACGACTGCGTACCGATACATGGCCAAACACGCGGCTTCTACAACTGCCCGGCAGGTCTGGGCATCACCAAGCACACCATCGGCAGCCCGCGCCAGATTCAAATGTCGCTGCACCTGGATTTCTAGCTGCAACTGATTCTAGTTGCACCGGGACTTCTAATTGCGGCGTAGTTCCTATTCACGGGGCGGCCCATATTCGAGCCGCCCTTTGCTTTTGGCTTCTCTCAGTCGCTGCTCTTTCGGCCACTCGAGAATTGAGCCGCGCCTGTGGCCACACGCGTTAAAATGGCTTTATGACCGCCCCATGGAATTTGCGCAATCTCCGCGCTGCGCTTGCCGCCGGATCGACGAGTCCATCCCAACTCGCCGAGACCGCGCTCGCGAACAGCAATCGGAACGCCGGCCACAATACGTACATCTGGCAGGACGCAGCATGGACACGCGCCGAAGCTGCTCGCGCCGAGGCGATGCCGCGCTTCGAGTGGCAGGCCCCTTCGGCGACGGACGCTCTGCGCTTTGGGGTCTGCCAATTTCGGTGAAGGACTGTTTCGATCTGGCCGGCTCGCCCACCAGTTGCGGCATTCACTTCTACCGCGACCTGAACGGCAAAGCCGAGCGCGACTCCTGGCTTGTGGAGCAGCTGCGCGCTGCCGGAGCGGTCATCACCGGCAAGACCCACCTCCATCCGCTGGCCTACGGAATTACCGGCGAGAATCCCGAATACGGCGACTGCACACAGCCTCGCGACTCCGGCGCGCTCACCGGCGGCTCTTCAAGCGGCGCGGCAGCAAGCGTTCAGGAGGGCTCTGCGGTGGCAGCAATCGGCACCGACACCGGCGGTTCAGTCCGCGCGCCCGCTGCGCTCTGCGGCCTCGCCGGATATCGCGCGTCTCTAGGTCGGGGAGACTGGCGCGGCGGCGCTCATCTGGCTGAATCTTTCGATACGATGGGCTGGCTCTTTCGCGATCTTGAAGACGCCCCGTATTTCGCCGAACCGTTTGCGCCCGCACAAAGTCCGCCCGCCAATCACTCGCCGCTCCAGCGCTTCACCAGCTTCGCCTTCGTCGCCGACAGCTTTCTTCACGACTGCGAGCCTGAAGTCGTCGCCAGCTTTCACGAAGTCGTCCTCATTCTTCAGGATCTTGGACTGGAGGCTCGAATCATCGATCCGGATTGGTGGGCGGACGCCATTGAAATCTTCGCGCCGATTCAGGCGTCGGAGGCCGCGCGCCTGCACGCCGGCAACTTCGATCAATTTGAGCCTGCCATTCGCGATCGGCTTAAATGGGGCGCCAGCCTGACCGCGAGCGAAATCTCCGCGTTGCGCCAGCGGCACACCGCCTTCCGCGCCCGTATGGACGAGATCTTTGCCGCCGATCAACTCATGCTGTTGCCCGCGATTCCAGTGGCGCGTCTCGCCGCCGGCGCCGATCACAGCCAGACCCGCATTCGGCTGCTGCGCTATACCGCGCCCTTCAGCCTCGCCGGCGTTCCCACCATCGCCATTCCGTGCGCGCAGGGCGGCATGCAACTTGCCGCAGCCCGCGACGCCGACGAATCTCTGCTCACGCTTGCCGCGCAAATTGGCGCGCATCTGAAAAATTCTTCGGCTAAATAAGTATTGGGTTGGGAAATGAGATTTAAGCCGACGCCTCAGCGGCGTCGAACACGCGCTGATGCTACTTGTCCGTCGAAAACGTCTCCGGCTTCGACGAGCCGTCGCGCTGCTTCACCAGGATTTGCACCTTGCCTTCGGCGGCATCCAGCTCCTGTTTGCAGGCAGCCGACAATCCAACGCCCTGTTCAAAGAGCTTCAGCGAGTCTTCGAGCGTCAGATCGCCTTTTTCCAATTGCTCGACGATCGTTTCCAGCTTCTTGAGTGATTGTTCAAACGACGGCATGTTGTCTACCCCTTTGCGCTCGTTCCCGCAGGCAGTGCGCTGGCGACCACTTCAGCCGCGGCCTCATAGTTTCCAAACGGCGCGCTCACCTGCACCCCCTGCACCAGCGGCCGCACTGCCGCCAGCATCTCCTGCGCAATCTTGATTCCTTCGGCGCGCGCGGCTTCAGGCGTATCCGCCTGCGCCATGCGCAGCATAATCTCCTCGGGCATCGCAACGCGCAGATCGTTCTTCATATGTTCCGCGTTGCGCAAGCTGATCAGCGGCCAGATGCCGGCGATCACCGGGATGCGGCCGTTTCCTGTCAGCTCTTTGGTCCGCTCCAGAAATTCTTCCAGCAGGCGCACGTCAAACACCGCTTGCGTGATCACGTACTCGGCGCCCGCCTCTACTTTGTAAGCGAACCGGCGAAGCTCGTTTTCAAGGTCCGGCACGCCGGGATTGGCCGCCACTCCAATCGTGAAATTCGTGCTCGCGCCGATCGAGTTCGATCCGATATCGAGCCCGTGATTCAGCCGCCGCGCGATGTTTACCAAACCGATTGAGTCTACGTCAAAGACAGCAGACGCATCAGGATAACTTCCCTGCGCGGGCGGCTCCCCGGTTACGCAAAGAATGTTGCGCAGCCCGATCGACGAGGCTCCCAGCAAGATCCGACTGGATCGACAGCAAATTGCGATCGCGGCAGGTGTAATGCAGAATCGTCTCTATCCCGGTGTGCTGTTGAATCTGGATGCAGAGGCTCTGCCCGCTCATTCGCGCCGACGCTTGCGCGGCATCGTAGACATCGATCGCGTCCACGCCCAGCCGCGCCATCAAAGCAGCGCCCTCAATCTCCTTGGCGCAATCGATGCCCCGCGGCGGCACGAACTCGACCATGGTGACGAACTTTCCTTCGGCAATCAGCGAGCCGAAGCGCGAGCGTTGTGCCAGCGGCGACGGTGGCGTCTCCTTGCTGACTGCCGGCGCGGTTCCCGCTCCCCCCACCGGCGTCTGCGCGTCCATGGCTCGTATGGCCGATCGCATGGCGCGAATATGATTCGGCGTGGTGCCGCAGCAGCCGCCAACCATCTGCGCCCCCGCTGCAATCGCCTTGCGCGCAAAGCTGGCCATGTATTCGGGAGAGCACAAATAAATATTTCGCCCCTCGACCGCGCGCGGCATGCCGGCGTTGGGCATGGCTGCCAGCGGCAGTGTCGTCGCCGTGCGCATCTCCTCTATCGCAGTCAGCACGGTGGCCGGGCCGGTGGAGCAGTTCACTCCCACGGCTCCCGCGCCCCACTCTGTCAGCCAAGCCGCCGCCTGCGCCGCCGAGGAGCCGTCGAGACATTCGCCCTCATCGTCCACCGTCACCATCACCAGCACGGGGAGATCCGGAGCCACTGCTTTTGCCGCCTCAAGCGCCTCGCGCGCTTCATTCAGCGCGGGCATGGTCTCAATAATCAGAAGGTCGACGCCGCTTTTCGACAGAATTCCAATCTGCTCCGCAAAGGCTGCGCGAGCCTCATCCAGGCCCGTCTTTCCCAGCGGCTCCAGCCGCACGCCCAGTGGACCAACGGCGCCGGCAACCCATGCGTCGCCGGTACGGCGCTCCTTCAGGCGCTCCACTGCCTGGCGCGCCAGCCGCACGCCCGCCGCATTGATCTCCTCCACCTTTCCGCCCAACCCATGCCGGGTCAATCGGAAGCGGTTCGCGCCGAAAGTATTGGTTTCAATAATCTCAGCGCCCGCCTGCAGGTACTCTTCGTGCACCGCGACAATCAGATTGGGATCAGAGAGGTTCAGCTCATCGAAGCAGCGGTTGATAAACACGCCGCGCGCGCTGAGCACAGTGCCCATGGCGCCATCGGCAAGCACGGGGCGGTCAGAAAAGAGGTCGGCAAAGCGCGTCATTCTGTTGTCATGCTACCGCATCGCCTGCAGGGTTGTATCCACCGGTCGCGGCCTCGGGCCGGCATATACTCATCTACCCTGAGCCGCTCGCAAACTCTTCTCGCGCGCGCCTTTCCACGTCCCGGATTGGCGCGCCGAAGGGCCGGGCCGCTTTGTTATACTTCGGGAGTCATCGCCTGCGTGGAAACCGGTAAGTGCCAACCTGTTTTTGGTCCTCTCCGTGTGCCAATAACGCTATTCATTCGTCTATGTTGCGGATCGTTCCGCACGATCAACCGAGGGTTGGAATTTTGAAGAACAGAAGTCTTCTCCTGAGCGCCGGCGTTGCTTTGCTGGCGGCGGCAGTGCTGGCAGGTTGTGGCAAGACCTTTTACTTTGACGGCCGCGTTTTGCCGCCCAGCAAATTGGTCAATCGCGTCATGATTGCCGTGCAGAATCCCGGCATCCTTTCAAAGGGAGAGCTTGTAATCGTCGACGCCTTTTACGACACGCGTTTCGGCTTTAATGGCACACCTTCCTCATTTTCCATCGCCGGATTTGGCGGCGCATTGCCGATTTCAATTCAGAACATGCCCGAGGAGCAAACGGGCGCGGTTTACGGGTCGGGCGACGGTACTTTCAACTTGGTCAGCTACGCGGAAGAGAGGAACTCCGGCGGGGTCAGCGGGTTGAACGGCAGCTCGTCCAGCATCTTTACTACACGCAACAGGGCATATACCTTTGCCGCCAGCCAGACCTACGATGATCTAACAGTGGTGGCTCAGGCCGCTGGCTCTTCCACGCCTCTCAGCCTTCCCGGAGTCTATCGCGTGAGTGTCAACCCCGGAGGGTCGGTTGCGCTCGCCTTTGCCCAGAACTCCAACTACGCGTACTACCCTCGGCAACTCTCGACATCCCAGACCATCTCTTTCTCAGGGGGACCTTCCACCTGGCCCAAAGCCGCCGTTGACTGCGAGCCGCAAAGCGCGCCAACGTGGTGCCTTTTCCAGATGCAGAGCCCCGACCACACCGACGCAACCGGCAATTTCTATGGCGCTCCGCTCACCTTTGACCGCCCCATTAAGGCCGTCTTCTCCACGGATGGAAGCACCGCCTATATTTTGAATTGCGGCCCTGAGTGCGGTGGGTCAAAGGCGTCAATCTCAGTGGTGCCTACCGCGCCGCTCATCTTTCTTAACGGCCAGCAATCCGGCCTGCTTCCCTGCAATCTTCCCGCTGTGTCGTCGTGCCCCAACGCCAGCACCGCTCCAATGAAAAATATTCTCATCCCCGGCGGGGCGAGCAACGCTCTCGTCGATAGCTTCCACCATGTACGTCGTCGGCCAGCAGCCGCAGACGATCCTGGGACAAACGCTCTTCGCCGGCAATCTCACCGTGCTCAATCTTGCCAATCTCACCATCAGCAGCACCGCCGCCATCAGCGACGGCCAGCCCGGCGCAACCAGCCGCATCATCCAGGCCGATGACGATACCCTGTGGATCGCGATGACCGGCTGCACTACCGGCGTTCGCTATGCCACCAACCCGGCAAGCGGCTATGGCTGCCTGACCATGTACAACACCTCCACGAATCAAGTCACCTTGCTCGAGCCGTACCTGGGCAACGCCACCGGAATCGCCGCTGTGACTGGCCTGCATAAGCTGTACGCGGCCGAGGGCGGTCAGGTCTACATCTACTCGACCACCGATGGTTCGTCGATCAACAACCAATACGTCACGGTCACCGGCACCGCCTACGACGTTGCCTATATGGACGCGATCTCCGACTCCGACAACACCGTCTACTGAGCCCCATGCCCGCTGAGGCAGTCGATTTCGAAGCCGACATCCTCGCCATCGCCGCACATCGCGACGACGTAGAACAAACCTGCGGGGGAACCCTGCTGCGCATGGCTGCGCGTGGCCTGCGCACCGCGATTCTCGATTTGACTCAAGGCGAAGCCGGCACCCGCGGCAGTGTCGACGACCGCGCCCGCGAAGCCGAGGAAGCCGCCCGCATCCTCGGCGTTGGCTGGCGTCAGGCGCTCGACTTCACCGATGGCGCCGTCGCCAACACTCTTGAGAATCGCATCGCCATCGTGCGCATCCTGCGGCGGCTTCGTCCCCGCGTTGTCATCCTTCCGTACTGGCAGGCGCGCCACCCCGATCACGCCATTACCGCGACCCTCGGTGCCGAAGCCTGCTTCCTCTCCGGCCTCAAAAAGATCGAAACAGATTCACCTCCGCATCGTCCCTTCAAAATCGTCTACGCCAGCCTCTACGCCGATGTGCGCCCCAGTTTCATCGTCGACATCACGCCATTCATCGAGCAGCGCCATCTGGCCCTCATGGCCTACCGCTCGCAATACGCGAATCAATCCGCGGGTGCCGGCCTGTTCGTTCCGGAAGAAGAAATTCGCGAACGCACCTTTGCCGAGGCTCGCCACTACGGACTCCTTGCCGGCGTTCGCTACGGCGAGCCTTTCGTGCAAAAAGAAGTCGGCCTCGTCGACGATCTCACCCTTTTGCCGGTGCAGTCGATCTAAGCCCGTTCAGCCTGGAGAATTGGGAGCGGCATTATTACGGAAAGATCGGTGAATCGATAACGATGAGCACGATAACCCGGCGCAGTTTTCTTTCGACCACCGCACTCACTCTTGCCGCCACGCGCCTTCCCGCGCAACACTCGAACGCGGTTCCAGGTCGATCTCGTCAATTCCCACTGATGCAACGGGCCCCCACATGCCAGCCGATTTTGTCGGCCTCTCCTACGAAGTTCGCGAGCTTGCGAATCCGAGCTTTTTCTCGGCGAAGAACACCGGCTTGATTCGCGCATTCAGGCAGATTTCCTCCCGAGGAGTATTGCGAATCGGCGGCAATACCGGCGAATTCGGTTGGTGGAAGCCCACTGCCGACTCTCCTCGAGCCCGAACACCCGCACACTCGCGAGGTGGTCGGCGAGCCCAAGGCAAGCTTCTACGCCGTGACGCCTGAAGCGGTGCGCAACCTGGCCGCCTTTCTCGAAGCAACCGGCTGGACCTGCCTCTACGGCATCAACATGGGAACCAACACGCCCGCCCGCGCCGCCGACGAAGCCGAGTTCGTCGCCAAAACGCTCGGGCTCGCGCCTGCAATACTTCCAGATCGGCAATGAAGTCGATTTGTTTGGCCGTCACTTGCGCGATCCTCAAACATGGTCCGCCGGCAACTTATCTCACCGAGTGGCTCACTCTCGCCCGCGCCGTCGCCGCCGCAGTGCCGCGCGCCAGCTTCGGCATGCCCGACATCGCCTCCAACATGTCCTGGCTGCCGCAGATCGCTGACGCGTGGGGTTCAGTCGAAAATCCTCCGCACGTCACGACGCTTTCGCACCATTACTACTTCGGCGGGCCGCCGTCGAATCCCGACGTCAACATTCCCAATCTGCTCAAGCCCGCGACCATGGCCAAAGTCCAGAGCACGGCGGACATTGCCGCTGCGGCCGCTGCAAAAATGGGCGTCTCGCGTGCGCATGACTGAAGGCAATACCTGCTATCGCGGAGGCAAGCCCGGAGTCTCCGACGTCTTTGCGGCAGCTCTTGTGGGCGGCCGACTATTCGCTTCTCCTCGCCGCCAACAACTATTCCGGCATTAATCTGCATGGCGGCACCGCGCCGATTATCGCGAGCGGGCTTGGCGGGGTCATGTTCGGCGACGAGGTTCTCAAGGACCAGGGCGCCACGCCGGAACAGATTGCAACGCATCCGCACCCGTACTATGCGCCGATTGCATCGTTCGGCTCGGACTACATTCTGGAGCCGGTCGCTTACGGCCTCAAGTTCGCCGGTTCGTTCAGCGGCGGTTCACTGATCCAGGCCGATTTCACTTCGAAGCTTCAGGCCGCGGGCGTCAACGCTACGGCCTATGCCGCGAAACTCGCGGGCGGGCAAACATCTGTCATCGTCTTGAACAAAGACGCGGAAAACGACCTTGCCCTCAACCTTGATTTCGGGATTCCTGATTTCGGCGCTGCCAAATCCGGCACAGTCGAGATTGAGACGTTGCATGCGCCTTCAGTCGACAGCCGCGAAGCTCACATCACGCGATCGGCAACGCCCGGCCATCTCAAGAACGGAAAGCTCAACGTGCTCGTTCCCCGCGCCTCCGGCCTTCGCCTCACCGTCATTTGATTCATCGAAGCCGCCTCTCACTTTCATTGTTTTGAAAAAAAGGAGAGCCCAAATGCCGCAGACATGGAACGCAGAAACCTACGGCCGCGACGGCGCATTCGTTCACGAACTGGCCGGCGGCGCGCTCGAGTGGCTTGCCCCGCAACCCGGAGAGCGCATCCTCGACCTCGGCTGCGGCGACGGCCAACTCACCCTGCGCATCGCTGCCTCCGGCGCAAGTGTTGTCGGCATTGACGCCTCGCCGCAGATGGTCGCAGCCGCCCTCGCCCGCGGAGTAAAAGCCGACAATGGCCCCGCTGAGAAGCTGCCCTACCCCGATCACAACTTCGACGCCGTATTTTCGAACGCCGTCCTGCACTGGGTCCGCGGACAAGACGAGATGCTCTCGCAAGTGCGGCGTGTTCTGCGTCCCGGCGGCCGCTTTGTCGCCGAGATGGGCGGCCACGGCAACATCGCCGCCATCCGCGCCGCCTTCGCCGCCGTTCTCGCGCGCCACGGATTTGCGTCTCTCGGCGACCGCGGCAATTACTATCCCACTGTCGAGGAGTACAGCAGCCGCCTGGAGCGGCTAGGATTCACCGTGCAGAAGATCGCGCACTTCCCTCGCCCAACGCCATTGCCCGCGAGTGGAATGGCCGGCTGGCTGAACACCTTCAGCCGCGGCGCTCTCGATGCCCTGCCAGAGGAACAGCGCAATCCTGTCGTCGAAGAAACGGTTGCCTTGCTCGCCCCCGTTCTACGCGCCCACGACGGCCAGTGGACCGCCGACTATGTGCGGCTACGATTTATCGCGATAGCCCAATAGCCTCGAATCCTGACAGGCCTCTAATCCCGGCAGCCTCAAATGAAAAACGCCAGCTGCAATCGATCAATCGCAGCGCCTGTCGTCAAAGGCTAAAAACACCTCGGGGAGCAGCCGACCAAAGGCCGCTCCCCGATTTGTTCCTGGCTTGACGCCTGCGCAGATTAGTCCGCCGCGAGCAGCTTCGTCCGGAAGAACAGGCCAGCCGCAATTCCGCCCAGGCTGGGGAATACAAGGAACAGCCACACCTGCTTGATTGCCTGCCCGCCCACAAATATCGCCGGCCCAAGGCTTCGCGCCGGATTCACGCTCACTCCCGTAATGTGGATTCCGAAAAGGTGAATCGCCACGAGCGTAATCCCAATCGCCAGTCCGGCGAATCCCGCTGGCGCGCTCTTCTGCGTCGATCCCAGAATAACGATCACGAAAATCATGGTCGCGAAAAACTCAAACAGAATTGCAGAAGGTTCGTTGTATCCGCCCTGATAGCCCAATCCCCATCCATTCTGTCCAAGCCCGTTCACGGCAATGCTATATTGCCCATCGCCAACGGCAATCATCAGCAGTACCCATGCCGCAAGAATCGCGCCCAGAAATTGTCCCACCCAATAGCCGATCATCTCGACAAGGCTCATCCGGCCGGCAACCCAAACGCCGAGGCTCACCGCGGGATTGATGTGGCACCCTGAGATCGGGCCAATGCCGTATGCTGCGCCAACAAGCGCAAGGCCAAATGCCAGCGCAATTCCCGGAATCCCAACTTTATCGCCGGCAATCACCGCCGTTCCACAGCCAAACAACACCAGAATGAATGTGCCTACCAGTTCCGCAAGGTATTTCTTCACGTTTCCTCCATGTGCTTGCTAAGAGAATTAGCACCGTCGTTCGCAATCGCCTCATCTGCATTCGAGTGCGCGCCAAAGTGCCCACGCAGTCTTGCAGACGCACTGCGATCCAGTCAAGAGAAAATCCGCTCACGAAGGAATCCGGCACGCTGCGCAGGCTATGCTAAGGTTCAAGCGTGAGCGTTCGGTCAGGCAAAGTTGAAACGAAGGCCACCGCCGCTGCTAAACGCAATTGCCCGGGCTGGCGCAAAAAGATGGATTGATCCGCCACCCCTTCGACCTGGAGTTTGGCGTGCGCACCAGCGGTCTGGTTGCAGGGCGCCATCTTGGCTCGGGCCATCGCCACGATCGCCACGTGACGGCCTACTACGCGGTCGCGCCCTCCGTCTTTCAAGGCATTCTTGTGCGCTGGCGCCGCTCGCGTCCCCTCGCGCCCATCGACGCGTACACATTCATCGATCTTGGCGCCGGCATGGGCCGCGCGATGCTGCTCGCCGCCAATTATCCGTTTCGCGCCGTCCTCGGCGTTGAGCTGCATCCCACGCTGGCGCGCATTGCACGCAGAAATCTTGCGCTATGGCGCGCCGCCGGTCGCCCACGCGCGCCCATGCGCATGTTTTGCCGCGACGCAACTGATTTCCCCATCCCTGCCGGACCCTGCGTTGCTTTTCTCTTCAATCCCTTTGGCGCGCCCGTGCTGCGGCGCCTTCTTCGCGCATGGAGCCGCACTCTTGCTGATCGAGCCGGGCAACTGGATATTCTTTACGTGAACAACGAGCAGGAAAACGTGCTCCGGCGCGAGCCGGGATTCGAGCGCCTCTTTCACGGCCAGATTCGCCGTTCGCACGCAGATGCAGTCGCCGACCGAACAATTCTCAAGCGCCAGCCCGGCGCGGAATACGCAGCTCCCGGATGGGAGGATTGTTCGATCTACCGCTGGGTAGGATCTCAGGAATGACAAAACCCCATTTGATTCTCGGCATTGGCGAGCTGCTCTGGGATATCTTGCCGAATGCCACGCGCCTTGGCGGCGCGCCGGCCAACTTCGCCGTGATGGCTGGGCCGTCTCGGCAACCGTGCCACAATCCTCAGCCGCATCGGCCGTGACGACCTTGGCCGGCAAGCGATCGACCGCCTCAATCCCATGCCAGTCGAAACCAGCCTCCTTCAGGTAGATCCAATGCACGAAACTGGCCGCGTCACGGTCACCTTTGAAGATCGCGATCCGCATTACATCATCCGCGAGCCCGCCGCATGGGATTTTCTGGAGCTTTCAGATGAATGGATTCAGAATGTCGAGAGAGCCGATGCGATTTGCTTCGGTTCGCTTGCGCAACGTAGTCCGCAGTCTCGCCAAACCATCCAGACCCTGGTGGCGCAGACTCCCGCTTCCTGCATTCGCGTCTTCGACGTGAACCTGCGCGCGCCCTTTTATTCTGCCGAAGTAATTCAGGAATCGTTTGAGCTCGCAACGGTAGTCAAAATGAATGATGCCGAAGTGCCGCTGGTGCTCAGCCTGCTCGACCTCGACCTGCTCGATACCGACATGGGCACTCGCGCCCCAGACGCTACTCCGCAAGCAGGCACAGACCTCATGCGCACGGCAGCAGAACAGCTCCTCTCCGTGTTTCCCGCGCTCCAATTGGTTGCCATCACGCGCGGCGCGCGAGGCAGCCTGCTCGTCACGCGTGACGAGTGGGACGAGCATCCCGGCTTCCCCGTCAAAGTCGCCGACGCAGTCGGAGCCGGGGATGCGTTCACAGCCGCCATGACGCATTACATGCTGCGTGGCGCGGACCTTGCTACTTTGAATGAGGCCGGCAACCGCTGGGGCGGTTGGTTGGCCTCGCAGTCCGGCGCAATGCCCGCGCTTCCTGATAGCGTGCGCGATGCGATTGCAGAGGCGATTGAAAAGACTTCCGGCTAGCATTTAGCAGCAAGCCCCCCCTGTGCCCGGCATGCGGCCGGGCTCCATGTAAGCGTTTTCCAGATTGTCAAACTCAGGATTCCGCAGTAGGATTGCGTGGTTATGAAAAACCCTCGCGTTCTCGCCGCCTTCTTCGCCTCAATGTTGCTTCCCTTCAGCCTGCTCGCGCAGTCGCCCTCGCTCACCATTCAGGTTGACCATCCCACTGCGACGGTCAGTCCCACGCTCTACGGCCTCATGACCGAGGAGATCAACTACTCCTACGACGGCGGAATCTACGGCGAGTTGATTCGCGATCGCACCCCCAGCCAGGCTTGGGACGCGCTCAGACTCTGGCCGATGGTCGCGCGCGGCGATTCCATCGTGAATGTCTCCACCGACGACTCCGACGGCCTGAGCAAAGCGCTCCCGCGCAGTCTCCGCGTCACCGTTTCCAAAGCTTCGTCGGCATCACCTGCAGGAGTTGAGAACGGCGGCTACTGGGGCATCCCCGTGCGCCCGCACACCGTTTATAGCGGATCTTTTTACGCCAAAACAGACGCCACGAATATTCCCGTCACAGTCGCGTTGCAAAACGATCAGACCGGCATCGTTGCTGCCTCCGCCACCGTCACCGGCGTCGGTGCCGAGTGGAAACGCTTCACCTTCACCCTCAAAACCGGCGAAGTGGCCGCCTCTTCGAACAACCATTTCATCCTGACCATTGCGCAGCCTGCAACGATCTGGCTCAACCTCATCTCGCTCTTTCCGCCCACGTATCACGATCGCGAAGGCGGCAATCGCGCCGACATTATGGATAAGCTGGCCGCCATGCAGCCGAAATTCCTGCGCCTGCCCGGCGGCAATTATTTGGAGGGCGACCACATAGCCGACCGCTTTAATTGGAAACAAACAATTGGCCCCTGGTCTGACCGCCCCACCCACATGAGCCCCTGGCACTATCGCTCGTCTGACGGCATGGGCCTGCTGGAATTCCTGGAGTGGTGCGAAGACCTGAAGATGCAGCCGGTGCTCGCTGTCTATGCTGGCTTCTCCCTTGCCGGTGAACGCGTCGAACCCGGCCCTGCCCTCGAGCCTTACGTGCAAGACGCGCTCGACGAGATTGAGTACGTCACCGGCGGCGCGGATACGAAATGGGGCGCGGAACGAGTGAAAGACGGCCATCCCACGCCGTTCCCGCTGCGCTACATCGAAGTCGGCAACGAAGATCAGTTTGATCGCGCTCACACTTACGACGGCCGCTTCGCGCAGTTCTATCACGCCATCAAGCAGCGCTATCCCGATCTCCAGATCATCGCCACTACCCCGGTCAAGGGCGTCACGCCCGACGTTCTTGACGAGCATTTCTACATGTCTGCCGCGCAGTCATTTTCTGAAGCGCATCACTACGACGCCGCCGACCGCAACGGGCCAAAGATTTTTGTCGGCGAGTGGGCCACGCGCGAGGGCGACCCCACGCCCAACCTCGAAGCCGCTCTTGCCGACGCTGCATGGCTCACCGGACTCGAACGAAACAGCGATCTGATTATTATGTCCAGCTACGCGCCGCTCTTCGTCAACGTCAATCCCGGCGGCATGCAGTGGGCTCCCGACCTCATCGGCTACGACGCCCTCACGAGCTACGGCTCGCCCAGCTACTGGACGCAGGTGATGTTCTCCACGCATTTAGGAAGCGAGGTCGTCCCGGCGGCGCTTACCAATGCTCCTCCGCGCGTCTTCGCGTCCGTCACGCGCAATGATGCAACGCACAAGCTCTTCGTCAAAGTCGTCAACGCAACCTCGACCGCGCAGCCGCTTGCGATTGAGCTCGACGGCGTCAAGAAGGTCGCCGGTCAGGCCACGCTCACAACCATGAGCGGCAAGACTCCGAACGCGACCAACAGCATCACACATCCCGACGCTGTCGTTCCGGTCACTCGCACAGTTCCTGTCGCGGGCCCGAAATTTACCCAGACTTTCGCGCCTTACTCAGTAAATGTGCTGGAGCTGAGCTACTAATTTCCGAATCCGCTAGCGAGTCAATGGTGGGAACCCAGCTTCCCGCTTTCCCGCTTCTCGTTTAAAGTAAATTCATCGTGATTATCGATTTCGCCAGGCGAGCGCATGACCATAACTGGGAGATGGACCCCATCACGCGCTCCTTGCTCGACACCGATTTCTACAAGCTGCTCATGCTCCAGTTCATCTGGAAGAACTTCCCGCGCACGCGCGCGACATTCACCCTCATCAATCGCACCACCTCCGTGCAACTCGGCGAAATCGTCAGCGTCGACCAATTGCGGGAACAACTCGAAGCCACGCGGCGTCTTCGCTTCCGCAAATCTGAGCTTGTCTGGCTCGCCGGCAATACCTTCTACGGCCGCCGCGGAATCTTTGAACCTGCATTTCTTGACTGGCTCGAGCACGAATTCGAGCTCTCCGACTTTGAGCTTTCTGTCCACGACGGCCAACTCCAGCTTCAATTTGAAGGGCTCTGGTCTGGAACATCGATGTGGGAGATCTACGCTCTCTCTGAAATCGGCGAACTGAAGACGCGCGCCGCGCTCAAGGACCTGAGCGAATTCGAGCTCGACATTCTTTACGCGCGCGCCAAAACCCGGCTCTGGGAAAAGATGGAGCGCCTGCGCGGAGTTCCCGATCTCAGCATCAGCGACTTCGGCACGCGCCGCAGGCACAGCTTTCTCTGGCACGAGTACGTCGTCAACTCCATGCGCGACACCATCGGCCGAATGTTTCTCCGGAACTTCGAACGCATATCTCGCCTACAAGCACAATCTTGAAGCCATCGGCACCAACGGCCACGAGCTGCCCATGGCCATGGCCGCCCTCGCCCGCGACGACGAGGAGTTGCGCAACTCCCAGTACGCGCTGCTTGAGTTATGGCAGCAGAGCTATCAGGGCGAGCTTCTGATCTTGCTGCCCGACACCTTCGGCACCACGCAATTTCTGCGCGGCGCTCCTGACTGGGTGACCAACTGGACCGGCCAGCGCATCGACAGCAAAGACGCCTACGTGGCCGGCGACGAATATATCGCATGGCTTGAGCGCCACGGCGCAGACCCGCGCCAGAAGCGCCTCATCGCCAGCGACGCGCTCGACGTTGAGCAGATTCTCGGCCTGCACGCCTACTTCGCCGGAACGCTGCTCAACGGCGCCTTGCCTGACGATTTCCGCTCCGCCACTGACTTCCAAGATTCCGACCGCTGGCTTCCTGGCCGCCGCATCCGCTTCAGCGCTGGCTGGGGCACGCTGCTCACCAACGACTTTCGCGGCTGCAATCCCCAGGGCAATGACGGATTCAATCCCATCGGCCTCGTGTGCAAACTCAGCCAGGTCGACGGCCGGCCAGCTGTCAAGCTCTCCGACAACTACTCCAAGGCTTTGGGCGATCCCAATGAAGCCGAGCGCTACCGCCGCGTCTTCGGCGTGGCCGGCGTCGCGGACATTCCCGTGCTGACGTGATTTCTCCTGGTCTAAACGCAGCGCAGCTCCGGCAGGAGTTGACCCTTCGCAGCCGCATCTACGCGCGCGGCCGCGCGCATGTTGAGAGCTATGGTTCCGCGCCAGTGATCGTCTTACGAGCCTGGAACGGCGCAAGCCATGGCAACTTCTTCGACGCTGCCTACACGGCCATCGCCGCCAACCCAGATTGGATGCGCCGCTTCGATAAGGTCCACGCCCAGGCTGCGCGATCGCTGCCTAAGCCGCAACTCGACCACGCACGGCGCTGGCGCGAGCTCGACTCTTCCATGAGTTCCGATGCATTGCTCATGAACGTCTTTTGCACGCCGGGTGTCGCCGAATCACCAGCAGTGCGAAATGCGCTCGGCGTGGACGCCGAAGCCGCTCCGATCTTCGGCTGGAAGGCTCGCGTGCCGCTCACAAGCGGCCGTCTGGGTCGCATCAAAGTTGACCGCACCGAGGTTGATATGCGCCTTGGTTCCCTGCTGGTCGAGGCAAAACTTACCGAAGTCGGCTTCCAAACTCGCGCCGCGCAATTCGTCGAAGCCTATCGCGACTTCGACACTGTCTTCGATCGCGACCGCCTACCGCGCGTTGAGATCGCCACTTCGCGCTGGTTGCGGGCCAGCGAATTTCCTGAGAACAACTCGCAGGAATTTGAAAGCATCGTCGCCGATCCCGCCCTCGTTTCCGCTGTCGACACCATTTTTCGTCCGCCCGGTGAGCCAGGTTATGCCGGCTATCAACTTATCCGCAGCGTGCTGGCAGCTCACGCCAGCGACTCCAGCTTCTGCGTCATCCACGACGAGCGCCGCCCCGATCTCCGCGAGGAATGGTTTCAAATCATGGCCGCGGTCAAAAGCGCCGCATTGCGTGTGCGCCTCAAAGTCCTTTCATGGCAAGAGTTGGCCGCGCTTCTTCCTGTAGCCCTTCAGGAATTTCTCGACGTGAAATATGGCATCGTCGCGCCAGGCAAGGTGCCCTCGCCGATCCTCGAGTCTGCTGGAATCTCTGATTGATTCGTTCCGCTGCGGACTACAATCCCAAAATCTTTCGATTGCTCTCCGCATCCGCATGGCCGCCCGCAAAATCGTCGAACGCCCGCTCGGTGACGCGAATGATTTGATCCCGCACAAACTCCGCGCCCTCCGCCGCGCCCTCCTCGGGATGCTTGATGCAGCACTCCCACTCCACCACTGCCCAACCCGGATAGTTGTACTGCGCCATCTTGCTGAAGATCTGCCGGAAATCAATCTGGCCATCGCCAAGCGAGCGAAAGCGTCCCGGCCGGTCAATCCAATTCTGGTAGCCTCCATAAACTCCTGATCGACCGCTGGGCCGAAACTCCGCATCCTTCACATGAAACGCCCGCACGCGATCGTGATAAAGATCTAGAAAAGCCAGATAATCCATCTGCTGCAGCACCATGTGGCTCGGGTCGTACAAAATATTCGCGCGCGGATGGTCGCCAACCGTAGCTGAGAAAGTGCTCGAAGGTCGCGCCGTCGTGCAGGTCCTCACCGGGATGAAGTTCGAAGCACACATCCACTCCCGCCTCGTCGAACGCATTCAAAATCGGCAGCCATCGCCGCCCCAACTCCTTGAACGCTTCGTCGATCAGCCCCGCCGGTCTCTGCGGCCACGGATAAAAAAACGGCCACGCCAGCGCGCCCGGAAAAAGTTGCGTGCGCATTCAGTCCCAGGTTGCGGCTGGCCTTCGCCGCCGACCACAGTTGCTCCACGGCCCACGCCGTCCGCGCCTTTACATTTCCATGCAGCTCCGGCGGCGCAAACGCATCGAGCAGCGTGTCGAACGCCGGATGGCTGGCCACCAGTTGCCCTTGCAGATGCGTCGAGAGTTCGGTGATCGCAAGTCCCGCATTCGCCGCAACGCCCTTCACCTCGTCGCAATACGTCTGGCTCTCGGCGGCCTGCTCAAGGTCAAAGAGCCTCGCGTCCCAGCTCGGAATCTGAATCCCCACGTAGCCATGCGCCGCTGCCCACTTCGCCAGGCCATCGAGCGTGTTGTAAGGCGCTTTATCGCCGGCAAACTGCGCCAGAAAAATTCCCGGTCCTTTGATCGTCTTCATTGCTTTTCTCCGTCACGGATCGTCTTTCGCCAACGCGCCGTCTGCAGGACGTCGGGAATAGAAGCCTACTGGTCAAGTCCTGTCTATGCCCGTCGAATCAGCACGTCCGGGCTAGGAGCTAGAAGCTAGTGGCTAAAAGCTTGCGCCCTAAAATTCCACCCAGCCTTCTCTACGATTGCTCTCAATCACTCGCTCCATGAAGCGCATCCCTCTCACGCCCGCCTTAATGCCCGGCAACGTGGCCGGCAACGAGTTCTGCGTTCCCTGCTTCCACGCAACCAGCGCATCGGCAAATTCGCGATAGAGCACCGCGAATGCTTCCAAATACCCCTCCGGATGACCCGCCGGAGTCCGCGCCACAGCCTTCGCATCGCTGCCCAGATAACTCATCGCCGCATGATGAATCTCTTCCGGCTTGTCGAGCCATTTCACTTTCAGCCGGTTCGGGTCCTGCTGCCGCCATTCGAGCGAACCCTCCTCGCCATAGATGCGCAACTGCAATTCGTTCATCTCGCCCGCCGCCACTTGCGAGCAAGCCAGCGTGCCGGCCGCGTTGTTGCTCATCCTCACAAACGCGTTGCAATCGTCATCCAGCCTTCGCCCCGGCACCACCGAGCGCAGCGTCGCGTTGATTGCCGTCACTTCCAGGCCGCTCACGTATTCGAGCAGATGAAAAGCATGCGTGCCGATGTCGCCAATTGCCCCGCCCGGGCCGTTTCGCGCCGGATCAGTGCGCCACTCCGCCTGCTTCTGTCCGCTCGTCTCAATCGGCCGGCTCAGCCATCCCTGAAAATATTCGACGGCCACCTTGCGAATCTTCCCCAGCTTGCCCTCTGCGCACATCGCCCGCGCCTCGCGCACCATCTGGTACCCCGCATAGGTGTGCGTCAGTCCATAAGGCAGGCCCGCCTTCGCTACCGCGGCTTCCAGCTTCAGCGCTTCTTCATACGTCGCCGTCGCCGGCTTGTCGCTCATCACCGGAATTCCCGCATCCAGCGCCGCCAACGCGATCGGCAAATGCAGATGATTCGGCGTCGCGATCACTATAAAGTCGATCCCGTCCGCCCGCTTGCGCTCGGCTTCGATCATCTTTCCGTAGTCCGCATATGCCCGTGCAGGATCGACATGAAACTTCTCGCCCGCCTCGCGCGAGCGCTCTGCCGACTGCGAGAATGCTCCCGCAACCAGTTCTATCTTTCCATCCAGCTCCGCCGCAATGCGGTGTACAGGGCCGATAAACGCGCCCGGTCCGCCGCCCACCATTCCCATTCGCAGCTTGCGTCCTTCAGCCATCACTTCCCTTCACCTTCTGCCTTTTCGGCTGCCTTCGTCGATCCCTCGCTCCCTTGCTCCCTGCTTTTCAAACGTTCACTCCGCTGGCAAGGTAGCCGCCGTCAACCGCGAGCACTTCGCCGGTCACGAATCCCGCTGCCTCCGACGCCAGAAAAATCACCGGCCCTACTACTTCTCCCGGACGGCCAAAGCGATGCATCGGCGTGCGCGTCAGCATCTCCTCGCCGCGCAGCGTGTCCTTCACCAGCGGCGCGCTCAACTCCGTAGGAAACACGCCCGGCGCAATCGCGTTCACATTCACGCCCGATTCCGCCAATTCAATTGCCAGCGTCCGTGTCAGCGAAGCCACGGCGCTCTTGCTCGCGCCATAGGCCGCCAACTGAAACGACCCGCGAAATGCCGTCGACGACGCAACGTTGATGATTCGCCCGTAGTGCGCGCTGACCATCGTGCGCCCAAAAATCTGGCAGGCGCGCATGGTTCCAGTCAGATTGGTGTCGATGATCTTCAACCATTCGTCTTCGTCCTCGTCGAGCGTGGGCACTTTCTTGGCCATGCCCGCGGCATTCACCAGAATGTCCACCTTGCCGAACTCCGCGATCACCGCATCGTGCAATTGCTGGATCGAAGTGCGATCAAGCACGTCACAGACCTCGCGCAGCGTGCGCCGGCCCAGCGCCTCAATCGCCGCTGCCACTTCGTCAACGTGCTCCTTTGTCCGCGAGCTGGCTACAACGTCGGCGCCCGCGGCGGCAAAGCCCAGCGAAATCTCGCGGCCAAGGCCGGTGGTGCCGCCGATGACGACAGCGACACGCCCGTCTAACTCAAAAAGCTCCTGGCCCTTCAAACGTTCCTCCAGCCCCGCGCCCGTCTCTCACTCGGCGCCGCGCAATCGTCCGCGCAGCCTTACAATTTCAAACAAGCCTAGCCTATATGATGCCTCCCGCCGCGGTCTTGCATTTTGCTGTACTCTGCCCGCCCCCGCCGCAGTGAGCTAAAGTATTGGTTGACCATGAACCCGCTTTCCATTCCCGATTCCAAACGCCGCTGGGACTGCCTCAGCCTCGGCGAAGTCATGCTTCGCCTCGATCCCGGTGAAGGCCGCATCCACACCGCGCGCCAATTTCAACTGTGGGAAGGCGGCGGCGAATACAACGTTGCTCGCGGCCTGCGCCGCTGCTTCGGCCTGAATGCCGCCATCGCAACCGCGCTTGCCGATAACCCTGTTGGCCGCCTCGTTGAAGATTTCATCCTTCAGGGCGGCGTCGATTCTTCTCTTATTCGCTGGGTTCCTTACGACGGCGTCGGCCGTGCCGTCCGCAACGGCCTCAACTTTACTGAGCGCGGCTTTGGCGTGCGCGCCGCTGCCGGCTGTTCCGACCGCGGCCACACCGCCATCAGCCAGATCAAGCCCGGCGACTTTAACTGGGAGTCGATTCTGGGCAGCGACAACGGCTCTCGCTGGCTTCATACCGGCGGAATCTTCGCTGCGCTCTCCGCTTCCACGGCCGATGTTGCTGTCGAAGCCATGGACGCCGCTCGCAAATATTCTACGCCCGTCTCTTACGATCTCAACTTCCGCGACTCGCTCTGGAAGTCGATCGGCGGCAAAGCCAAGGCGCAGGAGGTCAACCGCGCCATCGTCCGCAAAGTCGATGTGCTCCTCGGCAACGAAGAAGATTTCTCCGCCATGCTCGGCATCGCCATCAAAGGCGTCAGCGAGGACTTCGCCGAGCTGCCCATCGCCGGCTACGAGGAGATGCTCCGCGAAGTTGCCGCCGCCTATCCGAATTTGAAACTCGTCGCGAGCACGCTGCGCACCGTTCACTCGGCCAGCCGCAATGGCTGGGGCGCGATTGCGCTCTACGAAAATAAAATCGTCCACGTTCCGCAGCGCGACATCGATATTCTCGATCGCGTGGGCGGCGGCGACAGTTTTGCCTCCGGTCTTATTTACGGCCTGCTCGCCGGCAAAGGAATCGATTGGGCTGTCCGCTGCGGCGTTGCTCACGGCGCGCTCGCCATGACCACCCCAGGCGACACCAGCATGGCCACGCTCGCCGAGGTTGAACGCTTGATGAAAGGCGGCTCCGCGCGCATCGCGCGTTAGACCTTGCACCGCCAAAGGAACTCATGTCCGAAACCACCCAGCAAATCATCGAGCGCGTCGGCCTCATTCCCGTTCTGCGCGCCAAGTCCGTCGCCCAGGGCCGCGCCGTCGTTGACGCAATGGTTGCCGGCGGCGTCACCGTCGTTGAAGTCACCATGACCGTTCCCGGCGCAATCGATCTCATCAAGGAACTGCAAAAAGCTTACGGCGCCACGCTGCTCCTCGGCTCCGGCACCGTCACCACTGCCGATCAAGCCCAGGCCACCATTGACGCAGGCGCGGAGTTTGTCGTCAGCCCAAGCTTGCATCCCGAAGTGATCGCCAAAACCAAAGCCAATAAAAAAATCTCCTGCCCCGGCGCGCTCACGCCGACCGAAGCCATCACTGCCTGGGATGCGGGCGCGGACTACGTCAAAATCTTTCCCTGCTCGGCCGTCGGCGGCGCAAGTTATCTAAAGTCGCTGCTCGCGCCCTTCCCGCATCTCAAGCTCATCCCCACGGGCGGCGTCACACTCGATACGGCGGCGAGTTTCATCAAGGCGGGAGCGCGCGCACTCGGCGTTGGCAGCGATCTCGTCAATCTCGCCGCAGTAGACGCGGGAAACGCCGAAACCATCACAGAAACTGCACGCGCGTATTTGAAAGTTCTGGCAGACGCGCGCAAAGCCTGACTCGCTGCGTTCTACGCCGACTGCTCCTCCGATTCAATGAAGCGCCTATAATCCGTGCGTAAGGCGGCGCTGCGACCCCTCGATCTCATCACTGCGCTGCCGGCCAACGCGATGCAGCCTTCTGAAGCCGATCCGATCGAATCCGCGCGACATATTTATGCCGAAGAGTTGTGCCGCGTCAATCGCATCTCCTCTGCCTGCAATTCTCGCCGCCTTTTCCACTGTCCCTCGCGAGCGCTTCGTCGGCCCGGGTCCCTGGATGATTCAAACGATGATTCAGACCAGCGGAACGCAGTTCTTCACCGAGAGCGACGATCCTCGCAACGTTTACCGCGACGCGCTTATTGTTCTCGATGCGGCCAAGCGCCTGAACAATGGCCAGCCCAGCCTGTGGGCCTTTTATCTCAGCCTGCTCGACATCCACCCCGGCGATCGCATTCTTCATCTCGGCTGCGGCGCAGGCTATTACTCCGCCATCCTCGCCGAGCTCACGGGTCCGCACGGCAGCGTCGTCGCTGTCGAGATCGACGAGGCGCTCGCCGCCCGCGCGCGCATCGCGCTCGAGCCTTGGCCCCAGGTCACCGTCATTCATGCCGACGGCGCGCAGGGCTCATTCGATCCTGCCGACGTCATTGTCGTCAGCGCCGGCGCCACGCATCCGCTTCCCGCATGGCTCGCCGCTCTCAAACCCGAAGGCAAGCTGCTTTTTCCGCTCACGGCAACTCGCGGCGCCGGAACGATGGCCTACGTGACTCGCAAGAGCGCCAATCTATTCGCGGCTACACTCACCGGCTCAGTTTTCTTCGTCGATTTTGAAGGCGCGCGCAATTCTGTCATCAATGACGAACTCGCCCACGCGCTCAAGCGCGACAACGGCTCCGGCGTGCGCTCTCTCCGCCTCGATGCTCACGAACAGGACGATTCCTGCTGGCTGCACGGCATCGGCTGGTGCTTCTCGCGCCGCGCAGCGATCTCAACTCAACTTGCATGATGCTCTAGAGCACCCGCGCCAGCCATTTTCCGGTGTGCGAGTGCAGATTCGCCGCAACCTTTTCCGGCGGCCCCTCTACCACAATGCGTCCGCCGCCTTCGCCGCCCTCCGGCCCCAGATCGATCACCCAATCCGCGCTCTTGATCACGTCCAGATTGTGTTCAATCACGATCAGCGATCCGCCGCCATCGATCAATTTGCGAAACGCCGTCAGCAGCTTTGACACATCGTCGAAGTGCAGTCCCGTCGTCGGCTCGTCCAGAATGTAGAGCACGCGACTCGCCTGCGATGGTTTCGCCGTCGCATTCACCGCGCGCACGGCAGACAAGTGAGCGGCCAGCTTCACGCGCTGCGCTTCGCCGCCAGAGAGCGTCGTCGCCGACTGCCCCAGCCGCAAATAGCCCAGCCCGATCTCATCCAGTACCGCCAGCTTTTCTACCAGTCTGGTCTGCCCGGCGAAGAAGCGCAGCGCCTCTTTCACCGTCATCTGCAGCACTTCGTGGATATTTTTTCCCTTGTACTGCACGCCGAGAATCTTCGCCTGATAGCGCGTGCCGTTGCAGTCCTCGCAGGGCAGCTCCACGTCGGCCAGGAACTGCATCTCCACCGTCACCGTTCCGTCGCCCTCGCAGGTGTTGCATCGTCCGCCCGGCACGTTGAACGAAAAATGTCCCGGCGTCAGCGAAAGCCGCTTCGCCTCGGGCTGCGCCGCAAACAGCTCGCGCACCAAATCGAATCCCTTGATGTACGTGATCGGATTCGAGCGCGGCGTTCGCCCGATCGGCGTCTGATCCACCAGCACTACGTCGTTCAGCCGCTCAACGCCGCTCAGCGAACTGAACACTCCAGATGGATCGCTGCCATCTGTCTGCCCCAGCGCCCGCGCCACTGCGCGATACAGCACTTGATGCACCAGCGTGGATTTCCCCGACCCCGAAACGCCCGTCACCGCCACCAGCATTCCCAGCGGAATCTCCACATCGAGCCCGTGCAAATTATTTGCGCGTGCACCGCGCAGCACCAGCTTCTCGCGCCCCGGCGCGCGCCTCCGCGTGGGCACGGGAATCGCAATCTTCCCGCTCAGGTAGCGGCCCGTCAGCGATGCAGGATTCGCTTCGATCTCCGCCAGCACGCCTTCAGCCAGCAGTTTTCCGCCGAATTCGCCCGCGCCCGGTCCCAGGTCGAGCAGATGATCCGCCGCGCGCAAAATATCGGCGTCATGCTCCACCACCAGAATCGTATTTCCCAAATCGCGCAGCTCTTCAAGAATGTGAATCAGCCGCGCCGTATCGCGCGTATGCAATCCAATCGACGGTTCATCCAGCACATACAGCGCGCCAACCAGCCTCGACCCCAGCGAAGTGGCCAGTTGAATTCGCTGCGCCTCGCCGCCGCTCAACGTCGACGCCAGCCGGTCCAGTGTCAAATATTCCAGCCCCACGGCCAGCAAAAACCCGAGCCGCTGCCGCACTTCGAGCAGAATCGGCCCCGCAATCTCCTCCTGCATCGGCGAAAGCTTCAGCCCGTCGAAGAACTCCTTCGCCTGCGCAATCGTCAGCGCCGCAGCCTGGCAAATGTTTTTATTCCCGATGCGCACCGCCCGTGCTTCAGCCCGTAGCCGCTGCCCGCGGCAATCCGGACACTCCGCGTAGCCGCGATATTTGCTCAGCATCACACGCACATGCAGCTTGTATTTCTTGCGCTCCAGCTGCGCAAAGAATCCCATCACGCCGGCGAATGCTTCTTTACCTTCCGCCGCGGGCTTGCCGCGCAGCACCGTCTCTCGCGCCGCTTCGGTCATTTCTCGCCACGGCACATCCATCGGCACACCCAGTTCTGCCGCGCGCTTTTTCAAATCTGTGAACCACGGCCTGTACTTTGGCCGATTCCACGGATCGATCGCCCCGCCCGCCAGCGTCAGCCCCTGATCGGGAATCACCAGACCCAAATCGTAATCCACCGTATTTCCGAATCCCTGGCAGCGCGGGCAAGCCCCAAATGGATTGTTGAAGCTGAAAAGTCGTGGTTCCGGCTCACGCCCCGGCCGATGGCAGTTCGTACATTCATACGCCCCGGAGAATCGCAGCCGGCGACGCTCTGTCGCGACTTCGCCCGCCGTCGCTTCGCGCGGAGCCTCTTCGAAGATCACTTCTCCTGCTTCGCGATAAGCCGTCTCTACCGCATCCACAATTCGCGGCCGATTCTCGGCGCTAACAACAATGCGGTCCAAAAGAATAAACAGCGGAGCAGTAAGATCCAGATCGATCAGCGACTCAGGCGTCGAAAACTCGAAGAGCTTTCCCTGCTGCCACAACCGGTTAAACCCGCTTGCCCGCAACTCCGCCAATCGCGCCTTCACCGCCTCAGCATGCAGCCCCTCGCTTGCCTTGGCCGCCGCCTCAGACTTCAACGCCAACTTAGATTTCACTGCCAATTTCGCAGCGCGCCCGCCGGCCTTCCCGGCCCGTGCTTCGAGCTTCGCGTCGAGCCTCGATACAGGCTCCGCCACTCGTTCTGCGGCGCTGATTGCCGGAAACAGCACATTCAGCCGCGTTCCCTCGCCCAGTGCCAGAACCTTCTCCACAGCCTCATCCACTGAGTCACGCTTCACCAGCCCGTCGCAATAAATGCAATGCACCTCGCCGCAACGCGCGTACAGCAGCCGCAGGTAGTCGTAAATCTCCGTCGCCGTCGCCACGGTCGACCGCGGATTGCGCGTCGTGTTTTTCTGCTTGATGGCGATGGCCGGCGCCATGCCGTCGATCTCGTCCACGTCCGGCTTTTCAATCCGCTCCAGAAACTGCCGCGCATACGCTGAGAGCGACTCCACATACCGCCGCTGCCCCTCGGCATAGATCGTGTCGAAGGCCAGCGAGCTCTTGCCAGACCCCGACACGCCGCTGATCACCGTCAGCTTGCCGTGGGGTATCTCGCAGGAGAGATTCTTCAGGTTGTGTGTCCGCGCGTTGCGGATAATGATGGCATCGTTCAATGAGAAAGCACCGAAAGGGCGGATACAGAGATGCTGAATCGGCCCAAAAGAATCTTCCGGCAGCGCCACAGTGCTCTCTGCGAGCCTCAGGGCGCAACCGTGCATTCTCTATTATAAATTGCCCCGCAAGCCCACTCAGGACGACGGGCAGGGTCCTAATTCTTCGTTCCTAGTCTCTCTGGGATGCGTCGTCGGTCGTGTGCGAGCTGGCTTGGGATTCCAAAGCGGCGACCTTCACGAGAAGGAGCCTCTTCACAGTGAGAAGATCCGGGTCGTCATGGCTAAGACCGCAGGCGGGCTCCAGACTTTTTGCAATAGCGCGGAGGCGATTTGCAAGTTCTGGAGGGGTCATAGCACTCACCGTGTTTCAAATTAGCCGGTGCGGTTTTCGCTGCCGCCGGTACTACATTTCGATGCCGATTACGAAGGGTTTACCGGGCAGCGCTCTAATCTGAAATTCACAGGACCCACATTTTTTCCACCAACCGGCGAGCAAAATTGCTCAGACCAGCCAAATTCAAAGTGAATATTCTCGGGAAACCTGGCGCATGAGAGGAGTGCAATATGCCTTTGCCCTTCAAACCCAGTTTCCCACATCGGCGCAACATTGATGGAACTCACGACTCCGTTTGCACTATGTGTCTCGCGACGGTGGCCACGGTCAAGCATGAGTGGGAACTGACTCGCCATGAATCGGTCCACGTCTGCGAGCCAATAAACCTGTATCGGGTCAGTCATGGAATGTTGCCGCTGCGAAAGATTGCTTAACAGTTATCTTCGCAGGGACAAACCGGCATCAAGACTGCAACGCAGTCTCAGGACACTCCCTGGGCGGTGGCTAGCGTTCGTATGCTGCGCTTCCGGCTCGGATGCGCACTAATCTGAAATTCACGAGGCCCACAATTTTTTCCATACGGTGAGCGAATTTGACCATCCGTCGCTGAATGCTTGGCGTACGTTGGTCTTACGCGGCAGCCTTTAAATCTGCAAACAGTACCTCAAATCGTCCCATCCGCTTCATCCGCTCAAGCAACCTGCAGTTACTACTCCCCTCTCCCAGTCGCGTGGGAGCCGAGCGAAAGCTCGGCTCTTGCGCCCAGCTTCTGATCGTTGTGAATGATGTTTTTTCAGCGCTCCTGAGACGGTGCCGCAGTCCAAGCTATCTGTGACGCACTGAATTTACGCACAATGAACCGGCACGCATCATCGTTGATTTCGGCAGAATTGATGCCGGCAGAAATTCTGATTGCAGCGGAAGCAATGCCGGCGCAGTGCTGGCCCAGATAGCCTGGCCCAGCCCTCCGACGCCTGAGGGCGTTAAAGAACTAAGCCGACAACCCCTCTTCAACGCCACGCTCGTCGATCTGCCACGGAGCATCAGCGCGAGCATGCGTGCCTGCGTGCCCCGACGCGGCCGACGCGTGCCCGACGCGTGCGTCATTACGTGCGTCGTTATAGGCGTTGGCTCTGGTATGCGTGTTGCAACCGCTCTCGATCTCGCGGTCAGCAGAAACGCGCGCCGGCGCGCGGGCTTATATGAGTAGCTGTATGGAACTGCAGAGTCCCCCTCCGCCTTGCGGTCAAGAACATTAGCCAATGCCAATAGAACAGGCGACGCGCATGCCGGGCATTGTTCTGAACAGTTGCCTATGCAGTTGCAATCGGGGCACAAGTAGGAAGACGCCAGGGGGATGTGCTGCATATTGGTGACATTCATCGATTCACCTCATCAGTGGTAGCGCTGGTCTTAACGTCCTAACACGCGACAAGAGCGCTGGCGGAGATAACATTCTGGCGCTCGTGCATTCCAGATACGATGCCCTGCAATCGGTCGAAGTTGCATTCACCAATAATCCACAGTGAACCGCAACATGGACCCATTAAGTGATCTCCGCCGCTATCCGCCGCCGTTCGAGTGGGTTATGCAAGCAACTTCAAGCAAGCCCACGCAGCAACCGCAAAAACGCACCCGGCGCTCTTTGCTATCTCTGCTCTTCGTTCCGGTTTGCTGTTCTGGATCGTCCCATTCTCGATTGCTCGCGCTGGGTTCCGTTGCCTTGGCTTCCAGTTCTCGGGGCTCAAGATCCTGCAGTGATGGGTCAGTTTGTAAATATCGTGTGATCCTTGTCGTACTTTTGTTCCGTCTTCGCGGCTTTCCCCGCTGCCTCTTCGGCCACATGTTGTACTTTCTCGTTCGACGATTCCTTTTGGGCTGTCTCGTCTTCCACCTTTGCTTCTTCCGGGTTTTCAAATTGATTGGACATGGACCACCTCTTGCCTGATCTTATTTACTGACTTCAAGCCTTTTGTCTCACTTTGAGTCTTATTGCGCTTCGGGTCTGATCAATTTTGCTCGCACGCTGGATCGGTGTCCCGTTGGTACCGGCTCCCGATTCCATTTTGGGCGCCATATTCTGGTCCTGCCAGTCAAATAGTCAGTCGCTCCACTCAGGCACTCATCCGTTCCGCTCAGGCCTCGCCCGCCAAATAGTTCGCTAAACTGTTCTTTGAGGGATTTTGTGCCCCATTTTGTGCTCAATTTTTTGATTCGTCTTGTGCCAAATTCCGTGATTCGCTTCGCGCTTCTCGCCCTGCTCGCAGTTGCTCTCTCCGGCTCGTTGCCGGTCTCCGGCCAGAATTCCTCATCATCCGCCGCCTCCGCATCTCAGACCGTCGCCCCGCCAACTTCAACCGCAGCCACACCGAACCCGCCGCCCATCGCCGCCGAAGTCACAGCCGCCGAGGCCGCCATCGCAAGTTCCGACTGGAAGACCGCCGAGGCCAAACTCGATCCGTACCTCGCAGCTCATCCCTCCGACGCGCGCGCCCTCTTCGACGCAGGCTACGTCGCCGACGCGCAGAATCGTCTCGACGATGCCGCTGCTCTCTACCGCCGCGCCATCGCCGCCGATCCCAGCTCCTTTGAAGCCCACATCTCGCTCGGCCTTCTGCTCGCGCGCCAAAACAAACCCGCCGACGCCCGTCCAGAGCTCGTCACTGCCACCACTCTCGATCCCGGCGTTGCAGACCCCGCACTCAAGGCCCGTGCCTGGCGCGCGCTGGCCCGCATTGATAGCAACTCCGATCCGGCCGACGCCTCCAACGACTTGCTTGAGGCTCTCAAGCTCACACCCGAGACGCCCTCCGACACGCTGCTTGCCGCCAGCCTCGCCGAGAGCACTGGCCAGTTCGACACCGCCGCTGCCGCCTATCGCCGCGTCCTCGACGAAGATCCAAACTCCGCCCCTGCCACCGCCGGCCTCGCGCATCTGCTCATCCTGCGCAAAGACTATCCCGGCGCCGAGACTCTGCTTCGCGCCGCGCTCTTGAAGAATCCCGACGACCCCACCCTCACCGCGCAGCTTGCCACCGTGCTCGCCGATCAGGACAAAGCCGAGGCCCTGCCGCTGTTGCAAAAGCTCCACGCCGCCCACCCAGACGACCCAGCCATCACCCGTATGTTAGCCGCGGTTCTTGCCGATGCTGCCGACTATGCCGGCTCCGACCAGCTCTTCCTTCATCTGCTCGCCGCCGCGCCCGACGATGCCGAGCTCCTAATCGCCCATGGCCAGAACCTGATCCACGAGTCTCAGCTCGATCAGGCATACGCCGTGTTCAACAAGGCCACCCAGATCGACCCCGCCAACCCCGACGGCTGGAGCGGGCTGGCATTTGCCGCCTCAAAAACCGGCCACCCCGACGTCACCCTGCACGCGCTGGACATGCGCTCCCGCTACGTCCCCGAGAATGCCTCAACCTTTTTCCTCTGGGCCACCGCCTACGACACGCTGCACCAGAGAGCCCAGGCCGTAGCCTACTATCACCGCTTTCTCACAGCCTCTGCGGGCAAGTATCCCAACCAGGAGTGGCAAGCCCAGCAGCGCCTCCTGATCCTGGAAAAGTAAATCCTGGAAAAATAAGTTTCTGGAAAAGTAAATCCTGGAAAAATAAACCTGAAAAATAGCCCTTAGACAAGTTCCCCTCGCCGGCCTCCAGGCCCTCCCTCGGCACCTTTCCATTTTTGGAATCCACTCCTATCTTGGTACGCGGGTCATTCGCCCTATCAAAATCCTGCATCATAGTTCTTGCGGTTCGTTGCGAATTGTGCGTACTATAGGTTCAACTTGGGGGCAGAACCGCGTTACAGGAGTTTCCCCTATGCGGACTGTGGTTCCCATCGCCGCGTTCCTCCTGCTCAGCCTGAATGTTGGGCTTGTGCGCGCCGCCGCCTCTTCCGACTCCGCCGACAATACCGCCCCCGATCAGCAAACTCTTGAAGCCCTCGAGGTCCGCGCCAGTCAGGCCGAGCCGCGCGAGCAGTGCTTCCTCTACTCACAGCTCGTGCAGCAGATGACCGAGTTGAGCATCCGCCAATACCAGGCCGGGAATGTCTCCAAGGCCGCCGGCCTCCTCCAGCACATTCAAAGCATCGCAAAAAAGATTCACCTCACCGTGACCGACAACGACAAGCGCCTCAAGAACGCCGAGCTTATGCTCAGCCACACCGCCTTCCGTCTCAGTGAAATGCTTCAGGCCAGCAGCGTTGATGACCGCCCGCTGTTCAAGCAAACCCTGGCGCAGGTCACCGACGCGCAGAACGCAACCATGATGCAGGTCTTCCGCGCCAAGTAAATCTGCCGGCCAGTCGCCATTCTCCTCCGCCCTTTCCGCGTCGCCTCTAACTGAATCCCTCCCGTTACGTCTCACCCCAATGAGTCAGGTCTGTCGTCCCGCGCCTCGTTGCCCGAGTCTCCCTGTCGGGCTTGGCCTTCGCAATCTGCGTCTGATGCGTAATATTCTTAATTCGCAACGCCGGAGCACCGCCGCCATGCGCAAACTCCTCATCATCGCCGTCTCCCTGCTCATTATTTCGCTCCTCGGGACCGCGCCACTCTACGCGCAAAAAGAAAAACGCGAGCCGCTCACTCCGGCCGAGCAGGATCAGATCGCCGAGGCCGGCATCTTTCCCGTCATCCGCGTCGGTCTTTATGTCAAATTCCTCGACGAGCACTCCGACTCCATCAGAGGACTCATACCCCGCGCTCACACCACCGCGCGCGTTCAACGCCTCAACGGCGAGCTTGAGGATTTTGCCGCGCTCGCCGACGAGCTCGACGACAACCTCGATGTCTTCTCCGAGCGCAAAGCCGACATTCGGAAGTCGCTCAAAGGGCTGAACGAAGGCATCGCGCGCTGGCAAGCCATCCTTCACGCGTTGCCAAGCGAGCCGGGCTTTGAACTATCGCTCAAGGAGGCATTCGACAGCGTCGGCGATCTCTCCGATCAGGCCAAGCAAATCGGCACCGATCAGGACGCTTACTTCAAAGCCCATCCCGACGAGAAAAACCAGGACCGCTACGAACCGAAGTGAAGCTGTGCTCTGAAATCACTCCCCGCCGCTCCCTGATATTCTGCTCTCCGTGTCCCCCGACGCCGTCTCAATTTTTCAGTTAGAGTATCGCGCCCTCCGCCCGCGAGCGCCCATGCCGCCCATTCACGTGCGCTTCCGGCGCTTCACCTCGCTCAATACCACCATCCGCCTTCGCGAGGGCGAAATCTTCGCCAGCCTCTCTGACTTGCTTGAAGGTGCGCCCGAGTCGGTCCTGCACGCCATTGCGCACATTCTCCTTGCCAAGCTTTATCGCAAGCCCATCGATGCCGCTCAGAATCTGCGCTACAAGCGATTCTCCTCTTCAGCCGCCGTCACGCGACAAACGGAGCTGATCCGCCATGCGCGCGGCAGCAAGCGCTACTTCGGCCCCGAGGGCCGCTTCTATAATCTCGATGAGGTTTTCGACTCGCTCAATTTGCGTTTTTTCAGCGGACTGCTCGGTCGCCCCGACCTCACATGGAGCGAGCATCACGCCAAGCGTTCCCTCGGCCACTACGACGCGGCCCACAACACCATCGTCGTCAGCCGCGTCTTCGACCGCCCGTCCAGCCCTCGCTACGCCATCGAGTACCTGCTCTACCACGAGATGTTGCACCTTAAACATCCCGTGAGAGCACGAGGCCTGCGCCGCTGCGTTCACCCCCCGGAGTTCAAAGCCGAAGAAGCCCGCTTCCCGCAACTCGCCGAAGCCCTCGCCTTCATCAAGCGACTCTAGGGCTTCGCCGAAATCACTCATCCGGATGGTCGATTCATCCCGCCGGAATTTCCAGCTGGCGCCGGCGTGCGCCGGGCACGAAGAGCTACTCGGCTAGACGCTAGGAGCTAGAAGCTGTGCTCTCTATTCCCTGCTCTTCAGCCCGCCCGTCAGGCTCGCCACGTTTGCCACGTCGTGGCTCTTGCACCACGCTTCAAGGCCCGTCGCCAGCCGCTCTGTCGCGCGCGGATCGGCGAAACTTGCCGTGCCCACCTGCACTGCTGTCGCCCCGGCAAGCATAAATTCCACAGCATCTTCCGGCGTCACAATCCCGCCAATCCCAAGAATCGGAATCTTCACCGCCCGCGCCACGCCGTACACCATGCGCAGCGCAATGGGCTTGATCGCCGGCCCCGACAGCCCGCCCGATATATTGCTCAGTCGTGGCCGCCGCGTCTCCGCATCGATGGACATCGCCAGAAACGTATTCGCCACGCTCACCGCGTCCGCGCCCGCTTCCTCGCAGATGCGGGCCATTTGCCCAATCGAAGTCACGTTCGGCGAGAGCTTCACAATCAGCGGTTGAATGGCCACTCTCTTCGTCCGCTCAACCAATTCTTCCAATGCATACCCATCGGTGCCAAATGCCATTCCGCCCGCAAGAACATTCGGGCAGGATGCGTTCAATTCGTACGCCGCAATCCCCTCCGCATCATTCAGCCGATCGATCACCGCGATGTACTCGTTCACCGTGTGCCCGAACACATTCACAATCACCTTGCAACTCGGGTGCCGGCTCAACGGCGGCAGTTTTCGCTCGATGAAATCTTCCACGCCCACATTCTGCAGCCCGATCGCGTTCAGCATTCCCGCAGCAGTGTGAACCATGCGCGGCGCAGCGTGCCCCGCCATCGGCTCCACTGAAATTCCCTTGGTCACAATCGCGCCCAGCCGATCCAGCGATACAATCTCCTCAAACTCAATGCCGTAGCCAAAGGTGCCGCTGGCGGCGATGATCGGGCTCACCAGATCCAGCCCAGCGAACGAAACTCTCATGTCGGGCTTCACTTGTCGGCAATCTTCCTTTCAGGCGGTATTGCGCGGCTCCGCAACCTGCCTCTCACTTCTTCAGCTCTTCGATTCATCATAATTGGCGAGCGCGATTCAATTGCGCGATGTCAACAATACAAAGGCCCTCCGGCAATCGCCGAAGAGCCCTTTGTTTTTGTTTCCGCCTCAAGGCTGCCTTATTCAGCGTTCCTGAGACCCGCTGTTCTTCAGCGCCTCGGTCAGCACCCGGCCTACGGCTGCGGAAGGCCGATTAACCCCCGCCAGCGACGCCAGTGTCACCGCCAGGTCCACCGGCTCTACCGTCTCGTCGTACTCACCCGGCTTGAACGGCGCACCGTAGAATGCCAGCGGCACATGCCGATCGTAGTTCCACGGACTGAAGTGATTGGTTCCGGCAAACTGGCCGGTGCCCGACAACTGATAGGAATCCAGCACCATCATCACAAACCAGTTTCCGTGATCGGTTACGCTGTGAGCAATCAGCCGCCCCCACTCCGACGGCGGCAATTGCCCGCTCTCCAGTTGCTGCCGCGTATAGATATACTCCACCCGCGGCGCTGGGGGCAGCCTTTGCTGCGAAGGATGGTAGACCGGCGGTGGAAACGCGCGAATCTCCGGCTGCGGATTCGGATTTTGCTCAGCCACGGCCTCGCGTATCAGCGCCGCGACGGTCTCCTCAGCGGTCTTTTCGTCCACGCCTGCCTTCTTGAACGCTCTCTGGTCGAGCACCACATACGGCAAATCGATGTAGATGTTTGCTTGAGCCGGGTTGTTCAGATCGGGCAAGAGGTAACTCAAGTGCTGCCCGCGTGAAAAACGTTCGTTCAGCTTCTCATTTACCGTCTCGTACATCTTTCGTATGTCGATAGCCACGGCGTTGATGCCCAGTTCTGGCCGCCTCGCCGGGCACCGGCGCAATGCCGTGATCCGCGGTCAGCGCGAGCCACACGTTGTTCAAGCCGATCGATCTGGTCCAGCCAGCCTGCAAGAATCGGTCCAGATCCTTGTCCAGGCTCAGAATCATCTGCTCTTGCAACGCCGAGTCCGGCCCGAACATGTGCCCCAGAATGTCGTTCGCCGAGAGCGAAACCATCACCAGGTCCGTCACTCCGTTCTGACCCAGCTTCTCTTTCTCGATCAGCGCCTTGGTAAAGTCCAGTTCGTAGCTGTTCGCCGCCGGAGTCTCGCCAACCAGATCGTAGAAATCCATTGTCGATGTGTCGACGTTCGCTTCGCGTTCCGCCTGCGCGAACGCGGCCGCTTGCATTAAAGTCGCGCACCCACTGCGGCAAATGCTCCATGTAATAGGTCGACGTAGTGAACTGTCCGCTTGCCGTGTCCACCCAGTAGGCACGCATTCGCTGCCTGCCCCGCAGGCAGAATCGCCGATCGATCCTTGAGCGAGATCCCGAAAACTCGCGAGCGCCCCTGCGTCGCCAGCCGCAACTCGTCTCCCAGCGTGGTCGCGCGCAAATTCAAAGGCGAAGCCCCGACCACGAACTTTGCCGCCCAATCCGGCGCGCCCGGCTGGTTCGCAGGGAGCGATGAGTCCGGCACGATCTACCAGTTGATATCGCTCGTCCTCCACCGAGCTCACCGGCACGTCATATGAGCGCTAAGGATCCCACCAGTCGTTCGAGTCGATGCCGTGACCGTCGGTGTAGGCGCCGGTTCCGATGGTTGCGTGCCCCGGAGCCGTCTTGGTATTCGCGTAGTCGAAGTAGCAATTGGTGAACCAGGCGCCTTCCTTCATGAACAGGTTGAAGCCGCGCCCTTCGAACTTGTCCTGATAGCGATTCAGGTAGTCGCCGCGGAACTGATCGATGACAATGATCACAATCAGCTTGGGCCGCCCGACATAGGCCTGTCCCCAACCTTGGAGCGGAAACGCAAGGCTCAGAGCAATCGCCACAATCGCAATGAACGCACGGGCGATGATTCTCTTCATGCGCAAAGAAAATTTCATGTGCAAATCATAATTGACGCGGCTTTAAGGTCAGGTGAAGATTTGCCCTCCGCATCGGCGCATCGCATTCTCGCGCACAAACAAAAGGCCCCTCGGCACACGCCGAAGGGCCCTCGTACCAAGCTAGAAGCTAGAGGCTAGAAGCTAGCAGCTGCTTCTACGCCGTCACTGTCTTCGCTCGCATCCACCTTCACCGGCGTCAGCCAGCCAAACCGGTCCGGCTTCAGCCCGTTGGCAATCCCCATGAACTCGTCCATGATCTTCTTCGTAATCTCGCCCGGCTTTCCGTCGCCGATCACGATGCGATCGATTGACCGAATCGGCTGCACCTCGGCCGCTGTGCCCGTAAAGAACACTTCGTCCGCAATGTAAAGCAGCTCGCGCGGAATCGACTGCTCGGTCACCGTATAGCCCAGGTGCCGCGCAATCGTCTGCACGCTGTCGCGCGTAATCCCCGACAGCGCCGAGCTTCCCAGCGGCGGCGTAAACACCACGCCGTTGCGCACAATAAAAACGTTCTCGCCCGATCCCTCGCTGACATAGCCGTTGACGTCCAGCGCGATCCCCTCCTGGTAGCCGTTCACCTCGGCTTCCATTCTGATCAGCTGCGAGTTCATGTAGTTCGCGCCCGCTTTCGCCAGCGCCGGCATCGTGTTCGGCGCCAGCCGGTTCCAGCTTGAGATGCACACATCCGCGCCGCCGTGCCCGGCAAGATATTTGCTCCACGGAAAATTCGCAATGTACACATCCACTGGCGAGCCCTTCGGATTCACGCCAATTTCTCCGTACCCGCGCAGCGCAATAGGCCGGATATAGCATGGCGCCACTCCATTCGCCTCAATCGTGTCCACCACGCCCGCGCAAAGCTCTTCCAGCGTGAACGGAATCTCCATCCTGTAAATCTTCGCCGAGTCCAGCAGCCGCTGCATGTGCTCCGGCAGCCTGAACACCGCCGACCCTTGCGGCTGCCCGTAGCAGCGCACTCCCTCGAACACGCTCGAACCGTAGTGAATCACGTGACTCATCACGTGAATTTTGGCCTGCTCCCAAGGAATCAGGTTGCCGTTATGCCAGATCTTCTCTGTAGTTTGTATTGGCATGGGGATCTAGAATCCTCCGTTTTGAAGACTTATCCGCTTCTCATAAGGTTGTCATGATTGGAGCCCGAAGGCAAGCGCCCGGTATTTAATTCCTCACTCACCCAAGTCTGCTCTTCGCCGTCTTCCGTGCCGCAGCCTCCGCCCGACGCCCTTTTGACCAAACTCCCCCGGCCGAACGCCCTTTTCTTCTGTCGCAACCGCTCGCCCGCACGATAAAATCCGACCAACCGGGAGCCGCGCAGCAAACCAGGTCCCGCGCAACAAATCAGGAGTCACCAGATGGGCGAGCTATTAAAAGTTGGCTGGGACCTGTTCACCATTCGCCATTACAAGCGCCAGGGAATGTCGCTATCCGCCGGCGATTACGTTGTCGCCATCGGATATGTGATTTTCCTTTATGCCACCGGCGTGTCCGCCGCCGTTCTCTACCAAAATCATCCCCAGTACAAATGGGTGCTTATTGCGACCCTGGTGTTTGACGCAGCCCTGACCATCGCGATGTTCGTTTATGAAATCAAATGGTGGATTAAGCACCGCGCCGCCGCACAAGCCGCCGCCGCCGCGCAACAATCCACTCCGTCCAGCCAGTCCGGGCAATAGCTCACACGGGGAGGCGCACCGCAAATGTCCTGGCTCGTCTTTGTTGTATTGATCCTCTTTGTGGGCTTCGCCGGGATGCGCAGAGCGCAGCGCGCGGGCAACTGGAGCTGGTCTAAATTCGCTCTCACGCTCGGCTTCATGGCCGTCGTCTGCGGCATCATCACGGCTCCCGTCGTGATGATGGATATGAACAACCGTTATTTCTGGCCGGTCTACGGCTTCGCCTGGGCCGTGGCTCTGGGCCTCATGATCGGCTACATCATCTGGGCCCGCAGCTGGAAGATACCCGCCAACAAAGACAACCAGCAACCGCCGCGCTAGGCCTTCGCTGAGCCGCCCTTCACCGCCCAATCTTTCCGATGGTCTCCCACCCCATCTTTTCATTGACATCGCACCTGCCCATCCGGCAATCTTCCTTCATAGCAACAGAGGATAAGAAATGGCCACGGCACCCGCACTGCGCGCCCCGAGGATGACACTGCATACTCGCGGCACATGGCCCTCGCGCGAAGACCGCATCCCCTCAGCCGTCTGGCTCGCCATCCTCTGGGCCGGAATGATCGCCGGCTTCGGCACGGATGCCTCGCGCTATCTGCATCTAAAACCCCCACCGCCGATCATCGTCCATTTCCACGCAGCCGTCTTCACCGTCTGGATGCTCCTGCTCACCACACAAGTCTTTCTTGTCGTGCGCGACCGCGTCTCCAGTGCACCGCAAGCTCGGTTGGTTTCTGCGTCGGATGGGCCTGCCTCATGGCATTCATGGGCCCGGCAGCCTTCATCTCCGTGGCAGCGCAGGCCGCCAAACTCCACGGCCCGTTCCCCGATCCATTCCTTTCCGTACAACATCGTGGACATCGGCGGCTTCCTCGTTCTGCTCGCCTGGGGAATCGCGCTCCGCAAGAATCCCGCCGCGCACAAGCGAATGATGATCCTCTCCACCGTCTCGCTCGCCGATCCGGGCTTCGCGCGTTTCTCAAGTTTCTTGATTCCAGGCGAGCCGCATTCGGTCGCCGTTTGGTTCTTCTACGTCTTCTACGGCAACGTCCTGCTCATCGTCCTCATGGCCGCATGGGACTGGTATCGCGGCCGCCTCATTCGCTCATTTGTCGTCGGCGCAGCCGGCCTGCTCGCAGCCGAGTATCTCGCCGCGGCCCTCTACTTCTGGAAGCCCTGGCAACAACTCACTATGGGATGGGTCACTGTCTGGGCCAAGCATTTCGGCTAGCCTCAGTCTGAGCTTGTCGCGTCCGCGAGCTGGCAATCGCCTCCCACAAGCTTTCTTCGCGCGACTGTGACCCGGCATCTTCCTTGCGCCACACAAGCCGCCGGACCATCCGCCACAACAATCACCGGCTACTTTGAAAGCGTGCCTCCAAGATTGAGGTCGATCGCGACATCATCGTCCGCCTTCCAAATCAGAAAGCTTGGATTCTTCAGTCCCCATTGAACGTAAGGCACCACAAAATGAGCCTTGGCGGTAGCGCTCGTGCCATCAAGATGCACCAGCATGGGGACAGTAATTTCATGAGGCGTTCCAAGCAGCGTAAAGATTCCCGCCACCTGAATGGTCGAGTCGCCTGATGACGCAATGGCGCCCGCATAGGACTTCGGCTCAAAAGAAACAGTCGCGTGCTGTTCAACCTCCAGAATGTCCCTGTTCATCTTCCTGTCGCGACTGTCATTGCCAGTCTTGCCGCTGCCTGCGAGCACAACTACCCAGCCTGAAATCCTCCCGGCGCTGCGGTCAAACTCAATCGATCCGGATTGCACATGAAAGTTGCCGATGACAACCTCGTGGGTTGTATTCAGCGTCATCTTCACCTCGCTCGCATCGGGACTGACGACAAAGGTTTGATGCTGCGCGAGCGCGGCCGGAGCGAGCAAGCTGGCGAGGGCAAAGGCTGAGAAGAATTTCAATGAATCTCTCCTTGGGGAATGACTACTGAGAGTTTCCCGGGCCCCGATTTGTGGCTCTCCATTTGAGGCTCTCGAGTTGTGGCTCCCGAGTTGTGGCTTTTGATATCGTCAGCTCTACCCGGCAACCGCCGGCTGACCAACGGCGGAGTGCTGCGCAACGCGTGTCAGCTTTGCCGTCACCCGCATCACGCCGGGCCACACCCTCAGGCAAAACGGCAATACAGCGCGCGAGATTGAGTTGTTCAAGCCGTCGGCTGCAAACTCGGCAAGGCGCATCTGCATCCGCAATGCTGACCGCAGTTTGGCCTGGAACACTGGCGCCGGCTCGCCCGCAAGATAAGCAGCGACGGCGCCACGCGCAGTGTGCAGCGCGATCGATATGCCGTCACCGGTGAATGAGGGGATGACGGCTGCCTGATCGCCGATGCAGTAAAGACCGTCTTCCGTGGTGCGGCGGATGTAACCATACGGAATGTGCGTGATCGCGATCGGCTTCTGAAGCAGCGGCTCCGCACCGGCAAGCCTCATCGCGAGATGTGGACAGTCACGCTGCATCTTCGCGAGAAGATTCTCCCAGCGAAAGCCCGCGCGTGCCAGATATTTCTGCTGCACCACCCAGCAGAGGTTTGCAATGCCGCCCTCAACCGGCTGGATCCCGCCATAGCCGCCGGGATAGAGCATCAGCTCAGACGCGTGCGCCAACTCCGCGGCCTGCGCATGCGCTAGACGAAAATACATCTTGAAAGCGACCCATCGCTCCGGATCCTCAGGGCGCGTATAGCCGCGGAGATCGTGCTTGCCTGTTGCGAGAAAGACCGTCGGGGCCTCACAGGTGGTTCCGTCGTCGAGCGTAGCCTGCCACGCGTTGCTTGTCGTCCGGCTGAGCGACTCCACACTGCGTCCGCGCTCGACGTGAACCCCTGCCGCAACTGCCTCGGCAATGAGCGCGGTATCGAGCGCTTTGCGCGTCAGCGAGGCTGCCGGAAAAGGCAACGGAGCCTCAGCGGCGCGCCCGCCAGCGGCCAGGCGAACGAAATCGATCCGCATGGCGCCGTGCGAAACCACGTCGATGCCCAGCGTGTGCAGATCCTCAAGAGCCTCGCCGCTCAGGAACTCGCCGCATACTTTATGGCGTGGTTCAAGCTCGCGCTCGATCAGCGTTACTTCTCTTCCCTTGCGAGCCAGAGCGATTGAAGCCGCACACCCCGCTACTCCACCGCCGAGAATGATAACTTTGTCTTGCAAAGCAACCGGATACAGATTGGACACTTTAACGAAAATCTCCTTTTTCTTGCTTATGCGCTTTTTTCGAATCCGACAGGTTGGAACTGTACCGCTGTCTCTGGGCGTTGCATCGCCAATGCTGTCATTAGTGTAGCGGTGCAGTTTGAAATCGACCAGAGCCCTTGATTCCCGATTTTGATTTTTGATGTAGCCCAGCGCCTTGGTATTGATGTAGTCCGGCGCTTTGGCTTTGACGCGCCGAGGAAGTGAATAGTGAGCCGCGACGTCGACAGGGCTTCCCAAATCAGGCACGACGCGTGGTTAGCTCCCGCCAGTTCAGTCCCAGATCGACCGCAAGCAGTGACACAAGCGTGAATGCGATAACGCCCACGGCTGCGAACGCGTCCCCAAGATGGCTCCAGTAGGCGGGCCACAGGTTGAGCACCCGGCTCGAAACGAAAGTAAATGTAACGGCATAAGACCGGGCCATCCACTGGCGATGCACGGCGATTTGGCGGTTGCGCGCGGTGATAAAAGCAGCGGTCGTGCAGACAATCCATGCGGCAGCCTGCATCGTGGTTCCCGGCAAGCCGGGCCGGCCGGCGGCGAGAGCGATTCCAGTAAACGCGCCGATAAAGACGCAGAAGACGTAAATGCGGCCCATCACGCGATGGATTTTCAAGTGACGCTGGCGAAATCGCGACGAGAACTGGAGCGGGCCGCTCAACAAAGCGATCGTTCCGGCCAGCACATGCGGGATCAGAAGATGTCGGTCGGCGATCACCTGCAGACGGTACGCGTGGTACATGGGATAGTCGGCAATGAGAAAAACTTCTGAAGTGATGAAGACAAACAGCGTAGTGATCCCAAGAAGAATCCAGAGAACGGTTTTGAATCTCGAACGGGTGTAGCTGGGAGCAAGCTGCGTGATGGTTGCCATTAATACCCTCCGCGGGCGGTGGTCCGGGTGAAGAGTGTCGCTAGAGTGAGGGACGCGAGTCGTTCCACTTCGATAGCGTCTCATAGCGGAACAGTGCGTTGGTAGCCGCTAGCGGCGTTCCCTGTTCCCTGCTTTGTCATCCTGGGCCACACATTCCGTTTAGCTGAGTTTTGAAGTTTCCGCTCCCGCCGGTTCAGCAATCCGAGATGTGATCACTCAGGCCACCTGAGTCTCTGCTCGAATAGGAACTGGCGCCCCTTTCAGAGCGACAAAACTCTGCGGCTCACAGCAAGCTTTACTGAGTCTCGCTAAATCCGACTGCATATTGTGGTCTGCCTTGAACGACATCAGCGCCGCATCCAGAACGGCGCAGGCTCTGACGTCACGTGGCCTCTCAATGCTGTAGTGCATCCACTTTCCCTCTCGTCGCGCGGACACGATGCCCGCTTTGCGCAGATAGGCCAAGTGCCGGGATACCTTTGGCTGGCTCTGTTTCAGAATCTCCACAAAGTAGCAGACACATACTTCACGGCCACCCATAAGGTTGAGCAGTCTGAGCCGCGTAGGGTCTGCCAGCGCGGCGAACAGCCGAACAAGATTAAACGATTTCGTGGGGCGGCCCATATTTTTTCAATATACGCCTTGACAGATATGTCAGGCAACCGTATATTCGCGTTAGCGTATATGACCGAGGTGGATCGAATGTCGAATCAGGATGTTGTTCGTGAAAAATACGGCTCGATTGCTCGAAGCGTGACTGAAGCAAATGCATCGGCATGTTGTGATCCTGCAATGCGTTGCTGCGATCCGATCACAAAGGATCTGTATGCCGCAGGCGAGAAAGGCGTCCTGCCGGAAAAAGCGGTGCTTGCTTCACTCGGTTGCGGCAATCCAACAGCGTTAATCGAGCTGAAGCCCGGCGAAACAGTCCTCGATCTTGGTTCCGGCGGCGGCATTGATGTGCTTCTCTCGGCGAGGCGGGTGGGGCCGGCTGGCAAGGCCTACGGGCTCGACATGACCGACGACATGCTCGCGCTGGCCCGGGAAAACCAGAGGCAAGCGGGGGCGACGAATGTTGAGTTTCTCAAAGGCGAAATTGAAAACATACCGCTGCCCGATAGCTCCGTCGATGTTGTGATCTCAAACTGCGTCATTAATCTCTCGGCAGATAAAAGCCGCGTCCTGCGTGAAGCCTTCCGAGTGCTCCGCCCCGGCGGCCGCTTCGCGGTCTCGGATGTTATCGTTCGCGGCCAGGTTCCGGAAGCGGTGCGTCAAAGCATGTTGCTTTGGGTTGGCTGCATTGCCGGAGCTTTGGAAGAGAACGACTATATTGCAAAACTTCTGGCCGCCGGCTTTACAGATGTCGATCTTGAACCCACGCGCACTTATGACATCGAAGATGCGCGCGTGTTCCTGACTCAGGCCGGTATTGCCGTTGACGAGATCGCATCGCAGGTTCAGGGCAAATTCCTGAGCGCATTTATTCGCGCCACTAAACCGGTCGCAGCTTGCTGCGAGCCAGGTTGCTGCTCCACAGCTCAGAAAGGCTAGTCGCCATGCCAAACCATTACAACGTGCTGTTCTTATGCACAGGAAACTCCGCTCGCTCCATCATGGCGGAGGCGATTCTGAACCATAAAAGCAAAGGCGGGTTTACGGCATACAGTGCCGGCAGCCACCCTACCGGAACGCCACGACCTGAAGCGCTGAGGCAGCTAGAGTCCGTCGGAATTCCAACAGAAGGATTACGCAGCAAATCGTGGGATGAGTTTTCGGCACCGGACGCGCCGCGCATGGATTTTGTTTTCACGGTCTGCGATAACGCAGCCAATGAAGCCTGTCCGTTCTGGCCCGGGCAACCGATGACCGCTCACTGGGGCATCCCCGACCCGGCAGCAGTAAAAGGCGCGCCGCACGAGATCGAACGTGCCTTTCGCGATGCCTTTGTGGTGCTGGACCGCAGAATCGGCCTGTTTCTGTCGCTGCCGCTCTCGTCGCTACAGCAACTCTCTATTCAGAGAGAGATCGAGAATATTGGCCGTTCATGAAGCCCAGCTTGTTGCATCGCGCTGTCGCGGAATTCGTTGGGTCGCTTTTTCTTCTTGCCGCGGTTGTCGGCTCGGGAATCATGGGCGAACGCCTCGCGGCGGGCAATGTTGCAATCGCCCTGCTTGCCAATACGCTTGCTACGGGTGCCGCGCTTGTCGCAATCATTCTCGCCTTTGGCCCAGTCTCCGGAGCGCATTTGAACCCGGCCGTAACGTTGGCCGACGCCTGGCTGGGTGGAATCCCCTGGCGCGAGACGCCCGCCTATATCGTTGCTCAATTGGCCGGAGCCTTCGCCGGGGTTGCCGTGGCACACCTCATGTTTGGCCTATCTGTCTATGCAGTCTCGGCTCACGCGAGAAGCGGACCTGCGCAAGTGTTCAGTGAGTTCATAGCTACATTTGGCCTGCTCTCGGTGATCTGGGGGTGCGTGCGGACTCGCCCTTCAGAAGTTCCATTTGCTGTCGGCGCGTACATCACTGCTGCGTATTGGTTCACCGCGTCCACCTCTTTTGCCAACCCCGCTGTGACAATTGCCCGCTCCATGACAAATACATTTGCGGGCATACGACCAGTCGACGTGACCGCTTTCGTGGCAGCTCAACTAGCAGGGGCTTTTGCTGCAACGCTGCTCTTCCAGTGGCTAATACCAGGAATGAAAGAGGCCCTGCCTCCAATTCTCGTGAAGCAAGAACAGGACTGACAATCTCCAGTCGGAAGCTCACGCTCCGTCCCTGTCAAGCCCGACAGCCCGCCCAAATTTCGCCATCTTTCGGATTCCATTGCCAATATTTTCGTTCTGAACATTGCCGATAATTACCCCGCCTCGGCGCATACTCATTCCATGATCCGCCTCTACTCAAAAACCGCGCACTCCGGTGTCGCTCCCTCGCCAAATTGCTTGCGCGCAGGGGGAAATTTGGTATGCGAGGTATGGCAGGTATGGAGAGGTATGGACCAGGTATGGAAAAGGTATGAGGCCCTCCCGCAAGTCCTTTGTTACCAAATATGGAGGTATGGCATACCCGGGTGGGAGGGGGGGTGCTGATCGAAAAGGTAAAAAATCGACGGCAACCGACTGCTAACCACTACTCACGAAGCATTAATCACTGCCTCATACGGCGGCAAAATTCCGTACTCAGCCGCCATGCGGAAGAACCCGCGCATCCCCTCCACGCACTCCTCGTCCAGCACGTAATGGATGTTGGCCGTCAGATAAGTACGGATCGTCTCCTCGGGAATGGGAAACCGCTTCGACCACTCGGCCACCAGCGCATCGATATTCGCCAGGCCATGGTCGCGCGAGCGAATGAAATCTTCAACAACGCTCTCATCCAAAGACCCGCCGCCCGCGAGGGCGCTCGCTGTTGGCGCAACGCCCCACACCGCCGAGACGAACGCGAGCCCCGTCAATTTGCGCCACTCCTCGGCCAGATCGAGATAAGCAAGTTCTTCGCCGGTGCGTTCAAATTGATTGTTGCGCTCTTCAAGCGCCAGCAGCGCCGGATCGCCAATAAGAATCGCCGCATCGGCGCGCTCCAGCATCGCGTCAAGATCCGCCGCCATCGGCAAGAACGGAACCTCTGCATTGCCCCATTTGTGAAACATCATGCGCGCATATGCGAGCGTCGTCCGGCTCGCCGCATCCGCAGCAACTGAGCGCAGCTTACTCGGCGACATACCGGCGCGATGCACCAGAATCAGCGAACGCACCTTGCCCTTCGATGCGATCGTGCATCCCGGCAGAATCCGCAGCCCCGGCGTCGTCGCCAGAGAAGCAATGGGAATCAGCCCGATATCGGCGCGCCCATCGGCCAGCCGCGCCGCGCACTCCGACGGCGTCATGCGGTCGACGATGTAGCGTTGTGCCAGCTCCTCATTGAGCGGCGGATGTTCAAAGTCCCACATCAGCGGAGCGGGATTGAGAAATCCAATGGCCGCAACTCGCAAACGCGTTTCCTGCTCGGGCTTCACATCTTTTAGACTACCAATCAGCAAGGTGCGATTCACGGCCCCAACGCACGTCGAGTCGCTGACTCGTCACCTCTGCGCATGCACGAGGGGCGGCGCGGACAAAAACCCCGGCCACGGCGTAGAAACCGAAGCCAAAGTCCGCCGCCCTTGACACCGCAAGCCCGCCGACGCGGATAATCGGGCCATGCGCCTAGCTGTCTTAATTGGAATCGTCGCACCCTTGCTTCCGGCCGTCGCCGCGCCAGCCCAGAAAGTCATCCAGCTTCCGCCTCCGCCGCTCTCAACATCGCAACCCGCCGCCGACACATTCCGTTTCGTCTCCGACGGCCCCAAAGGCCCCGGCTGGGGTCATCCCGACGAGATCGCCCGCAAATATTTCCACGAAAATCTTCCCGCGCTTTTTGAGCGAACTATCACACTCGACGCGCCAATTCCAGAACGCGCAACGCTGCGCTGGATCTTCACCGGTCCTCGCGCCGGTTTCACCGTCGAGCTGACTTCAAGCAAGGTCCGTGTATCTGAACGCTACTACGATTCGATGGCGCTCTATGAAGGCCAGGGAAACTATCCCGAGAAGACCGTCTTCAGCGACGAGCGCCAATACACAGGCGATGCGCGTGAGCTCACCATTATTGCCGACGCGCATCTTGCCGTGCGTGTGCTCATCAACGATCAGCAGATCCTTGAAGCGCCGATGCTCTTCGACATAACGCGCCATCAGCTCATGCTCGCCGCCCCGCGCACAACTCATGAGGTCGTCGACGGTTCCCTTCTTCAACCCGAGCTGAAAGACGCGACCATCGTCATCAACCCATCTGAAGTTCATCAGACAATGCTCGGCTTCGGCGGCAGCCCAAGCATTCCCGCTTACGCGGAGCTGAGCGACGAAGGCAAACGCCAGTATTGGCAGATCATCAAGAGCTACAACCTGCTCCTCTTCCGCGAGTACCCGATGGGAACCGAGCTCAAGCCAGACTTGAGCAACCTCGAAGATCTCAGCGATGCCACGCCGCACTATTACGGCGACAACTTCCCTAACAGCGAGCTCTCCAGCTTCGACTACAGCCGTCACATTCTCGCGCTCGGCGGCAGCGTCATCTACGAGCTTTGGGCGCTTCCTTCATGGGCCACAGTTCCCTACTCCGATCCCCACGCGGTCGACGCCTCCGCCAAGCCCACGAAGCAAGCCGCGAACCCCGAGCGAGTACGCCCGAATGGTGGTCGCCTACTGCCGGAAAGCGCAAGCCGCAACAGGTTCTGCGCCGGCCATCATCGGCCTCGAGAACGAGGTCGACCAGCCGTCAGACGTCGCTGCAGCCCTGGCGCTCGCCGTGCGCCGTGAGCTCGACAAAGCCGGATTCAACCAGACTCGCATCCATATGGCCGACGCAAGCTACATGTATCCTCGGAGTCGACCGCGCCAGGGCCCTCCAAAACAACCCCGCGGCCTGGAACACCATCGACTTCTCCGCCACTCACGAGTATGACTTTCAGGAGTTCCTCTCGAATCCCGATCTCTATGACGCGCGCCTAAAGGCGATGCATGATCGCTGCCGCAGGCAAGCCTTTCCTCGCAACGGAGATTTGCATTAACGATCCCCACTACCAGGAGCCGTCGTATCGAATCGCTTTTGCCGTCGCCCAGCTCTATCACAAGAACATCATCGAGCTCGACGCGATCGCCCTCATGTATTGCTGGACGCTGCTCGACGTCGAGCAGCCCACCTTCGCCGGCTCGCGCTCGCTCCTCGCCCCGGACCGCACCCGCGGCTGGATTCCCGTGACCACCAGCTTTCAACTCCGAGTGCTCGGTGCATACAGCCGGCATATTCTCAAGGGCATGAAACGCATCGGCGTCGAAACCGGCGACCCGGATTTGCTCGCGACCGCATTCGCCGACGGCCAGAACGAAACGCTCGTCGTCATCAACCGCTCCACCACGGCGCGCAGGCTCGCGATTCAGGGTGCCGTTCATTCATGGTCCGAAATCGAACGCACCGGCCTCGAAGAAGAAAACGCCGTCTCGCCGTTTCGTACGGACAACGTCATCCAACCCGGAGAGATCGTTGTCTTCTCCAACATCAAGGCTGAATAACAGGTGCAGGCGCGGCAATTCGCGTCCTATTCTCATGGCGCCAACTCCTCACAGCGCAGGCGCAACCGATTTTAGTGATGGCCGCTGCTGCTCCGCCGCCGCCACCATGGGACCCGCCGCCACCACCGCCTCCGCCCCCGCTGGGATGCGATCCTCCTCCGCCGCCACCGCCTCCTCCACCACCCGAAGGACGGTTCCCTGATCCTCCGCCCGGGTTACTCGACGGCGCCGGTGGGAAGGACGGTTAGCGGCGCATTGCTTGGAGGGCTGAGCCGGCGGCGCGGGACTATAGTCGGCTCCGGTGCCGGACGATACGTCCCGGGCGGCATCTGCGCCGGACGATTCATCTCTCCCGGCTGCGTTGGTTCAGGCCGGTTCGCCTGAGGGGGTTCGTGCTGCAGAATCAAGTGTAACCCGGCCGTGTCGGCTCAGTAGGCTCTTGCGGCACGGGCCGGCTCAAGTTGTAACCGGGCCGGGCGGGAGTCACTGGCCTGCCGTTCTGAATCGTCCCCTGATTCTCCGGCTGCGACTGATCTCGACTCGGATTTGAAGGAGTATGCGCAAAGACCGGCCGCGATGGCAACGGACGCAGCGGCACAACCGTGCTGCCGCCGATGGTCACCGGCGTGTTCCTATTTCGCGCAGGCAGCGGAGACCCGACAGCCACCGGAGCGTGGTTGACGGCGATCATTGGAATTGGCCTGCCGCCGACAGGGCGATGCGGCAAGATCGGCCGCGGAATCACCCGGTAGCCGGGCGGCCGAGCGCCGAACCTCGGGCCGTCGTAGAAACCCAATCCCCACCACGGCGAACAGCCGCCGATCCCCGGCGCCCATCCCCATCCGAAACCGTCAAAGTAATTCCACGCTCCACACTGGAACGGCATATAGCCCCACGGATAACCCGACACCCAAAGGTAGCCATATCCCGGAGTCCACATCCAGTTTCCGTAGCCGTAAGGGTCAAAGGCCGCGCTCGCCGCCTCATAAGGCGACCAGATATAACCCTGCCCCGGCACGTCGTACCAGTTGCCATTTGCGTCCAGATCGTTCCACGCCGGATTCTGGCTTTCGCCCAGGTTGGCTGAGGCAGGAGATTGAGAAGCAGCCTCGGCGGTCATCGCCTGGTCGCGATCAGAGTTCCATGCGTCCCACGAATCCGGCTCGATCGATTCGGCAAGCTGATAGTTGGCCGGGTTGGCGCCGTTCAAAGTAATGCTTTCGCCGCCATGCAGATCAGTCGCGACGTTTCCGCCGGCAGATTCCAGATGCGCATTCCCCGAAAATACGGCAACCTCGCCAGGAGGGTTGTCCATGCTGACGCGGAGCACAGTAAAGCCGCTCGTGGTCACTTGTGAGTCGCCGAATTGCACGCTCAGCTGGCCCGCCTGGCCTCCGCCCTGGAACTCGAAGTAAGCCAGTCCGCTGTTGAGTACAAGCACAGCGTTCGCCGTCGTTCCCGCTCCCTGAAGCGTTTGCAAGGTCAAGGTACTGTCCGGAGAAAGCCTTACCACGCTGCCATCTTCAAACTGGATCTCGGCTTTTCCGCTGTCGGCCGTTGTCAGTTGCATTCCTTCGAGCAGCGGCGCGTTTGCCACAGCCTGCTGGGCGAGCACCTGCCCGCCTTGCGCAAGAGTGACCTGGCCATCGACATAACTCAGGCGCACCGCGCGTGCCGGTTGGCCCGATCCTTGTCCGGAATCTGGCCCAATGCCCGGCGCTTGATCTTGCGCCCGCAACACCGAGCCGAACGAAATCATTCCGAGGGCTATCGCCATCAGCCCCGGCACCCATCCGTAATTCTTCTTGAGATTCATGGCGCCCCGCCTTTCCCATCGCCCTTACGGCGACACCCCAAACATCGGGAGCCCTGCATTGATTGGACACTTTCCGAACCCTAAAAGTCGCTTCAACCCAAACATTTATCCGCAACGCTTATGTTGCCGCGTGAGCGAGCAAGTCTCTGGCCTGCTTTCTCACTCTTTCCAGGACCTCGTTGTCCTGAGCAAGCCGCTCCAGAATGTCGCGAATGGCGTAGACCTGCTGAGCGCGCCCATCTTCAACGGCCTGGGTAAAGTATTCCATCTCCTGGTCCAGCCCCAACCGGTCGTGTTGCAGCAGCAGCTCAAATCGCGCGCCCTCCAGAATTGTCTCCGCCACCGCCTGCATGGATTCACCGAGCCCCTGAATTTCCTTGTCGCGCGAATAATTGAAAGTGCAGGATCCCCGCCCCGTCGGTCCAGTGTAAGTCAGGGTCTTCCAACCCTCGAATGCAACCTTCAAATGGCCTTCGCAAGGCACGTTGAACCAATCGTGATGCTTTGCGGCATCAAAGGCTCGTCCCGCGAACTCCTTGCTCAGCTGAATGTCGCGATCGACACTGGGCGTTTCAATTACCTTCATTCCGGCAGTGGGAGTCTTATTCGCCTGGGAACGGAAATGGCCGCTACCATCGGCGTGCAGGATCAGCGTCCATTGCGGGGGCGACAACGCCGGATTGGAGAAGTCAACCTGAACGACAGGTTCTGCCGAAGAGGGATCTGCCGATGTGGGTACTGCCGGAGGATCTGCCGGCGGCGCGGCCTGGAGTCGCACGCCCTGGATTTGCGCGCCTACTGCAATGATTAGCGCCAGAAGCCAGCAATTCCTCATTGTCTGGCCCCTTGCAACGCGAGTGTTTGCGCCGTGTGAATGTGGCAGATGGCAATCGCCAGCGCATCGGCCGCGTCAGGAGGCTCCGGCAACTCGGCCAGACTCAGTAGCCGGGCCACCATAAACTGCACCTGCTCCTTTTTCGCCAGCCCATAGCCGACCACGCTGGATTTGATCTTCAAAGGCGCGTACTCCGCCAGTGGAAGTCCCAGCCGCGCCGCCGCCAGCAGCGCCACGCCGCGCACCTGCCCTAATTTCAGCGCCGACTTGGCGTTGACCGAGTAGAAGACTTCCTCGATGGCAACGGCGTCAGGTCGCCAGCGCTCCAACTCAACGGTCAACTCCCTGAAAACCTGGTCGAGGCGCGCCGGCAGAGCTTGGGTCTTCGTCAGGCGTATGGCTCCCATCGCCCGGAACTGAAGTGGTTCGTCTCGCGGACCAACGCCCGAGTCCACCACGCCAAATCCCGTGATTTCCGTGCCGCAATCGATCCCGAAAACCCGCATCGGGTCCAAGTGTATCGCAGAGCGCAACTCAAGTCCGCGAAGCGTGTCTCAAGTACCAGCAGGATCGGCCGATAGAGCTATAGGGGAACCCCCGGATCGCCGAACAGCAGCGCTAACACGTTCGTGCCATCGGGGAACATAGTAACTATTCCGAAGTTGTGGCATCCAAATCTCATAGCAACTTTGGTTCGTTTACAAAAGTTTCATCGCAGGGAAACTAAACGCGGTTTCAAGTGTCGGTAATTTTAGAGCAAGAGATTCGTGCGCCCGGAGGGCAGCGATGGGCAGAATTCCGGCAGCGGCAAAACGCAAAGCGCTTCTTTGGCTAAGCCTCGGCATTTCGCCTCGCAGGCTGGCTTTAACTCTGGCGCTCGGGTTTGCTGTCGGCTGCATTCCTGTGATCGGGATTCCCACTGTTCTGTGCGCTGGACTGGCTCTCGCGCTGCGTCTAAATCAGCCGGCAATTCAAGCTGCAAATTATGCCGCGATGCCGCTGCAGTTTGCCCTCGTCATTCCCTTTATCCGGCTGGGCGGTTGGATCACGTCGTCGCCCGTCTCCGCCAAATCGGCGGGCTTTCTGCTTCCTCGAGCGCTCGAGCACTTGTCGATCGCCAACCTCGCCTCCCGCATGAGCGGAATGGCCGGCCAGGCGTTGCTGGCCTGGCTTGTAGCTGCGATTCCGGCAGTCTTTCTCATGACTGTGGCATTCTATCTGCTGCTGCGCCGCATTCCAGTGCTGAGAAACGCTGAAGCCGGCGACTGAGCTCGTCGGCAATTCCTTTTGAATTCTCTTCGAAGCCTCTCCGTCGCTCTTAGCTCTAAAATTCCGCCTGCCAAGATACTGGAACCTATTGGCCTCGTCGGGTTTGCTGCCCACGAGACGCGGCTTCTCGGTCACTAAATGCAACTTCGCATTCGTATCTCAACGCGTGATGATCGTCACCGGCCCTTAACTGCGGATTTTGTGAGATTGGCTTCACTTCAGGCGGGGTTTGGTGGGTATTGCCAGTGGGTACTGGACGCCGTTTGAGAAACGTCGAGTGGCCTAATCAGCCATTAGGGTTCGACTCCCTTGCCCACCGTTGGACACTCGACATAACCAAAATCGTGGTATAGTTGGACTAGTTTCTCAGACGGCGTCCCACTAGCGACACCGAAGCCCTATCGGGATGATTACCCGGTAGGGCTTCTTCATTTCCGGGTCGGCCTTCTAAATCTGCGTCGTGGCCTCGTCTTTTCGACCCCTCACGCATTTCGCGCTACTTCCCCGCGTACGGATCCGGCACCGGCTGCGCGCTGTCGATCCACGCTGTGTAGATCATGTCGCGCAACATGCTTGCGCCTGCGGCCAGACGTTCTGCGGTAAAATCCCGCGACTCGGGCGTGCCCGCGCCAATAAACGCTCCCTCCTTATCAAACTGATACACCTGCTCGACGTAGGTGGCCGTATGGCGCAGATAGGCAACGTATGCATCGAACATGTCGCCCTGAATCACAACCGGCGCAGTCATTTTGGCTTGCACCTCGGGCGCATGAATGTTGTCGGCGACAAACGGTCCCTCAAACTGGTGGTGAATCTGATGGCCCGTGGTGTAGCCGTGGGGATTGGGTCCGACCCAGCCGTTGTACTGCACGGTCACGTGGAGCGGCTGCGATCCGTCGCCGACATAATGCCCGAGCCAGCCGGCATAGAAGATGATTGCCGCTTCCACCCCTTTGGTGTCCTGCCCGCCCGCCGCAAGAAAACGGTACTGGCGCATGGCCGCCTTAAGACGTTCCCATACTTCATCGGTCTCCCAGGGCTGAAGGCCGATCTTCTCCGGCCGCTCGCCGGCTGCAAAGACCTTGGCTTCGAAGTCGAGGCGCTTGTGAGGCAGCGGTCCCAGGGCATCGGCAAGTTCGAGGTCGATAAAGTGCTCCGGCGCCTGCGCGGCAACCAACTCCGGCTCAGCAGGCGAACGCCAGCGGTCGGGTTCGGGGCCGAGGTACTCGATTTCGCTTATCGCTGCCGGCGTTCGCAGAAACGCGGGCACATCGGCCGGCAATGTGGAAGCGGCCAGCCGGTTGATGATGATATGGCCGTCGTGCTCCCACGCGCGGGCAGGCGGGGTTGCGACCATCAGACAAAACAATCCAACTGCGGGAGCGGCAAAACGGAGCAGGCGGGGAACGGAAAGAAGATGCAACATGGAGCCAGTATAAAGCGCGCCGTGACAGAAGGATGCAAGTGAACGCTACAGAAACACATGCTGCATCTGACCCGGGCCGATAACGAGACCTGGACCGTTACTGAAACGTGAAAACCGAGGACTTTGCCGGGCCGGTAACTGGGATGCTTCGCTCTAGTTACCAACGGTGGGATTTGCATAGAGAGTCTGAAATCAAACGCATATACTACGTGCACATCGGGTTGCGCGCGGCCTATGGCCCTTCGATTGGCCGGTACGTGGCGACAAGCCGATGATGGGGAAACATCGCGGAAATTTTGACTATGCCCCGGGATGAGACGCATGGCAGCCGGAGCACTGGCGCCAGATTTGTTATTGCGCAATGTCGAGTCGGGCGTTGCAAGGGGAGCGAGCGCCGATGAGCGAACGGCCAGAGGGAATGAGCGAGCAACCGCTGCCCGCGCCAGCGGCGCCCGGCGGATTTTCGCTTCTCTGGCTGATCCTGCCCTTCTCCATTCTTGCTGTTTCAGTTGGAGCTGCATTGGCTCGCCAGTTTCCCCGTTTTCATTGGGAATCGCTGCCGGTGGTTGCGGCCATTTTGGCGACGGCACTGTTCGCTCTGCTGTTGAACCGGCGATTGCTTCGCGGTGGCTCAGTTCCGGGTGCGGAGCCGATCGGCGAAGGACTGCGGCAACTGCTGGACTCGGCCGGCCCGGGTGTGGTGGCGCTGGATCTGGCTGGCAGGCTGATCTATTGCAATCCCGCGGCCGAACGCATGCTTGGCTACCGTGCCACCGAGTTGGCGGAACAGTGGGAGACCATTGAACTTCTTGCGCCCGGCGAGGCGGAACGTCTGGTTGCCGAGATGCAAAAGCTGTGCCGGGTTGTTGGGCCGCCCGCAACCACGCGCGATGAACGCAGGGCAGCATATTTGGAGTGCGTTCGCAGTCTGTCTCCCAGCATGGTGCCCAGCTTTGACGCCAAGGTGCGCCGCAAAGACGGTGTTCATATTCCGGTGATGCTCCACATCTCTGCGCTACGCGATGCGGAGGGTGAGCTCACTGGAATGGTGGCCGTGGCCGTCGACCAGAGCGAAAACCTGCACCGCGACCACGCGCAACGCGAGTCGCAGGAGCGGTATCGCGACCTGTTCGAGAACTCCAGCGAGATGATCGCGACGCTGAGCCCCGCGGGACAGTTTCTCTACGCCAATCCCGCATGGAAGCGGTGCTTTGGATTGGAGCAAACAGCGCTGCTCGATCTGCGTTCCTTCGAGGATCTGTTCTCAGACATCGTCAGAAGCGAGGTGGCCGCGCTCTTTCGCCGCGCTCTCGATGGCGAATTGGTTGAGCGTATTCCGCTGAGCCACCATACTCCGGATGGGCGCGCGCTCGAACTTGAATTGAGTCTCAGCCGCCGTCAGAAGACGGGCGATCCTTTGGCCGTGCGATGCCTGATGCGCGATGTGACTCAGCAGAAGCATCGCGAGAATCGGCTGGCTCTGCAATTAGCCGTGAGCCAGATCGTAGGCGATAGCGCATCCGGCGAGTCGGCAGGCATGCGCGTTCTCGAGGCGCTGTGTATCTCGCAGGGATGGGACGTGGCCATCGAATGGGTGGTCGGCGTCGATCAGAAGCACCTGGAATTCGGAACCGCATGGGGAGTGCCAGGCCGCCACGCGGAGACGCTGATTCAGCGCAGCATGGGGCTTCAACCGTCGGGCGCGCTTGAGTTGCCGGGCCGTGCGTGGATTGAGGGTCGGACGATTTGGGTCACCGACCTCGCCGGAGCGCCGATTACCGATCGCATAACCGCCGCAATGAGCCAGGGCATGGTCTCAGGTTGGGCCGTGCCGGTGCGCGTAGGAAGCAAGGTGCTGGCGGTGCTCGAATTTTATTGCCACTACCGGCTGCGTGAGGATCGCGAAGCTATGGCCGCGATTGAAACCGCGGCAGCTTCTCTCGGCCAGTTGCTGGCGCGAACGCAGGAACACGGGCGTGCTGAAGAGCTCAGCCGCCAGCAGGAGATTCTGCTCGATGCGGTCGCTGACGGGATCTGCGGACTCGATCGCCAGGGCAAGGTGACTTTTGCCAATCCCGCGGCCGCTCGGCTGCTGGGCGCGCCTGTAGACGCGCTGATCGGCAAGCCAGTTCATGAGCTTCTGCACGGCGCCGCAGATGCGGATCACGAATGCGGCAAAGATTGCGCACTGCGCAGCGCCGCTGGGCAAATCGGCGGCGCGGCAGGCGAGGACACTGTTTACCGCGCCGACGGCACTAGCTTCCCTGCCGAGTACGCTCTTACGCCCATTCGCGCGCAGGGACGTTTTCCGGGCTCGGTTCTTAGCTTCCGCGACATCAGCCAGCGCTACGCCCTCGACCGGCTGAAAGACGAGTTCATCTCCACCGTCAGCCACGAACTGCGCACTCCGCTCACCTCCATCCGCGGCGCGCTGGGACTGCTCAGTTCCGGAATTCTCGGCGAGGTCAACGAAAAGGCCACCAACCTGCTCCGCATCGCCCTCACCAACTCTGATCGGCTGGTTCGCCTCATCAACGACATCCTCGATCTGGAGCGGATCCAGAGCGGCCGCGAACCGCTCGCCTTCCGCGGTGTGCAGTTGGCCGAGGTCGTTAGCCAGGCCATCGAAGATATGCAGCCCATGGCCGACGCCGCCGGCGTGCAGCTGATCCACGACACCACCAAGGTGGAGATTTCCGCCGACCCCGACCGCCTGCTGCAGGTCGTGACCAATCTGCTCTCAAATGCCGTCAAGTTCTCGCCGCCAAATTCGCCGGTGTGCGTCATGCTGCGGCCCGGCGTGACCGGCGTGATTCTTTCCGTCATCGATCATGGCCGCGGAATTCCCGCCGACAAGCTGGAAACGATCTTCGGCCGCTTCCAGCAGGTGGACGCCTCCGACTCGCGGCAGAAAGGCGGCAGCGGCCTGGGACTGGCCATTTGCCGCACCATCGTGTTGCAGCACTCCGGCCGCATCTGGGCCGAGCGCAATCCGGTGCGCGGATCGACCTTCCGCATCTTTCTTCCCTACCATCCTGCTCCCATGGCAGTCGCCGGCGGCGGGCTGGAGCCGGAAGCCGGCCACGGCACTGTTGTGCTGGCCGATGCCAACGCCGAGTCCCGTCCTAAAATTGCGGCGCAACTCGCGCGGCACGGCTACGCCGTGGTGCAGACCGCCACGGTTGAGCAAACATTGTCCGCCGCCCGCAACGATCCTCAGGCCATCCTTCTCGACACTTCGCTCGACGGCATGAACGGCTGGGAGATTCTGCCCCTGCTGCGCCGAATGGATTCATCGGCGCGAACGCCTGTTTTGCTGCTGAGCGTCGAAGATCCGGAAAATCCGAAGCAGTTGCCCGCGGGCGCCGACGGGTGGGTGTCGAAGCCGCTTCAGGAAGATGCTTTGCTCACCGAGTTGGCTCGCGTGCTTTGCGGAACGGGAGAAAAGGCGCGCATCCTCATCGTGGAAGACGATCATGACCTCGCGAATATCATCAGCGAAGTCTTCGCCCGTGAGGGCATCACCGTGCAAACCGCGCATTCACTCAAGGAAACAATCGAAGCCTGCTCCGCCTTTCAGCCGCACCTGATGTTGCTCGATATCGGGCTGCCAGACGGCGACGGTTTCAACGTGGCCGATTGGCTCCGCCAGCACAACGGCCTTGCTCGATTGCCGCTGGTGGTGTACTCCGGCCGCGACCTCACGCAGGAGGAGCGCAACCAATTGACCCTCGGCCCCACCTATTTCCTCGCCAAGACGCGCGTGCAGCCGCAGCAACTGGAGGCACTTGTGCTGACGATGCTGCGTTCTTCGCGCACAACAGAAGAAGCCGCGTTGCCGGAATCGGCAGTACCGAATACATAAACTGTTTCTCCGGCTGACCTTTATCGGCAACGCAGCCGATAATTTGAAAATAAAACGGAAGGAAGTTTCCCAGTGGGACGCAAGATTCTGATCATTGATGACGAAGATGACATCCGCGAGGTAGCCTCGCTGAGCCTGGAGACGCGTGGCCGGTTGGGAAGTAATCAAGGCCAGCTCGGGAGCGCAGGGCATCTCCCGCGCAGCCGAGCAGCATCCCGACGCGATTCTGCTGGACGTAATGATGCCGGGGATGGATGGTCCCGCGACCTTTCGAGAGCTGCGCAAGAATCCGGCCACCGCCGGCATTCCCGTCCTGCTGCTCACCGCCAAAGTTCAGGGCACGGACCAGCGGCGATTCGCCGACCTGGGCGTGGAGGCCGTGCTCTTCAAGCCCTTCGATCCTCTCACGCTTCCCGCGCAGATTTCGCGCGCGCTCGGCTGGAAGTGACCGCGATACGCGATGGGAAACCAGAACCAATCCGCCCAAACTACTCAAGCCGGCCCTGCGGCTGACGAAACCATTTCCGGGCCTTGGATTACATGTGGGCGCGCCATCGGTCTGAGATTCTCGAGCGCGTCGCCGTCCTTGAAGCTGCGGCTACTGCTGTCACGGCGAAAACTCTCACCGAAGCCGAACGCGAAGCTGCGCAAGCCGCCGCACACAAGCTTGCCGGCACCTTGGGAATGTTTAACCTCGCTCGGGGCACCGATCTTGCGCGCGAATTGGATCTGGCATATTCAAATGAATCCGCACTGGCCACCGCATCCGGCGCGCATCTAGCCTCCCTTGCAGCTGAACTGCGGACAATGATCGAAAATCGCGGGTCGGGGATCGAGAGCCGCCCAGCCGGGATCGAGAGCCTCAAATCTGGCAGTTGATGTCGGAACCATTACACTCATCTTCAGTGACTCCGTACGATCCATTCGCGTTAAAACAAGACGAGACATCCCAATTGGGATTTCACTTCGATGAACAGCGTCCGACGCGCCGCATCTGGCCGGTGAGCGTGCTGGTAGCGCAGGCGCGCGAACTGGTTGAACGCCAATTCAGCGACATTTGGGTTGAGGGCGAAATTTCTAATTGCCGCCCTGCTCCTTCGGGTCACGTCTACTTCACGCTTAAAGACGCCGAGGCGCAGTTGCCCATCGTTCTGTTTCGCCGTCAGGCGATGCTTCTCCGCTTCCGCCCTGAAGATGGACTGCACGTGCTGGTGCGGGGCAGCGTCAGCGTCTACGAGCAGCGCGGCCAATTGCAATTCGTCGCGGAAACCATGGAGCCCGTCGGCGCCGGCTCTTTGCAGCTTGCCTTCGAGCAATTAAAAGAACGGCTCAAGGCCGAGGGTTTGTTCGACAGCGAACGGAAGAAACCGCTACCCATGTTTCCGCGCACAGTGGGAATTATCACTTCTCCAACAGGCGCCGTCATTCGCGATTTTTTGAATATCGTCAGCCGCCGCCACTCCGGCCTGAATGTGCTTCTGTCTCCAGTCTCCGTGCAGGGCGAATCTGCGGCCTCTGAGATTGAAGCCGCGCTGGCCGAGCTGAACTCCTCAAATTTCGTCGACCTCATTGTTGTCGCGCGCGGCGGCGGTTCACTTGAAGATCTTGCAGCCTTCAACAGCGAGCAGGTGGCGCGCGCGATTGCCGCATCGCGGCTGCCTGTCGTTTCCGCCGTCGGACACGAAACTGACTTCACCATCGCGGACTTTGCCGCCGACCTTCGCGCACCTACGCCTTCCGCCGCGGCGGAGCTCATCACCGAAGCTCAGCACAAAATCGGCGAGCGTCTCGCAACGCAATCGCATCGCCTGGAACGCGCCACGCGCTTCCAGCTCCTGCAAGCCCGCCAGCGGCTGACGCGCCTTCCCATTGGCCACTTGGAATCGCGCTTGACTACTCTGCTGCACCGGCTCGAGCAGCGGCTCGATGACGCGCTCGAGCGCCTGGATGCCGCGGTCCAGCAACAACTCCGCGCGCGCCAGAACCGCATTGCAGCGCTGGTCACGCGGCGTTCTCCATTATGACCCGCGCCAGAAACTGGCCCATGCGCGCGAGCATCTCGCCGACTTACGCGCGCGCCTTAACCGCTCCCTGGAGCGCCTCGTCGAATCTTCATCCGCGCGGCTTGGCTCGTTCGACGCTCGCCTTCATTCGCTTTCGCCATTGGCCGTGCTCGATCGTGGCTATGCGCTGGTTCTTTCACCGCAAGGCGCGCTCATTCGCTCGACCACGCAAATCGGCTCAGGCGATCAGCTCACAACACGCTTGGCCGATGGCTCCTTTTCGAGCCGCGTAGAAACTATCACACCTGGCGCATCTGCCACGCACAAACCCGGCAAACGAGGCAAGAGATCGACTAAATGACCTCCAACGGAGCACGCAAACTCTTTGGCACCGACGGCATTCGCGCCGTTGCAGGAGAGTCCCCACTCGATCCAACCACGATCTATAGCGTGGGTCTCGCGCTCGCGCATTCATTGCGAAAACTCTCCGCCCAGCCGAAAGTAATTTTAGGGCGCGACACGCGCGAATCCGGCCCCTGGATCGCCGCCACTCTGGCTGAAGGCCTGCGCCAAGCCGGTGCGACCGTCGAGAGCGCAGGCGTTATCACCACGCCGGCAATCGCGTTCCTCGCGCGGACGCATGGCTTCCACGCCGGCGTCGTCATCTCCGCCTCTCACAATCCGTGGCAGGACAATGGCATCAAGCTTTTCGGCGGCGACGGATTCAAGTTTCCCGATGCTGCCGAGCTAGCCATGGAAGAGGAGATTCTGCACCACGCCTCGCAGGTGAATATCTCAGATTCTGACCGCTTCGCGCCCGTCGAAGATAATCCTGCTTTTCAAAACGATTACATCCAGTTCCTTATCGACTGCGTGCCTGGGCTGTCGCTATCTGGTTTGAACATCGTCGCCGATTGCGCCAACGGCGCCGCAGCGGCCATCGCGCCCGAGCTTTTACGCCGTCTGAATGGCGGCCAACTCGCCGGCATTGCACTCCTGAATACAGCGCCCGACGGCCGCAACATCAATGCCGGCTGCGGCGCGCTGCATCCAGAATTCGTGGCCCGCGAGGTGAAGTCCCGTGGTGCTGACCTCGGCATCACCTTCGATGGCGATGCCGACCGCTGTATGCTGGCCGACGCAAGCGGCAACGTCATCAACGGCGACGCGATCCTGCTCGTGGCCGCGCGCGACCTCAAGGCCCGCGGTTTTTTGACCGATGATGTTGTTGTGGCCACGACCATGTCGAACATGGGACTTGAAGCCGCGCTCAAGCGCAGCGGTATTCGCATGCTTCGCGCGCCCGTCGGCGACCGCTACGTGCTCGAAATGATGCAGAAAGAAGACGCGGCGCTCGGCGGCGAGCAGTCAGGCCACATTCTTTTTCCGCACCTCGCCACCACGGGCGACGGTCTGCTTACCGCGCTGGTCGTGCTCGATCTCGTCGCGCGCACAGGCAAATCAATTGCCGAATTGACCGCGGACCTGAAAGTGTTTCCGCAGGTGATCGTGAACGTGAAAGTGCGCGAGAAGAAGCCGCTCGATTCAATCCTGTCTGTCGTACAGGCTATCTTGCGCAGCCGAGACGGAGCTGAAAGACACCGGCCGCGTGGTCATTCGCTATTCCGGGACCGAAGCTCTGGCGCGAGTGATGATCGAGGCAGAGAACGAGGAAGCAATGATGCGTCACGCCGAAAGAATTGCGACGGCCATTCGCGACGAACTCGGCGCCTGATCGACCTCCTACGTCTGGATTCAGCGCGTCGCCACCTTGTATCCTCAACTCATGCCCCGCTTCCCTGCCGGCCAGACTCTGCTCCTTGACGCCGACGATACGCTTTGGGAAAACAATATCTACTTTGAGCGGGCAATCGCCGCCTTTATCAGCTTCCTCGATCATCATGAATACACGCCCGCCGCCGTACGGCAAACTCTCAACGCAGTCGAGCGTGAAACCATCCTGGCGCATGGGTACGGCTTGTCGAGCTTCAAGCGTTCGCTGGTGGATTGCTTTGAGCGCCTGAGTCCCGCGCCAGTGACCGAAGAGAAGCGCGAGCGCATTCGCGGATTTGCGTCGGCGATTGCCGCGCAGGAGATCGAGCTGCTGCCCGGCGTGGCCGAGACACTGGCCGATCTCGCCACTCGCCACAAACTCATCCTGATGACCAAGGGCGACCACGCTGAGCAGGCCGATAAACTCGCGCGCTCCGGGCTGGCTGCCCATTTTGCCGCCGTGGAGATTGTTGCCGAAAAAGATCCGGCCGCTTACCGTGAAGTCGTCCTTCGCCACAAGATCGAAACTGATAGCGCCTGGATGATCGGCAACAGCCCCAAAAGCGACATCAATCCTGCGCTCGCAGCCGGGCTGCATGCGGTGTTTCTCTTTCACAAAGACACCTGGGTGCTGGAGCACGCCACTGTGGACGCCGCGCCCCAAGGCCAGCATCTTATCGAGCTTGACGCGTTTGCAAAGCTCTGCGAAATCTTCTAAGCCGAACCGGGCCAGCTTCCGGAACAATTGCGCTTCTTGACGGCCGTTACTCCGAGAAATATCATCGGCTAACCGTTTTTCAGGCCCCCATCGCTCGGTCTTGATTGCCGTTTCCGGATCGATCCATCGTTCTCAAAAGGAGTTTCTCGATGTCAACTCCCCGCGTACTCGTCTGTCTTTGTGCACTTGTTTCTGCCGCGCTTCTCAATGCGCAAACGCCGCCCAGCGCCTACGTCATCACTCAGTCGGTCGGAGGTGGCGTGCCCGGCGCCACTTCGACGACTTATCGCAGCGGCTCAAAGGTTCTCGTCGACTTCGCCACGCCGGCACAGCCCGGCACACCCGCCTCGCGGTCCTTAAGCCTCTATGACCTCGCAGCCGGAACCAGCACCACCTGGGACCCAACTGCGAGTCCGATCCAGTGCAACGTCGCCCATTTTTCCGGCGACTGGGGTGATCCCTTTGCCATGGTGGCCGAAGTCACCAAGGACATTGCAAGCGGCGATATCAAGCCCGCGGGTACCGAGACAATCAACGGAATCGAAACGCAAATCTACACCGGCTCATCGCCGCAGGAGACGGAAAAAGTATGGCTCGACCAAAAAGACGGCCTCGTGATCCGCGCTCAGGCGTCCACGCCGAACAACCCTCCGATAGTGCTGGTCGACATCACCAAAGTCTCTTTCACAACGCCGCCCGCTTCGCGCTTCGTTCTGCCTGCTGCCTGCGCCGGCGTCAAGCCGCCGCCCACCGCGGATGAGTTGATCGCGGCCGAAACCGGCGACGATCCCGCCAACTGGGTCAACGCGATCTACGGCCCTGGCTCCGCAACTTCATGCTCCATCGTTGTCCGCGTCGTCGCTGCAAAATCGATGACTCCGATCGACCGCAAATACCAGGCCGCGATTGACACCACTTACGACCAGAACAACCCGACTCCGCCCCATTACGAATTCGGCGTAGGCAACGATGGCACTTCAACATTTTCCGGCGGCGGACTCCACGAAATCACCAATCAAATCCGGGGCGGTATGCTCCGCATTGACAATCCGCCCGCTTACTTTATGTTCGGCGTGAACATTCCCACGCCTAATTATGGCGCCAGTGTTGGCCTCATCTACCGCCAATGCTTTGCTCCAGTTACCAACCTCTATTACATAATCAAAGACCCCGCCAACCCCGCCGGCGGCGGCGACTGGCTCTACGCCAAATCCGGCAAGTATGCTGCTTCGCCTGCGCAGTGAATCGCGAAAACTCCTGTTACGATCGGGCAGAGCGCCATCATGAATGAGCCAAATCGAACGGTCTTGTCCAACCGACGCAGGGGACCGCCTGCAGCGATCAGGGTTGCAGAAAGCCCTTCTAGCCGCGGGTTTCAGCGGAGTCGTTTTCTTTGCGGTCTTCACAATTCTCGGCGCAATCGCTCCCAACTACAGTTTCGCGCGCGACACCATCAGCTCTCTTGAGTTCACGCCATCTGAGCGTCGCTCAGCGAGCAAACTTTTTCGTATTCGGCCTTCTGCTCTGCGCGTTTGCCGCCGGACTTCGCCGGGAGTTGGCTCCCGGGCGAGGCGCAGTGCTCATACCCCTGCTGCAACTTTTCGCTGGAATCGGCGTGATCGGTGACGCAGTATTTATTCACAACCCCCTTCATCTCGTGTGCGATCTTGTCGCATTCAACTCCGCGTTGCTTTTCCTTTTCACCTTCGCATGGCGTTTTTCGCGCGAAAGCCGATGGAAAGGCTGGAGCACCTATTCAATCGTCACGGCGATTTTGATGATGGCATTTCTTGGCGCGTTCGGAGCTGCCAACCATCTCGGTGGGCCCGCTGGACTCCTGGAGAAACTGGCCGCGTCCACGCGGACGCTCTGGTCTGCGATTCTCGCGGCGAGGCTCCTCAGCGGTGCGCATTTTGACGCTGAGCCCTAGCTGGGAGCCCTTTGAATCCGTAAAAGAGCCGCCAACTCCAAATCACGACTTGGCGAAGTCTACGCGCCTTTATGAGACACTAAGAGAGCGGAAGTGAGCACCCGTTTCGGGGCGAGTTTTTATGCCCTTAACCCACTTCAAAATTAGCCTCGTCTGGCCCGCCGTGCGGTTGCCCCGCTGCGGCTGGGGGCTGCAAACGGAAAATAATTAGGGAATTTAACGAATGATAAGTGTCAGCAATTTGACAATGCGTTACGGCTCAAAGGTCCTCTTTGAAGACGTCAGCACCGCCTTCACGCCGGGCCGCCGCTACGGCCTTACCGGGCCAAACGGCTCTGGCAAGTCGACCTTCATGAAAGTTCTCTCGGGCGAGCTTGACCCCCAGAAGGGCACGGTCGTGCGCCCGCGCAAACTCGGCGTATTGCGCCAGGATCAGTTTGCTTTCGATTCTTATCGCGTCATCGACACAGTCATCATGGGCAACAAGCCGCTGTGGGCGGCGCTTGAAGAGCGCGACCGCATCTACGCCAAACCTGAAATGTCCAACGAAGACGGCATGCGCCTGGGCGAGCTCGAAGGCACCATCGGCGATGAGGACGGCTACACCGCCGAGAGCGACGCCGCCGTGCTGCTTGACGGCCTGGACATTTCCGAGTCGATTCACGACCGCAAAATGGGCGAGTTGCAGGGCGGGCAAAAAGTGCGCGTGCTGCTGGCGCAGGCGCTCTTTGGCAAGCCGCCGGCGCTGTTGCTTGACGAACCGACCAACTATCTCGATCTCGATTCGATCCACTGGCTGCAGGATTTCCTCACAAATTACGACGGCACCATGATCGCCATTTCGCACGATCGGCACTTCCTCAATTCCGTCACCACGCACACCGCCGACATCGACTACCAGACCATCATTACCTACACCGGCGGCTACGACGACATGGTGATGGCCAAAACGCAGATTCGCTCCACGCTCGAGTCGCAGATCGCGCAGCGCGAAAAGAAAATCGCCCAGCTCAACGAGTTCATCGCCCGGTTTGCCGCGGGCACGCGCTCCAGCCAGGTCACCAGCCGGCGCAAAGAAGTGGAGCGCCTTCAAACCAACGAGCTGGCGCGCTCCAATATTCAGCGGCCGTTCATCAAATTCGATCAGGTTCGGCCCAGCGGCAAACACGTTCTTGAGTTGAAGCATTTGACGAAATATTACGGCGATCTGAAAGTTATTGATGGCTTTACCGCGAATCTTCTTCGCGGCGAGCGCGTCTGCCTCATGGGCCGAAACGGTGCCGGCAAAACCACCATGCTCAAGAGCCTGCTGGCCAATTATCCGGGCCTCGCCGAGAAGGATTTCACGCTCGATTCCGGCTCAGTTTTCTGGGGCCACGAGGCGCAGGTTGGTTATTTTCCGCAGGACGTCGGCGCAACCATCGCGCACGGCCTCACCGTGGCCGATTGGCTGCACCAGTGGAACCCTGCCGCGCATATCGAAGACATCCGCGGCATTCTGGGCCAAATGCTCTTCTCCGGCGAAGAAGGCTCCAAGCCGACGAAGGCGCTCTCGGGCGGCGAGCAGGCGCGTCTCGCATTTTGCAAGCTGATCCTCACCAAGCCAAACATTCTCATCTTTGATGAGCCGACCAACCATCTCGACCTCGAAGCCATCAACGCGCTCAACATCGCGCTTCAACGCTACGAGGGCACGGTGCTTCTGGTCACTCACGATCACGATCTGATCGACGAAGTGGCAACGCGTTTGTGGATCTTCAACGACAGCGGCATTGAAGATTTCCAGGGCCCCTACGAAGAGTGGAAGGGCAAGCACAACTAGCCCCGGCAGCAAAAAATCCTGCGACAAGGCGCAAATGGAATTCCGCGATTCTCAATCGCGGGATTCTTGTAGCATGGTGAGGCATGGCAAGGCTCGGCGCATTCTGTTTTCCAGGCACAGGTCACCTGAACCCATTGACCGCGCTGGCTCGCCGCCTGCAGCTGCGCGGGCATTCAGTCGTCATCTTCGGAATCGCCGATGTAGAGGCTCGGGTGAAGGCCGCGGGAATTGAGTTCTGCCTGATTGGCCAACGCGACTACCCACTGGGAACGCTGGAGAAACTCGACCGGCAATTGGGCGAGATGGCGGGATTTCAGGCCATCCGATTCACGATGGAGCGAATCAGCAACACCGCGCGCATGGTGCTTCGTGACGGACTGGAGGCTGTTCGCAACGCCAACGTGGACGCGCTTTTGGTCGATGAAGCGGACATGGCCAACAACATTGCCGAATATCTTGGCCTGCCGTTCATATCGCTCGCACTCATTCCGCCAATGGTGCAAGACAGTCGTTTTCCTCCGTTTTACTTTGGCTGGTCGGGAAGCCAGAGATGGTGGTGCCGGCTGCGCAACCAAATCGCCATTCGTGTCCTGATTTGGCTCGCGGCGCCGATCTTTGCGGCCGTAAACGAGCGGCGCGCCGCGTGGGGATTGAAGGTTGGCAGGCGTCCTGGCGACGGGCTGTCAAACCTGGCGCAGATCACGCAATTACCGCGGGTGCTGGAGTTCGATATCGAGCCTCCGCCTCCGCATCTCTATTACACCGGGCCGTTTGTTGACGCAACGCTGCGGCCCACGGTGGACTTCGCCTGGAATCGGCTCGATGGCCGTCCGCTGATTTATGCGTCGCTGGGCACGTTACAGAATCGATCTCTGGATATCTTCCGCAAAATTGCCGAAGCGTGCGCGGGCCTGAATGTCCAGCTGGTGATCTCGCTCGGTGGCGGCCTGGAACCAGATCGACTCGGCAATTTGAGTGGCGATCCGCTGGTTGTGAAATTCGCACCGCAGTTGGAACTGGTAAAGCGGGCATCGCTCGTGATTACTCACGCGGGATTGAATACAGTGCTGGAGTCGCTGGTGGAAGGAGTGCCGCTGGTGTGCATTCCCCTGGGCAACGACCAGCCAGGTGTCGCATCGCGCGTCGCAACACACGGAGCGGGAATCGTGATTCCTCCGCGCAAGGCCAGCGCCGAGCGCCTGCGTGCAGCCGTGCGCGCAGTTCTCGAGAACGAATCGTATCGCCATGCAGCGCGCCAATTACAATCTGCGATGGCGCAGATCGACGGCCCCGAGCGCGCCGCGGACATTGTCGAAGATGTGCTGAAGATCAGGATCGGCGCTTAAGCCCCGAATTGACGCAGATGATGGTCCATGTGCAGATACCCCCAGCGCATCCATTCCTTCTCAGTCATTAATCCAAAAAACGGATGAGCGTGCTGCGCAACGACATTGGGATGCGCCGCGAACCGTTGCACCAACGCAAAAAGCTCGCCTTTGTCGCGCTCCAACTCCGCCGGCGGAGTTCCGCCGATTTTGGCATCGCACTCTGGCACCGTGGACACGCCGTGTGGCCATGGAAGCGGAAACCATAATGCCAACCACCTCATCAGCGGCCCGCTATATCTATTCTTGACTGCCTTCGCCGGCCTGTCGCCAAGTGCTACGCGAAACGCATCGCTCAAATGACAGACCATTTGAGAAGCGGTCATCGTTCCCCATCGGCGCCGGCTCGCTGGACCGATCGACGCAATGCGCCGAATGACTTCGGCCTTGTCTTCTGCGTTGGCCAATGTCTTCATTGCCGCATGCTATTTTGCGCTGGCCGGGGGCACAATCCCGTTCATGCGCAGATATTCCACCATCTGGCCATAGTGGTCGAATGCGTGGGAAACCCCGAAAGAGGCGAGCGTTCCGCGCGTCGCTATGAACGGTTCAGGCGTTTTGATCACTTCAAACACGTTGGCAGGTGTAAGCGTAGCAATCGCCTTATGCGCAAATGCAAACGAGCCCGCCAGCGCCGCGACCACATCGTCCTTCTTGGTCAAGGTCGAGAGCGATCTCAAATCGACATCCGTCTTGAGCCCCAAGAGCGTCCCGTAAAAATAATTGGCCTGTGCCACATGAGTCGCCTGCTGCGCAAAGGTCCTCACCGTCGCGAATTCCGTCTTTTGGCCCGGCACAAAGATTGCCTGGCTTGGAGCGAAATCGAACTTGTCAGCGGGCATGGCCTTCACCGCGCCCATCATCTCGAATTCAATCACGCTCAACTGCGCATCAAGGGCATAAGCCGGCGTAGCGATCGTTCCTGCCGCCGGTCCGCTCGCCGCGTCGCCCGCCTGCGCCACTGCCCCGAGCGAACCCAGTCCCAACAAACAACAGAAAGCCATCCAACGAATTTGCATCGCGATCCTCCAAGAAAAATTGGCCTACCAAGAATTCACAGGCTAGCAGAAAGAGCCGTAGGCCGGCCTTCACCTGCCCTGCGCAGCCTGTTCATAAACGCGCACATACTCTTTCGCCGGTCCTGACCAACTGTAATCGCGCGCCATGCCGTTCCGCATCAGCCGCGTCCAGCCTGCCTTATCGTGGAAGGCGTCAATCGCGCGGTCGATTTCGGCGAGCAGGTCTTTGGAATCGAATCCTGCAAACTTGAAGCCCGTACCAGTTCCCTTCTTCGCGTCCCACTCTTCAATCGTGTCGTCAAGCCCTCCGGTGGCGCGCACAATGGGCACCGTTCCGTACTTGAGCGAATAAATCTGGTTCAGGCCGCAGGGCTCGTAACGCGACGGCATCAGAAACATGTCGGAGCCGGCCTCGATCTTGTGCGCCAGCGTCTCGTCGTAGCGAATCTGCACGGCAATGTTCGCGGGATTTCGGAAGGCCCAATCGCGAAACAGATTTTCATAATAAGGATCGTGAGTTCCCAGCGCCACCACCGCAACATCGCGCTCGGCAATCTCCTCGGTAATCTCGGCCAGAATGTCGAACCCTTTCTGCTTGGCAAATCGCGAGACGATTCCGATAACTGGACTCGTTTCCGGCACATTGTCCAGGCCAAAGGCATGAAGCAAATCCGCGCGGCAGGCGCGCTTGCCTTCAAGATTTTCCGGCGTGAAGTGCGCGGCAAGATGGCCGTCCGTGGCCGGATTCCACAGCGCGTAGTCCACGCCGTTCAAAATGCCGCGCAGGTCTCCCGCGCGCTTGTGAAGGACCCCCTCCAACTGCTCGCCGAACTCCGGCGTCTGAATCTCTTCGGCATATTTCTTGCTTACGGTCGTCAGCAGATCGGCAAACACCACTCCGCCCTTGAGGAAATTGAAGCGGTCGTAATGTTCCAGCTTGTCCATGGTGAATACATCCCAGGGAAAGAGCAATTGTTCCGTCGTGCTGGGCGGAAACAAACCCTGAAAGGCGGCATTGTGGATGGTGAGCACCGTGGCCGCACGGAGCAGGTCGGGGTCGGTCAGGTAAGTCGTGCGCAGGTAAACAGGGATTAGCGCGGCCTGCCAATCGTGTACGTGAAAAACGTCGGGCACGCCGAGCTGTTTTGACGCCTCGATAACGGCGCGGCAAAACAAGCCAAACCGTTCTGCATTGTCGGAGTATTCAGCGCCGCTCGGCCCATAAAGCTCTTTGCGATCAAACAGTTCTGGACAATCAATAAAGTAATGCTGCACTCCTTCGCGAACACCACCGTCAACTACCCCTGCAAATCGGTTGTGGTCATTAAATGGGATCGTTAATGAGCGTATCGCATAGCGCGGCTCACCTTCGTCTTCGGCTTCAATGATTCGCCGCACGCGCGCGTAGAACGGAAGATAGACCGTCACTTTGTGCCCGAGCTTCACCACCTCGCGTGGCAGCGCGCCGACAACATCGGCTAGCCCGCCGGTCTTGGCAAAGGGCGTGGCCTCCGAGGCGGCAAATGTAATTTGCATCGAGCGTGCTCCGGCGACAAAAATCAAGGCCCAGTCTACTACGCGGCGTCCGCGAGTGATCTAATGCAAGCGCGATCCGATGCGCAGATGCCCAGGCCGGCGTTCCAAGCCCGCGTTCTGCGCTCAGCGAGAACCGTCTTGACAACCAAGCCCTCGTCGAACACAAGCCGCGGTCTGCCTATGAAACAATTGAACGAACCGTTTCCATGACGAACAACCAAATTGCCCGTGGTCCACTAGAAAACCCTGCCCCGCCTGCGAAACCCGCGAGCTGGCTGCGGCAGATTCTTCCTGCGCTCCTGGTCGCGCTGGCCATTCGCATGGTCGTCGTCTTCTTCACTTATCGCGACCTGCCCGACGCCGACAAGCACTATGAAGCGTTCGGCTGGGAGATGGGTTGGATCGCGCGCGCCCTCGCGACCGGGCACGGCTTCTCTTCGCCCTACTATCCCTTGAGCGGGCCAACCGCCATCATGTCTCCGCTCTATCCTGGGCTGCTCTCGATGGTCTTTCGCATCTTTGGCGTCTACTCTCTCACCTCGGCATTCGTCATTCTCACCATCAATAGTGTTCTCTCCACGCTCACCTGCATTCCCGTTTATTTCAGCGCCAAATATTCGCTCGGGCTTCGTGCGCGCAAGAGTCTCCGCATGGGCATGGGCGCTTTATCCCTTCGCAATTTATTTCTCCGCGGGCCGCGTTTGGGAATACTCCCTTACGAGTCTGCTCTTCACTACATGTTTCTGCATCGCGCAGCGCATTCACCAGTCGGCTAAACCCCTGGCGTGGATCGGCTTTGGCGCGCTCTACGGAATCACCGCGCACTCCAATGCCTCCGTCATGTCCACGCTGCCGTTTCTGCTTGGCTTTGCTCTTTGGCAGGCACACAAGGCAGGCAAGCGCTGGGTGCTCAATGGCGCACTCACCCTCATCACATTCTTCGCCGTGCTCACCCCGTGGACCATCCGCAACTACCGGGCTCTCGGCGTCATCGTGCCCATCCGCGACAATATCTGGCTCGAGCTTATACGCCGACGACTTCGGCAACGCGCCCAACGACCACACTTCCCCGCCCACAGCCGGCGACCGTGGCTATCCCGCCGACAGCCCGGCGGAGTTGCAGAAATATCTCACCATGGGCGAGATTCCCTACCTCGCGCAAAAGAAGGCCATGTCTCTCGACGACCTCAGAAATCATCCACACTATGGCTTCCTCGTCGTCAAGACTCTGCGCCGCATCGTCTATTACTGGACCGGCTATTGGAGTTTTTCTCGCCCAGGAACTGCGCGATCAGCCGTTCACGCCGGAGATGTTCTTTTATGTCTCCACCGTCACGCTGTTCATGCTCTTGGGCATTCGCAGCCTGTGGCGCACGAATCGCACTGCGGTCATGCCTTATCTGTTGATCATTCTCATTTTTCCCATCACCTACTACCTCACGCATCCCATGATGGACTACCGGCAGCCGCTTGAGCCTGCAGTCGTTGTCCTCGGAGTCGCCGGCGCTCTCTCGCTGCGGCGCGCCAAAGCGCCAAGACCGGCAGCGGCCGCCGACCCCAGCCTCGCTTCTGAAGCCAGGTAAACCTCGCGCCGTGGCCACAGGGCGGTCGCAGGCGATACCATCATGAGCAACGGCTTCGACCCTGATACCACGGCTCGAACGCTGACGGACCGCTGACAATGCCTACCGGCTATCTCCAAACTCGGCCCGACCCCGCTCTCTTGTCGCTCGTCGTTCCCTGCTACAACGAGGAGCACAGCCTTCCGTTGTTTTCCGCCGAGGTGACCCGCTTCATCAATGCTTCGCCGTACCCATGTGAAGTTGTTTTGGTAAACGATGGCAGTACCGACGGCACCCTCGAGTTCCTCGCCGATTGGAGCGCGCGCGACCGGCGCATCAAAATCCTCAGCCTCTCCCGCAACTTCGGCCACCAGTTGGCGGCAACCGCCGGAGTGGACTATGCCGCCGGCGACGCGGTGGTCTTGATCGATGCCGATCTGCAGGACCCGCTCGATGTGATTCATGAAATGGTTGCGCAGTATCGCAATGGCTACGACGTCGTTTGCGGTCAGCGAACCGTTCGCAAAGGCGAGAACATCTTCAAGCGCGCCACCGCGTGGTTTTTTTACCGCCTGATGCAAATCTTTTTCCTCAAGTCGCTGCCGCACGACGTCGGCGACTTTCGCCTCATGTCGCGCCGCTGTGTTGACAGTCTCCGCTCCATGCGCGAATTGCATCGCTTTCTCCGCGGCATGGTCGCCTGGGTCGGCTATCCGCAAATTTGCGTGCGCTACGAGCGGCAGGCGCGCGTGGCCGGAACCACCAAGTATCCGCTCAGCCGCATGATCCGGCTGGCCTGGTATGCGGCCGTTTCCTTTTCTCCTTTGCCGCTGCGCATGAGTTTTTTCGCCGGCGGATTAATGGCGCTACTGGCCGTTGAAGAAGCGGTTCGCGCCCTCGTTGCGCATTTCTCCGGCCGAACTGTCGCGGGCTGGACCTCGCTCATGATCGTGCTCTGCATGAGCAACGCGGCCTTGCTGATCACCGTCGGCATTCTGGGAGAGTATGTCGGCAAGATCTTTGAGGAGAGCAAAGGGCGGCCGCTCTACATCGTAGCGGACGCATGGAACGTGTCGCCCGTTTCGCCCGTCTCGCCCCGATCCGAGACACTAGCGCCCGATCGGTCAACTGAATACGAGCACGAATCCGCCGCGCCCGAGCGACGCTAACGTTCATCTCCCCGTCGTGCCCATCGGCTATCCTTTCTTATCAGGATCTGCCCTGGAGGTCCCCCGATGCTCTCCCCCTCTGTTGTCCCGCCCGTCACTCCTACTCCGGTCGAAGAGATCGCTGAAGCCCTCGATCGCATTAGCGCCTTGCATGGCCTGTCTCTTGAGGATCGCCTTTGGCTGGCGCGTCACGGCCAGGAAATGACGGCAAATCCAGGCGACGTGCTTTACGAGGAAGGCGCTGCGGCCGAACACATGGTGCTTATCCTCAATGGCGAGATTCACGTTCGCCGCCAGCATGGAGGGCCGATGGCGCTATTCATCGGTCGCGCCGGGCAAATGACCGGAGTGCTGCCCTTCTCGCGCATGAAGACCTACGGCGGTCAGGGATTCGCCATCTCGCCCGTCTGGGCGCTGATCATTCACCGCTCGGTCTTTCCAGAGATGTTGACGGCCATACCGTCCATGGCGCAGCGCGTGGTCACTACTTTGCTCGACCGCGTGCGCGAGGTCACCCGCATCGAGCAACAGGCTGAGAAACTCACGGCTCTCGGCCAACTGGCCGGAAATCTCTCGCACGAGCTCAACAATCCCGCTTCGGCCGCGCAACGCGCCGCTGCAACCCTGCTCGCTGCCTTTCGCGCCAACCGAAGCGCTCGCATCAAGCTCATCAGTCTTGGTTTAACCGAGGAAAAGATGGGAAAAATCGAGGCATGGGAGGAGAATATCTTCTGTCGCTCGGGCGAAACTCTCGATCCGCCTTCCGAAACCGATGCGCTGGGATTCATTCGCCGCGAAGAATCGCTTCGCGCGTGGCTCACCGAGGCTCAATGCGGCGACGTTTGGGAAGTGGCAGCGCAACTGGCCGAGCAGCGCGTGACCACGGCCGATCTCGACGAGCTTCGCGGTTTTCTCAGCCAGAATGAATGTTGTGTTCCCCTGCAGTATTTCGCGCGCTATCTGCGTTCTGCGCGCGCAGCCGAGACCATTGTCAACGCAACAGCGCGCATCTTTGACCTCATCGGAGCGGTCAAGGACTACTCCAACATGGACCGCTCTCCGATCCTTGAGGTCGACGTGCCGGCCGGCCTCGACGCAACGTTGCAGATGTTTGGCTCGCGGATGACGAACATCGAAGTCGAACGCGAGTACCAGCCGAACCTGCCGCGCATCAGCGCCTATAGCGGCGAGTTGAACCAGGTGTGGACCGCGCTCATTGAAAATGCTCTGGACGCCATGGGCGACAAGGGTCGCCTTCGTGTGGCCTGCAGGCTTGAGGCCGATATGCTGCTCGTGGAAATTTGGGATAACGGCCCCGGCATCCCTCCTGAGCTGCAGGAGCGCATCTTCGAGCCGTTCTTCACCACTAAGGCGCCCGGTTCCGGGCTTGGTCTTGGCCTCGACAACGCCATGCGCATCGTGCGCAAGCATCGCGGCCATCTAAGTGTGAAGTCGGAGCCGGGGTCAACCTGCTTCCGCGTCCGCCTGCCCCTCGATCAACTCCAGGCGTATTGAGAGAGACAGCTATTTTTCAATTTCCACGCCCCGCCAGAACGCCACGTACCCCTTGACCTTGCGCGCCGCCGGCTTCGGATCGGGATAGTACCAGGCTGCGTCCTGATTATCCTGCCCGTCCATCACGACGGTCATAAACCGCGCCTGACCCTTCGTCGGATGAGTTGAAGTGGTCGAGCTGGACCGAAAATACTCACGCTTGAGGCTCGACTCTGGGAAATAGACATCGCCGTCCATCTCTTGAGTTCGATCGCTCTCGGCAATCACTCTGCCGTTCCAGGTTGCTCGCGCCATGGTTGTCCGGTTGCTTTCAGTCAATACATCCACTCGCTCTGCGGGGAGCCTGCTTCACCGCCGGAGCAGAGGAATCGATAAGACATTAGCAGAGTTTACGCGGCGTGGCGAGTACCAACCAGGTTCGCCCGACCCAGACGAGCAATGCCGATGCGAGGTCCGCTTCGTTCTTCGCCTCGAAAATCACCTCGCCGCACGGATGCGCTTACTTGCCCGCGCGTGCGCCGCGCGTAGCTTCGACGCGCTTCAAAGTCGCCTCATAGCGCTGCGCCGCCGCCGAAAAGCGGGCAATCAACTCGGTCGTTTTGCTGAAAAACGTCGGATTCTTTTCGCGGATTGCTTCCAGAATATGCGCGAACTTGGCCATCAGGTAAAAGCCCTCGCCGTTGCAGTCCACAAACAATTCCGCTGAGACCGCGCCGTGCAGAACCATCGCCGCACCCATCTCCCAGTACGTGAGTACCTGGCGGAGCCATGGATTGTGCGGATCGCGCGGGTTTTCGTAGACGGCGTAGAACTCCTCCACGGTCTGCGGCCAAAATTCGCCGCCAACCCAGGCACGCGCCTGGCGCATCACCGTTTCGGTGCGCAACTCGTAAAGTTTTAAAATAATTTCGGCATCGGCCGCAGTGGCCAGCATTCGTTGCATTGGGGGTCTCCGCTGCCAATGGTACAGGATTGGACCGAAGACTCGCCGTCCTATTTCGCACCAACAAGAAAGGCGCACCAGCTCGGCGCGCCTTCTGTCCCCTGTTGGCTACTCAAATTCCCCGCCTTTTACGCCGGCTGCAGCTCTTCGTTCTCTTCCTTGTTCTTCTCGGCTACCGGGCCGTGGGTCTCCGCGGTGGGCGGCGGCGGAGCGTCGCCGATGCGCTTGGAGTAGTCGCACACCACCTTTTTCGCTCCGTCCTTCCCTTCGTCAGCGGCAGGCGCTTTCTTCCCGCGCCTCTTGGTCGCCGCCTCTTCCTCGGCGGACTTCTTTAAATTCGGGCACACCAGAAACACACCCGACTTGAGCGTCTTTTCGAGCAGGTAAGGGCTGTCGCACTTGGGACACTTCTTCGCCACCGGCTTCAGGTTCGACGTGAAGTCGCACTTGGGATAGTTCGTACAGCCCCAGAAGACGTTGCCCCTGCGCGCGCGGCGCTCAGCCAAGTCGCCATCGCCGCATTTGGGACACTTCATCCCCTCAATCAAATTCTGCTTCACATACTTGCACTTCGGATATCCGGAGCACGAGACGAATTCGCCGTAAGCGCCCTGGCGCAGCACCAGCGGCTTGCCGCACACCGGGCAAGGTTCGCCGGTAGGCTCGGGCGGCTTTTGCTGTTGCTTCTGGCTCAGCTTGCGGAAGGTCTTGCACGGCGGATCGGCGTTGTAATCCGGACACGCCATAAACGGCCCGAAGATGCCGCGCCGCATCACCATCACCTTGCCGCAGTTCTCGCAGTACTCCTCGGTATCGCCTGCTTCCTGCGCTTCGGGCGTGTTCAGGTCGGGCTTCGAAGCGATGTTTTCCTTGGTGAACGTGCAGCTCGTCGGATCCTTTTTGTTGTAAGCGGAACAAGCGAAGAAGGTGCCGAATTTGCCCCACTTGAGCACCAGTGGCGACCCGCATAATTCGCACTTTTCGCCGGTCACTTCCTCCATGCGCTTGATGTTCCGCATCTTTTTTCCGGCGTCTTTCAATTCGTCTTCAAAGTGGTCGTAGAACCCGTTCAGCAAATCGGTCCACTTCTCCGTGCCTTCTTCAATGTCGTCCAGTTCCGTTTCCAGCTTGGCCGTGTATGTGGTGTCGAAGATGTACGGGAAATTCTCAACGAGCAGGTCGCACACCACCACGCCGATCTCGGTCGGATAGAAACGTCCGCGCGAGCCGCCGTGCTTGACCACGTACTCGCGATCCTGAATGGTGCTGATGATCGACGCATAGGTCGAAGGCCTGCCGATGCCGCGCTCTTCCAGCTCCTTCACCAGCGAAGATTCGTTATAGCGTGGCGGCGGCTGCGTAAAGTGATCCTCCGGCAGCAGCTCGTCAAGTCCCAGCTCCTTCACTCCGTCGAGATTCGGCAGCCGGTTGGCGCTCTCATCGTCGTCGTCTTTCTTATCCTCTGAAACTTCGTAGACCTTCAGGAATCCGTCGAAGCGCATCACAGATCCGCTCACGCGAAAGTCGTAAGTCTTGCGGGTACTCCGCGAAACCGCGGCGATGGTCGCTGTGGTCACGTCATAGACCGCGGGAACCATCTGCGACGCCACGAAGCGGCGCCAAATCAGCGTGTAGAGCTTCAGTTGCTCGTCACTCAAATACCGTGCAATCGACTCCGGGGTGCGCGCAGCATCCGTCGGCCGGATGGCTTCGTGCGCGTCCTGCGCGTCCTTCTTGCCCTTGTACGTGTTGGGCGATTCCGGCAAATACTGGCTGCCGAGTTCTTTCCCGATCCACTCCCGCGCACCTGTTACTGCTTCAGGCGATACGCGCGGCGAATCCGTACGCATATAAGTGATGAGGCCAGTCGTACCCTCCGTGCCCAGGTCCACGCCTTCATAAAGCCGCTGCGCCACGCCCATGGTGCGCCGCACATTAAAGCCCAGCTTGTTGGCGGCGTCGCGCTGCAGTTGGCTGGTGATGAATGGGGCCAGCGGCCGGCGCTGCTGTTCGCGCGCCTGCACGCCGGTGATCGACCAGTCCGCCTTTTCGAGCGCGGCCAGAACCTCATCCATTTGCTTCTTGTCCGGCAGCGCGCTCGCGATGAACTGTTCCTTGCCGTCTTTGTCTGCGCCGTTGGGCACGCGCACCGGCTCGCCGCCAATGCCGATAAACTTTGCTTTGAATTTCTGGTCGGCTTGTTTCTCCGGGTGCAGTAGCGCCTCAAGCGTCCAGTACTCCACCGGCTGAAATGCGCGAATCTCGCGCTCCCGCTCCACGATCAGCCGCAGCGCAACCGTCTGCACGCGCCCCGCTGAAAGTCCGCGCCGCACCTTATCCCAAAGCAGCGGCGAAATCTGGTAGCCCACCAGGCGATCGAGCACGCGCCGCGTCTGCTGCGCGGCCACTAAATTCTGATCGATATCGCGCGCATGCTTGAACGCTTCCTGCACCGCCTTCTTCGTAATCTCGTTGAAGGTTACGCGGTGAATCTTTTTTCTCTCTTTGGCGTTCGTCCCCAGTTGTAACGCGAGATGGTACGCAATCGCCTCGCCTTCACGGTCCGGGTCAGGAGCCAGATAAATCTCGTCGGCCTTTGCGGCCGCTTTCTTCAACTGTTCCACAACCTTCTCTTTGCCCGGAGACACGATCAGCTCCGGCTCGAACGTGCGCTTCTCAAGCTCCACGCCAAGTACGTTCTTGGGCAGGTCCATGATGTGCCCCACCGAGGCCTTCACATCGAATCCCTTGCCCAGATATTTCTCGATCGTCTTCGCCTTGGCCGGCGACTCAACGATCACCAATGATTTTGTAGTTGCCATCCCTTAACCCGATTTCCTCTCGATGCTGCTCGCGTGCCTGTTCCCTTGCCCGCTACCATATTTAGCTCACTGTTTGACTCTCTCACAGCCATTCCGTTCCAGCTGCCGTTTCTGCGCCCGTTCCCGTGCCAAGTTCCGCGTCAGCGAACCCGCCTCATGGGCGTCTGCTCGCCGGCTCCGGCAAAAAATGGCCGCAAGGCTTGCACCGTAGCACGGAATACCCCACCTTTTCCACCTACGCGTAGGATTTTTCGTCCCATCGCTTTCCAATTACCCATACAGGAACTGCCCTTAGCAGCCCGCAAACTGCAGCGAATCCATCTCTTTGCATCTATAAATGAGGGCGCATCCGAAAAGTAACTTCCACGTTTCGGCAATCGGCCGTTTGAACGCGACTCTCGGCAAAATGGACTTGTCGCCGGAAATTGCTCCTTCTCGGCTTCTCGCGCTCAGCTGCCTTTACATCGTCCGCACGTAATTCTTCCCCGGCAGTTGCCTCACCCGGCCCGCCATCTCCAGCTCAAAAAGCGCTGTAAATACCTCTGAGGAAGTGAGTTGAGTCTCTAGGCGGTCAAGGATCTCGTCGATCTGCAGACTCTCATCGGCGCGAAGGACCTCCAGCACCATAGCCTCCTCGGGCCGCAGCACCGGATCAGGCAGTAGAGATGCGCCAGCTTCCGGTTTGGATGCAGATCGGCGACTCGGCCTCCAGCTCCAACCGCACCGCCGAGGGTAGGTCCTCCCACACATCTTCCCAGGTCGCAACGAGCTTAGCCCCCTGTTTTATCAATGTGTTAGGGGTCCACGAGCCCTTGTTGGTCACATTGCCCGGAACGGCAAATAGGTCCCGATTCTGCTCCGCGGCGCACCGGGCGGTCACTCGCGTTCCCGAGTTCTCGCCCGCCTCCACCACAAGAACCGCGACGCACAGCCCGCTCAGAATCCGATTCCGTCTTGGAAAATTCTGCGGCGCGGGAAAGGTCCCCAGGGGCAGCTCGCTCACAATCGCTCCGCCAAGCGCGAGTATCTCCTCGGCCAGCTTCCTGTTCTCCTTCGGATAGACCACGTCGATCCCCGTTCCCCACACCGCAACCGTGGGCATGCGCGCTGCCAGCGCTCCCTTGTGCGCGCAGGAGTCGATGCCGCGCGCCATGCCGCTCACAATCAATAGCCGACGCGCAGCGAGGTCCCGCGACAGCATCTCGGCGATGCCCGTTCCATAGGGAGTCGGATGCCGCGTTCCCACCACCGCAATCGCAGGCCGGCTCAACAGCTTCGCGTCGCCACGCACCCAGAGCACCGGCGGCGGATCGTAAATCTCGCGCAGACGCTCCGGATACTCCGGGCATGAGTAACTCACCAGCGTTGCGCCCAGCGCAGCCACACGCCCCCACTCTTCCTCAGCAGCGCGACGCCCTTTGCCGTCGAACAAAAACTGTGCCGCCGCAGCTGGAAACCTGAGCCCTTCGAGAGCTGTTAGTGGGAGCGTAAAAATCTGGCTCGCTGACTTGAGTTGCTTCACAGCGTCCAGAATCCGCTTGGGCCCTAATCCAGGCGCGAGCGTCAGCGCCAGCCACGCAAGCCGGTCTTCATCGAGCTGCGGCGGCCGCGCCAACTCGACACTCGGCGCCTCTAACGATTCGGGGCTTGTCGGCTGCGCCGTCATGGCTGCCGTACCGCCTGAATTCGCGCTGTTGTCCGAACCCGCGCTGTCCGATATTGATGCAGTGTCCAAAATTCGCACACTCCGCCTGTCGCTTTCCAAGACACAAACGCACTTCCAGGGAATGTTGGCCCACGGTATCGCCGCATGCGAAGGAAGTCAAGCGAGGCTGTCACACCAGACAGGCCGACGATTTATCAGCGACAAAATGATTTCGGTATTCTGCCGGGAAGAGGAGGTCCCAAATTAAGCCGACGTTCCAAGCCGTTCCCGCAGCCAGTCCAGCATCGTCGGCGACACGCGCTCCAGCGACGCGAGGCGAAAGGTAATCTTCTCGGCCTCGATGATGTGATCGTGCGCGGCCAGCTCAACCGTTGCATCGACGTGCTCCATCAGCAGATCAAACGAGGCCTTCTGCTCTGCCCACGGACTGGTCGCCGCGCAAAGGCAAATGTCGGGACAAAGATGGCGCAGCACACTGTTCGATTCAATGATGATGCCTGAAGGAATCACGCCGGGCTCATGCGAATGCTCCTCGAAGAATCTGCTCCACAATCGGTCCCAGCGCATCTTCACCCGCCGTCACCAGCAATGCCCGCCGCGCCCCGGCTGCCAGATAGCGCGCCGTATCAGTCCCCCCTCCCGGCGCAGTCTCCTCCCAGATTGGAGTTGTCTCATCGTGCCCATGCTCATGAGTCGTGATCTTCACCGCTGTCCACGGAATCTCCGGCAACGCGCGCATCAGGCCGCACACCAGTGCCGTCTTTCCAGCGCCGCGCCCGCCCCCGCCAACTACGATGATCGCCATTTCACGAATCCTAGACATGAATCCTAAATCTGATCTGCCAGCTACTCGCTAATTTCTTGCTCAAGTCGAGTCCGATCGTTTAACTAAGCCGGAGCTAGCGGCTAGAGGCTAGGAGCTAGAAGCCGTCTTCTGCTTTCGCGCCAGCCGCGCCAGCGTCGCCTGCTCCCTTAGTACTTCTCGCAGCGGCCGCGCCGGCGTGCCCCAATGCACCGTCCCCGGCTTCAGGCCTTCATTGGTCACTGTCGCGCCGCTGAACACACCAGCCTGTCCGCCCAGAATCACGCCCGGGCCCACATGCGCATGGTCGCCGATGCCCACCTGCCCAGCGATCACCGCGCCCTTGCCCACAGTCGACGACCCGCTGATCCCTGTCTGCGCCGCGATCACAACGTCCTCGCCGATGTCGCAGTTGTGCGCCACGTGCACCAGGTTGTCGAACTTTGCCCCGCGCCGAATTCGCGTCTCGCCCAGTGCGCCGCGGTCAATGGTCGAGTTGGCTCCAATCTCCACATCGTCTTCGATGACAAGAGTCCCCTGCTGCGGAAACTGAGTATACGCGCCTGTCGCCGCGTCTCGAGCGTAGCCGAAACCATCCGCGCCCAAAACAACGCCTGCGTGAATCATCACGCGATCGCCGATCGTTGTTCCCGGATAAATCACCGCGCGCGGATAGATGCGGCACTGCGCTCCGATTCGTACACCCGATCCAATCACTGCGCCAGCCTCAATGCGCGTCTCGTCGCCCACCACCGCATTCTTTCCGATCACCGCTGAAGGGCCCACCGTCACCCCACTTCCCAGCATCGCCCCTTCGCCAATCACCGCCGTTTCATGAATCCATTCGCATTCGATTCTTGGCCGCAGCAGCTTCGCAGCGCGCGCAAACCACAGCTTCGGCTGGTCGGCCTCAATCACAGCAATTGTCCGGCTGGCGTCGTAGGTCGGCAGGCAACCGGGCTTAAGCACAACTGCGCCGGCGCAGCTGGCAAGCGCCTCAGCAACCGAGGCCGCGTCTTCGGCAAAAACAAGCTCGGTCGGGAGCGCGTTCGCCAGCGAATTCACGCCACTGATCGTCAGCGCCGCGCTGCCCTGCGCCAGTCTCCCGCCGAGTTGTTCCACCAATTCGCCAATCGTCATCGCTGATCCCAACGGTCCTCGTTCCCTGCCCTTCGGTCCTCACTGGCTAATCTCTACTACCTTGCCTTCTCGGTCCCTTGTTCCCTTGTTCCCTCGTTCCCTGAGTTCAATACAGCCCCGGCTCCCCAGCAGGCCGCGTCTTCCATCGCCGGTGAATCCAAAGCCACTGGTCAGGATAGCGCCGAATCCACCGTTCCAGCTCTGCCGTGCACCGCCGCGTGCCTTCCAGAATATCCGCGCCGCGGTCCGCCGTGTGGGGAATCTCAATCTCCGGCCCGAAGCGCAGCACGTACTTCCCTTCGCCGGGCTCCCAGAGCATGAACCCCGGCAACACGGCTGCTCCGGTGATTCGCGCCAAATGCGCCAGTCCGGTACCTGTGCAGGCATCGATCCCGAAGAAATTTACGAACTCACCCCGGGGCGGCGTCATGTTTGTATCGATCAACATTCCTACCGTTCCGCCCGCATGAATCGCCGTGAGCAGCCCGCGCCCGAAGTCGTCCTTGGATAAAACAAAATTGCCGTGCAGGCTGCGGATGCGGTTCACATACTCATCGAGCCGCCGGTTATCCAGCCTGCGGATCAGCATCCCCATGGGGTGGCCCATCAGCGAGTGATAAAAACTGGAAAGCTCCCACGCGCCAAGATGTCCTGTAAGCACCAGCACGCCCTTGCCGCGAGCCTGCGCGGCGAGGTAGTGCTCCAGGCCCTCTGTGCGGATCCAGCCGCGCGTGCTCTCCGCCGTGTAGCGCGTCATCCGGCAAAACTCCACAAGTTGCCAGCCCAGATGGACATAAACACGGCGCAGAATTTCTTTTCTGGTTTTGAGCGGCAGTTCCGGCAACGCCATCTCAAGATTGCGCAAGCCTACGCGCCGAAGCCGGCCAAAGCACCAGTAAACCGCAAATGCAATGCATTCGGAAAAAGCGCGCGCCACGCCACGCGGCATGCGGCCCAGGCAGCTCGCGATGGCTACAACCAACCCATACTCGAAGCTTTCCAACATGAGCAAGGATCAGTGTAGACGCTCAACGCGGCCGACATGCGGCCCTGCGCGCCGCCCCACACGCAACCCCGCCACGCAGCATCGCCGGCCGCGAAGCGTCTCACTCCCCATCCTCTCCGCGCCACAGCGGAGAGGATGGCCGAAGAAGATCAGATTTCTAATCAACAGTCGGGAACAGCGCGCCGTCTAGTGCGACTGGGCTTGGACGAAGTACTGCGCCACATCGCGGACGAATGGAACCGCGCCCGGCGGCACGGCAACATTGCCGCTCAAGATGGACTCGAAGTGGTGCGGCGCTCCGTAATACAGCGTCGTGTCATCCTGATTCTGGCTCACGCTGGTTCCGTCCAGGTCGATGCCGGCAAAGATTCCCTTGGTGCGCGAGTAGCTCAAAAGCTCCGCGCTCATCTTCCAATCCGTTGACGCAGTTCCGGAGCGGCCTACAGGTCCGGCCGCGGCCGATGCATCGCCGCCAATTTTGAATTTGTCCTTGAGCAGATCCTGCATTCCGCGGTCATTCACGGCAATCAGAATCAGGTCCGTCGCCTGACCGCCCCACTGAAAACCAAACGATCCGCCCGCCATGCGGATGAACACAGGCGCGCTCCAGCCGTGGCCGGTGCGGCAGGTAACAACCCCCTGGCCGTACTGAGCGCCGACAAAAAACGCGCCCTTCACCATGCTCGGCACCACCGCCACGCACGTGGCCGACTTAAGTATGTTGCTTGGCACAGTCCGGTCACCCGCGCCCATAATCTGGTCGAGAACAACCTTGGCCGCATCGACGCGAGCCTGCAAATCCTCCCGTGTTGAGGCGGCTTTCGCCATAGACGGAAGCAGAAAACTGAGGCAAATCAAAACCCAAATCGAAACAATAGCTTTTTTCATGTTCATATCCTTTCCAGTGGCTGGCGCCGCGTCCGCGAGAACAACTCGGGAACTCCGTGTCGGCGCTCATTGATCTCTATGCCGAAGTTATCGAATTTGGAGGAAACATGAAACGGTCGCACGGCAGCCTGCGCCGAATCCTCCGTTAACACCCTGAAGCTACAGCCTACAGCATCCACCAGTGGTATCGCATGTTGCTCATCTGTGTACGCGTCTTCGACCATGGTTCACTTCTTTCGCCTCCATGCTGCCGGAAAGGTTGCTTCACCCGCAGCTTAAAGCCTCAAGATATTCAATCCAATTTAAGGCGCACTGAAAATAACCTCCGCGAAGCGGCAGAAAATTTCCGCTGCATCTCATTCCAAAACCGACACTTCGACATTTTATTCTGGATTCATATGGCCGCCGCTCCATAACCTGCATCGAAGAAAGGGTAGCAAGATCAAGATGATCCTGTGGAAGTTTGTCAAAACGCCGACTAGGCGTGGAAATCAAATCCGCAGGAATCAAATCCGGGTATCAAATCAAGGAGGTTCTACATGAAGAAATTTCTTGCCATGTTTGCAATGCTGTTGATTGCCGGCTCTGGAGTTATGGCGCGCGCAGCCGAAGGCGACCGTCACAGGTTGGATGACCGTCTGGACTCCGCCCGGGCCGTGATCGACTCGATCATGTCTGTGCCTGACCATGCCATCCCCGATGGCATCGCGCGGCATGCTAAATGCATCGCCGTGGTGCCTGGCGTGGTTAAGGGCGCGTTCATTGTGGGCGCAGAATACGGACAAGGTGTAGTTACCTGCCGCACCGGCCACGGCTGGAGCGGGCCTGTGTTCATTCGCCTGGCGGGTGGATCGTTCGGTTTCCAGATTGGCGGACAGGGTACAGATCTGGTGCTCGTAGCGACCAACTACAAGGGCTTCCAAGACCTGCTGCATGACAAATTCAAGATCGGCGCCGATGCCTCGGCAGCAGCCGGGCCCGTGGGCCGCGACGCACAAGCCTCGACCGACATCAGCATGAGAGCGGAAATGCTGACCTGGTCGCGCAGCCGCGGACTTTTTGCCGGCATCGATCTCAATGGAGCCACGGTAAGCCAGAATCAGGACGACACCGATGTGCTCTACGGCGCGCCTCACCACTTCGACGCGATTCTCCGCGGCGACGTGCCTCCGCCTCCGCAAGCTGACGGGTTCCTGCGCGCCATAAGGCATTATTTCGGCGAAGCTGAAATGCGCTAAGCCATTTGGCAAACTGGTGAGGGCCTCGCCCCAGCGAGGCCCCGCCGAATCTCTCGCATCAGCTCAGATTTTCTGAAGGTCAAATCTTCAGAAGGAACTCTCCCTTGAATATGCGCCCTTCTAACCCGCCTGTAGGTTTATTCAACTTGTCTGCCGAGGCACTCGCAGATTCTCTCGCTTCAAAGGAAGTTAGCCCACAAGGCGCCGCCGCGGGAATGAGACTGCTCTCGTTTTACCTCTCCCATGCAGCCAGGAGGCTGAGTCCTTCAAGGCTGCGCAGCCTGGAGAAGGCCCGCAAACTACTCGCGGCTCGAATGGAACGAGAGCTGCGCCAGAAGAGCGCCGCCTGACCCGAAAATCCTCCAACTGGCTGAAGCTTGCCACAAGCCGCAAACTCTGCGGCCTTAATACTTGAATTGTGTTGTGGGGGAGGGCTAATCGGACCGAAACAACCAAACTCATGTGAGCTTGCGACCTAAAAAAGAGGAGTTCCCAGGCATCATGTTTACATGCCGCCGGGGAACTCCTTTCCCCAGATCTGCGTTGTTTCTAGACACAGATTGACGGATACCTGGTAACGGCACAAGAGTACTTAGGTGTGATGGCTGAAAGTAATTAATATTTCACCACTTAAGTTACCTTTTTCGAGCTTTCCAGCCTTCCCGCACCGCCTTCCTTTCTCGGCGTCCCCTTATTCTTTGGGCTTCCCCTTATTCTTTCGGCTTCATCGACCGGCCGAGCGCAGACATAGAGAGCTTGATGCGATTATCGGCGCCCGATTTGCGCATCAGACGGCCCACGTAGGCCTTTACAGTGCGCTGCTCAATTCCTAAACGGCTTGCGATCTCGCGCGTCGAATGCGCTCCCATAATGAGCTCAAGAACCTGTTGCTCCCTTAATGTAAGTTGTTTATTTCCAGACTCTTGTGCCGCACCTCGACCCTTCAGCAGTCGGTCGATCACTTGGCACAGCAACCTGCGCGGAGCCCAAATCGACCCGGAGGTCACCACTTCAATTGCATTGCGAACCAGTTCAGGTCCCGCCGATTCTCCAAGAAAGCCCCGGGCCCCCGCAATAATCGCATTCAAAACCAGCTCGTCGTCGCCCTCTGGCCCAATCACGATCGATCGCACATCCGGCCGCTCCCGCACAATCGTCTCCAGCGCCTCAAATGCGCCCGGCGCCGAATGCAGATCGACAACAATGTATTCGATGTCATTTTGCGCCAGCAGCTCTGGCAGGCTTGCAATCACCGGTGCTAGCCGGGCCTGGGTCTCACGCACTGGCTGGTCAAAAACGCTGGCAAGGCCGGCCACGCGAATCGGTTCATCCGCCGCCACGCCAATTCGAATTGCTTCGGGCCCCTGCCTCGACGTTGCCATCCCCACACCCGTCTCGGTTTAGCCGGAGTCTTACCGGCTTTGTCACATTTTGTTTGTCGAAATCTTCAACCGATCCAGGAAGAAAAACGTCAGCGCGACTCTCGAAGCAAATCAATAAAGTCGGTGTGCGCACCCCAAATGCCACCCCCGAACTTCTATCTTCGACCTTTTCTCAATGTGCCCGTCAGCGCGGTTTTGAAACCACTACCCGACGCGTCCAATTACTCAGTACGGCCCTGGTTTTGGCTGCTCTGAGTATCTCATCACACAAAGTCCATCCCCCATGGACCGCGTGAACCCCAAATCACTCGCGTCTTTCCCAAATTGAATCGTTGATTGAATCATTGACCCGATGAGTCGAAACTTAAATACCACCAACATCCAGCTCTCTAAACAATAGGTGCCAGATCGTTGACCATAAGGTGGCATCTCAAAATCGTTCATCATCGGGGCCCTCCTGAATCGACGCGTGTTCGATCCCAGGTCGATGCTTAATGCCTCTTCATTTTCATCGCTCCACCGTAGCGGAGCTACCGCCCATACTCACAGCTTGGGCAGAACAATTCCCTGCTGCTTTTGATACTTCCCCTTGCGATCGGCATAGCTTGTTTCGCAGGGCTGATCACCGTGGAAGAACAGAATCTGGCACAGTCCTTCGTTGGCGTATATCTTCGCCGGCAGCGGCGTGGTATTCGAAATCTCGAGCGTCACAAATCCCTCCCACTCGGGCTCGAAGGGCGTCACGTTCACAATAATGCCACAGCGCGCATACGTCGACTTCCCAACACAGATCGTCAGCACGTCCCTCGGAATGCGAAAGTATTCAACCGACCGCGCCAGCGCAAATGAGTTCGGCGGAACGATCACCGAATCCGCCTCAACGGAAACAAACGACCGCTCGTCGAATGCCTTGGGATCAATGATGGCGCTGTTCACGTTGGTAAAGATCTTGAATTCGTTCGAGACTCTCAGGTCGTAGCCATAAGACGAAAGGCCGTATGAAATAACGCCGTCCGCCACCTGCTTTTCGCTGAACGGCTCGATCATTCCGTGCTTCAGCGCCTGCTCCCTGATCCACCGATCGCTCTGAATCGACATGCATCTCCTGCCCGGGGCATTGCGCCCGGATGCTCCGGTTTAAATTGTCTCTTCGACGACCCCGACTCACCATCTTAAACCACATCACACGCCGATAATTCTGGCCCCTTTTTCCTCTGTGCTCCAACCTCTATTGGCTATTGGCTACTCCCTGCCTTCTCGGTCCCTTGTTCCCTTGTTCTCTCGGCCCCTGCCCTTCTAATCGCAACAAAATGTGCAGTATGGGCGGCATTAGTGTTAAGATACGCAGCATCAAGTTCGTGCCAGCGAGGCTACTCCTCGACGAGGTTACTCCATTGATCAAACAGGATATCGTTCACAACGTGGTCGAGCGCACCGGGCTGCCGCGCACCAAGGCTGAGGCGGCAGTGGACACGGTCTTCGAGGGCCTCAAACAGGCTTTGGCGGCCGGCGAGCGCATCGAACTGCGCGGGTTTGGCGTCTTTAGCGTCCGCGCCCGCAAAACCGGCATCGGCCGCAATCCCCGCACTGGGACCGAGGTCAACATCGCTCCCGGCAAAGCCGTGCGCTTTAAGCCCGGCAAGGAACTGCACACACTCGAGCCGGGCGCCCCAGCCAGCTAGCAGGATTAGGCGATGGCGAAGCCCATTCGCCCCTTGCGGTCGCGTTCGTCGTCGCCTTAATGTTCGCCCTCGCGGGCGATGGATGGCCGACTGTCCCGCAGGTGCCTACATCAGGCGCAATGCATCCACATCCACGATCAGATTCCGCCGCGGCACATTCTCGGCAGCCGCGTGCGCCAGCATTCCGCGCAGCGCCTCATTCAGCGCCTTGCGGGTCGCGCTCTTAAGGATCATGTGAAAGCGGTAGACGCCCTTGATGCGAGCAATCGGCGCAGTGCAGGGCCCGAGCACTCTCACGCCCCCGCTTTCGGGCTTGCCCGCAGCCTTTTGCAGCCACTTGCCCAGCAGCGCCGACCACCCAGCGGCCTCTTCCAGCTTTTGTGATTGCACCAGCACGTTTGCCAGAGCGCCGAATGGCGGATAGTGCATCCATCGCCGGTATTTCAATTCGCGCTCCGCGAAGGATTTGTAATCGTGCGCCGTGGCGGCAAGAATCGCGTAGTGATCGGGATAATACGTCTGCACCACGACGCGTCCCGGCAAATCGCCTCGCCCCGCGCGCCCGCTCACCTGCGTCATCAATTGGAAGACGCGCTCCGCCGCGCGAAAATCCGGCATCGAGAGCGCATGATCGCAGCCCACCACGCCCACCAGCGTGACGCCGTGAATGTCGTGCCCCTTGGCGATCATCTGCGTGCCCACCAGCAGATTGATCTCGCCCGAGTGCAGCCGCGCCAGCAGGTGCTCAAGATCGTAGCGCCCGCGCACCGTGTCGCGATCCATGCGCCCGATGCGCGCGAAAGGAAAAATCTCCGCGAGCCGCTCTTCGCCCTGCTGCGAGCCCGCGCCGAGGTAATACAAATGCTCGCTGTCGCACTTCGGGCACCGCGCCGGCACCGTCCGCTTGTAGCCGCAGTAGTGGCACTCCAGCCGCTGTCCCGCGCGCGCCAGATCCGCGTCCTCGCCCGGCGCTTTATGGTGCGTCAGCGCAATCGCGCAGTTCTGGCACTCAAGCTTTTCGCCACACGCCCGGCACATTACGGCAAATGAATAACCTCGCCGGTTGAGCAGAATCAGCGCCTGCTCTCCGCGTTCCAAGCGCGGCCTTAGTCTGCTCCACCAGCGACCGCGAAAAAAGCTGGTCCTGGCCGGACTCCTTGAACTCGCGCCGCATGTCTACCAATTCGACCTCGGGCAACGGCCGGTTCATCACGCGGTCGCGCAGCTCGATTCGCGTGTACTTGCCGCGCTCCGCATTCTGCCAGCTCTCGAGCGATGGCGTCGCCGATCCCAATACCACCACAGCTCCGGCAAGCTTCGCGCGCATCACGGCCACATCACGCGCGTTGTAGCGCGGCGTCTCCTCCTGCTTGTAGCTCTGGTCGTGCTCCTCGTCCACCAGAATCAGTCCCAGGTTCGGCGTTGGCGCAAAGATCGCCGAACGCGTGCCCACCACAATCGGCGCGTCGCCGCGGCGAATCCGCCGCCACTGTTCGCTGCGCTCTTCAGGCGTCAGCGCCGAATGCAGCAGCGCCACCTTCTGTCCGAATGCCTGATCGAGCAGGCCCGCAGTCTGCGGCGTCAGCCCAATCTCGGGAACCAGCAGGATCGAGCTCATCCCGCGATCGAGCGCCCTCTGCATCGCCGCGAGATAAATCGCAGTCTTGCCCGAACCCGTCACTCCAAATAGCAGAAACGGATGAAATCCTCCGATCGCGACCGTGATTGTCGCCAGCGCGTCCGTCTGCGCCGCGTTCAGGCTGAAAACTTCAGACGAAGGAGTCAGCCCGCCAAGCCGAAAAGCCTCCGGCCGCTCTTCGATGCGCACGAGCCCGCGCCGGACTAAAGTTTGCAGAGTTGACGAAGGCAACTCGCGTCGTCGCAGCTCAGCCAGCGGCAATTCGCCGCCACTCGCAGCCAACTCCGCAAGAATCGCCGTCTGCTTTTCGGTTAGCGCCGGCAAACGCCCGTCGCCGATCAGCACAGCGAACCGCTCCATCCGCCGCGCATCGCGCTCAGCCGCAGCCGTCTCGCGCGCAATCCACTTTTTGCGCGCCATGCTGGCCAAAAGAGTCAGCGGAGCAGCCGTCGCGGTCCTCAGCGTCGACACCTTCACCGGCTCGCCCTTGGCCAGCCGCTCCAGCACTCGCCGCTCCATGTCCTGGTCTTCTCTGGAGAGCTTGCCGCGGCGGCTGGGTGCCCCCGGTCTCGATTTTGAGACCGGGGAAGTCGTACCGTCCCGGTCTGCGCTCCGCGCCAGCACATCGCGCCCTAAATCTGTCAGCCGGTAGTAGACCGTGCGCCGCACTTCAGCCGACAGCGGCAGCATGGCGCGCAGCACCTCGCCAAGCGGCGCCAGATAATATTGTGCGGTCCACTCCGCGAGTTCGAGGAGATGATCACTGAGCAGCGGCTCCTCATCAAGCACGGCCTCGAGATACTTGACCTCGACTTCCGCCGGAGCCTTTACATCGACTGCCGTCACCACGCCGATCAGTTTTTCATTGCGGAAAGGCGCAATCACGCGCGCCCCGCGCTGCGGCCGCTGCCCCAGCCGCACGCCGTAGGTAAACGTTTGGTCCAGCGGCACCGGCAACGCGACTTCGCAGTATGCAGCCATGGGAGACAAGATTCAGTGTAGAGGTTGCGGCAAGCCGACGCGTGTTGCAAATCGCCATCCGCCAGTCACGGCTTCGTTGATTTGCTCTTGACTATCATTCGTTTATAAACGATAATGTATTCGTGTACGAGATTCGCCATTACCTGGCGCAGAACGAAAAAGACGTCTACATGGAATGGCGGCGGAAACTCCGCGACACGCGTGCGAGAATCGCCATCGACCGGAGAATCAACCGGATCGAGCTGGGCAACTTCGGCGATCACCGATTTTGCCGTGACGGAGTTTGGGAGCTTCGTATCGACATGGGGCAAGGCTATCGAGTTTATTACGCCGTTGCTGGCACGCAGGTGGTCCTGCTGCTTTGCGGAGGTGACAAGCGAACCCAGGGACGCGGACATCGGCAGGGCTTGCGAATACTGGCTGGATTGGCAGCGGAGGAGCGAACGATGAAAGACAGAAACCACGACGAGTCCATGGCGGAATTGCTCAAGGAGGATCCCGCCTACGCGCTCGACTTGCTCAATAGCATCCTCGAAGATGGAGAGCAGGGCGAGCTTCTCATTGTTCTGCGTCAGATGACTAAAGCATTTGGCGGCGTGCAGGACGTGGCGAAAAAGGCCAATCTCAATCCAACCCAGCTCTACCGTACGCTCTCGGAGCAAGGAAATCCGGAGCTTCGCAGCCTCTCTGCGATTCTCAGGGCAATGGGCCTGCGGCTCGCCGTCGAAAAGGTGTGAGCGGCGTAAGAGCCGATGCAGTGAAAGCAGGACGTACTTGAATCCTAGCTTCGCCCCGGCGCCTTCAATCCCAGTTCTTTCATCGCAATTTGCAAGTCCGCCCACGCTTCCTTCTTTTGCCTCGGATCGCGCAGCAGAAATGCCGGATGATAGGTAACAATCAAACTCAACCCGCGATAAGCGTGCACTCTTCCGCGCAAGCCCGCCAGCGGTTGCCGAGCGCCCAGCAGATAAGTTGCCGCGGTCGCTCCCAGCGCCACCAGAACCTGCGGCCGGACAACATCAATCTGGCGAAACAAGAACGGCGAGCAGGTATTGGCCTCCACCGGCTCTGGCGTGCGATTGCCCGGCGGCCTGCACTTCACAATGTTGGCGATGTAGCACTCCTCGCGCTTCAGCCCCATCGCCGCGATCATGTTGTTCAGCAGTTGCCCGCCGCGCCCCACAAAGGGCTCTCCCTGCGCATCCTCATCGGCACCCGGCCCTTCGCCCACAAACATCAAGCCGGGCGGCTGGATTGCCAACGCCAAATACGATCTTGTTGCGCCCTTCGTGCAGAGCGCATCGCGTGCAATCGCCGAGGTCTTCGCGAATGACCTGCAAAGCCGCCGCGCGCTCCTCGACACGAACTGCGCCAGCGACTTGCGGTGGCGCGGAAATTGCCTTGCGCGTTTTGATCGTGGGTTCCTCTCCGATAGAGTTCTCATGCTGCGCCGCCGATTCAGTCGAAGATTGCCCCGCAGCCGCAATCGCAGCCTGCAAGAGCCCCTCTCGTTCAGCCAGTTCTACACCCACGCTTCGGCCCAGCTTGGGATCCTCGACTGCCGCGACCGGCTCCACATCTCTCCGATAGAAGTCAGTCAGCCCCAAATCGCGGTAAAATCTCAGCCGCTCGGCCAAAGCATCACGAGTATTTGAATCGAGCGCGCGCGGCAAGCCGATTACTCCACAATGATCTGGCGTCGCCCCGCGCCAACGGGCTCGCTCTGGCTTAGCACGCGGTCGTGTACCGCCTGCTTTTCATTCGCTCCAGCGTCCGCCTTCTCATCGAGCTCGAGCACCATGTGCCGCGGGCGGCGCAGCGCAAGAATCTCATCGAGAATGCGGTCAGCCAATTGGCGCTTGGCCATCTGCGGCATTTCCACCGACGTGGCCCGCGTCAGGAACGTAGCCGCATTGGTGTCTGCGTCAATGCCCACGCCTTCGCCGGACACGTCGTTCACCACAATCGCGTCGGCGCCCTTGGCCAGAAGTTTCGCGCGGCCGTTCTCCATGCGATTCTCGGTCTCCGCGGCGAATCCAACAATCAGCTGGCCAGGCCTGCGACGCCGCACCACCTCAGCCAGAATGTCTTCCGTCGGCGCCAGCTCAAGCATCAGCGGACCTGTGCGCTTGAGCTTCTGCGCGGAAACCGAAACAGGACGATAGTCCGCCACAGCGGCGGCCTTGATGACGAGCGTTGATTCGTCCATGCGCGCGAGCACTGAATTACGCATCTCATCCGCGGTCGTCACATTCACCAGTTCGCAATGTGCGGGAGCCTGCAAGCTTGACGGCCCGCTGATCAGAACCACCCTCGCCCCGCGGCTGCGCGCGGCCTCAGCCAGCGCGTAACCCATTTTGCCGCTGGAACGATTGCCAATGTAGCGCACAGGGTCAAGCGCCTCGCGCGTGCCGCCCGCCGTCACCAGCACTACCTCGCCTGCCAGATCGTGGCGTCCGCCGAGCGCGCTCAGCACCGCCGCGCTAATCGCCTCTGGCTCCGCCATCCGCCCTGCGCCCACCATGCCGCAGGCCAGCTCGCCCGTTCCCGGCTCTACGATCGCCACGCCGCGCTGGCGCAGCGTTGCAATATTCGCCTGCGTCGCGGGATGATTCCACATATTCACGTTCATCGCCGGCGCAACCACCACCGGCGCTGCAGTCGCTAAGTAAAGTGTGGTGAGAAAGTCGTCGGCGATGCCATGCGCAAACTTCGCCAGAGTGTTGGCCGTAGCAGGAGCAACAACCAGCGCGTCAGCCCACTGCGCCTCGGCAATGTGGTCGATGCCGTTCTGTTCCGGCGCGGCCGCGCCTGGATCCTCTTCCCCCCACAGGCTGGTCATTACCTTGTGCCCGGTGAGCGCGGAAAAAGTCAGCGGCTGCACAAATTTCTGCGCCGCCGAAGTCATCACCACGCGCACCTCAACAGCCTGGCGCTGCAGCTCGCGCACCAGTTCGGCTGCCTTATACGCAGCGATTCCACCGGAGACGCCAACGATGACTCTCATGTTTCGATTGTAGTTCAGGCAAGGAAGAACGGCGATCTGAAGACTGGTTTGGCAGGGGATCAATCAGCAATCGGAAGGTTTGCAGAAGGATACAGACACACCGGCTGTCTCCATCCAATGTTCGCCGGTCACTGCGCCCCGAATCGTGATCTGACTTGCCTGCCCAATTCTGCGCTGACTAGCTCAGCAGGATCGGAATCGCCGGCCCTTCAACCAGTGGCTTTGTGATTTCCACTTCGCCCTTCACGTAGGCGATCTTTCCGGCTTCGATCTCTTCCTGCGCAATCCGGCATGCCTTGCTGGACCGCGTCGCGACCAGCGCCTGAGAGCCGTTTTGCAGTTGGCGTGCGCGGCGCGCGGCCACCAGAACCTTGCGATATTTCGAATCGAAATTGGTCTCAATCGTCATCGGAGTTCATCTCCAAAGGGAAGCTGCTGCTGGCCGGAGTCGCCATCGATGCCAAAAGCCTCCAGCACAGGTTTCAGCCGCTCCTGCGAGTTCGCTTGCATGCAGGCCGCGGCAACCTCCAACACTCGACGGGAACGGTAAGCGATCACCTCGCCGTTGCGATAGAACCGCTCGGCCAGCACAATCGCCTCCAACTGCGCTACCGCCTTGTCGAGAACATCATTGACCAGAATATAGCTGTATTCGCGATATTTCTCAATCTCGCTGCGGGCCTGGCCGAGACGGCGAAACAATTCGTCCTCGATCACCACTCCCTCGGCGCGGCTTCGATTGCGCAAGCGTGTACGCAGAACGTCGGGGTTCGGCGGCAAAACAAAGATGCCAACAGCCTCCGGCATCCTGGCGCGAACCTGCGCGGCGCCCTGCACGTCAATGTCGAGCATCAGATCGTGGCCCGCCGCGAGCGCATCGTCCAAAGCTTGGCGAGGAGTACCGTAAAGATCTTTCCCAAAGACCTCTGCATGCTCCAGAAACATTCCCGCGTCAATCATGCGCTGGAATTCTTCGCGCGTCGTGAAATAGTATTCCCGCCCGTTCTCTTCGGAGCCGCGCGGCGCGCGAGTCGTCCATGAAATCGCAAAATCTATGCCGCTCACCTGCTTGCGCAGCTCGCTTACCAGCGTGCTCTTGCCCGACCCGGATGGCGCCGAAATGATAAATAGAATGCCTGCCACGTATCTTGATCCCTCTCTATCAGGTATCTTTTTTCTGTTCTCTGTTCTCTGTTCCTGTTCCCTGTTCCCTGTCTTCTTGGTCCCTTGTTCCCTTGGTCCCTTGGTCCCTGCTTCACTCCACGTTCTGAATTTGTTCCCTGGCCTTCTCGATCTCCGTTTTCATCGCCAGCCCCAATTCGGTAATGCGCGTACCTTTCCCGCTTACGCCCGCTGTCTTCGAGAGCAGCGTATTGGCTTCGCGATTCATCTCCTGCAGCAGGAAGTCGAGCTTCTTTCCCGCCTCGCCGCCTGCGTTGAGCACTTCGCGAAAATGCTCGATGTGCGTCGTCATGCGCGCCAGCTCCTCGCTCACATCGCTGCGTTCCACAAGAATTGCAACTTCCTCCAGCACTCTCTGCTGATTAAACTCCGGCCCAACCGCGGCGGTGAGCCTCTGCGTCAGGCGCTCCTGGAAGCGCTGCTCAATCTCCCCGCGAAGCTCGGCAATGTTGTTCGTCGCAGCGGCAAGCCGATCCAGCGTACCGCGCAGAATAGCCGCCAGCGCCTCGCCCTCGCGCTCGCGCATGGCCTTCAGTTGTTCCAGCAACGGAACCATTTGCTCCACCACGCTTGCCGCAAGCGCGGTCAGGTCGACGCTGCTGCGTTCCTCGGACTGCAACGCGCCGGGCAGGCGCAATGCCGCGTTCAGGTCGGGCTCGCCTTTCAGTTTGTGTTCCCTGCGGGCCGCATCAAAAGCCGACAAGTAGCCCGAGATCAGTTCGCGATTGTAGCCTGACTTGGTCTGCGTGGCACGATCGACTGACAAGGTCAGATCGACATGACCGCGGATGAGATTCTCCTTCAGCACCCGGCGCAATTCCATCTCCTGCGCTTCAAGGCCGCTCGGCAGCCGGAATTGCAAATCTAGAAAGCGGTGATTCACGCTCTTCACGGTGAGCGTATAGCTGAGCTGCTCCTCGCCGCCAAGCGGTACGTGAACCTGCACTCGCGCAAACCCGGTCATCGATGAAATGGCCATGCTTACTCCTTCGCGCCCGCGGCGATCGCGGCCCTTTCATCGAACGGCAGATACATCATGTTCGGATCGGGCGTTTGTGTCGCGGCCAGGTCCGGCGCCTCGGGCATGTCCATAAATTGCAGCTGGTAGAGCTTTTGGTAAATGGGCGACGAGTTGAGGAGTTCGTCGTGGGAGCCAATAGCAGTGATGCGGCCTGATTCGAGCACAGCGATGCGATTAGCGCGGCGAATAGTGGAAAGACGATGCGCAATGACAACCACGGTCCGGTTCTGCATCAAATTGGCCAGCGCGGCCTGCACCAGGGATTCACTTTCAGAGTCGAGCGCTGACGTCGCCTCGTCAAGAATGAGTATCGGCGCGTTTTTGAAGATGGCGCGCGCAATAGCTAGCCGCTGGCGTTCGCCACCTGACAGCCTGAAGCCCTTCTCGCCGATCATCGTCAGGTAGCCATGCGGCATATTCATGATGAAGTCGTGCGCCAGAGCGTTGCGCGCCGCCTGGTTCACCAGTGCAGCTTTCGCGTCGGGCTGTCCGTAGGCAATGTTGTTGTGCACGGTGTCGTTAAAGAGAATGGTCTCCTGCGTCACCTGTGCAACCTGGCGTCGAAGCGAACCCAGCGTAAGATCGCGCAGATCGCGGCCATCAATGAGAATCCTTCCCGAGGTCACGTCAAAGAATCTTGGGATGAGATTCACCAGCGTCGACTTGCCTGCGCCGCTCGGCCCAACAATAGCCAGCACTTCACCGGCGTTGACTTCCAGGTCGACGTTATGAAGAATCTGGTGCTCACCCTCCCGGGTCGAGTAGGAGAACCCCACATCCTCGAATTTGATCGACTGATGAAAGCGCGTGAGCGTGGCTGCATGAGGACGCTCCACCACATCGTCCTTCACGTCGAAGTAGCTGAAGATCGAAGCCGACGCGCCCATGGCCTGGTGGAAACTGTTGAAGTAACTGGCAAACTTGCGCACCGGGTCATAGAGCTTGAACAGCGCGATGATAAAAGTAATGAACACCGGGGCTGTCATGTGGCCGGTCTTAATCTCGCTGCGCCCAATCCACAGCAGCGCGGCAATGGCCACGGACCCGATCGTATCCATCAGCGGCGAACTGATGGATTGAACCCGTACGCTGTGCAAATTCGCGCGGAAGAGGCGTTTCGCCGCGTTCTTGAAACGCAGAATCTCCCACAACTCGGTATTAAACGCCTTCACAATGCGGTTGCCGGTCACCGTCTCGTGCAGAATGTTCTGAATTTCAGCCAGCTTGTCCTGCCCCGTTCGGGTGCGCGTGCGAACTTCGCGGCCAATGCGCCGCGAAGAGGTGATGACCACCGGGACGAACAACAGCAGCGCCCAGCTCAGCCGCCCTCCCAGGAAAATAACGAGAGTGATCGTGGCCAGAAAAGTAAAAAACTGCTGCAGAAAATCACCCAGCACTGAGCTCAGTGCGGTTTGTACGCGATCCACATCGTTAATAAGTGTCGAGAGAATCGTGCCCGTGGGATTCTGATGGAAGAACCGCGAAGAGCGGCGCATGACCGTTTCGTACAGATGATTGCGAAGGTCCGTGATCGTGCCGAATCCCGCGTAGTTCACCAGGTATGTGCCGGCGTAATCGCAAAGCCCTTTCACCACAGTTGATCCCACCAGGGCAAGCGCGACCACATTCAGAACATTGTGAATGGGCACCCATGCCGGAACCATCTGGTGGATATCGAACTGCCAGCGAGGCGGCAGAGACGGAAACAAAGGCAGCGCTTCGGAATTGCTTTTGGGGTTTAGAACCACGCCAAGAATGGGCACGAACAACGCTACGCGCAGAGTGTCGAGCAGACCCACTGCTGCCAGCAGCAATACCCCGGGCAGCCATTCCAGCGTGTAAGGCAGCCCATAGCGCAGCAGGCGCAGAAAGTTCCTCATGCGTTTCGGCCCGCCGAGCGCGGTCTGCGCATGATTCCCTGCTGTAAATGGATGCGGAAGTCCATCCCCGTATTGTATCCGCGCTGGAGGCGCTGCGCCGCGCCCGCTCAGGCTCGCAGTCAAGCGCCTTGTATCTCGTCAGTTACGCCGGCGTTGACCCGCGTAAATCAATACGCTTTCAGGTCCATGATGGCCTTTAGTATATTTTCCGGCTGCGGCAGAATCGCGTCTTCCAGCTTCGGCTGGTAGGCCACAAAAGTGTCCATCGCGCCGATGCGCCGCACGGGCGCGTCAAGATCGTCAAACAGCTCATCGGCAATGCGCGCGGCAATCTCCGCGCCGTAGCCCCAGCTCAGCATGTCTTCGTGCGCCACAATCACACGATTGGTCTTGCGCACTGACTCGGCAATAGCTTCCCAATCGTAAGGATTGAGCGTGCGCAGATCGATGATCTCAGTTTCAATTCCATGCTCGCGCTGCGCCTGCTGCGCCGCCTGCATCCCGCGCGGAACCAGCGCGCCATAAGTAACGAGTGTCAGGTCTTTGCCGGGACGAACGATCTTCGCCTTTCCAAAAGGAATTGCGAACTCCGGACCCGGATATGCGGCGCGCCCATACGTCTCGCGGTAGAGACGCTTGTGCTCGAGGAACAGCACCGGATCGTCGCAACGAATGGCCGTGCGCAAAAGGCCGTTGGCATCAAGCGCGTTCGACGGAAAAACCACGCGCAGCCCCGGTGTGTGCGTGAACATGCTTTCGCCGGATTGCGAGTGATAGATCGCGCCTCCTGTAAGGTATCCGCCGATGGGAACGCGAATGACCACAGGCGCTTCCCAAACGCCGTTCGATCGCCAGCGCATCACCGACAACTCATTACGAATCTGATGCATAGCTGGCCAAATGTAATCAAAGAATTGAATTTCTACCACCGGCTTCATTCCGCGCAATGCATAGCCAATCGCGCGGCCAACGATGTTCGCCTCGGCCAGCGGCGAGTTGAACACCCGCTCCGATCCGAACTCCGTTTGCAAGCCCGCCGTAAGCTTGAAAACACCGCCCTTGCCTTTCACTTCCGTGAGCGCTTCGCTGCGGCTGGCGTCGGCAACGTCCTCACCGTAGATCACGATCCGCGGATCGCGCCGCATCTCGTCACGCAGGCAAGTGTTAATCAACTCGGCCATGGTGCGCGTGCCCGCTCCTTTTGGCGCGTCTTCTGCAGCTGCTCCATTCGTCGCCGCGCCGCTCGCCTTTGCCGCGGCCGGCAGCTGCTCCGTTGCAAAGGCTGCGCTCGTGGGATCGAGATCCTCGGAGTAAACGTGCTCGGTGATTCCCTCCACCGTCGGCACCGGCGCTTCCAGCGAGCGCTCCGCGGCCTCGGCGGCTTCGCGTTCCAGTCGCCGTCCAATCTCGTCGATCTCCGCAACCGTCAGAATTCCCTCACCCACCAGCCGCGCTCGCATGCGCGCAATGGGATCGCACAACAAGTCCGCTTCGCGTTCGGCAGCCGAGCGGTAGTTTTTGTCATCGTCTGAAAGCGAATGGGAGTAAAGCCGCACGCAATGTCCGTGTACCAGCGCCGGTCCGCGGCCCGCGCGGCAGTGTTCCGCCGCCTGCTGAAAAGCGCGCAGGCAAACGACGGGATCGTTGCCGTCTACCTCGGCAAAGTAGAAGTTGGGAAAGTTGGCCACCAGACGTGAAATGTTTCCGCCCGGCGTGTTCACCTCGACGGGAACGCTGATCGCGTAGCCGTTGTCCTCCACGCAGAAGATCACCGGCAGTTTCTGATTCGACGCGGTGTTGATCGCCTCCCAGAACTCCCCTTGAGACGTCGCGCCTTCGCCCACGCAGGCCAGCGAAACTTCGTCACCGTGGAATTCCACGTCGTGAAAAGCGCGGTAATCGCCTTCCGCCTTTGCCGCAATCTCCGGGTGCCTGCTGTAGGCCCGCCCCGCTTCAGCGCAGCCCACGGCGTGCAGCAATTGCGTCGCCGTCGAAGACGAAGTGCTGACGATATGCAGCGGCCGGCTGCTCCAGTGGGTCGGCATTTGCCGCCCGCCGCTGGCCGGATCGGTAGCAGCGCCTGTGGCCTGCAGCATCATGTCGAAGGGTGTCACGCCCAGCGCCAGGCACAAAGCTCGGTCGCGATAGTACGGGAAGAACCAATCGTATCCGGAACGCAACGCAAGAGCGGCGCCCACCTGCAGCGCCTCGTGGCCTGCGGCTGAAATCTGGAAGTAGATCTTCTGTTGGCGCTTGAGGAGGATTTCGCGGTCGTCCACCGCGCGGGAGAGAAACATCAGGCGGTAGATCTCAACCATCTGTTGCGCGGTCAGCTCGTCCGAGGCCGGAAACGTTCCGGGTGCACGAGCCATGGAAATTGCCGCTTCCATTCCGGTCGACCCCCAATACAAAACCTGAGCCCGTTTCTCCCGGCGTCACTCCCGCACAGATTGCGCAATCAGCGGAATCAGGCGGCTCCGCAAATAGCCGATCCAGGCGTGGCGACTCCGGTCTCGCCGGAAGAATCTTCTTCCGGAAATAACCTCACCTGATTGTAGCAATTTGCAATGGCCCGGTGTCAGTCCCGTTGTGAGTCCCGTTGTCAGTCCTGGTCGGAGTCCTGGCGGGAGTCCTATTGAATGCCTTAATTCGTGCCCCTCTGCGTGCCCGGCAACCTGGCCCGACCCCCTTTGCCCATCTCAATCATCCAAACCGTCGCGGCAGATACAAAGGATCGCTGCCTAATGGGATGGCGGCATTGCAATGGGTATGTCTGGGGTCGGCCCCACCTGTCCCACTCCATCGGCCATCTTTTCTTTGACGTTGCGCGCCAGTTTCTCAATCTCAGCCATCTTATGCAGCTGGTCCCACGTCAACGTTCCGGTGTTGTTCGCCGCGATCTGGTCATTCAACTCCATGGCCAGCTTCAGCAGCTTGTTTGTGTCAGAGATCAACTCTTTCTGGCGTTCCCTGTTCAGCGCAGTCAAGCGCCGCTCCATCATCGTGGGGTCATAGTTGCCCGATGCAATGGGATCCGTCGGCATTGGAGCAGGACGATTGATAATGTCAGGAGGCCCTGACTGGGAACGCGCCGCCAGTCCGGGGACAATGACGAACCCCATCGCCAGGCCCAAACTCAAAAAGAGAGACGGCGTCCACCTGCGCAATCTGCCGACCTTCACCGCGTTTACCACTTCATGCATTTTGCGCCCCCTCGTTTGCGCCCTCTCTGAAAAGGCCGCACTGCATTCCTCAGCTTCTCCCATTCTCAATTCTTAACTTGTGGGCATACTGCTCAATGTCGCTGGCTTTGCGCACCACAGTCACTGAAAGAGTGTCGGCGGTCGATTTGTCTACGGCTTTTTTCAACTCGGTTGCCATCTGCAGCAGGTCTGCACATTGATTGGCAATCTCCTGCTTTTGCGCATCCGTGACGGTGGGTGCAGCTTGCTGCCCCGCTTGCTTATTACCGGGTTGCCCGGCAGCAGGCGTCGTCGTCGCCTGGGTCCCCGGTGCCGCCTTGGCCCCCGGCGGATCGATCGCGGGAAGAGGAAACGCCTCTTGCGCCTGGGTCTTGATCAATCCCGCGCCCATTGCAACAACCAGCGCGGAAATGCATCCAAGAGCGAAGAGCCATAATCCCCGGCTTTGCGCGTGGCCGGCTTTGCGCTTCACGCTTCTGCGGCGAAATCTATTCATGGGGCTCACCATCTCGGCTTGAATCGTAACTCAACGATTTTGGAGAGATTGTCTCGGGAATGTAAATCGCAATTCCCGCCATTCCTGCGCACAGTTTAGTCTAGAAAGTGGAGTTTTGGCATGTCTCTTTTTTCGTCGGCAGCGCAATTCGCATTCATAACGCGCTGGGGCTGGTTCCAGGAGGGTCGCTTCCTCGGCCGCGTCCTCGACGAGTGGATCTACGACAGTCAGGAATTCATCCACACCAAGCTGCCGCGCCTGATCGTAATCGCAATCGTCGCCTTTGTGCTCAGCCGAATACTGCGCATCATAACCTCCCGCATGATCCGTGTTTCCGAAAAGAGCGGTGCCGGCCTGGTACGCCGTGCTGAAGTCAGAACCATGGCCGGAGTCATCCGTGCCACCGGCGTTGCCGTCATCGCCGTCATCGCCGTCCTGCAGGCGCTCGACTCGATGGGTTTCAATCTCGCCCCGCTGCTGGCCTCAGCCGGGGTCGCCGGCATCGCAGTCGGTTTGGCCGCGCAAAACATCGTCAAGGACATGTTCAACGGCATGCTGTTTCTGCTCGAGGACCAGTTCAACGTAGGCGACACAGTCCGCCTCGCCGGGCTTTCCGGCGTCGTCGAATCCATGACCCTGCGCAAAACGATGGTGCGCGATGGCGATGGAACACTCTATGTGATCCCTAATTCGCAGATCACTACCGTGGCCAACCTGAGCATCGACTTCTCAGTAGCAACGGTCAATGTCAGCGTCGATTTTTCTGCGAATCCCGATGAAGTTACCAAGCTCCTCAAGCAAATCGCCATGGACGTTCGCAACAGCGAAGAATTCAAGAACGTCTTTCTCCAGGACCCGCAGGTTCTGGGCGTGGATGCCGTGAAAGGCTCACAGGTCATCTTTCCTGTTGTGTTTAAGACCCTGCCAACCCAGCAATACGGCCCCGTGCGTGAATTCCAGCGGCGCGTCCGACTTGCGCTCGAAGAAAAACATATGCTTCCCGGCGATCCGAATCGTGTGTTCAATCTGGCGGCGGCGTCCGCTGGGGCCGGCCCGCGGCCCGAAGAAAAAGAGCCGGAGCCCAAGCAGGACCCAACGACCCTCAAGCAGCCCGACGCAAATCTCTTCGGCAGCGAGTGAATCTTGCCGATATTTGCTCCTGAAATCTACCGCTTGCCTTTATCCTTATTAAATCTTCGTTCCCCAAATTCTGTAGTGGAGAGCACGGCTATGGGCAAACGTCAGTTCGTCGCAAAATTGCTGGTCGGGTTGGGGTGTCTCAACATGCTGGTCGGCGCCGGCCTTCATTTAACCGCCGGGTATCATCTCGCCTCAACCGCCCTCGCAGCCTCAAACCTCGCTCCCCTTCTTGCAAATGCAATGCGCGCGGTCTTTCTGATGATCGGGTTGTACTGGATCACGATCGCCATCGTCACGCTGATTGCTGCATTCACTCAAACGCGAATTCGCAGAATCCTCGTGCTGTTTTGCGGCCTGTCGCTCCTGGCGGGGATCCCCATCTGGGTGGGGCTCATGGGCTGGTTCATCGGCAATGAAATGTTTCTCCTCTCAGGAGTCCTCATCACATTTGGCGGACTATTATTGCCTCCGCCAACGCAGCCTTAGCCGCGGATTGCCAACGCCGCCGACTTGCTCACTCGCTGATTGCTCACTCGCTATCCCGACGCGCCGCTTCCGGTCTACTCTCCTCCAGACATCGCTCGCAGCAGCGATTCCGAGTCGGTCATTGGCGGCAGGCAGGTTCGCCCGCGACAAACCAGCGCCCATGCCGATGCGCCATCCGGCTTCGGCACCTGCAACAATGTCTCTTCCAGCGCGGGAGGCAGTTCGCCCGCGAGCAGCTTGGAAGACTCAATCCGAATCACCGTCTTGTTCACGGCAAAGCGCGCCACGGCCGTCGCCTCCAGCCGATCCGCCTCGGGCCCCGATCCCACAATCACGATCTGCACCGGATCGAGCAGCAACCGCTCGGCAGCCAGCCCGTAACTGCCGGCATAAAGACCGAAGTGCTCCACAATCCCCGCAAAATTGGCCAGCGTACCTTCCGCGATCTTGCGGTAATCCTCGCGCCCGCTCAAAGCCTCCAAGCGAAGCAACGCCGTCGCCGCAATGGCATTTCCGGCAGGTGTCGGCGCATCCTGCAGCGGCTTGCGCCGCGCCGTCAATGCGCCCAGCGGAATCTCCGCAGGCTCATCGTTCAGCGGCGCGGAGGTGTCGAAGAACCCGCCGGCGGACGCATCGTGAAATTGCTCGATCATCGCGTCGGCCAGTTTGATCGCCGCGTTGTAGAACTTCATCTCGCCGCTTGCCAGCCACCCGTCGACGCAGGCGTTCACCGTGAACGCGTAATCGTCCAGCGTGCCCGGAGCGCTCTCCCGCGGCCGCAGTCCGTCAGGGTAAGCAATCACGTGCTTCAGCGTCGCCGTTCCGCCCCATGCCTCATCGAGCAGCCGGTCAGCGTCAGCAGCGCGAACTCCCGCGCCTCTCTCGTCCGCAGCACGCGTCGCGGCTTCCAGATACGCCGTCACCCCCATCGCATTCCAGCCGGTGTAAAGCGTGCGGTCAACGAAAGGCGTCTGTCCGCTGCGCCCGCGCGGCCAGCAGCTTCGCGCGGGCCTGAGTCGCGTAGTTTGCGCAACGACTCTTCGCTCACGCCGGATCTTCGCGGCCATCTCGGCCAGCGTCTGCTTCACATGCAGCACATTCTTGGCCGGGTTGTGGTGCATATCGCCCAGCTCGCCGAATGTCCCAATACTTCGCCGCGAACTCAAGTTCTGCCGCGATCGAGAACCGCGCGAGCTTCGTCGAGCGTCCACGTAAAGTAGTCGCCGTCGTCGTCCAGGCCTACGTCCGCGTCCTGCGAAGCATAAAATCCGCCGCGCTCGCGGTCCGTCATCGTCGCGTCCAGCCACGCCACGATCTCGCGCGCCGATGTCAAGAAAATCCTCGCGCACAAAGCTCTGATAGCCGTGCACGATAATTGCGCAGCAGCTCGGTATTGTCGTAGATCATCTTCTCGAAGTGCGGCACCACCCAGCGCTCGTCCACGCTGTAGCGATGGAATCCGCCGGCAAGCTGATCGTAGACTCCGCCGCGCGCCATCTTTTCAAGCGTCGTAGTAAAGGCCTCCCGGGCGCCGGCGTTGCCGCGGTTCATAGCCACTTCAAGCAGCAGGTCCAGCGCCGCCGGATGCGGGAACTTGGGCTGCGAACCGAACCCGCCGTTGCGCGGATCGAATTGCGCCACGATCGAGCCGGCAATCTTGTCCACCAGCGCCAGGGTCAACTCGCCGCCGCGCCCGGAGAAGCTCTCGTTGTGCTCGATCGCGGCCATCACGCTGCCGGCCGTCTCCAGCGCCTCGTCGCGCCGCTCGCGCCACACCTGCGCCATGGCCAGCAGCACGCGCCCAAACCCCGGCCGCCCATAGCGGTCGTCGCGCGGAATATACGTGCCGCCGAAAGTACGGCCGCCCATCGGGAGTCAGAAACGCCGTCAGCGGCCATCCGCCCTGCCCGCTGATCGCCGAAACCGCCGCCTGGTAGCGCGCATCCACATCCGGCCGCTCGTCGCGGTCCACCTTCACCGCCACAAAATGCTCGTTGATGAGCGCCGCGATCTCCGCATCCTCGTACGACTCGCGGTCCATCACGTGGCACCAGTGGCACCACACCGCGCCAATGTCCAGCAGGATGGGCTTGTCTTCGGCCTGCGCGCGCGCAAACGCCGCCTCGCCCCACGCGTGCCAATCGCACGGGCTGATGGCGCGCCGAGCGCAGATACGACGAAGCTGCGTGTTCGAGCTGGTTCGCGGCGCCGGCGGCTGGGGAATCGCCTTCGTGCATGAGGTGAGAATACATGGCTCGCGTTCGCGCGTTATCCAGCACTTGCGGGTTCCTGCATCGTTTTCGCCGAATCCCGTATCATAAAAGTCAGAACTGCGATGGCAATTTTCATCTAACGTTCCCGCGCACGACAGCGCTAAAAACACCCATCCCCTCACCATCGGCGTGCTCGCCCTTCAGGGCGACTACGAAGCGCACGCGCGCGCCTTCCCAAAAGTGCCGGGACGCGAACCGTGCTGGTGCGCAAACCTGAGGAACTCAGCGGGCTCGATGGCCTCGTATTGCCCGGCGGCGAATCCACCACCATGCTCAAGTTTCTTGGAGAAGGACGGATTCTTTGACGCGCTCGAGAAGTTCGCTTCGACCATGCCGTGTCTTCGCCACCTGCGCCGGCTGCATCCTGCTGGCGCGCGAAGTGCTCCACCCAAAGCAGCGCAGCCTCGGCGCGCTCGACGCCACCGTTGAGCGCAACGCCTACGGCCGCCAGATCGACTCGACCATCCTCACCCTCCCCACGGAGCTTCCCGGTGGGCCGCTCGAGATGGTCTTCATCCGCTCGCCGCGCATCACCCGCGTCGGCGATGGGGTTGAGGTGCTCGCCCGCCGCGATGGCTATCCCACCCTGGTGCGCCAAGGGCATCTGCTCGCCTGCACCTTCCATCCCGAGATGTCAGCCGACACGCGCGTGCAGCAGTTGTTCCTCGAAATCGTGCGCGCAAACAAGGCTCAGTGAGCGATCGATACACGATCGTGGCGCACCATCGCCGCAGGAATCTTCTGCCTAATCTTTAGCATTTCGTCCCAGGGATCATGTCGTAGCCGCGACTTCCATTTTGCGAAATCCAACACATGAAATGAGGGCGGCTTCGCGGCGCTCAATTCGCTCCATCGCAGCGGCATCGCCACCGGCACGCCGCTTCGCGCCCGCGGCGAATACGGGGCCACCGATGTTGCCTCGCGATCGTTGCGAAGATAGTCGAGATAGATTCGATTCTTGCGCGTTGCCTTCGTCATCTTCGTGACGTAAAGCTCGGGATTCTCCCTCTCAAGCTCAAGCGCCAGATCATGCGCGAATTCCTTGATTGCCGGCCACTCGTGATCCGGCCGAATGGGAACTACAACGTGCAGGCCTTTGCCGCCGGTACTTTTCACAAAACTTACAAGCCCCAATTTTCGCGAGCCTTCGTTTGAATTCGCGCGCCGTTTCCGCCAGAGTTTTCCATTGGATTGCCGCATCGGGATCGAGATCGAAGACGATGCGATCGGGCTTTTCAAGCGATTCATTGTGCGAGCCCCAGGTATGAATTTCAAGCACGCCCATCTGCGCCAGCCCAACCAGCCCCTCGCCGGAATCAATCGTGAGATAGTCTTCTTTGTCGTGGGTCTTACGATTCGGGATTGAAACAGTCTTGATTCCTGGCGGCAACCCAAACCCAACGTGCTTTTGGAAGAAACACGGCTTGCTGTTGCCGTCAGGGCACCGCACAATGCTTAGCGGACGGTCGGCAATATGTGGCAGCAAATTCTCAGCAACCGCTTCGTAGTACTCGGCGAGTTGTTGCTTTGTCATCCCGCTCTCCGCATCCAGTACCTTGTCCGGATGCGTGATTGCCAGGCCTTTCGTCGTCATGTTCTTCACCGTCGTTGCACTTTTTTTCCTGTCTGAGGAACGCGACATTGCGGTAGCTTTAGTCTGCGAAGAATCAAGATTTGCTCCGTTTGTCGAAACGGCTGATTCTCGCACTACTTCCTTCGCCGGTTTGTCCTCACGCAGCCCCTTGAATGCCGCCTGTCGCACCAAATTGTCGCGTGTCCAGGTTGAGAATTCAATTTGCGCGACAAGATCCGGCTTGACCCAACGCGCGCCGCGTTGCATCTCGCGCGGCACGTCGGCAAACGGCGAGTCTTTTCTCGCCAGCCGCTCCAGTTTCGCGCGCAACAACTTGTGCGTAGCCTGCGTGAATCCCGTTCCTGACCGGCCCGCGTAACGAAGCTTCCCTTCCTCGTAATAACCCAGTAATAAAGCGCCAATTCCGGCCGTTCCCTTTGCCGGCAACGTGAATCCCCCAATCACGAACTCCTGTTCCAGGCGGCACTTTAGCTTGAGCCACGCTCCGCTTCGCCCCGAGGTGTATTTCGCCGAAGCGAGTTTCGAGACGATCCCTTCTGCTCCCAGAGCGCATGCCTTTTTGAAAACTTCATCTGCGTCGGCTTCTAAATGCTCACTCAATCGCAAAGGCAAATTTCTGTTGCCCGAATTCTTGACGCTATTGCTCAGCAAATCGCTCAGAATTTCCTTTCGTTCCGAGAGCGGCAGGCCGCGCAGGTTGTGGCCGTCCAGATGAAGAAGATCGAACGCGAAGTACGTGATGTATCGTTGCCTCCCTTCCTGAAATGCCGCCTGCAGGTCGGCGAAATTGCTCACTCCATGCTCATCGAGCGCGACTGCCTCGCCATCGAGAATCGCATCGTTAACATTCAGCCTCCCCGCAGCCTCTGCAATGTCCGGCATTCGCGCGGTCCAATCCAGCCCTTTGCGTGTGAGTAGCCGGACCGTGCGGGATTTGGCGCCGGCTTTTGCGCGCGTCTTCTCGCCGCTTCTCTCGCCTGATCTGATTTGAATTTGTATCCGATAGCCATCCAGCTTGAGTTCATTGACCCAATCGCTCCCGCTCGGAGCACTTGAAGCCTGCAACGCCAATTGCGGCGAGATGAATCCAGGAAACTGCTCCGTGGGAACGTCGACTGAGATTCGGCGTGCGTTTGCCGCGAGCCGCTTTGTTCTGCCGGACCGCCGTTACTGCTTTACCTTTCCGGCTGGCGTGAGCACTATCTGCTTCCTTCGCATTTCTCCCGGCCGAATCCCATACGCGGTCACTTCTTTGCCGCGATCTCTTCCAAGCTTCGGCCGCTCGCCGCGCTGTTCGGCGCTTTCTCAATAATCGGCTCGTCGGAACTGTCTCGCGCAAATTTGTCTTTTTCCTTGATCAGCAACCAGTTTTCCTTGCCTGAATTCTCTTTGCCTGACCAGCCTGCGCGTCCATGCATGCGGACCAGCACCCAGTCGCCCTTCAGCTTTTTCCCGTGCAGCTCGAATTTCAGGTGTCCATCCTTCAGCCCCTGATCTACATCCCCGCGCGGAGTCCAGCTGCCCTGGTCCCACACCATCACTGTCCCGCCGCCATATTGACCCTTCGGAATAGTCCCTTCAAAGTCGCGGTAGTCCCAAGGGTGGTCTTCAACCCGCACCGCAAGCCGCTTGTCGCCGGGGTAGTAACTCGGGCCTTTCGTTACCGCCCAGCTCTTCAGCACTCCGTCCCAACCAAGTCTGAAGTCGTAGTGCAATCGTGTGGCTGCATGTTTCTGCACCACAAACGGCAGCGTCCCCGCCTTGCCGTCTTTGCGGCGCGGGGCTTTATCGCCGCGCGGCTCGGCGGTTGCGCTAAAGTCGCGCATTCGTTGATACCGCGCAAGCGGACGCTTGGCTCCCCTGCTTGTTCTGGATTGTTTTCGTGAAGCCATGGCCTACGCAGCCCGGCGCTTGCGCCTGCCGGCTCCCACGAGCACAGGCCCTCTGTTCGGCCGCGCCCTCAGAGTTGCAGAACCGCTGCGGCGCTCGCTCGCCGCGGGGCCCTTAGCCGCTCCGCTGCCCTTAGCTTTCGAAATACTTTGCCGCAGCGCATCCATAAGATTGATGACCTTCGCTCGCCGAACAGTCTTTTCTTCGAGCGGCAGCGGCGCCTTCTTTTGCTTTGCCTTAATCAGTTCGCGTAGCGCAGATTCATAATCATCTTTGAAATCCTGCAGATGAAATGGGCGCGAATAGGCTTCGATAAGCTGCGTTGCCATGGTGAGCTGCTTCTTATCGATGTGGTTTTTCTTGGTCGCCGAGATCTGCGAGAAATATTCCTTGCTGTCACGCAGCTCATCACCATAGCGGAGCACATAGGCCATCAATCCTGGCTCCGATGCGATCGTCCGGGACGGAAATCGCGACCAGATGCTCGCGTCCGCCGAATGCAATCTCGCCGATGGCCGCTTTTCCTGTCTCTTCCATCGCTTTGCGAACCACGGCAAATGCGTCAGGAGATTCTTTGGGCTCAGGCACAACGAAGTATGGTTTCTCAAACAGCGACAGTGGCAGTTCGCTCGTGTCCACAAACTGCTGCACGTCGATCACGTTTTTCGTCTCGATGCGCAGGTTGGCAATCTCATCCGGCTCGACAATCAAGTATTTTCCTTTGGTGTATTCGTAGCCTTTGACAATATCCGAGTTCTCAATCGGCTGATCGTCGTCGATTACATTCAAATGGCGAATTCGCTCCCCGCTCGAGCGATCGATCTGATGAAATGTGACTTCACTCTGAGGGTTCGTCGCCGGGAAAAGCTGAATGCCGAACGAAACAAGCGAGATTTTGAACTGTCCTGACCAATATGGACGACCTGCCATCTTTGCCTCCGCGAGGGAACACGAGTCCCCGCCAATCTTTGTCTCAGATGCCCTGGCAATGCAAGCGGTTTGCCGATGGTCGCTGTGGCAATGGACTACGCCGTCTTCTTTTTTTCTCGCGTCCGCGCGGCCTTGACGCGCTCCGAAAGCAATTCTTTCGCCTTTTGCAGTTTCGCTTTGCGTGCTGCGCTCAGGTTCTTTCCGGCCCGGTTGATGAAGAATGTCAGCATCCTCATTCCTGAAGCTGGCCCTTTCGGCGAAACCCTCTTCGATGCAAGTGAGCGCGCGATGGTCTCAGGATCCTTGGTGAACAATCCTTCTGGAGGATGCGTAGAATCTGTCGTTACGCGGCCGGACCATTTCTTACCTGATTGTTTCCCTGCATGCGGCAAGTTCCCTCTCCCCACTGCGGAATCATTTCGTGCCTCGAACAAATGCCATCGCGGCTCACCTACCCCACCGCCCCTCAGTGCCTCTTAAAATACTGCACAGCGCGTTCATGCTGCTTTGCTTTTTCCAGGGTTGAGAAGGTACCAAGGTTGCGGCGCTTGCCCGTCTTGGCATTTTTCTTTCTCGAATACAGTCGAAATTGCCCGGATTTGAGTTTGCGAATCATGCTCTAGTTCGATGCGCGTCTCCCGCGCTCGGTCGCCCAATCCAGGCTCAATCTATGCCGCGCGGCTAATCCTCGAACCTATTCGCTCACCAGCAGCGATCCATTGAGCAACGGCCGCATTCGCCCGTGCATCACAGCAGGACAGGTAAGTGATTCATCGCCGAGGAGAATTTCTAAAAATGGCTCAGGTAAACTCAATCGACAATCTGTTCATTCAAGAGTTGAAAGATCTTTATTCTGTTGAAACTCAAATCACAAAAGCACTTCCCAAGTTGGCCAAAGCTGCGTCATCGCCGGATTTGAAAAGCGCTTTCGAACATCATCTGAAAGAGACTGAAGGCCACGTCAAGCGGCTCGATAAAGTCTTCAAGATTCTCGGCGCGAGCCCTAAAGGTAAGACTTGCGAAGGAATGAAAGGAATCCTCGCCGAAGGCGCCGAGGTGCTGCAGGAAACATCGGCCGGCGACATTCGCGATGTCGCTCTGATCTCGGCTGCACAGCGCGTCGAGCATTACGAAATCGCAGGATACGGAGCGGTGCGTTCATATGCCGAACAGCTTGACCAGCAGGAAATCGCCGCGCTCTTGGAGGAGACTCTCGGAGAGGAAAAAGCGGCAGACAAAAAACTGACCGAGATCGCGCAAAAGGTCAACAGTCGCGCACTGCGTGCCGCCTGATCAGAGAACATTTCTGCGCCCTTACCAACGCCAGTCGTGCGGCCGTCGAATACGGCCGTGTGCAGTTCCGAATCTGCTTTCGGCGGCATCGTGTCATTTCCTTAATCCGCGCCCAAGATTCTCGATGCGGCCCCCTGCTCCTGGGGGCCCGGGCGGCTGATGGCCCGATCGAGTATCAACCAGCTGTTTCCGAAACTGTGTATAAAATCTAGAACGCGACCTCGTAGCTCAAACGTGGCCCCGTAGCTCAGATGGCCCCCGGCCCGCCAAGGGCCGGATCGAGAATCGACCATCGGTTTCCTGAAACCGACGCTCGTGAAATCCCGTAAAATTGAACCAGTGGCCCCGTAGCTCAGATGGCCCCCGGCCCGCCAAGGGCCGGATCGAGAATGGACCATCGGTTTCCTGAAACCGACGCTCGTGGAATCCCGTAGAATTGAACCAGTGGCCCCGTAGCTCAGATGGCCCCCGGCCCGCCAAGGGCCGGATCAAGAATCGACCATCGGTTTCCTGAAACCGACGCTCGTGGAATCCCGTAAAATTGAACCAGTGGCCCCGTAGCTCAGATGGCCCCCGGCCCGCCAAGGGCCGGATCGAGAATCGACCATCGGTTTCCTGAAACCGACGCTCGTGAAATCCCGTAAAATTGAACCAGTGGCCCCGTAGCTCAGATGGATAGAGCATCGGTTTCCTAAACCGCAGGTCGGCTGTTCGAATCAGCCCGGGGTCACCAGCCTTCGTCCGCGAATACGGGCTTCGGCTCGGCGAGCCAGCAAAAATGCGAAGACTGTCGCGCCGTAGCTAGCTTAACGAAGGCGGAAGCTTGAGCGCAGGCGGACTCGCTTTTCAATTACAGTTTTCCACTTTGACTTCCCGCACCGGACCCGCTATAAAAGTTGATGTCATGGAAGTCGTTTCCATGCCATCACTGCTGCGGCACCGCGCCGCCGCTCAACTCATCACTGCAATCGCCAGGATGCTCGGGAAGGCGGTGAAACTCCGCCACTGCCCCGCAACTGTGAGCGCACCTGTTTTCCTTGCCGTCATTGATTCAGGCAAGGATCCAAGCAGGGTTTCAGCCCGGGTGTTTTCGCCGCACAGCGAAACTCCCATCAAGCCACTGAAGTCGAATCCATTCACTTCGACTTTGGGAAGGCGGCTGAATCGAGCGCAAGTCAGGAGACCGGTCCTCGGCGTACCCCCAAACCGCTTTCACGTTCCGAGGGGAACGAAGGAGCTACCATGCCGATTTCCATTTTCCTGCGCTCAACTTCCCGCCGCGCCTTATCGCGAATCATGTTCCGAGCCCTTCCTCGAGTCTCGTCTCGCGCCCGCTCACGCTTCTTCGCTCGCGCCATCGCCGCCGCATTCCTCGCGCTCTGCGCCGCCGTTTGCCCTGCCGCTTCCATCCGCGGCGTCGTCACCGATGCCACCGGCGCCGGAGTCACCGGCGCTGCCATCTCTCTCGTCTCGAACGGCCAGGTCATCGCCTCCGCGGTTTCCGTTGCCGATGGCAGTTTCGAGATCACCACCGGTTCTGCCGGCCGCTTCTTTCTCGTTGTCTCGGCCAAATCTTTCCGCCAATTGCAAACGCCTGACTTCTACGCCGGCCAGTTTGACTCCATCGAGCGCAACGTCGTGCTGGAGCCGGAATGGGTGCGCGAATCGATCGTCGTCACCGACACCGGCACTCCCACTCCGCAGCCGCAAACCAGCGCCGCCACTACTGTACTCAGCCCGCTCGACCTCGCCCTCCGCACCGACCTCACCGGCGTCCTGCGCCTGATGCCCGGAACATTCGTCGTTCAGTCCGGCCAGCTCGGCGCGGAGTCCTCCCTGTTCGTCCGCGGTGGCGATTCAGACGACAACAAAGTGCTGCTCGATGGGGTCGATGCCGGCGATCTGGGAAACCAATTTAACTTTGGCTCGCTGTCCACTACGGCTATCGAGAGCGCCGAAGTTTATCGTGGCCCCGACTCGAATCTTTACGGCGCAGGCGCTGAAACCGGCGTCGTCAGCCTCACCACGCCGCACGGTACCACCAGCTTTCCTTCTTTTCTATTTCAGGGCGATGCTGGCAATCTCGATACTTCGCGCGAGGAACTGGAAATTGCCGGCGCGCACAAGCAGCTCGACTACCTCGGCGCCTTCAGTTGGCTGCAAACCGCCAACGATTTGCCCAGGGACGAATACCATCTCGCCACATCGGCTGCCAACGTCGGCTGGGCTCTCAACTCCTCCACTCAGATCCGCGCCACCGCTCACTACGCCGTCGCCGGCGTCGGAGTTCCGAATGCATGGGACTTTTTTCACGTCGCTGACGACGCCACCGAGAAAGACCAGGACATCTTCTTGAGCGCCGCCATCGACAACCAGACCACCGCTACTTTTCACAACAGCGTTCGCTACGGCCTTACGCGCAAGCGTGAGCAATACCACCAATGGCAACCAGAAGGAACCTGCATTCCAGCCGGCGAGTGCGGCGATTCGACCACTGCGCCCACGTACAGCGGAGCCAACTACTTCGGCATGCCGGTCGTCATTCAAGGCGCGAACGGATATAGCGCAACCGGCCCGGCGCTGCTCGACTACAGTTGGGACGACGGCGCAACCTACCCGAGCGAATCGCAACTTGCCAACAATCGCGACGCGCTCGTTTACCACGGCGACATCACCATCACGCCGCATTTGTTTGGCTTCATCGGATTCCAGTATGAAGACGAGCGCGGTGCGGAGCCAAACAGCTCCTTCTACACTCCCAAGGAGCGCACCAATTACGACTATCTCGCCGCCGTCCACGGCGACTTCAAGAACCGATTCTTCTACTCGCTCGGCGGCAGCCTGGAACACTATTCGGTCTTCGGTGTCCAAACTGAGCCGCGCGCCGGAGCCTCCTATTACTTGCTTCGTCCGCATAGCGGAGTCTTCAGCGGCACGCGCCTGCTGTTCAACTTCGGCGAGTCTGACCGCGAGCCCACGCTACCTGAGCAGGATGAATCGCTCTACTCATTTCTCAACCTTTACGATCCGGCCACCATCGCCGAGCTGCACGTCAACCAAATTAGCGCGCCGCAAGATCGCACTTACGAGGGCGGCGTCGAGCAGTCCTTCTTCGGCCAGCACATCGTGTTCAGGTCGAGCTACTTTCACAACGAGTTTGGCAAACAGATCGAATATGTCGGCCTCGACCTCATCCCCGAGTTGCTTCCCAACCTCACGCCTGCCAGGCAGATGCAACTCGAAGACATATTGCAAGCCAACTTCGCCTACGAGCTGACCATCAACTCTGAGGCCTTCCGCGCGCAGGGCATTGAAACCTCTGTAGAAGGCGGAATCGGCTCGAACCTTTTTCTTCGCGGCGGATACACATACACCGACAGCGTGATCCAGCGCTCCTTCACCAATGACGATCAGGCACTGCTCGGCCCCATCCCCACCTGGCAAAACATCCCCAACGGAATCGAGATTGGACCCTATTCGCCGCTCGAGGGCGCTCGTCCCTTCCGCCGCCCGCCGCACACCGGCTTCATCTCTGCCACCTACGCCAACAAACGAATCACCGGCATTCTCACGGCTGCGTTCGCCAGCCGCAGTGACGACTCAACCTACCTTGAAGGTGACGATGCCTCCGGCGGCAACAGCCTGCTGCTGCCCAATCGCAATCTCGACTTCGGCTACGCCAAGGTCGACCTTGGCGGCAGCTACCAGTGGTTCACCTGGATTGACGTCTACGCGCAGGCTGAAAATCTTCTCAACAATCAGCACATCGCGCCCATCGGCTATCCCAGTCTTCCATTCACGCTTCGCACCGGCCTGCGCCTTCGCTGGGGACCCGGCAGCGGTCACTGAATTAAGCGGTGACTGAAGTCAGCGGTCACTAAGTTAAGCGGCCGCTGACACAAGTGATCCACTGACCCCATCAACGATCCGATATAAACGATCATTGACACCGGCGGTCGTCGTGGCCGCTCCTTCGCGAGCTCCCGCAAAGGAGCGTCCGCAAACTGACCTTCTTTTTCCACAATTTGTCAGCCAAACTCTTAATTTTCTTGAATTCCGGGAAATTTTTTTGCATTACCCATTGGAAAACGGGTTGACTCTGCCCTACAATGTGCGTTCCTGAGAGAATGCAGTACCCCTTAAGATCGCCGTCCGTTGGGGGGATTCTTCAGTCCGTGATTTGGGGCGCGACTGAAGTTCTAGTTGGTTCTAGCCACGCGTTGACTGCGGCACAGCGGCGCAATCGAAAACTTTAAGACGCCTTCTCGTTGCAGCCAGCCAACCTTATTTGCCTCATGCGGCATTCATACTGCTCCGCCTGAATCGCTTCAGCGTGATGCCACAGCTGCAAGTCTTTGGAGCCGGCGAATCGGATATACGATCTACTCCGTCCCATCGACCACTACGAATTTTGGCCGCGCCCTGTATTCGGCCCTTGCTCCCTGCTCACGCGATTTGGTTGCGCTGTTCACCGGTAGTTCATAGAGGCTTCGTAAGCTCTTTCGTAAGCTTAATTGCCGCGAAAGCCTTGCCGGATCTATTCATTTGAGCTCTGATCGATTTTCAGAAGATGTCGCAAACGCATGATGGCTTCCCCGCGTCCTGCGCGTTGACCGTAGCCTTTTTTCAAAGCACCGGCAGCGACGCAATCCTTCACTCGTGATCCGGTTATACGCAAACAACTACTTTGGAGGGCAATAATGACGCTCAATACATCTCGCCTTGGTGTTTTTTGTATCGCGCTTTTTACCCTTGTTGTTCTTACCTTTGCCTCACCCAGCTTTGCGCAACAAACTCTTGGATCACTCAACGGCACCGTAGTCGATCCGTCCGGGGCAGCTATCCCTGCCGCCACCGTTAAAGTCACCGACGCCGCCATCAATGTCACCGCGTCGACTACGACGCAAAAAACGGGCTTCTTCCAGATCTTCAATCTCCCGGTCGGAACCTATGTCGTCTCAGTTAGCCACGACGGCTTTGAGACAACCAACTTGCCCGGAATCTCAATTCGTGAGGCTCAGGCCTCCACGGTTGACGTCTCATTAAAGATCGGTCAGGTCGCAACATCGGTCGAGGTTATTTCCAACCCCATGCTCAACGCGACCGACGCCACCAACGGCTTTACCATGGATAGCCAGCAGATTGCAGCAACGCCGCTGGCCACCGGCAGCTTCACCCAGTTGGCCGTTCTTTCGCCCGGCGCCAATGCCGAATTGTTGAGCGGCCTTACTACAAACTCCGGACTGGGCAACCAGAACATCCAGGCAAATGGCCAGCGCGCCACTTCCAACACCATGCAGGTCAATGGTGTGGATGTCACCAATATCTTCACCGGCATGACCTCCAGCGGCCTTACCTCGCAGCGCTTCAACTTCAACATCGGTGCCGGCAGCACGTCGAGTTCCTCGTCGGCCGGTTCAGGTCCGGTGGGAGGCGCATCGCTTGAAGGCGTCTCGCCGTATGGCTCGGTCGGCAACAGCCTGCCATCGCCTCCCGCAGAGACTATCGCCGAATTGCGCGTCAACACTTCGATGTACGACGCGCAGCAGGGCGCCACGGCCGGCGCGCAAATCGACGTGAACACCATGTCGGGAACCAACGACTTGCACGGCCAGGTCTACGGAGTTCTAGCTGAGAACACTTTGAATGCGTCGCCCTACTTCTTCAATCAGCAATACCAACTCAGCCAGAACGGCGTAGGTGCGTTTCCTCAGTCGCTCGTCAATCCCTTCCTCCACCGCTGGGTCACTGGCGGGACGCTGGGCGGCCCGATCAAGAAAGATAAGGTGTTCTTCTTTCTCTCCTTTCAACACGTTTACAGTTCCGATGAGGCCACGGGCCTTTCGCAGATGACCGTGCCTTCGGGACTCACCGACGACCGTTCCACTGCCGGCCTCGACGCTGCGGCGATAAGCTACGCTGGCGGCGGAACGTATACCAAAGCGATTGGAGCCATCCCGATGGCTCTTATGAATGCGAAACTTCCCGACGGAAGTTTCCTCATTCCTTCCGCTCAGAACTCAAATCCCTACGCCTACGGCATTCCCAACGTCACCCTCAAAGGCAAGTCCATCATGACCTCCGATCAGGCCAATGGCGACGTTGACTGGCAGATCAATAGCAAAGACAGGCTCTCGACCAAGTACTACTACCAGAGCGATCCCTTCACCGTGCCGTACAACTTCTCCCAAACCGGCGGCTTCCCGGTGACCCAGCAGAACGGATCGCAGGTTGAGGCGCTCGACAACACGATCGCCATTAATCCGCACTTCAACTGGGAGCAGCGTCTCGGCTTCTTCCGCCAAACCTCCTACAGCTCCTATCAACAAACGCTCACCAACCCAGGCGGCACGCCTAATTTCGGCATCAACTCGGGTTCAACGCTCCCCACCGCTGGCGGCCCGTTCTTTAACGGCGGCTTGCCCGGCCTGTTGCTCGAGTCGTTTGCCAGCAGCCAGCTTGATTCGCCTGCAGTCAAAGTGGGCCCATACAGCTCCTTCGCCGATATGGGCTTCTATCAAAATCGTCTCAATCCTTCAACAAATGTGATCTTGACCAAGGGCAATCACACCTTCTTTGCCGGCGGCGGGTACAGCTATACGCAGCTGAACATCGAAAATAACCGCAACGGAATTGAGCAGATCAAGACCAAGAACTTCGAGAATTTCCTTCAAGACAAAGTGCAAAGCTCGAACGTGCTCGAGACCATCGATCCAGCCACCGGAAAGAACAATGCGGATCGCTATTACCGAACCAACGAGATCGATGCCTACGTGCAGGACAAGTGGCAGATGATGCCGAATCTCAGTATCACTCTCGGCGTGCGCTACGACTACCACGGCGGCATGACGGAAAAATACGGCGACATGTTTAACTTCGATCCCAAACTTTACAGCGTCACCGGCACTACAGCGGTTCCAAATCAACCCTGGACTGTCAACAACGCTGGTTTCGTCGTTGCCGGCAATAACAAATCGAACCCCACTCCCGGGGTAAGCGATTCCACCTTAACCGGACGCCAGTGGGGCATCTCTCCCCGCGTCGGCTTTGCCTGGTCGCCCAATCGCGACCACGGCAACTTCGTCGTTCGCGGCGCCGGCGGCATGTATTACGATCGCGGCGAGTATTTTGTCTATCTCTCGCAACCAGCCGGCTCGGGCTACGGCGGACCTTTCGGCGTCACCGAGTCCGCTCCATTGGCCAGTTATGTCAACGGTCAGGGCACCACTTTCGAAAATCCTATCGGTGCTGCCTTCACTTCATCCGGCAGCCCTGCGTATGTTCCCCCCAGCGCCAACCCGGGCGTCATCAACACCGAACTGCTGAATACGCTGAATGCGATGACTGGCTCTCCAGCCTCTACTTCCAGCGATTTCTCATTCGGCCCGAATTGCGGCGGCGTGCAGAGCCAGGAAGGCTACACTCTTTGCCCGGATGCGCTGAACTTTGGCACCTACGACCGCGCGAATACCCTGCCCTACACCATCAACTACTCACTGGACATCCAGTGGCAGCCCAACGCTCAAACGGCCCTCGACATCGGCTACGTCGGCAACCGGGGCCGTCACGCTGTGATCCCGATCCCGTTCAATGCTCCGGCCATCGCCACCGCCACCAACCCCATCTGGGGCCAGACCGCCAGCTACGGTTTTGAAGTCCTGAACCAGAACGAGTGCGGTTCGAAATACTGTGACTACGCTCCCATCGCTGGCGAGCCCTGGAACACCGAAGACGGCGGCAACACCGACTTCCGCGCACCCCTCATCGGCTTCAGCCCCAACGCTTCGTTCTACAAGACCGCCGGCAACTCCGCCTACGATGCGCTCCAGGTGCATCTCAACCACCAGCTTTCGCATAACTACATGGTTGGCGCCAGCTATACCTGGAGCCACGCCCTCGACGAGCAGAGCGATCTGGGTCTGTTCTTCACCGGCGACAATCCCGACAACCTGCGCAACTCCTGGGCCTCATCCGACTTCGACCGCACCAACGTGTTCTCTGCGTACTTCCAGGCCTCGGTTCCCAATACCGCCAAGCCACATTCGCTCGAGGCTCAGTTCGTCAACGATTGGAACCTCAACGGCACCGCCATCGCACAAAGCGGCGAGCCTTATTCGCTCTATGAGTTCTACGGCGCCGTCGGCAGCATCTACTTCGGCGACTATCCCACCCTCATGAATCCCGTTCTCGGAATCAAGAATCCTGCGAACCCCAAGGCAGCAATGACTGGAAACAAGGGGGCAGTCCGCGGATCGGGCGGAAGCTACATCCCGGCCATCGACCCGACGCAGATCGCCATCAATTACCTGCAACCGGGTACCGATGGCATTCCGATCTCCACCGGAACTGACCCGCAGGACATCTACGAAACCGATTTCGCGCCTCCTCAACGCAACATCTTCCGCCAATCGCCGCAAGTCCAGGTCAATCTCTCGATGCGCAAGGAGTTCAAATTCTCTGATCGCTACAGTCTCCAATACGAATTCAACGTCTTCAACGTGACCAACACCACCAGCCTCGACGTACCTTCAAACCAGGGGCAAATTCGCCAGAACTCCGCCTGCTCCACATCGGCCACGCAAGAGGGGATCGCCAACGATGAGAACTGCCAGCCCGGCACATACTATTACGTCAACTATGGGCAAATCGTCACCAGCCCCGACCCAATCGACCAGCAGTCCGCGCTCGCCAACCTCGATCAATTGCCTTACTCCACCGGGAGCGGAAAAAACACGAATGTTCCTCTGCAGATTCCCCTCGGCACGCGCACCTGTGTCGCGGTCTATGCCATTCCCGGCGGCTGCCCGAATAACAGCGCCAACTTCGGCTCCGTTTACGGCACCATCGGCAGCAACCGCATGATCACGATGGGCTTTCACTTCACTTACTGATCGGTTCTCGCTCAACAACAAAATGGAGCCCTTCGGGGCTCCATTTTTTGTCCTCGTCGCCTAAGATGAAGACTTGGCGGGATGAATTTTCGGACCTGAATATATCCGCCTCATTTTCAATAGGTTGTCAGCCAATCTGTTGATTTTCCCGAATTCCGGGACGTTTTTGGCTTTGCGTATTGGAAAATCGGTGGCCTCTGCCCTACAATTAGCACGCCTGAGAGAATGTAGCGCCCCTTAAGATTGCCGTCCGTTGGGGGGAGATTCTTCGCCGCGTATTTTGTGGTGGCTGAAGTTCTAGTTGGTTCTAACCACGCGTTGACTGCGGCACAGCGACGCAATCGAAAACTTTAAGACGCCTTCTCGCCGCAGCCAGACGAGCTTATTTGCCTCATTCGGCGTCCATTTTGCTCCGCTTGAATCGCTTTTACGTAACGCCAAAACAGCAAATCTTCGAAGCCGGCTAATTGGATACGCGATCTACTCCGCCCAATTGGCCACTGCGTATTTTGGCCGCGTGCCCCATTCGGCCCTGGCTTCGTGCTCATGCGATTTGGTGGTGTTTTTCACCGTTAGTTCATACAGGCTTTGTAAGCTTCTTCGTAAGGTCCATTGTCTTGAAACCTTTACCGGATCTGGTCATTTGGGCCTGGTCATTTCGGCTCTGATCGATATTCAGAAATGTCGTAAAAGCATGATGACTTCCCCGCGTCCTGCGCGTTGACCGTAGCTTGGATTCAAAGCGCCGGCAGCGACGCAATATTTCACTCGTGATCGGGTCAAACGCAATCATAAACTTTGGAGGGCAGTAATGACATTCAATACGCTTCGCCTCGGTGTTCGTTTCCTGGCGCTTCTCATCCTTGCCGCGTGCGTCAGTTCCATCTCTTTGAACGCGCAATCCACAACACAGGGTTCAATCGCGGGTTCCGTCCTGGACTCTTCCGATGCCGCTGTCCCCGGCGCCGCCATTCATATCCAAAACGTCGCCACCGGATTCGCCGCCAATTTCGTCACCGACAGCAGCGGTTACTTCAAGGCGCCATTGCTCGAGCCGGGCAAATACACCGTCGCCATTACTGCCCCGAACTTCGCCAACTATCGTGCTGACGATGTCATCGTCTTTGTCGGACAAGTCACCACCCTTGAGCCGCGTCTCGCCGTCGCCTCTTCCAGCGCCGAAGTCGTCGTCACCGAACAGGCCCCGGTCATGAACCTGGAATCGCCTGACTTCTCCGAGACTCTCAACCCAGCAGCTATGCTGAATGTTCCCATCAATAACCGCCGCTGGTCGGCTTTGGCCCTCTCCACGCCGGGCGTCGTTTCGGACACCAGCGGTTTCGGACTCGTGAGCATTCGCGGCATCAGCACGGTTCTCAACAATGTTGAGATCGACGGTGCCGATGATAACGATGATTTTTATTCTGAAGAGCGCGGGCGTACCCGCGAAGCCTACTCCACCTCGGCCAGCGCCGTCCGCGAGTTCGCCGTCAACACCGGGGTTTACTCCGCCGAATACGGCCGCGCTGCCGGTGGAGTTATCACCTCGGTGACCAAGAGCGGCACCAACCAAATCCACGGCCAGGCTTACTTCTATGACCGTGAGAGCAATTGGAATGCATTTAACGATTACGCCAAAGAGTCGTTTCTGAATACCGCAACCAATCACCGTATATGTTCCCACGCACATCAAGCCGGAGGATTTGCGCAAAATCTATGGATTCACCGCCGGCGGCCCACTGATCAAGAACAAGCTCTTCTGGATCTATACCTACGATCAGCACACGCACGTCTTTCCCGGAGCCGCTATTCCCGCCAACCCGGCCGCCTTCTATGCGCTGCCCACCCCATCGGCTAGCCTGCCCAGCGGCGTGACCACAGCCAATTGCAATCTCGCCACCGGCTATTGGAGCGCCAGCGCCACCGCGGATACCAACTCCGCGATCGACGCCGACGCCTGCACCCTGGCGGCGCGCCAACACTATACCAACGGCGCAACCTCCGCATACGATCAGGGCGTAACCGCCTACGATACTTGGATCTCGAACATGAACGGGGACCTCGGACTCGTGCCGCGAACCGGATTTCAGGAGATCAACACTCCCAAACTCGACTGGCAGGTTAGCGACAAAGAACATGTGAGCGTGCTATTCCACCGCCTGCGCTGGGATGCGCCGGGCGACGTCCAGACCTCAAGCACCAACGACTACGCGCGTGACACCTGGGGCAACGACTTCGTCAAGCTGGACTATGGCGTTGCCAAGCTCACCAGCCTCGTTACTTCAAGCATGAGCAATGAGTTGCTCTATCAATACAGCCGCGAGCTTCTCGACGAGACGCAGCAGCCGCTCACCAGCTACACCAAGAACTATTTGGAGGGAAATGGCATCACCGCCAACAAGTCCATTCCAGAAATTGCCATGGACACCTCCGAAGGCATGAACCTCGGCTCGCCTTACTATTCCTACCGTCTCGCGAATCCCGCTGAGAATAAATGGCAGATTGGCGATATCTTCTACTGGAACAAGGGCAACCACAGCTTCAAATTCGGCGTCGACGAATTGCACAATTACGACTTCAACAATACTTATGGCGGTGATGGCAACGGCTATTACGTCTATAGTTACGTCGGCAATTACATCAACGACCAGTTGAACGCCATCGCAGGCACCTCGGGTGGCTGCACCACCGCCGTACCAAGAAACGGAACCTCAACCGTCAGCGGAGTCGGCACTTATCCCTGCTACTCCACATATACACAGACATTCGGGCCACACGTCTACGGGATTTCCACTTTGGACTCCGGAGTTTTCGGCCAGGATAACTGGAAAATCACTCCGCGTCTTACCCTGGAACTCGGCCTGCGCTGGGACTACGAGGCCCTGCCGCCGGCTGACCCCAATCTAACCAAACCCGTTGGCACATTCACGCCTTATGCGCAATTGACGAACAACCCATCGGACAAGACGAACTTTGGCCCGCGCTTCGGGTTCTCCTATAACGTCGACGGAGCCGGCAATACAGTTCTCCGCGGCGGCTATGGCATCTATTACGGCCGCATCATTAACGGTGAGCTGCTCAGCATTCGCTTCGGCACCGGCAGTCCGAACGGCCAGTACAACACCGTCTATAAAGTCAACACCACTGGCGCCCCAACGCTGCCGAACATCGTAACCAGCACGGGTGCAGCAGCCACGCCGAGCTCTACATTCCTATCTGCCAACCTGCGTGATCCAGAGGTCCAGGAGTACGACCTGGAGCTTCAGCAGGCTTTCGGACACGGTACCTTCTTCGCGCTTAGCTACCTCGGTGGACTGGGACGCGAGTTGCCTAACTTCCTCGACCTCAACTTGAATCCAACGCAAACCACCATTAACGTCACAGTCTCTGACGCATCCGGAAAGGGACCCCTGGGACCGAATGGAACCGTTCTCCAGGTGCCTCAGTTCACTGGCTACGGCAATACGGCCATCTTTGGCTCAGTTGCTACCAACTTCCAGGTGATCACTGAAATGGTCAGTAACATCAATTCGAACTACAACGCATTAGTGGCTGAGATCCAAAACCACTCGCTCAAGAACATCCAGTTCGATGCCAACTACACCTGGTCACACTCTCTGGACTTCGGACAGAATGCCAACACCACGAGTACCGCGGTCAACGACTGGTACGATCCGTACAAGAATCCGCGCATCAATTACGGTGACTCCCCGTGGAACACTCCTAACCGCTTTGTCGCCTATGCGATTTATAACTTCCCGAATATGCGGTCCAGCAGTGCTCTCAAGTGGGTTGTCAACGACTGGAGCCTCGACGACAGCTTCCAAATGGGCAACGGCCTGCCCTATACCGTCGGCGTCAGCGGGTTCTTCAGCGCCGGCATTCTCAGCGACTGGAACGGCGGCTCGGGCTCTACCTTGATTCCCCAGATTGGAACGGAGACAGGGCGCTACCCGAGACACATCGTGGACGACGTTCGCTTGCAAAAGGCCATCACCTTCGAAGGCGGCCGCAGCCTTGAACTGATGGGCAACTTCTTCAATATTGCCAACCACCAGAACATTGACGGGCTCGGTACCATTGCCTACAAGTTGTCAGGAACAACGGCGACCTTTCAAGGACAGGGCACCGCGAATCCCTCGAACAACACCTACAAGGTACCCACCAGTTCCAATAACAGCGGCTTCCTCTTCACGCCGCGTCAGATCGAAATCGCTGCCCGCTTGAACTTCTAATGCGGCAGCAATTCATAGCGCGGCGGCTTCGGTCGCCGCGTTTTCTTTGCGTCTGATCCGTTTCTCCAGCTGTTTGCGCCCTCGTCGCGGGCCTGTGGCGCCTCGGCCGCCACATAAAACATCGCGCCGAATTTGCGTTGTTCCCACGCGCGGAATGGTTGCCCAGGAAATCGCTGTCAAGCGTAAACCGTCGTCCCAGTGGTCATTTGAGCAATGCCACAAAGGTCAGAAAATGCCAACTCGGACTCTTCCAAGTCACCCATCCTCCTCATTTTCTATGACTTCCAACCTTTGAATTTCTGTTCATTTCACGAATATTCGTTCCATATAACCAAAATTAATGTTACTTTCGTTCATTCCCTAAATAGTTCCTGTTGAAATCTCTCCCGTAATTCCGTTATGTTGAATCACTCCCTCAATCTTTTAACTGGGAGTTCCGTCGTTGTTCGGACCTCCTGAGGTGTAGAAATGATCTGCCCCAAATGCCAATCTGCCGCTCTATCCGTCGTCCCGGCAGAAGTTCGGTTGTATCGCAACAGCCCGCGCACTTTGAGTCATCCCCCCATGACGCCCTCGCCTGACATTCGAGTGTGCCTGGATTGTGGTTGGTCAGAGTTCGTGATTCCTCACGCATGGCTTTCCGCTGGTTGGTTACGGTCACTTCGCCCGCAGCCTACGGCACCTGACGCGGGAATCGCGGCTGTCCCGGCAACCGCCGCAATCATGTAGAGCGGACAATTCGTTTTATCTGGCCCCCGCTTAATCCATGGTTGGGCCATTTGGCCGCTTATCCAAAAGTGCTCGGCGCCAAAAGTTCTCTTGTGCGAAAACAAAAGCCTCCAGCCAAGCTGGAGGCTTTTTGTTTTGGTGCAGTCAGTTCTCGTTCAACGGATGCGCGGACAATTCCCGCTAAAGCGGAACTTTTTCAAGCGGCGCGATGAACCCTATCCCCGGAATATCAAGCTTGTGCAGGTTCTTGTCATTGGTGATAAAAAGGTCCACGCCGAAATGCGATGCGCATGCCAGCTGAATCGCATCCGCGTTGCGTAGGGTGTGCGTCGCACGCAGAGATGCGTAGCGCCAGGAAACCGAGGGATCGAAACTTATGACACGCGCGGTTGAGCGGATCGCGCGATCATATTCCTCGATCAATGAAGCTTGCCCCAGTTTAGTTGGCTTAACCAAAACCTCGCCAAGCGTCATTGCCGATGTAACGATCTGGTCTCCCCGGTCAATGATTCGTTTTCGAATCTCAAGCACACGGCTGCGGAACGGCTCCAAGCCTTCGAACATATAGATGAACAGGTTAGTGTCAAAAAATACCTTGCTCATCTGTCCTCCCGACGAAGGTTTTCAACGTATTCGTCGGCGTGCTCATCAGCCCAAATGTGCTTCCCAGAACCGATCAGGCGAATCAGCGGATCGGCGTCATAGTCGATTGGTGCGTCCGGAGCACGATCTCCCTTGCTCCAGGTTTCGTACCAATCCAACAGCGACCGATACTCAGTCGCAATCTCTTCGTAACTTGGAGTTTGCTTCGGATTGGCGCTGTGACGGCGTTCGTGATCGATGAAGTCGCCGGGACGAAAGAGCCTGATTCTTCCCGGTCTGGTCTCAAATAGCATCCGGTATCTCTTAGTCGAAGACGGTTTAGCGTTTGCGACCAGGTGTTGCTTCAAGTGGGAATTCACTGACGATCGTTTTGTGCCCTCTGAAAGACCGGACTCATCAAGCTTGCTGCGAATCTCATCCTTGGAGAAGTCATCGCGGTCAAGAAATTCACGGTGCAGGAGGGCAAGCGCTATCCAAATGCGGTCAGCTACGGGCATGCTGGAAATGGATATGGGCATAAGGCTCCAAATCATCAACAATCCTAACAGTGAATCATACCTACCATTCATATGAATGTCAATGCGCGTCAAAAAGGCCCCCAGCTCTCGCCGGAGGCCTCTTTAATTTGGTGCAACTGAGAGTGGGAACAGAGCCTGTATCACTATTCCCCGTTCCCTACTCCCTGTTCACTGTCTTAATACATTCCGTCCATGCCGCCGCCGTGTCCGCCGCCTGCCGGAGCCGCCTTAGGCTCAGGAATTTCGACGACCAACGCTTCGGTGGTCAGCAACAGTGCCGCGATCGACGCCGCATTTTGCAGCGCTGTCCGCGTCACCTTTGTCGGATCGATGACGCCGGCTTTCACCAGGTCCTCGAACTTGCTGGTCAGCGCGTTGTAACCGTAGTGGCTCTCTTTTGACTCGAGCACCTTGGCCATAACCACCGCGCCCTCTTCGCCGGCATTGGCAACGATCTGCCGCAACGGCTCTTCCAGGGCACGAAGCACAATCTGTGCGCCGGTCTTCTCGTCGCCGCTGAGCGTGCCGATCAGCGTTTGAACTGCGGGAATGCAGCGCACCAGCGCCACGCCGCCGCCTGGGACGATTCCTTCTTCCACGGCCGCGCGCGTCGCGTGCAGTGCATCTTCAACGCGAGCCTTCTTCTCCTTCAGCTCGGTCTCGGTCGCCGCGCCCACCTTGATGATGGCCACGCCGCCCACCAGCTTCGCCAGCCGCTCCTGAAGCTTTTCCTTGTCGTAGTCTGAGGTGGTCTTCTCAATCTGCGACCGGATCTCCTTCACGCGGCCTTCGATGTCGCTGGCCTTGCCTGCGCCGTCAACAATCGTCGTGTTGTCCTTGTCGATGGTGATGCGCTTCGCCTTGCCCAGGTCCTCGAGCTTCACGCCTTCCAGCTTGATGCCCAGATCCTCGGTGATGGCCTTGCCGCCGGTCAGAATCGCGATGTCGCCCAGGATGGACTTGCGGCGATCGCCAAATCCAGGAGCCTTCACCGCCGCCACGTTCAGCGTGCCGCGCAGCTTGTTCACAACCAGTGTCGCCAGCGCCTCGCCCTCAACATCCTCGGCGATAATCAGCAGCGGCTTGCCGCCGCGCGCAACCTGCTCCAGCAATGGCAGCAGATCCTTCATCGCGCTGATCTTCTTCTCGTAGATCAGGACGTACGGATCTTCCAGAATCACTTCCAGGCGCTCCGCGTCGGTCACGAAGTACGGGCTCAGGTAGCCGCGGTCGAACTGCATTCCGTCCACCGTCTCGAGGCCGGTGTGCATGGTCTTCGACTCTTCGATCGTGATCACGCCATCCTTGCCCACTACCTTCACCGCCTCGGCGATAATGGCGCCGATCTCTTCGTCGCCGTTGGCCGAGATCGTGCCCACCTGGGCCACCGATCCCTCGTTCACCGGCTTCGACAGCTTGCCAAGTGCGCCGTCCTGCGCCCACTTGCCGTCCTTGTCGCGCGTGCCGATCACCACTGTCACGGCCTTCTCAATGCCGCGCTTCAGAGCCGTCGGATTCGCGCCCGCCGCCACCGTCTTCACGCCTTCGCGGAAGATCGACTGCGCCAGCACTGTCGCTGTCGTCGTTCCGTCGCCGGCCACGTCGCTGGTCTTCGAGGCAACCTCGCGAACCAGCTGCGCGCCCACGTTCTCCATCGGGTCTTTCAGGTCGATCTCTTTGGCCACCGTCACGCCGTCCTTGGTGATGGTGGGCGAGCCAAACTTCTTCTCGATTACAACGTTCCGGCCCTTCGGCCCGAGCGTCGCCTTCACCGCGTCTGCCAGCGTGTTCACGCCGCGCAGAATCGCCTGACGGGAATCTTCACCGTGCAAAATTTGCTTTGCCATTTCCTTCAATTCTCCTTGATCAGTTGTCAAATTCTCAAATCGCGTTTCGGACTCTTGGTGCCGCCGTCATGCCTGCTTCAGCAACCTTCGCTGTCGCGCGCAAGCGCGGTCCGCCCGTCCGGCCAGGACTACTTCTTCAGGATGCCGAGGACTTCTTCCTCGCGCATGATCAGAAACTCTTCGCCGTCGATCTTGATCTCGGTGCCCGAATACTTGCCGAACAGCACTTGATCGCCCGCCTTCACATCCAGCGGAAATACCTTGCCTTCGTCGTTCGACTTGCCCTTGCCCACGGAGATAACTTCTCCCTCCTGGGGTTTTTCCTTCGCGCTGTCGGGGATAATGATGCCGCCGCGGACCGTCTCGCCCTCTTCCACCCGGCGAACCAGAATCCGGTCATGGAGTGGAGTGAATGTCGTCGTTGCTGCCTTTACTGCCATTGCTTTGCATCTCCTTGTTTCCGTTTTATTGTTTCGTTTGTTGTCGCGCGCCGGTTTGAGCCCGGAACGCGGGTCTTTGTGACGGTTAAGAACAAAAGATTCAGGAGGTTGCGGAGTTCATCCCGCCAGGAATCGCAGCCGCTCTTGTCAGCGCTGCCGCCGGTCCGCCACAGCGGACTAGCACTCCTGCCTTCCAACTGCTAACGATAAGCAGCCCGGCGCCGTTTGTCAAGGGGTTCAGGCTCAGAATATGAGTGCCTTTCACTAAGATTCAATTAAGATTCCAGCCGAAATTCGCCAAATATTCCCCCAATCAATCATCCCTCTCAAGAAGCCGTTGGCCCAGCCTTCCCTGAATCCAGCGGCCTCGCAAACATCCTCGCCGGCATCCTCGCAGACATATTTACCCGTCAACTTCGCCAACGCCGCTAACTCCGCTAGCTCTGCTGCCTTCACTCTCGCGTCCGTTTACAATGGAACTCATGTTCCGCCGTACATTTCTCCCGCTCTGCGTCGTTCTTTCCTCTTTAGGCCTCATCGCCGGCTCCCTCGCTCTTCACGCCCAGGATGCCGACTCCCATCACGGGCGCAAATACAAGGTTCCGCCGCCCTCTTCGCGAATTGAAGTCACAGTGGTGCGCGACTACAACGGCAAGCCAATCCACGACGCTCACGTCATCTTTCATCCCATCGAGGGCGACCACGATAAGGGCGCTCTCGAGCTGAAGACAAACGACGACGGCAAGGCCATCATCGATGTGATTCCTATCGGCGACACAGTCAATCTTCAGGTCATTGCCGATGGCTTCCAGACCTCTGGCCAGGTTTACAAAATCGACAAACCCAACATGTCGATGGAGGTCCGCCTCAAGAGGCCAGTTCAGCAGTACTCCACTTACAAAAACTCGACCCCCGACTCCGGCAGCTCCCGCGCAACCAGATCCACCGTCGAATCCGAATCAATCGCAGCCGCCACCCAAGTAATGCGCCTGCTCCTGGTTGCCCCATCCTTTCGGCGTCTTTCGCCGGAAGGGTGGGAATCTACTCACTCCGCCAACTCTGCTGACTCGCTAAACTAATTCTGTGAATCCCACTGCCCCCCTCGCCGGCAAATCGGTCTTCGTCACCGGTGGCGCTCGCCGCCTGGGCCGCGCCATCGCGCTCACCCTCGCCCAAGCCGGCGCCGACGTCGCCATTTCATACCGATCATCTGAAGCCGAAGCTTTAGAAACCACCGCCGCCATCGCCGCGCTCGGCCGCCGCTCTCTCGCCGTGCCTTGCGACGTGCGCTCCGAAACTTCCGTTCGCGCCGCCGTCGCTCAAGTTATCGCCGGCTTTGGACGCCTCGATATCCTCGTCAACAACGCCGCCGTCTTCGCCTCCGCAGCCCTCGAAAGCCTTTCCCTCGACCAGTGGGACACCGTCTTTGAAACCAACGCCCGCGGCCCGTTTCTCGTCGCGCGCGAAGCCCTGCCTCATCTCCGCACTGCGCGCGGCCGCATCATCAACATGGGTTCGCTCGGTGGTCTCCACGCCTGGGCCGGGCACGCCCACTACTGCGCATCAAAGGCCGCGCTCCACATGCTCACTCAGGCCATGGCCAAGGCCTTCGCGCCCGATGTCAGCGTGAACTGCGTCGCTCCCGGCTGGATCGCATTGCAAGAAAACGGATCCGATGAAATTCCTGACCCGCTCGATCCTTCGCGCAGTGGAGAGGTTGCCCCATCCTTCCCGGCGTATTTTGCCGGAAGGGTGGGATCACAAGCCGAACGACTCGCAGCTTCCCCTGCGGTCGCCCCATCTTTTACTCAACCGAATCCCAGTAGAGCGGAGCTACAGGCAGCCCGTTTCGCCGCCAAAACTCCCATGGGCCGCAACGGCAATGCGGACGACGTCGCCCAGGCCGTCCTCTTCTTTTCTACCGGCCCGCACTTCATCACCGGCCAAACCCTGGTAGTCGATGGCGGCCTCGGCCTCAACTAACGCTCTGTCATCCTGAGCGAAGATCGCGCACTGATCGAAGTCGAAGGACCTGCATTTGCTTTGGAGTTCACTAAGCTCCGCCATCCCCGCTAGCTCTGCTGCTACTTTCCAAACAACTTGCTCCAGAAACTCGCCTTCGCTCCGCTATCGCCGACATCCGAGTCTGGCGGCCGCGCTCGTTCGTCGAACTTTCCGTACCGATTCGCTCAGCAAATTGCAGCGGCACATCCTCCCACAATCCCATCGCCTCCGGCTGCGTCGGCCACGGCCCGCCCTCCACCGCAACTCGCGGATTCGTCTCGCACAAGCCGCATCGCCGTCTCCTCGCCCTGCCGCTTCGCCACGTATTCAAATCCCGTCTTCAAATGCGCCGGCCGCCACACTGGATTATGCGCATCCGTCGCCAGAAAATGAATCCAGTTTCGCTCCAGCAATTCGTTGGCAAACGCCTCCTGCGCCTTCCCAAATCGCCCATAGAGCGAACCGCTCGTCACCTGCACCAGGCAGCCGTTCCGCATCCACTCGCCCAGCAAGCGCGGCTGCCGCAACACCGCCGGATACCGCTCCGGATGCGTGACGATCAGCGTGTATCCCGCCGCCTGCAATCGGGACAACGCATCGTTCATGCTCGGCTGGAATCTCTCCCCATGAAAACTCAATCAGCAGATATCCTTTCCCGCCGATCGAATATCGCAGCGGATTCGTCGTCGCATCGAGCACATTCTCCGCCGTCATGTGGAAGTCGCACCCCAGGCTCAACTCCACGACGCCCTGCAGCCGCTCTTTCAGCTCGGCGAACCGCTCCTCAATCAGCAGCTTGTTGTAAGGGTGCTCATCGCTCGCGTGCGGCGTGCACACAATGTGCGTCACTCCCTCGTCCGCCGATGTTCGAGCCATGTCCAGCGACGCCTGCAGGTCCGGCGCTCCGTCATCCACTCCATAAATCAGGTGATGATGAATATCGATCATGGTTCTATCTATTTATAGGACTTCAAATCGAGCAGCGCCGAAAACTTCGCGAACGCGAACAAAATTCTCCAACACGTTCGGGAATCAGCCGCGCTCTCCGCTTCAGCGTGCCACGCTGGGAGCTGGAAGCTAGCAGCTAGCGGCTAGCGGCTCGCCTTCTCCAGCGCCCCAATCATCGACTCAAAAATCCCCCGCCCATCCGCGGACCCCAGCAGCGCCTCGCTTGACCGGTCCGGATGCGGCATCATCCCCAGCACATTCCGTCCCTCGTTCAAAATTCCGGCAATATTACTCAACGACCCGTTCGGGATTCGCCTCCGCCGTGATCTCGCCCTCCGGCGTCGCGTAGCGGAACGCAATCCGATCCTCGCTCTCGAGCCGCTTCAACTCTTCCGGCTCGCAAAAATAGTTCCCTTCCATGTGCCCAATCGGAATCTTGAGCACCGCGCCCTTCTTCAGTTGATTTGTAAATGGACTGTCGGCCGTCTCCACGCGCAGGTGAACCTGTTTGCAGATGTACTTCAGCCCTGCGTTCCGCATCAGCGCGCCCGGCAGCAATCCGCTCTCAGTCAATATCTGGAATCCGTTGCAGATTCCCAGCACCAGTCCGCCGCCCGCGGCAAACCGCTTCACCGCCTGCATCACCGGAGAAAATCGCGCAATCGCGCCGGTCCTCAGGTAGTCGCCATAGGCAAATCCGCCCGGAACCAGCACTGCGTCCACGCCCTGCAGATCTTCGCTGTCATGCCACAGGAATACCACCGGCTGCCGCGCCACTTCGGCAATCACGTTGTAGGTATCGTGATCGCAATTCGACCCCGGAAAAACCACCACGCCGAATTTCATAGATTCAGGGTATCAGCCCCACGCGCTTCTCCAGCGCCACATACCGCGGGTCGTTGCGTATCTTGTCGAAAAATGGCTCGTACTCGATATAGAGAATCTGCCCCTCGTGCGCATCAGCTGCCTTCTCAAGTTCGGCGATCGCCGTGTCCCTGTCATTGAGGAGCGCATAAACAATCGCCAGTTGGTAGTGAGGAGCGTGCTGCCCCTCCATTTGTTTCAACTGACTAAGCACGCGGGGCCGGTCGTTTCTGCACACTGCGTCAAGCGCCAGTATGGTCTGTGTGAACGGCAGCTTTGGAAATGCTTTCTCGAATGGGCCGGTATTTTTCAAAACGGTCGCGCAGTCGGAGCGCGCCATCGCTCCTACCAGGGTCCAGGCCGGGCCGCCAAAGAATTGAGGATTGATCTGTTCCAGGCGCGCGATGGCTTTTTGCTGGCCGGCAGAATTGCGCTCCAGATAGTACGCGACAAACTCATCGAATGGCGGCACGATCGAGAGCGGATCCTGCTCGGCAGCGAGACGGAACTGCTCGTGCGCCTCGGCGAAGCGGCCTCGCGTGGCCAGCGACCAGCCGTAGCGAGCGCGAACTTCGGCGCCTGCTCCCAGATCGATTGCGTGGCGAAAATCGGTTTCCGCTTCAGTCCAATTCCAGTCCCAGTTATAGGTGGAGTCGGCAAGTAGTTCGTAAGCATCGGGCAGGTTAGGATCGAGCGCGATGGCCTTCTGCGCCGCCTCGCGAACGCGTGGCAAGCTTTCGTTCGCAGTCGTCGTCGTCATTGAAACGGTAGCGATCTCCGCGCTGCCGATGCCAAGCCACGCGCGCGCGAAGTTTGGATCCTTCTGGAGCGCGGCCTGAAAGAGGCTGATGGACTTGGTGAGCGAATCCGGTGTGTGCAGGTAATACTGATACTCGCCTTGTAAGTAGAGATCGAGCGCTTCGTTATTCGTCGTCGGCGGTCGAATCACCGGCGGCGATCCGCCTCCGATGTGGCGAATAGCGTCGGTGATGGAGTTCGCAACCTCATCCTGCATGGCCAGCATGTCGTTCGATTGTGTTTCGTAAGAGTGTGACCACAGATGATAGCCGTCGGCCGCCCGATTCAGTTGCGCGGTGATCCTCATGTGATCGCCCAGCCGCGTGAAGCTCCCCTCCAGCACCGTATCCACGTTCAGCTGCTGCCCAATCTGCCGCACGTCTTCGCCCTTGCCCTTGAAGGCAAATGCCGAGGTCCGTGCCACCACGCGCAGATCACGCCATTGCGCCAGATCGTTCGTCAGTTCTTCCGTGATTCCATCGGCGACGTAATCGTCCTGATGGTCGGGCGAGTAATTCTCAAAGGGCAGCACGACAATCGCGTGAATCGGCTCTTGTATTGCCTGCTTCATCGCGGCCGTCGACACATGCTGATTCCACAGCATAATTCCAGCCACTACCAATGCGGCCACGCAAGTCACGACAATAGCCCCAATAAGCCAGGTCCGCCGAACCCAACGCGCATTTTGCCGCTCGCTTGGTGGCACCAGTTGTGGGGCGGCGCGAGCTGGTTCAGGGAACGCAGTCGTCTCGCCAAGCTTCGCAGCATCGCGGAAGGTAAAGCTCGCCACATAGCTGCGCGGCGGAAAATCAATGACGACCGTGTCACGGCGTCCGTCTTCCGCGTAGTAATCCTTGAGCCGCTGGCGCAGCCTGCTGAACTCCGTTCGCACCACCGATTCAATCCGCGGATCGAACGATGTCGGCCTCTGGAATACATCCAGACCGATCGCGTACTCGTTGATTTTGTCGGCGTCGCCCTTGAGCGTGTGCTCCACCAGGTAGCGCAGCAGTTGTCCGCGCCGGCTCGACGCGGAAAAATGCTGCGTCCCGAGCAACCGCTCCAATGTGGCCCGTATTGCCTGCGATCGCGAGTCGGGAGTGCGGGGAGAAGCGTGGCTTTCGATGATGCCAGACATCGTGGGCCTTTTCCGCGGATACGGGATGATCTTACCATGCGCGGAATTGTGCCCTTCTGGCCGGCCAGGCCAGAGTTCGAAAGCCATTGGAGCTCACTGTTTTTCAGTTTCATCGCAGACTCCGGCAACTTAGAATTCCGGAGCACGAGGGCCTTCATGGAAGCCGTACACTCTGTCCGATTTGTTGCGCCCATCGTCAGCGCTCACTGCTTGGGCTTGAACGCCAAGTAGAAGCCGAACCCGGTCATGGCTGCGCCCGGAACCAGAAAGCCCAGACCGACTCCCCACCTAAGACCCTCATCTTTTTTTCCCTGAATTGCAAGAATCGAACCGCCAATGAACGCGAGCGGTATACCGACAATCCCCATAATCAGCATTCCCGGCCGCTGAACTCCGTGAGGCTTGGCTGCCGGAGCCGATTGAAGGTTCTGCGAGTTCTGCTTCGCGTCGTCCATCATCGCCTTTAAGTCTGGAGGCATCGCCAGGCTTGCAGAATCGCTTGTCCCCGTCGATTCCATCGGCGCATCCGGCAGCGCATTCACGTCGACAGCCACGCTATCCTGCGCCGCCAGCGGAAGGTTGACCGTTGCCGCAAGGTTGATCTGTTCCGTCTGCGATCCGCTCGGAACGCTTGACGTCTCGGGCTTCGCCGGCGATTGCTGACTCACGGTCGCCGCGCCCTCTGCCACGGCCTGCGTCGCCAGCATTCCCACCAGCATTCCCACGAATGCGCATCGGCCAATCGCACTGAGCTGCGCACCTACTTTATGCAGTTGAGTCATGTTGTCCTCCGGGAAATTCAAGATCGAACACGGCGGAAGCCTGAACGGGCAAGTGAACCAGCTAGGTCCCCCCCAATCGGCCACCCAACCAGGCAGGCTGCCCGCCGTCGCAGATGAGATTCACTGATTTGCGGCCCGAACGGTAGTCTCAACACGTCACACAAACGTTACAACTGCTGTTTTTGTTTGTTTTGAGGGGATTGTGAGGGTTGCGCACACGCTCGAGCAGGCGGCACGAGAAGCTGAACCGGGCGCGGCGCACGAGCGCGCGACACCAGCGTGCTAATTAGCGCGAGTTACGCGAAGGGTGGGGTCTGTGAAAAAGTTTGGGGAATCTGAAACAGACTTCAGGCCGTCTTGGTTGCGGCGTCTTGCATCTTTGTTACGGCCCGATTAATAACTTGCTCACCCGCACCAAGCTCCCGCACTGCCCAACCGCCAATCAGCAAACTCGGCGCAACAGCAGGCTCAATTTCGCCCAGTTGACCCAGAGTCGTATGCACCACCCGCTCGTCCGGCTGAGCAGCACGCGACACAACCGCGCACGGCAAATCTTGCGGCAAGCCTTCGGCCAGCCATTCCGCCGCGAGCAATCCCAGCTCGCGCCCCGGCATATAGACCACGCGGGTGCCAGCCTCAACCGCAGGCAGCGCCTCGCGATTGTGCGATTGCGCGTGGTGCCCGGTAGTGAGAATCACATGCGACGCCCAGTCGCGATCGGTAAGCGATCGGCCAATCGCGGCAGCCGCAGCAAACGCAGCCGATACGCCCGGCACAATCTCAACCGGCACACCGGCATCACCCAGCGCGGCCAGCTCCTCGGCAGCGCGACCAAATAGCAGCGGATCGCCGCTCTTCAATCTCACCACGCCGCGATTTGCCCGCGCGTGTTCAATCATCAGCGCGTTAATCCCTTCCTGCGTGATGGTCTTTCCCCCACAGCGCTTGCCCACGTTCACAACTTCAGCACCGGATCTCGCCAAATCCAAAACCGCCTGCGGCACCAAGTCGTCGTGCAGAATCACGTCCGCACTCTCGATCAGTCGCACTGCCTTCAGCGTCAGCAATTCCGGATCGCCCGGCCCCGCCCCAACCAGATAAACGCTGCCCGCATTTGCCCGCGCCGCTTCCCTGCCCGTCCGCGCCAACTGTTTCGTTTCGCACAGCGCCGAATTGCAAATTTGCCTCTGCGCCAGCTCGTGCAGCAACAGCCTTCGCTCTTCGCTACGCGGATGTGTCGCCAAAACCTCGCGCCGCAGTTCGCCCAGCTTTGCCAGCCATTGCCCCAAATCCTGTGGCAGTTGCTCGTCAATCTCCCGCCGCAACCGCTGCGCCACAGCCGGGCTCTCGCCCGCGGTCGAAATTGCAATCTGCAGATCGCCGCGGCTCACCACTGACCCAAAAAAGAAATCGCAGTTCGGAATGTCGTCCACGCTGTTGCATGGGATGCCGCGTGCCAGCGCCTCGCGATAGATCGTAGCGTTCACTTCCGGCACATCGGTCGCGGCAATCACAATAAAGTTGCCATCCAGGTCCGCGGGCTCAAACTCCCGCTGCACCCACTCGATTTTTCCTTCCGCCGCGAGTTCTTTCACCTCCGCCCGCGCCTCGGGCGCAACCACGCGCAACCGCAGGCCCGTCTTGAGCAGAGATCCGATTTTTTCCAGAGCCACATTTCCCGCGCCAACAAGCAGGCACTCCCGCCCTTCGAGTTTCAAAAAAATCGGCAACAAACTCATATTGTGATTCTCACTCGCCCGCCAACAGATTCCACGCGATACTTCTTCCCGACGTCCCTATGCCCTGGTTTTCTCGGTCCCTTGTTCCCTCGTTCCCTTGGTCCCTGCTTCTCTCACTCCGCCACCGCGTGCGGCACCGGCCCTGTCGGCAAGTCTCGCTCCACTGGATCCACACTTTCGCCCGCCAGATGCGCACGCAACTCGTCGTTCGTGTGGCGTCCAAACCACGCCCGCAGATTTTCTTCGCCCGTTGCGCTCCCCAAGATACTGCCGCAGCAGTCGCTCAATCGCTTCCGGCACCAGCGGCGCAGGGCAGCGATAACCCACCGGCCGTGAAATCGCCGCGTGCTGGCCAACCGCCCCTCCCACGCAAAAATAAAAAGCGTCCGTCAGCTTGCCTTCATACTTGATCTTCTTGCCTTCCAGGCCGATGTCCGCAATCCAATGCTGGCCGCAGCCATTGGGGCAGCCGGTCACATGCAGCTTCAATTGCTGATCGAACTGCGGCAGCCGCTCTTCCATCTCGTCGACCAGCCAGCGCGTAAAGCCCTTGGTCTCCGTAATGGCCAGTTTGCAGAACTCCGTTCCGGTGCACGCAACGGCGCCTCGCCAGAAATGCGATCCTTCAACATGAAGCCCAATCTGGCCAAGTTCGCCCGCCAGTTCGTTCGCCTTCGCTTTGGGCACATCGATAATCAGCAGGTTTTGCGAGACAGTCGCACGCAGCGCACCGCTTCCAAAGCGCTCCGCCAACTCCGCAGCCGCAACAAGTTGATCGCCTGACAGGCGTCCGCGCAGCACTGACGCGCCCACATAAACCAAACCATCCTGCCGTTGCGGATGAATGCCCACGTGATCGCGAAGAACATCGTCAGGAACCTTCTCCTCAGCAGCCGGATCGAGCTTGAATCCGATCTTCGCCTGCAACTCGTCAAGAAAGCGCTCCGCCGTCCAGCCTTCGCGCATGAACAAATACTTCATCCGCGCTCTGTCGCGGCTTTCGCGCAGTACTTGCTGATCGCGAAAAATCTCCGTCACACCGCGCGCCACGCGGATCGCCTGATCCGGCCTCACAAACGCGTCGAGCTTCACCGCCAGGTGCGGCTCGTTTGAAAGTCCTCCGCCTACGCGCAGCGAGTAGCCCACTTCGTTGCCGCGCACCGCCGCTGTCAGCGCAATGTCATTAATCTCTGGATAGCTGCACCACGACGGGCAGCCCGTTGCGCAAATCTTGAATTTGCGCGGCAGATTGAAGAAGTCGTTATTCGCCGTCAACTCATGCGCGATGCCGCGCGCGATCGGCGACGCATCAATCAGCTCGTCCGCAGCTACGCCGGCCAGTGGGCAGCCCGTCACGTTGCGCACAACGTCGCCGCAAGCGCCCTTCGGCGATAGTCCGATCGCATCCAGCGCGTCCACCACCTCCGGCAGTGACTCAATCGTCAGCCAGTGCAGTTGAATATTCTGCCGCACCGTAATGTCTGCCAGGTTGCGTGCGTATTTTTGCGTAATTTCGCCGATCGTGCGCAGTTGGCTCGCAGTAACAATGCCGTTCGGAATGCCGATGCGCATCATGAACCATTCGGTAGTCAGGCCTTCTCCGCCCTTGCCGCCGGTTGCGCCCACGCCGTCGCCCTGCGTATATACGCCCCACCATTTGAAGTAGGCCGACGCCCACTCCGGCACCACACTCGAGCGCCCCTCGCGCGCAAACGCGCGAACTTCGTCAAAAGCCTCCCACGGATTCTTTTCGCGCTTCAGCCGCTCCATCCGCTGGGCTCTGGTCTCTTTTGGCGCCGCCGGCGTCGTTGGTTCGCTCATCTTCTCTCTCTTCTCTTTTCGCTACTTTTGTCGCGCCGCAATGAAATGCCCGCGAGAGCTTCTGGCTCAATCGCGGGCATCGGGAAAACCGTGGACTTGTGTTCGGAAGCTCAGACCCAGGTCACCCTTGCCGCGCGAGCGGCATACACGAGCGACAACAGGCCATGGCTTCCATGCTCAGAATATTAGACTTATTTAGTCCGAATTGCAATCCCAAGTGCTGCAAAAGCCCCGTACTGCACGACTTGCGAGCATGTTCGCTTCGCACCCATTTCCTCCCTTGCCCATTTCCTCCCTTGCCCATTTCCTCCCTTGATCGAGATGCCGCGCCTTGCAAGGGCTGCTAGCATTGCTAGCACTGCTAGCATTTCTGTGCTAGCATGGTTTCGTGGCTACAATCGTCATCCGCAAACTCGACGAAACCGTCAAGCGCAAGCTACAGGTGCGAGCCGCCCGCAATGGCCGCTCAATGGAAGCCGAAGCCCGCGAAATTCTGTCGGACCTCGTAATCAATGCGCCTCGCCCCGCGCGACGCATCGGCTTAGGGACCGCCCTCCGCAAACGTTTTGCCCCCTTTCGGGGAGTGGATCTTCCGATCCCACCGCGCACGTTTTCCGACCGTCCACTTCCTAAATTCGACGAATGATCCTGCTCGACACTAACGTCATCTCTGAGGCCCTGCGGGAACGGCCCGACCCCGCAGTATCCGCATGGCTCGATGAACAGCCCGAGGAAGAATTGTGGACGACATCGGTTGTCATCGCCGAGCTTCTCTCCGGAATCGAACTCATGCCCTCTGGTCGCAAACAGAGAACCCTGCGCGAAGCCGTCGAAGAAATGATCGTTGAAGATTTTCGAGGCCAGATTCTCACTTTCAATCTGCCCGCCGCCCGCCAGTATGCGCAGATTCTCGCTGCGCGGCGAAAGACCGGCCGCCCAATCCGCGAAATGGATGCGCAGATCGCCGCCATTGCGCGAGTTCACGGCGCTGCTCTGGCAACTCGCGATGTGAATGATTTTGCCGGCTGCAATCTTGCCGTCGTGAACCCTTGGGAACGGAACCCCTACTAACAGCTGGCCATTGATCGATCTACGCCGTCTTCTCTACCGGTCGCGCCGCTTTTTTTGGAGCTCTATCCGCAACCTCCGCAGGCCGCGTAGATGCCCACCATGTCAGTGCAAGCCCCACCACAATCGCTCCGGCGCTCGCCAGTTGCGCATTCGATAAACCCAAAATCACCTTGGGGTTGCGCCGGATAAATTCAACCAGAAAGCGAGAGATTCCGCTCAGCGCCAGATACTGCCCAACAATCGCGCCCGTCGCGTGCGGCTTGCCCAGCCTCCACCACAGCCAGCCGCCAATCAGCAGTCCCGCGCCAAACTCGTAAAGCGGCGTCGGGTAAACCGGCACCTGAACCGGCTCAATCCCATTCGGAAATGCCATTCCCCACGCGCGAAACGCGTGCCCAAAAATATGCACCGTCTGGATCGCGATTCCGTAGCAGCCGTCGCCCGAAAGAAAGCACCCGATGCGCCCCACTCCGTACCCGGTCGCCGCCGCGGGAGCCAGCAGGTCCAGCGTGCGCAATGGCCCCAGCTTCGCCCGCCAGCCCATAAACAGCAGCGACGCGATGCCAAACGTCAATCCGCCATACCAGGCAAATCCGGCGTTGTCCCACAAAACGCGCCAGCCAATTTCCCTGAACTCCGAAGGCGTATCCAGCACATGCCAGATCTTTGAACCAATAATCCCCACGACCAGCGCAACCGCCACCATTCCGACGGCATCCGCGTCAATGTGCGCCCGCTTGAACGCCCGGTCGGCCACAATCGCGCCCACCACTGCTGCCACCCACAGCATCAGTCCGAAGGTAGGCAGGTTAAACGACCCAATGTGCAGATAAGGAATCATCTCTCTTCAAGTCCAACTCTCTATAAGTATAGACGCGCGACAGTCGCCATTAGGTTTCGAGCCCGGGAAGTGCGTCCCCGTCTGAAACTTAGCCACTTGCATGTTGATGGAATGTGATCTTGATGCCATCCATACGACTTTGCAGTTCTGAATGTTGCTTTGTTACGCAGCGCATCCAACGGTACTGGAGGAAATTCCATGAGCAACGTAAGCCAAACCGACAAGCAAGAGCCTCACGTCCAGACAGGGCAATCCAAACCTGAGCAAACCGGCCAGCAGCAGAACAACCCTGGCCAGTCTGACCCCAAAAAGGGTGTTCAGAACAACCAGCAAAACGAGCAACAAAATGAACAAAAGAAGACAGGCACGCGGTAGGTAACGTGCCTGACCCAATTTGGCTGGCCGGCCTACTTCCTTTTGGCGGCGGCACATCATGTGCCGCCGCCATTTTTCGCGTCCCGGCAATTCTTGCCTTCGCAGATTTCCTTTCCACCCCCGATTTTCACAGCCATCCCCCGCGGAAATCGCGCGATACTGTCCTCATGGCTACCTTGACCTACCAGGGCCTCGATGTTCTCTATTCCCGCCAGCAAATCGCCGAGCGCGTCACCGAAATGGGCGCGCAAATCACCCGTGACCTCAACGGCGAAAAGCTGGTCATGATCGGCGTCCTCAAGGGCGCTGCCTTCTTTCTCGTCGATCTCTCCCGCGCCATCCAGGCCGACGCTACATTCGACTTCGTCGCCGTCTCCAGCTACGGCGACGGACAGCGCTCCAGCGGCGCCGTCAAGGTCATCAAGGATCTCGACCAGCCCATCGAGGGCAAAAACGTCCTCATCGTCGAAGACATTCTCGACACCGGCCTGACCCTTGCCTATTTGCGCAAGCTCTTCGCGCAGCAACACCCAAAGTCGCTTCGCATCGCGACGCTGCTCGATAAGCCTTCCCGCCGCATTGAGAAAATCGATGCTGACTACGTCGGCTTCTCCATTCCCAACCTGTTCGTCATCGGTTACGGAATGGACTACGCAGAGCGCTACCGCAATCTGCCCGACATTTGCATCATGGCGCCTGGCCAGACCACATAACCCGACTGGTCCGACGAGTCCGACGACTGTGCTAAAACCGGCCACGCAGTTTGGCCAGCCTTGTACTACCAGATTTGCCGGTTCGATAACACCATCGTCCATACCGCTCACCCGCCGGTTTACACCATCGTTTCTGCATCCGATTAATTTGCACCGGTTTCATTTGAGCCCGGCCTCGGAGTCGCCGTATACTCATCTCCCGGTGCCGGTCTGCCGGCGTTACGAACGATCTGCCCCGAAGACTTGAATGACGACATGTACTGACGACGAAGTCCGTGCATCATAACCAGGAGCATCCCCCATGTCCGCCACCATCGCAATCCCGAACTCCGATCTCGATTTTGACAACGGAACCTTCGACTCGGCGGCCTTTACCTCCAAAGCTCTCGCCGATTGGCAATCGCTCGCTGCCGTCATCGATCACTCGCTCCTCAAGCAAGACGCCACGCGCAAGCACGTCGAATCCCTCTGCGCCGAGGCCGCCCGCTACCGCTTCGCATGCGTCTTCGTCAATCCCATCTGGACGGCCACCGCCGTCAGCCTCCTAGCCGGAACCGGCGTTCCCGTCGGCGCAACCATCGGCTTCCCTCTCGGCGCATCACTGGCTTCCACCATGCGTCATGAGGCCGAAGCGCTCATTCGCCTCGGCGCTCGCGAGCTCGGAATGGTTCTGCCAATCGGCCAGATGAAAAGCGGCCAGCATCACGCCGTTCATCACGCCATTCACTCCCTCGCCACCGTGGCTCATCATCACGGCGCCGCGCTCAAGGTCAATCTCGAAACCTGCCTGCTCACCATGCAGGAAAAACTGCGCGCTTCCGAGATCGCCATTCAGGCCGGCGCAGATTTCATCAACACCGCCACTGGTTTTGCCTCAGGCGGCGCAACTCCTGTCGACGTCGCCCTCATGCGCGGAGTAGTCGGCGCACGCTGCGGCGTCAAGGCCGCCGGCCGCATCCGCACTGTCGCCCAGGTGCGCGCCCTGCTTGAAGCCGGCGCCAACCGCATCGGCTCCTCCGCCTCCGTCGCCATCCTCCGCGAGCTCGGCACAGAGTAAGCAGGGACCGAGTGACCAAGGGACCAAGGGAACAAGGGAACAAGAAGACTCACTGCCTTAATTTATTGATCAAAGCATTCAAGAGCCGGCTGACGTCTGCTGAGAGACCCTCCGCAGACATTCGTCGTTTCTCCTCGCCAAGCCCCAGCGCTCCTGCAATCATGAGTTGCGTCTGCAACTCGCAGTTTGAGCCTCTCGCATATCCGAGCGACTGCAAATACTCTCCCTTGGTCGATCGGCCGTAACCTTCAGCGATATTGCTCGCGATAGAAACAGCTGCACGTCGCATTTGATTCGTCAGACCGAATAGCTCAGACTTTGGAAACGATGAAGAGAGACGATAGATTTCAGTACTCAGCTGCAACGCTCGCTGCCACACAATGAGATCCTTGAACGATGCTCCCACGTTCGGCTCCTTTAAACTTAGTCATGAGGTGTTTGGTTCAAAGATAGGCCAACACCCGAATCTCTCGTGTGACTGAGCGCACTCTCGGCCTTCTTTCTTGTTCCCTTGTTCCCTTGGTCCCTTGTTCCCTATCTCTGCGTTATCATTCCCTTCGAACCCCAAATGCCTGACTCCACTCCTCCATCTCCGCCGACCCACGAATTCGAAGGCGACTATCGCCCCGCCGACCTGTCCATTTCGCCGGCTGCTCTTGACCCCATCAACGCCCGCATCGAGCCTGCCGATGTCGCTTTTCTCATGCGTCTAACCGACGCGCTCAACACCACACTCGATCTGCAAACCCTCCTCAGCCGTACCGCCGAGCTTGTCCGTTCCCTCATTCCTTACCGCATCTTCGCCATCTTTCTCCTCAACGACCGCACGCATGAGCTGCGCATGCGTTTTCAAATCGGCCACACTCCGCAGGTTGAGCGCACCCGCGTTCCTGTCGGCAAAGGAGTCGTCGGCCAGGTTGCGCTCACCCGCCAGCCCATTCTCCTCAATGACGTCACTACCGCGGATTTCTACGTCGCCGCCAATCCCGACGTGCGCTCTGAGCTAACCGTCCCGCTCATCGCCAAAAACCGCCTCATCGGCATCATGGATCTCGAAAGCGAGCAGCCCGATTTCTTCCGTCCCGAGCACCTCCACGTGCTCACTTTAACTGCTTCGCGCATCGCGCAGGCAATTGAGAACGCCCGCCTCTACGCGCGCGTCACCCGCCAGGCGCAGACCCTCGAAGTCCTCAACGAAATCGCCGTCGAGCTTGCCTCCATCCTCGATCTTCGCCCGCTCCTCGAGCGCGTCGGCCAGCTCCTCCGCCGCCTCATCGACTATCAGATGTTCACCATCATGCTTCTCGATGAAAAAGGCGAGACCCTCGTCACGCGTTACGCCTGGCGCTTCGGCTACGTCCACGCGCCCATTCGCCGCGTTTCCATCAACAGCGGCATCGTCGGCGCGGCGGTCAGCGAGTGGCGTCCCATCAATGTTCCCGACGTCACCAAAGATCCGCGCTACTTACCCATGAATCCCGAGACTCGCTCCGAGCTCATCGTCCCGCTCTTCTACAAAGGACGCATCATCGGCGTGCTCGATCTCGAGCACACCCGCCCCGGCTTCTTCAATGAAGAACACGAGCGCATGCTCACCACCCTCGGCGCGCAAATCGCCATCGCCATCGAGAATGCACGTCTCTATCAGGCCGTGCACCGCCAGGAACGCCAGCTTGAAAAAGACATCACCATGGCCCGCGAGGTGCAACTCCGTCTGCTTCCCACAGAGGCTCCCTCGCATCCCCACGCCGACATGGCCGTCCGATTTTTGCCCGCGCGCACCATCGGCGGCGACCTCTACGATTTCCTCGAATACGGCCCCAACCGCACCGCCATCGTCCTCGGCGACGTCAGCGGCAAGGCCGCGCCCGCCGCGCTGTTTGCCGCGCTCGTCAGCGGCATCATGCGCGCCGCCGCCGCGCAAGCACCCGAGCCGGCTGCCATGCTCGGCCTTCTCAATGACGCCCTGCAGGAGCGCAAGCTCGACTCGCAATACGTCACCATGCTCTTCGCTCTCTGGAACGACGAGAACCAAACCCTTCAGGTCGCCAACTCCGGCGCTGTCCAGCCCGTCTTCTGCCGCGCCGGCCAGCCGCTCTCCGTCAAAGCTGAGGGCTTTCCTCTGGGCATGTTTCCTGACGTCACTTATGACGAGTTGAGCGTCTCGGCCCAGCCCGGCGACGCCATCGTTTTCGTCTCGGATGGAATTCTCGACGCCGAAAACGAGAAGGAAGAAATGTACGGCGAGGAACGCCTCGCGGAATTGCTCTGCGCCAGCCGCGAAATGCCTGCCTCGGAAATCGCCGAGGCCATCCTCGCCGACGTCACGCGCTTTCAGGGCACAAAAGATCGCTTCGACGACGAAACCATCATCGTCCTCCGCGTCCGTTGACTTCCTGTGCCCGATTTTCGCCCGGAGAAACAATTGTCATCCTGAGCGAACATCGGCCGCCGCAGCGGACGATGGGAGTCGAAGGACCTGCTTCTGCCTCTTACGATCCGCACTCGCCACGAACGAGAGGTTGCCCCATCCTGGCTGTCATCCTGAGCGACCGGACGATGAGCGCAGCGAATCGGGAGGAAGTCGAAGGACCTGCTTCTGCTTCTTACGATCCGCACTCGCCACGAACGAGGGGTGCCCCATCCTAAGCGCGCACTTTGCGCTTAGGGTGGGATCGCACGAACCACAACTCACGGGCCTTTTGTCAGGGCACGACTTTAGTCGTGCCGCAGACGCCCAAAATGACCGTGGGCTTTAGCCCTGAGGACGAGCTTTTACAAAATGACCTGGGTGCCCCTGGTCCCGCGCATTTGGGGACCAGGGATCGAGTTCTCACTACTGAATAATCACCACGTTCATGCTCCACGGAGCCAGCGTCAACGTCAGCGGCAAAGTTTGCGCGCCAAGGTTTGTCGTAGTCGGCGCAGCCCATGTGCTGGTCCCCAACGGGTCCGGGAAAGTTCCCGTTGGCGATCCTGACAGATCGTAGATTGCCTTGTCGTAAGTCTCCACCGTTACGCCGGTGGCCGAAGATACGCCCGAGAGCGTAATCGTCACTGGCGCGCTGGCATTTTCGTTCAGGTTGAACAACACCAGCGCCGTCCCGCCGCTGGCAGTTGCGGCATAAGCCCGCACGTTGGTCGTATCGCCTGTCGTGGACGCGGTCAGCGCATATTGGCCGTTGACGGCCACCTGGCTGAAGAGCTGAAACGCTCGCGCCGTAGGAGACATGATGCCGACCGCGCCGCCGTAAGGACAGGTGGAATCGCCGGTGCCATCGGAGAAGACGTTGTAGGCGCCGAAATCCTGCCACCCATAGAGCGAAGAACTATTGTTCCCGGCGGTGCCGTTGCAATTGCCGAAACCAATCCACCAGGTCGCGCGCGACACTCCGTCGTTCATCATTTCGCCCAGCATCTGGCCGGCGAACAAGCCTTGCGTAATCGACCAGCTCTGCTTTCCTGGATTGGAAGAGACCGAGCCCATCTCGCCCACATAAATGGGCGTGTTCGGTTTTCCTGCCGTCGCCAGCTCCGACTTGATGGTGTTGATGTTCGTGGTGAACTGCTGCGCGCTATGTGTGCACCAGGCCGGTGTCGTTTTCGCCCCCGGGGTTCTGCGGATAGAAGTGGTATTCCACAAAGTCGTAAGGCGCGCCGGCGAGCACATTCGCGTCCCACGGAGCATAATTGCGGTTCCACAATCACGCCCACCAGCGTGCTTGAGAGAGGCGGCCTTGATCAGCGCGTAGTAGCCGCTGCTGCCTGCCACCGCGGCGGCGTAAGTTGCCCCACTGTGCGCGGGCGTGTGGTTGTCCGTCTCCCAGCTCCCGTATTCTTCGTTGCCCACCGTCACATGGCTCACCGTGCCGCCGTTCGCGTAGGCGTACTTTACCCAATTCGCTGCCTCGTTGGGATCGCCTCCTCCAATGCAGTTTGGGCTGGTGCCGTAGTCGGCCGTCAGCGCCACATCAAAGCCGCTGGGAAGGTTGGGAAGCGCTGGGCTTGGGAATTCCAGGTCGTTAATAAAGTTCAGGTAGTTGGTGTTCGAATTCTGGTATGCGCCATCGCACGTCGAAGGTGTGGGCGCTACGCCGTTCGCCGGGTTACTCGTGCTGGTGCCATTCCAGTGGTAAACGTCCGACGTGGAACCGCCCGGCCAGCGCAGCGCCGCGACGCCCGCATTCTGAAACGCGGTCAAAATCGGCGAGCTGCTGGCTGTATACGAGCCACCGTTTGTAAAGTCGTCCCACACCGCCATGTTCATCCCGATAAGCTGGTTGCTGATGGCCGCCCCGGTGTTCGACGGGTTCACCATCACCGAACTTGAAATGTAAACCGTCGTCGTCTGCGTGATCGCAGTGCCCAGCGGCGGAGTCACAGTCAGCGTATAGATGGTTGTCGTCGTCGGGCTAACGCTCACCGCTGTCCCACTCGTGACAGTGATATTGCCCGGCGTGATCACGCCCGTGCCGTTGGCAAACACCGCCGTCAGGCTTGCGCTTGTTCCCGATGTAATGGTCGCCGGGCTCGCTCCGAAGCTCGTGATCATCGGCGCAGGATCGACCGTTACAGTCGTCGTCCCAGTCACCGCAGTCCCCGATGTAGGAGTAACCGTGAGTGTGTACGTGGTAGTCGCCGCAGGGGTGACGCTCACAGGCGTTCCGCTGGTCACGGCAATATTCCCCGGCGTGATCACGCCCGTTCCGTTTGTGAAGTCGGCCGTCAGGCTCGAGCTTGACCCCGCCGCAATCGTCGTCGGATTAGCCGTGAAGCTGCTGATCGCCGGCGCGTTCGCGTTATAGGTCACCGTGGCCAGTGCTCGTGGTCGACGACCCAATCGGATTAGTAACCGTGAGCGTATAAGTAGTGGTCGCTGTCGGGCTCACGCTCAGCGGCGTTCCGCTGAAAATTGGGAGATTTCCGGGCGTAATCACGCCCGAGCCGTTGGTAAACACCGCCGTCAGGTTCGTGCTTCCTCCCGGCCCAACGCTTGTGGGGTTGGCAACAAAGCTGGTGATCATCGGCGCAGGATCAACGGTGACGGTTGCCATTGCCGTGATCGCCGCTCCAACAGGCGGAGTAACAGTGAGCGTGTATAGTCGTGGTCGTCGCCGGGCTGACGCTCACAGGCACCATGGTTGTGACAGCGATATTGCCCGGCGTGATAACTCCCGTGCCGCCCGCGAACACCGCCGTCAAATTGGTGCTGTTTCCTGCCGTGATCGTTGACGGCGGACCGGACCCGAAACTCGTAATCGTCGGCGTAGTCTGCACTGGATTCACTGTCACTATCGCCGTCTGCGTAATCGCAGTGCCAACTGCAGGCGGAGTCACGGTCAGGGTATAAGTCGTCGTCGCCGTCGGGCTCACGCTCACCGCCACTCCGCTGGTGACGGCAATATTCCCCGGCGTAATCACGCCCGTGCCATTGGCGAACACGGCCGTCAGCATGGAGCTTCCGCCCACCGTGATCGTCGGCGGCGCCGCCGTGAAGCTCGTAATCGTCGGCAAGGGATTTACAGTAATCGCCGCGGTCTGCGTGACCGCGCTTCCGCTGGTCGGAGTCACTGTGAGCGTATAGGTAGTCGTTGCCGTCGGGCTCACGGTCACCGCTATTCCGCTGGTCACCGCGAGATTGCCCGGCGTGATCACGCCCGTACCGCCGGAAAAGACTCCCGTCAGTGCTGGCGCTTGCTCCGAACGCAATGGTCGCTGGACGTCGCCGCAAAACTGGTGATCGAGGCAACAGGTGGCGGAGGTGGCGTCGTTGAGCCGGTCGAGCCGCCGCAACCAATCAGACCACCAGAACACAGGCTGAGTGCAATGGCACACGCCACCGAAGCAAGAATTCGTTTCATCAGGATTCCCCGGCTACAGCATATTTAGACGAATCTAGTCCAAGCAATGATACCGTTAACGCGACATTTTGAACATTACCCAAATTTGGACACCAGCCGGTCGTCAATTTGGGCCAATCTTCGGCCTCTCAGCCCCTCCTTTTCAAGGTGGGATCGACCCCGATCCTGGGCTCCAGGCCCCCGCAATCCGAGATCCCACGCTCCTCATTCGATAGACTCAAATTGACCGTAAATTACCCCGGAGCCAACTTGCACACCGCCGCACAGGAACGCCTCATCCGTCCCGCTCGAAACATCATCGGCAGCCTTCGCCTGCCCGGCGACAAATCCATCAGCCATCGCTACGCCATGCTCGGCGGCTTCGCCGAAGGCACTTCGCGCTTTACCAATTTCTCCACCGGTGCCGACTGCGCTTCCACCCTCGCCTGCATGGAATCGCTCGGCGCAACGGTAAATCGCACCGGCGCAGACTCCATCGAGATCACCGGCGTCGCCGGCCGCGTCACGCCTCCAACCAATCCTCTCGACTGCGGCAACTCCGGCTCAACCATGCGCATGATCTCCGGACTGCTCGCGCCGCAGTCCGGCCGCTTCACTCTCATCGGCGACGACTCACTCTCGCGCCGCCCCATGGAGCGCATTCGCAAACCTCTCGAGGCCATGGGCGCGCGCCTAACGCTCACAGACGGGCACGCGCCGCTTACCATCGACGGCGGTCCGCTTCGCGCCATCGACTACGCCACGCCCGTTCCCAGCGCGCAAGTCAAAAGCTGCATTCTGCTGGCTGCCCTACAAACCTCGGGAACGTCCGAAGTGCGCGAAGCACTCCGCACCCGCGACCACAGCGAGCTGGCCCTGCGCGCCTTCGGCGCAAAACTCACCCGCACATCCGGCTCCATCTCCATCACCGGCCCGCAACCGCTCCACGCAATCGATGCCGAAGTCCCCGGCGATCTTTCCTCTGCAGCATTTTTTCTCTGCGCCGCCGCGCTCTTTCCCGGCTCCAGCCTGGTCCTCGACTCCATCGGCCTCAATCCCACCCGCGCCACGCTCCTCGATGTGCTCACCGCCCTCGGCGCGCACGTTGCCGTCTTGAATATTGAAGAAAAGCACGCCGAACTGGTCGGCACCGTGCAGATCACGGCGCCGCCTGAAGGCCTTGGCTCCACTGAAGTCAGCGGCGCGCTCGCCGCGCAGCTTATTGACGAGCTGCCCGTGCTCGCCGCCATCGCGCCCTTCACCAGCGGCGGCATCCGCATCCGCGGTGCGCGCGAGTTGCGCGTAAAAGAGTCCGACCGCATCGCTCTTGTAGCGAAAAATCTCCGCGCCATGGGTGCTGAAGTCGCTGAATTTGAAGACGGCCTCGACGTTCCCGGCGGCCAAACCCTGCACGGCGCAACCATCGACTCCGGCGGCGATCACCGCATCGCCATGGCCTTCAGCGTCGCGGCTCTCCGCGCCACCGGAGACACGCTCATCCAGGGCGCAGACTCCGCCGCCATCAGCTTCCCTGAATTCTTTGATCTTTTAGACCGCATCGCCGAGCGCTGTCTCACCGAGTCGCGACCCGCTACATTCGCCAATCGCGCCGCGATTTATTTCGGCATCGCTATCGACTCCGCCAAGCCCGCGCCGCGCTCCGTGAACCACAGCGTGTCGCCGGCGGGCTCAATTCCCGTCGGAGTTTTCAGCCCTTCCTTGAGCACCGTCACGCTTGCCTTGTCGCCGTTCACCGTCATCGCGGCGATGGTGCCGTTGCCGTTTTCAGCCACGTAGAGTTTTCCGTTCGCCGCGCGCATGCCGTCAGGCCCTTTTACCGGCTGGTCCATCCAGATATCGACAGGCGCTCCTGGCTTGCCCGATGCATCCACCGGAATGCGATAGAGCTTGTTGAAGATCACGTTGTTCACATAGAGCACGCCATCAAGAAAAGTAATTCCGTCCACGCCCATCAGCGTGCGATGTTCCAGATAAAGCTCCGCAGCTTCAGCGCCCGGCGCAAGCCGGAAGATTCTGCCGTTGGCCGTGTCGGTAATGTACAGCGCCTTGTCCGGGCCGATCGAAAAATCGTTGCACGTACTGTCGTCGCCCGGCAGGTTCCAGCGAAACTTCGCCGCGCCGGTCGTCAGGTCGAAACCACGCAGCGCAGTGTGCTTTCGCGCCGGAGTCGCGCCCGCCACCGGCGTCAACTGGCAGGTCCACAGCGTATTGCTCGCCGCATCTGCCAGCATGCCAAAGAAAAATGTTCCCGCCGGCTCGTCGCTCACGTCGATGAACTTCTCCGCCGTGGTCGAGCCGGGACGCACCTTGTAGACGAACGGCGAGCTGGCGCTGCCCACGATCACCACGCCGCCCGGCGCAACGGTCAAACTCTCCGGCTGCGACTTCGCATCGCCAATCAAAATCTCCGCAGCAGCTGCGGTTTGAGTAAAACAAATTGCCAGAGCAATACACGCGGCGAGCTGTCGAGCATTTGCACGAACCATTTGCTAGTCTCCTCGGGCCACTGGGCCGGTACCGTCTATTGACGCGCCCAGTATATACGCGCTTCAACGTCGCCGGACCGGCTGCGCGTCGGAACAAAAAAAACGGCCTCGATAATTCTCGAGGCCGTCGGTATCTTCTCCCATTTGCGCTACTGCGCTGGCGGGGGCGCTGCTGCCTGCGGCGTTGCCGGCGGAGTCATCGTCGGCTCATTCCCCGGCGGCGCCGGTGCCACGCCCGGCACCACAGGCTCCGTTGTCACGGTTCCTGATGCGGCCTGGGTCAAATCAATGTCGTAATGTTGCAGCGTTGAAGCCAGCGTCTGATAAAGCCCCGAGCGATCCTTTGCGTAGGCTGCGTGCGCGGCAATCAAGTTGTCCTCCATCGTCGCCAGGCTCCGCTCTTGCAGCAGCACGTTCGCAGTTGTCGATGCGCCCAGGTGCAGCTTCTTGTTTTCCGCGTCCAGGCTCTGTTGCGCATAGTCGCGCGCAGCCACCGCGGCTCGCACCTGTGCGCGATCGTTAGCCAGCGCGTACATTGCGTTCACTACCTGCATACGGATCTCCGTGTGCAGTTGCTCAAGCCTAAGCTCGGCCTGCCGGTATTCCATCAGAGACCGCTCCTGCACTGACTGCGCTTCGCGGTTGCGGATCGGAATGGACAGATTGAACCCCACGCCCTTGTCCGGCGCGGAGTTGTTGAACGCGTGATTGACGGTCGTCCCATAGCTCGCGGGCGGCTGGTTGCAAACGCTTGGCGGATAGAACCCCGAGACATTGCAGTTTGGGCTGATTTTTCCGCCTATGCCTTGCCCATCGTAGTATCCAAACACGTCGAAAGTGGGTAGCAGCCCGTTGCGCGCCCCCTTCAGCGTGATCTCGTCGTTGCGCAGCGTCAGCACCGCCTGCTCCAGCTCCGGCCTCTGTTGGAACGCATCCTGCACCAGCGCTTCCACCGGCTGGCTCTCTTCCGGAATAGCCTCCAGAGTCACGCGGTCGGTTGGAATCACAGGCGCAGCCGAAAGCGCTGGATCGTTCAGATTGCGCGCGATCGCCTGCTTGATGATCTCCTGCTGATAATTCAATGCGCTCTGCGCGCTGATCAATCCTTGTTGGTCCGTCGCCACGCTCGATTCCGCGTTCACCACATCCAGCGGGGCCATGGTGCCAATTTGCAGCTGCTTCTTGTTGTCGCTCAAAAGTTGATTGCTCTGGTCAAGCGCGCGCTCTCTCGCCTGCACATCCTCATACGCCTGCACCAGGCCCCAGTAAATCGTCTCCACTTGGTTCACGGTGTAGAGAATCTGCTGCCGGAACGAGGAGTCCGTGATGCGCCGGTCGTTCAGCGCCTGATAGATGAAGCGCTTGTTCACCCAGATTCCCGCGCCCTGCAGCAAGTGCTGCGTCAGCGTTGCCTTGAACGTTGAGTACAGCTCCGGGCTCAACTCCGCAATTTCGTTGCTGGTGGAGGCGTACTCGTTGTCGAAGCCGACCTGCAGATTTGTGCCGGTCACGAATCCCTGGTTGACCGTGAAGTTGTACTGGTTCGTCGAACTGGTTCCTCCCGTGAAAAAGTTTGTCGAAGGCTGGTGATCGCGATCAAACTGGATCGCCCCCGTCACGTTCGGATCCAAATTCTCTGGCGTCGGTCCTGCTCCATTCGTAGTCAGCGAAAGTCCGTTGACTCCCGACCCCGCTCCGCCCGCGCCTCCCGTCGTCCCGCCCGGGCCGCCGCCCGTTGACAACGTTGACGTTGACCCGCCCAGCGTTCCTGTTACCAGCCCTGAGGGCGCGCCCAGCGGCGTAGCGCCAGACTTGGTGCGCAGAATATCCGTGTCCGCAATGTCCAGGTCATAGCGCGCGATCGCAATGTCGTAGTTGTTCTCAATTGCCAGCGCAATCGCATCCGACAGGCTCAAATAAATCTTGCCGTCCTTCACCAGGTCGGTCAGCCGCACGGAATTGTTGAAGCTGGCCTTGGGAATATTTGTCCCCATGTAGACGCCGGCCGGATTGCGCAACCAGCTCCCGAAGGGCTTTGAATAATCGTGGCTCGATGTGCGCAGCGGATACGGCTGCGTCGTAACCGGCGCGGGCGCAACCGGCAAATCCGACGCCGCCTTGTCAGGGATCTGAACTACGTTATGGACTGGCGCGCCCGTGCCGGCCCCAGCCTCCTGCTGTCCATAGCTCGCAGGCATAGTCGCCGCCAGCGTCAACATCACGCCTGCGACGGCGCGCAATCGGTCGCTGCGCTTCCTCAGCGATTCCCTCTGCGCAAATCGTTTCTGTCCCGCCTTGCTGTGGCTCGCCTTGTTGCGCTCACTCGCCAGTACACTCCGCCCCTCAAATTCCACACCGGTCCTGTAAAAATCCATGATCTCTCTCCACTTTTGGTTGCGCTGCCTGTTTGCGATTCCCATTTGCACAGCTTGTCTGCGCCGCTACGGTTGCCCTGCCGCCTGCCCCGTCTAGACCGCCATCCCCGCGGCCAACTCGTCGCACTGGATGCACAAGTCGTGTTCGCCAAGACGATTATCGCTGCAACATTGCCCTGTAAGGCTCTTCCTTGGCCACGAACTTGATTACGAAATCGATACCCCTCTCGTTCCCTGCACTCGTCTGATTCTTTTTCCAACGCGAAAGATCCCCAATTCGTCTGCGCAAATTTGGAGTTCCTTTTCCGGCCCCAATTTTGCTGGCGAACGGTCAGGTCCCGCTGAAATACCGCCCGATGCGCGCAAAATCCTCGTGCGCGCGAACAAACTTCATAAACGAATTGCTGTGAACTTCGACGGCTACGGCCTGTCAATGTTTATTCAGGGTCCGTTCCGGGTCCGTTGTGCGGGCGCTAAAACGCGAACATTTCCGGCAATCATGTTTTTAACTAACTGGTTAGTAAAATACCTCCAACCCCACCCTGCGCGCAACCCCCACACGCAAATGAGGCGTGGATTTTCTGGCTAACTCCTTTTTCACCAACACACTAAATGCAAAGTCACGGCGAAAATATCGCAAAACAGTGGCGCCTTCCAAGCCATCTAACCTGCGCCGATGCCTTTAAGCTCCCTGCCTGACCGTCCCTGCCTGACCGCCCCAGTCAGCTACGCTGGAGAACGAACCCGATGACTGACCAACTTCAACCCGACGTCGATCCCCAACTCGGCTCCAGCCTCCAAACCGGCTCCGCCCATCAAACCTGGAAGCTCACCCTCGCCTACGACGGCACCGACTTCCAGGGCTGGCAGGTGCAGCCCGGCCTTCGGACGATCCAGGGCGAGCTCCAGTCGGCGCTTGGCCGCGTCACCGGCGAATCGCCCCTGCCTCAAGGCTCCGGCCGCACCGACGCCGGCGTCCACGCGCTCGCGCAGGTTGCAAGCTTCACACTTCGTGCCCCCATTCCGCCCGAAAATCTGCTCCGCGCCGTCAATCGCACCCTTCCTCCGTCGATCCGCATCTCCGAAGCCAGAACCGTGCGAAGCACCTTTCATGCGCGCCATTCTGCGATCGCCAAAACTTACGAATACCGTATCCTTCGCGCAACAGATTCTCCGCCTTTCCTGTGCTCGCCCTTCCTCGCCCGCTACGTCTACGCCTGTCCGTGGCCGCTGTCTCTCGACGCGCTCCAGACTTGCGCGCGCTTCTTTGAAGGCGAGCACGACTTCCTCAGCTTCGCCGCTACCGATCCCGACCTCGCGCACCGCGAACCTGATCGCATTGAAACCCAAATCCAAGACGTAAAACCAATCTCGGTGCCGCCGGAGTCGACGATCCGTACCATCTTCTCTTCCGCATGGGAACAGCGCCCCACCCAGGACGGCGATCTCCTCGTCTATCGCATCCGCGGCAATGGCTTCCTTCACCACATGGTGCGCAATCTCGTCGGCACCATGATCGACGTCGCTCGCGGCCAACTCGCCCTCGCAGAGATTCCCCGCATTCTCGCCGCGCGCCGCCGCTCCGAAGCCGGCCCAACAGCGCCCGCGCGCGGCCTCTTCCTCCATTCAGTCGACTACCCGCCCGAACCCTAGCTGGAGCCCTCGAATATGCGCCGCCGCACTGGACTCCCGCCGCTTTTAAGACTATAAAAGGACTATATTTGGTCCGAACAGCAAAGCCGGAGGCTAGCATGCGTTACTCGACCCAGATCAAGCCAATCAGCTACGTCAAATCCCACGCCGCCGAACTCCTCGACAGAATCGCCGAGGAGAGGGAGCCAATCGTCATCACTCAAAATGGCGAAGCGCGCGCAGTACTCGTCGACATTGCGAGCTATGAACAAACGCAGGAGACACTCGCTTTGCTGAAAGTGCTGGCCATTGCAGAGAAGGAAATCGAAGCGGGAGATTCAGTGCCAATCGAAGAAGTCCTGGCCGAGTATGACATGAAGGCGAAGCGGGCCTGATGATCCCGATTGTCAAGTTCACTCTCGGAGCGCGAAAAGATCTGAGAAGTATCCACGACTATATCTCGAGTCACGACTCGCCGGAGAAAGCAAACTACGTAGCCAGAAAGATTGTCGAAGCAGCGTTATCGTTGCGTGAGCTTCCCCACCGCGGAGCTTACCCTCCCGAATTGCTTGCCATCGGAAAGCGGGATTATCGGCAGATATTCTTCAAGCCCTACCGGATTCTCTATCGAGTACGCGGTGACACTATTCACATCGCCGTTGTAGCCGACGGCCGCAGAGACATGCAATCGCTGCTGGCGCGGCGGCTTCTCAGTTCATAGCGAGCTTCGCTCCTCTTCGAAGCCATCAGCCATTAGTCCTGCTACTCTGATTGCACCTCCATGCCGGTTCTTTCTTCAGCTTCGGCGTTCTCGCGCGTCACTGCCCTCGCTGCAAAAAGGCCCATCCACGCCGCCTTTTCCTGGCTGCACGCCAATCCAAAAACCATCATGGATTGGCAGCTCGAGATGGTGGCAATCCCCGCGCCCACCCATGGAGAGCAGGCTCGCGCACAATGGCTCGCCCAGCGCTTCACCGAAATCGGTCTCTGCAATGTCGAGATTGACGCTGTCGGTAATGTCCTCGGCACTTTGCCCGCAACAAACCTCCCGCCGACGTCACCGGCCCGGTCATTCTTCTCTCCGCGCATATCGACACCGTTTTTCCCGCCGCCACTCCGATCCATCCGCTGCTCAATGGCGATCGCTTAGACGCGCCCGGCGCAAGCGACAATGCCGCCGGAGTCGTCGGAATGTTGGCCATCGTGAGCGCCCTCATCCACGCTGGTATCGAACTCCCCGTCCCGCTCGTCATTCTCGGCAACGTCGGCGAAGAAGGCGAGGGCGATCTGCGCGGCGTCCGTCACATCTACCAGCACAGCGCGCTCGCCGGCCGCATCGCGGCTCACATCGTCCTCGATGGCCCCGGCGCAGACTCAGCCGTCACCCAGGCCCTCGGCAGCCGCCGCTATCAAGTTGCCATCACCGGGCCCGGCGGTCACAGCTTCACGGATGCGGGCACTACCCAACCCCATCGCCGCGCTGGCAATGGCTCTGGCCGCGCTCGCCGAAACTCCGCTTCCTGACGACCCACGCACCACGCTCAACATCGGCACCATTCGTGGCGGAATCAGCGTCAACTCCATTCCTGAAAGCGCTCACGCAACTATCGATTTCCGCTCCACCGATCCCAATCAGCTTCTGCGGCTTGAGGTCGCCCTGCATCGCGCCGTCGAAGATGCTGTGGAGCATTGCAACCGACGGGCCTGGCCGGCCGCAAACAGGTCCACCGCAATTGGTTCACGCTCTCGCCTGTCTTTCGCCGTCACCAAAATCGGCGATCGTCCCGCCGCGCAGTTGCCTGACGATTCGCCATTGCTGTCTACGCTTCGCGCCGTCGATCGCCATCTCGGGCTCCGCTCCGATCTCCGCCTCGGCTCAACCGACGCCAATATTCCGCTCGCGCTTGGCGTCCCGGCCCTGTCCATGGGCGCTGGCGGCGAAGGCGGAGCGGCTCACACCTTGCACGAATGGTATTCCGCCAAAGGCCGCGACCTTGCCCTCAAGCGCGTGCTCCTGCTTACCCTCGCCATGCTGGAGTGGGCTTCAGATCAAACTGGTCAAACAGATCAAACGGCCCAAACCGATCAAGACCATACGCATCAAGACCACTAGACCCTCAACCCGGCCTTCCGTCCCGCCTGTCCCTCCCTTATGCGGCTTTTCTGTTCCCTGCCGCGTCTAACAACTCACGGCGGGACTTCGGTTTCATCGCCGCCGTTGCGGGCCGCTGAACCGTTAGGTTGAGCCGGTTTCGCGCGCGGCTGGCTATACTGAAGATGTAGCGTCATCCAGATTCCGGCCTTAAGGCTGTGCTCTAACTGAGGACATTGAACTCTATGAAATCGCTCTTCGAACGGCTTCGCTCGCGCCGCTTAACTTCAGTCTTTATATTGCTGGCTTCCATTTCCGCCGCCATCGTCGCCGGATCATTCGCCGCTCACGGAGTCCACGGGCAGGAGAATCAAGTTAACAGCAGCGATGCAACTCCGCTCAAGGTTCTCAACGACCCCACACCGCCTAACGACTTTGTGAGGATCGCCAAGCTCGTCGGGCCGGCAGTCGTGAACATCAATACCCAGACTCTACCTAAACAGTCGGACAACGGCGGCCGCCGCAACTTCCATCAGTTCCGTACGCAGCCCAACCAGCAGAATCCCGGCGACAACCAGGACAACAATCAGAACGATCAGCAGGGTCCCGACAACTTCCAGGATTTCTTCAACCGCTTCTTCGGCGGCCAGGCCCCCGATGACGGCGGCGACAACGGTCAGGTGCAGGAGTCGCTCGGCTCTGGCTTCATCGTCGATTCCAAGGGCTACATCATCACCAACGATCACGTCATCGACAAAGCCGACAAAATCTACGTCAAGCTCTCCACCGATCCCGATACCCAGGACCTCGGCCGTCCCGCTCGCGTCATCGGCATCGACAAGGCCACCGATCTCGCGGTCATCAAGATCGACACCAGCACGCCGCTCCCCACCGTCAAGATGGGCAACTCCGACACGGCGCAAGTCGGCGACTGGGTCGAGGCCATCGGCAGCCCCTTCGCGCTCTCGCAGACCGTCACCGCCGGCATCATCTCCGCCAAGAACCGCACCATCGATCCCGGCGCTCCCGGCCAGTTCCAGCACTTCATCCAGACTGACGCGGCCATCAATCCCGGCAACTCCGGCGGGCCGCTGCTGAACATGAACGGCGAAGTCATCGGCGTCAACACCGCCATCTATACGCAGTCGGCCGGCTATCAGGGCATCGGATTCGCCATGCCGTCCAACACCGTCGTCGCGGTCTACAACGACCTCATCAGCCCCAGCCACAAGGTCACGCGCGGCTCCATCGGCATCCAGTTCCGCGAGGGACTTTCCGGCGCCGTCAATCGCGTCTACGGCTTCAAGAATGGCGTGCTGGTGCAGGAAGTGCAGCCCGGCGGCCCGCGGACAAGGCAGGCCTCAAGCCTGGCGACATCATCACCACCATCGATGGCCGTTCCATCAAGGACGGCGACGATCTGGTGAACGAAATCGCCAGCCGCAGTCCGGGCTCGACCATCCGGCTCGGCTTACATGCGCGACGGCAAGCCGCAGGACACCACAGTGACCATCGGCGACCGCGACAAAGTCTTTGCCGATCTGCAACAACCCGCAACCCGAAAGCTCCGATGACAACGGAGGCGGCGCAGGCGAAGCCAAACTCGGCCTCGTGGTGCACGAGGTGACCGCCGGCAACTGCCTCCCGCACTGCACACTTCCGGCGTGATCATTGAGTCGGTACGCCCGGCTCCTTCGCTGACCTGCAGGGGCTGTGAGCCGGGCTTGGTCATCACGCATGTCAACCGGCAACCCACCCGCACCAAGGATCAGTTCGATGCCGTGGTCAGCAAGCTCAAGACCGGCGACGACGTGGTTTTTGAGGTGATTGACCCCCGTCACCCCGAACTTGGCATCAACTACATTGGCGGCACTTTATAGCCTTTTGGAATCCGCGCCGGCCTCGAATTCCAGCCGCCGGCGCTGGTATCCAAAGTAATCCAGGCCGTGGCCGCCTATTCGTTTTCCCCTTGCTGCAATGCAACACCTTGGTTAAACTTCTACGAAGACCCCCATTCAAGTCTTCGTATTTTTAGGTGATATTGGGATGTTTTCGTTTCGAGCAAATTTGGCGCTTCTGGTTTCCGCGGCTCTTCTCGCGCCGCCTGCATTTGCTGCATCTGTGCGCCACACTTCCACCAGCGCCCACTCTGCCGCCTCTCACAAGCTCTCGCGCGGCCGTCGCGGATCACATCGAGTGCGCGGCCAGCAAGCCATTCAGCCGGATCGCGTCACCGAGATTCAGCAGGCCCTCGTTCGCGAGCACTACCTGTCCACCGACCCGAATGGCGATTGGGATTCGACCACCGTCGCCGCAATGCAGAAGTATCAGGCCGATCATGGCTGGCAAACCAAGCTGATGCCCGATCCGCGCGCCCTCAAAAATCTCGGCCTCGGTCCCGATTACTCCACAGCCTCAACGCCAACGGATCGAGCTTCGCCGCCCCGCCTTCCACCAGCACGAGCGACACTGCAGACCGAAGGCTTCGTCACCGCCTCCGGCGTCCGCCAATAATTCCCTCGTCAGCCGCTCGCTCACCGCTCTGGCACTGGATTATCCAACAGAAACTGGTACCGCGCCTGCGTTGTGTCGGGGCTTGCAGTGATCGTGCTGTCCAGGTGAATCAATTCGTTCGTCTTGTCGAACCTCGGCCATTCCGGCAGTCCAGCCCCGTTAGGGTCGCCGGTCTTCGCAAAATTCGTCCAGTAACCCATCATCTCTTCGCTCAACTTACGATCTTCCGGCCGCCATACTGCCCCGGGCCGCGTGTCTAGCGTCCCAAAAACGTACTCGATGTCGTCGGAGTGAAATGCAAACGAGCCAGGATGAAACTTGCTCGGCGGCGCAGCCAGTTCGAGGTGATAGCGATACACCGGCGAGTCGCCCGTCTTCACCTGCGCCTCAATCCACTTCCATGTGCTGAACGCAATAAAAGTATCGCTGCCGTAGTCGATGGCCGACCGCACCGCCTGCTCATCGCTGTCGCCGGGATAGACGCGCGAGAAACTCGCTGGCGTGATCGCCAAAGTGTTCGCGCCGCATACGCCTTCCATTTATCCGCCGTCATGTCCTATCGCAAGTGAAGAAGAATTCGTCGCGATTCCATCCCGCCAGCAGCGGCACATGCGCCTGCTTTCCCGCGGCGTAGGTGTCCGCAACTGGTTCGGTCAGCAAACGACCATCCACCACCGTCGGAAATCCCGGCCCGCCCTTTTTCGCCGCGGCAGCCAGAATCTCATCCGTCGGCATCGCGCGCAGCTCGGCCAGGCTCGTCCCGGCCGGATTCGTCGCGCTCAGCGATTCAACCCAAGCCTGTTCTCGCTCCTCTTGTTTCTGCTGCTCCTCCGTTCCCCGCGCGCCAACGCTCAATGCGCCACCGCTCTCGCCGATCGCCTTCTCGAACAATCCCCGCGCCGGCTGTGCCGCCATCAACGTACTCACCGCCAATGACCCCGCGCTCTCTCCGAAGATCGTCACGTTTCCAGCGTCGCCGCCAAACTTGGCAATATTGTCATGAACCCACTGCAACGCCGCCACCATGTCCAGCAACCCGTAGTTCCCTGCCGCGCCACCTGCCTCCTTTGCCAGATCGGGAGTCGCCAGAAAACCAAAAACACCCAGCCGATAATTGATCGTCACCAGCACCACGCCCTTGGTCGGCAAAAAGTCTCCGTTATGCCGCGGCTCGTCTCCGCTCCCGCCCGAAAATCCGCCTCCATGAATCCAGAACATCACCGGCAGCGCGCTTTTCGAACTCGCATCGGCCGGCGCATAGACATTCAGATACAGGCAATCTTCACTCGGGCCGCTGTCCTGAAAAATCATGTCGTCGAAGACATGATTCTGTGCGCAATGCGCGCCAAAGTTCGTCGCGTCCCGCACGCCCTTCCATTTCGCCGCAGGTTGCGGCGCCTTCCATCGCAGGTCGCCTACCGGCGGCGCGGCATACGGAATCCCGAGAAACGCCTTCACTTTGCCATCCCCCTCGCCATTATTGATGAGCTTGCCGTGAACCTGTCCTTGCTCGGTCTTCACCTTCAAGGGGTCTGCGCCGGCAGTCGCGGTGATTCCAACTGCTGCCACTGTCAGAATCAGTAGTCGTGCCGTCCACGTCGTGAATTGCATTGAGAATGCCTCCGCGCAACACTCTAGCAGAATGCGCCTGATTCGGTCGCGGAGATGGCCACGCGCGCGTGAGCGACTCCAATGCGCGAGCGCCGGAACGGCGATTCAGATCTTTTCTGTCGCCAGCAGGTCCGCCATCGTCTCACGCCGCCGGATCAGCCGCGCCTTCGCGCCCTCTACCAGAGCTTCTGCCGCCCGAGGCCGCGAATTATAGTTCGAGCTTTGCGCCATGCCGTAAGCGCCCGCATCAAGCAGCGCCACCAGATCCCCGGCTCAACCGGCGCAAGCTTCCGGTCGCGCGCGAAAAAGTCGCCGGACTCGCACACCGGCCCCACCACATCCACAACGCGCTCTCTGCCTGCGCGAGGCACGCACAGGAACAATCTCATGATGCGCCTGGTAAAGCGCGGGGCGAATCAGATCGTTCATCGCTGCATCAACAATCACAAAAGTTTTCTTGCCATTGCGCTTCACATATAGCACGCGCGTCAACAGCGCGCCGGCCTGCGCCACAAGAAATCTTCCCGGCTCAATCAACAGCCGGCCATCGAAATCGCCCAGCGCGCGATTCAGCGCCTCTGAATACTCGTCTACTTTGGTCTCCGCATTGAAAGCGCCATCGTGGTAGTCAATGCCCAGGCCGCCGCCCGCATCGATCGCCTGAAGCGCGATGCCCTCGTTCCTCAGTTGCCGCACCAGCTTGCTCACCCGCTCAATCGCCGATCCGAATGGTTCAGCGGAGCGAATCTGCGAGCCAATATGAACGCTGATTCCATACGCATCGAGCCAGCGGTTTCCCGCCACGCTCTTATAAAGGGCGCGCGCGTCACGAATGTCGATCCCGAATTTGTGCTCGCGCAGGCCAGTTGAAATATAAGGATGCGTATCGGCAAAGACGTCCGGGTTCACCCTCAGCGCAAAGCGCGCGCGGATTTTCAACTTCCGTGCGCGTTCCGCAAGCAACCCGAGTTCCGCCTCGCTCTCCACATTGAATTGGAGAATTCGCGCCTTCAATCCCGCATCGATCTCCGCCGCGGTCTTCCCCACTCCGGAAAACACCACGCGCCCAACAGCTTCCGGCGCAGCAGCCAGCACCCGCTCCAGCTCGCCGCCGGAAACAATATCAAATCCCGCGCCTTGCCGCGCCAGCATCTTCAAAATCGCCAGCGAAGAATTGGCCTTCACCGCGTAGCAAATCAAATGCTCTCGCCCCGCCAGCGCCTTCTGAAACATCTTCAGCCGCTCTGAAATCTGGTCCGCCGAGTACACATACAGCGGCGTGCCGTACCGCTTGGCAAGCTTCTCCAGCGACACTCCCCCGCAGTGGAGCGCAGCGCCGGGCTGCGGTCGCTGAAACGGGCGCGAAGATGTTTGCTGAACCATGGGTCTCGTCCAAAACTAAAAGAATAATTTGAGCCTACAGCATTCGACCTTAAGACCCGGCAGTGGGGCAGTTTGAAGGGTACGGGCTTCAGCTGAAGGGTACGGGCTTCAGCCCGTACATAAACAGACGAGAATGATTTGGGGCTTCAGCCCCCGAGAAAAATATCCTTGAAACTGCCCCACTACCCAAAACCCCTCGCGCGCGCTTTCTCCCACTGTCCAAATTACAATGTCTGAGTGAAGGATTTCCCTCTGGTTGATCTCGTCGGCGTCGGCCTCAATGCCACGGACACTCTAATTCCGCTCGAGCAATTTCCGCAGCCCGGCTCCAAGGTCCAGTATTCCACCCGCTCGGTCCAGCCAGGCGGCCAGGTAGCAACCACCGTCGTTGCCTGTCAGACCTGGGGCATCAGCACTCGCTACGTCGGCAAGCTCGGCGACGACGATGCGGCCCGCCTGCACAAAGAAGCATTCGCGCGCGTCGGCGCCGAAACTCAGATCGTCACCGTCCCCGGAACTTCGAGCCTGCACAACGTCATCCTCATCGATACCGCTGGCGAGCGCACCGTCATCTGTCAGCGCAACAATCTGATGGTTCTTCAGCCTTCAGACCTTCGCCGCGAATGGATCTGAAAGCGCCCGCGTCCTCCATGTCGACGGTCATGACACCGCCGCCGCTTCGCTCGCCGCAAGCTGGGCGCGCGCCGCCAACGTTCCCGTCGTCGCCGATCTCGATGACATCTATCCCGGCATTGAAGACCTCGTCGCCAACATCGATTACTTGATCGTGAGCGAGGATTTCTCCTGCCGCCTGATGCGCGAATCGAATCTCGAGACCGCCTTGCGCCGCATGCAGTCGCGCTACGGCTGCCGCCTCAGCGCGGCAACTCTCGGCGAAAACGGCGTGCTCGCCTGGGACGGCAATCGGATAATTCATAGCGCCGCCTATCGCGTGCCTGTAGTCGACACCACCGGTGCCGGCGACATCTTTCGCGCTGGCTTCATCTACGGCTTGCTGCGCGATTGGCCGCTCGAGCGCCAGCTCGATTTCTCCTGCGCCGCCGCAGCCATGAACTGCATGGCTCCCGGCGCACGCGGCGGCATTCAGTCCGTTAGCGCAATCGAAAACCTGATGGCCACCACCGAGCGCTACGAAAGCGCGCAGGCGTGCAGACCCTCGACTGATGGGTCCGCGCAGAGCTGCGACGTCGCCGCATCCGCCCCCGGAGGGGGCGAAGAAGTTAGCCCCGGGTGAAGTGCGCCGCGACAAGCGGCAAGCGAAACCCGGGGAATGCGTTCAAATAAGGAGCAGCCCCGTAGGGGCGAAAGAATATCAACCCGACAATTGATGAATCGTAACTTTCCCCGCTCGGCTTTTGGGGTCGGCCCTCAGAGCTCACGGAGCGACTCTTCCCGAATGCTGGCCCTCCTCTGAAACTCGCGTCGCCCTTCGTCCATCTAATAAAATAAGAACGGAGTAATTTCAATGCCCCTGATCAAAACTTCAAATCCCGCACTCGGCCAGAACACCTTCAGCGACTTTGCCCGCAACCAAACCGGCGGCAGCCTCATTGACGCCTCGGCGCGCATGACCCTGAGCGGCACCATCAACAAAACCGGCATTCTGCTCCTCTGCGCCGTCGCCACCGCAGCCTGGACCTGGAACTCAGTTCATGCAGACGCACGATCCGGGCGTTGTCGGCCTCCCGATCATGATCGGCCTCATCGGCGGCCTCATCTTCGCCATGATCACCAGTCTTCAAAAAGGAATGGTCGCCGGTCACCGCGCCCATCTATGCGCTGCTCGAAGGCCTCGTGCTCGGCGGCATCTCTGCTCTCCTCGAGCAGCGCTATCCCGGCATCGCCATGGAGGCCGTCGCCTCACCTTCGGCACGCTCTTCGTGCTGCTCCTCGCCTACAAATCCGGCCTGATCAAAGTCACCCAGAAGTTTCGCCTCGGCGTGGTCGCGGCCACCGGCGGCATCTTCATCTTCTACATGGCCCAGATGCTTCTCGGCTTCTTCCACATCCACTTCGTTCAGCTCCGTCAACGGCAACGGCATCATCGGCATCGGCTTCAGCCTCGTCGTCGTCACCATCGCCGCGCTCAACCTCGTACTCGACTTCGACTTCGTCGAGCAGGGCGTCGCCTACGGCGCGCCCAAATTACATGGAGTGGTACGCAGCCTTCGGCATCATGGTCACGCTGGTCTGGCTCTACATCGAGATCCTCCGCCTGCTGGCCAAAATGCGCAGCCGCAATTAGATGTTCGCTTCCCACAACCGGCGGGCGCCCGAGGTCTCGATTCTGAGACCTGGGATACCAGAAATCCTTGCGAAAGAAAGTACGCGGTCACTGATCTAAATATTCGCCGCCTCAGGTCCATCTTCGACGGTCGGCGACTCTCTGCTGTCTTGGTTCCTTGGTCCTTCGGTCCCTTGTTCCCCGCCCTTCACACTCCCTGCGGCGAAATCAACGTAAACGTCACGGTTCCCGCCGTGCTCCGCTTATGCAGAGTTCCCCGCGGAATCACCAGCATATCGCCCTTCTTCAGCGTCAGCGTCGTCGCTCCCTCTGCTTCCGGCGCATGCCACTCGCCCGCAGCTTCGCTGTGCGCGCCTTTCGGCGTCCCGCCCACTTCGTAAATTGTCGATCCATCCAGCACCTGCAAAATATGGTCGCGCCCCTCGTGCCACTCGAACTCCTTCGCGCTCTTCGCCGTCTCCACCGTTAGCACCACCGCAAAATTCTTCCCCTGCACAAGATTGTTGTTGCCGGGGCTGGCCACGAGCGCCTTCGCATCATCCTGAATCTGCTGAGCGGTAAAAATCTGAAACGTCGCCGCGCCTCCAGCACTCTGCGGACCAGCCGCGCTCTGCGCTTGTGCAACCGCAGCCGGGGCGAACATCGAAGCATTGGCAATCGTTATTCCTGCTGCTGCAGCCGCCGGCACAGCGCGCAAAAATTCGCGCCGACCCGCATTCTTTAACACAACTTCGTTCATGAGGATTTCTCCTGAGACAGCGATCGACTTCGTGCCGAATTCTATCAGCACCCCGCCGCCCCCGCTCCGCCCACGACCGTTGCGCGCATCCCTCGCTCCCTCGCGCCCTGCCGGGGTCCTCATCGACACGTCTTCGTCGATGGGGTGGCTTGGTCCCTGCTTCATTCAAACTGCCGTAGCCACGGCGCCACAATCGCGGCCACCTTCTTCGGCTGCTCATAAGCCGCAAAATGCCCTGCGCACGGAATCACATGAAACTCGCATCCGCCGGGAGCCGCGCGAAACGCCTCCATATCGGCCGCGGTCACGGTCGCATCCTCCGCGCCCGCAATCGCCAGCACCGGCACATGAATCGTCGCCACAGTGGGAACCGAATCAGGCCGCGCCGCCAATCCCGCCTGCACCGCAACCACTGCCTCGGCCGTCAGCGTCATCTGCGCGCGCACCTCGGTCACAACTTCAGGCCGCTCCCGCCGCACCGGAGGCGCGACCATATTCTGCGCCATCCCATCAAAGAGCGCTTCAACGCCATCCGCCCGCGCCCGAGCAATCGTCTCAATGCGCTTGGCCAGGTTTGCCTCGGCGTCCGGCTGCGGTTTCGAACACACAAAAATCATCCCGCGCATTCGCTGCGGCGCTCTCCGCCACAACTCCAGCATCACGTACCCGCCAATGGAGCACCCGCAAAAAGCTGCCTTGGAAATATTCAGATGATCGAGCAGCGCAAGAATGTCCGACGCTAGCTGCGCCATAGTCAGCACCGGCGCTCCGGGAACGCGTGTGAATCCGCCGGTCGGCAGTCCCGATCCCAGTTCCGAGCGCCCGTGTCCGCGCAGGTCGGGAACGATCGCGCGAATTCCCGCAAGCTCTCGCGTCAGCGGGTGCCAGTATTCGCGATCAAGAGGTGTGGGGTGCAGCAGCACCACCGGCAAGCCGTCGCCCGCGTCACTGAATCCTAAACGCGCGCCGCCCGAAAGGTATTCGCCGGGAACAGACACGTACTCGCCGCTCATATTCTAGCCATTCGCAATTGACCTGCTCGCACGTGTCCTGCTCACACTCGAGCCAGTTACGCCTGCGGAGGATACGCCCCAGGATTCGGCCCGGGATTCGGGCTTTGATACGGACCCTGTTGCGATCCCGTGCGATCCTTGAAACGATCCTTGGTACGATCCCGGGTACGGAACCGGATAAGGCGCCACGTCCTCCGGAATACCGATCCACGCCGCCACGTACGCCACGCCGATCAGCCCGCTCGATAAAAAGAATCCGATGACCGTCAAAATGCGGACCGTGGTTACGTCCCATCCATTGGCCTGCGCCAGCGCCAGGCAAACGCCGCCAATCTGGCGTCCCACATGCGGCCGGATCAGCGGCCTTCCGGGCATGGACTGCGCCACTGGCGTTCCCGCCCCGCAACCCGAGCAAAAGCGCGCGCTCGGATGCAAAGCATTACCGCATTGCTGACAAAAAACTGCCATAACCAACCCCTCCGGCAAACACGCCCACTACATCAATCATACGGATTCTCATCCCCGCCAGTTCCACCGCCCCCCAAAGCTCCTGGTCCCTCAGTCCCAGTCCTCTAGTCCCTAATCCCTGTTTTCTGTTCCCTTTTCCCTGTTCCCTAATCCCTGTCTTCTCGGTCCCTCGTTCCCTGCCGGGGTCCCCAGCGACGGGTCTATGTCGCTGGGGTGGCTTGGTCCCTGCTTCTCACTCATCTTTATACGGCTCCCTTAAATACCTCCGCGCCTGATCGGCGCGCGAAGTATTCGGGCCGGCATCGATGGCAGCCTGGTAGTCGCGAACAGCAAGCGGTCGCTGCCCCGCAACGTCGCGGCACTCACCGGCATTGAGCAGCGCGCGGATTTTCAACTCCAACCCCACACCGGGCATTTCGGCCGCCTCCTCGAACGCTTGCGCGGCATCATCATAATGCCGCTGCCCGCGCAGCGCGTCGCCCAACCCAAAATCCGCCAACTCCATGCGCGCGTCGATAAAATAACCCGGCTTCGCATTGTCGGCTTGAATCTCCTGGTACGCCGCCACCGCTCGCATGCCCTCACCGGCGTCCCTGCGCAAATTGGCCTCCTCAAGGCAAAAAAGGAAATCGTGCGGATACTCATTCTTCAACTGTTCCACAACCTGAATCGCTTCGTCGTACTTCGCCTCGCGCCGCAGAAACAGAGCGATCGCTGTTCTTGCGTCCACGCTCGTCAGCACGCCGCGATTGCCGTCGTCTCGCAGCATCGCCAGGCCCGTAGCCTTCGATCCTGTAATTCCGGCAAAACCGATCATCAATTTGAATGGCCATGGCAGCGCGCCGACCACGTACTCATAAACTCCCGTGATCAACTTCGCGTCCACGTAATTCGGATCCAGCTCCAGCACTCGCGCAGCATCGTCCCGCGCTTTAGTCGCCAGCCGGAACCCGGTGCCATACGCCCGCTCCACCATCGCCACATAAGTACAACGCAAACTGCGCACCCATGCGCGCGCAAACAGCGCGTTCACATCGTTCGGATTCTGGCTTAGTCGCCAATCCGCCTCCTGCACCGCCTCATCGGCCAGCGCAAAAATCTGGTCGCGCTTTTTCGGATCTTCTTCCGTCGCATGCCGCCCGCTCAAAAAGCCGTCATTCGCATAGAAGGTCGTGTCCAACAGATCCTGGTGGTAGAGCTCCTGAAAGATCAGCGCGTTCAGCAGGTACGCAGTCGCTTGCGGATCGCCCGGGTGCGCTGAATGATAGCGCTCGAAGCTTTGAACCGCGCCGGCGTAGTCCAGATTGTAGAAATCCTTGAAAGCCGCCCGAACCTGGGGATCGTAGTTCATCGGGTTGGTATCGACTGTCGCCGCCCAGGCCGAGTCACTCAAGGCCAACCACAGAATCCCGATCGTCAGGATTCCCATCGCCCAGCAACGCATTCGCAACGGCCTCACCACCATCCAGCCCTCAACGTCCGATTCGCTTCTTTCCCATCACCATCGTATCGCTCACGGGAGCGCCGTTCTGAACTTGATTGGTTTCGACAGGCAAGCGCTTGCTCGATGCCAACAATTTTGACGCCTAAAAAATTACCTGTGCGATAACGAACAATCCCTTAAGATCAAGACATGCCTACCGGCGAACGGCTGAATCCCACCTTCCCTGCCGAGTATCCCGCGCTCCTCGACAGAATCGACCTGGCGCGCCAACGCCTCATCGTCGCCCTCGATGTGCCTACCGCCGCCGCGTCTGCCGAGCTGGTTAAAAAGCTCGAAGGAACCTGCCAGTGGTTCAAAGTCGGATTAGAACTTTTCACCGCCGCCGGACCCGACCTTCTCGAGACTTTGATCGCCCACGGCCACTCCGTCTTCCTCGACTTGAAATTCCACGACATCCCCAACACCGTCGCCGGAGCAGTTCGCTCAGCCGCCTCAATGGGTGTGCGCATGATGACTGTTCACTCGGCCGGCGGCCCGGCAATGCTGGCCGCTGCGAAAGCCGCGCTCGATGGCATCGCCAACCCGCCCGAGCTGCTCGCCGTCACAGTGCTCACCAGCATGGACGCTGCCGCGCTTGAATCCACGGGCATCGATCGCTCGCCCGCGCAGCAAGTAGAGCTCTTGGCTAAAATGGGCCTCAACGCCGGCATTCGCGGCTTTGTCTGCTCGCCGCAGGAAGTCGCCGCACTGCGCGCTCTCACCGGCCCCAATGGCGTGCTTGTTATCCCCGGAATTCGCCCCGCGGGCGCAGGAACAACCGCCGGAGCCAATTCAGACGACCAGAAACGCATCGCCACTCCGGCCGACGCGTTGCAAAACGGCGCAACTTTCCTGGTCGTGGGCCGCCCCATCACGCAGGCCCCCGACCCGGCCAAAGCCGCCGAAGCAATCCTGGCAGAAATGGCCGCAGCGCTCTAGACGGCCCCGGAGCCTAGACCGGGCCGGCCTCCGTGTTGCGCGCATGAGCCACATTGTCAGGGTCGTCGGTGAACGACTTGCCCGGCCCGTAGGCAAATTTGAAGTACTGCGATCCGGATTTACGAATCGCATCCTGGCGTCCGTCTTCCCAAGTCACGCGAGCCTCGCCATCAACATACTCCCAGCGGCCTTTCACGTCGCCAATTGACCTGTAGGCCGTGCCATTTTCGTTCAGTGTGATGTAGAAGTTATTCCCGCTACCGTCGCCGCACTCCCATTTGCCGATGAACCGGCCACGGCTGGGAACTCTGTAGTTATCCGCGGAAGCGGACGAAGAAGTTCCTCCTGCGAATTCGACACGGTCGATGTCAGAGAGGTTGAAGGTCTGGCGGTGGCCATCCTTGAAGACGATCACGATGGCGCCCGAGTTGTCTTTCGACGCAGCGTGTGCGGCCACTTGGCCGAGCGAGCCAGTCAGGCAAATCAATATCGCGAGGCCGGTAAGGCGAACAACGTTCTTCATTGGGTTCTCCTGTAGGTGGAATACGCAATGAGTCTATAGAAGGTTCCGGAGAAAGGTCCCTCGTTCCCCGTTAGCGCCAGCGTCCCATGTCAGCGCCGGCGTCCCGCCGGCTGTCCTGCGAGAGCCTGCCCTGAGCGAAGTCGAAGGGGCCTCGTCCGCACACCCGTCTATCGTTCCCTCGCTCCCTCGCTCCCTCGCCCCTGTCTCCTCGTTCCCTTGTTCCCTTGTGTCCCTTGTGTCCCTTGTTCCCTGCCGGGGTCCCCAGCGACGGGTCTATGTCGCTGGGGTGGCTTGTTCCCTGTCTCAACGCAAAAAGCCCGGCATTTAGCCGGGCCTCTTTGTTGATAAAAGCTCAAGGAACACTTAAAGCTTTTCGTAGAAATCGCATGCCGAGCACGAAATATACACTCCGCCCGGAACGCCTCTCTCGCGATCCTTCACCCGCTTGACGATGCGCGTGGGCTTGCTGCACTTCGGACAGTCTGTCGACTTCGTCGTGTCCATTACCTTCTTGCGGTCACCTGTTTTGGCAATTTTGGCCATCGTTGCGTTGGTTCTCCTTCTTAGGTGTCTCTGCTCTCATCCACCGTGGCGGACGGCTTCAACGGCGCGGTCGTCTATCCGACTCGCTCCTTCCAGTTTATATGAGCCGGGCCACTACCTCCGCAGCCGGCCCATCTCCGCTCCACACACGAATAATCCTTGCCGGACCATCCCTGCCGAATTAGAATCGCAGCCGTACCTTCCCAGAACCTTCAGAGACCTGATCCGAAACGCGGCACGCGGCAGGTTCCCCTTGCCCAAACTCGCCCCAACCCACTTCCCGGAGGAACGATGACCATGCAGAATCTCCGACACACCGCCCTGCTCGCAATTACTCTCGCCGCTGCCACTCTCTGCGCCCTTCCCGCTCATCTCCACGCCGCGCCCGCCGCCCACGCCGGCAAAACCCGCACCTACTACGTCGCCGCTGACGAAGTCCAATGGGACTACGCCCCCTCCGGCCGCGACGAAGCCATGGGCATGCCCTTCGACGCGATCGCCAAGGGCTTCACTGAAACCAGCGCCAACCACATCGGCCGCGTCTACAAAAAAGCCGTCTACCACGAGTACACCGACGCCACCTTCACCGCGCTCAAGCCGCGCGCGCCCGAGGACGCGTATCAGGGCATTCTCGGCCCCATCCTGCACGCCGAGGTCGGCGACACCATCAAAGTTGTGTTTAAGAACAACGCCACACATCCATACGGCATGCATCCCCACGGCGTTCTCTATCAAAAGGACTCTGAAGGCGCCGACTACAGCGGCGGCAGCGGCGACATGGATGATCGCGGCGGCTGCATCGCGCCCGGCCTCACCCACACCTACATCTGGCAGGTTCCTGACCGCGCCGGTCCCGGCCCCAACGATCCCAGCTCCATCTTCTGGCTCTACCATTCGCACTGCGACGAGCTTCGCGACGTGGCCTCCGGTCTCTTCGGCGGACTCGTCATCACCCGCCGCGGCATGGCCCTCGCCGACGGCCGCCCCAAAGATGTCGACCACGAATTCGCCACCATCTACATCGCCATTAACGAAAACGAAAGCTGGTATCTCGACGACAACATCAAGGCCCACATCGCCGATCCATCAAAACTCAATCGCTACGAATTCCACCCCATCACCGCCACCGGAATCTTCGGCACCGTCGCCGGAACCGGCTTTGCCGACACCAACGTCAAGTGGTCCATCAACGGATACATCTACGGCAACACGCCCCTGATGACCATGAAGGTAGGCGATCACGTCCGCTGGTATGTCGCCACGCTCGGCGACTTCAACAACTTGCACACGCCCCATTGGCACGGCAACACCGTCATCGTCGGCGGCCAGCGCACCGACGTGCTCTCCGTCGCATCTGCGCAGATGATCACCGCCGACATGGTTCCCGATGCGCCCGGAATCTGGCTCTACCACTGCCACATCTCCGACCACATGCTCGCCGGAATGATGGCCCGCTACCAGGTCCTTCCGCGCTGAACAGCGCACAATGAAAGGTTGCCCCATCCTTTCGTCCGCTCCAGCGGACGAAAGGGTGGGAAACGAACCGCCCCACCCCGCAAAAAACTCCTCAAGCCTGATCCAGCCCATACAAACTACGCACAGTCGGCATATTCGTTCGGATCTTGTACCCAATCGCCCGCCCCAAAAACTTCGTCACGTTTTCAAAGCGCCGCAGCGACGCGGTCCTGTCCTCTAAATCCAGGTCGAAGCCAACAAGAACAATGTCTTGCTGGTCCGGCGGCCAGTTTTGAAAATCATTCCACGCCTCGATGTTCCCGGCCCTCACCGCCTCGTTGCCGCCATGAGCCGTTTCCGATTGCTTCAGCCACCGCTTCGTCAGTGCCTGAGCATCTTCGCTCGCCGGGTCGCGATCAAGGTCCGCTTCAATCTCCGCAAATACTTGCCGCATCGCCTGCACATGTTTCTTGCGATCTTCAACAGGCGTTTCGCGCGCCATGCGTTCCTTGTCCAGCCACGCCTGATCGCTGTAATACTTCCGCATGAAATTCTCTTGTGGCTGCATATCAATCGCCTCAATAATCTTTCTCAAGATCGCCGCGTCCGCCATTTGCCCAGCTCGTGTCTGCCCCGCTTGTGCCTGTCCTGATCGAATTCCCTTTACCGCTGCTTCAATTGCCACCAGCGCGCGATCAATCAGCCTTCGCTTTTCGGTTAAAGCCTCACGCTGCATTTGCAGCGAGTCCGCCAGCGTCAGCGGCCCGCGTTTCAGCAGCAGTTTGATCTCCTTCAGCGGAATACCCAGGAACTTCAGCGCCGCAATCTGTTCCAGCCGTTCCATGTCTTTGAGATCGTAGACGCGAAAGCCGGATCCCGTTCGCTGCGGCTTGAGCAAACCAATGCGATCGTAGTGGTGCAACGCTCGAACCGTTACTCCCGCCAACTTCGCGAACTCGCCAATCCGGTGGCAGCTGCTCATCGCTCCACAACCTTATCGAACTTGGGCCCTCATCGCTTCCCGCCGCCTTATGCTTTCAGACCATACTCCGCCCTGACGCAGCGTCAAGGTCAAGCCCGGAATTTGCTCTCAGTTCGTTGAAATGCCTTCCAGGCACCGACGGAGGGAGCAGTGGCCTTCAGGCCACTGAAACTCCGCGCAACACATCGTCGCCTTCAGGCCCGGAAACCCAGCCCGCATCGCCGGCAATAGACGTTAACCCCAAGCGCAAGCCTCGGGAAAATTTCGTCCTCTGCCCATCGCGAACCGATTCGCCATCCCAATCGCAGACCCAATCGCGAATTACGATCGAGTGATCTTCCCGCTGCCTGTCGTGCGTGGAGCACTGAAGTTCAGCGTGGAATGTTGCGGGCTCGGATTTCTCACCTTCGACGCACGGCCTCCTTCGCACATGCGCTTGTGTGCTTCCGTCCACGAAGGAACCTCAGCCTCCGGCTGCGTCCAGTGGGCTACGGATGCCTCATCGCACCATTTCACAAGATGCGGCATCGCGGCCTTGTGCGACCCAGACACCATAAACTGCCGCATACTCTCCTCGCTGTCCCAGACCGTGATCGTCCAGAAGGTCCATCTTCTATCGGGCAGCAGCGCTCCCGTTTGAAATCCGCGCGCGCGTTTTATCTGCCTCAGCGACCGCCACGTGTGAAGCGCAAAGGGCGGAAGAAATCGAATCGAGCGGACTCTGAGCCGTGTCACACTAACGAATGTCATTCTCTCCTTCCCACTCAACGATCCCTGATCTTAATACTCCCGCAATCTCAGTGGACTTTGTCGACCGCTTGAAATGCCCCTCGCACCGCAACTGAAGCTTTCTCCTGACGAGACGAATGGCGTTCGGCAACCAGCCACTTCCCATTTCGAAGGACCCAGATATCTGTAATCAGAAAGTTGCCACTGATGTCGCGGCCATTCATGGGCTCCGCCGCTTGGGTAATGGCCAGCGTCGCGACGGCCAGGTCGTTCCAAACAGACACATGCATATCCGTAATTTCGTGGCCGTGGATTACATAACGGGGCAGGGCTGAGAGCCATAGCTCTCTCGGTATCACCTGTAGAGATTGTCCCTCGACCCCAATGACTAATCTGTATTCCGGCGCCAGAAAATCTGCAGCGGAGTCGACATCCCTTCTAAGAATGGCGTCATTCCACAGCCGTTCCATTTTCTCGATGCCACGACCATCGCATCTTTTGACTGCGCCATATCTTCCATGCTGATTGCCTCTGATTTGAGCTGATCGCTCCTGATTTGAGAGGACCGCCGAAAGTCATTCCCACAAAGAGTGTCCGGATTCTCATCTGCCTTCGGCAGCTTAACCCGGATCATACACAACGCTTCGCAATTCTCAGCTGCTTTCGGTAGCCTCACCCGGATCGTACACAAAAAATGGGTTGCCCCATCCTAGCCGCGCTGTTGTTTTTGCGGCTAGGGTGGGATAGCACGAACCCCAACTCACCGGTCATGTATCACAGCTTGACCGCTAGGTCGGGGATTCATCCCCGACTGCCGGAGCCGCCTCGCTCACCTCACGCTCACCGTCGGGCCGCGCTTACCCCCACAGGCGTGTCATCCCGAGCGAAGCGTACTTCAGCGGAGCCGAGGGACCTGCTTCTGCTTTTCGCTTTGTATCAGGGCTTGGCTTTAGCCATGCCGTAACAGTCGCAAAATGATCGAGGGCTTTAGCCACCGCGGAAACAAACGGAGGGAGCGTGGGGCTTCAGCCCCACGAATAAGGTCCACAAAACAGATCGGGCCGCGCGTACGAATCCGGGGTCCCCAACGACAGGTCTTCGTCGTTGGGGTGGACGTTGGGACAGCGCGAAGCGCGGGATAATCGGGGCCCCCATGAAGCGATTTCTGCTTTATGGGGTGATATCGAGGGGACCGGGCTCGTCAAAATGACCGCGCGGCCCGACCACAGCCAAAAAGCGGACTATCCTTCGAACGATCGCTGAGCAAATCCGCACGCCGAAATCGAACTAGCGGCCTCGGCTCACCGGAGTCGAGCAGCCTCGAAGATTCCTGGTCTTGCCAGTCTCCTCGCCAGCCCCGGATGATCTCTGAAAGGGTCGCCTGCCAAATCCTGTCGAGGTGTCACTTTCCTTGAACCACGCGGCGGACCTTGGACGGTGGCGAATCTGCTTGATCTGATCTCAGTACCGAACGCTTAGCTCGCCAAGCCAGACGAATGATTGCTCAATTCCGCCGAGGTGGTTCTTAACGAACAGCCCCTCAATATATGCTCTTCCGTCACAGGCATATGCAAATAAACGTCCCACCAGATCGCCAGCAGCTTATGATGCATATGTGCTCACGACTACGGCAGTGAAACGCAAGAACCCGCCATGATCAGGCGCTCAAGTGGAAGAGCAAAAGGTCCGGGCGTTGGAATCCCGACGATTCCGCCTCGTAATAAAGATGACGAACACTTGGCGCTTGGGTACGACACAATCAGGTGCGCCCTTCTGCGTCCTCGGGCCGAGCTCTGCGCAAACATTGCCATTCTGGCACTCCATCTGATTCCTCGATGGTCAGATACCACAAGGCAAGTCAGGAGGAACGCGCTGAACGAGGATCCTCTAAGAATCGATGGAACACGTTCATTGGGACCGATCCGCACAGGTTGCACGGGATGTCGCATCAGTAGGAACACACCGAAATTCGAAGCGTAAAGCATTCCTGCAATAGAGGCATACTGACGAAATTTTTCAGCCAAGGATGCGAAACCCTCGCCGAGATTAACTCACTCATGGTGCGCAACGGCGATCTCGAGACGACGACATAGACGAATGCCGCGCTCATTTCGAAACTCGAGCCACGCGGTTCCAAATCAAGTTGATCGAAAAGGAAAGAATAGCGTGAAACCGAGCGGAATCTAGCACCGAGGCTGACTCGAGTTCCAGAACCCTACTATAATTAGTCCGACATTTATAGCAAGAGGTATCCAGATCTACAAGTCTTTACTCAGATCGCGCTGTCTATACTGTGACCGCTTACGTTCTTCTGTCACGGCCAACAGAGAATCCATGTAGAACCTGGCATGTTCGGCGGCCTAAGCCATATCTGCCGTATTTCGCAATCGAGTGTGGCAAGCGAAGTCATGGTCGACACGCAGACGAGTTGTAGGACGATCGACGGAACTATTAGAATCCGTCGAAATCATTTGCTCGACGGCTATTGTTGTCAAACGCGTGCAGACTTGAGCAATCAGACGAAGTAGAACTGCTGGAGACGTCTCTGATCTAAGAATTCACTAACGCATGCGTCGTTACACATGTCTCGCGAAAGCGGCAGATGCCGAATTCGCTATGCGGCGATGAAACGACGAATTCTGGAACCGTCAATTCATGAATAGCCTGGAACGGAACCAAAATGCAATTTGGAAAGAGACGTCTTTGGATTTACAACAAGCCGTCATGCACTCCGAAGCGGGAGGGCTGACCAAGTGACCGCTAAAGGGCCTCAGCCCCCCATTCGCCAGAAGAAATCAATTAACGGGAATCCTCCCAGAGGATCTCGTCTCAGGGCCCCGAGCCTCCCTTTTTTCCTGTCAAGCCCACGCGCCCCTCAATGCCGCCCGCCGTTCCACCCTAACCCTTTCTTTTTCTGCCCACTAACCGCCAATCATTAATCCCTGCTTTCATTGCCGATAATTTCCCCCTCCAGGCGCATACTTGTTCCATAAGCACTCAATCAAGTCTCCTCCGTTGGCCGTAGGCCAACAGCTGACCACTGTTCCCTATTCCCTGTTCCCTGTTCCCTGTTTTAACGGGCGCCAAACGCGACGAGGGTGGAAATTAATTAAGAAAAAAAATTCGGGACTTTTTTCCGCATCTCTCGGACCGTAAGTCCTTTGAAATTGACTAGGGCTGCACCAAATTTAGTGCAAAGTAGCTAAAAATAGCCACTAATTAAGTGGTAATAATGGGCCGCTCGGCAGCCGCCATTCGCTCCCCGCACTCGATCCTTGCCCAACGCCGCCAGCTCCGCTAACACCGCCAACCCCGCTGAGCAAGGTATGGAAGGTATGCATACGGTATGGACGAGGTATGGAAAAGGTATGAGGCCCTCCCCTAACTCCTGTGCAATCAAATATGGAGGTATGTCATACCGGGGGGGAGGGGGTGTAGGCACTAAGAGAAACTCAGCGGCAGCCGCCGGATAGACCGCGGGGCCCCTTAGCACCGCTAACCCCGCTAGCTCCGCCAACCCCGCAGACTTGCTGACTTGCTAGTTCATCACCAGCTGATTCGACCCCGCTGGCGGCGGCTGCTTCCCATCCGCAGGCGACGAATTGACGGGGATCGCGCCCGCCGGAGCCGCGGGCTGCGTTCGCCGCCCGCAGGCTGCGCCTTCGAATTCTGCGCCCCCGCAGTCTGCCCTGGCTGGCCCGCTGCCGGCGCACTTGCCGGCGGCGCACTAGTTTGCTCATCCGGATTAGCTCCCGGCACATCGTCCGTATGCGGCTTCGGGAACTGCACCGGGCGCATCTCACCCGCGCCGCTATTGGTGGGCCGAGCCTCGCCGGGATTAAGCAGGCTCGGCGGCGGAGCGGCCTCTTCCTTGTTGGGATCGGTCTCTACGTCGCCTTCTTTGATGGTGCGCGTCTTCGCCTGAGCCAACTCCGGCGTGCCGGCAGAGATCAACATCGGCGCCACAACGTCCGTGGTAAAGATCTGAAGCGGCCGCCCATCCTTCGCAATCTCCACGCGGATCACGCGATTGCCGTTGACGCGAACAAAATCCACTTCCTCAGGAGGCGTTCCGTAAATCCACTCCTCGAAGGGCATCTGCCCATCCATCTCGCGCGACTTCGTAGTTGGCGGTCCTTTCGCGAACATCACCATGTCGGTGTTCATTCCCACCAGAACTTTGTGGTCCAGGATCGCGTCTTTCAACGCCGTCGGCAGCGTATCGGTATAAGCCTGGATCGGCGTCTTGACGTCGAAGGAAATCAGCGGCGCCAAAAGCTCCTTCACCTGCGCCGCGGTCACTACTGGAACATAATTCGCGAACACCAGCGTCACCCGCGAGCCTGCCGGATCGCCCTCCTGATTGATCAGATCAGGGTCAGCGTCTGGATCGCCCATCTGCGGACCCATCCCGATCTGGAGATGGCGCAGGAAGCGATGTTTTGCGTCGGGCCCTCCATCGAAGTCGAGAATGATCCTTGTGCGATCGATCTTGATGTTGGTCACCACCACGCGCGAACCGGGCTTGGCAGAAAGTCCCTCGTTGACGACCATGCTCTGATATCTCGCCTCGGCTGGTTCCAGCTTGCCGTTGGCCTCAAGCGTCAATCCCTTGTGGCCGCGTGGAAACGGGCGGTTGGCGAATCCCTGCTCCGCTTGCAGATCGCGTTCCAGCAGAATCCGCGTCTTGGGGTCCATCTCGGTCTTAGGCAAATCGACGTGCGTGGGCGTCACCTGCCTGAATTGCCGGTCCACCGGCCCGGTAGAAACAACTGGCCCTTTGCCGCCGCCGGTATCAACGGTGACGACCTGAGCGCCTGAAGATGCGCCTGCAATCAGAATTGCCAGCGCGCATGCGGCCACGGCTCCCGGCAAGTTTCTGCCTCGGCTGCCGAATTCGGTCGATCGCGAGATAGGGAAAACGTCTGGGCCAGGCAAACGCCGGTGCATGGGAACCTCCCACGAATGCGACGAACACTGATAGGCAAACGTTAGCTCCAACAGGCGAGAAAAGGCAAATCGGCCTCAGTCCCTTAGTCCCTCAGTCCCTTAGCCCCTTGTTCTCCCGTTCCCTGCATTCCGATCTGCACCAACCCTGAAGCGGCAGGCGCGGGCGCTGCTGGCCCCATGGCCGCCTCATGCTGCGCGCGCGCGGCTGCATCCAGATCGACAGGAATTCCGGCGCCCACAATCACCGGCGCGTTATAACGAAAGTCCAGATCGCGCGTGACGCGAAAGACAACCGGAATCGCAGCCAGAAGAACGATCAGCGCCAGCCAGCTGCCGTCGAGCCCGTATGCTCCCCCAGTGAGCCAGAACGGCCCCATGGGATCGCCCTGCACCACCGGCGAATGGCTGCTGACGCCGCTCACCGCAAGTCCGAAGACCAGCGCGCGGCTCGCCTTCCATGCAAAATTGAGGCCCCAGCTCACCCACAGCGCGCGCGTGCGCAGATACGCCGTCGAGAGCAGCAAACTGAAGGCCAGCGAGACGACGAAACTGGCGCGGTTTGAGCCGAGCGTGAGCGCCTGAATAATCGCATAGATTACGGCGAATCCCAGCGTGGCTCCGGTCGGCCCCAAGGCGCGGATAAAGCATTGAAATGCATATCCGCGATAGGCAATCTCCTCCGCCAGCGCAAGCAGCGCAAAAAACGCCGCATCGGCCACGAGCCAGCCCCATGCCGAGCTCTGCGTGTAAAAAGACAGTGCGATTCCGCCCACAATCGTTAACGGCAGCACGCATGCCAGCGCTATTCCCCATCCTGTCGCCAGCCCCAAGCCTACTTCGCGCAGCCAGCCTTCACGCCGCGGCAAACCCTGTTCGTTGATGGGGTGGCTCTGCCGATCAAACCAGAATCCCATCGCTGCAAACCCTATCAGCAGCAAGAACACCAGCATGGCCTGGTCAACGAGCGGAAACCACGCGTCGCTCACCAGCCCATCTGCGCCGCGAGCCGCAAGCGACCGAGCAAAAAAGAAATAGAGCAATGCGCAAAGGAATTGAAGATACGCGCGCAAACGCCCGCCTGTGTAGCGACGCTCAGTCATGCCCGCCCCCAACACAGAGGCCAGCGACAATACAAGCCCCGAAGCGGCCTGCATGCGACTCGACAGGCCGCGCCCTGCGTGCTGCGCAAATACACTCGATCATGCATCATGGCTAATGCTTTTTGCTTTCCAGCTGGCTGCCTGCAGGCTCGGAGAATCAATTTTCCGTATAGAACTGCGCGATGTTGCGGAACTTCTGCTGCCTCGCGGTCACAAGCGCCTGAGTGGGTGTGGCCTTCAACTCGGCCAGGTGTCTCTTCAGCACAGAGCCGAGTAGTCCGGTTCCGGCCTCGCGGTCCGCATGAATTCCTTGCGGCGGCTCCGCAATAATCTCATCCACGCAGCCCACCGCTGCAACTTCGGGCGCCGAGATGCGCATGGCTTCGGCAGCCAATTGTTTGTGCGACGCATCGCGCCACATAATCGCGGCGCAGGACTCCGGAGTGATCACAAAGTACAGCGCGTTTTCGAGAATCAGCACGCGGTCGCTCACCGCCAGGGCCAGCGCTCCGCCCGATCCGCCTTCGCCGCTGATCACTGAAATTGTGGGTACGCGCAGACGCGACATTTCGCGCAGGTTACGCGCAATTGCCTCAGCCTGCCCGCGCTCCTCCGCACCTACGCCGGGATATGCACCAGGAAGGTCGATAAAGGTGATCACCGGCCGCTCGAACTTCTCCGCCAGCTTCATGGCGCGAAGCGCCTTCCGGTACCCTTCGGGGTGCGGCATGCCGAAGTTTCGGCGCACACGCTCTTTGGTGCTGCCGCCCTTGCGGTTGCCGATCACCATCACTTCTTCGCCGCCCAGCCGCGCCATGCCGCACGCTACAGCTTCATCGTCGCCAAAGGCGCGATCCCCGTGAATCTCGCTGAAATCCGTGAAGATTCGCTCGATTAAATCCATGGGATATGGGCGCTGGGGGTGCCGCGCCCGCTCGATTCTGTCCCACGCCGGCGAAGCGGGCTGCCTCTGGGGATAAACTTCTGTTTCCTGTTCACTCATTGATTTTCAGGCGCCGTGCAGGCTAACCTGCCGGCCCTCTGGTCATTCTACGGGGCCAGGGCCTTTGGGACAAATCGGAGTGAGACTCGGATCTCTGAGTAAACCTGGGATCATCGCGTCGGTTTTAATGCCGGGACCAAGGCTTACTTTTTCCGTTTGAGAGATCGCTTCCGTCGCGGCTTCGTTTTCGCAGCCTTTTCCGGCACCGATTTCGGCGGTTCGCCGGCAGCCGCAACTTTTCCTGTGCCAGGCAGGCCGTCGATGCGATAGCCAGCGGCCTCCGCCGACGCCAAAGCCGCCGCGACGGTCTCGCTCAACTGCGCAACAGCAACTCGACTCGGCGTTGCTTCACCCGCAAGCCGCAACAACGAAGGCATCAGCAGCCACCAAAGCAGTTCTTCGTATTGTTCGCGGATCAGATAGTTGTGCCCTTCGGCCTCATGCACCCCGCAGAGCCAGCGCACGTCAGGATCGAGCCAAAGCGCGGGAGCAAGCCTCAGCCCCTCGCCGTGAGCCCTTGATGGCTCGATACTCGCAGTTTGCGTAGTCCGTGATTCCATCGCATCGGGCTTGGCTTTGGCGACCGATCCCGCTTCCTGCACCTTGCCGATCCCGGCGCTCGCCAGCAGCAGCACTTTGATTCGCGCCGCCACGCGCCACGCTTCCTCGCCCTCGAACCCAAGCGCCGCAAGAGCACGTGCTAACGGCGCGCGCAGTCGCAGCCGATCAAAAATGTCCAGCGCCGCAGATTCCGTGTGATCCTTATCAACGCCCTCGGCGAGCAATTGAAGCGCGCACCAGGCAAGCACCGGGCCCCACATCTCCGTCGCCGTCGCCTGCGGGCTTGGGCTGGGCAGCATGCGACGAGCCGCGGCAGTCCACGGAGCCGGAAATAGCGCCTCCACCTGAGGCATGCGCATCGCAGCCCTCAAGAGTTCGTTGAATCTCTGCAACTGCGAAGCCGCTTCAACATGTTCACGGCCGCGCGCGGGCTGATTCTCTGCCCTGAGCCGCGCCGCGTACGCCGTCTGGGCCTCGCGCAGAAATGTCTCGGCAAACGTCCACGCCTGTTTCAGAAATTCGCTTCGCTGCCTTTCGACTTTCTTCACTCGTTCTGCGCCCACAGCCCGCGGGTGCTCGGCGATATCGGCAAAATGCCGCACCACTCCGGAATCCAAAAGCTGTCGCAGCGCGTCGTGCACCGGCTTTAGCTCCAGATTCACAAGTTCGTCCGCAAGGTTGGGGACGCCGCGCCCGTTGAGCCAGTCCGACAGCCGATCCCACGGCTGCTCCCTTGAAGGATGCAATTCATGCCAATCCAGAAAGACATGGCACTGGTACGCATGGAGATCGAGTGTGAGACCTCGGTCAAGCAAATCTTCGGCGCGGCGCAAATATTCCAGGCCGGTCAGCGAATCGCGCCACGCGATCACCGCGCCGCGGTCGCCACTCATGCCCAAGCCTTCGCTCAATCGTCGCCGCTGTAGCTGTCCCGATCCCTTGTCGGCGTAACTGGCAGAAAAATCGACCGTGCCGTGCGCATTGGCGTAGCGATTGTGATAAACCACCAGCGCGCGCTCGCCGCCGTTGCGGTTGGAATACGCAAACACATCCTCGTTCACCGAGCCGTTAGGCGCGAAAAAATCGAAGAGCAGGAAGTTGCCGCTTTCGGCAAACAGCCAGCGCCGCTTGAGCAGAGGCGCAATCTCACGATCATGCCGCTCCACTAGCCAGAGGTCCGGGTTCTCTTCGTAACGCGGCCAGCGATACTCCATGCCGTACTTTTCCGTGAAGCCCTCAATCTGGCCGTGGCCGAACATGGGCAGTCCGGGCAGCGTGGACATCATCGCCGCGACCCCAAAATACTTGTCTCCCTTGCCGAACTGGTCGATCGCCGTGCGCTCGTCGGGATTGCTCATGAAGTTCACGTAGCGCTTCATGATGTCCGGATCGAATTCGAGCGTGTTCTTGATGACCGAGCGGTACTTGGCGTTGTCCTCGTCGCGCAGCATGATCATGAATGCGCTGTTGTATACCCGATGCATGCCCAGCGTACGAACAAAGTAGCCTTCCATCAGCCAGAAGGCTTCAGCCAGCAGCAGAGTGCCGGGAACCTCTGCGGCGACACGATCAACCACCTCTCGCCAGAACTCGTGCGGCATCGCCCGGTCAAAATCCGCCTGGCTCATCCCATATTCCGCGCGCGAAGGAATAGCTCCACTCGATCCCGGTCCGGGAAACCACAGCCGGTGAAAATGCCGCTTGGCCAGCGTCATCGCGGCGTCAAAACGAATCACAGGAAACAGTCGCGCCACATGCAGGATGGTCTGGATTACCTGCTCCCGCACCGCCGCATTCAGGTAGTCGAGCTGCGCGGTATCGTTCCACGGAAAGCTGGTGCCGTCATTTCCGTGATAGATGTACCGGATCTCGCCGGTAGTCTTATCCCGCCGCCTGAACACTACAGCGGCATCGGTTTGCTCGTAATAGTGATCTTCAATCTTGATTTCCACGCGGCCATCGTGCGAGAGATCGGGACCATTGAAGCTGTAGGCCGGATAGGGTGAATCCCAGCGTGAAATGAACCACTCCGGATGCTCGATCACCCAGGGCGAGTCGATGCCCATGTGGTTGGGCACCATGTCGCTCGCCAAACGTATCCCATACCGGTAAGAGCGGTCGCGTAGATTGATGTAGGCCGCCTCTCCGCCCAGATCGTCAGCAATCCGGTAGTCGAACAGCGAGTAGGCCGAGGCCACAGCATCGTGATTGCCGCAGAGCTGCTTGATCGTCTTCGATGCCCGGCTGCGTTCCCACACGCCGATCAGCCAAAGCGAATTGATGCCGCGATGAGCCAGCGTGGCCAATTCTTCATCGGGAATCTCATCGAGCCTCCCGATATGCCGGCCATACCAACGGCTGAGCTGCGCCAGCCAAACGTAGGTGCTTTTTGCAATCAGTACCGCGCCGGGCATCCATGCCTGATCGGCCGAGAACCTCTCATATTCATTCAGCGGATCGCCGAACGTCGGCACCTCTGCATGGCTCACAAACGACGGCCACTGCTGCGGCCCCTGTCTTGTCCCCGGAGGGTTGAACTGCGCCCAGAGGGCCAGCTCCTCTTCGCGCAGAACCTCGCTGGCCATGAGAAGAAAGCGTTCCAGGCTGTCGCCAATCAGCGGCTTCCAAAGCCCGCGAATGATCTCCAGCTGATCCCTAAGCGACCGGGGCGATCGCAGCGCCGGAGCGCGCAACAATTCGAGCAAGCTAATCGCCTTCGCGCCCGGCAATGGGATCAGCGGCCGCGAGGCGAAGTACTCGGGCATTTGCGCCGTCACTTGCCGGTAAACGGTCTTTTCCGCCAGCGTCCGGTCTTCGAACAATTCCTCAAATGGCTTGAACGCCTCATTGCGGTTGGCCGACCAGAGCAGAAGCAACTCTTCAAGCGCAGCCGCGCGGTGCTGCATGCCGGCCGTTTCGCCTTTCAGCCACTGCGCCGGAGTCTCCCGGCCGCGCACCACGCTCTGCCCCGGGAACTGCTCCACGAATGCGAGCAGCATTTTTTCCAGATTGTCCGAGCCCACCTGCGCGCCAAACCAGTCGAGGGCCGCAGTGATCACCTGGGGATCGAACTGTTCGCGATAGCGAGCCATCAGTACATGGCTGGCCTCGTCAATAAGCCCCATGGCAAAGAGCTGACCCGCATGCACAGCCTGATCAGGGTTCTTTTGAACATCGCGCACCTGATTCATGCGGTGAGCGAGTTCGCGGCTTGCCGGCAGGCTCGCCAGAATCACATTGCCGTTGTATGAGAAAAGGGAGTCCGCGAAGCCATATCGTTCTCGCACCTTCCGCGAAATGTGGAACTCCATGGTCAAGAACACGCTCCCTTTTGCCCAAATACCAGTTTGCCGCATCGCTCCGGCGCAGGCGCGACCAAAGCAAAAGATACATCAATGGGCCGGAAACCTGCCGGAAACTGAGATTCTAACTTCTCTGAGGTGCGCGCCGCGAAGCGCTCGCGAGACCAGCAGCCACAATTCGACGCTATACAAATGCAGATCTGGTGCTTCCCGGGCCAGCCCTCGCGGCCGTTGCAACTTGCGCGTGTCTACAACTAAACTGGCACTCCACTGATCAAGGCCGAGATCGGCTCATATGCGAAAATAAATATGGAGAGGTGGCAGAGCCCGGTTGAATGCACCTGACTCGAAATCAGGCATACCTTTACGGGTATCGGGGGTTCGAATCCCTCCCTCTCCGCCAGCATTCTGGTCCTTCATCCCCAGCCTCGGACTGAAGATTTCGTCTGCGGGCTTCCGCTTCGCTCGCGCCCACAATGCACCTGAAGTTCGAATCCCTTCCTTTCCGCCGCCCATAATTTGATCCTGGAACGCGCGCGAGCTTCCCCGCCAATACTCCGGCTCCCCATCACGCTCGGTTACCATGATTGAGGCAAGGAATCTTAATGAAAAAATTGCTCGTAACTGGGTCGTCTGGCCTCATCGGATCCGAAGTGTGTCTCCATTTCGCAGCGGAAGGCTGGGAGATTCATGGAATTGACAACAATCAACGCGCTGTCTTCTTCGGCCCTCTGGGCGATACGCGATGGAATCAGCACAGGCTTGAGAACGCGATCAAGGGTTTCGTACATCACGAGCTCGACATCCGCGATCGCCAGGGCGTGCTTGATCTTTTGAAGCAACTCAAGCCGGACGCCGTAGTGCACACCGCGGCCCAGCCAAGCCACGACCTCGCCGCCTCAATGCCCTTTGCGGATTTCGACACCAATGCCGTAGGCACGCTGAATCTGCTTGAGGCTGCGCGTCAGCATGCTCCCGAAGCGCCGTTCGTATCCATGTCCACAAACAAGGTCTACGGCGATGCCCCGAACGAACTGTCTCTCAAGGAACTCGACACGCGCTGGGAATATGCGGATGAGGCGTATTGGAATGGGATCCCCGAATCCTTTCGCATCGACCAATCAAAGCATTCCATCTTTGGAGCTTCAAAGGTTGCCGCGGATGTCATGGTTCAGGAGTACGGCCGCTACTTCAATATGCCCACGTGCGCGTTACGCGGGGGCTGCTTAACCGGACCGAGCCATTCGGGCGTCGAGTTGCACGGCTTTCTAAGTTATCTGATCAAATGCAATCTGACCGACAAAAAATATAATGTTTACGGATACAAGGGAAAACAGGTGCGCGACAACATCCATTCGTACGATGTCGCCTGTTTTATTGCTGCGTTTATTTCGAGGCCCCGAGCCGGCGAAGTCTATAACATAGGCGGCGGACGCGCCAATAGCTGTTCGATTCTTGAGGCGTTTTCAATGATTGCCGATATTTCGGGCAAGAAAATGGTTTCTGAATATGTGGATCAAAGCCGGTCGGGCGACCATATTTGCTACATCAGCGATCTGAGAAAAATGAAAAATCATTTTCCAGCCTGGGGGATTACGAAGTCTCTCAACTCTATCTTTCAGGAGATTCATGACTCGTGGGCTGGACGGGCCAAGTTGCCACAATAGCCTGCGTCGCGCTTGATGGGACTGAGAATTGTCTTAACTCGCGTTGCGGCTCTTATCTGGGCAAGCAAGTTTTAAGAACGCAGTGCGTAGCCGGATGCGGTCCGGGTCATCGATATTCGAGCTCGTCTATAGTCCGGCCCGAGTTCTACCCGCCCTTTGTTCTACCTGCCCTTGCTTATCCGATTTGCACATCGAAAAATTGAGTCCCAGAAAACGATGAGGCCGACTGGTCGATTGACCGGTCAGCCTCAATGTCTTCAAGAAGAAACTGTTTCAGGTTCCGCGAACCCCTGCCTTTGAAAGCAGGGGCTCGCGAATTGTTTGACCAAGCAGGCCGGCTTATTGTGCCGCCTTCTTGCTCGAGTGACGTTCCGCCAGCGGCTTGCGCGCTTGCGGCTTCACTGCAGTTTCGTCCACCGGTGTCGTGCCCGTTACATCTGTGCTGAACGTTGCGCCGGCAGGAACCAGGTAGTTCTCCTCCGTCTGCCCGTCAGTCGTGCCAGTGGCCGCGCTGATGCGCGACTGAGC
>CAVZCY010000009.1:0-520290 GCA_963773915.1 uncultured Acidobacteriaceae bacterium
GAATTATTGCTTAATGTCCTCCGTGAGTTTGCGGTTTTCCGGCTCGGGAAACTATCTGATGTTCAGTGGCGCATCGGTATGTCGAGGCACCAACCAACAGCCAAAAGAATGCGTCTAATAGAACCGAAGGCTGGGGGAGGCTCTCACTGCTTTCAAGGTGAACGACTTCTAGGAAATCACCGTGGTGGTGACTCTGCCTGCTAGTTGACTATGAAGCAATCAAAGCCTCCAGCAGGAAGCCTCTCTTGCTTTTTGAGAACTAGCGAAGGCTCTGCCTTGCGTGGGCCTTGAAACTGCGCACTACTGTACATAAAGGATCAACAGCTGCAGTAATCAGACGCATGGTACCTATGATTTGGATCAGAAACTGTTATTTTTCCAGATTACCGGAAGCGGCCCAAAATGACAGCCCGTGAGTCATTGCAGTACTGCTAGTTTTTTGCCTTTTTGCCAATCCGGGAAAAGTGATGAATGACTCTCACCAAAACGAGGATCGTCGCTTGGAGCTCATTCTGAAGGAGTGACCATGCGTTTGAAGCCTAACTTTAAGCTCGCTTTCATTGCCGTTCTTGTTACCACTGGTATACGCCCGCGCATCCCAATACTTTGCCCCTGCCGCAAACCTACAGGGTGGCGTGCCGATCGTCATTGGTGGCGGTTTCACAAAGTATTGATTGGGGGCCGGGACAGAGAAACTATGGCTACTCGGCGCGCAAGTTTTGCACCATCACCCAACGGTTTGCTCATTCTTTTCTGCAACGGCCTGGTGCTGAAGCAGAGGGACACGCCATTGACTTTTGGATGCCCTCTTCAATATCCCCAAACCACAGCACCGCCTTTAACCCGGCCCATCTACACTTGGAACCGGCATCGCAAAGCTCCGCCCTCTCTCACGTCAAGTTTTTGGTAGGCGTTGGAAGCATAGACTTCCCAGCCCCACCCGGATTCCCAGTGACTTGCATGACTCCTTTCAGGTCTTTGCTCCGGCTGGAGGTTTGGAGTATCACCTCTGGCTAACACAGGATCCGGGTGCGCTGGCCATAATCTGAATATCTGTTCTGGCACCACACCTTCGGACCACGGACCTGACCCATCGGCGCTTCTTACACGATCCAGACTCTTGGGTGTCTGAGACATAAGTCCCGTCACGAATCCATGCTTGTTCCATTCGTCTCCGAATCCTTTATTCCACGGTGTTTCGCGAAATTAATAAGGGAACGAACCGGGTATTGTCGACACCCTGATTTGGGGCGGAGGGGGCTGATAGGACACGCCCGGCGACGACCATTTCGGCTGACTTCATGAACATTCCAGCAGCAGCAAGAAGCAGTTCGCTTGCCAATCGGCTATGTTGATGCCATCGACCAAAATACTACACACTTGCAATTCGTTGTGGTATAATATCGTTATGAGGCGCCTCCCTCAATCGGTCTATAGAATTTCTTCACGGTTTGTACAGGAACACCGCCTTATTGAGTCTCCTCAGTCAAAGGTCTGCAAAAGATTTAGAACTTCAGATTGGCGCACCTTCAAGAAAGGTTTACTGGTTCAAGTCCCTGGTGCGTTCTTTGATAACAGCTCTTGCACCGTACTTCCTCATGTGCCCAAACCCAGATTTAAATATTTGTAGTTTGCCATCTGCAACTGCGGCATCGTCCCGCTCTTTTCTCGTGAATGTCTCGAAGGCGTCGTCTCGCTGGAACGCGCAACCCGATGAAGTCGGTGGTCGATAGCACTCCGGGAGATGAAGAGGCAGAGGCCGTGTCCGGGAGTTCGCTGCCACCTATATCGTTGGCAGCCGGTTCCGGGCGCGAGCCGCGCGCGCAATCGGAGCAGTCTGAGCCGAAAGCAAAAATCCGACAGAGTCGCATACCTGGACGACGATTCGACACCCGATGTGCATTGGCTTGGGAAACTGCTCGTGCCATTCGGAGGATCCGCATGTCGCGGCAGTGTCGGGGCAGTGGTTACCGCAGTCTCCGCTTGAAAGCAGCTGCAGGAAAGCGTCTTGATTCCTCGCCAACAAAGACCCCAAATGGTTTGAAATTGCGACCTTCGGATGGCCTTGGCCAGCAATATGGCACTTCGTCGGAGTACCTGTGCTGGCCAAGAAGTCTTCGATGAGCGTCTGCAGGGGCGCGCCGATTTCAGATCGGTGAGGAGCACTACGCGTTCGCATTAATTTTGTCCGCGTGGCTACACCGCCGGATATCTTCCTGATGCTGATCGTCTTCCATCCCAATCCCACGCGCGGCCAGGCTAAACAGGAGGCGCGTAGTTCAATCGCCAACCACGACTGTTGATGTTTTCCGAATTTCCTGGCTCTCGCATTGATATTGCGCATTTTGTTTTAGCCGTATACGACAAAAGCCGCTGACTTGGCCGCGAGATGCGCCGAGCCCGGTGAAATGATTACCAGCGGGTGGCGCTGTTCCGCCGCCAGCGAGCCTCAGCGCAACCCTACTCTTCTTCCGGTGCCAGGAAGCCTACAGTAATAGCCGTCCAACAACGCGCTTACCGCATTGTTCTCCAACTGCGTTTAGTGCTGCTGCATTCTGCCCGGAGAAGGCGATGAATTGCCGAATTGCGTCCACATCCTGGAAACCGCAGAACCGCGACGGTTCCGCAAGATTTGCCGGATGCAATTGCGGACATTGCTCCGGATAATGAAAATAGGGTGCTTTTCCTTGCAGAAGGGCCTCGGAATCTAGGGGACGGCAGGGATTTCGGCGAGCGCGGTTTCCTGGACAGCGGGTCGCAGGGATTTGGCCGGCGTGGTGTTGGTTGCGCGCAACACCCTTCGCAATATCGCGCACCTGCACTACGGGTCGGTTCGGACTGTGTGCCGAATGGCCGGCGTGGCCGCCGTTGTGCAGGCACGGCGGACGGCCGAGTGTCGAGCCCAACTGAACTTACCATTTCGCCGCGGACTTCGCGTGCGGACGCCGTAATCGCCTGTTCGCAGGCCGTGGCCGATTGCCCTTATTAAGTCATGCGGTTGCATCCGCCCGCGACTGCGGCCCCGCCGGACCGCTCAAGCTGGGTGTTGTCGATCGATCGCGAAGAACATCGAGAGTTTGATCCAGGCTACCGCGAGGGTCGCGGTAGCCTGGATCAAACTCTCGATGTTCTTCAGCGGAATCAATCGAGCAAGAACACCCAGCTTGAGCGGTCCCACGGGGGCCGCAGTCGCGGGCGGATGCGAGCCGGTCTCCACGCCCGCATAGATAACTTCAGGATGAAGTCCAGGGAGGCAATCGGCCACGGCCTGCGAACAGGCAATTACGGCGTCCACAGCACGAAAATCCCGCGGCGAAATCGTAGTTCCGCTGGGCTCGACGATTCGGCCGTGCACATGCTGCACAACGGCAGCCACGCCGGCCATTCGGCACACAGTCCGAACCGACCGGCCCCCGTGGTGCAGGTGCGCGATCTGCGAAGGGTGTTCGCGCAACCAACGCCACACTCGCCAGGCGCCAGCCAAATCCCTGCGACCCGCTGTCCAGGAAACCGCGCTCGCCGAAATCCCTGCATCCCCCATTGCTGATTCCAGAGGCCCTTCTGCAAGGAAAAGCACCGATATTTCGTATCCGGAGCCGCGAGAATATTTGGCAATGTCCGCGATCATCCGGCAGATACCGGAGCATTCAGGTTGTGCGGTTTCCAGGATGTGGACGCAATTCGGCAATTCATCGCCTTCTCCGGGCAGAATGCAGCACGCTAAACGCAGATTGGAGAAGCGATCCGGGTGAGCGCATTGCAGGCTGGACGGCTATTTGCTCTTAGGCTTCCTGGCACGGAAGAAGAGTAGGGTTGCGCTGAGGCTTGCTGCCAGCAGGACGCGCCACCCGCTGGTAATGATTTCACCGGGGTCCGGCGCATCTCGCGGCCAAGTCAGCGGCTTCCGTCGTATACGGCTAAAAAGAAATCGCAAGAGATCGACGCGAGAGCCAGGAAACTCGGAAAACATCAACATCGTATAGGCAATTGAACTACGCGCCTCCTGCTTGACCCCGCCGCGCGTTGGATTGGGATGGAAGACGATCGCATCAGGAAGATATCCGGCAGTGTAGCCGCGCGACAAAATCAACGCGAACGCGTAGTGTTCCTCACCGATCTGAAATGGCGCGCCCCTGCCCAGACGCTCATCGAAGACTCTTTGGCCAGCACAGGTACTCCGACGAAGTGCCATATTGCTGGCCAAGGCCAATCCACCGAAGGTGGCAATTTCAAACCATTTGGGGTCTTTGTTGGTGAGGAATAGAGCCGTTTTCCTGCCACTGCTTTCAAGCGGAGACTGCGGAGTAACCACCTTGCCCGACACTGCCGCGACATGCGGATCCTCGAATGGCACGAGCAGGTTTCCAAGCCAATGCACATCGGGTGTCGAATCGTCGTCCAGGTATGCGACTATCTCAGATTTGCTTTCAGCTAATCCTCGATTGCGCGCGCGGCTCGCGCCCGGAACCGGCTCAACGATATAGGTGGCAGCGAACTCCCGGACTACAGCCTCTGCCTCTTGATCTCCCGAAGTGTTATCGACCACGAGTACTTCATCGGGTGCGCGTTCCAGGCGAGCGACGCCTTCGAGGCATTTCCGCAAAAGAGCGGGACGATGCCGCGTGCAGATGACAACTGCAACTGTTAAATCTGGGTTTGGGCGCATGAGAAGTGCGTCAAGCTGTATCGAAGAACGCACCAGGGACTTGAACCAGTAAACCTTTCGCTCAGATTGAAGGTGCGCCAATCTGAAGTTCTAAATCTTGTGCAGACCTTGACTGAGGAGACTCAATAAGGCGGTAGCCTCGTGCTTCAACCGTGAAGAAATTCTATCAGACGATTGAGGGAGGCGCCTCATAACGATGTACTGCCGCGACGATCGCAAGTGTGTTGTTTGCGTCGATGGCGACGACGTCGCCGATTGGCGCAAGCGAACTGTTTCTCTGCTGCTGCCTGGAATGTTGATGAAGTCAGCCGAGATGCGTCGTGATCGCCGGGCGTGTCCCTATCAGCCTGCCGCCCCAATCAGGGTGTCGAGGGCGTCCGTCGTTCCTGTAATTTCGCGAAACGCCCTGGAGATAAAGGATTCGGAGACGAATGGAACAACATACCGATTCGTGACGGGACTATCTTTGCTCAGACACCCAAGGTCTGAAGTCGTAAGAAGCGCCGATCGTAAAGCCGGTAGGGGTCAGGTCAGTAGTCCCGAAGGTGTGGTGCCAGAACTGATATTCGTAGTCGCCACGCACCCAGATATGTTGCCAGAGGTGATACTCCAAACCTCCAGCCGGAGCAAAGACCTGAAAGGTGTCATGCGAGTAGTTCGGGAATCCGGGTGGGGCTGGGAAGTCTATGCTTCCAACGCCTACCAAAAACTTGACGTAAGGGCGGAAGCTGCGATGCCGGTTCCAAGTGTAGATCGGCCCGCCTAAGGCGGTGTCCTGGCGCATTTTGGGGATATTCGAGGGGCGTCCAAAGTCAATGGCGTGTCCCTCTGCTTCAGCACCCAGGCCGTTCAGAACAGATGGCAAACCGTTGGGGTAATAGTCGACCCACGCCGAGTAGCCATCCATTCTCTGTCCCGGCCCCCAATCGATGCTGTAATCGGAGAAACCGCCGCCAATGACGATCGGCACGCCACCCTGGCTTGCGGCAGGGGCGACCTGGGAATACACAGGCATTACCGTGGTAACAAGAACGGCAATGAAAGCGAGCTTAAAGGTAGGCTTCAAACGCATAGTCACTCCTTCAGAATCGGCGAACGCACTCCCAGCGACAATCCCTCGTTTTGGTGAGAGTCATTCATCGCTTTTCCGGATTCACAAGGCAAAAAACTAGCAGTACTGCAATGACTCGCGGGCTGTCGTTTTGGGCCGCTTCCCGTACCTTTGGGCCCGTAATCTGGAATTAACAGTTTCTCATCCAGATCATAGGTAGGATATACGGTCTGATTACTCGCTTGTTGATCCTTTATGTACAGTCATGCACAGTTTCAAGGCCCTGGCGCGCAAGGCGGAGCCTTCGCTAGGCTCAAAAAGCAGCAACTTGCTGTTTCGAGGCGATTCTTTGATTGCTTCATCGTCGACTCCACAGCAGAGTCACCACCACCGTCATTTCCTCCAAAGTCGTTCACCTTGAAAGCAGTAGAGCCTTCCCCGGCCCTTGGTTCTATTAGACGCATTACTTTGGCTGACAGGTTGGTGCCTCGAGTGCCGATCGCCTGAACAATAGATAGTTTCCCGAGCCCGAAAACCGCAAACTCGCGAGACATTTGGGTCGGCCAATTGGTTCACGAGCCGCGACACGATCACATGAGACTCGCTTGGACGACAGATTCGGCATCGATATTTCGCAATAGCACCTTGCTTGCGAATGCCTATGAAAGCGCACCTAGAAGTTTACTTTTCGCCCCGGGAACCAAGTGATTTGAATAGTTGTAGTCGTCACGGATTGCTGGCCTGACACATAGATGGGTGCCTTCCAGCGTTCATAGGCGAAGTTTCCATTGATCTCAATGTCTTTGCCGATTCGCTTGACCACTTGGAAGTTGATGTCGTTTAGAGTGGTTCCGTATTCAACGGCAGGGACGGCTGGGGTAGTTCCGGCAGCCGCGACAGGCGGAATTTCAATAAAGTCCTTGGCAGCCTTCTGATTGCGCACGCCTACTTGAATCCACTCATTACCGCTCAGGTGGTAGGTAATCCAGCCTTGCCCGCCCTTGTCTTCGCGGCCAATCCAATCGCCGAAAAGCTGGCCATTGTTGGTATAGCCCTGGCGCTGGATTGCCTCATAGTACATGAAGTGGCCGCCGTTGCTGGTCGACACGGGCGGATCAGTGGAAGCGGCTTCGACCCGCACGTCCAACTTCGGAATGAACGGCACATGAGATAGATATAGACCGGGCCGCCAGGATGCGCGACGCGGAGCATCGATGGGGGAGACATCGTCATGCACTTCTGAGTCGGAATAGAGAGTGAGCCAGTTGCGGACGAAGGGAAGCCGATAGGAAAAATCGAAGGCGCCAAACCGGGCTCCGGGGTCACGAGTGCTGTTTTTGGCAGCAGCACTGGGAGAAGCGAAGCTAAAGAAGCTCCTCAGGAAACTCTTGACGGTGATGGGGGTATGGCCCTTGCCTCCCCAAATCACGGTGCGTTCGAAACCGAACTCAAGATTAGCCGTTGGTCTAAAGCTGACCTTTTCAACATGTACCCAGGGATCAATGGGATACGTGTGCCCTTTCAGCGGGCCTACCAGGAATTCATAACGGAAGGGACCGGTAATGCGAGAAAGCAGCGGCACTTCCAGTGGCTCGATGCGGTTAATGCGGAAGGAGTAGATGTTCTCAGCATTATTGGAATAGGACATCGCGCCGCCCTGTCCAGGGCCCTGCCAATCATCCTGTTTTCCGAAGGAGAATACATGGTTGAGAAACTGGGCGGAGACATAGGCTTCCATGAAGCGACCTCGCGTGGCCGCCGCGACGGGCCCCGCCGGCATCGTCGTCTGCTGATTGTTCGGCAGAGGGGTGCATGAGAGTCCAGAGCCCCAACAGGTAGGGTTGAAATAGTCGCTCGTGCCGTCGAGGGTTGCAAGTTCCGCGACCAGCGCGGACGAGTAGCCAGCGGTCGAAGGCGCGCCCTGAAACTCGCCACGTACGTAGAGGAGAAATCGTCCAGCGGACGCATAGCCGCTGCCGCCGGAATAGTTATTGAAGCCGCTGGCGTACGGCCGGCCATAGTCGTTCACAATGGTCGAGCCCAAATGATAGCTGTCGCGTAACGGCGTGCCGCTTATGGCGCGCGCCACGCTGTAGACAGACTCGGCGCGAACTGTGCCCTTATTCGTCGAGCAAGAATCCCAACTGTCATCGCGCAACTCGCGCTTCAGCGAATCGTACAACCCTTCGGCTTCGCCTGTGTTCGGCCCTTCATCCCCATCTTCAAGGCGTTCTTCGGTCTCATCCAGCATCCGGCTCACACTCACGCGCGTCCACGGCCGCATGCCCAGGTAGACCTTGTCGACGTACCCCAGCGCATAGAGCCGCCACACCGCGGGATAGACCCAACTGTCAACTGGAATGTAGGGCGATCCGCGCGTGACATACTCACAGTCAGAATCAGCGTCATTTGAATAGCCAGAGGACTGTGCTGGACCGCCGGCCGCTTTTGCCGACGCATTTGATTGTCCAGCGGCAGCCGCGCCAGCTGTCATGAAGGCGAGCCCAGCCAACGCAGTCGCAAATCGCATATAGGCCATCACAACCACTCTCTTGCTCACGTTCTTACCTGCCCAGGTTCATCTTCGATCTCATTGCGATACGGCGTCACTAGGAGTTCGGAGAGACTGTGACAAGGCCAGCATCCTGGAATCTCAACGTATTTATTTGGTCTTAATGGAACTGATATACCAATCGATCGTCTTGCGCAAACCTACTTCAAACGGGGTTGCAGCTCGGAAACCAAACTCCTTTTCTGCATGATTGACATCCAGACACCGCCGAGGCTGGCCGTTTGGCTGGTTCGTGTCCCAGACGATGCGTCCCGAGAATCCCGTCATCTCCGCAATAGTCTTTGCCAGGTCGCGAATCGAAATCTCCATGCCGCTGCCGAGATTCACCGGGTCGGACTTGTCGTACTGCTCCGTCGCCAAAACAATGCCCTCCGCCGCGTCCTCCACGTATAGGAACTCGCGCGTAGGCGACCCGTCGCCCCACAGCACAATTTCTTCGCGCCCTGCCTGCACTGCCTCAAGGCACTTGCGGATCAGTGCAGGGATTACGTGAGACGAGTCCAAATCGAAGTTGTCACCCGGCCCATACAGATTCACAGGCAGAAGAAAAATGGCGTTCATTCCATACTGCTCCCGATAGGCCTGACATTGCACGAGCAACATCTTCTTAGCCAGACCGTATGGCGCGTTGGTCTCCTCGGGGTAGCCATTCCATAGGTCTTCTTCCCGAAATGGCACCGGCGTGAACTTCGGATATGCGCAAATTGTGCCCAGGACAACCGTTTTCTTTATGCCGCGACGCCGAGCCGCCTCTATAAGTTGAATGCCCATGATCGCGTTTTCGTAGAAGAATCGGCCTGGGTTGGCGCGATTTGCGCCGATGCCCCCCACAGCAGCCGCCAAGTGAATGAGAATCTCCGGCCGATACTCGTCAAACATGCGTTCAATCGCATCGATGCGCGCAAGGTCGTATTCGTATGTGCGCCGGAGCTGAAGATATTGTGGCAGCCTGTTTTCTTGAGCCGGGCGATCAGATGACGTCCAAGAAACCCCGCTCCGCCAGTGACCACAATTCGCTGATCAGGCCAATCGAATCATGACTGCCCGCTTTCGGCAGCGGCCGCAAGCTGGAGAGCCGCGGCCCCGCCTTTGATGCGAGCCTCTAACTCTTTTATGTCTGCCTCGACCATGATGCGGACCAACTCCTTGAAGGTTACAGCCGGTTCCCAGTCCAATGCCTTGCGTGCTTTCGAAGCATCTGCACAGAGGAAATCGACCTCGGCCGGCCGGAAGTAGCGGGGATCAATCTCTACGTATTTCTGCCAATCCAGGTCAGCAGTCGCGAATGCAAGTTCGACGAATTCCCTCACCGAATGCGCCTCTCCGGTGCCAATCACGAAGTCGTCTGGCTTTTCCTGCTGAAGCATCAGCCACATGGCGCGAACGTAATCGGGCGCATACCCCCAGTCGCGGCGCGCATCTAAGTTTCCCAAAAAGAGTTTCTGCTGAACGCCGTACTTGATGCGTGCAACCGCGCGCGTGATTTTGCGAGTGACAAAGGTCTCGCCGCGACGCGGAGATTCATGGTTGAAGAGAATGCCGCTTGACGCGTGAACTCCGTAGCTCTCGCGGTAGTTCACCGTAATGTTGTGCCCAAAAACCTTGGCGCAAGCGTACGGACTGCGTGGATGAAACGCCGTCATCTCGCTTTGAGGAGGCGGCGCACTGCCGAACATTTCGCTCGATGAAGCTTGATAGAAGCGGCACTTAACGCCAGTTAGCCGCATGGCCTCGAGCAGGCGTAGAGTTCCGCAGGCTACGACATCCGCAGTGAATTCCGGAATCTCAAAACTCACCTTCACATGGCTCTGCGCGCCAAGATTGTAGATCTCGTCGGGCTCAAGGTCGTGTAGAAGCGAAGAAAGCGAGCTGCCGTCCGTGAGATCGGCATAGTGCAGGAAAAAGCGGTTGCCGGTTTCGTGAAGATCCAGAAAAATGTGATCGACGCGGTCGGTATTGAAACTCGAAGCACGCCGTTTCAGACCGTGAACTTCGTATCCTTTGGCGAGAAGGAACTCAGTCAGGTATGAGCCGTCCTGGCCTGTACAGCCGGTGATTAAAGCTGTTTTCATCTTGGAATTCAATCCCCCACTTTCGCAATAATTCTGACAGCTGTTAATAGTGAATTAAATCTCGCCGATCTGATTCTCAAGATAGGCTACTTTACTCCGTTTATGGACCCCATCGAAGTCCACTCCGCTAACCGCGCATTCCAGGGAACAATCCACCTCTTCACGGCGACCAACCCATGGACCAAGCCTTCGATCAGATGAACCTGCCATTGCTTGATTTCTTTTGCCAATCGGCTAAAGACAAGTTCAAGTCATAGGAATAGGCAAAACCCGCCTCGTTGAGACGTTTAGGAACGATGTTGTTCGAACGAACAAGCTTAAGCACACGTGCTCTGTTGATCGTGGTTTTCAGACCCATTTTCGCCATGACTTCAAATATCCATCCCCCGATGAGCATGCAAGTTAGAGGTAAAGTGAGTCTCGGGCGCTTATACCCGGCAACTTGCGAGAAGGCCTCACAGATCTGCGCGGTAGTGTAACGCTCGGCGTGACAAAAGTTGTATGTGATTACTTTATCTGGACGATCCAGCATAAACATCATCGAACGTACCAAATCGGTCACATAGCCACAGGCCTTAATCGTGTCGGTACGCCCGGGGAATATGAAGCGGTTTTTGAGAAGAAGTTCGGCAAGCCGAGTGAAGTTTCCTCGTTCCATATAGCCGTAGACCACACCCGGCCGAACGATCACAAGCCGGCGTGATTGGGGAACCTCGGCCTGCCAAAGGCGATGAATTTTTTCTGCGCACAGTTTTGAGCGTCCGTATGCACTGTTGGGAATCAACGGCGAATCTTCGTCCTTCATCTCCTCACCGTCGCCGTAAACCGAGATCGAGCTGGTAAAGATCACATTGCTAACGCCCGAACGACGCGCAAAGTCCGACACATGCGTCGCTCCTAAAACGTTTGTCCAATAATATTCCCAGTCTTCGTGTCCCGGCGTCGTATGAACTGCCGCCAAGTTGAAGATTTCCGTGATCCCAGGACAAATGTCGTCGGGGATAGGCTTTCGCGCATCGACTTCAACATATTCGACTCCGGGCACAACAAAACGCGGAGAACGAATGTCGCCTGAGACCAACTTTGTGTATTTTCCCGATGAAGCGAGGTGGGACAAAAGGTGGCTGCCAACAAAGCCAGCTCCGCCCAGTACAAGAGCTGCCCTCGCCATAGCGTTAAAAACTCCTCTCGTCTCCGGCAGTGTTGCCCGATAGATCAACCCAATCATTCGATAAGTCGCCGGGAACCGATCCGAAGACTATATCCTGGAAAACAACTCCAGAAATCGATCTGCAATGTTGGCGATGTTGAATGACCGATCAGCATAGGCTCGCGCGTTGCTCGCATACCGGGCGCGCATCTCGGCGTTTTCTATTAGATTTTTGGCCGCGTTCAGAAGCTCATCAGATCGATCCGGCGAAATTACCATGCCGGCCCCTGCCTGCTCCACGACCGACGCCGCATGGTTGTCTCGCGGGGCGGCTAGAATTAGCGGGCGGCCAGCGCAAAAATAGCAGAGGATCTTGGAGGGAACAGCAAATGTGCTGGCTTCAGAATCGAGCAGGGCGATAAGCACGTCGGATGAACCCATCACCTCAGAGACTCTCTTATACGGTTGAAACGGCAGGAGTGTCAGAACATCCTTGCGGACTGCCTGCGCATTCTCGCGGAGCCAATCGGCACCCGCGCCTCCGGCTACTACGATCAAACAAGCATTGTCTATGGTTTCCAGATAGTGAGCCAGCGCCAACAGCAACTCTGGGCGATGCTTCATGCCCAGCGTGCCACTGTACATAAAGCAGAATTTCCGGTCCACACCGTGCGCTCGCGACCATTCGTTGTCCTTGTCCATGGGGGAAACTTCATTGAGCGCGGCCCAGTTCTCAATTGTAAAAACGCGCGACGGCTTAACGCCCCAATTCGTGACGATCCTCGCAAAATCTGGAGAAATGCAGATCACCGCATCCGACTTCTTCAGCAGGTCTCGCTCCAATCGTTCGTAGTAAGCAGCAATTAGACCAGATAGACTCCCGAGCTTTTTTTTCAGAACAAACCGTATAGCTGAACTGTAAACATCCTGCAACGAGAAGATGAAACTTGGCATTCTGCTTCTTTGCTGCCTTCTGGGCAATGTTCTGCGCATCCAGCGGCATATTTGCGGAGATCACTATATCTGGCGCGAACGAGAAGATCTTTTCGGCGACAGCCCTGCCATAAGCAATATCGACTTTTCGCCGGGCTCGGATCGAGTGCTTAGAGAATGCCATGGGAACATGCAATCCCTCGATTGCCAGACTACCGGCGCTCTCCTCTTCCACCTCTGTGTTCCCCTTGGGCGTAGAGAGGTTATCCGCGAAATACACATGCAAAACGTTATGGCGGCGGCGCGCCAGTTCCCGACTCAAGGCGATTTGGGATGCGTGACCGCAAAAATCGTTTAGTAGAATTCGCAGAACGCCGGCCTCATTCAATCCCGATTACTACTCTCTCGTTCATTCCTGGTTGGCAAACCCATGGGCAAGACTCGGCTGCCTGATCAGAGATCTATCTGAAGTCTTTTCCGCTTGAGCCCGGATCGCCCGGCCCGATTTGTTGCAATTCGAAGCGATTGGACGGGCTGCTCACGGGGACCAACGAATAAGCTTTATGTACAAAGGGAAAAGGTCTCTTCTCAACCACCACTATCGCATCGGTCGTTTTTCCCTGGACTACGACATATCGAGGCGGCGAGTTGTATTCCAGAGGAAATTGATCGCCATCTTGAAGTACTATTTCTCCCGCCTCGGTTACCGGCAGATATCCGTCGTTGCTAATCTGTCTCATCATTTCTGCCGAAGCTTGCCCCTTAGCCAATTGGTTGGCGTAAATGTAGAGATTAAACGCGATGCTCACGACGATTACGAACGAGACCATCAACCTGCCGCCCCACCATAGCGCGCGCAACAAAGAAATAGGCCAGGGGTAAGACAAATAACAGATAGCGTTGCGCCGGCCGCGTGAACGACAAAACACCGATAAATACAAATATCCCCGCCGCAAGGCAAATCAGGCAACGCCGGTTTGAGGGGTTGCCGCGCTCTCTGTGAATTCCATCGACAACGCATAGCGGCAAAAGACCGGCGCATAATGCGAAACAACCGCCTACAATATGCGGGGTCAAATAGGCATCGAGCGGACCAAAGTTCATTTCCCCATTCGGAACCACAACCAAAAACCCAAGTGCGAACAAAAGCAGCCCGGCACCGATAATCTTGATGATGCCCGACCGCGAATGCGCAAGTTTCCATAAGGGCAGGAATGAAAACGGAATGAGAAGCAGGCCAATATATCCCGAATAGCTGACGAAATTGGTAACAACGAATGTCGGCGACAGTAATAGGTGGTGCATTCCCTGATAGAGCGGCGGCGCTAGCCAAAAGCCTAAGGTCCGTTTTACAGCCACAATGTAAATCGCAGGCCCCACCAGTATGGCGCACGAAATTGCGCTTAACCGAATGAATGCGTTTTTAAGGTTCACTCCTGGACGGCTCAACTCCTCCAACCAAACAAGTGGAAGCAGCAGAACTGCGTGATATTTCATGATAATCGCGAGGCCGAAAACGACGATGGCGAGGATAAGTCTTAGGGCGCTGTCTGATGCGTCCCAAAACAAGGCCACAGCGCATAATGCGAGCGCCGCAGGGAAGAAATCCGCCGTGCCACGCCCTCCGAAAGTCCAAATCAGAGGATTCAGGAAGATGATCGCCGTGAGGAGCGGCGCGGAAAACGCAATGCCTACACGCTCGCTGATGCGCAGGAGAGCAAATGCAAGAAAGACAAACCCAGATATGGCCAGAAGGCGCGGAACGATATCGATTATCACAAATGGGAGAATAAGGTGAATGATATAGGCGAGCAGCGGGACCCCAAGGGGATTGGCCTCAACCTCAAAGTAGCGTACGAGCAGCTCCTGTTGGTGCAGACCGAAATAACGTGCCGCGTCGACAAATGCCCACTCAAAATTAATCGACGGCAGGCCGATGAACGCCAAATGTGCCGCGATGGTGACAGCGGTAACAATGGCAATCGCGCGCGAGTTCGGAGACCAAAGCGACTTCACAATCGGTCTACTTCCCTCGGGGTTGAGGCTCTGGCGCTGCATGGGTCGAAGGGTATGTGACGCCGGCATTACTTATACCGGCTTGAAAAAGTAAATGCGGGTTCAAACATTTGAATCACCGCTTTTGAGTAAGTTAGTCCAGGCGCCAAGTGCCCGACTATTGATCGCATTGGCAACCATCCTGTGGAACGAAAGACTCGGCCTCCTACGAACACGATCAGGCTGAATTGCGGCAAGATAGGCTTGGTTCAGGCCAGCCTTGATCGCCTCTATATCTGCACCTGGAAAAATCGTTAAGGATTCGTGGGGCGGAATAAACTCCAGGATTCCGACCCTGGGAGCTACCAGCAGCGCACATTCGAATGCGAGCGCCTCAATCACTGTAAGCCCATAGGACTCGAAGAAGCTCGGGATCACCATTACATTGGTTTCACAATAGAATTGATCGCGTTGAGAGTGAGATACAGGACCGCGCAGTTCTACATTTGTGGAACCACTTTTGCGCAGAATCGCGCTGACCTCTTCCAAATAGCCTTCACTGCCGGGACGGGGCGCTCCGCCGACGATAAGGCGGACACTGTCCTGCAAATGGTTCTCGCGTCCCCAAGCGACGAATGCTTCAACAAATGGCATCAGCCCCTTGCGCGGAGCAATTTCCGCCAGGAAACCAAAGGTTACGACTTTTTGTATCGAGTGATCATCACTTCGCATTTCCTGCGTGGGAGCAGTGACGAAATCGGGTATGACATATTCGGGCCTGCGTCCCAGAGCAGCTCCTATGGTTTCCGTTTGCTCCGCAGCAGAAGAAAAGATGACACCATTGGAGGCATCAAGAAAGCGCCGCTCGACCGCGAGAAAATACGCCTTCTTCCTTCCGCTTTTCCGTAATTCAAAGTCGATTCGCGCTAACCCGCCGCGTGGCAAGTAATACAGCTTCTGTTCCTTGCCTCGCTGCGCCAAAACCCGCCATAAATGGAAGGGATTTTGCCATGGGCCCGTCAGTAAGATTGCGTCGTAGCCTCGTGTTGACTTTAAGTCGAACCGAGGAAACACCGAACCAGGCTCAGGAAGTACGGGGAGCTTGCCAACGTCGCTGCAAATGAAACCTGAGTCAAATACGTCGCAATCGACACCTTGAGGCGCTAAGAAATTCGCCATCAATCGCGCAGACTCGGGGGCGCCACCCCACCCCTGACGGAAATTCTGCACAAGAAAAAGCAGCCTCAAACATTAGCCTCCGCAATTCGTCATGCAACCACAATTGAGCCCTAGCCCGGCAGTCCATTAAGCCACTGCACAGTTTCCGCAACCCCTGCATCGAGTGAAATCCGAGGTGTTCCGGTAAGCGCCAGCGTCGGCTCGAGCGGCAATGGGTAGGAATGTGTCATGCGCATCACACGTCCGGAGTCAATCGGCGGTCGAACCCCAAGTTTCATCGCGACATCGCCAGCCCATCCCATCGCCCGCAATATCGGGAGCTTCATTCGTCGTGACCGTTTACCTGTCAACGCCACAGAAAAAGCATCAACCCAGATGGCAGAATCCAAGCACGGCATCGCCTGCGTAGAACACCTGGCGATCCGTCTGCGATCGATCACACCGCATAAGCGCGACCACCTGCTCAGCCGTGTTTCTTACATAGCCATAACCACGCATGACCGGTTCGCGCACATCAGGATGCAGATAGACTCGCTGACGTATGTATTTCCAGATCGCATCGGCAAAAGAGGGGTGGTAAGGTCCCCAAATATTCGCAGGGCGCACGGTGAGCCAATGCGTCGGAGATCGCCACTGCAGAAGCAGGCTCTCGGCGAACGCCTTTGCCTCCCCATACATCGTGTATGGCCGATAATCAAGCACCGATCGGGGGCGGTGCTCCGGGCCGATCACGAGTTGAGTGGAAATATTAACCAGCGTGCCGAGGTTGCCGTAGCGATCAATTACATCAAGCAGGTTCTTCGTTCCTTGGTGGATTGATGCATAATCCGACCAATCATTGGCATTGATGTCCGCCTTCGCCGCCAAATGAATGACCGCATCGGGTGCGAAGCCTTCGATACAGCGATAAAGACACTCAGCATCGAGAATATCGCCTTGAAACCAGTGCTCCCGATGATCACCCACCCTGGGCACCTTGATATCGTAGTTCAGAACATGGTCTCGGCTCTCCAGTAGCACGTCGACTACATTCGAGCCAATGAATCCAGATCCACCTGTAACGAGTACCTTCACAACGCCTCTTCCTCAATCCGCCTGGAAAGCCTCCCGAAGGCGTTAACTTTCAACCGAGCGCCCGAAGACAGGCCCGCGCCGAATCCGCTCCAGGGTGTCCCTGGGGTTCAGGATGTGACGAAGAACGCGATAGCCAAACGTGATTACCAAGTCAGCTTTTTTCTGTGGTCTTCCCGTGACCCTGGAAAAAATCTCTGCATGAGCACGCCGAGCGCGGCTAAGGTTGCTCTTCGTTCCGGTTATGCTCTGCGGATGAATGCGGAAGCCGCTCCAGAATTGATCGGTCACTGCGAATCTTGCGCCGGCGAGCGCCATGTCGAGAAACAGTTCGCCATCCCAGGAGAACTTATTCTTCGCGTTGAACCCTCCGACCCGATCGAAGATTTCCCGGCGAAAGAACGTGGACGCCTGCATAAGGACGACGCCTGCATAAATGCAGCGCCTGAGTGACATTCGATCGGAATAAACGCGTCTGAGAAATCGATCGTCGGGACCAACCAGGTTGCTGTGCCCGCTGACTACGTCAATTTCTTTATGTTTCTCAAGGAAAGCTACTGCCGACGACACCGCACCCGGCAGCAGCATATCGTCCGAGTTCAGGAATCCGAAGATCTCCCCCGTTGCCTCAGCGAAACCGATGTTCAGCCCGTCCGCAGCTCCCTGGTCGGGGCGCAGAATAATCTTCGAAATTCGTGGACGATACCGCTCAATGATTTCGCGGCTGCCGTCCGTCGACCCGGGGTCGACCACAATGTATTCAATATCGGGATAGTCCTGTGCCAGTACAGACAGAATAGTGCGTTCAACAAAATCGGCCTGATTGAACGAAATAGTAACGATGCTGACTTTCATAATTGGTGATTGCGAATTTCTCTGAACGGCGCGGCTTGTGAATTCCTTAAGGCAATTTCTGCGGGGCGCACTATGCAACAGGTATCGACGCAGTCAAATTTCCGGGCGTGAGGCAATCGAGAGAATCCGCGGCGAGGCGCATTTCGCGGCTGACCAAAAAAGCGCATCCACGGCGAGATCCCGATTCCTGACTGGAGTGTCTGCGAGGAAAGTACACGCACAAGCGAGAATCCTGGTGGAACGGGAAATCTCGCAGGCTGAGCTGCTTGCCCGGACCATAGTCGTCGAAGCCGTATCCTGCGTCTCCGGGAACCTCGAAATCATCGATCATGATCACGAATCGCGAGAACCGCGAAGCGATGGATTCGACTTCCTCGGCCAGCGGTAAACGATCTTCCCAATGCGCATCGAGATAGAAGAAGGCTCTGGTCGCCGGGGCCAGCGGGAGGGCGCGGAGAAACTCCACTGAGTCTCCTCGGACGGAATGGACGTTGGGAAAGGATTTCAGACGCCTTCTCGCCAACTGGAAAGCTCTGGCATTGCTCTCGACCGTGAACACAGGAACTTCGGTGTTTTCCGCGAAGAACTGCGTGGTGCAACCAACAAAGGTTCCAGTCTCAACAATCGCCTCGAATTCGCAAACCCTATTAAGGTCGACGAAGATGAGCTGGCGGAAAACCTGGCCATTCAATACGCCGTATCCGTCTAGCACCTTCGGGCGGAGGTTATACTCCGCGAAGCCAACCCAAGATTGGGGCAGCTTTGCCTTGACCCTTCCTAAAAAGCTTTTCATGAATGAGTTCTCTCCGTTCTTGAGGCACAGCGTGGATTCTTCGCAATCTAACCATGCCGCTAAAGAGGCAGAACCCATTTATGAAAGACGCTCAATTGAGCTTGTGGCACCTGCTTGCATTGAACCAACGGGCGGCTGGGATAGATTGGGAGAAGTCTGGAATCATTGCCGAGCGTACACAACATCGTAATAAGTTCCAACCCCGGCTCTGAGGCCCCACGACGATTTTCGAAATATCTCGAATCCCTGTTGGTGCATGAAATCCGTAAGTTCAGCCAATTGGCAGCATCCGGTGTAGGACTCAAAATCGGCAACCTCCGTCTTAACAAACCTGAACTGTTTCAGAACCGGAATTGCACCCTTCAGTACCAGCAACTCGGATCCCTGTGTATCTAGGACAAGCGCCCCATAGCTGTGAAGGTCGATCTGCTCAGTATCGATCAGGCAAGTGAGCGTAGTCGCCTTCATATGAATGTCATGAGTAAAGTGAACATTAGGCCAAATTGCTTCGTGCTTGGCGAGAGCGAAAATCGACGACGACTCTCCCTCGTTATTGGCAACATGGAGGGTGTATTCAGTGCCGTGCTTGGCAGCCAGCATACAACAGAATGCGCGTTGATTCACCAACCCGGAAATGTTGGAACGCAGGATCTCAAAGACGGCAGGGATTGGTTCAATCCAAAGCACGTTCAGACCGAGTGAAGAATAATAATCCCGTTCTTGACCGGTGTTCGCGCCAACATGGATTACGCCTGGAACTTCCTTTAGGAATGAGTCCGACTTAGATGAATCGGGAGGGAAAAAGCGCCGCCGCAGTTTGTTGATTGCTCTTGCCGGAATATCAGAGATTCGATTCTTCGCCATAGCGAGACCATTACCCCCCAAATGTGTGCTAAGTTGAGATTAACAACTCCCACGGCCGATCAAGATTCGATGTTGCATGCTCGCTCCGGACAGCACCCACGGCAAGCGTGCGATTCCCAGCCCTAAATCAGTTGCGCACGAAGAGTATCAAGAATTTTGGCGACGCGGCTTGTCCAAGTACCCACCTCTAAGAGCCGGAGGTAATTGCGCTCGACTAGATCTTCGAATGAGCCAAGGTTGTTTAACAGTTGTTCGATCTGCCCGAATTCGGATCCCCATTGGACTTCTATGACGGGGTTATAACCAAACAGATCTGTCAGTTCTTTGGGGGCGTGCCCGACAATAAGGCATTTAGAGGCCATTGACTCAAAATATCTGTGCGTCACTGTCTCCACGGATCCGGAACTCTCGGGATGTGTTTGGGAACTTGGAAAGCATATCGATATCTTGCTGCGCCCCATGCCTTCAATCAGGCTGGCTCTATCTGGAAAAATGATCTTCCCTTTGACTTTCTCAAAAAGATGGCGCCTGCCCGCTGCGGCGAGGGAGTCAACGATTTTGAAATGGAACTGATCATATTTTCTTCCTAACTCCAGGACGTCGATGTCTCTATCTGCAAGCGATTTTGATGCGGAGTAGTCAAGCGGGTTAGTGGCTTCCGGCAACCACACCGCCTGCATTCCCGGGAGCTCGGCAGCAAAGTGCTGTGCAGATTGGCGCGCCGAGAAAAACGCAAGGCGAACACGGTGTCTCTTGAAGAAAGACGCCCAGCGTTCATATTCGTTGGGCCAGCAATCAAAACAGTAAGGAAATATCTCGGTCCAATACGAAAACGGAAATGTTCTGCTCTCGGAAAGGCCCATGAAAACGACGAACACGGGGTCAGAGGAAGAACAGCGCACATTCCACACCAGTCCCAACTTGGAAAGTGCCTTCGCGAAGAAAACTTCTGCCCTGTTCTGATGGTTGGAGAAGGATTTAACGCCGGCTTGCTCCATCGCCCGGTCAATGGAAAGGAGAACATACTCGGAAACGAATCGACAGGTTTCCGTCTTCAGAAATCGGATTTTGTTTTCGATGCCACGCCCTCGTTGAGTCTTGGGCTATTCGGCCAACTGTCGTCAATTCAATTCGCCTTCGTCCACCAGCCGCCGTACCACCAGCGTTGCTCCAAAACGGTTGAGGTGGTTACCGTCGTCCATCAGCGGGATCGTCTTTTGAGCGTCGGCATACTCCTCGCATTCCTCGCCGTCGCACAATGCGTCGTAGAGCGAAATAAACGGAATGTGCCATTTCTCGCTAACGAGTGCCTTCAGGCTCCTTTCCACCGCGGCGTCCTTGCTCACAAGGTGTTCGCTCGCCAGATTCGGCTTATTCCAGGCAATCTGGTACGCCAACAGCCGCGCCAGAGGGGCATCGTATTCAGGCACACAGCCCAGCACCAGCACCGGCACCTGGTGCTCCTGTGCCCATCCCAGCGTCGCGTCAAGCCCTTTCAAGCTCGCCATATCCCAGTCCGCCTCCAATATCAGCTCGTCCACCCGGTGGCTCGACAACCAGTCCGCGTAGATGTAATCCATCACGTTGCCACACAGGTCTCCGCGTCTCTGATTCACCAGCGGCATGCACGACGACACGTTCACCTGCATCACGTTGACTGCGGGCAGGGCCGCCCCCAGCGCCTGCCACAGGGCTGCAGCGTGGCTGTCGCCGAGCAACAGGTAGTTCTTCCTTCCGCTGTCAAGCCGCAGGCACGGGTTCAGATCGAATTTCTCAACCCCCGTCGTCGCATCCAGGAAGCACGTCCCCATCCGCCACGCTTTCTCTTCCTGTCGCAGTTCCGCACTATCCAGATACGAGCCAACTTGCACCGTTTGGCTTGAAAAACGCCCCTTCAGCCCGCCTGAGAAAATCGCCGCCGCAGAGATCCCGATACAAACCAACATCGCGGCACCTGCCAGCGCGAATAGCGGCCGGCCCGACAACCACATCCGTCCCTTGCGGAAGGGCCGCTCCACGAATCGCCACGAAAGAATTGCCAGCGCAAACGACACCACAATCTGCACCACGTGATCGAAGCGGTCGGGATGGAACAGCGTTCCATAGTGCCGTTCAAACCAAGCGCTCAGGTTCGTCAGTGCTCCCATGCGATAGACCATAATCACCGGCCAATGCCACAGGTACAGCGAATACGAGATCAGGCCCACAAACACCACCGGACGCCAAGACAGCACCGCCGACACGACCGAGGGTCCCTCCTCTCCCGCGCTGATGACCAACGCCGACCCAAGGCAGGGCGCTATCGCGCTGAGTCCTGGAAAAACCGTGACCGACGTATACCGGATCGCCGAATATCCGATCATTGCCAAGCCACCCAGCGCGTAAGCGTTCCGCATCCACCCCGTTCGCGGACCCGGAAACAATCCCAGCGAAAGAATCGTCCCCAGCATCAGCTCCCATGCGCGCGTGTAGGGCATGTAGAACGCCGTCTCCGGGCTTTTGTAGACCACTACCACGCTGCAAGCCAGCGAGGCGGCAAAGAGGATCACCACCGCCGCCTTCATCCGCGAGGGGAAAAGTTTTCTCACCGCCACCAGGAACAGCGGAAACAGGATGTAGAATTGTTCCTCCACCGCCAGTGACCAGGTGTGCAGAAGAAAATTTGCGTTTCGGCGGTCAAAGTATCCCGATTGCTCCCACAGATAGAAAAAAGAGTGAGAACGAGGCTGAGGCTGAGACGCAGGTCTTCGCAAAGTCCACCAGTTCCGACGGAAGAAAAAAAACCAGCGCAAACAGGCTCACGGCGATCAGCATCGCGAACAGCGCCGGAAAGATGCGCCGGATGCGCCTCTCGTAAAAAGCGATCACCGAGAATCGGTTCGCCGCGATGTCGGCAAACACAATCGAGCTGATCAAGTAGCCCGAGATCACAAAGAAAACATCTACGCCTATGTAGCCGCCCGTCATCCGCAGCGTCCCTACGTGAAATGCCATCACGATCAGAACGGCGACAGCTCTCAGCCCGTCTATGTCGGCGCGATAATCCAGTGAAGGCCGCGGGGAAGGGTGGTGGCTGAAGCCCATGAACCCCTTTGCAGCGCTACCAAATTCAGCCTGCTTGAACGAAATGGTAACGATGCCGACCGGGGTCACGCCGTTTGAATCCTGGTTACAGCCATTTGGGGCTTACGGGGAACCGCCTCAGGCACCCTGATATTGAGATAACCCATCAAAACGACGATGTAATATGACGCGATGACGCGCTGACCCACACCATAGGGAGAAAACAAAATCTCCCACAGCATCTCAAATGCCATCCATGGTACCAAGGGCGGCAGCACGAACTTGGGAGGATAGAGCTTCAGCAGCGCCTTGAGCGCCATCACAAAGACCCACCCCCAGAAAACCGCGCCAAGAATACCGGCGTCTACCCACGCCCCAAAGATAAAAGAGTGCGTTTGGATTATGCCGGATACAGCGTCAGTCCTGGAGTAATCACCAGCATTTGAATATCCCATCAGTGCCAACGCGCGCCGTTCGAGGAGCAAATACTTCGGATCCCTCGCCCAGGAACCATGTCCCAGAATCGGCGAATCGTAAATAGCAGGAATAGATCCCAACAACTCCACTCGCCCCCCCCACTAACACTCCATATTTCCCGCTCGATTGAATTTCATATTTCTCCTTTGCATCCTCGCCCAGAACTCCGGTTCGGGCCGCATATCCGTAAACCCAGAAAATATCAAGTACTCCTGCGAGGAGCGAAGCCGCAATGAACGCAACCGTTCGAACCTTCAACCTGGAGCGTCCTGCGTACTTCTTTTGCAGAGAGCGAGCCAACAGAAGGTATAGGGCTGCGGCCAGACAAAATCCTCCCTGGCCTCGGGACCCCAGAACAAAATTGACAATACCTATCAGGGCGCTCAACGTAATTGGCCAGTGACCACGACAATCCTTGCGGGATGCGATCAAGAAAACGGCCATGGTGACTGGATTTGAGAAGATGTCTTTCCATGGCGCTCCGGCCTCGGGAGCGTTTCGGAGAGGAATGTAAGCGAGCAAGCCGCCCGCAACCATCCCCCACCCAAAGAGAACGATCCGTCGCCATCGCCCATACATCAGCGTGCAAAGCACCGCAACGTTGACGAGCGTCATTCCGATATCGCTCCACCCTCGTGCGTAATCCACAAACGCCGAATGCCGCACGACGTCTGTCACAATCTGTGAAGCCAGCCACAGCGAGCAAAGAACCATAAATATTCTTGCGATCGGCGTCCCGATCCGGATTTCCCCGCGAAAACCAAGATATAGGAAAGCCACTAAGAAAAGGAGGTCGGAACCGTCCAGAACGCCGATGAGTTTTATATGGATGAACTGTAAGCACGGGATGAGAAAGACCAGGACGTCAAGAGAATCCAGGGCGCCGAGCGCTTTACGATGGGCGCCCCGCAATGCGCTTGACACCGCCAGTGACGATAGCCTTCATAGTCCGGGACCTGCGTCGACACGCTCGATGTGTTCATTGGAAGCCGAGGTCCCGCCCCTGTCGCAATTGCACGCAAGGCCAAGCGCCGGCTGAGCTTATGTCCATACGCGATTGCCGGATCCTCAATAATCCGCTTGCTAATAAGTGCGAGTCCGCTGGTTAGGAGCAACGCAAAGAACAAGATCGGAATCAGCGCGAAAGGGCCTCGAGCGATCCAAATGCGCGGCTCGTACAACTACAAGAATCAAATCGAGGACAGCGAAATGAAGAATATACGCGCTATAGCTTATCCTTCCGAGGAAGATTGCGAACCCGTTGACCACAATCTTTTTGATCCCCGCCTGCAAACTCAACACGAGCAAAATAAAAGCGATCCCCAAAATCGCTGGAGCGAGAACCGGCACGGCTTCCCCGCCCGTTCCGCAGTAAACCGCCAAAACGAGCAAAACAAAAAAAACAGCGAAACACGACACTGCTGTTCTTTGCTTCAGCGGTTTGCCCAATTTAGCGCCGTAATTGAAATAGAAAATGAGTCCGAAGAGAAGTGTCGGAGCTTGCGAGGGAAACCAATAGTAGAGATATGAGTTATTTTGAACATAAAAGCTTCCCGTCAAAGCCCTGCTCACTAGAAAAGTCGTGAGCAGACATGCGCATGCGCCGATGCAAAGATACGAAACTCGGCGCCTGGTTGGCACGACAAGCCAAATAAATGGCACCAGAGCATAAAAGAACATCTCAACGCCAATCGACCAGCCGCCCGGCACAACTGAATTGATCGCGGAGGGAATCCATTCGTGAAGGAACAACAGATTCGCTACGATGTTGAACAGACTGGTCTCTAGGCCATAACGATGATGGCTGAAAACGTAAATAGCATACTTTTCCGCCGGATAAAAAAGCGCTGCTATATAGTAAAGCGGCGCTATGCGGAAGAGCCTTTTCACTAACCACGCAAACTGCGACATTGCGCTTTTGCCATAACGCGCAATATGGGAATCGTAGGTCATGCTGATCGTCAGGGCGCTAACTAGAAAAAGAGCTGCACTCCATATTGGCCCGCGAATGCGACCTTTGCGACGACGCCCGTGCTATGCGCAAGTTCGCCCGAGTGCACCATAACAACGGCAAATACCGCCCAACCCCGAAGGGCGTCGAGCCAATCAAGTCGCCTCGGAACAGAGGACGCGCTGTTGCCGGCCGCACCCGGTCCGCATGCTGGAGCCCACCCGCCCGCTCGGGAATCGCTCATTTCGATTCGTTGGTGTCCGCAGAGATTCTTTGGGCTGTCGAACAGCACAACAACGACGCCCTCGCGTTTTCCAATTTCATCGCTGAACCTTCCTGGAAGGATTCGCTCGACGCGGCTAACCGCCCGCTACAAACCAAGTATCTTCGCCTTCGCAGGCCAGAGAATCTTACCGCCGCCCGAAGCGACGAACAATGCCCTTGGCATATTTAGTCAGATATTTCAACCTGCAGTATCGAAGCCACCCGACGCCGCTTGCCGCCGCATTTAGGAAGAGCACATCGGTGTTGTCCAGCGAGAAATTGATCACCCAGAAGCCGAGTGAATGCAAGCGCTTTTTGATGACCTCAACCTGCGCTCCCTGCTCGGGATAGATAAAGTCATGAAACTCCACGGCAATCTGGGTACACCGTCGCAGATCTTCGTCGCTTGCGGAATCGAACATGCCGATTTCCGAGCCCTCGATATCGACCTTCATCAGATCGACTTTGTCGACGCCCGACAACTCGAAAATGCTGCGCAGGTCGAGAACTTCCGTATCTTGTTCGCCGTCCAGGGGCTCATCGCCGTTCCGGGGCAGGAGACTTGCACATCGCGAGCCAAAGATACTCACCTTCGCCCGCTGCTTTACGCCGCCGACAGCAAACGGCAGCAGAGTGAGCGCAGGCGACGGTTCGATGCCCGCCCGAAGTTCGGAGACCGGCTCTGCGGCGAAGACCCGGCACCCATGCCTGGAGATCATTCCATGCGAAAACTTTTCATGATTCGCCCCGAAGTCGAAGACAATAGATCCTGCATGAAGTAAGTTCGGAAGATAAGTGTGTTCACACAACCGGTTGACGGCTTTCATTCTCGTATCGTCCCCAGATAAGAATCGATCAATTAGCTCGCGCCTCTTCTCCGAGCACCTTCTTATAAAGGCGACAGAGCTTGTCACCGTAACTGGACTGCATATAATTCGCTCTGATTAGCTGCGCATTATTCTTGCCGATTCTTGAGACTTCGTCCCTGTTATTCCGGGCATATTCAATAGCATCCGCCAAGGCGGAACTATCGCCGGGGGGCACAATGGCGCCGTGCACCCCGTGCTCGACGATCGAGCCGCTGTTCGGAGTTGTAATGACATAGCAGCCGCACGCGAGCGCATCGAAGACAACTCTGGCGGACCCTTCAGCAAGAGACGGAAAGACAAAGACGTCGGCCCTTGTCATCGCTGATGCGAGGTCGCGCAGGGACATATAACCTATGTAATTGACGCGTGGGTCTGAGAAGAATATCTGGCTTCGTTTTTCAACGGCGGGGCTTACCTGGCCTGCAACTTCGAGCCGCCATGGCAGATTGTCAAGGCGGTCCATCGCATCCATAAGGATCTCTGCGCCTTTGCGTTTCTCGAAAGTTCCCGCAAACAGCAGGCGGAATTCATCGGACGCGCTCCTCCGCTCTGGCACCTGAGCAAGAAAAGCATCATCGACCCCCAGATAAATAACGTGAATTGGAACACGATCGTAGCCCAAACTCCTGAAAGTGTCTTCAACGAAGCGCGAGTTTACCAAAACCGCATCGGCCTGTTCTATATCACGAAGAATATTTCCCCAAAATGGACCGACGTTCACTTGCTCTTCAGGGTCCGGCATTTTCCCCAAGTTCCTCGCCAGCGCGTCAACCGCCGAAGGATGGGCTATGGAATGGTCGCACAGGGTGAACATGCCGCATTTTCTCGCAGCCGCGACGGACTCTCCTCCAAATCCTGCGCGATAGTGGTAAATGCGAGCGCCTTTTGCCGCCGCCCGCTTTACATGGCGAACTGCTAACCGCCCGTAAAACCGCATCGACGCGACATACATGGATTCGCTATGACTTAGCAATCCCGCAACGTGCAACACCTCTGAAGAGAAAAGTGGATGGACGAAGTTCATCCCTGATCTGATCACTTCTCGCGGCCAGCCGGTTAGCCTTGGCGTTACTTCTTAGATAGGGAAGCGAAAGTATCTTGCGAAGCAGCGGAGTCGGGTACGCTCCTGTCAGAAAAGAGGTTAATAACTGTCGTCGTTCCGCCTCTGCCGCGGCTACTGACAAATAATGCTTGGAAAAGCCGTTGGAGATGATTACCATAATCTTTCTGAAATCATCTGGATCTCGGAATCAGCTCGTCAAACCGTGGGTGTTCTGCTCATCCGCGGCCAATTCCCTCAGCCACTTCGTCACTTCGGTAAGACCAGCCCAAAGATCGGACCCGCCCGCCCAATCAAATTGTTGCGTTGCTCGCGTGGAGTCCAGAACAATCGCGGGAACATCGAATTTTCTCGCGGGTTCGTTCTTGATGACGGGACGAATCTCAAGCTCCTTGGCCAAAGCCTCTACAAGCTCAACTGTACTGACGCCAATGCCGCTGCCCAAATTGAAGATCCCGGAGCATTCGCGCGTAGCCGCCATGCAGCAAAACTTTGCAACAGCGCGTACGTCAATGTAATCACGTACAGTGCTGCCCCAAATCGTGATCGGCTGCTGATGAAGAATCTTCCATCCCAATATTGGGACTACACCTTGCGTACCAAAAGGAGACTGGCGAATACCAAATGGATTGGAGGGGCGCACTATCACCGAACCGATACCGTAATAAAAGGAAAGGCTTAGCAGGTATTTCTCAATGGACAGCTTTATGATCCCATAGGATCCGAGAGGATTAGTCGGGTCAGTCTCTTTTATGGGCAGGCTGTTGGCAATTCCATAGACCTTTCCTCCGGACGACATAAACACGACCTTGCTTACCTGATGCTTGACGCAGGCTTCAAATAAGGCCACGGAATCTTGCAGATTGCGCAGATCGTTTTCCGGTACGCCTGTAGCGTTGAGGGTGAGGCCGTAATTCCCCAAGTGAATCACTGCGTCCGGCTTACCCTTAAGTGCTCTTTCAATGTCGTCCGCGTCGCCAAAGCTGCCTGGGCAATAATGAACTTCTGGAAGCGCAGGCCGAAACCTTTCCGGACTTACATCGAGAACAGTGACCTGCACGTTGTCGGCGATCAATGCATCAACTATGTGAGATCCAATAAAGCCATTTCCACCGACGACGAGTACATGCATTGATTCTTGGTCCCCTTCTTGACTTGCCGCTCATAATAAAAATGGCGTCGTCTCAGACTCCGTATCTCTCAGCCCCATGCTTCTTAGCTCCGCCCTGAGTCGAATGAACAGGCAACTTCGGGCTCTCTCGACGGAATGTCACCATGTTCCGGGCAGCAATATGTTGCCTGCGCCAAGCGCCGCCGACATTTCAGCCCATACGCCGTTAGTGATCATATCGACAGTTTGGTAGACAAACCGCGTCAATGTTCTGACGGTTGAATACATCACAACGGCAATGGGGCCTAATACAGCACCAACGAGGACCGTCATGCCCTGCAAAATGAATGCGTTCCCCGCTGGAAACGCCATGAATGCGATTGCTGGACCAAACAGCTTGCGAATCACGCTGATATGGGCATGCCCATAGCCATAGTGCAGCCATGGGCTTTTCCGCATGAGAACAAATTGGCAGGCCCAATTGCCGAGAATTCGGAAGCAAACAAGGGTTAATGCCACAATCAGCGGCGATGCATGAAAGGCTACTGCGGCGACGCTGCACGCATTTGTGCAAAATCTGACTATATTGCCCAAAAGCGTGCCAAGGGCATAATTGCCGTCGCATTTGAAACCTGCCGCGATTACTGTCCATTGCATATCGAGAAGGACGTAAACGCATAGCGCGCACAGGATGGCAACGACCTGCCCTCGCGACAGAATGGCGATATTAAGCCATCTTTCAACCGGTAAGACCCAAAGTCCGGCCAAGACACAAATGCCGAAGGATATGGATACTACAGTGGTGAGCAGCCAGGTACTTTGAAACACTTCCAGGGCGGCATCTTTCGCGCCCCGGGCAACAAGCATGGTCATCTCGCTGCCAGCTACGCTGCCAAAACCGAAATCAGTAAAACCTAAGTAGACAGGGATTGCGCTTAGAACCAGCCATTCGCCATACAGTTTGGCCCCCCAAAAGTGCAAAAACATCGGCACGCTGACGAGCTGGATGACTGCCGTAAGCGCAGGCCCGAGACTTGTTGCTCCGACTGCATGAAAAAGCCGGCGTTTCAGATTGTGGTTCGTCATCAGATGAGATGCTCAGTCAGAGACTCCAAGTGCCGCTCCAACCCCGGCCTGTTCGTGAACGCCTACAAAGGCTCTATTTGCTCCTGAACGCTAGTGAATTACCTGCCCAACCTGGTTAGCGCCGGCGCCGAAGCCTCTTGAGCGGGGCGGCCATCTCCATCAACAACTTCTTTGGTTCAGCCTCCGGATCCATCTGTTCCCAAAGATTGAGCACCAGAACCAAAAAGCAGGCGAAGACGAAAGAGGTAAGCGCGCCTGTGAGTATCATGGACTTCCGATTGGGCCCGGACTTCATGCGAGGAACCTCGGCAGCATCCAGAACGTGAAGTGTGGGAATTTCTCTTGCCTCCTCAAACTTCGCGGTTTCGTACTCCTTCGTCAGAGCTTCCCAAAGAGCCTCGTCGACAGTCACCTTACGTTCCAGGTCGTAATACGTAAGCCCCAACGTCGGCAATTCGCCGACCGTTGGATAAACAGAACCGCCAGCGGCAGCCCCAGACCCGTTTCTATCGGGCGTTCCACCTGTGGAGTTGATTTCTCTCTGCAACTCGGCATTGCGCGCTTCCGCAGCTTTCACAAGGTTGTTGTCTTCGGAATAGGTCTGTCGCAGTGCCGCGAGCTGGCTGCGTCCATCCATCAGCTCGCCTTCCAATTTAGCTTCCGTGTCCATCATCGATCTTGTCTGCGAAGATACGTCGATTGCCTTGGTCTTGGTTGAAAACTGACTGAGAGCCTTGGCCGATTCGTCGAGATCCTGTTTGACCTCCTTAACCCGCTCTTCCAGAAAGATCCGTTCGCGCCGTGCAGCAGATGTCGAGTCATCCGTCATGACCCGATTAAGCTCCTCCACATAGCCCTGGGAGAGCTTGGCAGCAAGACCAGGGTCATCGGAACTGACGTTTATTGAAATGATCCCGGTCTCGCGGTCTTGATCGATCTTCGTTTGGGCCGCCAAAACATTGCGAGCTTGGTCGGGAAAGCGCAACTTATAAAGATGCATAAGATCAAAGCGCGCGATCATGCCATCTTGAACATTCCTGCTTTCGAGAATGCTTGAGTAAAGGTCCCCGGGCGTACTAAGGCCCAGGAACTCACTGCCCAGACTGGCCGCACCGCTTGACTGAGAGAATAAACCCATTGCGTCGAAATTTGGCGAGGAACCGTCAGGCGGCATCAAAGTTGTCGTCGAAGTATAGACGTTCGGCTCCAGCAGGGCCTTGGCCAAAGAAACCAGGATCCCGGCTGCGACGATCACGGCAATCATCTTCCGTCTCGCCCAACACGATCGCAGAAAAAGAATGATTTTTGAGATTAGAGGCTCGCCCGCTTCTTTGACGTCGGCGGATTCAGTCTCGTCCGCCTGCTGGGATAGCTCCGAGACTAGAGTTTCGTTTTGAGAATCGCCCATTTGAAACCTACTCTTAGATCAAGCATGCGACATCGAAGTCGCCCAATTAAAACTGGTGAATCTTGTTTTAGAAAAGCTGACCAACAGCATCCCACGATTTTTTGCGCTGGCCGCCTGCTTCCAGCTACATGCCGCAGTATTCGATCGAATAGTCGAAATCCCTCAACCGATGCCCCGGAGTCGCTACAAGGTCCCGGCAATAGCAACGGGTAGAGCAGCCGCAGCCATAGCCTGTGCCACCGCGGCCACATTTTGCCAAACCGTCGAGCCGCCTACAATCTTCTCGGGCACGAAGATGGTGTCACCGGGCCTCATGCGGAGGTCCATAAAGTTACTACTTACCCAGCTACCGCTCCGCGGCACCACTGACCCGTCGGCGTGGAGCACGTAGATCTCTCTCTTGTCACCGAAACGATTCGCGCCGCCTGCCTTGCGCAGATACCAGCCAAGATCTCTCCCGGGCACATAGCTAATCGCGGCAGGGTTATACACTTGGCCACTCACGACGACAAAGCTTGGCCGCTTGGGTATGAACAAGGTATCCCCGGCACGAAGTTCAATGTCGGCAGGTGTATTTTCCCACCGGCTGACGTCTGAAGAGATGTTGATGATCAGACGGCCACTGGCGGGATGGCTGCGAAGGCTCGCGAGAATCTCCTGGCGCTGCGCCTCCACCGATTGCTGGGCTTCTGTCGTTGCTTGCGAAGGAATTGGACCTTGCTTGACCTGGGTAGGTGTATTCTCGATCTGCTGAATCATCTGCTGCCGCGCCTGCTCGGCCAGCAATCGAACTTGGCCGCGCTCCAGGACGGCCGCCGGTGGATACGCATCCTCTCGAAATCCTCCCGCCCGCTTCAGCACTGAGCTAAGGCGCTCTCCAGTCTGAATCGCGTAGCCCCCAGCATGCTCGACCTCGCCACTTATCGTCACCGATGAGCCTATATCCTGCCAGCCCGCCAACTGTTCAATACTGACGACGTCTCCTGGTTTTAGCGCCACATCGGCACTCTTGTCGCCGTCCAGTGCTTTTTCAACGGCTACCGTGCCATGGGTCACCAGTACCTTTTGCCCGTCTTGCACCACATAGCTCGAAAGGCCGGCTTCATCCCGAAAGGCGCTCCGCGTGAATCCTCCAGCCATGTTCACCAAACCGGCCACGGTCATGCCTTCTGACATAGGATATGCACCGGGACGAAGAACCTGCCCTTCAATGGTCACCATGGGCGCGTCGATCTCATAACGGCCGAAGACATGAATTGAATCGAAGGGCTCCAGCGGAAACGAATCATTGCCAATCAGCGCGTCGTGCAAATTAAAACTGATGGTCTCCGGCCGGAAGTCGGGCGCTTGAAGACGGACCAGTTCCGCATGGTCAGATGGCTCGGGCAGTACGTCCTGGTACGAGTGCAAAAGATCGGTAATCGTCATACCGTCCTTGTAGGGATACTTGCCGGGCCGATAAACATGTCCTTCGAGATAAACCGCATCCTGGTTGTAGGGAAGAATCTGCGAGATTACGACGTCATCTCCCCCCTGCACAGGGAACCCAGCGAGCTTCGCAGCGACCTCCGCCGGGTTGTCTGGAAGTTGGAGGCTTACCATGGTGCGGCGCTGTTGGGCCACGATTCGTGCGACGTTAATCTGTTTCAAACTCGCCGTACCTAAGACTCCTCCCGCGAGATCAATCACCTGATCGAGAGTTTTCTCACCGTTTAGTTCATAGATTGCGGGGCGATGCACCATTCCTTCCACCGTTACTTCTGGACCGGCACCTGGCACCAGGAGAGTATCGCCAGGCAATAGACGATCGGCGTCGGAGCGGACGCCCTTCAAAAGAAAATCGTAAAGATCGATTTCACGGACCAGTTGAGTGCCACGATACTGCCGAAGGATCCGCAGCGATCCGCGACTGGTCGGTCCGCCGGCGGCGTAAAGCGCGCTCAACGGTGTGGATAATGAACTCACGTCGTAGGCGCCAGGCCGCTGCACATCCCCCACTACGTATACCCGCACCGTCCGTATGCGGCCCAGCGAAATCTCGACATGCTCATTGTTGAACTGCATGCTGAGGGCCTGTTGAATGGCAGTCTGCGCCTGGGCAATCGTCATTCCGTTGATCATGACTGTACCCGCTTCAGGCAGATCAATCTGGCCTTGGCGGTCGATCGTCCTGCTGAGCCGTTCTGACTGGCCGCCCCATATATTCACGATCAGGCCATCTCCCGGCCCAAGAACATAATCGGGACCGGCCGGAAGATCCATCGGCAACTCGTTTACGTTCCCTGTGCCAATGGTGAAAGCGTTGCTGCCGAAGCGCTGCAAAGTCCCTCCGGCCGATGGGATCTGAGTGTAGAGATCGTGGAGTGAGGGCAAGTTCTGGTATGGATCAGGCTGCTGTATCTCTTGCGGTTCGCTTTGGCGAATCTGGGAATCCGTCGCTGATGGCTTTGTCTTCGCACCCGTTGCCTCGCTGGGATTATTCGGGGATCGTGCCCGGGCGCCATTGTTCGCGGCAGGCGCATTGACCCCATCGCTTTGAGAAGGTGTTCCAGGAGAGGCTTCCTCCGCGCCGGAGTTTTGGTCCGTGGTCTGTGCACCATTACCCGCGGCAGACGGTGCTTGGCTATCGCCGGAAGATGGCGATTGGGTGTCACTGGCAGCCGGGGCCTGGGTATCACCGGCAGATGGCGCCTGAGTGCCATTGCCAGGGGAAGACGATTGCGCGGAGTTCCCAGCGCCGCTCTGGCCCGTTCCCTGAGCGCCTCCACGCTGGACGGCGATAGGACCACAGATCAGCATTGCCAATACGAAAGCAAACTCGAGATTGCGGATGCGGGTCCAACGCGGTCTGGATTCAGACATTCTTCGAATGTAAAGCAATGCGCTGCACATTTCTTCGCCTTTTGACGCGGGGGTTTGTCGGTTCATTTTGATGGCGTAAAACTTGCAACTTCACGATCCAAGAGTATCTTCGACGATCTCCTTCAACGCGTGCCTTCAGCCTTCAGCGTTGTGATTTTCGCCTCCAGTTGCTCTACCTTCTTCTCCAAACCTTTCATCTCATCGCGAAATTCTTCGAGATGAAGTCCAAGTGGATCCTCTCGTTTCACGTCTTTCACAACCGTGCGCATCGCCTCGCGCGTGAGGTCTGATACGCTGCGCGCGCCAGTCAACGCACATACGCGCATGAGAGTCAGGTACTCCTCTTCGGAAAGACGAACGCTTATCGTGCGTGACCGCCGCTTCAGAACTCTCATAATTATTGACCCCCGAACCTGCTTTAGGATGCAGAACTTTCCCGTCTACTCGCAGGGATTCTTGAATGGCGAGGGAGGGAATAAGAACGCCTGGATCCTTTTGAATAGTCGAGATTCAGTTTGAATTTAGGGTAGGCTCCGCCCCCGCAAGTCCCACTTCATCAGTGAAACTTGAAGCCAAGCAGATACGCTTATCCGAATTGGGGGAGCACATGTTGCCTTGCCATCAACAAAGTGGCCACAACGTCCAGTTCACGTTGAGCCGCTTCGCAGAATGATTCAAAAATAGCACAGCGGGGTGTGAGCGGCGCAACAAGACCTGTGAGACAAATACTTGTCAATCTTGAATTCGCGTCTTTTTATATCGTTTTCATTCCACATGTGTTAATTTAACAAGTTGTGCCACGCCTGAGATTCGATGCAGGGCGATGTATGGCATTTGCATGACGCCGTCCGGTCGTGAATTGCCCGCTCTTTTCACCGGCAGGTCACCGACGGGCGTACAGCCTGCCCGAATCTGTTTTCAAAATAGAGATAGTGGTTAAGATGTCAGTTCAACTCTGCCATAGGTTCATGATGGTTCGAAAAAGGAATCCGGCATGAGGGTTCTGGTTTCTGGCGTATGCGGATTTGCGGGCAGTCACCTTGCTCGAGCCCTTTTGGAGTCCCACGAAGGGATCGAGATCGTAGGACTGGACAATCTTTCGCGCCAGGGCAGCGAAACCAATCGGCTGGCGCTGAAGCGGCTTGGCGTGCAACTGGTGCACGGCGATCTTCGCATGGCCAGTGATGTGGATGCGCTTCCGCCCGTGGATTGGGTGATCGATGCGGCGGCGCAGCCGAGCGTTCTGGCGGGCCGCGACGGACGAACGAGCGCGCGCCAGTTGCTGGAACATAACCTGCTGAGCACCGTGAATCTGCTCGAGTACTGCCGGACTTCGAGGGCCGGCTTCATTTTGTTGAGCACCAGCCGCGTGTATTCCATTCCGGAGCTGGCGCGGTTGCCGTTGGCTGTGGACTCCTCAAGATACGCACTGGATCCGGCACGGCAGTGGCCCGCAGGGGTAAGCGCGGCCGGCGTGACGGAGGCCTTCAGCACCGAAGCTCCTATTTCGTTATACGGCGCGACGAAGCTGGCATCGGAGCGGCTGGCGCAGGAGTACGCCTTCGGGTTTCAGGTGCCGGTGTGGATCAATCGCTGCGGGGTGCTGGCGGGAGCCGGCCAGTTCGGCACCGCGGAACAGGGCATCTTTTCATACTGGTTGCATGCGCACGCTGGCGCGGCGAACGTTAAAGTATCTTGGCTTCGGCGGCCATGGATTCCAAGTGAGGGACGCATTGCATCCGCGAGATCTGGCTCGAATGGTGGATATGCAATTGCGCAATCCGGGCCAGGGCGGACTGCAGAATGTCTCTGGTGGCATGGAGAATTCAATGTCTCTGGCCCAGTTGACCGCCTGGTGCGACGAGCGCTTTGGCCCCAATGCGCCCGTGGCCGACGGCTCCGACCGGCCCTACGATGTGCCGTGGCTGGTTCTGGACTCGGCGCGCGCGAAAAACGCCTTCGATTGGCAGCCCGGCATCGGTATCGACACGATTCTCGAGGAGATCGCAGTGCACGTTACCGAAAATCCCGATTGGCTGGAAAGGTGCGGCGCATGAAAAGTCCCGCGCCGTCGACCGTTGCTGAAGAGCTGAAAATGCTCACCATTGTCTTGCCCGCGCGGGACGAAGAGGGTTGTATCGCGTCGACTGTCGAGCATTTGCACGTAGAACTTCGCTTAAACAACGTTCCGCACGAAATCATCGTGGTTGACGACGGGAGTACCGATCGAACGGCGGAAATCGTGACTCAGCTCAGCCAGCGTATTCCACAGGCGCGCGTGCTTTCGAAGGGTCCGCCGCATGGCTTCGGACATGCCATCACTGCCGGGCTTCTGGAAATGAAGGGCGATGCCGCCGTGGTGATGATGGCCGATGAGTCCGACGATTGCCGCGATGTGGTTCGCTACTGGAACAAGCTGAACGAGGGATGGGACGCCGTCTTCGGTTCCCGCTTCATGAAAGGCGGCGGGGTGATCGACTATCCGTGGTTCAAGCTGCGCCTGAATCGGTTGGCGAATTTCTTCATCCGGATGCTCTTCGGAATTTCGCTCAACGACACTACCAACGCATTTAAGGCATACCGGCGTACTGTGATCGAGGGCTGCCAGCCCATGCTGTCGGCGCACTTCAATCTCACCGTCGAGCTTCCGCTCAAGACAATGATTCGCGGTTACTCCTGGACCGCGATCCCGATCACCTGGCGCAACCGCAGGACAGGTGTGGCCAAGCTGAAGATCCAGGAGATGGGCAGCCGATACCTGTTTATCTGTCTTTATTTGTGGCTGGAGAAACATCTGAGCCGCGGCGATTACAAGAGGAAGGACGCATGACTTCGGCGTAAGAACTCATCGCTTGGATCAGGCCTGTAACGCACATTTTTGATTGCTTTGATACCTCGGAGAGCTATACTTTTGCTGTTCTCGCCAGCGAGAACATTCGCGGAACAGATTTGATTAGACTCGCCTCCCCCGGGAACGCCGATTTCCATTGAAACCCTTGCGCCTCGGTTTACGTCGATAAACGCAGGGGAACAAGTCTCGACGCATATTTTTTCTTGCGGCGCTGGACGAGTAGCTTCCTGAAAATGGCAGCGCTTCATCCGGCGTGAAGGGCCGCGATTTCTTGCTCCGCCCGGTCCTTCTCTATGGTCCTTCTCTGTTGAACTTCCAAGTCTCGGCATTGAGTCCACGAAGGGTACATGGAAACGACGGAAACACGCCCGGTTAGCTGTTCGCAATGGGAGCTTGTATGAAAGCGTATCTCGCCGGATTCTCCGCCTTGGCCTGCATGCTCGCGGGATCGCTGGCTGTTGCTCAAACGCAGCGCGCTTTGCTGATCGGCATCAATACTTATCAGCCCGCGGGAACCACCGCCGATCATCCGGCCGGCTGCATCTATGGCCGCTGCGAACTGGGAACCTTCGAGAATCTTGACGGCTCTGTCAACGACGCGCAAGCGATGGCCGATCTGCTCACCAGTCCCAAATTTGGCTTTCCCTCCACCAACGTCGTTTTGCTCACCAATCCTGCGCCGCCACATCCCAGCCCGGGAGTTGTCCTCCTTCCCGCCGATCAGACCACGCACGACGGCATTCTTGCCGCCATGCAGAAGTATCTCGTGGATGTTCCGCAAAAGGGAGACACCGTGGTCTTTTACGACGCCAGCCACGGCTCCTTGCGCGTCAATAGTAAGGGAAACAAGCTTACCGTGTTGGTCAACGGTCAGTATGTACACGCTGACAGCACAATGGTTCCCTCTGACGCCTACAAGGGTGGGTACGACGTCCGCGACCGCGAGATGACGCGTATCTTCAACGCTGCCCTCGACAAGGGTGTTCACCTTACCGTCATCTTCGATAGTTGCCACTCCGGCGGCATTAGCCGTGGAATCGGCCCGGTTTACCGCGAACGCGCTCTCGCGTTTGATCCGCGCGACATCAATGAAGCTCCGGATACCCTGCCCAATGGCCAGCCGCGCCCCGGTCCAACCCAGCGCACCGACAATCCCGCGCTGGTCTTTTCCGCCGCGCAACAGGATCAGACGGCAAAGGAAATGCCGGCCGGAACCGAGCCGCACGGTGCGTTCACCGCCGCGCTGCTCCAGGCGTTGCAGGCATTGCCCGCCGACACGCCGTCCTCCATCGTTTATGAGCGCGTAAAGGCCGTCCTTGAGGGCGGCAACGTGCCCGACCAGGAACCTGAGCTCGACGCGATGGCCTCGCGCCGCGAACAACCACTCTTTGGTGGCGTCGCCGCGAAATCTGACAAAGTGCGCGCTGCCGCACTCGGCACCAACGATGATGGCTCTGTCTCGCTCGACATCGGCCGCGCCTCCGGTCTTGGAGTCGGCAGCGAATTCACCGCCACCACTCCCAACAGCGCGGGACAAACCGTTCAGCTTCGCATCACCAGCATGGATGGCCTGGCACGCTCCTCTGCCCAGATCGTCAGTCCGGCAGGCGCACAGGTTGCTCCCGGCGATCTCTTCGAGCTGAGCAAATGGATTCCAGCCGATAATCCGCCGCTGCTGGTCTGGCTCTGGCCTTCAAACCTTTCTCAAAATCAAATCGACGCTGCTGCCGCGCAGGTGCAGGCCTCGGGAGCCACTTTAGTTTCCGATCCCGCCGAGCAGCAGTGGTCTCATGTGCTCAGTTGGGACGGCACGAACTGGACGCTGCAACAGGCCGGCGTGGCCACCACAGTCAACCTCGGCGCGCCGCTCACCGCCGACGCCATCAAAAAGAACCTGGCCGCCGGCGCCAAGCTCTGGGTCAATCTTCCACCGTCACAGCAGCTGGCCGCCGCTCTTAAGCCCGGCAGCAGCGATAGCGCCGTACAGGCAGCAAGCAGTATGTCCGTCGCGCACTACGCGCTCACCGGCGTCCTCACATCCGGTGGGCCCGCCTACGCTTGGTATCACAAGAGTGAACTGGCGGCCGGACCGCCGCCGTCCAACGCGCCGCCGCACAGTCCCGGCTGCTCCGCCACCTCGCAATATCCGGTCCGCACGGATTGGGTGCCGCTTGGCGGGACTCTCTCGATCGATGCTGCCGGCGCCAAGCTGAACCACTACTCATCGCTTCTCGCCAAAGTGCATGGCTGGCTTGACTTGGCCAACAGTCCCGCCGATGCTTCTACCGACGAGTTCTACACGCTCGCCCTCTTGCCCTCGAACGCGACTGCGCCGCTTCCCGCCAATCAGACCACGCACCAGGGCGATCAGCTCAAGATGGCCCTCGCATCTGACGACCGCATCATCGATCATCGTTGGGTTTATGTGCTCGACATCGATTGCCACGGTCAAGGCACCGTTCTCTATCCGCGCGACTACGCCGAGAATCAGTTTCCCAACGATGCCGAAAACGGCCGCCAGTTCATTCTGCCCGGCGCGCCCGTCCTGCGCATCGGCCCGCCGTACGGCGTGGACACGCTGATCATGCTGAGCACCGAGCAGCCGCTCGCCGACCCTTACGTGCTCAACTTTGAAGGCGTCGCAACGCGCGGTTCGCGCGGCGCCTCGTCTCCATTGGAAAAACTCTTTAATCAAACCAGCGGAGGTACCCGCGGATTTTCCGGCGAGGTCCCCACCAATTGGGGCATTGGGCTTACGACCGTCCATAGTGCTCCCACAACTGCGACCAAGTAGGCTTTGTGCGTCATCACTCGGCTTTGTGAATCGGATCCATCAATTGAGTAGCCGGCGGCTCGATGCTTCACTCCGGCAAGACATGCAAGACCTGGAGGACCACAGATGACAGTTTCCCGACGCCTATTTATGGCCGACGCTTCCGCGCTCGCTATGATTGCTGCCTTGGCCCCGCAATTCGCCGATGCACAATCAGCGGCGGCAGCGGCCGGTCCGGCGGAGGACTTGCCGCACGACTCCTACAATTTCTGGAATGGGTTCTTCGACTCCGTGAACCCCAATAGCCAGGCCTTCGGAAATAAAAGCGCAACGCGCGGGCCCTCGGATCAGCTTCCCGATCCCGAGGCACAAACCCAGTACCTGCACTACGACTCCGACAACAAGCGCCTTCGCTACGCCTCCGACATTAAGAGAGAAGAGTTGCTCGACCACGATGGCGACGTTGCTGTCAGCATCGCCCTTGCTCAGTTCCGCCCCGGAGCCGGCGAGAACAATATCAAGGCCTCGCAGCTGCGCGTCGACACCACGCAGGTTCATCCTTTCGTGAATATCCTCACACCGCTTGCCTGGTCGGCCATTGCGTCCGTTTCTCCCAACAATGCGGGCAAGGTCTCGCTTGACGCACTTGGCTTTCGCTCGCCCCAGGCCATGGCGGGCACGAGCAAAATTTTGCTCACAGAGGGAACCGGCAAACTGGCCGTGAATATCTCCAGGGCCGCGGCGCAATCCATGTTCCTCAAGGTTCTCAATATTATGATTCAGGGCGCCAAAATCGCGGCTCCCATCGTCAGCCTTCCGGCCATCAGCGTTCCCGCCCTGAGCACCTTTACTGAGGCGCTGAGCTACTGGGAAGACCGCACGCGCTTCGTTATGGCCGGCAACCTGACCCATGCCGTGGCTACGCAACAGGCGATCGACGATCCCGATCGCGATCCAGCCTACATCGGTCTCAAATCCGGCGACTACCTGATGGTTCCGCAAAGACACGTTGACGAGTTGGCCAAGGCTTTGCCAAATCTCGATTTGACTCAGGGTTACCTGGTCGCCAAGGATGCCGACCCCAATCTTCCGCTTGCGCAGCGCGCGGAGGGTGCGGTTCCTGGCATCACCTATGCCTCGATGCACATTAGTGTGCAGCCATCGGAAACAACCTTGAGCAGGCCTTCAAGTTCTGAAGGTTCATCGTCCTGCTCATCCTCGAGCTCCAAGAAGAGCAGTTCTGAAAGCAAGAGCAAGAGTAAGTAGTGTAATGACGAAATCGCCGGGTAAACGGTATGCTATGTGCTGCCGGTGGACGTCCGAAATTTGGCTTTACAACGCCGCAGGACGTCGCCACGGCGTCAACAAATAGCAAGTCAACAAACGGTAAATCGACGGGGGGAAAGATGAGCCGTTCGGCAAAAATCGTTCTGCTATTTTCAATGAGCTGCGGGCTGATCGCAGTCGCGCCAGCAGGCGCGCAGGGTTTTGGCGCCAACAAGGAGAAAGTCACTCTCCAGCGCAAGCTTCCCGCGGTGATTCATATGCCCGGAGAGACCATTAAGGTCATCGTCACGTCAGCCGACGAAGACGGCGCCCTTCCCTACGACTTCCAGGCGCTGCTCGAAACCGAGCTGCTCAAAGACGATCCGAATCTTCGCGACGACGACAATCCCTCGACCCAGATCATCTGCCAGATCACCGAATACTCACACCCTGATCCCACCTACACCAACAAATTGGGCTCGGGACAGGCGGTCGGAGCTTCCAACTCCCCGCTCTCGCAGCTCTCGAAGACCGCATCGAAGATCGGCGCCACCCAGCGCATCACGGGAAAACTCGACGTCTCCTTTCAAGCCAAGGACGCGACCGGTCGTGTTCTGATCTCCGACAATATCGATTCGACTTACGATCGAGAGTTCGACAGCGCGGGAAACTCCACCGCTCATGGCGTGTTCGGCCAGGTGGGCGGGACTTTCTCGCACGTAAAGGGTGGAGCGAAAAGCGAAGACGGCCCTCCTACGCCGGCGGAGCTGCGCTCGCGCCTGATCATCGATGCGGTACAGCAGGTTGCCGAACATGTCGTCGACACGGATGAAAACGTCGACGTCCTTTTGGCGCGCAAAGATGGCCCACTCGAAGAAGGCGACAAGGACGCCATGACGGGACTCTGGGAGCGCGCTCTCGAAACATACGAAACCGCGCCGCCATTCCCCAAACCAGAAGACGATGCCTACAGGCTCTATGACATCGGCGTCGCCTATGAGGCTCTCGCCTATCAGGCTGAAGATCAAAAGGCGGCGATGAAGTATCTCGACCAGGCCGCGATCAACTACGGCAAAGCCATCGACGCCAAGCCCGACGAGAAATATTTCGTCGAGCCGCAGAAGCGCATCGAGACCGCCATCGCACATTACAAAGAACTCGATATGGAAAAACAACGGGCCGCTGCGAAAACCGAAGACGCCGCGAACTCTAAGGCTCAGGGCTTGACCAACGCTCAGGTCATTACGATGCTCAAATCGGGCATTGACGAATCCGCGGTCCTTCAAGCCATTCGCGGCGCTTCCGCAGTCAACTTCGATCTCACTCCAGCCGGCCAGAGAGCTCTCACTGCGGGCGGCGTGAGCCCGCGCATCCTGGCTGAGATGAAGACCCAGGCCGCGAAGAAGCCGGCCACTGCCGTGCACAAGGGCTTGAACAATACTCAGATCATCACCATGGTGAAATCCGGCATGGAAGAGGCAACCATCATCCAGGCCATTAACGGCGCGAGCGCAATCGACTTCGATCTCAGCCCCGCCGGTCAGCAATCTCTCGTCAGTAGCGGCGTCAGCGCTCATGTCCTCGACGCAATGAAGGCGCGATCCGCGAAGAAGCCGGCAGCGGGCTCCGGGCATGTGGCACAAAGATGAATTCTCTGCAGGCGCTACATTCTTAGTTTGTCTGCCGTTGCTGTTCGCAACGCTGATCGCAGCGCCCAGTTCGCGCGCCCAGGGAATTCGCTGTGGCGCAGGCCAGGATCTGATTGTCCAGGCGTTGGAGCAAATCACTCCGCAAAGTGGAAACGATGCATTTGAAATGCGCTGCAACTGCTCAAGTCTGCCGTCGCGGAGTGTCCTGAGCTTGGCGACGCGTGGTACTACCGCAGTCTCGTTGAGAAGCGCCTTGGCCACGATGCTCTCGCCAACTACGCAATGGATAAGGCTCGCTTCAACAGCTCCGAAGCACTCGATCAGGGCCTGAATCCTCTCGTCCTTGCGACGCCCGCCTCGCGCGGTATCGAGGCCGAGGGCGTTGAGACTCCTGTTCCGGTCGCCCCGCCCGTAAAGCCCGGGCCCGTGCAGCAGAAGTGGGCTCTCGTCGTGGGCATCGGCCATTTTACTGACACAAAGATTCCGCAGCTCAACTACACCGACTCTGACGCAACCGCTTTTGCTACTGCACTCAAAGATCCAACAATCGGTGGTTTTCCTGCCGACAACGTCCACGTCCTCACCGACGAGCAGGCCACCACCAAGAACATCAAGGAGGAGCTCAATTGGATTGCGCGCCATGCCCAGCCCAACGATCTCGTCGTGATTTATGTGGCCACGCACGGCACGCCGCGCACGACCGACACCGCTGGCGGCGCGAACTACCTCATCACCTATGACACTGAGGTGTACAACGGCGGCACTCTCGATGAGGACGCGCTCTACGCCACGGCATATCCCATGGTTGAGCTTGCCGATGCCGTCTCCTCGCGTATGAAGGCCCTGCGCACCGCGGTCTTTCTCGACACGTGTTACAGCGGCGGCGCAGCCGGCGCGCAACCTTCCGACGCGCTCGCCAACACCGCGCCCTCTGGCGCCATGCTTTCGCACATGTCCGACGGAACGGGTCGCATCGTCATGGCCGCCAGCGAAGTCAACGAGGAGTCGCTCGAAAGCAACCAGCTCAAACACGGCTACTTTACGTATTTCCTGCTTCAGGCTCTCAAAAGCGGCAAAGGCCAAACGCCCTTGAGCCAGGTGTATAGCTCGGTCGCGCAACAGGTTTCGCAAAGCGTCTCGTCGCAGGGCATGCATCAGCACCCCGTAATGAATCGCAGCTCCGCAGACGCGGACTTCGCCCTCCGCACTCCCCCGGCCGCGACCGCCAGCGCCCGGCCTTGACCACAAGCCAAAACTCGCCGAAGGCTACGCCAGCAGCCGCTTCGCCACCTTGACGTACACTTCAACCGCCTCCAGCAGCTCCTTTTTCGCCAGCTTCTCGAAAGGCGTATGTGCAACGTGAATAGTGCCGGGCCCCAGCAGCAGCGGCTCGCCCCAGTTGCTCAATTGCGGAATGTCCGTCGTAAACTTCGCCACCATCGTCGGCAAACCCTCCGGCGCGCGCAATCGCACGAACGGAATCTCCAGCGTGAAGTCCACGTCCGCCAGTCCCTTCGCCGCCTCGATCATCGCGGCCTTTACCGGAGCCGAGTCGCCAACAAGCCGCACCAGCACCTGCGCTTCAGCCTTATCCGCGATTACATTCGGCGCGTGCCCGCCATGAATCTGCCCGATGTTCAGCGTGCTTGGGCCAATGTCTTCTGTTACGGGCAGCTCCAGCTTCAGCAGCTTCGCCAGCACCTGCACCAGCTTGTGCACCGCGCTCTCGCCCAGCTCCGGATACGCCGAGTGCGCCATCTTCCCTGTTGCGCGAAATACCACGCGCAGCGCTCCTTTTGAAGCCAGCGCCACGCGATTATCCGTCGGCTCACCGTTAATTAGAAATCGGCTTCCTTTCGGTTTCAGGTTCGCCGCCTTCGCCCCGGCCGAATCGCGCTCTTCGCCGGATACAAACAGCAATCCAATGCGAAAGCCCGCCGCGCGCAGCACTTCCGCCGCGGCAACTTGCGCGGCAATAATTCCCTTCGCGTCCGAAACTCCACGCCCGTGCATAAATTCAGCGTCTTCGCTGAACGGAATATACGGCGGCACGGTGTCCATGTGCGTCGAAAAAACCAGATCGGGCGTCTCGCCTGCCGGTCCCCCATACACATTCCAGCGCGGCCCTGCCGTTGCGCTCTCTACCGGCTGCGCCACTGGAGTCTTCTCCACATCCCACCCGCGGCCGGCAAGAAAATCCCCAAGAAAATCGCCTACCGCACCCTCGTGGTAAGTCGTCGATTCGATCTCGCATAACTGGCGCGTCAGCCCAATCGGGTCAAAAGGAAGCAATTTAGAAGAATCGTTCATAATGCTGCCAGAATACCCCAGAGCCCTGCGCGATCTCCCGTCACAATCCTCTAGGCCGGCCTTGAGCGCGATCAGCGGCAACAATGTCCTTTGCTTATCGGCGGCCGCTCAGCGCACGCGCCGACAGAGCGTAGAATTACTTTTGAATCGATTTCCGCCGCCCCGCTCTCGCAGGCTGAAACGTATCTTATATACACCGCTTTCCTCGCGAAGGAGCTGCTTGAATGACCCAGGTCAGTGACGCCACACTTGAGGCAATGCACGCAGCGGCAACGGGGATCTTTACCGGCGCTCTCAAGGCTTGCGACATCCCTTCCGCATTCGACCACCGTTTGCGTTTCGAGGGCAACAAGCTTCAACGGCTCATGCCGGATGGCAGCGGTCCCGCGGTCATCGATCTCTCCGCCTACAAGCGAATCTTTGTCGTTGCTATCGGCAAAGCAGCCGGCCCCATGCTTCAGGTCCTGCTCGATCGCATGAAGCGCCGCAAAGGGCTGCGCGGCATCTGTTGCACCAACCAGCCTCCCGCGGATCGCAATTGGCGCTTTCGCTACTTTGAAGGCGGTCATCCCCTGCCCAATGAAGACTCCTTCGCCGCCGCCCGCGCCGTGCTGGCCCTTCTGCGCAAAGCCCGGAAAGACACGCTTATCTTTTTCCTCATCTCCGGCGGTGGCTCCGCCATCTTCGATTTGCCCCTCGACCCGCAGATCACCCTCGAAGAGACCGTCGCATTTCACCAATTGCTTCTTGCTTCGGGCGCGCCAATCAGCGAAATCAACACCCTCCGCAAGCATTTTTCCGCCGTCAAGGGCGGACGTCTCTCCATGGCCGCGCCTGAAGCGCTCAAAGTCAGCCTGCTCCTTCCCGACGTGCCGCTGCGCTCGCTAGATGCGCTCTCTTCCGGTCCCACCACGCCGGACCACTCCACGGTGGCCGATGTCCGCGAACTACTCGCAAAATACGATCTTGCCGCCAAACTTCCCAACTCCATCCGCATTTTCTTTGAGCGTGAAGATCTGCCCGAATCCCCCGGCGACAAAAGCTGGCGTCAGTCGCTTTCTACCCAAGCTCCCGTGGACTGATCCCACGCGGCCTCGCCGCATCACTTCGGCTGCCAGCATGAGCGGCGAAGATCCGGCCTTCCGCGATTCCGTCTTCGAAATCCTGCTTTCCAGCCATGACCTCGTCGAAAACGCTCGCGCCCTTGCGCGAAAAGCCGGATACGAAGTCGTCGTTGACAACAGTTGCGACGATTGGGACTACGCCGATGCGGCGCGCTATCTGCTCGAGCGCTTCCACACTTTCCGCGCCCAGCACAGCCGCTTCTGCCTGATCTCTGTCGGCGAAGTCACCGTCACACTTACGCGTACGCCAGGCGCCGGCGGCCGCAATCAACAATTTGCACTGGCCTGCGCTCTCGATCTCGCCAATCATCCCGGCGAGCGTCTGGCCGTTCTCAGTGCCGGCTCCGATGGCATCGACGGAAACACGCGATCCGCTGGCGCCATCGCCGATCCCACCACAATCGCCCGCGCCCGGGCCTTTGGCTTCAATCCCGAGCAGTCTCTTGCTGAATTCAATGCCTGTCCGTTGTTCACCTCCATAGGCGATTCCATCGCCACCGGTCCTACCGGCCACAACTTGCGCGACCTGCGCCTCCTTATCTCCGAAGGCTCTTAACACCACTGCCAATCCCCACACAAAATTCTTGGTGGAAAATCGAATTATTTTCCTCTCTGCGCTTCGTCCCTCTGCATTAGGATTGGTTCGTGCCTCGAAAACCAAAGCGCAAGCCCCCCGGCAAACTTCCAGACATTCGCACTGTTGCGGCCGCTGCCAAAGTCTCCATTGCCACCGTATCGAGAACCATGAATGGCTCTCCGCTGGTCAGCGAGCGTCTCAGCAAACGCGTCTGGCAGGCGATCAAGCAGCTCAACTATCTGCCCAACACGCACGCGCGCACTCTCGTCTCAGGGCGCAGCCGCCTTCTCGGCATCATCGTCGAGAACATTTCCAATCCTTTTTTTCCTGAGCTGATCCAGAGCTTCGAAGAAATCGCCGTCGCTCGCGGATACGAGATTCTCGTCAGTTCCACAAACAGCGACCCAGCAGTGCTGGCCGCTTGTGCGCGCCGCATGGTCGAGCGCAAAGTAGACGGCGTGGCCGTCATGACTTTCGGTGAAGAAGAGCCGGTCCTCGATCAACTCACGCACCGCGGCGTGCCTATCGTCTTAACCGAATTTAGACTCGACGACCCCAAAGCCAGCACCATTCTCCTCGATTACACCACCGGGATGAATCAGGCCGTACGTCACCTTGCTTCGCTCGGCCACCGCGCCATTGCCTTCCTTGCGGGCCCATACAGCCTTCACTCCGCGATCACTCGGGAGAACGACTTCCGCGCCGCCATGCAGGCCGCCGGTCTGCAGCTTCAAAAAAAGTGGGTCATCGAATGCGATCACACGCTCAAGGGCGGCGTCTCCGGCTTTGAACAGTTGAGCAAGCTCGCCACTCGTCCCACCGCCATCGTCTGCTCCAATGACATGACGGCCATCGGCGTCCTCCGCGCGGCCTACACTGAAGGCCTCCGCATACCTCAGGATCTCTCCGTGATTGGCCTTGACGACATCGCATTCGCTGAGTACACGCTTCCTCCGCTCACCACCATTCGCCTATCGCGTACCGACCTGGCCCGCGCTGCCTTCAACGCCCTCCACGCCCAGATCGACGGCGCTGACGACCCCAGGTTGCAGCGCGAGTTCCTGGTCTCAACAAGTCTCGTCGTTCGCGATTCAACCGCCGCTCCTCCCTCGCCTGTTTCCTGAAACCAAATTGGCACTCTCCCGAATCCTCATTTTCAGAGTCCAATGATTGCAATTCGATGACACGGCGGTTGCAACCCTGCGCCTCTCGTCGCGATATGCTGTCCAAAGGGAATGAACGAAACGGCGGCCGGAGGCCATGCAATGACGACTGCCTATCTCAATCGCATCGCCACCGCGGTCCCGCCATATGACATGCACAGTGCTTTCATCCCCTTCGCTGAGAGCCTGCTGCCCGAAGGCACGCCACGCAATCTCTATCGCCGCATGGTCCGCCTCGCCGCCATTGACCACCGTTACTCCTTCATCAAGCCCATCGTCACTGGTGACGGCAAAGTGCAGGATGCGGACGCAGTGTTTGTGCGTGGTCACTTTCCCTCCACAGCTCGACGTATGGAGGCCTTCCGGCAATTTGCCCCGCAACTCGCGCGTTGCGCCCTCTTGAAACTCGCGCTTACTGATTTGGAGCGCAAGGAGATCACACACGTCATCGTCACCTCCTGCACAGGACTCTACGCACCCGGCCTGGACTACGAAGTCATCGAGCTTGCCCAACTCAATCCCGCCGTCGAGCGGACATTTATTGGATTTATGGGGTGCTACGCAGCCATCAATGCGCTCAAGGCAGCCCGGCACATCGTTCGCTCAGAACCGGACGCGAAAGTCCTGCTTCTCTCGCTCGAACTCTGCTCCCTGCACATGCAGGAGACTCAGGAATTGGAGCAGCTGCTCGCCTTCACAGTTTTTGCTGATGGCTGCGCCGCCTATCTCGTTACCGGGGAGCCATCGGGCTTTGCAATCGACAGCTTTCTCGCCGTCAATCTCGCTGGTACCAGTCAACTCATCACCTGGCGCGTCGGCGAGCAGGGTTTCGACATGCATCTTTCTGGCCAGGTGCCCGGCCAGTTGCGCAATGGGCTCGCCGAAGCCGGCACCCGGATCACGCAGGGCCGCGAAATCTCCGCGATCGACCTCTGGGCCATTCATCCCGGCGGCCGCACCATCCTTGACGCGACAGAGCAAGGGCTCGCTCTTCCGGCCGAAGCTCTCGCCGACTCGCGCAACATCCTGCTCAACTACGGCAATATGTCTTCGGCGTCCGTCATGTTCGTCTTGCAACGGCTGATGCGGCGCGCCCGCTCAGGCCAGCTCGGCTGCGCCATGTCCTTTGGGCCGGGAGTCACCGCCGAAACCATGATGTTCCATGCCGTCTGACGTGCTCGATTTCGGCCATCGCGCCCAGCTCACTGAACTCATGGACGAGCCCTGCTCCCGCGACGAGCTCCGCGCCTGTCTCCGCGATCTCGCCCGTCTCAATCGTTGGTTTCTCGCCTACCGCCCGCTCCTCGATTGGCTCGGCGCAATCGCGCCCTCCAGTTCCGACCGACCACTTCACATCCTCGACGTCGCCTGCGGATACGGCGACAGCCTGCGCCGCATTGAGCGCTGGGCTCGCACAAATGCAATCGCCGTCGAACTCACGGGCCTCGATCTCAACCTCGATGCCATCGCCATCGCTGCCGAGGCCACTCCATCAACGAGCAACATCCGCTGGGTCGCAAGCGACATCTTTCGATGGCAGCCCGACAAGCCGGTTCACCTCATCGTCAGTTCTCTCTTCACACACCATCTCGCCGAGCCCGACCTGATTCGTTTTCTGCAATGGATGGAAGTGAACAGCGAATTAGGCTGGTTCATCAACGATCTCTCCCGCGCCGCGATTCCCTACCATCTCCTGCGGATATTCTCGAAGCTCGCTGGCCTTCACCATTTCGTTCAGCATGATGGCCCAGTCTCGATCGCGCGGTCCTTCATTCCCGATGACTGGCGCCAAATATGCGCGGCGGCCGGGCTCCACTCAGACGACGTCTCTATCAAGCCCGTTTGGCCGGCTCGCCTTTGTGTCAGCCGGAGAAAGAGGGCATGAGTATCGCGGCTTGAAGCATCCCCGCACGCATCCCGCGCCCAAATCTCTTACCGTCCTCTTCCGCCTCTCACTGCAAATCCGCCACGCGCCGCGAATCCTCCGCCCGAATATCCGCGCCCAGCATATCCATATCCGTACGATCGCGCAGCCGGCGCATAAGCCCGCGGCGCATATCCATACCCGCGCGCCGCAAGCCCTCCAACATACGGCCCAGATCTGTATCCGTAGCGGTAGCCGTACGCTCCATATCCGTACACGCCCACCCGCGGTCCGATCGAAACTCCAACGTAAGGCATGACGCTCGGATAAGGCGCCGCGTATGCCACGGGTGGCGCGTAGTAGGGTGCTGGTGCAGCGTACACCGGCGGCGCATAAGTCATTGCCGGGGCGGCGGGCTGCGGGTCCGGTGCGGGCTGCTCGGGTATATAGGACTGCTGCGGTCCTTCATCTGGTGCCTGCGTCGGTGGCGGTGGCTGTGGCGCATAAGACTGCGGCCCGCGCTGGTACAGTCCATACGGATCGCGCTGCGGCTCCGGCACCACCGGAACCTCAATGTCATCCATTACGCGCAGCGTCAGCGTCGTCTCCGCTTTCAGGGTCGGCCTTGGTCCGCGCCGCGGCAGATTGATCAAATCAATCGGCCACAACACCGGAATCATCCACAAGACCGTGTCGCGCACCGCGTGCCCCTTGCCGAGAATGTGTCCCTGCGAATCGATCTTGTAGCCCGGCACATCCGCAATCTTCGCGCTAATGGGAAGCACCTGATCGCCCACGTACAGCCGGTCAAAGTCCAGCTCCATCCAGCCCTTGCCCACAAAGTGGCCCGGATCTTTGTAGTCGGCAAACTGGCCACCCAGGTAGCTCCCGTAGGGCAGCATGAAGTCGCCGCGACGGAACTGCACCTTGCATAGCACCGGATCGCCAACCGCAGTGGTCTTCGATGAGATCCTCCCGTCGCCGGTCGTGCACGACACAAGCGCGCCTGCCGGGATGAGCTTTGCACCGGCGTCCGCAAACAGCGATGGCGTCAGCAAGAGTGAGAACACAACAAACATGACACGCTTCATACACTGCCCTCCAAGGCAAAAAATCCCCGCGCCTCTCGCGAGATACACTCCCGCAAGCGGTAATTGACGGAAAATCCCCAATTACACTCACGAACCCTCGCAGGACTCAAAAGTTTCGCAGGTTTTCAAAAATGTTTGGAATGGGTAGGGCCGAATGGAAATTTGAATCGTCTAATTCGGCTCACAATCGCAGAGAAGTTGCCTCACGATCGGCGCGCCTTTACCTTTGGCGCAATTTCCGGACAGCCCTCTTCCGGACGGTAAAGGTAAATCCTTATGATCCTGTCTCGTAATTCAAATTCGGCCCCAGCCAGCGTTCCACTTCGGCCACGCTCATCCCCTTGCGGCGCGCGTAGTCTTCCACCTGGTCGCGATCGATTTTTCCCAAACTGAAATACCGGCTCGCCGGATGCGCCATGTAGAACCCGCTCACACTCGACCCAGGCCACATCGCAAACGATTCGGTCAGCTCGATGCCCGCGTTCTTCTTCACATCAAGCAGCCCCCACAGCGTGCCTTTCTCCGTGTGATCGGGGCACGCCGGATACCCAGGCGCAGGCCGGATTCCGCGATATTTCTCGTGGATCAGCTCATCGCTGCTTAGCTTCTCATCGCGCCCGTATCCCCACTCATCGCGCACGCGCTTATGCAGGCACTCGGCAAATGCCTCGGCCAGCCGGTCGGCAATCGCCTCCGCCATAATCGCGTTGTAGTCGTCGTGTGCCGCTCTGAACTGGTCGCACAATTCCTTCAATCCAAACCCGCTCGTCACCGCGAAAGCACCAATCGTATCCGCCAGCCCCGTCTCCTTGGGCGCAACAAAATCCGCCAGGCATCGGCATGGCTCATTTCCTTCGCGATCCGATTGCTGCCGCAGAAAATGGATCTGTGTCAGCACCTTCTCTCGGCTCTCATCCGCATACAGCTCCAAATCGTCGCCGGTCGCATTCGCTGCAAAAAACCCGTACACAGCGCGCGCTCTCAGCAGCTTCTCTTTCACGATCCGGTCCAGCAGGGCATTCCCTTCTGCAAGAATCTGCCGCGCCTGCTCGCCCTGCCTCTCATCCTCGAGAATCCGCGGATAAACGCCCTTTAGCTCCCATGTATGAAAGAACGGGCTCCAATCGATGAACTCCCGTAGCTTCTCAAGCGGAAACTCATCCAAAACGCGAAAGCCTGTGAAGGCTGGCTTGGCCAAATCCTCCGCACGCCACTCGATCGGCGTCCGCCTGGCCCGCGCCGCCTCAAGCGCAACCACCGCTCGCCGCGGTGCTGCGTGCGTCTTGCGCAGCGCGTCGTATTCCGCCCTGTGCTTTGCCACAAACTCCGGCTTGCCCTCTTCGCTCAGCAGGCTCGTCGTCACCGGCACAGCCCGGCTCGCATCGAGCACGTGTACCACCGGCTCGCTGTAGTGCGGAGCAATTTTTACCGCCGTATGCGCGCGGCTCGTCGTCGCGCCGCCAATCAGCAACGGCAACTTCATTCCCTGCCGTTCCATCTCCTTGGCCACATGCACCATCTCGTCGAGCGACGGCGTAATCAATCCGCTCAGCCCGACAATGTCCGCCCTCACCTCGCGTGCTCGCTCCAGAATCTTTTCCGCGGGAACCATCACGCCCATGTCGATCACTTCGTAGTTGTTGCAGGCCAGCACCACGCCCACAATGTTTTTCCCAATGTCGTGAACGTCTCCCTTCACGGTTGCCAGCACAATCTTTCCCTGCACCTTGACCGTCAAGCCCGCCGCGGCCATCTCCGCCTTTTCCGCCTCCATAAACGGCGTCAAATAAGCAACCGCCTTCTTCATTACACGCGCTGATTTAACGACCTGCGGAAGAAACATCTTTCCCGCGCCGAACAAATCTCCGACCACACCCATTCCGTCCATCAGCGGGCCCTCAATCACCGCTAGGGGCCGCCCCAGCTTCACGCGCGCCTCTTCCGCATCCGCGTCAATGAACGCGTCGATCCCCTTCACCAGCGAATGGCTCAGCCGCTCCTCCACCGTCCCGTTGCGCCACTCTTCGACTTTCTTTTCGTCTCCGTCCGCGCCCGCGTTCGCCGTTCCGGCCGCCTTCAGCCTCTCGCCAAACTCAACGAGCCGCTCCGTCGCATCCGGCCGCCGGTTCAGCAGCACGTCTTCGACCAGTTCCTTCAGCTCCGGCTGGATCTCTTCATACACCTCCAGCATGCCTGCGTTCACAATCCCCATATCCATGCCCGCGCCGATCGCGTGATACAGAAACGCCGCATGCATGGCCTCGCGCACCTTGTTGTTGCCGCGAAAACTGAACGACACATTCGACACGCCGCCGCTCACCTTGGCGTGCGGAAGATTCTGCTTAATCCACCGCGTCGCGTTGATGAAATCCATGGCGTAGTTGTTGTGTTCTTCCATTCCCGTCGCCACGGTCAGGATGTTCGGATCGAAAATAATGTCTTCAGGCGGAAAGCACAGATCGCGCGTCAAAATCCGGTAAGCCCGCTCGCAGATTCGCGTCTTGTCCTCGAATCCCGCCGCCTGCCCCTGCTCGTCAAAGGCCATCACCACAGCCGCCGCGCCATATTTCCTGATCGCCGCCGCGCGCTCGCGAAATTTCTCTTCGCCCTCCTTCAGCGAGATCGAATTCACAATGCCCTTCCCCTGCAGGCACTTCAGCCCGGCCTCAATCACCTCCCACTTCGAGGAGTCGACCATAAACGGAACCTTCGCCACTTCCGGCTCGCTCGCCAGCAACTGCAAATAGCGTGTCATCGCTGCCACGCCATCGATCATCCCCTCGTCCATGCAGATGTCTAAGACGTTTGCGCCGTTCTCCACCTGCTGCCGCGCAACGCTCACAGCCTCTTCGTACTTGCCCTCTTTGATCAGCTTGGCAAACTTCGGCGATCCGGCCACATTGGTCCGCTCGCCAATCAGAATGTAGACTCCAGGCTGTTGCGTGAACGGCTGCGATCCGGACAAGCGCAGTGGCTTTGTTTCAACAGGCAGTTTCAAACCCGCGCTCATGCCGCGCTCTCAACGCTACATGATTCCGCAGCCTCTGCGGCCGGCAGCTTGCGCGGCGCAATCCCCTCAAGCGCCCTCGCAATCGCCGCTATGTGCTCAGGTGTGTTGCCGCAGCAACCGCCAGCGAGATTAACCAGACCCTCGTGCGCAAACCCGCTCAGGTACCGCGCCATATCCTCAGGTCCCAGGTCGAATCCCGTCGCCGACAGCGGATTCGGCAAACCCGCATTCGGATAGCACGACACCGCTACATCGACCTTCTCTGCAAGCTCGCGCAAAAACGGCGCCATCAAGTCCGGTCCCAGCGAGCAGTTCAACCCCACGCTGAAGGGCTTCACATGCCGCACCGCGTTCCAGAACGCCTCAATCGTCTGCGCCGAGATCATCGTCTCGCCGCCGCGTCCCACAGCCGCTGAAATCATCACCGGCAGTTCCCTGCCGTTCGCCGTCAGCCCGTCCTCGTCGAACACCTCGCGAATCGCCACCAGCGCCGCCTTCGCATTCAACGAGTCGAAGATCGTTTCTACCAGCAGCAGATCCGACCCGCCCGACAATCAGCGCCCGCGCCTGCTGTTTGTATGCCGCCTTCACCTGGTCGAACGTCACCACGCGGAATCCTGGATCGTCCGCGTCCGGCGAATTCGACAGCGACACCGTCAACGGTCCCATCGCTCCCGCCACAAATCGCTGCCGCCCCGTATCGTTGCCCACGCGGTCAGCCCACTCCCGCCCATGCTGCGCTGACTTCTCGTTGATCTCCCACGCCAGATCGCCGAGAAACTTGTCGTCAATGATCTTCTGATAAAACTCCGGATCCTTCCGTCCCCCGCGCTCTCGCGGGTCGTCGACAAAAAATTCACTCTGCGCTATCGTCGTCGCGCCAAATGTATTCGTCTCCAGAATGTCAGCCCCTGCCTCCAGAAACCGCCGATGGATATCGCCAATCAGCTCCGGCCGCGTCAGCGTAAACAGGTCCCCGTTGTTCAGCAGGTCCTTCTTCGCATCCCTGAACCGTTCCCCGCGAATATCCGCTTCCTTCATTCCATAGTTGCGAATCGTCGTCCCCGTCGCTCCATCGATGATGGCGATCCGGCTCTCGATCACGCGTTGCAACGGATGTTTCTGCGTTTCAGTCATTTCTTCCGATGAGTTACAGCTCTTCATCAAGAATATCGGACCCCATCGTCGATCCGGACCAATTCCGCGCCAAACGTGTCTTCAAAGTCACTGAACTGCCGCAACCCCTCCCTGAATGGGACCACGATTGAGCAGATTGAACTTTATTCACGTCTCGCAATTAAACTGGAGTGGATGATTAGATCCCTATTTGGCGGCAAGGAACCCAAGAAGCCGGACAGCTCCGCAGACGATTCCACGGGCGACGAACCTAAACTCGGTTTCCTTGACCGCATGCGCCACGCAGTCTCGCGCACTCGCGAGTCTTTCTCCGCAAAAATCTCCGATCTTGCCGCCCTCACTCGCACGGTTGACGAATCCGCTCTCGACAATCTTGAATCGATTCTCCTCTCGAGTGACCTCGGCGTGCCAACCACGACCGCTATCCTTGATGCACTCCGCGATCGCGCCCGTCATCAAGCTATTGAAGGCGGCGCCGAACTGCGTGCCCTTTTGAAAGAGCAACTGATCGCGATTCTTACCGCCCCGCAAGAGGCGGCTGCCGCATCGCAGGCGCCGCTGGCCAACCCGCCCAAGGTCACTTTTCTCGTCGGCGTCAACGGCACCGGCAAAACCACTTCGAGCGGCAAGCTCGCCGCATGGTCCCGCGCGCAGGGCCGTTCCGTTCTGCTTTGCGCCGCCGACACTTTCCGCGCCGCTGCCATCGAGCAGCTTGAAGTCTGGGCGCAGCGATCCGGCGTCGAGATGATCAAGACCCGGCCGGGCGGCGACCCCGCTGCTGTTCTCTTTGATGCAATCTCTGCCGCCAAATCCCGCTCTATTGACGAGCTCTACGTCGACACTGCCGGCCGCCTGCACACCAAAACCGGCCTCATGGACGAGCTCGACAAGATGCGCCGCACTGCTGCGCGCTTGGTTCCCGGCGCGCCCCACGAAGTTCTTCTCGTTATGGACGCCACGACCGGGCAAAATGGCCTTCAGCAGGCCCGCCAGTTCACCCAGTCCGCCGGCGTCACCGGCATCGTGCTCACCAAGTTAGACGGTACGGCCAAGGGCGGCATCGCCGTCGCCATCGCTCGCGAGCTGTCGCTTCCTGTCCGCTTCGTCGGCGTCGGCGAAAAAATGTCCGACCTGCTGGAGTTCTCGCCCACAGAATTTGTCGATTCGCTTTTGGAATAAGATGAACGTCTTGGACCAACTTCCCGAATCCGACCTCCACTGGATGCGCCGCGCCCTTGAGCTCGCGCGCCGCGGCATCGGCGTCACCTCGCCCAACCCCGCGGTTGGATGCGTAATTCTTGATCGCGCCGGCCAGGTCGTTGGCGAGGGCTGGCACGAGTACGATCTCCTCGACCACGCTGAGATCGTCGCCCTGCGCGAGGCCACGACGCACGCAGGCGACCGCGTTCACGGTGGCACAGCTTACGTGACTCTCGAGCCTTGCAACATCACCGGACGCACACCGCCCTGCACCGACGCGCTCATCAAATCAGGAGTAGCCCGCGTCGTCGCGGCCACCGTCGATCCCAACCCCGCCGTCGCCGGCCGCGGCTTTGAAGCTCTGCGCGCCGCGGGCATCGACGTCGCCGTCGGCCTGTGCCAGGCCGAAGCCCGCCGCCTCAACGAAGGCTTCGCACGATGGATTCAGCAGCATCGCCCCTTCGTGCTCATGAAAGTCGCCATGACACTCGACGCGCGCATCGCCCCGCCGCCCGCGCAGATGATCCCTCACGCGCCTTACTGGATTACCAGCGAAGTTGCCCGCGCCGCTGTCCAGCACTTGCGCTGGGCCGCAGACGCCACCATGGTCGGCGTCGACACCGTTCTCGCCGACGATCCCTGGATGACCGACCGCAGCGGTCTTCGCCGCCGCCGTCCGCTTCTGCGCATCGTCCTCGACTCCGCCCTTCGTATGCCTCTCGATTGCAAGCTCGTTTCTACTGCGCAAAATGATGTCGTCATCTTCACCGTCTCGCACGACGAAGCCCGCGCCGCCGCACTGCGCGACCGCGGCGTCCGCGTCGAAGTCCTTCCTGCGGATGCAGGCCGCGTCCCGCTCGAAAAAGTGCTCGACAAACTCGGCGAAGAAGGCGTCCTCACCCTCCTCGCCGAAACCGGAACGCGTCTCAACACTGCCTTTCTCGCCGCCGGCCTCGTCGACCGGCTCCATCTATTCATCTCGCCGCAGATCATGGGCTCAGACGCTGTTCCCGCCTTCAAAGGCTTGCCGAATTTCGTCCACATGACTGACGTTGAAGTCGAGCGCTACGGCGACGATCTCGGCGTATCGTCTCTCCTCCGCGATCCGTGGCCGCCCTCGCAAGCCTCGTGAAACCACCCGCATCATCGCGACCCTATAATTTAGTTACGCTCGACTCCGCACATTAAATGCCGAATTGGAGCCGCACTGCCTGAAACAAATTCCGCGGCAAGACCGCGCACGAGAATCGACCGGTAAACCACATGCACTCCACTCCCCTCATCACCGCAGTTGTCTCGCTCATCGGCCTCGCCGGAGTGCTCGCCTGGCGCGTGCGCGAGGGCCGCAGCGCCGTCACGCTCAAGAAAATCGTGATGCCGCCCCTCGGCATGGCCACCGGATTCTGCATGTTCATCGTGCCCACCTTCCGCGTCCCGCTCCTCTGGGGCCTGGGAGCCTTCCTTATCGGAGCAATCGTTCTCGCCTATCCGCTCCTGCTCACCTCAGACCTCCATCGTCAGAACGGCGTCATCATGATGAAGCGGTCAAGTGCGTTTTTTGCTGTCATCATCGTGCTGGCCATCGTGCGCTACCTGGCGCGCGGGTTCTTTGACCGCTTCCTCACGCTCGAACAAACCGGCGCTCTCTTTTATCTGCTCGCCTTCGGCATGATCCTGCGCTGGCGCGCCAAACTCTACTTCGCCTATCGCACTCTCACCGCAAGCCCCGCACGCGCCGCTGATCCAATCCCCGAATAAGTCCCTACTCGCAAATTACCCGCCCGGCTCCCGCACCCGGCTCCTCCTCATGGATCCGCGCTATTAACTCCGCTAGCTCCCCCCAACTCCGCTAACGCCGCCAGCCTTTCTGTGAGACAATCATCCGCAACGCGTCCCCCGCTTCATTCCACGTCGAGGAAAAACTTCGATGTCCCAAACCGTAGCTTCACACTCTCTCACTTTCGAAATCGAGCTCAAAGGCTCGACCGCTATAGTGCACTGTCACGGCCGTCTCTATGCCATGGTCTGCAACAACCTCTATACGAAAGTCCATCCCCTCATTCCCGATCACAAGCGCATCATTCTCGATCTAACTGATGTCACCTCGGTCGACAGCATGGGACTCGGTGCTTTAGTCCGCCTCTACGTCTCAGCCAAATCGGGTGGCTCCTGCCTGGAACTCATCAATCTCGGCAAACAGGTCCGCGAACTCCTCGGAATCACCCATCTTCTTTCGCTCTTCGGCGATATGTGCGAAAAAGGCCTCGCGCCAAAGTTCTGAAGCACCAACCAAATTTCGCCAGCCCCGCCAACTCCGCTAGCACCGCCTAAAATAAATCCATGTTCACCGGCATCGTTGAACAGACCGGAACTCTCGTCAGCCTCATCGATCGCGGCGGCGTTCGCCGCATCACGGTTGAAGCGCCCGGCATCGCTTCTCGCCTTCGTGAAGGCGACTCGCTGGCGGTCTCCGGCGTCTGCCTCACAGCTCTCGATGTCGACCCCACCTACTTCCACGCCGACCTCGCACAGGAAACACTCGATCGCACGTCACTCGGGTCGCTTGCTCCCGGCGCGCGCGTAAATCTTGAACTGCCCACCGCCGCCGGCAGTCCCCTCGGTGGCCACATCGTTCAGGGTCACGTCGACGGCACAGGAATCCTCACCGCTCTCGACCCCGTGATTCCCGAATCAAGCCCGAAATTTCGCCGCGAAACTACCGACTGGACCCTTAGAGTCCGCGTTCCTGAGAACCTTCGTCAGTGGATGGTCCCTAAGGGTTCCGTCGCCATTGAAGGCGTCAGCCTCACAATCGCCTCCGTCAGCGGCGAAGAAATCAGCATTGCAATTCTGCCGCTTACTTACTGGCGCACTAATCTCCACACGCTCGCCGCTGGCGCGCCGGTGAACATTGAGGCCGATGTGCTGGTCAAGCTTGCTGCCATGCAGATGCAGTCCGCGAAAAAACCGGAGTTCGAGCTGACCGCCGCTTGGCTGGTCGCGAACGGTTATTGACTCAACTGGTTCGGCACGATCTCCGGCGGCGCCACCTCAATCCATCGCGCCCTGCTCGAATCCCTTTTCGAATCTTTGCTAGTCTCGGGCCTGCATTCGGCCCACAGCGCGTAGATTTCTTTCTTGGGCACGCCCCACGTCTCCACCAGAACCGCGCTGCCTCCGTCCGCCGCGGTGTAGCGCTCTCGGCACCAGAGAATGAACGGCACATACCGTCCGCCCTTGCGCATCGTGAACCAGTCAATGATCTCGTTGGGCGATTCGCTGTAAACATTCTCCGGCGTCCACCAGAATCGGACCGGCCCCTTCGCCGAAAAACGCTCCTCGATGCAGGTGCCTCCTGATTCGCGCATCGAGCGCACGAACTCTGCCCACCCAATGAACCTTCCTCGCGACTTCATTAGGGACTTGAGCGCATTTTCACGACGTTGCTGACGCAATCGCAACAGAAAGCTATAGGGCACCGCGAAACACGCGCCCACGAATACAAAGGGAACGAACAGCATGCCAAGGGCCGCCGAAAAGTAGGAGGTCCCTTGTTTCTGCGCCCGCAGGTTGTCAATTTCCGGCATCTGTATCGTAGCTGCCCGTCACGGTTTGGCCGGGAGCTTCGGCGGCGTCACCACATAATCGTCGCCCACTCGCGCCAGAATTTGCTCCCGCCGATCCGTAAGCAGCTTCAATCTCTTCGTGACTTCGATAAATTCCTTTTTCTGATCCGCCGTCAGCCCGCTTCCCTGTCCTGGCGCCGCGGCATTCGCGCCCGGCTCAACCTCTGCATTCGGCCCGCCCACCGGCGCGGATGCATTTGTCGTACTCAACCCTGCAGCCTTGTTCAGCGCATCCAGCCGCGCCTCCAGCTGCCGGAATCTCCCGGTCGATCAGCACCGGCTTGATCACCGGCTTCTTCTCGCGTCCCGCTGCCAGTTCGTTGCGATTATTGTCTTCCCACGCCGGCAGAACACCCACGTGCCCCAGCTCCACGCGCACGCCCGGCCGGCCCGTAATCACGTTTCACCGCTGAAAACAGCCCGATCATCTCGTCCCTCGGCTCGCCATTCGAGTCCGGATTCAATCCCTCCACATAACTGCGCGACTGGTTCGACAGAAAATTCCCCATCGAGTAAAAAATCACGGTGTCGCGCCCATCCTGCGTCACGTAAGTCTCCATCGGCTGCAGCACATGCGGATGCCCGCCCACAATCACCGTCGCTCCCGCCTCCAGCATCTTGTGCGCCAGGTCTACGTCCTCCGGCCTCGGCGCCGTCGCGTACTCAATCCCCCAATGCACGCTCACTACCAGCAGATCGCACTGTGCCCGCGCCGCCTTCACCGCCGCCAGCACTGTCGCCTCATCCGCTCCCGGCGCGCCGTTCGATTCGCCCGGATACGGATAAAAATTCACATGCGGCTGATCATCTTTATCTGGATTCCGGTTTCCGTTCAGCCACCGCGTCATCCCCAGCCAGCCGACTTTGATCCCGTTCGCCTCGGTAATCACAGGCTGCCACGCCGTCGCCGCATTGTCGCTAGTCCCCGCAAACTCCAGGCCTATATCTTTCAGATGCTCACGGCTCTCCGTAAACCCCGCCCACCCCTGGTCCATCACATGGTTGTTCGCGAACGACACAATCTTGATCCCGCTCGCCTTCAGCGCCTCGGGCAGCTCCACCGGCGCGTCGAACAGGAACGCCTTGGTCCCGTGCGAATGTTCCGGCGCCACCGGCGTTTCAAGGTTCACAAATCCGAAATCCGCCCCCTCGAACACATCGGCCACATCGCTGAACAGCGCCGCCCATCCCGGCTCGCCATCGCCCGCTGCGGCAGCCGCCTGCCTCACCGCCTCATGCGGAATCACGTCCCCCGCCACCGCAAAGTTGACCTGCGCCAGGTCATGCGGATACGGCGTGACCACTGCGGCTGCACCGCGGCTGGACCGGAGTAGGGTAAACAGTCCGGCGCCGGCGGCAAGACCGATGCAGATCACGGCAAGCGTCCGCCAGCGCCTGAGCAAAACGGCGCCGATTTGTCGCGCTAGTTCCTTCATCAGATGCCCGTCCCTCGCACATCCATCGTCCGCACCCCGTGCGCCGCACTTCCCTGGCAGATCGCAACCTGGAATGCAATCAGCATACAGGTCTGCAAGGAATGAGCGTATGGAAGAACGAATCGAGGCGGACAAAACCTCCGGCCGATGCGCCAGAAGAACCTCATGCCGTCTGAGATTCGCGCGCTCGCGAACGCAAGCGCTATTAAGGTAACTGCGCGGGAGCAAGGCCCAGCATGAGGCGCGTTCGTTCCGCGACCGTGCTCGCCGCGGGATGATTCTCGCTGAGCCCCAAACCAGCAAAAACCCGATAGTTGCTTGGCAGTCCCAGACCCGCGACCTTGACGAACTCCACCGACCGCGGCGCAGCCGGAATGCGTGCCCCAAACCAGTGCGGGTCGTCGCGTTGGCCCCACGTGACGAGTGCCAGCACGGCGCCCGCCGGATAGGACGGATTCACCGTCGGCGCCGCGCAGCTGGACGGCCCTCATCGCTGTGTCGTTGCCAAAAAGCGTCGCAGTAGTGCGGCTCTTGGGGTCGACGTACATCGTGATCGCTCGCCAACGAGCGGCTGATACGGCAGGGTCGCCGGCAACGCAGCAGCAAGGTTGTTCACTACCTCATCGCGTCCCACGATCGCCGTCGAGATCGGCAACGTAAATACGTAGTCGTCGCCGCGTACCGGCTGATGGCAGCCCGTGCACTCATTCACGAAATGCTCATCGTTTCCATAAGGCTTGAGGTCGATTCCGCGCCAGCGGCCCCATCCCCAACCATCGGTATCTTTGTAGCGCTGCGCATCTTTGACCATCAGTTCCACTTGCCAGAAACTCGCCCGGGTGGACCAGCCCATCTGGGCCGGAATCCTGCAGCCAGGCGATCTTGGCAAAGCGTGTACCGTCCGGCCACGGCGAGATATTGCCGGATTGCGCCGCATTCACCGCGATATCATTGCCGAGGATGAACCGGAAGGTGTTGTTGTCCCCGCGATCTGTGGTGCTGATCAAATGCCAATTCTCGAAGTCAGCGTCGAACGGAAGTCCGTTGAATTCTGGATGCACTGCCGCAAGAGAGACCGGCTCGGCTACGGCTTTCACGCCGCTCCCTCGAGGAGAGTTGATGGACTGACTTGGAGTCTGCGTCCAGGGGGCCAGGTAGGCCTTCAAGACGGATAATTCCTCGGGCGTTACCCGAGCCTCCGGGTGCAACTGGGTGAACTCGGCAGGGGCATCGCGCCAAGCTGGATCATGTTGACAGCCTCGTAGAGCGTCGCCTTCTGCACGGCTGCTGGCTTTGAGCCCAGAGTCGAGAAGTTTACGTGTTCACGAGCCGTCAGAACGTCGTGACGAACGAGCCAATAGGCCGGCACCACCTCGTCAAACCACGAGAGACGCCGCTGGTCCGAGTGGCAGCTATAGCAGTCCTTATCGAGAATCTGCCTGACTTCGGGTGGCGTTTGTATCTCGGCGACGGCAGGCTTTGCCGAGATTCCGGGGCGTATCAGCTGAAGGCCCGTAAATAAAACCACTGCCGCCACGACCAACTTACCAAAGGTCTTCATCCGATCGTCTCCCTGCCCGCAAACAGTATGCCACTCCCTTATCGCGGAAGCAGTCGCCGGCTCGTTTGATTCAGCGAGGGTCAGGTTTCGGTTGGATCGGCAATGAGCAATCCTTTGAGAGCGGAGGTTACCGCGCGCCTGCGGCCTCCGAGCGTTGCCAGCCCCAATCGCGTCTATCCGTTACGAGAACAGGCAGCGCACAGCGGTCCCGAAGTTTCTCTATCTCGAAACTATGAGTGCCAAATGGATTTTCCCTCAAGGGAAATCCAATCTGCACAGGGGTCGAAAAGGGCTAGATCAACGGCGGAACCGCTCTAAGCTGGTAACCTGAATTCTGAGAAGAACGCCCAGCGAAGGCCAACCCTTCTCGACTGGCAAGCGGAGCCATGGCAGAGTTCGTAATCAAGCTGGCCGATGAGCGTGGCCACGTGCAGGAGCAGGTTCAGACCGCGGCCACCGCCGACGAGCTGCGCGCCCGCTTTTCCCACGCCGGCTATCACGTCTTTTCAGTCCGCGCACGCGGCAGTATCGGCCTTAGCCGCCGCAAAATCAAGCTCGAGCCGTTCCTCATCTTTAACCAGCAATTTCTCACGCTCATCCGCGCCGGATTGCCGATCCTCGGCTCCATTCAGATGCTCGGCAAGATTCAGAAGCAGGCCGGGTTCTCCAGCCTTTTGGACGATGTCGCTAGCCGCGTCAAGCGAGGCGAGTCGCTCTCGGCGGCCTTCGAAGCACAATCCGGCATTCCGATCATGTACACCACTACCCTGCTTGCCGGCGAGCGCTCCGGCAACCTTACCGAGGTCCTCGATCGCTACGTCAGCTTCCAGAAAGTCGCACTGGCTCTGCGCAAAAAACTCGTCGGCGCTCTCATTTATCCCAGCGTGCTGCTGGTTCTCGTCTTTGGCCTGCTCATCTTCATGTTCACCGTCGTCATTCCGCAGTTCGCCAAGCTCTATGACCAGTTGGGCAGCAAGCTCCCGGCGCTTACCGTCGACCTGCTGCACTTCGGCCAATGGATGCAGCACAACTTCATCTGGCTCGCGCTGGGTGCAGTCATCGCCGCCGTCGCCTTCTATCGCTTCGCCATCACCGAGGGCGGCCGCGACTTCGTCGATAGCGTCCGCGTCAAGATGCCGGTCTTCGGCAAAATCTGGCTCAAGTACCAGGTCGCTCTTTTCGCGCGCACCCTTTCCACGCTGCTCACCGGCGGCCTGCCGCTGGTGCCGTCGCTTCAAACCGCTTCGCGCTCCATCTCCTCGCGGCGCGTCTCCAAAGCCGTCGAGTCGTCCATCACTACCGTAAGCGAAGGCAAGAGTCTCGCCGACTCTCTCATCAAGACAAAGGTTTTTCCCGATCTCGCCGCGGAAATGATCGCCGTCGGCGAGCAGACCGGCGCGCTACCTCAAATGCTCAACTCTGTCTCTGAATTCTTTGAGGATGATGTGGCCTCGGCCCTCGCCGCCGCGCTCGCGCTCATTGAACCTGCCATTCTTATCGTCATGGGTGTTGTCGTCGTCTTTATTCTCATTTCCCTCTACCTGCCCATCTTCTCGCTCGGGCAGACTACAGGGATGTAACTGCTCGAACTTCAGGAGGGGTTGTCTCAATGGCCGAAACCAACGTCGTCACGCTCCCGGTGCCCGTAACTCCCGATCTGCGCGCCGACGAGCGTGTAAACGCCGAAGCCCTCGCCCGCCGCTATCACGCCGAGTTCGTCGACCTCAAGAACTTCAAAATTCAGCACGAGCTCCTGCGCACCGTCCCCGTCGAGCTCATGTTCCGTTACAACTTCGTCCCCATCGAGCAAACTCCCGACACGCTCATCATCGCCGTCAGCGACCCTTCGCGCCTCATGGTGCTCGATGAAATCGCCGGCCTCCTCGGCGCGCGCATCACCGCCCGCGTGGCCACGCTTTCGCAGATCACCGATCTGCTCAAGAAAACCGAGCAGTCGCAGCGCGTTCTCGACGAAGCCAGCGAAGGCCTCACCTTCGACGTGCTCACCGGCGACGAAAACTCCGACGAAAACATCTCCATCGAGAAGCTCACCAGCGACACGGAAGACATCAGCCCTATCATCCGTCTGGTCGACACCACCATCTTCACCGCGCTCGAGCGCCGCGCCTCCGACATTCACATCGAGAGCTACGACGACTCCGTTCACGTCAAGTACCGCATCGACGGCGTCCTCCAGGAAGCCATGGCGCCCATCGCCCGTGAACACCACGGCACCATCCTCGGCCGCATCAAGATCATGAGCGAGCTGGACATCGCCGAAAAGCGCGTCCCTCAGGACGGCCGTTTCCGCGTGCGCTACAAAAATCGCCTTATCGACTTCCGCGTCTCCATCATGCCGACGATCTACGGCGAAAATGCCGTCCTCCGCGTTCTCGACAAAGAGTCGATGAGTGAGAAGTTCAAGAACCTTACCCTCGACGTTGTGGGCTTCGCCGAAGAAGACCTCCGCCGCTTCCGCCGCTACATTCGCGAGCCTTACGGCATGGTGCTCGTCACCGGACCCACCGGCTCCGGCAAAACCACCACCCTCTACGCCGCGCTCAATGAGATCAAGAGCGACGAAGACAAAATCATCACCATCGAGGACCCGGTCGAATACCAGATTCGCGGCATCACGCAGATTCCCGTCAACGAAAAAAAGGGCCTCACCTTCGCCCGCGGCCTGCGCTCCATCCTGCGCCACGATCCCGACAAAATCCTCGTCGGCGAAATTCGCGACCAGGAAACCGCGCAGATCGCCATCAACTCCGCGCTCACCGGCCACCTTGTCTTCACCACCGTCCACGCCAACAACGTGGTCGACGTGCTCGGCCGCTTCCTCAACATGGGCGTCGAAGCCTACAACTTCGTCTCCGCGCTCAACTGCATCCTGGCCCAGCGCCTGGTGCGCACCATCTGCGAGTACTGCGCCCACACCGTTCATTATGACGACGAGCTATTCATCTCCAGCGGCATGGATCCTGCCGAGTGGCGCGGCTTCGACTTCCGCGAAGGCACCGGCTGCATGGAGTGCGGCGGCACCGGCTATCGCGGCCGCACCGCAATTCACGAGCTGCTCGACCTCACCGACACCATTCGCGAGATCATTCTCGCCAAGAAGCCCACCTCCGAAATTCGCAGGCAGGCGCAAAAGGAGGGCATGAGCTTTCTCCGCGAGTCCGCCCTCGAGCGCGTCCGCCGCGGCGTCACTACACTCAAAGAGATCAACAAGGTTACATTTATTGAGGCTTCACGCTAGTGGCCCAGATGTTCAGCAAAATTCGCGCCGTCGCTCAGATCACCGCCCAGTCCGCTGGTCGTCCGCCAGTCGCCGTCGAGATCTCGCCTGAAGGCGTCCTCGCGGCAGCGCGTCCCGTTGCGCGCGCACGCCGCGGCGCGTCCGACCCGGCGCGAGGCAATACCTACGCCTTCGTTCCACTTTCGCCCGGCGCGCTCATTCCCGGAATTGAAGAGCCCAACCTCCGCGCCCCTGAGGCCGTCACAGCCGCCATTCGCTCAGCCCTCGAGGAAATCTCACCACGTTCCCGCGCCGTCACTGTCGTATTGCCCGACACCGTTGTTCGCGTCTTCGTCCTCGATTTCGATTCTCTCCCCGCCAAGCCCGCTGAGGCTCTCCCCGTCGTGCGCTTCCGTCTGCGCAAGATGGTTCCCTTTGAGGTTGAGCACGCCGGCGTCAGCTACCAGTTGTTATCGCAGACCGAATCCGAATGTAAGGTTCTTGCCGCCGTCGTTCCCGGCCCCATTCTCGCCGAATACGAATCCGCCATTCGTGCCGCAGGCTACGAGCCCGGCGCTGTACTTTCGTCCACGCTCGCCGCGCTTGAAGCTCTCGACTCCCTGGGAGCTATCATGGCCGCGAACCTCAGCGCTCGCGCCATCACCACTTCCATTGCCACCGGCCAGGAACTGCTCCTCTACCGCACCCTCGACCTTCCTGAAGATCCGCCGCCAGCGCCTGTCTGAAATCCAGCGCAGCATCGCCGTCGCCTCCGCCTATTTTGAAGACAAGCTTGGCTCGCAGCCCCGCACCCTTTACTACGCGGGAGTGCAGGATCCCGCCGAATTCGCGGCCTCCATCGGCGACCCCAATCTCGAACCCACGCTTTCCGTCGTCGAATGGACCTCGCGTCCTGACGAAGGCGTCATGACTGCGCTTCCTCAAACCAGTTTTGCCGGCGTCGCAGGCGCGCTGGCGGGAGCGAGCTGACTCTTGCGTATTTCTCTCAATCTCGCTACTCGCCCCTACGCCAACATCGGTCCGGCGATCAAGCGTCTGCGTATCGCCATGGCTGCGCTCGGCGTGCTTTGTCTCGTGTTCTTCGTGGGTCTTCATCTCTTTGACCGCCAGGCCGACGCGGCCCGCGCTCTCGAGCACTCGCTCGACGGCCGGCTTGCCCGGGTTCAAGGTGAGCGCGCCGCAGCCTCCGCCATGATGCGACGCCCCGAGAATGCACGCGTGCTCACTCAAGCCGAAGAGCTGAACCGGCTCTTCGACGCAAAGGCGTTTTCCTGGACCCTCGCCATGGAAGCCATGGAAACCGTTCTTCCCGCCGGCGTGCAGGTCACCTCCATCGAGCCAATCCGCGCCCCCGACAGCCACATCACTGTGCATGTTCGCGTCGTCGGTCCCCGCGATCACGCCGACGATCTCGTGGCTAACCTCGAGCGCTCGCGCCGATTCCTTCAGCCTCGTATCGTTGGAGAGAACGCCGAGTCCAGCAACAACCCGCAGCAGCGCCAGGAGCCCATCAGCCTCTCCAACCGTTTCGACTTCGATCTACTTGCCGAGTACAACCCGCCGACGTTGGCGGAACAACGAATCGCAGCCCGGCGCGTTGAGACCAGGAACGCAAATCAATCGCACTCATCCATTCCTCTCGGCGTTGAACACCCCAGACATTTGCGCTCTGCGCCCGGCGTTCCGCAGGGCCAAGGCCGCCCACCCTACACAGGGCCGACACACGGAGGCCCGCAATGAGTGCTAACGGAACCTCCTCGAACTTCCGCGAGCGTCTGGCTTCTCCGCTCACCTGGCATTTCGTGGGCTTCGGCGTTCTTCTTGTCCTCGCCATCGTCCTTGCCGTCCGCCTCGGCTTTGATTGGGCGGCGATGGACAGCCATTCCACCGAAGTCCTCGCCGACAAGCAAATTCAATTGAAAGCTCTCGAAATCCAGACCGCACCCCTTCACGGCCTCGACCAACGCGTCGAAAAAACTCGCGAGCAGATTGATGGCTTTTACAAAAAGCGCATTCCTTTCGACTATTCGGTAATATCCAGCCGTGTTGGCGAATTGGCGGTTAAGTCCGGCGTTCGCCTCACGCGAGTGGCAGTATGTGCAGGAGAAACCCGGAGTCGCTCTGACTGAGATTTCCATGGATGCGGGCATCAGCGGAGACTATCCATCCATAATGCGCTTCATCAATTCGCTTGAGCGCGATCAAATCTTCTTCATTATTCGCGCCATGTCGCTCACCGGCCAGCAGGGCGGCCTGGTCAACCTCCGCCTTCGCGTTTCCACCTGGCTGCGTCCCGCCGATGCTGAGGCCAGCGGTCTGCCCCTCGCTCCAGTCCAGGACGACGAATCGCCGGTCGCCTCCGGCCCCGGCAAGGAGGGCGAATAATCATGGCTCTCGCTCTCGGCACCGAAAACAAGCGTCAGGTCATCATCGCCAGCGTGCTCGGGGTCGTCCTCGTGATTTGCGGCTTCTTCGTGTTTCACATGTTCTTTGGATCTCCTTCGCCGTCCGACTCTGGCCCTGTACCGGCCGCGCCAAGCGTTCAAAACCCGCCCGCACCCGCCGCGGCCCAGTCTGGCGCGACGTCTTCATCGCACCCATCCGGCAACGAAGCGCAGCGGCTTTCCAACGCCGGCATCGATCCCGCCCTGCATTTCGACAAGCTCGCCCAGAGCGAAGATGTCGAATACTCCGGCTCGGGCCGCAATATCTTCTCCGCCGATTCCATCCCCATCTCGATTCCCAAGCCCATCGCGCCGATTCGCCCTAACGGCTCGCTCCCGCTCGCGCAAAACACGCCGCCTCCGCCGCCCAAGCCTCCGGCCATCGATCTCCGCTACTTCGGCTACTCTCAGGACGAGCACAAGGCGCTCAAGGCCTTCTTCATGCACGGTGACGACATCTTCATGGCCAAAACCGGCGACATCGTCGACCATCGCTTCAAGATCGGCGCCATCCACCCTCTCAACGTCGAGGTCACTGACCTCGCCTACAACAACACGCAAGTCGTCGAAATTTCGCCGCAGTGAATCGCCGCATGACTCCGTCCTCTACAACTCGCCGCGCCCACCAGCCCGCCCTCCTTGCTGGGCTTTCGCCGCAGCCTCGCGAATTGGCGCAGCAAGACCCAGCCGCAAAGAAAGTCTCCCGGCTGCGCAAAGCCATTCCCGCCTCTGAGCAAGGCTACGTTATGCTCATCGCCATCTTCTTCATGGTGCTCCTCGTGATTTCTCTCTCAGTCGCAGCGCCAAAAATCGCCCGTTCCATCCAGCGCGACCGCGACCTTGAAACATTTCATCGCGGCATGCAATATCGTCGCGCAGTTCAGCTCTACTACCGCAAATTCCACGCCTATCCGCCCAACGTCGAAGCCCTCGTCAACACCAACGACGTTCGCTTCCTGCGCAAGAAATACAAAGATCCCATCACCGGCCAGGACGACTGGAAGCCCATCGCCTTCGGCCAGAACAAAACTCCAACCGCAATGGGCTTCTTTGGTCAGCCGCTCGCCGGCAACGCGTCTACGCTCGCGGGCATCGGCCCCGGCGGCGCTGGAGGCTTGCCCGGAGCCACAACTCCCGGCGGCGGTTTCTCCACCGGCAGCCCGTCGAGTCCAGGCTCAATCTTTGGACCTTCGTCCGACACAGGCAACGGTCAATCCCCCTCAACGGGCGCGTCCGGGACAACTAGCACCGACAACTCTGGCACACCCGGATCAACCCCCGGAGGCACTTCATCGATCGGCACCGGAACCGGCACCAGCTCAAGTCCCGGCAGCCCAACCTTCGGCGGTGCCGGCATCATCGGCTTTTCGCCTGCCAGCCCCAATGCCTCAATTCTCGTCTACAAGAAAAAGCAACACTACAACGAGTGGGAGTTCACCTACGACCCGCTCTCCGACATGCAAACCGTAGGCGGTGGCAACACCGGCCTCGTCGGCCAGCCCGCCGGCAGCACCACTACACCGGTGGGCACCCCAACCTTCGGCCCCAGCCCGAGCGGTCCAGGCTCGAACCCCGGCCCCAACTCCATGCCTCCGGAAACCACCCCGCAGTAGCCCCAAGCCCCTGACGCCTGCCTCAAAACACAAAAGGCCCGCCCTCATTGGGCGAGCCTCTGTATCTTTAGTCTTCTTGGTCCCTTGTTCTCTTTTTCCCTGCTCTTACACTTGGAACGACGAACCGCACCCGCAAGTCGACTTCACCTGGGGGTTTTCAAACTTAAATCCGGCCGCTTCGAGCGTCTCGACGTAGTCCACCGTGCACCCATTCAGGTACATCAGAGATGTCGCATCAACAAAAACCTTCAAGTCATCGAAAGTAAACACTTTATCCATCATGCCAGCCTGATTCTCAAAGGCCATGGAATACTGAAAACCCGAGCAGCCTCCGCCCACCACGCCAACGCGCAGCCCTGCCGGCAGCGGATCCTGGGTGGCCATAATTTCGCGCACCTTGGTAATCGCTTGCGGTGTGAGGATAAGCGGGGATTTCTTGGCTGTTTCCTCGCTTGGCGCTGCTGTTGTCGAAGTTGCTGTTGTCGGCGCTACTGCTGTTGTGGCCATATTCTCTCCCTCGGCGTCTTAAACTGCCCGCTTACTAGGTACTCTACCCTCGTCGAATCCTTTCGACAAGCCCCTCTTCGGGTACTCATCCCATTAGATGCACCCCAGCCCTATTGGACGCAGCAGGTTCCAGCCGGCGCAGTTGGTCTCAGAACCCTATCCCGAACCTTCCCCCCCAGCCCCATCTTCCCCGCTGTGTCCCCGCCCAGTGCCGCCGGAACCGCCAAATCGTCCCGGCCCAAATTATTGTTCGGGGGGTTCACAAGTTCACACAATTGGGGCTATGATAGGCAACCGTAAGGGGCCCCTCTGGCCGCGAGACCGCAATTCCCTACGACCCCGCAGGTTTCTGGGACCGGATTTCGTTCGGAGGTGGATTATGACTTTCGTCCCGGTAATGTGGACCGTCTGGTCCGCGTTTGTGGTCTTCATGGCTGCGTTGTATATCTATCGCTCCAGCCTGACTAAGAATGAAGCGGATCAGATATTCCTCGACGACTCGTTTTCACAAGAGCAGGCCGAGCAAGCCGCGATCACAACAAAAATAGCCAAGGTTGAGCCTGTGGTCCGTGTGACCCGCTGGTTGGTCGTAGCCGTGTCCGCTTTTGTGCTCGCGTATTATGTCCGCGACATTATGCTCCAGCTGCATCTCATCTAGCTGATTTGGCGCAAACCGTTTTTGGCCCCGCGTCATTGCACGCGGAACACGCTGGGCGTGGCATGCTCAGTGTTCGCCCCGCAATAAAGCGCGCAATTCCCCGCCCGCGGCTGCGCAGGATCGCCGGTCGGATTTTCCTCTAGTGTCCAAATTGATGGGCGATGTCGAGCAGGTAATACCCAACGACGATCACCGTCATCAATCCCGCGAGCCCCAAAGACGTCATCTTGACCGGTCGGATCTTGCTCACCCGTGCCGCAATTGCGTCCTGGTCTGACTTCATTCGGCTCGACGATTCGGCCAGCATAACCTGATCTTCTTCATTCCTGCCCAACCTCGCCGCAATCATGGTTACAGCGGCCATAAAGACAACTGACGCACCCCAAACTCCCAACATGATCGGAACGAATCCCATATTGATCTCCCTATATGACGAATTCGCGCGCCACGCATCCGCGCATCCGCAAGTCATTCGCGGCAGCGACTTATGCGTGCCTCACGCTGGTCATTATCGGGGTTGGTCGCATCGCTTCCCGTGACTGGAATCACAGGCGCTTCATCAGGTGTCGAATTCTCGCAACACTCTAAATTGGTTCCCGGTCTCTATTCCACTTCCTGCCTCGCGCGATAGCCGTCGCGAGCAATAATGTCGTATTTCAGCGGCTTGTGCTTCTCATCCTGCATGCGCAGCGGCTGGCCTTCGTCGTCCACCAGTTCCACATGAATCTTACGGAATGTCCCGTCCTGCTTGGCGTTCGTCGGGTGGTACACCAGCTCATATTTTGACCGGATGTTCTGGTTGATCTCTTTCACGTCGTCGGGCAGCTCGCCCGGGAACCGCGGGGCGTAGTGCATACCGCCGGTCAAGTCCGAGAAAGTCTTCATCTGGTTATCGCCCTGCAGGTATGTCATGCTTTCCCCGTTCATTGCCTCCATCAGCCCGCCCGTCGAAATCGTAAAGATCGTAATGTCCTTTGACGCCTTCACCTTTTTCAACATCTCGTCCAGGTCAAGCTTTGACATGGTATCCACGCCGGATGCAATCAGCACAATGTACTTCTGCCCTTCTATCCGCGACAATCTGTCCAGCCCCTGGTTCAACGCATCGAAGATCGCCGTCTCTCGGAACGCGGCCGGCATATACACTCCGTTCGCCAGCTCGTTGATGCCTTCCTGAATTTGCTTTTTGTCCTGAGTGAAATCGCTCACAATATGCGAATTCAGATCGAACGTCATCATGGCCACGTAGTCGTTGGGGCGCAACTGCTGAGTAAACGCCCACGCCGCATTCAACATATCGATTCGGAACGAGATCCCCCTTGCTGCGTATTCGCACAGCAGCAGCACCGTGATCGGAGCTTCCGTACGCTTGAATCCCTCCACCTTCTGCTCCACACCGTCCTCATAAACGCGGAAGTTCGAAGGCTTCAGTCCGGGCACAAACTGGTGCGTCTTTTCAAGAAGCACGCCCACGTCCACCGTCACTTCCGGAACCTCGACGCGCAAACTCATGTTCCCCGCGCCCTCGGGGTTCTTGAACGTCGGCTGCGACGGCGCAGGCGGTGGAGTGGTGTCCGAGTTATCCGGCTTCTTGGGCAGTGCGATCGGGCCGCTGTCCCCGCTGGGGCCTCCGGCCTCCGGTGCCTGCTGGTCCGGCTGTTGCGCCGCGGGCTGTTGGCTCTGATACTGCGCACGTCCCACCGGCGCAATCGCCGCCGCCAATACCGCCAAGAACAGAATCCCCGCTAAACTCCGCCCAAAAACTCCTGATCTCAAATCCGACTTCAACATATCAACCTCTTGTGCTCCTCAGCATACGCGATCCGCGTCACTGCCTTTCCAACTCCGCCAACCTCGCAAGCTCCGCTAACTCCGCTGTCTTGCCGTACTCTAATAGACGTGGAAACTCCCCTGAAGGGAACCAAACGCAGTCTCCCGGCCCTCGCCATCCTTGCCACCTTCGCGTTGGCGGCAACTTCCACCGCGCTCTCGCCGGGTCAGTCTTCATCAACTCCCGCCACAAGTCCCGCCCCGCTTTCTTCTGCCGCGCCACAACCCGTCACCGGGCCGCCAACCAATCCCGGCTTCTTTCCCCTCAATCAGATTCGCGCCGGAATGACCGGCACGGCCTGGACCGTCTTTCAAGGCACAACTCCCGAACCTATGCAGGTCGAAATCCTCGGCGTCCTGCGCGGCGCGCGCGGCCCCGGCCAGGACCTCATCCTGGCGCGACTTCACGGCGACAAAGCCGAGTACACCGGCGTTGTCGAAGGCATGAGCGGCAGTCCTGTCTACATCGACGGCAAACTGGCCGGCTCACTCTCCTATCGCATCGGCCAATTTACCAAGGAGCCAATCGCCGGCATCACGCCCATCGAACAGATGCTCGAGGTCCGCGATATTCCCCTCGGCGATGCCTCTCCCGATCTCTCCGTCGCACCGGCGCGGACCACTTCGCCCACTCCCATCTCATCTCTCGCAGCCGGCGACCTCGCCGCAAATCAGAATCCGCTCTTGCCCGGCGCCGCTGGCAGTCAGCCCGACATGAGCTTTCAGCCTTTGGACACTCCGCTCGTTATGACCGGATTCCTCCCTGAAGCCGTTCGCTTCTGGCAGCAACAAACCTCCGGAACCAGCCTCGAACCCGTCGCCGCCGGCGGCTCGCTTGCCGGCCTAGCTCCCGACCCATCATTCGACAGCCTGTCTTCCGGCGCCAGGCCCTCAGGCCTCACTTCATCGGCCCAATCAGCGCCAAATTCCGCCTCCAGCTCACTTGCCAAATCCACTCTTGTGCCTGGCTCCGCCGTCAGCATGCAGCTTATTCGCGGCGACCTTGAGGTCTCCGCCACCTGCACCGTCACCTGGGTTGACCCCAAACAGATCCTCGCGTGCGGCCATCCCGTACTCGGCGCTGGGCCGGTCTCAATGCCCATGACCACCGCCGATGTCGTCGTCACACTTGCTTCGCCGCTCAACTCATTCAAGATCGTCAACACCGGAGTCACCGTCGGCGCATTCACCCAGGACCGCGAGTCCGCCATCCGCGGCGTTCTCGGCGCGCAGGCCCGCATGATCCCCGTTCACATTGACATCGACTCCCCCAATGGCCCGCGCAAACTCAACGTCGATATCCTCGACCTGCCCTCCGTCACTCCCACCGCCGCTCAGGTAGTCCTCTACCAAGCTCTCCTCGAATCGAACCAAAACTCTGAAGCTCTCAGCTACCACGTCACTGGGAACATCGATATCGCCGGCTTCCCCTCCGTCCCGCTCGAACTCTGGGCGCCTTCCGGTCAGCAAGCTCCTGCATCGATGATGGCCGCTCTCCTCACCGGCAGCCAATTTACCCGCCTCTATTCAAACGGCGCGCGCCAGGGAGTCGTGCGCTCAATCGACCTTCACGTTGAGGCCATTCCCCGCCCCATCGACGTCACCCTCGACCAGGTCCGCATCGCATCAACCGACATTGCTCATGCCGGCGACACCGTCACCATCGAAGCAACTGTCCACACCTCACATCAGTCAGCACGGAACATTCGCATCCCCTTCAAGCTTCCTGCGCGTCTGGCCTCGGGCAATCTGCGCCTCCTGGTATCCGACGCCGCCACCCTCGATCGCACCTTGCTTCAGCCTCGCCTCTCAGCCTCACCCGCTGACCTATCCGCCTACCTCGCCGAGGCCCGCAATCAGCATGCCGCTGACCGCATCTATGTCAGCCTCCTCGCTCCGGAGACTCAGGGAGAGATTCACGGCCAAACCCTGACCATCCTTCCGCTCTCGGTCGCCAACGCCCTTGAACCGCTACGCAACGCTCAAGACGCAGGACTTAACGGCGAATCTGCCGAGCCTGTCGCCGAAGCCCCTGCCGGAGGCGTCCTTACCGGCTTCTGGATTTTGAATCTGAGCATTGAGCCCGGCGGTTTAAACTAGAGCCTGTTATTAACTTTCCCGCGGGCGGCGCTGGGAGCCAATTTTTCTCAGTTCGAGAAGCGAGGAGCGACGAATATGGAGTATCTTCGAGCGACGAGCGACGACGAAATGGGGAAAATTGGCCCCAGCCCTCTGGGTTGCGGCGAAAATCGGGCCATACTTCGTTGTCATCCTCGACTGGGGGCCTGCCACAGCCTTCGGACTCCGCCTCGTCTGGCCCAATTTTTGTCCGCAACGCCCCCTCGCGCGAAAGTTAATAACAGGCTCTAGGGTCAACGCATTATCGATTTACTTTTCTTTTCATTTCGGCCGGCACTTTGGGGAAAGATTCGGCCGCTTGTTTGAGTTTGCTGGAGCTTCGGGGGCAATAATGGCACAAATACAGGGACTTGCAGCTCATGCCGCGGGGTCGGAGCTTCTTCCGCTGAAGTATGACCCGGGCAAGCTGGGCGCGCGCGAAGTCGAGATCGCCATCACCCATTGCGGCATCTGCCACAGCGATATTCACCTCATCTCCAACGATTGGGGCATCAGCCAGTTTCCCTTCATTCCCGGTCACGAAATCATCGGCACGGTCGCGGCTCTCGGCAGCGAGGTCCGCTCGCTTGAGCTAGGCCAGCGCGTCGGCCTTGGCTGGCAATCCAACTCCTGCGGCGAGTGCGAATGGTGTATGCGCGGGCAGGAGAACCTCTGTGCCTCGTCTGAAGGCACCTGCGTTCATCGTCACGGTGGCTACGCCGATCGCGTCCGAGCCAACGCCCGCTTTGTGGTCCCCATCCCTGATGTCCTGCCCAGCGAACAGACCGCGCCTTTACTCGGCGGCGGCATCACTGTCTACAATCCCATGCGCATTTACGGCGTCAATCCCTCCTCGCGCGTCGGCATTGTCGGTATCGGCGGCCTCGGCCATCTCGCCATCCAGTTTGCCCGCGTGTTCGGAGCCCATGTCACCGCCTTCTCCACAACTCTCGCCAAAGAAGAAGAAGCCCGAGCCCTCGGCGCCCATCACTTCGTCCATAGTCGCGAATCGAAGGCCATGAAAGAAGTGGCTGGCTCAATCGACTTCATCCTTACCACTGTGAATGCCGATCAGGATTGGGGCACCTACGTCCAGGCCTTGCGCCCCAATGGATCGCTCTGGTTCGTCGGCGTTCCTCCATCTCCTGTCACGGTCCACGCTTTTCCGCTCGTTTCAGGCCAACGCACCATAGGTGGCAGCCCCGTAGGCAGCCCCTACCAATTGCGCGAAATGCTCGACGTCGCCGCCCGTCATGGCGTCAAAGCCACCACCGAGAGCTTTCCCATGGAAAAAGCCAACGAAGCCATCGACAAAGTTAAAAAAGGCAAAGTCCGCTACCGAGCCGTCCTCGCCAACTAACATCCGCGGCCTGTGAACTACGAACGAAGAACTGCAAACTCCCTGGTGATTTCCACAGCCAACTTTGGCTAACATATTTGTGCATGCCCTTCCCGATCAAAACCTGCGTCGTCTGTCACGAGGAGTTCGAGCTTCGCCCCGGCAAGCCCGGCTTCGCCAATCGCTGCCCCTCCTGCAGCGAACCTGAGGAGTCCCTCGAGCCGAAAGTGTTGCCCTCCACCGACTACGCCGAGCGCCGCGCCCAGCTTGAAGTCGCGCCGCACGCCGCAAAGCGATGCGCGACCTGCTTTATCGCAAAGACAGCTGACCTCTGACACCATTCCGCCGTCTGGCCTTTCGATTACTCGTTGCCTCGTGGATTGCCCTCTCTTGCTTGTCCCAAGTTGGGTGCTCAGAGTTCTCTCATCTCCGCGGAATAAAGCCCGCGTTAGCGGGCAATAGATGGTAGCCCCAGGCGCAAGCCTGGGGTCAGCCGACGCAATCACGATTACAAGCCCGCTTTAGCGGGCGAAAGACCCCGTTCTACACCACCGGTACAATAGAACTGTGACCAAACTCTCCCCGCCCGCGGCTCCTTCCGTGGGATTCATCTCTCTCGGCTGCCCCAAAAACCTCGTCGACTCCGAGGTCATGATGGGCCTCCTCGACCGTGCCGGAGCGCGCCTCACCGCGAACCCTGAGGACGCCGAAATTCTCGTCGTCAACACTTGCTCCTTCATCGACACCGCCAAGCAGGAATCCGTCGACACCATCCTCGAGATGGCTCGCCTCAAATCCTCCGGCCGCGCCAAAAAACTTATCGTCGCCGGCTGCCTCGTCGAACGCTACCGCGACGAAATCCAGAAGAACATCCCTGAAGTCGACGCCGTCGTCGGCACCGGCGAGCTTGAGGCGATTCTTGAGGCGGCAGGCCTCAACTCCACTCCCGCGCCAACTTCACTATCGCCCTTCACCATCCTCACCACCGTCCAGGCTGAAACGCGGCCCGGCAAAGAATCCCAATCCGGCACGCACAAAACCTCCGTTGCGGCGAGCGCATCTCGCCCGGAGGGCGACGCCCGCGAACGCTCCGGCCGCTTCCTTCGCGACGCATGGGCCGGCGCATCGTCCGCGCTTCCCACTTACCTCTACGACGAAACCACTCCGCGGCTCCTCTCAACGCCGCGGGCCTCCGCCTACATCAAAATTGCCGAGGGCTGTGACCACCCCTGCACCTTCTGCGTCATTCCTAACCTGCGCGGCAAATTCCGTTCCCGGCGCTTCGAATCCGTCGTCGCCGAAGCCGAGCAGCTCGTCGCTCGCGGCGTCCGCGAAATCACCCTCATCGGCCAGGACACCACTTGCTACGGCGAAGATCTCGGCCTCCGCGATGGTCTCGCCACGCTGCTCGACACCCTCGCCCGCATTCCCGATCTAAAATGGCTCCGCTTTCTCTACGCCTATCCCAATCGGATCACCGGCAAACTCCTCGAGACCATCGCGAAGCACGACAATATCTGCAAGTATCTCGATCTGCCGCTTCAACACGCTTCTCCTGATGTGCTCAAGCGCATGAAGCGCGGCGCTGGCGCCGATATTTTCCTCAAAACATTAGCGAAAGTCCGCACCGCCGTCCCCGGCATCGCCCTCCGCACCAGCTTCATTGTCGGATTTCCCGGGAGAATCCGCTGAAGACTTCGCCGTGCTGCAGGATTTCATCACCGAAGCGAAGTTCGACTGGCTCGGCGTCTTCAGCTACTCGCACGAAGAAGGTTCCGCCGCTTACGCACTCGACGCGCAGGTCGCGCGTCGCTCACCCAAACGCACTATTGAAGCACGCCGCCGTCGTCTCATGAAGCTTCAGCAGTCCATCTCTCGCCGTGCCAAGAAAGATTGGGTCGGCCGCGAGCTCACCCTCCTCGCCGAAGGCCCCAGCGCCGAAACGCCACTCTTGTGGGAAGGCCGCACCGAATTCCACGCCCCCGAAATCGACGGCAAAGTATTCATCAACGACTTCGGTCCGCTGGAGAATCTCGAACAGGGCCGCTTCTATCGCGCCGTCGTCACCGAGTCCCACGACTACGACCTCGTCGCCCGCATCCTCGCCCCGGAGAATTAGACTCGCTTTTCTCTATTGGCTAGGGCTTATTCCCTGCCTTACTATTTCTCCATGCCGATTCACCGCCGCACTTTCCTCAAATCCGCCGCCTCCATTGTCCCCGCCGCTGCTCTCCAAAATATCCTGGCGCAAAGCTCGCCTGAATCGCAATCTGCTGACCTCAATCCCGTCCCAGTCGGCCCCGTCCCAGCCGGAGCTGACCGCACGGGCCATCTTCACTCTCTCGGTTTCAGTTCACTCGCCTTCAAAGTCGTCCCATCCGACACCGCAGGCAACCTCCTCGTCATCGAGCACAGCAATCTCACGCCCAACACCGGTCCGGCTCTGCATCTGCATTTGTCTCAGGAAGAATGGTTCTACGTGATGGAAGGCGAAGTGCGCTTCCAGGTCGGCGAGCGTCGCATGCGGCTTGGCCCCGGCGAGTCAATCCTCGCCCCACGCCACATTCCACACACCTTTTCAGCTTTCGGCTCACCGGCGCACATGCTCATCGCCTTTACGCCCGCCGACAAAATGGAGCAGTACTTCATCGACGCCGCGGCCCACCCCGAGCTCGCGCCCACGCGGGACTTCATGAATCGTTACGACATGCAGTGGATCGGCCCTTCGCCGTTCTGGAAGTCCTAGCCAAACTCCGCGAGAAACGAGTGCCCACCTTTTCTCGACAATCGCAACGCGAGAGCGCCAATCCAACGAACCCGTCCCCCTGTTCCCTGCTCCCTCGGTCCGTTGGTTCCCTTGTTCCCTTGGTCCCTGCCGGGGTGGCTTGGTCCCTTGGTCCCTGCCTTTCTGCTATCCTTCCGCCATGAAAAACTTGGCTTCCCGCTTCTTCCCCGCAATCCTGCTTCTTTTGGCTGCCCTCGCACTCGCCGCCTCGCCTGCCTCCGCCCAGGATTGGGCCAAGACCATCCTCGATAAATCCCCGCGCCACCAGGAATGGGTGAAAGTTAAATACGGCAGCCGGACCGTCGATGCTTTCGTCGTCTATCCAGAAGTCAGCCACAAAGCGCCAGTCGTGCTCCTTATCCACGAAATCTTCGGCCTCTCTGACTGGGCGCGCTCCCAGGCCGACGACATCGCAGCAATGGGCTACATCGTCATCGCGCCTGATTTACTCTCCGGCTTCGGCCCCAATGGCGGCGGCACCAGCGCATTCCCTGATCAGCAATCCATCATCAAGGCCGTCTCCTCGCTCGACCCTGCCACCGTCACCGCCGACCTCAACGCCACAGCCGACTACGCGCTTAAATTCCCATCGGCTAACGGCAAGCTCGCCGTCATCGGCTTCTGCTGGGGCGGAGGACAATCCTTCCGCTTCGCCACCGCGCGCCGCGGTCTCAGCGACGCCTTCGTCTTCTACGGCCCACCGCCGCCCACTGAGAGCCTTGCAGCCATCACCGCTCCCGTCTACGGCTTCTACGGCGGCAGCGACGCGCGCATCTCCGCCACTGTTCCCGACACAAAAACGGCAATGGCCGCCGCAGGCAAGAAATATGACCCGGTAATTTACGATGGCGCTGGCCACGGCTTCATGCGCGCCGGCGAAGACCCTGGTAACACCAACCCCGCCAACACTGCCGCCCGCACGCAAGCCCTCACGCGCCTTCAGGCTTTGCTCAAAGGAATGTAGAAGCCGCCATGATCGCCGCAGCAAATTCGCTGGGTGCCCCATCCTGAAGCTCGAAGCGATGCGGAGAGCTTTAGGGTGGGAAAGCACGAACTCCTTTCAACAAGCCAACCCCGCTAGTCCCGCTGCCTTCCACGCGCTAACATATTCTTGATTGCGGTTATCGCTCGCGTCACCTAAGTCACATAATATGTCGCCCCGAAAAAAATCCGCCAAGCTCCTCCACTGCCCTACCTGCGCAATGATCGTCCGCCCCGGCGACGAAGACTTCCCATTCTGCAGTGACCGCTGCCGCAAAATCGACCTCGGCAAATGGGCGATGGGCGTCTACAAAATCAGCTCGCCCGTTCTCGACCCAGAAGTTCTCGAGGACCTCGGCGGTCTCGGCTCTAATCACGACGGTTCCGATGAGCACTGATAGCTCCCCCGCCCCTCCCATCCAAGACCAGAACCGCGCGAAGCGCCGCTGGTGGGCCATCGCCACCTTTTTCGGCGTCGGCTTCCTCAAGCCCGGTCCCGGCACCTGGGGCTCCGTCGCCGCCGTCCTTCTCTGGGCTGCATTCGCGTGGCTGGCCCATCCCAGCCCACGCGTTCTTTTCGTTGCCCTTCTCATCGGAATCTTCCTCTCTCTCCTTTTCGGCATTCCCGCCGCCTCCGTCGTCGAGCGCGAAAGCGGCGGCCACGATCCCCAATGCGTAGTCATCGATGAAGTCGCCGGCCAGTGGATTACCTTACTGCTCTGCCCCGCCGATTGGCGTCATGGCCTCATCGCTCTCGTACTCTTTCGCCTCTTCGACATCGTCAAACCATTTCCCGTGCGCCTCCTTGAGCGGCTTCCCGGCGGCTGGGGCATCGTCTTCGACGACGTGGCTGCTGGCCTGTATGCTTTCGGTATAGCGTCACTTTTGCGCATCTGGTTTTGATATGGCCCGCACCTCCGCTCAACCCGCTCCTTCCGCCGGCCACGTGCCTCGCGTCGACGCCGTTCTGCCCGCCGCGGCTCTACCCAACGGCGAAATTGAATTGTCGGGAATTTATCTCGGTCCCAACGGCTTTGGCCTGCCCTCAGTTTCTGTCGACGATCAGCCTGCGCACGTCATGATGAGCCGTCCCACGCGCCTCGTTTTTCGCGTTCCCGCAGCGGCCACCGCCGGACTTATTGAAGTCCGCACCCCAGCCGGCGCCTCCAACCCGGCGGCCGTGCGCGTCGCTCGCCAACTCAATGATGGACTTCACCCCGTCACCAGTCCCGCTGTTAGCCGCTCCGGAATGGTCTACGCCACCATCTCCGGCCCGCGGGGCAAGCAGACGCCCGTCTCCGTCGTCCGCGTCAGCCCCGACGGCCGCGCCACCCCATTCGTCACCGGAATTCTCAACGCCACCGGCCTCGCCTTCAATCCCGACGGCGAATTGTTCGTCACGTCGCGCGCTGAAGGCAACGTCTACCGCGTCGACTCCGCCGGCGAATTCACCCAGTTATGTCGAAGGCATGGGCGTCGCCACCGGCGCGGCATTCGACGCTGAAGGCAATCTATTCGTCGGCGATCGCAGCGGCACCATCTTCAAAATCAACCGCGAGCGCCAGATCTTCGTTCACGCCACGCTCGAGCCGAGCGTCGCTGCGTATCACCTCGCCGTCAATGCCGCGGGCACGCTACTTGTCACCGCGCCCGTCGCTCTCGTCCAATGAAGCCATTTGGGCTGTCGAGCCGAACGGCGACACGCGCGCCTGGTTTCGCGGCCTCGGCCGTCCGCAGGGCCTGGCTATCTCCAGCGACGGCGATGTCTTCGTCGCCGCCTGCCTCCACGGCCGCCACGGACTGGTCCGCATCACGCCCAGCGGCGACGCCTCATTGGTGCTCGCCTGCCACCAACCTTGTCGGCGTCGCCTTTTCTCCACTCGGCACCACCATCCTCGCCACCAACGACGCCGTTTATGATGTGGACTTGGGAGTCGAAGGCCTGAACCTCTTTTAGCTTTCAGCCATCAGCCGTCAGCTTTCAGTTTTCTGTCAGTTGATTGACGGTTTCCGCTGAATCACTGAGGCTTTCGGGCTGACAAGTCTTCCGCGAACGCAAAACTTTAGCTGAAGGCAGAAAGCTGAGAGCTGATCGCTGCTTCTATGAAATCCGAAATCATCGCCGTCGGCTCCGAGATGCTCACCCCCTTCCGCCAGGACACCAACTCTCTCTATCTCACTGACAAGCTCAACGCGCTCGGCGTCACTGTCGCGTTCAAGACCATCGTCGGCGACCGCCGCAAAGATCTTGTCAGCGCCATCAAAGCCGCACTCTCCCGCACCGACATTCTCATTCTCATGGGCGGCCTTGGACCCACCGAAGACGATCTCACCCGCGAGGCCGTCGCCGAAGCACTTTCGCTCACGCTTCGCCGCGATGCTACGCAAGTCGCCGCACTGCACGCCCGCGCCGCCGCCTGGCGCATCACCATGCCGCCGAACAATCTCAAGCAGGCCGACGTTCTCGAAGGCGCAAGTGTGCTGCCCAATCCCAACGGAAGCGCGCCTGGCCAATGGCTCGACATCTCATTTTCGGGCTTCCGCAAGCTTGTGATGCTTCTTCCTGGCCCGCCGCACGAGTGCGCTCCACTCTTTGACGCTGAATGTCTGCCGCGTCTGCGCGACGTTGTCCCTCCGCGCTCCATCGCCGTGCGCACGCTCAAGGCTGCAATGATTCCCGAGTCGCAGGCCGATAAGCTTCTCGCTCCCATCTATTCCACGTACACCGACGTCGAAACCACTCTCCTCGCCCACACCGGCGACCTGCAGATCACGCTCCTCTGCTCTAAACCGACGTTCCCCGCCGCTCAGCAGCGGGTCGACGAGCTCGCCGAAAAGATTGAAGCGGCGCTCGAAGATTGGTTCTACTCCTCACAGGGCGACTCTCTCGAACAGATCGTCCACTACTATCTCGGCCTGCGCCAGGCCACCCTCGCCGTCGCGGAAAGCTGCACCGGCGGCCTCATCTCTCAGCGCATCACCTCCGTTCCCGGCGCCTCGCGCTCATTTCTCGGTGGGGTGGTTGTCTACTCCGACGAGCTCAAAACCGCCTTCGCCGACGTGCCCGCTAAACTCATCGCCCAGCACGGCGCGGTCTCAGCCGAAGTCGCCCAGGCGCTGGCCGAAGGCATCCGAGCGCGCACCGGCGCAACACTGGGCCTCGGTATTACAGGAATCGCCGGCCCCACTGGCGCCACCGAGTCCAAACCCGTCGGCCTCGTCTACGTCGCCGTCTCTGACGCACAAGGCACCAACGCGATCGACCGCACCTTTCGCGGCGACCGCGAACGCGTCCGCGAGTGGGCCGCGCAACTGGCCCTCGATCTCGTCCGCCGCCGCCTCATGTAAGTCCCCGAACTCGAGCGTTTTAAGCCCGCCCTCCGTTCTCAGTTCTTCGTCCGCACGTGACTTTCGTCACTTCGCCAACGCTCCCGATGCACAACCCCTACCAACATCCCCCGCATCCACATCATCAGATTTTCAAAATTGAGAGGCAGTTCCTCCCCTTCTAGGGGACTACTGCGCTTTCAACTTTTACTCGAGGTGGGCTCATGAATTCCAGATGGATATTATTTATAGCTCTTGCAATGGCCGTGCCGTCATTGGCACACGCGAAAGATCCCGCGCCCTATCAATCCGGCAAACTGCTGCAGATGAACTCGGTTCACTGCGGCACCGCGCAAAAGAGCGACACATCTGCGCTTGGTGAAATCATCGGCACCGACAACCGGAACACCAAGACTCAGGACGTGCTCTGCCAGGAATACGTTCTGCAAACGGAATCTGTGGACTACCACATCCGCCCGCGCGACGAAAAACATCCTGAGATCTTGCCCATTGGTTCTCTCGCGCAATTCCGCATCGAGAAAGATAAGCTGATGCTTCGCGCCGAGGGCATGGACAAGGAGCGCCAATATTTCGTTGTCTCCATCACTCCGCGCTCTGACAACGCTTCGTCTGCCTCGGCCATGGCGAGCAAGCCTTAAAAAGCGTGCCGGAGAGTGATTTTCTCTGAGAGCCGGGGTAGTGACACAGTTTGCCTGTGCCGCCACGCGCGCACAAATTTCCCGGCACGCAGCGCCTGCGCGTTCATCCGTTCTCCTCGGCCACAGGGAACGTCAGAATTTACTTTTTGGCCCCAATCGGCTTGTAGCCCGACGTTGCCGCCTTCTTGATCGCAGCCAATGAATCCTCGACGCTGATCAGCGGAGTGGTCTTCACTGATTTCAAGGAGCCGCCGGCTGCCGCGGCGATCGCGAAAGATGCCATGCTGATGTTGTCCGGCATCTCTACCGTCATCACCAGATCGTATTCTCCAAACGACAGCCACGATGCGGTCAACTTGCCGCCAAGTTTCTTTGCAACCTTCTTTACGACTTCGGTGCGGTTTTCCGGGTTCTTTACGAGCGACGCGAGCGCTTCACTCGTGTACGAGGCTTGAACCAGATAACTTGCCATGGGATTCACCTTTCAGATTCGACTTTCCTTCTTGGTGTGGAAGGCTCACGAAGTATACATCCGCAATCCGCAGCTTCGAGCAAACTCTCAACGCACTCGAACTCCGCTAGCTCCGCCAACTCCGCTGACCCCGCTCTCTCCTCCTTTGCTACACTTCTCATGACGCATCCTCAGGCCCCACCATGATTCCAATCCCCCATCACCGCCGCTGGAGCCTTCATGCCGGTCGTTGAACTCGCCGGAGTCACCAAGGCCTACGAGAGCAAAGTCGCAGTCCGCGATCTCTCGCTCTCCATCGACGCTGGCCAGATGTTTGGCCTGCTCGGCCCCAACGGTGCCGGCAAAACCAGCTCCATCCGCATGATGATGGGCATCACGATGCCCGATTCCGGCCGCATCAGCTTGTTTGAAAAACCGTTCGACCGCCGCAGCCTCGACCGCGTCGGCTACCTGCCCGAGGAGCGCGGCCTCTACAAGAAAATGGTTGTTCTCGATCAGCTCGTCTTCTTCGGCCGTCTGCATGGCCTCACTGCTGAAGCGGCCCGCAAGCGCGCCCTCGACTGGGCCGCGCGCATGGAAATCTCCGATTCCCTCGACAAGAAAACCCAGGAGCTTTCCAAGGGCATGCAGCAGAAAATCCAATTCATCGCCACGCTGCTGCACGACCCGGGCCTCGTCGTCATGGATGAGCCCTTCAGCGGCCTCGATCCCGTCAACGCCACGCTGCTTCAGGACGCTCTGCTCGAGCTGAAGTCGCAGGGCAAAGCCATTCTCTTCTCCACTCACCGCATGGACCAGGTGGAAAAGCTCTGCGACTCGATATGCCTTATCAACAATGGCGTGGCCGTCCTCAGCGGCAACCTGCGCGAGATCAAAAGCCGCTACGAGCGCAATCGCGTCATCGTCGAATTCGAAGGCAGCGCCGAATTTCTCAAGTCCGACGAAATCGCCGCGGCCAACAACTACTCCGGCCACGCTGAAATCACTCTCAAGCCCGGCGGCGACGCGCAAAAGCTCCTTCACCTCGCGGCCTCCATGGCCGCCATCTACCGTTTCGAACTGGTCGAGCCTTCACTCGAGGAAATCTTCATTCAAACCGTGGGAGGCAAGGCCAATGCGTAACATCCTTCTCGTTGCTCGCCGCGAGTACCTCGAACAGATTCGCGGCCGCGCCTTCCGCATTTCCACGCTACTCGTTCCGGTGCTCATCGTCTTTCTGCTCGGCGTCAGCGGCTACACCGGGCGCAAGCTCGCCCAAAGCCGCCACATCGCCATCGCCGCCGACAACCCCGCTCTCGCCGGCGATATTCGCGACAATCTCCTCTCCGAGAAAAGCGACCATTACACCATTGACACCGTTGCTCCATTCACCCCTCAGGATCTCGCCGACCTTCAGGCGCGCCTCCAGAACAAATCCATCGACGCGCTGCTCATCGTCGATAACTCCGCCTCCGCCGCGCCAGAGGTCACCTTCGAGTCTCAATCCTCCGCGGACCTCATCGATACCTCGCGTCTCAGCAACGCCATCAACGCCGGCTTCCTCAATCTCCGCCTCGCCCAGCAGGGATTATCCCAGTTCAAAGTCCACGCCCTCGTCCAATCCGTCCCGCTCGAAAAACTTCAGGTTTCCTCGAGCGGCAAAACCGGCAAGAGCCAGGGCATGGGGCCCTTTTACGCGTCCATGTTGATGACCTTCCTGATGACAATGCCAATTCTTCTCTACGGCATGGACATGGCCCGCTCCGTCATTGAAGAAAAAAGCTCGCGCATCTTCGAGGTCATGCTCGCCGTCACGCGCCCTGAAGATCTGCTAGCCGGAAAGCTCCTCGGCGTCGGCGCCGTCGGACTCACCCAGATCGCCATCTGGATCGCCGCAGCTATTCTTCTCTCCGGCTCCGCCTTGGCCGCGCCCATACTAAGTGGCGACATCAAAATCCACTTCAGCATTCTTGAGGCCGTCCTCTTCCCCATCTACTTCATCCTCGGCTTCTTCCTTTACAGCGCCTTTTTCTCCGGCCTCGCCGCCACCTGCGAAACCGCGCAGGATCTCCAGATGTACATCACCCTCGCCGTCATTCCCACTTGGACCAGCTTTGCCATCCTGCCCTTCCTGCTCAACAACCCCAACTCTCCCTGGGTCGTCGCCGCCTCGCTCTTTCCTCCCACGGCGCCTCTCGTGATGGTTCCGCGCATCGGCATGTTGTCTGCGCCCTATCCCTGGGGCCAGATCGCCATCTCCCTCGCTCTCATGGTTTTCACCATCTGGGTCGTCATCTGGTTCGCCTCCCGCCTCTACCGCGTCGGCATCCTCATGTATGGCAAACGCGCCACTCTACCCGAACTCCTCCGCTGGCTCCGCTATTCCTGAGCATCTCCTCTTCTCTTTACAACTCATTCCTCGCGAACCCCATCTACTCTCCAGAGAAGTGCTCCCAACGGTCGCGCAGCCTTGGATGTTCAGAATTGCTCATCCCGGCGTGGAGACCGCATGCTATCGTTTCTCATCGCTCATAAGGCAAACATCCAATGAAAAGTCCCCTTAAAAATCCGCCCTCGAATTGTTTATCGGCCCATCGTTTCCAACTCTGGTCCCGGCCCGCTTTCCTGCCCGCGATCCTCACCGTCCTGCTCGTCTGCGCCATCCAGCCGCGCCTTCGCGCCGACCCCACGCCTGTTCACAAGGTCCAGGGAACCTATCACGGCTTCCTCGAATTGATTTCACCAGACGGCCAGGTTGTTGCTTATGGAGATAGCACCCAGGTCGTCCACGGCGATGAGATCACTGCTGAAACAGTCTTCACCTTCAAAGATGGCTCTATTGACGATGAAACCACCGTCTACACTCAGCACCACACCTTCCAGCTCATCTCCGACCACCATATTCAGAAGGGGCCTTTCTTTCCTCATCCCACTCAGGTCTTCATCAACGCTCGCACCGGCGAGGTCTTCACTCGAACCACAGGAAAAGATGGCAAGGGTGAGTTCAGGACCGACCATCTGAAACTGCCCGCCGATCTCGCCAACGGCATGGTTCCCCTCGTCATAGAAAACATGGAGTCCGCTGCTCAAAAGACAGTCTCTCTAGTCGTATCCACACCAAAGGCGTTGCTGGTCCAACTCGTCATCTCCAAAATTGGCGACGACAGTTACTCCCTTGTCGGCACAACGCGCAAGGCGACTCACTATGAAGTCAAGATCGTGCTCGGCGGAATCGCCGGCGTCGTAGCGCCCCTCATCGGCAAGGCGCCGCCGAACATTGAAATCTGGGCCGTCACTGGAGCAGCCCCGACCTTCGTCAGAGAACAAGGCCCCATGTATGCCGACGGCCCCGTGATGACCATCGAGCTGATCAGCCCCACCTGGCCCGACCCCGCCAAATCCGGCAATTGAACAACAGGCCCACGCGAAACTGACAGCCGACGCCTGCTTGCCGGTCGCCTCACTATTCGATCCCCTCGTATCACCGCCATCGCGGCGCCTTTTCGCCGGCGCCGCTTCCCGTTATAAAGTTGTAGCTAACCAGAGGCTACGGCCGCCTCTATCGCTGGAATCGCGCCTCGATTCGACTGGGCACCCAGTCTCAACGGGAACTGACCTTGCCAGATAACAAAACAGTCATCGTGACCGGCGCTTCGCGGGGCATTGGAGCAGCTATAGCCCAGGCGTTTCTTAGTCGCGGTTACAACGTCGTCGCAACCTCGCGCAGTATTTCCAGGCTCCGGCCAGGCGCCCTCACCCAACCTCGCTCTTGTCGACGGCGACATCAGCCAAGCCTCGACCGCTCAACAAGTCGCCGAAACCGCGAGTCGAATCCTTTGGCTCAATCGACCATCTCGTCAATAACGCGGGAATCTTTTACACACGGCCGTTCCTTGAATACACCGCCGAAGATGTTCGCGCCAATTTCTCTCCTTAAACCTCGAGGGCTTCTTCTTCATCACTCAAGCCGCAGTCGGACAAATGCTCGCGCAAGGCACCGGCGGCAGCGTAACCACCATTTCCGCGGCCCTCGCCGATAACCCATGACCGCGCCTCACGCTTCTGTTCCGATGATGACCAAGGGCGGTCTCAACACCATCACCCGAGCCTCGCCCTTGAATACGCCGGCGACAAGATCCGCTTTAACGCAGTTGCGCCCGGCCTAGTCGATACCTCGCCCATGACAAAACGCCAAAGGATGTCATGAAAACTCTTTCGCCTATGGGCGCGATCTGCCGAGCCGGCGGACATCGCGGAGGCCGTCGTCTTATCTTGCCAATCGCGTTATGTAACCGGAGAGGTGCTGCACGTGGACGGCGGTGCGCACATCGGCCGATGGTAGCCTCCGACCAACCAAAGGAGCCTCCCATGCAGCAACAGATCTTCTATCGCTCAATCGCAGTCGACGGCCTTTCCATCTTCTACCGTGAAGCGGGCCCGAAAGACGCTCCCACCATCCTCCTCCTCCACGGCCTTCCCTCGTCCTCGCGCATGTTTCAGTCGCTGTTCCTGCGCCTCTCCGATCGCTATCATCTCGTCGCTCCCGATTACCCCGGCTTCGGGCACAGCGATTGGCCCGACCCCGAGCAGTTCGCCTACACCTTCGACCACATCGCCAGCGTCATGGACGGCTTTACGCAGGCATGGGCCTCTCGCGCTACACGCTCTACATGCAGGACTACGGCGGCCCCGTCGGCTTTCGCATGGCATTGGCGCATCCTGAGCGCGTCGAGGCTCTCATCGTTCAGGATGCCGTCGGCCACAATGAAGGCCTCGGCGTCAACTGGGTAACGCGTCGCGCATTCTGGGCCGACCGCGCCGCCAACGAAGAAAAGCTTGCGCGCCAACCTGCTCGTCGCTTGCAAGCCACCAAAACGCGCCATGTCGGCGACGATCCCAACACCGAACTCTACGATCCCGATCTCTGGACCGACGAATACGCATTCCTCAACGCGCCCGGCCAGGCGCAGATTCAAAGCGATCTCTTCTACGACTACCGCACCAATGTCGACGCCTATCCGAAGTGGCAGGCATGGATGCAAAAAACCCAACCCAGGCTCCTCGTCATCTGGGGCAAGCACGATCTCTCCTTCGATCCTGGCGAGCCCGAGCGCTATCGCAAGGACGTGCCGAACGCGGAGGTTCACGTCCTCGACGCCGGCCACTTCGCGCTCGACACCAAGCCGGACGAAATCGCCACATTCGTAGGCAACTTCATGCCATCGCAAAAGTGAGTCGTGAAGATGCTCGAAGTCGGCCGCTCTAAGCCGTCGCGTTCGCCGTAACGAAATTCTTGTCCAGGGCCGTAAAATCGACGGAGTGACCACTGAAGGCCCCGAACAGATTTCCATACGGCCGCGATTCTCGCTGCGCCAGCGGATCATCCTGGCCGTGGTTCCGCGCGTCGTCTGGACTCTGCTCTCGGTAGTCGGTCGCACCTGGCGCTTTGAAACCATCGCCGAACTTGGCGCAACACCACTCCCTTTCGGCGCCGGAGCAGGAGCCGAGATCTTCTGCTTCTGGCACCAGTGCGTTCTGCCCTGCACGTTTTATTTCCGTCGCACCGGCGCAACCATCATCGTCAGCCAGAGCTTCGACGGCGAATTGATCGCACGCACTCTTGAGCTCTTCGGGTACAGAACCGTGCGCGGTTCAAGCTCGCGCGGCGCTCACGAGGCCCTGCTCGGCCTCCAGCAAGCAATCGAATCCGGCCATCCCGCCATCTTCACCGCCGACGGCCCGCGCGGCCCGATCTACCGAACCAAGTCTGGCCCTATTCGCCTCGCAGCCCTCACCGGCGCGCGCATCGGCGCTTTTCATCTGGAGCCACACAGCGCCTGGACCTTGCAATCTTGGGATCGCTTCCTCGTTCCAATGCCGTTCACGCGCATCGCCGTCAGTTGGTCTCGCTGGACGCAGATTCCCCTGAACCTTGCCGAAGGCGAATTTCCCGAAGACATGATCGAAGCCCAGCGCGACCTGCTCAACGCCGCCATCGAACGCGCCCGCATCCATGCGCTGGAGCATTTTGGCAAGGCCGAATCCCTCGGAAAGTCCCGCGCCAATGTCTGAACCATCTCCTCCAAAACCTGCCAGGGGAGCAACGGATCGCGGAGCGGGTCGAAGAGTTCCATTACGATCTGCCCGAAGACCTGATCGCGCAACAGCCTCCCGCCGAGCGCGGCGCAAGCCGCATGTTGGTCATAGACCGTGCAACTGGCGATTTTCGCGACGACTCTTTCTCTGATTTTGGAAAGCATCTGCGCCCCGGCGACCTTCTCGTCCTCAACGACAGCCGCGTCATTCCTGCGCGCCTCTACGCGCACCGCACATTAATTCGGGATCGCGAAGAACCGACTGGCCGCATCGAAGTCATGCTGACTGAACCCGTCGGCCATAATCGCTGGCGCGCCCTTGTCCGTCCCGGCCGCAAAGTCGCAATCGGCGAGCGCCTGGTCTTCCCTGGGCCTGACGGCGCCGTCGCACTCGAAGCCGAAGTCATCGAGCGCGGCCCATTCGGCGAACGTCTTCTCGAGTTCGCCCCACTTTGCGATTTCGCCGACGACTTTTTCGCCGTGCTTGACCAAATCGGCCACATCCCTCTGCCGCCATACATCCATCGCGACGATGCCGATACTGATCGCGAGCGCTATCAGACCGTCTTTGCCGATGACCGCGGTTCCGTCGCCGCGCCCACAGCCGGACTGCACTTCACGCCAGCCATTCTCGAGCAACTCTCATCCAATGGGATCGAAATTACCCGCGTCACGCTCCACGTCGGCCTCGGCACGTTCGCGCCGCTACGCGTCGAGCGCGTCGACCAAGTGCGTCTGCACCACGAACGCTATTCCATTTCGGCCGGGGCTGCAGACGCAATTCATCGCGCCGTAGTGGAGCGTAGGCGGATCGTTGCCGTCGGCACCACGGTCGTTCGCACGCTTGAGGCCGCCGCGCTGGCCGCCGGCAACAACCCCATCCAACCCCACTCCGCAGCAACCGGCATCTTCATCTCGCCCGGCTTCGACTTCCGCGTCGTCGGCGCCCTGCTCACCAACTTTCATCTGCCCCAATCCAGCCTGCTCATGCTCGTCTCGGCCTTCGCCGGCCCCCAGCACACGGGTCTTGCCCGCGTCCTCCGCGCATATCGTCATGCTGTTCAATCCCGCTACCGCTTCTTCAGCTACGGCGACTGCATGTTCATTGAATAAAGTTGTCATCCTGAGCGACCGAAGTCCGCCGCGGCGGACGAAGAGAGTCGAAGGACCTGCTTCACAGGATGGCGGCTACAAAGCATAGATCGCACTGCTATCCTCACTATCGATGCCCGACGAATCCAGGCCGCCCGTCTTCCTCCTCGACGCGATGTCGTTCATCTTCCGCGCCTATCACGCCATGCAGCGCTCGCGGCCCATGTCCACGCGCTCCGGCCTACCCACGGCGGCCACATACGTTTTCGTCAACATGATCAAGAAGCTCCGCCAGGATTTCTCGCCCAAATACTTCGCCGCCGTCTTTGACGTGAGCGGCGAAGTCTTCCGCGACGAGCGCGCTCGCGCCATCGGAACTTTGCGCCGTTGGAACGCGAAGTCCCAGAGCTTTGATGACGTGACTTACGACGGCTACAAAGCCAAGCGCGAGGCCATGCCCGAGGATCTCCGCCGCCAGATTCCCTACATTCGCCGCGCCCTCGAGGCTTTGCGCATTCCCATTCTCCAGGCCGAAGGCTTTGAGGCCGACGACGTAATCGGCACCCTTGCTCGCGAAGCCGCCGAGCAGCATCACGAAGTCTTCATCGTCTCCGGCGACAAAGACATGATGCAGCTCGTCACGCCGCAGGTGAAGATCCTCAATCCGCAAAAGGACAACCTGATCCTCGATCCCGCGAAGGTTATCGAGACGCTCGGCGTCCCTCCGGACAAAGTCATCGACGTCATGGCCCTGCGCGGCGATTCAGTCGATAACATTCCCGGCGCGCCCGGCATCGGCGACAAGGGCAGCGTAGAGCTGATCAAAGAATTCGGCACTGTCGAAGCCGTGCTCGATCGCGCTGCCGAGGTAAAGCGCAAAACCTACCGCGAATCGCTCGAGCAGAATCGCGAAACAGTTTTGCTCTCAAAAGAGCTGGTCACCATCGACACCCACGTCCCGCTGCCACTCGATCTCGCCGCGATGGAAACCCAGGCGCCCGATCTCGAGGCCTGCCGCACCCTGTTCACCGAGCTCGAGTTCACATCGATGCTCCGCGACCTGGCTCCCGCCGCCGGCGGGGCCTCGGTTGATCTGCTCGAGGAGCCCAACGACGCACAGACCGCCGCCTTTTACGCCTCCGCCCGCAAGCACGGATTCGCCTTTGCGCTCGATGCCGCCGAGCCCGTCGCGGACGAATCCGAAGATGACGTGCCCGCGAATCTTTCGCTCCTCGACGTAGCTGAGGCTGCCGAAAAGAAGACCCACTTTTATGTTGGAGTCTCCGCCGATTCCACCCTTGCGCTCCGCCTGCCACTTACGCCTGAACTCCGAATGCTTCTCGAAGACTCGACCGTTCCCAAGCGAGTTCACGATTTGAAGCTTTCCCTGCATGTACTCGGCGACGTTGGCGTCGAGTTGCGTGGCCCCGTTGACGACACGCAACTGCTCTCCTACGCCCTCAACCCCACGCACGCGACACAATCATTAGCCGACGTCGCCGCCCGCAACAACCAGCTGGCGCCCACGTCGCTCCCCGCCGCGGCCGCCGCCATTCATGCGCTCGTTCCCGCCCTCCGCGAAGAAGTCGACAAAGCCGGGGTCGCACGCGTCTACGCCGAAATCGACCTTCCGCTCGCGCCCGTACTTTATCGCATGGAGAAAGCCGGCGTGCGTATCGACACAACTGCGTTGAGCAGCCTCTCGGAAAAATTCAGCGGGGAATTGACCCGCGTCGGCGAGCGCATCTTCGAATTGGCCGGGCGAGCGGTTCAATATCAATTCGCCCAAGCAACTCGGCGTCGTACTCTTCACAAAACTTGCCCTGCCCGCTCCGCCCGCGCGCGGAAAAAGCAAATCCGTCTCCACCGCAGTGGATGTGCTGGAATTCCTGTCTGACCAGCACGAAGTTCCACGCCTCGTCCTCGAATATCGCCATCTCTCGAAACTCAAATCGAATTATGTCGACGCGTTGCCGTTGCTCGCCGATGCCGATTCGCGCGTCCACACAACCTTCCAGGCAGCCGCTACATCCACCGGTCGACTCTCATCAGTCAATCCCAACTTGCAGAACATTCCCACCCGCACCGAGCTCGGCCGCGAGATTCGCGCCGCATTCACGGCCGCACCCGGCACTCAGCTTCTCTCAGCCGATTACTCGCAAATCGAATTGCGGCTTCTGGCCCACTTCAGCGACGACCCATTGCTCGTTCGCGCCTTCGCAGAAAACATCGACATTCATACCCTCACGGCCAGCGAAGTATTCGGTGTTTCCGTCGAAAACATGGACAAGGAGACCCGCAATCGCGCCAAGGCCGTGAACTTCGGCATTGTCTACGGAATCTCTGCATTCGGCCTCGCCGCGCAGCTCGGCATTCCGCAGGCCGAAGCCAAGGCCTACATCGAGCGATACTTCGCGCGCTACCAGGGGGTCAAAACGTTTATCGAAAAAACCCTCGCCCAGACGCGCCGGGAAGGCTCCGTGCGCACCATGTTCGGGCGGCTGCGCCCCATCCCCGACATCGAAAGTCGCAATCCAAATCAGCGCGGCTTTGCCGAGCGCACCGCCATCAACACTCCGCTCCAGGGAACCGGAGCCGATCTCATCAAACTGGCAATGATTTCGCTCGACCGCAAACTGGCGGAGCGAAAGTTGAAAACCCGCATGATCCTGCAGGTCCACGACGAGCTATTGTTTGAAGTGCCCGCGCGACGAAACCGAAGAAGCCTCGACGCTCGTGCGAACGGAGATGGAGGGAGTCGTCAAGCTGAAAGTCCCGCTCATCGCCGACGTGTCATTTGGGCCAAACTGGAGAGATTTGAAGTAAGAACCCCCGCAGTCTAAACTGGGTCCGCCTGGTAAACGTTTACTGCAACGGGGAGAACCATAATGAAAAAAGTCAGTCGCAGAGAGTTCGCGAAAAATGCTGCACTAGCGCCGCTGGGATTAGCGGCTGCTTCATCTCTTCTCGGTAAAGCCGAAGCCGCATCGCGCGTACAGGCAACACCAGCCCCTCCTCCAACCGCTCAGAGCCTTGAAGCTGCCGCCGACCGCGTCTTTTCCGTCGCCGAGAACAAGCCCTTTGCTGCGCCGCTACAATTCGTTCGAAATGAAATGCGGCCGAGACTACAGCCCTTCTCACTGGGCGACGTGACACTCGAGGCCGGCCCTTTGCAGCAGGCCCGAGATTGGAACCGCGGCTACATGCTTCGCCTCGGAAATGACCGACTGCTTCATACCTTCCGCCTGAATGCAGGCTTGCCCTCAAGCGCCACTCCTCTTGGCGGCTGGGAATCTCCCCACGGCGAGCTGCGTGGACATTTCGTCGGCCATTATCTTTCGGCTTCTGCTCTGCTCTACGCCGCCACCGGCGACGCTGCCGTCAAATCCAAGGCCGACGAGCTCGTCGCTGGCATTGCCGCCTGTCAGGCCGCTCTCAACCAGAACGGATACATCAGCGCGTTTCCCTCAGAGTTCTTTGACCGCCTCGACCGGCGCGAAAACGTCTGGGCTCCGTTCTACACGATTCATAAAATCATGGCCGGCCTGCTGGACATGAAAACGCAGGCCGCGAACAATCAGGCCCTCGATGTTGTCGTCAAGATGGCCGGCTGGGTCGATTCCTGGACCGCCTCCAAGTCCGAAGAGCATATGCAGGACATCCTGAATACCGAATACGGCGGCATGAACGACATGCTCTACAATCTCGCCGCTGTAACTGGCGACGATCGCTGGGCCCGCACCGGCGACCGATTCACCAAGAAAATCTTTTTCACTCCGCTTGCCCTTCGCCAGGACGCGCTCAAAGGCCAGCACATGAACACGCACGTCCCGCAGGTGATTGGTGCGGCGCGGCGTTACGAGCTGAGCTCAGACTTTCGATTCGCCGACGTAAGCCGTTTCTTCTTCGAAACAGTGTCGGAATCTCGCACCTACGCCACCGGCGGCTCAAGCAACAACGAGCACTGGCTCACCGACCAAATCATCTCGCGCTCGAAATGCAGGTCAGCTCTCACCATCAGGAGTGCTGCTGCTCTTACAACATGATGAAGCTCGCGCGGCATCTTTATGCGTGGAGCGGCGACAGCCGGCTCATCGACTACTATGAGCGCAACTTGCTCAATCACCGGCTCGGAGAGATCGAGCCAGTGACAGGCCATACATCCTACTTCCTGTCCCTCGCGCCGGGAGCCTGGAAAACGACCTGCACCGAGACTGACAGCTTCTGGTGCTGCACGGGCACCGGCATCGAAGAATTCTCAAAGCTGAACGACACGATCTATTTCCATGATGACGATTCGCTCTTTGTCAACCTTTACTTCGCTTCGAAGGTGAATTGGAAAGAGCGCGGGATCGCCTTGACACAAAAAACAAATTTTCCGGAAAGCGACCGCACTGAGCTTGCCATCGAAAAATCGCCCGCCACCCCCTGGACGCTGCACATTCGCATTCCCTCGTGGACCACCGTGGAAAATTCCATAGAAATCAACGGCGAGCGACTTGAAGTTTCAGGCACTCCCGGAAGCTATCTGTCGTTGACTCGCGCCTGGAAAGCCGGCGATCGTGTTGAGCTCGTGCTGCCCATGCGCGTCACCGCTGAACCGCTTGCCGACGACCGGACGCAGCAGGCTTTTCTCTATGGGCCGCTCGTGTTGGCTGGCCAGTTCCCAAAAACTGCACTCGATGAAGCTCTCGAGCACAATCAAGGCCCGGAGATTCAAGAGGCGCCCGCGTTGCAGATACCAGCTCTCAAATCAAATGGCGCCGATCCCCGCGTCTGGATCAAGCCGATTCCGGGCGAGGCGATCGCTTTCCGTGTCACCGGGCAGGTGCGCGACGTCGTCCTTAAGCCGCTGAACCAAACTTGGCAACGGTCTGCAGTCTATTGGAAGGTATCGTAGATGGAGCCATCCGCCTGCGGTCCGCAACGAGCCCACGGCTGACAGAACCCGGATTCTCCCGAATTTTTCCCTTGCATACTTATGCACTTTGGTCGTATATTTATTCAAGCGCGGTTTCCGCTCTGCGGACCGCGCCTTTGCTTTGGCCGCAATGCGGCCCTCGGAAAAGAAAATGAACGCCCAACGCCTCACCGTAATCCGCGAAGTGCTCGCCAGCTCGCCGGTAGCGAGCCAGGACGAGCTGCGCCGTAAGTTGCGACGTCGCGGCATTCATGTGACCCAGGCTACGCTCTCGCGGGACATTCACCAGCTGCGGCTGTCAAAGGGACCCGGCGGCTACGCGCTGCCTAACGGGCACAGGACCACTGCGATCGCGGCCGCGGCAGAAGAAGATCAACCGCCCACTCTCAATGAAATGATCGACAGCCTCGGCTTGCGTGTGCGCCAGGCTATGAACCAGGTGGTTCTGAGCACCGTCATGGGCGGGGCGCAGCCTGTTGCAGCTGCCCTCGACCGTGAGGAGTGGCCTGAAGTTGTTGGCACCATTGCCGGCGACGATACTGTGCTGATAATTTGCGCGGATGTGCGCCATGCGTCCGAGGTCGATGCGCGACTGAGGGCGATGGTGGAGGTATGAAAGAGACCGTGCAAACCGCGCTTGTGGGAGTCACCGGGTACGCAGGAGCCGAGTTGGCGAGGCTGTTGCTGCATCATCCCCGCTTGAAGGGCAGGCCGCCGGTCTTCGCCGGGCGTGTGGACGCAAAGGACATCGCGCACGGCGGCGTTCCGCTCACCGAAATCCACCCGCAACTTGGGGACAACGCCGGCGCAGCCAACCTGAAACTCGAGCCGTTCTCGTGGGAGCTGCTCGCTGACCGCGGAGTCGAGGTGCTGTTTCTCGCTACGCCGCATGAGCAGTCTCGCGAGTGGGTGCCGGAAGCGCTCAATCGCGGATTGCGCGTGATCGATCTGAGCGCCGCTTGGCGGTTGACCGAGGCGGCTAATCGCGCCGTCTATACTTTTGACGACGAAGGCTCCGAGCTCGCTGCGGCTACGCAGGCGCAGGCCGTTTACGGCATGCCAGAGTTGCATCGCAAGCAGATCGCCGTCGGCGCAATTGGTCGCCAATCCGGGCTGTTATGCAACCTCGATCATTTTGGCTCTCAAGCCGCTGGTCGCAGCGGGCCTCGTCGATCTGGATCACGGAATTGTTGCCGACGCCAAGAGCGGCGTCAGCGGAGCCGGCAAGGCTCCAACGGCCAAAACGCACTTCATGTATGCGGCAGACAATCTTTCTGCATATGGCGTGTTTGCGCATCGCCACACCGGCGAAATTCTCGAGGAGATCGGCATTTCGGGATGCCAGATCATCTTTACGCCGCACCTGTTGCCGATTCCGCGCGGAATTCTGTCGACGATTTATGTGCACTTCACCAAGCCGCAGACGCATGAGAGCGTGGCGCGGGTGTATCGCGAGTTTTTTGCCGGCAGTCCAATGGTGCGGCTCTACGAAAAAGCGCTGCCGCAGATTCAATATTCGGTCCGGACCAACTACGCGGACATCGGCTTCCAGCTCGATGCCGAGCGGCAAGCGCGCGGTCATCGTCAGTTGCCTCGATAATCTCCTGAAAGGCGCTGCCGGCCAGGCCGTGCAGAATCTGAACGTCATGCTGGGCTGGCCCGAATCGGAAGGTCTCGCATGAAACTCGCCGCGGAGGGCCTGGAATGAAGTACGTCGTCAAACTCGGTGGCGCAGGCCTGGAAACTCCATCGCTGCTTGAAGGCTGCACGCGCGCCATCGCCGAACTCGTGCGCGACGGCAACCAGGTGGCCGTAGTTCACGGCGGCGGCGTGCAGTTGACCCGCACGCTCAAAGCGCTGGGCAAGCAGAGCGAATTCATTGACGGCCTGCGCGTTACTGACGCGGAAACGCGCGACGCGGCGCTCATGGTTTTTGCCGGCCGCGTGAACAAAGGCCTGGTTGCTGCTCTGGGCGCCCTCGGCCAACCAGCAGTCGGCCTCTCCGGCGGCGACGGATTGCTCTTCCGCGCCCGCAAGAAACATACTTCGCCCGATCTTGGCTTTGTGGGTGAGATCGCTGCGAGCGATCCGCGCTGGCTTGAAGCCGTCTGGCGATTGAATGGCGTCCCGGTGCTTTGCTCAATGGCTCTCGGCTTCGATGGTGAGTACTACAACATCAACGCCGACGAAATGGCCGCGGCATGCGCGGTTGCTTGCCACGCCGATGCGCTGGTATTTCTCACCGACGTTCCCGGCGTAAAAGGAGCCAACGGCGAAGTGCTCCGCTGGCTCTCCATCGATCAGATTGCGGAGTTGGTCAAGAGTGCGGTCATCTTCGGCGGCATGTTGCCCAAGTTGACCGCATGTCGCGAGGCGCTTTTGAACGGCGTAAAGCGCGTACGAATTCTGCCTGCCGATGCTGCCGGTTCCCTTCCCGATCTGTGCAGCTCGCGTGTTGTTTATGGCACAGAAGTGATGGTTGCATAAGGAGGTCTTGCTGCAATGAAATTCGAAGAGATTCGCGCCGCGGAATCCCGCCTGCTCCTCTCCACCTATGAGCGGAGCCCGGTGCTTTTCGTAAGCGGTGAAGGGGTCTACATCCAGGACGAGAACGGCACGAAGTATCTCGACCTGCTCAGCGGCATCGGCGTCAACGCGCTTGGATATAACCATCCGGCGATTGTGGATACGATCGCGCGCCAGAGCCGCGCGCTCATCCACTCGTCGAACCTCTACTATCACGAGGGCCAGGCGGAGTTGGCTTTGCGTCTCACCGAGCGCACGGGCCTCGACCGCGCCTTTTTTGCCAACACCGGCACTGAAGCCTGGGAGGGCGCGCTCAAGCTGGCGCGCGCCTACGCTGGTTTGCGCCGCAGCGAAGGCGCGAACATTGGCACGAAGTTTCTTGCTTTGGAGCAGAGCTTCCACGGCCGCACATTTGGCTCCATGTCCACGACCTACAAGGCAAAATACCGCGAGCCTTTCGGACCCGTCGTTCCTGGCGTTGAGTTCGTGCGCTTAAACGACGTCGCCGACCTGCGCGCTAAATTTTCCAATGAAGTCTGCGCCATTCTCGTCGAATCCATTCAAGGTGAGGGCGGCATTCGTCCTTTGACGCAGGGGTTCTTCTCCGAAGCGCGCGCTTTGGCCAGCTCGACCGGCGCATTACTGATCGTCGATGAAATTCAGTCCGGCATGGGACGCACCGGAAAATGGTGCGCATACCAGCACTATGGGATCCAGCCCGACGTGACTACATTTGCCAAGCCACTCGCCGGCGGCCTTCCTCTGGGAGCGGTGCTATGCACCGAAGAGGTAGCGCGCGTCATGCATGCGGGCATGCACGGCACCACCTTCGGCGGAGGACCGTTGGCTTGCGCCGTCGGCATCGCCGTCATTGACACCATCGAAAAAGACGGCCTGCTCGCTCACGCCACGGAAGTCGGCGACTACTTTCAAGCGCAACTGCATGATCTCGCCAAGCGCCACGACACAATTGTCGATGTGCGCGGAAAAGGCCTGATGATCGCAGCCGAGCTCGACTCTGCGGAGCTTGCCAAGCTCACGGTAGCCGAAATGCTCAAGCGCCGCATCCTCATCAACTGCACCAGCGAAACCGTTTTGCGTTTCCTGCCGCCGTACATTCTGGAGCGCTCCCACGTGGACACGGCGATCGCCGCGCTCGACGAAATCTTCACAGTAAATTCTGCGGCTCGCCTCGGCGAGTCTGCCGGAGGTCAACATCATGGCTAGCAGAACGACCCTGGACCGGAAAGAGCTAGATCGCAAAGGAATGGACCGCAAGCAGTCCACGGTTCCCGTGCAGAAGGATCCCGATGTTCTCGCCGCTGCCGCGCGCATGGCCGGCGAAGATCTCTGCTCGATTGCCGATCTCTCCAGCGCCGAGGTGCGTGCCATCATGAAACTCGGGCACGACGTCAAGCGCAATCCGCGCGAGTACCGTAACGGCCTCGACGCGAAGCAGATGGTTCTCATGTTCGAGAAGGCGAGCCTGCGCACCCGCCTCGCATTTGAAGCCGGCATGAACACCATGGGCGGCAATGCGATCTTCGTCGACCAGACTAACTCGCCTCTTGGCGAACGCGAAACCATCGCCGATGTCGCGCGCAATCTGGAACGCTGGGTGGACGTGATCGTGCTGCGCACCTACGCGCACGACACTATCACCGAGTTGGCGGCGAATTCGCGCGTGCCGGTCGTCAACGCTCTCTCTGACATTGAGCACCCCTGCCAGGCGCTCGCCGATTTCATGACGCTTGAGGAGCATTTCGGAACCGCCGTCGGTCTCAACTTCGCGTACGTAGGCGACGGGAACAACGTATGCCACTCGCTCATGCTCACCGGGGCGCAGCTAGGAGCTAACGTCACAATTGCCACGCCGCGCCGTTACTCGCCCAACGCCGAAATCGCGAACATCGCGCGCGAGATGGCCGAGAAAAATCACTGCGAGCTGCGCCTCATTCAAGATCCGCAGGCGGCCGTCGAAGGTGCAGATGCCGTCTACACAGATGTGTGCGTGAGCATGGGCTTCGAGCACGAGTCCACAAAGCGCGCCCCCATCTTCCGGCCCTACCAGGTGAATGAGGCGCTGATGCAGAAAGCCTCGCCACACGCGGTCTTCATGCACTGCCTGCCCGCGCGCCGCGGAGAAGAAGTCACCGACGTCGTCATTGATAGCCCGCAGTCTATCGTTTTCGATCAGGCCGAGAATCGCCTGCATGTTCAAAAAGCGTTGTTGCTGTTGCTGCTTGGCGGATTCGTGAATGTGGAGAAATTTCAGTAAGCGAGTTCTTGGTTCTTAGTTCGACGGTTGCCGAGCGCCCTGCGCTAAAGCATCAGAAACTATGAACTGCGAACTATGAACTGCGAACTAAGTACTGTGAGCTTTGAAGGAGACCATGTCCGTAATTCTCGAGTCCCTGCCCATCGGAGAAAAAGTTGGCATCGCCTTCTCCGGCGGCCTCGACACTTCCGCCGCCCTGCACTGGATGAAGCAGAAGGGCGCGATCCCTTACGCCTATACGGCTAACCTCGGCCAGCCCGACGAAACCGACTACGATTCCATCCCTCGCGCTGCTCTCGAATATGGCGCCGCGAAGGCTCGCCTCATCGATTGCCGCGGCCCGCTCGTGCGCGAAGGCATCGCCGCGCTTCAGGCCGGAGCCTTCCACATCACCACCGCCGGCGTCCCTTATTTCAACACCACGCCTATCGGCCGCGCGGTGACGGGCACCATGTTGGTGGCCGCCATGAAAGAGGACGACGTCCACATCTGGGGCGACGGATCTACCTTCAAAGGCAATGACATCGAGCGCTTCTATCGTTACGGCTTGCTCGTCAATCCCAGTCTCCAGGTTTACAAGCCATGGCTTGACGCCGCTTTCATTGATGAACTGGGCGGCCGCGCCGAGATGTCTGCCTTCATGCAGCGCAACGGTTTCGCTTACAAAATGTCCGCGGAAAAAGCCTACTCCACCGACTCGAACATTCTTGGCGCTACTCACGAAGCCAAAGATCTGGAGCATCTTTCTACGTCCGTCAAAATCGTCGATCCCATCATGGGCACGGCGTTCTGGCGCGAAGACGTCGAGATCCCGCGGGAGCAAGTCGTCATTCGCTTCGAAGAGGGCTCGCCCATCGCGCTCAACGGCAAGCAATTCGATTCGCCGGTCGATCTTCTTCTCGAAGCCAATCGCATCGGCGGTCGCCACGGCCTCGGCATGTCCGATCAGATTGAGAATCGCATCATAGAAGCAAAATCCCGCGGCATCTACGAGGCTCCGGGCCTTGCACTGCTTTTCATCGCTTATGAACGCCTCATCACCGGAATCCACAATGAGGACACTATTGAGCAGTACCGCGACAATGGCCGAAAGCTTGGCCGCCTGCTTTATCAAGGCCGCTGGTTTGACTCCCAGGCAATGATGCTCCGCGAATCAGCTCAGCGCTGGGTCGCAAAACCCATCACCGGCGAGGTCACTCTCGAGTTGCGCCGCGGAAACGACTACTCGATCCTCAACACGGAGTCGCCCAATCTCACCTTCCATCCCGAGCGACTCAGCATGGAGAAGACCGAGTCCACATTTTCCCCGCGCGATCGCATTGGCCAGCTCACCATGCGCAACCTCGACATCACCGATACCCGGGAGAAGCTCGTCGCCTACGCGAAAGCCGGCCTCCTCACGCTCAGCAAAGGCAGTGAAATGCCCCAGCTCTCGAGCGTCAAAGACGAGGACTAGCATGAGGTACGCTTAAAGCAATGTCGAACGAACAACAATCCGGGAAGATGTGGTCCGGCCGCTTTCGCGAGCCGCTCGACGCTGACTTTGAAGCTTGGCAGCGCTCCATCGTCTTTGATTGGCGGCTTCTCGACCAGGAGTTAGCCGCCAGCAAGGCACACGCGTCTGCCCTCTTCGAAGCAGGAATTCTCTCCAAAGCTGAAACAACGGAGTTGCGCGCGGCTCTGGATACGATTGGCGCCGATTGCGGCTCAGATGCCGGCAAAGAGCTCGTGCGCGATCACCCGACCGCCGAGGACATTCATCACTTCGTCGAGCTCAAGCTCGCGGAGCGCGTCGGAGAGCTCGGCCTCAAGCTGCACACCGGCCGCAGCCGCAACGAACAGATCGCCACCGACCTGCGGCTCTATGTTCGCGCTCAAATCGAGCTCGTGGTCGAAGGCCTTACAAACTGGGCAAGCGCGCTCGTCAAACAGGGGCGCGCGGCCGGCGACGCAGTCATGCCCAGCTACACACATTTGCAGCGGGCAGAGCCGGTGCTGGTTGCGCATTGGCTGCTGGCATACGTGGAGATGGCGCTGCGCGATGCCGATCGAATTCTGGATTGCTCGGCGCGACTGAACTTTTGTCCGCTCGGATCAGGCGCGGTTGCCGGCGCAACACTTCCGCTTGATCGCACAATCGCAGCGCGGGAGCTGGGATTCAGAGCACCAACGAACAATTCGATCGATGCGACAAGCGATCGCGACTTTATCCTCGAATACCTGAATGCGCTCACGCTCGTTGGCCTTCACCTCAGCCGGTTTGCCGAGGAGATCACGCTTTTCGCCACCGCGGAGTTCGGCTTCATTACGCTGCCCGAGGCATTTTCTACGGGATCAAGCGCCATGCCGCAGAAGAAAAATCCCGATCTCACCGAGTTGATCCGCGCCAAAGTCGGGCGCATCAACGGCGCGGCGCAGGCGGTGGCAATGCAGCTCAAAGGCCTGCCTTTGGCCTACAATAAAGACATGCAGGAGACTCAGGAACCGGCCTTTTCCGCCGACTTTGTGCCGCAAATGTTGAATCTTGTTGCGCGCTTCACGGCCGCAATTGAATTCAATCGCAAGCGCATGAGCGAAGCGGCTGAGTCGGGCTTCTTGAATGCTATGGCGGCGGCGACCTACCTGGTTCACAAGGGCGTTCCCTTCCGCACAGCTCATGCAATGGTTGGCCGCGCTGTTCGTTTCGCTATCGACAAGGGTGTCGAATTGAACGCCCTGACCATCGACGAACTGCGCCAGTTTGGCTCGGAATTCGGCCCGGACTTCTTCGCGGCCGTTACGCTTGAGGCCACGCTGGATTGCCACGACGTAATCGGAGGAACTGCGCGTGGACGCGTGCGCGCCGCACTTGATCGTGCATCCGAGTGGATCGCAGAGCTTGCAAAACACAATGTGGCGGAGGCAATTCATGCAGGTTCGTAAGGCCCTTCTGCACGACGCCTCCAATATCTACGACCTTGTTAACTCGCTCTCCGGCGACGGAACGCTGCTCAAGCGGCCCTTCGCCGAAGTTTGCGAAAATATCCGCGACTTCACTGTCGCCGAGTCCGATGGCGGCGTGTTTCTCGGCTGTGGGGCGCTGCACCTTTACGGCCCTCACCTTTGTGAGGTGCGCTCGATTGTCGTTAAGCCCGAAGCCAAAGGCCAGGGAGCCGGCGGCGGCATTCTCAAAGCACTCATTGAAGAGGCCGAGACGCACGGCATCCAGTCGGTCTGCCTGTTCACGCGCATCGCGGATTTCTTCTTCAAGTATGGCTTCCGCACCGTCGAAGACAAATCGGAGTTGCCAGATAAAATCTTCAAGGATTGCCAGATGTGCCCGCGCCTGCATCGTTGCGATGAAGTGGCGATGGTACGCGGGCGCATTCCGCGCATGTCCATCCTTGGGCCCCGCGATGAAGCGCAGGAACTGGTGCGGCTCTCCGGCTGAGCACAGCTCCCGATTAGCAAGTCAATGTTTCTCCCTCTTCCCATCAGTGTCAGGGCCGCCGCTCCGCTCCACCACAAACGCGGCGGCGCTGCTGAGCGCGACACCCCAAAAGAGCAGCACCTTTGAAGTCGCAATTGTCATGAGGACGACGGATGCGACGCTGCCGCAGTATCCAAGCTCTGCGCAGGTTCTCCAGTTGAGAGCGGAGTAGACGGGAATATATGCGAGAACAAGAAGTGCCTGAAGCAGGAGCAGCCTGCGCGCAAAATGTGCGAGTAGATAAAGCGGAAGACTAAACAAAGGCAGTGCGCAGTAGACCACCGAAAGCAATGTGTTCTGGCGAAGATCGAGGCCACGTAACGCCGCCAAACCATAAAGCGTTAGCAGGCAAGCGAAAAGTCCGGCAGGAATCGTGAATATTCTGCTGCTTTCTCTCTGCATCGTCGTGATGTCTCCGAATCGCGAGCCGGTAGGCGAAACCGAGGCCCCGCGCAACTCCACACGCAGTGAGCACATTGCGAGGCGCTCCATGCGAATTCGGCCCTGTTCATATTCTCGCCTTGCTCAGGCAACAGCATAGCGCAGCGGCGAGTCGTCATCTGCGGCCAGCCTCGGGTTCCCGCTCCTGCGCCGCCAGGAACAAATCTGCATGGAAGTTGAAAAAGAACGATAATCGAGAAAGGCGGAAGGGATCGGATGGTTCTTCGGCGGTCAGGAACAGCGCGCACCGTTGTAATCACGGGAATTCTCATGCTGCTCGGAGCCCTCGCGCCAACTCAGGAACCGGATTCCGCGGCCCTGATTCGCGCGGTGGATGCTGCAGTAGCGTCGCGATCCGAGAATGTGCTGGGGTTCACTGATATTGAGCACTTCGCCGTTTACCGTGGCAGCGATGAGGCGCATCCCGCGGCGGAGATGACTGTGCGGGATACTTACAAAAGGGGCGTGGGCAAGGAATTCACGGTAATCTCACAGGGCGGATCGGCGATCTTGCTGCACTTCGGATTGAAACCGCTTCTCGATAGCGACCAGACCATCAATCAGCCGGGAAATGTTGAGAGTTCGTGGTTCGACTCGGCGAATTATGTAATAACGTCGAAAGCTGGTGGCGTTCAGAGGCTGGATGGTCGTGATTGTTTCTTGCTGGACATCAAACCCAAGGCAGCGGCTCCGAATCTAATCATCGGAACCATTTGGGTTGACGCGCACGACGGAACACTGATTAAGGTCGACGGAATCGCATCGAAGAACCCGTCGGCATTGTCAGGAACCACTCACATGATGCGGCAATATGCAAACGTCGAAGGATATTCGATGGCCATGCATGCCCGTGCCGAGTCGGACAGCGAACTTTTCGGCCGCACTGTCGTGACCATCGATTACAGTGACTACAAACTTGTGACGAAGACCGGCAAATAGGCCTTTCCTTCGTTCCCTGCCCTTCAGATTCCCGCATACCACGAGTAGCCATATTCCGGATCGACTGAGCCCAGTCCCTTGCCGAACTTCTTGATGTCGTCGGTCGCCGTGATGTGCGTGACAAACTTCAGGCTCTTGTAGCCAAGCTGCCGCGGCAAGCGAATCCGCAGCGGGCCGCCAAACGGCACAGGCAAATCGCCATCGTTCATTCCCATCGTCAGCAGAGTGTGCGGATCCATCGCATCGCCCATGTCGATGCTTCCCCACAAGTACTTCTCGAAAGCGTGGTAAACAATGTAGCGCGTCTGCGGCAGCACGCCCGCCTCCTGCAGAACCCCCGAGAGCGGCGTCCCAATCCACTCCGCAATGTAGGACCACCCTTCCTCGCAAGCCACCTCGGTAATCTGGCTGCGCACAGGCAGCGTCTTCAAATCTGCCAGCGAAAGCACCAGAGGGTGAGCCACTGTTCCGTCCACCACCAGCCGCCAGTCTTTAAATCCACCGGCTTCGAGCCGCTTGAACTCATCGGTTGGCGGCGCAATTGCGTTGGCGAAGGGATTCTTAGAGATCATGCTCCGCGGAAATTCGCGCGCCGGCATTCGCGTAGTCAGGATGCGCTGGCATGCGTAAGTCAGCGTTTCGCCGGGCCCATAAACTCCTCCGCCGTCCGGTGGTATAAGTCCATAGCGCTTGGCCAACCGGTCAGCAGTCGCCAGACCTCCAACGCCCGCAGCAGCGGCAACGCCTCCATAGATCAGCTTGCGTCGCGTGATCGGCTTCATTGTCCCTCCCCGGGACTTCGCAGGGTTCCCGTGATCATACTGCGGACGCGCCGCCAGAATCCCGACATGGCCACCATCGTCACATGCGCAACAAGAAAGAACCAGCAGCATCCACGAAACGAAAAAATGAATCGTGCGCGCCGACTGGCGCCCCCCAAGCAACTCCGCCGTCCATGGAAACGCCGCCGTGAACGCGGGAGACATTGCCAGGCCGGTCCAGATGATCAGCGGAAACAAAATAAAAATCACCACCACATATGCCGTTCGCTGCAGCACGTTATATGAAGTCTCTTCCGCGCTCCCCGGCGGCTTGCGTCGCAGATACTGCGCGATTCGCTCCCCATATGCGCGCCAGTTCCAGTCGCGCCGCTGTGGAATCAGATTCTTCAGAAAATGTCCGCTCACCACTCCGTAGATCCCGTACACCAGCCCCGTCAGCACCGCAACCCACGCGGCTTCGAAATGCAGATACCGGCTCCATCCATTCTGATCCGGCATCACGTAGTTGTATTTCGTCGGCACCGTATCGCGCGAGGACGGAATCGGAATCACGAAGAGCGGCTTTGTGTTCACGTTGCCCACCTCGCCCCAGTAAAATCGCGGATGCGAAATGACGATCTCCCCTCCCGTGATCAGCAATGCCATGAACGCAATGAAAGTAAGCCAATGCGTCGCGCGCACCAAACCCGAGTGGCGACGGGTCTTTGTCCGTTCAAGTTGGGAAACCGCTGGCACGCCGACAGATTAGCATTTTTCGCATAAAGATAGCTCATTTGATCGCCTCGGCTCCTCTGTGCAGAATTCAGCCCACAAACGGGGTCAGGTCATGTCATCCTATGGAGCAGAACATGCAGCCAAGAACACGCGACGATTTGAATTCTCCCGGCCTCTGGCGAATGACCCCGCCAAGGTATGTTGCCATTTTCTTGCTCGCTGTCTTCTTCCTTTTCTCCAGCATCGGATTTGTGCTCGACGTCATGGACATGGGCCGTCAATCCGCCTTGCACTTTGCTCTCAATGTAGTACTCATCGGATTTTTCGCCACCCTTTACGCGGTCACCGGGATCTCCCTCCGCAAACGGTGGTGGATGGGCTGCTCGCTGGTCTTCATTCTCCAAAACATCTGCATGGGGTTCGTCGCCAACCGGTTGCCCGATGCACCCCCGCTCACTCAACTCGATTCCGTCCAGCTCAACCACTTTCACAGCCGGCTCGTATTTGACGGAGTGGCCGTCATCATTTCGGTCGTCCTCGGGTACATCGGCTTCATTATTGTCTCGATTGCCGAAGCCCGCCGCCGCATTCGGATCGAAGCGGACAAAGCCCTGATGGAAACCGAACTGGCAGCCGCCCGCGAAATCCAGCGCATCATGGTCCCCGAGCAGTTGGCGCCTGCTCCCGGATACGCAATCGAAAGCATCTACCGCCCCGCCGCGCAAGTCGGCGGAGACTTTTTCCAGGTAATTCCGCTCGGCGACGGCCAAACACTTGTCGTAATCGGCGACGTCAGCGGCAAGGGACTGAGCGCCGCCATGATCGTGTCGATGCTCATTGGAATGCTGCGCACCATCAGTTCCATCAGCCGCGATCCCAGCCGGATTTTGACTGAACTTAACAATATGCTCTTCGAGCACAAGCACTCGGGCTTCGTTACTTGTTTGGCCGCGCGTCTCGATCCCTCAGGCCGCGTCACGGTTGCCAACGCCGGCCACCTCGCTCCCTGGCTTAACGGCGATGAGATCGCATTCGCCGGGTCCTTGCCGCTCAGCGTCGTTGCGTCGGCCACGCCAGAGCTAGTCATCTTGGAGATGAAATCTGGCGATCGCCTCACTCTTCTTACCGATGGCGTGGTTGAAGCGCGCGACTCGCAAGGAGTTTTATTCGGCTTCGATCGTACTCGGTCTTCGTTGCGCGAGGATGCAACGCCGCTCGCACTCGCCGAGGCCGCCATTCATCACGGGCAGGACGATGACTTGACCGTGATCTCCATTCTCCGCACGGACTGACAGTTTTTCCGCTGGTCAGAATCCTCGCTCACCGCGCCAAGCCCTTGACCAGCGCCTCCCACTCCGCTTCGAGTGTGGGCCGGCGATAATCGCGGCCAGCTTTGCTGTACCAGTAGTCAGCATTTGAGGCCGCACCCTCCTTGCGGTGCAGGTAGGCGTGGACCGCCATCGCTTCTGGCGTTTCCAGATCGTCAACCATTCCGTGCGCGCGCGCCCAGTCGCCTTTCGCGTCCCACCACAGCGCAGCAAGCGGAGCCGGCAGACTGCCCGGAGGCTCAGGCAATTTCAACGATGCGCGAAAATCGTCGATCGTCCGAATTTCATCACTCGTCATAATTCGCTTTTACCATCCCCTCCCCACACTCGCAACCGAGAACTCGCGATCGGGCCGCCTGCGAGACCGACCCCCCACATCGTGTGATTCGGATCACTTTCAGGTCAAAATTCTACTGATTAGAATGAACTAACTCTCCGATGAATTGAGAAAAGGGTCCGCCAGGGGGCTTTTGATGGGGCTGCGCGCAACCAGCCCATCCGCCATTCTGGCGGTCAAGCCGGAGGAATGTCTGAAGCCAATATCCCCCGAAAACCACAATTGCGGCCAGAGGCAATTTGGCCTTATACTGAATTACGACCAATACGGTCGTATTTTCGGCTGCCCCTCCGTTTCGGGCGGCAACTTGGGGTTAATCAGGTGGGCATGTTGAGCGAATTGCCGGTTGGCGACAAGGGAGTTCTGGTGGCCCTCGACCTGCCCGAAAATGTCCAGAACCACCTGATGCATATGGGCTTTGTGCCCGGCGCCGAAGTGACTACCCTGCGCCGCGCGCCTGCCGGTGATCCCACGCTCTATGGCATCGACGGCATGGAGATCGCGCTCCGCCATGAAACCGCCTCGGCCATCCAAATTCGCCCCCTTGAGATTCGATCCGCCGCGAACCCAACCCATTGCTTCCAAGCTCGTCGAGGCCGCGCGATGAATGCATGTTGCGATCCTCCGGTCTTCGAACCGCCTGCGGCGCCCGCTGGAAGCACACTCCGCACTGTCGCTCTTATCGGGCCGCCAAACTCCGGCAAGTCGACTCTGTTCAACAAACTCACCGGCCTGCGCCAAAAAGTCGCCAACTATCCCGGCGTCACCGTCGAGCAGCGCATGGGAGTCATGGCCGGCATTGGCCGCAGCGACCTCACGCTGATTGATCTGCCGGGAATCTACTCGCTCACTCCATATTCAGAAGACGCGCGCGTGGCCGTGAACGTGCTCCGCGGGCGCATGCCCGGCACGCCCAAGCCTGACGCCGTCCTGCTCGTCCTCGACTCGCTGCACCTCACGCGCCAACTCATGCTTGCCGCGCCGGTGCTTGACGTTGGTCTTCCTACTCTTGTTCTGCTGAATATGTCTGACCTCATGAAGTCGCGCGGAGGCCAGATTGATACGCTCAAACTTGCGGGCGAACTCAGCGCTCCTGTCGCACAGATCAGCGCCGTCCGCGGAACCGGCCTCGGCGCGGTGTCCTTGTTCCTCAATCAGCAAAACGGTCACGGCGAAAAAAACAAGCACCTGCTGCTACCCGTGTTGGGCAACGCGGCCAGCACGCATAGCTGGGCCGAGCAGGTCAGCCTCAACACCGGTTACAAGGCTCCGCTCTCGGCGGAGAACACGCGCAGAATCGACAATGTTCTTCTGCATCGCTTCTGGGGACCGCTGCTTTTCCTGCTGGTCGTCATCGGCGTCTTTGAAGTGGTATTCGCGCTCGGCCAGCCGCTCTCCGATGGCTTCGGCGAACTGCTCGCCCGCGCCGGCGAAATCGTCCGACCGCTCATTCCCATCGCCTGGCTGCAATCGCTGGTGCTTGACGGCGTGTGGAAAGGCGTTTGCTCCGTGCTCGTCTTTCTGCCGCAGATCCTGCTGCTGTTTCTCTTCATCGGCATCCTTGAGGACACGGGCTACCTCGCCCGCGCAGCACTCATCGCCGACCGCGTCATGCGGACGATCGGTTTGAACGGCAAAGCATTCATCCCGCTGCTCTCGGCCTACGCCTGCGCCATTCCGGCCATCATGGCCACGCGCACCATCGAAAACAAGCGCGACCGCCTCGCCACAATTCTCGTCACGCCGTTCATGACCTGCTCGGCGCGCCTGCCGGTTTATCTGCTGCTCATCGCCGCCTTCATTCCCAACATCTACTTTCTCCACGGAGTCATCGGCCTGCGCACCATCACCATGCTCAGCCTCTACGTCGCCGGCTTTGTCGCCGCATTCACCACCGCGCGGCTGCTCAAGAGCTCCATTCTCCGGTCGAGCGATACGCCATTCATTCTGGAGCTGCCGCAATATCGCATGCCCACCCTCTACTCGCTTGGGCTTCGCTTGATGGATCGCGCGCGCATCTTCATGAAGACTGCCGGAACCATCATCGTCGCTGTCACGCTCGCACTCTGGGCCCTCGCGCATCTGCCCGTCATTCACACTGCAACCGGCGCGCTCTCGGCGCCGCAACTGGCCGACTCGCTCATCGGCCGCCTCGGCCACTTCATCGAGCCTGTGATCGCGCCGCTCGGCTTCAACTGGAAGATTGGAATCGGACTGCTCTCGAGCGTGCTGGCGCGCGAGGTCATGGTCAGCACCATGGGAACGCTCTACGGCGCAGACCCGAGCACGCAGGCGCTCAACCTGCAAACCGCTCTGCACCACGACATGACGCTCGGCGGCGCGCTCGCACTGATGATCTTCTTCGCCTTCGCCATGCAGTGCACCTCGACCATCGCCGTCGTCCGGCGCGAAACCAATAGCTGGCTCTGGCCCGCCGTGCAGTTCTTCTACATGCTGGCGATGGCTTACGGCGCAGCGTTCGCGGTCAACCACATCGTGATGGCGATCTGGGGCTGAAAAGCAGTTCCGAGTTCGAAGTTCGGCCGTCAGCTTTCAGCTTGTTCCGGCCTTTGCTGGTCGTGGGTCGTAAGGGCGACTGCGTTTCGCGACGTGGCGACGAGCAGGGATCGAGCGTGGTCATGGAAAGCTGCGGCCGGGCGGCCGATGTTTATCAGAAAAACGACAGCTAAATGTCACCTAAATGCGCGCAATTTAATCTAGCTTTTGCACTGAATTTGGTGCAACAAAATCAATTCTAAAGGACTTATGGAGGCGAAATTTGACGCCAAAAGGGTTAAAAAAAATATTTAATTATTTTCCGTTTTCCGCCCCTCCAATGCTCCGAATTCATTTCGAAATCGCGTTTCCGACGTTGCTGCGGGGTTAGGCAACTGTCCGCGACGGCAGGGTTGGCAAAGGATGGGCTCGATTTGTCGACCGCGCTCGCGGTCACGCTGGTTGGGTAGTGCGCGGTGATCATAAGAGTGGTTCTCCCTTGAGGGCGAAGCGGTCCGGTCGCGGCGTAGTTGATGCCGGCGCAGACGCGTGCCTGGATTTGGGGATTTACTTCATTGTGCGCCGGAAGGGGGAAATTATCGGCAAAGTTGGGGTGAGTTTCTGTGACGTGTTTTCAGCGGGTTGCGGAGGTTTCGGGGTGTGGGAGGGGTTGACGGTGGAGACGCGTTATTCTGATTTTCCGCCTTTTCGCCCTAAGAATCTTTGGACACGTGTGCGCATTTTGGCGCAGTCCTTCAACTTACATTGCCAAATCACTAGGGCGTACCACCCGACCCTGTTCAGAGCCTTGAGGTTCCTCTTGTCTCGCAATTTGTTTCGCCGGAGCTTGGGGAGCCAGAAGCCTCGGTTTGTATTAGGGACGAGTCCGGTCTTGCACGCGTGCGAATGCCAAAAACATCCATGGACAAATATCACCTTGCGTCGTGCGGGAAAGACAAGGTCCGGTTTTCCCGGAGATCTCTTCGGTGCAACCGGAAGCGGTAGCCCAACTTGTGAACCAGTGACCGCACTGCAATCTCGGGTTGAGTGTCCTTGCCGCGGATTGCTCGCATGTTCTCGCTGCGATCCATTCGGCGTCAGACCTTAAACTTCTCGCGAAGCCACTTCAGGACGGCGACTTGCTCGTCTTGGCCCGCTCGCCGGACTTGGGACAGTAGCCAGATTCTTGAGGGCTTCTCGTTTGTAATGTTTTTCGCGCCCTGGTTGCACGTCGAACAGAGCGTCCGAAGATTCGGCATTTCCCCTTCACCCCCAGTCTTCTTCCCTCCGAAGAGCTCAATGTCGAATTTTGCCTCGCGCCCGGTGAAGTCGTCGATGTCTCCAGGCGCGATTCCGCACATTGCGCAGAAGAGGTCGCCCTGGTCAACAACACGAGCCCGTTGTCTCGTAGAAATGCCTGGCGCGAAGGTTAGCTCGCACTGCTCCGGTACGTGTTGCGGTTCGCGGGACTTCTCAATCGGGTGCAGGTGTCCCCAGGTTCTTGTGCCGCGTAAATTGCGGCAATGTTTGATTCGCAGTGAGAGATTAAGTCGACGCATCTGGCACCTCTCGCCTCTCTTCCTTTAGAACGACGCTCGCCAGGTTTCGGTGGAGAGGTTAACGCGCTCCTCCAGCGGCGGAACGATTGTGAAGATGCGGGGTCCTGTGGCAAACAAATGGACTCGATAGATTTGCCATTGCGTTGGAATTTGCCTCGCAACTTCGAATTCATTGCGCGTTAGGAAAAACGGCGTGCGAGCGGAGCCGTTTGTAGTCTTAACTTCAATTAAGCTAGGCTTGCCTTCAGCGCTGAACGAAGCGACGTCGTAGCCCGCGCCATCTCCTTCTTCCGCGGCGGTCCATCGTACCTCTCGTGCAAGATCCGCACGGTTCGCCTCTCTCAGCCGGTTCTTCTCAAAGTCGACGACGAAGGATTCCCCCGCCTTCCCGAGGGAGCGGTTAAGGTAGTCCCGCTCGACCGGATCGAATTTTGCTACCAGTCTCTTCAGCCTTGCGGGAATCTGTTTGCGTGGCGCGCCAGGAGTGGGCGGGGCGACGAGGACCTGAGCGGGCTCGTGCTGGGCGACTTGCGGCTTTGGCGTCGGCTCGAGAATCCCCGGGTGACGAGTGAGGTAGCGGTCAATCGCGTCAAAAATTGCATTCTGGTAATTCAGCTTAGGCTTGTATCCGGGAATCCAGGGCATCCCTAATTCGTCTAGCACCGCCGAAATGTTTTGGTGTTTGAATTCGACGGACCGGTGTGAGCGCCCTATCTTGGCCATTAGAGCCGAGCTGTGCCTCGATTTGACGTAGGTTTTCCCCGACAGCTCGGCCGCAAGCATTGAAAAATAATCGGCGACGATCGCGTCGAGTTCGTCGGATTGCCAGTTCGTGCCGCGCTTCGAGTCGTCGGTCATTCACCCTATTGTATTGACGTGGGAAACGGTCGCCTGAAAAAAGGACCGCCCGGCTATCCGGGTTAAATGGGGAGTTATGTGCAAAAACTCGCCTCATTTTGGCCGCCGCCTTGATAGCCGGGGAGCGCGTGTTCAACGCCACCTCCATTATCCCTCGAAAACGGGCGGGAATGGTCCCCAGGGCGCCCGCTCGAGCTTTTCCTTGCTGGGGAATCACGCTTCACCTGGAAACTTGCGGCCGCCAGCGAGTATTCCGATTCCCAATCCTAGACATGCCCCTGTCGATAGGAGCTGAAGCTTATCGACCCAGCGCATCTCGCTGATGCGCGGGTTGCTGAAGCTGTTTATGAGCGGAATCATCGCGAAGAGAACCAAGAACACGGAGACACCCAAGCGCCGTTTGTTCACGCAAGCCCTCCCCAAGAAAAGTTAGCCCCAAGAATACACCTCGCGATTTTCGCGGAGTGCTCCGTCCCGGCGACAACTTCATTGCACTTCGCCTTATACGCCATGGGACTATCTTCTTTCGCCCGCTATGCGGGCTATGCGGGAATGTTCCGCGACCAATCCCCAGGCTTGCGCCTGGGGCTACCATCTTTTGCCCGCTGCGCGGGCTTGTAACGAAGGGCATCCGGCGAATCCATAGACCTTGGGCCGTCGGCTAGCATCTTTTGCGGACTTCGCAGGCTTGTGAAGACCGCCAAACGCACATCGGCGCGCGTCCCTCAGGAGCGCGCGCCGATGTCAGGGAGAGGGGGTTAGCCTGCGATTCCGGATTCGGCGAGTCTCGCTGAGTGCATCCCTCAGATCGCGGAATGACGAAGGATGTGTTTGGAGTTAGTGCGATCCCCGGTCTCAGAATCGAGACCGGGGGCACCCACTCTCTGAGTCTGGTTCGCTATTAGTGGTGTCCGCCGTGGCCGCCGCCGCCGCGATAGCCGGGAAGCTGATGTTCGCCGCCGGCTGAATGGCCGGCATTACCAACGTGGCCGTGGCCGTCGCGTGCCTCGTTGCCGTGGAAGTGATTGAACTGCTCATCGCCGCGCGCGGGGAACGGTCCGTGATAGCCGTGACGAGGATCAAAGCGGTTATCGACGTGGCCGTAGAAGTGCGCGGGGCCGTGGAACCAGGGGCCGGCTCCGATGAAGATGCCGTCATCGAACCAGTCGGGCCCGTAGTAGCCGTAAGGCGCGCATTCATACGGAGGATAGTCAAAGTAGCCGTAAGGGCACACTGGGGGCACTCCAATGCCGACGCCGACTGAGATCTGTGCGGGCGCGGAGGGCGCACAGCAAAGCAGGGTGATTGCGAGCGCGGCAAGTGAAAAGGCTTTGAGCTTGGACGACATGATTCCTCCTTTTACTCCTTGTACCACTTGCTTTGAAGTGCGAGGCGGGCGGAGGGTTGCATGGAAAACGGTGATTAGTGGCTAGTGATTTGTGTTTAGAAGCACTTAGGCAAAGCAATCGTGGCAAGTTTAGGCGCGCGGCAAGGCAACGCGCGCCAGTCGACGTTTGTCGAGCAGCGACCGGAACGCGGCGCGGCGATAAATCGGAGAGCGGGTTTTTGCTTGACTCCGCGCATCCGGTGCTGGAATGGTTGGGGAAACGGACGGCGTTGGTTTGGGAAACGGACAACGATGGTTTGGAAAACGAACAATCTGGAGGACGAAACCATGCGGAGATCGGGGCGGTGGAAGCGCGGCGCTAACGCGGCGGTTTGGCTGGGAGCGGGCATATTGACGGCGGTGAGCGCACGGCCGGTGACGGCGCAGAGGTTGGGGTATGCGGCCATCGCCGTTTCTCCCTCGACAACGTGGGGGGGCGCAGAGAAAGGGACGACTACGGAAGCCAGTGTCGACAACGGGGCCCTTCAGTACTGCGAGAACAAAGGCGCCAGGGACTGCAAGATCTATTCGGCGGTGGATAGCTGTGTGGCGCTGGCATGGGGCGCGACCCCGGTCCCGAATCAATTTGGCGTCGGCAAGGGTGCGACGCGTGATGGAGCCGGGGCGCAAGCGCTGGCGCAATGCACGAAGGCGGGCGGCATTAGCTGCGTGGTGACCCTCGCGCCGTGCGGCAGCGATGATGTTCGCTTCGCGTCTCCGCTGCCGCTGCCGCCGGGCGGCAAGCCAGGATCGGTCGATCCCGCGGTGGTGGGCCTTTGGGCGCTCAACGTCAACGGCGGCATCTGGGTGTGGCAGATCTCGGCCAACGGTACCGACACATCCCACAGCGAGGCCACGGACGGCACGCTGCCGCAAGCCGGGACGTTTACCGCAAGCAAAGGAAAGTACACACTGCACTCCATGGTTTCGTCGTGGGACGACCTTGGGACCTACACGATGCAGGGCACGACGGCGATGTTGATGACAGGGAAGCTCGGCACGGGCACGTGGTATCGCATTGCATCGGACCCGGTGTATGGAGGAACGGCTTCGGGGCCGGCAACAGCGCCGACTACCAGGCGCTAGATTTCAGTTCGTAACGGAGTAGCTCGCGGGCGCTCGCTTTGGGGAGATGGGAGCGAGGCCTCCCACCCATCGCGCACGCTCTTGCGGTGAAGCTGCACGATGGATGGGTTCTCCCCTGCTTAAACTAGCTTGCTTTATCTATCTATAATGTCCTGCCCCTTCCGTGGCAGAGACGTCGAGGACCAGTGGTCAGTGATTAGTCGGTAGTGGTCAGTGGTCAGTGGTCAGAAAAAACATCAGCGTCAGCAAAACCGCGGACAGTGGTTGGTTCCGAAAAAAAAGTCCGCATGAGATCAAACAATTAACTCTTGAAACGCGATCGCCTAGCTCATAAAGCCGAGGTAGGGGTCGGTGCCGAAGTTGCCGAAGTTGGGAAAGACGGTTCGGATCTGGCTATCGGAAAGTCCGAACCAACTGGCGAGCGTGCCTGCGTATTGTTCGACGGCGGTGGTAGGAATGAGCCGCCCTGCGCCGAGGTCGTTGGCCTGATTGACGCCAACGACGGGGTATTGGCCGTACATATCCTGGCCCTGCACGGCGCCTCCGACAACGAAGTGGTGACTGCCCCAACCGTGGTCCGTGCCGTCGCTGTTCGAGGTGAGGGTGCGGCCGAAGTCGGAGATGGTGAAGGCTGTGACGTTGTTGCCGAGGCCCATGTTGACCATCTGGGCGTCAAAATACTGGAAGGCCGCGCCGAGCTGGGTGAGAAGGCGCGCGTGCTGCGTGGCCTGGCCGTCATGGGTATCGAAGCTGCCGAGCTGGACGTAGAAGATCTGACGAGTGACGCCGAGTTGTGCGCGGCCGGCGATGATGCGCGCGACGGTCTGCATCGAAGCGGCAAGCGGATTGTTGGCCAGCATGTTCGTCATGGGATCGAGATACTGCGGCGGATCAACGATGCCGCCCACGCCTGCGGGAGCCATGGCGGTAGCAAGCGTAGCTTGCGCCTGCATGGAGCGGTTGATGACGACCTCGTACTCCTTGGCGAAGAGATTCGTTTCGTCGCTCGTGAGGATCGAGTTGAGCGGATTGGCAGCGGAGGGCAGGCCAAAGGGCGGGTTTTGAAGCCCGTAGATGGGGATTGGCCCGGCGGGCGTTACGTTCAGCTGGAACGAAGATTGCCCGGCGAGGAAGAGCGCGTTGCCGGCGGTTGAGATGCAGGTGAACATGGAGTTGGAGTTCATGTTCATGGCTTCGATGGCGTCTGCGACGGCTCCGCCCCAGCCAACGCGCTCGCTGCTGCCGAGATTGGAGGCGATTGCCTGCCATGCGGCGGTCTGATCGAAATGCGAGAAAAGCGAATCGGGCAGCGGAACGGTATTGGAGTTGATCTGCGTCTTCGTGGCGGGAGCGACGAGGGTCCCGGTGTTGGCGACAATAGCGGCGCGGCCTGAATTGAAGAGAGATTGCACGCCGCCAAGTGATGGATTGAGAGCGAAGGTGCGGCCCGACTGCGGAGTCTTGAGCGTGATGGGGAGCAATTCATTCATCGGATAGGCGAGGCCTGGGGCGCCGGAGCGAGCGCTGGTAAAGGCTGCGAAGGATCCAGGATCGGTGGCGATCACGGTGCCATGGCCGTCATTGCCACCCTGCAGATAAACGCAGACGAGGGCGCGATAGTCGGAGCCTGAGGTGGACTGCGCCATGGCGGCGACCGAATTGAGCTCGAGAAGAAACGGGCTGACATACATGCCGGCCATGGACGCCATGGAAGCGGTGCGAAGAAATTGCCTGCGGGTTTGATTGCAGTTGCAGCTCATTGCTGGCTCCTATTGCTGCGCGGCGTAGTCGGGCGACGCCACGGTGAGATAGATAGCAGTTTGCACGCGCGCCAGAAGCGCGGCGTTGATTGCGTTTTGATTGCTGGTCGGAATGGGGATGGCCGTAATGGCGGCGAGAATCTGGTTGTAAAGCGTTGCCGACATCTGTCCCGACATGAGCAACAGATTGATGCGATCCATTAGCTGATCGGGCGTAGCGGCGAGAGACATTTCGGTCGAGTAGTAGGAGAAGACGTCAGGTCCGCCCTGAGCATTGGAGCCGATGGCGTCTTGCATGTAGTTGATGTAGCCGACCACGGTGGAGACGTTGGTCATCTGCATCTCGGGCGCCAGCAGGCCGGCAGCAGAGATGGAGGTGTTGGGCGGTGTATATCCGGGAGCGAACCAGTTGAAGACGGTGGGCGAGCGGAGCCACATCTGGCCGAGGCCGTATATGGGATCCTCGGTACTGCCGACGTCGAATGAGCCGGTGCGCGACTGCGCCGTGAAGGCTCGCGCCCACTCGGTGTATCGCACCAGAGCCTCGCGAACTTTGCCGTATTGCGGGTTGGACGTGGCGCTGGCCGTATCGCGCGCTTCGGGATCCATGAGGACGGCTGTGATGACGGCCTGCATATTGCCGCGAACGCCGGTGCCATCGTCTTTGAAGACTTGCGCAACGCGATTGATGTAGGCCGGGCTCGGATTGCTGGTGACGAGATGCTGAATGAGCTGCTTGGAGAAAAACGCAGGCAGATTCGGGTGATTGAAGAGCGTGTCGAGAGCGATTTTAAGATCGCCCGCGGGGTCAGGACTGCCTGACGCCGGAATGGTGACGCCGAGGAAATCTTTTTCGACGGTGGAGTGATGACTCGGAAAACTCTGCATCGGCAGCAGCTCTTCGCCGTAGCCGGGCCCAACGTAAACGCAGCAGTTGGACCATGCATTGTCTGTCGAGTCGCCGGGGATATTCCAGCTCCAGCCGGTGAGGACGGCGGCGAGGCCCTTGACGTCGGTATTCGAATAGGTGGGGATGGGATTGCCGTTGCCATCGAGCTTCTGCGAGCCGTCGTCGTTCAATTGCCACAGGCCGATGGTGAAGAGCTGCATGACTTCGCGGGCATAGTTTTCATCGGGGTCTGTGGTTGCATTGCCTTTGTCGTTGCCCTGCATGGAAAGGAACTGACCCATCATCGGATTCAGGGTGACGTCCTCAAGGAATTGGCGGAAGTTCCCGAATGCGTCTGCGCCGAGCAGGTCATAATAGGCGGCCTCGCCGCGCGGCATGTTCTGGATCGACGTGGTGTTGTTGCTGGAGATCACGAACTGCAGCGAGAGAGCGTATTTGACGCGCTGGCGAAGCTCATCGGGCGCGGTGAGCGATTGCTGCCAGAAGGTGTCCTGCACCAGGCCTTCGTCCTGGTTATTCTGAACAAAAAGCGCGGCGTTGCATTTTACATCGCTTGTGGCGCAGGGCGGGTTGTTTACGATGACGGCCTGCTCGACGCCGGGCTCGGTTGGCGTGGGCTGAATGGCGAATTGCTGGTTGAGCCATGCCTGAATAGCCCTCGAGCGAAAGAGTGCGAATGTCGGCGTCGGTTGGACCGAAGGTGGCTTGTTCAAGGAAACGCGCGGCGTCACTCGGAGCGGACGATTGGAGTGGGAACGCGTGCCGCTGACAGTGGCGATGAGATCGTTTGACGCGGCGGGGCCGGGGTTGGGATTGAGGACCTGCAAATCCAGATTGCCGGGTTGGGCCTGATCGACATTCGCCGTCACTTGCGTCCCGCTGTTGAAGGTCGTGGACACTGGAGATCCATTGACGAGGACCTGCGCTCCGGTGATGAATTTCTGGCCGGTGAGCACGATGGTTGCGGGTCCGGGATTGAAGGCCATCGGCGAGGCGGAGGTGAGAATCGGGATGGGATTCATCACCGAAATGTTCTGCGTGATGGATACCGCGGGATTGTCGACACTGGTGATGGTGAGCTGGACAATGTTGCTCGGCGTGGGAACCACGGGCGGCGCGCTATAGGTGATGGAGCCATTGGCGTTCGAGATCGCCGTACCGACGACACCGTTGCCGCCGGCGATGCCGTTGACCTGCAACGTGACAGCGGGATTGTCGGTTCCGTTGACCATCAAGCCGAGGTTGAGAGTGTTCGAGACGCGGACATCGGTTCCTGAATTCGGCTCAAGCGTGAGGACCACCAAGCCGGGGCCGACCTTCAGCGAAAGCGGCAGTGCGCTGGCCGATCCTGGATTGGGGTTGGTTACGGTCAGCGGGAAAGTGCCGGGGTTTGGCGCCGCGATCTGCGCTACAAGCTCCGTGCCGGAAACAAAAGTGGTGGGAACCAATGTGCCGTTCCAACTGATCTGCGCGCCATAGACAAATTGCGAGCCGTCGACCGTGACGGTGGTAGTCCCCTCGGAGAATCCGTTCGGAGTGACTGTTCCGAGGACGGGAATCGGGTTCCAGACCTGGATCGACACGGAGCCGGGAACGGCAGTTGGGAACTTAGCGATGGAACTGGTGATCTGGACTGTATATGGATTGGGAACAACGGCGGGGGCCGTGTAGACACCGGCATTTGTGATGGTGCCGACCGTCGCGTTCCCGCCGGCGATTCCGTTGACATAGAAGGTCATCGCCTGCCCGGAGGCGAGGTAGCTGGAGGTGAGCTGCAAGGTCTGATTCACGCGAACGTTGCTGGCCGGTGATCCGATGGCGGCGATGGTGTTCAGATCGACGTTGATCGATGCGCCGCCGCAACCCGAGACAAATGGGGCGACGAGAGACAGCGAAATGACGAGGAGTAAGGCCGGCCAAAGTGAGGCGATAGATAGAGATCTGCGCTGAGGCAGAGGACTGCGTGGAGACCTGGAACAGCGGACACACGCCACTCGCATAAATGCTCCTGAGGCAGGGAACTCCAAGACAGTCAAACGCTGAAGACAGCAAAACGGTGGCAATAGAACAGATAAGTACAGCTGATTAGCTTCAGAGGTTATCGAAGTCACTAATCAAAAGCAAACTAAAATGCGTGTTTTAATTACCTAGGTAATGCAGGCAAAGCGAAGGGGGCGCTCCGCGAAGTCGGGGGCCTAACAATGTGGCTAAATCGTCCGCGGGAATGGACTACGGCTTTTCGGCAGGATGCGACTCCGGGTCGCGGGAGACCCACCAGAGTACTTCTCCGAAAATCTTCCATTTTGAGGCGTTACTTACGTTGACGGGAGCGAATTTAGAATTCGCCGAGACGAGCAGATCGGAGCCGGAGATGCGCTGGAAACGCGCGACCTTAAAACCGAGGTCGCGATGAGACACCAGGGTGATGCGCTGATCCAAACGATCGCGGTCTTTGACCGCCGTATCGATGAAGATAATGGAGCCTGCCGAAATGATGGGAAGCATGGAGTCACCATCGAAGTGCAAAGCGATCATGTTCTCAGGATGGGGACACCAGGCAAGAGGAGCGAGCAGAATATCCTCGACGTCGAATTCGGAGAGGACGACATTCTCTCTGGGCGGCACACGATCGCCATATGCAGTCTCTTTCAGTAAAGGAATGGCGACGGCGTTACCGTTGCCCGCAATTTGACCGGACAACTTGCGACTAGAGATCAGTTTGAAGTCGCGGAGTTTGACGGAGAGTGAGGACGGACCCTTGCTCAAGCCGGCATCGGGGAGCGCAGCCGAATCCATCCCCGCGCGTTCCCAGAAATAAACGCCCTCTGGCGGGCGCGCGAGATTGCCAAGCGCAATGTAGCACTCCGCCGTGGGCTCCTGCCGGCCCTTCAACCAGCGAGAAACCGTGGCCGGCGACACACCGATGCGACCAGCCAAGCCTGCCTGACTCAGTTTTAATTCGGCAAGCAATTGGCGAATCCGGATTGCCCACTGACTCGATGAATTCTTTTGCACAGCGGAAGCCTTCGGGGCGCTTGAGCCCCTTGTAAATTCGTACTCTCACCATGTATCTGGTGTCGCACTCGCGGCATTCTCTGCGGTGGTGGGTACTGATGGATTTCGTTCGTGCAATTTCGTCAATGAAATCAATCACTTAGCGTGCATTGGAAATATACTAGCAGGAGTTTTTGCGCATCTGACCTTGTGGAGAGACGGGACGATCTCTTTCGGTCTTCTCGCATCCAATTGATCTTGCGAGGCGAATGTCACCTTGAGCGAACGCCGCAACGTTTTGATTGTTGACGATGACCCGGCTGTGGCCGAGTCATTGAGGATGCTCATTTCGAGGCAAGGGCACGAGACGAAGGTTGCCCAGTCGGCAGAAGAGGCGTGCGAATTGATATCGTCGTGGCAGCCGGAATTCGCGATCGTGGACGTGATGCTGCCCGGAATCAGCGGGGTTGAATTCGCCAAACTGCTGCGGGGTACATATCCGGCATGCGAGATTGCACTGATTTCAGGACATCCGGGGACAGAGGAACCGCTTGTTGACTATGAGCATGGTGGAAAGAACCCTCTCCAGATACTTCCGAAGCCCGTAGACCCCAGATTGATTGTGGCTTTGGCAGCCGGGCAGACGCAGCCGGGGCAAGATGCGGAGATGGCTTAAGCCGCACTGCGAGAATGTTTGCCGGAGGGTAAATTGCTCCAGCCGCTTCAAGGGCGCCGTCGGTCAGCTGGCGCGGCGGCGCGGGTTGACGTCGGTCGTATCGACGACGGCCACATCTGCCACGGGCCGGGAATCGACAGTGCGCGGCACGGCGACAAGTTCATCGAAGAGAGCCCGGTAGTGAATCATGGCGCGACGTAACTCTTCGGTAGTGGCCTGGCCGCTCGCCTGGCGCAGGGCGATTACGTGGGCTGCGCGATAATTCTGGGTGACAATTGGGTGGTCGACGGAGACGTCGGCTGCGCGCTGCTCGAAATCGCCAACAGGGAAGCCGCACTGGGTCATCAAGTCGCCAAGCAGCCGGTCAGCTTCAACGACGGCTACGGCCGGCGCGTCGACAAAGAGGGCCTGGACGCGACCCCACTCTTTGAGATAGGCCTCGCGCTCAACGCCGTTGAGGGAACGAATTTTGAGCTTGTGGACACGCTCGCTACGCTCAGCGAGACGAGCTTCCGCTGCGGTACGACCTCCGACTACGGCTACGGTGCGTTCGTACTCGGGCCCGAATTGCGCGCGAAGCTTTTGCGTACGCCGGCGATTGAAAGCATTGACAATGAGGGCCAGAACGACGAGCGTCACGATTGCGACCACGGCGATAACGATCTCGGTGGTGGTGATATGAGACATATTCATAGACGACTCCTGGGAAGCATCATTTGGGCATGATTGCGTTGGGCGCACATGCGCGCCCCTCGGAGCCGCACAGCAAATTGCCACGCGCAACTGCGTGGCCGAGGGTTCACTGTATTGGAGCCGCTGGCAGCGAGCGGGGTTGCCCCGGAATTGTGGAGCGAAAAGTTAACAATGAACAAATGGGACTAGCGGCTGCCCGCGATCATCTGAGCGGCGTGCTGCAGGCTGGTGTCAGTAACTTTGGCGCCGGAGAGCATGCGCGCGACTTCGTGGGTGCGGGAGCGATCGTCGAGGACGCGAATGCGGGTTTGCGTGCGGCCGTCCTTCTCGCGCTTTTCGACTGCGAGGTGCTGATCGGCGAAGGCGGCGATCTGCGGGAGGTGGGTGACGCAGAGAACCTGCTGGGCGCGGGCGAGGGCCTTGAGCTTCTGGCCGACGGCTTCGGCGGCGCGGCCTCCGATGCCGATGTCGATCTCATCGAAGACCAGCGTGCGTGGCGTGGTTTTCTTTTTCGACTTGGTCGAGTCTGATTTGGAGTGGGAGCCTTCTTCGACGGCGACTTTGAGAGCGAGGAGCACTCGCGACAGCTCGCCGCCGGAGGCGATCTCGACGAGGGGCTTGAGTGGCTCGCCGGGGTTGGTCGAGATGCGGTACTCGACCTCGTCCCAGCCGGCGGAGGTCCATGCGGATTCCTGATCGCTCGAGGTAACGGCGACTTCAAACTTGACCTTCATGGCGAGCGAATTGATCTGCGCCTCGGCGAGCTTGGCGAGTTTGGCGGCTGCGGTCTTGCGGTTGGCTGTGAGGGCGGAGGCGGCTTTGCTGATATTCCGCGGCGGCTTTTTCGAGATCGGCGCGGAGAGTTTTGAGGGTTTCGTCGCGGTCTTCGACTTCGGAGAGCTTGCGGGCTACGTCTTCACCAAAGGCGATGATCTCGGCTACGGTCTTGCCGTATTTTCTTTTGAGCCGATCGAGCAGGGCGAGTCGGTCTTCGATTTCGGCGAGGCGCTCGGGCGAGGCGTTGATGCCTTCGGCGTAGTCGCGGAGACCGGAGGCGATATCGGAGATGGTCGCGCGGGCGGAGGCGAGCTGCTGCGCGGATTCGGTGAAGCGGCCGTCGTAGCGGGCGAGCTCGTCCACGTTGCGAATGGCGTCGCGGAGAGCGGCTTCGGCGGATGAGCCGCCTTCGTAGAGCTGGTCGAATGCCGCGAGCGCAGCGGCGTAGAGTTTTTCAGCGTTGGCGAGGACGCGCTTTTCGGTTTCAAGGGCCTCGTCTTCGCCGGGGACGAGATGGGCGGATTCGATTTCCTTGTTCTGATAGCTCCAGAGATCGACCATGCGCAGGCGGTCCTGCTCGCCGTGGAGGAGGTCATTGAGTTTGGCGGCGGCGGCGTGCCAATGAGCGTGAGCCTCGCTAACCGCATCTAATGAAATGCCGGCGAAGCGGTCGAGGAGGAGGCGTTGCTGCGCCTGGTCGAAGCTGGAGAGGCTTTCAGTTTGCGCGTGGACGAGGGCGAGCTCGGGCGCGAGCTGCTTGAGGACTTGGACGGTGGCGGGCTGATTGTTGACGAAGACGCGGCCCTTGCCGGTGGAGAGAATTTCGCGGCGGAGAATGATTTCAGTGCCTTCTGCGTCGATGCCATTAGCTTCGAGAATGGATTCTGCGCCGGGGGTGGATTCGAAGACGCAGGAGAGCGCGGCTTTGTCGGCGCCGTGGCGGACAAGTTCTCCCGAGCCTTTGCCTCCTAAGAGGAGGGCCAACGCGTCGACGAGGATGGATTTGCCCGCGCCGGTTTCGCCGGTGAGGAGATTGAGGCCGGGCCCGAAAGAGGCGATAGCGTGATCGATGACGGCGTAGTTTTCAGCGCGGAGTTCGACGAGCATGGTTGATCCGTTTTACCACGGCGTGTTCGGAGGGTGAGCGATCCTGGTCTCCCACCCTAGCCGGTGCGCAAAATGCGCGCGCCGGTTAGGTTGGGGCATCCATTCCATTGTCTATGAAAATCCGGGCGCAGCATAGCTAAGCGGGACGGGCGAGGAGTGGTTCCTCCGACGAAGAACGGCAAGAAACTAACGGGCTAAGAGTGGGTCCATTGTTTGTAAAGGCACCCAAACGGTCACTTGGGCAGGAGAACGCGGTCTGCTACCGTGGAAACTGAGGTATAAGGCGATTTTTAGCGCGACATTAGCGTTTATTTTGCAGGCTGACGGCGGCACAGGAAGTGGCGCGGCGCCATCGCAGGGCTTTGGCGCACTGGCCGAAATGATGGGCAACATGGGGCCGGTGGCGATCTTTGTGCTGGTGGTGTTGCTGTTGGCGAGTTTCTACTCGTGGACGGTGATTCTGGGCAAGATGTCGACGTTCCGCAAGGCGACGGCGCAGAGCAAGAAATTCGTTCGCGCGTTTCGCAAGGCGAGCCGCTTGCAGGAGATTGCGGCGCTGACCGGCGACTACAGCGCGAGCCCGCTGGCGCAGGTTTTTGAGGATGTGTACGAGACCTACAAGCGGCAGACGGGCGGGTCGGGGCCTCCGCGGAACCTGGTGCCGCTGGAACGCACAGCGCAGACCGCGGCGAGCACAGCGATCACGGCGCTGGAGCGGCGGATGACGTGGCTGGCGACGATTGGCGCGACGGCTCCGTTTGTGGGGCTGTTCGGAACGGTGATGGGCGTGGTGGACGCGTTTCACGGATTAGGAACGGCGGGTGCGGCGACGTTGCGCGCCGTAGCGCCGGGCATCAGCGAGGCGCTGATTACGACGGCGGCGGGTTTGTTTGTGGCTGTTCCGGCAGTAGTGGCGTACAACCAGTTTTCGGCGCGGATCAGGATTTTTGCCTCGGCGACGGACGACTTTTGCCGCGAGCTGCTGAACTCGCTCGAGGAGATGCCGCAGCGGACGCAGGCGCCGCCGCGAGAGCCGGCCGAGATGCCTCGCGAGGCTGAGCGCAGTCTATTATAAGTAGCGGGGCCCGCCTACGTGGAAGCTATCGGCGCGGCGAGCAGCGGAGTAGCGGAGCTGGCCCAATTTCCGCAAGAGGTTCAAAGTGGCATTTACGGCAATCAACGGACAGACGCGAAGCTCGCTGGCGGAGATCAACATTACCCCGCTGGTGGACGTGGTGCTGGTGCTGCTGGTGATCTTCATGATCACCGAGCCGGTGCTGCAGTCGGGGATTGAAGTGAACGTGCCGAAGACGCGGACGGTAAAGCAGATTACCGAGCAACGGATGGTGGTGACGATCGACCGCGATCAGAATGTGTTTCTGAACGATCAGCCGGTGAACGTGCACGATCTGCCGGCAAAGCTGCTCCAGGCGGGAGTGGATCCGGCGCACCAGGCGATTTATTTGCGCAGCGACGAGCGGGTGCCGTTCGGGGCCTTCGCCAGCGTGATGGATGCGGTGAAGCAATCGGGGATTACGAATGTGTCGATCGTGACGCAGCCGCTGGAAGCTGAAGGGAGCGGGTGGAGCGGGGAATTAGCGAGAAGCAGAGCGGTAGTTAGGCGGCGTGATCGAGCGGAGCCAGCGGTAGAGAATATGGAAAGCGTTCTTGAGAGCAGCGCGCACCTGGAGCGGGAACTGACGCCGGAGCCTTTTGCGGGACCGGCGGCGGGTTCAATGGGGCTGCACCTCGCGATCGCTGGAATGCTGATTTGCTACGGCTGGGCGATGGGGCTGTTTCATCACAACTTCTGGGGCACCGCCGGCTCGGGCGGATCGATACAAGTGACGCTGACGAACACGATCCCGCTGCCGGCTGACCAGGTGAACCAGAACGTGCTGGCGACGGAGACACCGAGCAAAGCGCCTGCCGCTCCGAGCCCCAAAGAGCAGAAGCACATTGATGAGACGGCGATTCCGATTCTGGGCAAGCCGACAAAGCCCACGGCGAAGAACATTCCCAAGACGCAACTGCACCAGCCGCCGCCGAAGCTGAATGTTGCGCAATACGGTGAGCAAAATGGCTCGGTGCTGCCGCACCAGATGCAGTTAGGATCGAGCGGGCCGACAACGGTTGGGGATAACAATTTTGCCAGCTTGTATCCGTGGTACGTGGACCAGATCAACCGGAAGATGTCGCAAAGCTGGGACAAGGCGCAGGTGGATTCGCGAACGCCGAAGGGAGCGCGAGTGTATCTGGTTTTTTCTATTTACCGGGACGGCAGCCACGGCGCACCGCAAGTCGACACCTCAAGCGGAAGCCCGACACTGGATCGATCTTGTCTGATTGGCGCGCAGCGCGTGGATACTTTTGGCCAACTGCCGTCGAACTATAATCAGAGTACGTTGAAGGTTTCGTACTATTGTGAGTACTGAGGAACAGTGGTCAGTGATCAGGTGTCAGTGGTCAGTTTGTTCGGTGGAAAACCAGCAGTAGTTGCGGATCACGACGAGCGCTGGGGCCGAGCAAGTATGAACCAGGATGGTACGCGGCGAAGAACGCGAAGCTAACTAACCGGCGGCAATAAGCATCATTGAAAACAGGCTCCCTTGGGCAGGGCGTGCGCAGAAACTTCTGTTACCCCAACAGGAAGGATTTTGAGAACGCATGAAGGCAACGTTTCGGGTCTTTTTTTTGTTTTTACTTTCGGTGGCGTACTTTTTGACGCCGCAAATCTTCGCTCAAGACTGGGTGCACACGGGAACAAACCTGGGCAACGAGCGCATTCGCCTGGCCGCGGCAGACTTCAAGCCGGTTGGGAACGATCCAGAGACGACGCCGCTGAAGGCGACCTTCGACTCCACACTTTATAACGACCTTTCGAACGCGGGCATCTTCGACATGGTGTCAAAGAGCCTGGCCCCGCAGTCGACGCCGGGATCGCCGCAGGAGTTTCAAGCGGATCAATGGTCGGCGGCGCCGGCCAATTCCGCCATGGTTGCTTTTGGTGCGCTGTCGACGGCGAACGGCCGGCTGACAGTGTCAGGTTGGTTGAGTGACGCGCGCACGGCGGGCAGCGCGCCGGTGCTGGCCAAGCAATATGACGAGGCTGCCAGCGAAGAGATGGCGCGAACCGTGGCGCACCGGTTTGCAGACGAAATTATCTACCGGCTGGGCGGCGCGATCAATGGCATAGCCGAAACAAAGATTTACTTCGTGAGCAATCGGACTGGATCGAAAGAGATCTGGGTGATGGATTACGACGGCCAGAACCAGCACGCGGTCACGCATTTGGGCAGCATTTCGATCTCGCCGCGCATCTCACCAGATAACTCCCGAATTGCGTTTGCATCACTGGGAAGCGAAGGGTGGGCGATTCGGATGTATTCGCTGGACCTGAACCGGATGGTGAGCTTTACCGCGGGCTTCGCGGGAGGAAGCAACCAGTCGCCGGCATGGTCAGCAGACGGTTTGAAGATCGCGTTTTCTTCGGCGCGGTCGGGCCATCCGGATATCTGGATCGCCGACACCAGCGGCTCCAACGCGCACAATGTGACGTCGTTCGGCTCGGACGTGTCGCCGGTTTGGAATCCGCGCACCGACAACCAGCTTGCATTTGTAAGCGGGAGGACGGGCGAGCCGCAGATCTACGTGATGGATAAGGATGGCGCCAACGTGCAGCGCATGACCGACGGGGGATACGCTATTTCCCCTTCGTGGTCGCCGAACGGCGCCGTGCTGGCGTACTGCTGGAACCGCAAATACGGACCGGGCGACCCCGGCGGGCAGGACGTCTACATCATGGACATTGCCAGCAAGAACTGGCTGCAGGCGACGCACGAAGCGGGCAACAACGATTTTCCGTCATGGTCGCCGGATGGACGCCACATCGTGTTCCAGCGCCAGATCGGGCATCGCACGCAAATCTGGGAGATGCTGGCCGATGGCACACATCAACAGCAACTGACGTTTACCGGCGAAAATTCAATGCCGAACTGGAGCTGGAAGTGAGGCGCGGAAGCAGCGGTGTTAGCGGAGCTAGCGGAGTTTGGCCAGGATCGCTCACTGAGGACTGCGATTCGATGAACTATCATTTTAGGGGTGCTGAATTGAGAAGGCGCAAGCTGTGTTGACACGAAGACCCAGTTGCCCAAACAAATGACTTGGCTTTTTGAGAAGGAGATTTCCCTTGAAGACACAAAAATTTTGGTCCGGTCTAATGCTGGTCATCCTGGCCGTTGCCTTAACTGCCGTGGTCGGGTTGTGGCAAGAAGAAGGCCTCAACATTGCCCCCTGCGGATGAAACGGCGCCGACCGAGAATGCGCGGCACGCCGACGGCGCAACTGACCGCGACTCCGAATGTAATTTCGGCTGGAGACCAGGTGCAACTGCGCTGGGCGACGACCAACGCGAACACGATTTCGATCGACGGCATCGGCGACGTTCCTTCAGTGGGCGTAAAGACAGTAACCCCCTCGGAGTCGACTACCTATCATCTGGTGGCGCGTGGGGGTGGCCTTACGGCCGACGCTTCAGCATCCGTAACGGTGAATTCGCCGCCGGCGATCAGCGTGCCAAGCTCAAGCATGAGCGCTGAGGAAGAGTTCAACGCGCGCGTTCAGCCGATATTCTTCGATTACGATACGTACGATATTCGGGGAGATGCGCAGGCAATTCTCTCGAAAAATGCCGACTACCTGAATGCGCACCCGAACATCAAGGTGGTGATTGGCGGGTATTGCGACGAGCGCGGATCGGACGAGTACAACCTGGTGCTCGGCCAGAACCGTGCTGAGGCCGCGAAGACGGCGCTGGTGACGGCGGGCATTGCGGCGGATCGCATCCGGGTGATCAGCTACGGCAAGGAGAAGCCGTTCTGCTCGGATTCGACCGAGGAGTGCTGGCAGTTGAACCGCAGAGACGGATTCTCGATCGACAAGTAGGGCAGCTTGGCAGCCGCTAGCTTCTAGCTCCTGGCTTCTAGCTAGTTCGGTGGTGATGCAACACTGGCGGCCGATGGAGTGGATGAAGCGACCCGGACCTGCAAAGGGATGAAGGCCGGCGCCAGTTGGCGCCAGAAGAACAAATTTCGTCACCTGCGGCAGCCTCGCCTCAACAGCCCGGCTGCCGTATGTTGTATTCAGAGACTTCTTGATTCAGGAAGGTCAAAACAAATGCACAAATCAAAATTGATTCGCCAACGCCTGATCGCAGTTGCGGCGCTGATTCTTCTATTTGGCCCTGCTGCCGTTCCTGCGCATGCGGTCTCAAAGGAAATGGTCGAACTGCAAACTCAAGTGCAGCAGTTGCTGGATGCGGTGCAGCGGCTGCAGTCCACTATGGATGCGCACATGGGCGTGCTGGAGCACCAGTCGCAACAGACTGCCGACCAGACGACTCAGATCACCACCACGGTGACTACGCTGCAGCAAAAGATCAACTCGCAGAACGATGCGTTGAGCGGAAAGCTGGACGCGGCCTCAGGGCAGGTGCAGTCCCTGAATGACTCGGTGGACGAGTTGAAGGCGCGCATCGCCAAGCTGGATAAATCTGTGCAGGACTTGCAAGCGCAACTGCAGGCAATGCAGGCGGCTCAGGCACAGGCACAACAGGGCGCGACCCCTGGCGCAGCGGGGCCGGGCGGGACGGCAGCGCCAGGCGGACAGGGGCAAGATTCGGGACAGGGACCGGGTGCGCAGGGCGCAATGACCCCAGCGCCGGGCGGAAATCCCGCGCAGCAAGCTCCGCCTTTGCAGGAGACGCTGCAAGCCGGCGTGCGCGATTACACTGCCGGGCGGTACCAGGTGGCTCAGGGAGAGTTTCAGGACGTGGTGCACTACTATCCGCTGGACGACGCGTCAGGAACGGCGCAGTTTTACCTGGGCGAGATTGCCTACCAGCAGAAGGACTATCCCACGGCGATTAATGACTACAACGCGCTGCTGGAAGGATTCAGCGGGAATGCCAAGGCTTCTGCTGCGCAATTGCACAAGGGGTTCGCACTGATTGCGATGGATAAGCGCGAAGAAGGCGAGCACGAGTTGCGTTCGCTGATCCAGCGTCATCCGCAGACGCCGGAGGCGAGAGCGGCGCGCGCAAGGCTGGCGGCGATGGGAGTGAAGTGAACGTGATCGGAGGCAGCTTAGAGGAACTGAGCTCTCGGTTTCGGGTCCTAAGGCACTCGCGACGAAAAGCCCCGCGATCAGCGGGGCTTTTTGTTGGAGTTTCGAGGATTCGTGCTCTCCCAGTTCGTGCGCTCCCACCCTTCCTGCAAAGAAAGCCGGAAGGATGGGGCAACGACGTGGTTTTCGAATATCCGCTTCAGCTTTTGGCGGAAGCACTGTCGACGGGGGCACGATCGATCGGGACGGGGCCGTCGGGGGCAACGCCGCCGGCTGCGGAGGCCTGTGCAGCTTCCGCGGCGGCTGCCGCCGCTGCGGCGAGGGCAGCCGCTTTCACTACGCTCTTGTGGTGGCGAACATCGGCGCCCTGTACCCAGAAGATGACGTCTTCAGCAATGTTGGTGGCGTGATCGCCGACGCGCTCCAGGCTGCGGCAGATCATAAGCGCGTTGAGGGCCTGGGGCGCGAGATGGCTTTGCTCCTCCATGACCTTGGTGAGGGCGCGGAAGGCGGCGCGGTTCATCTGGTCAACGGCATCGTCCATGGTGAGGACGCTGCGGGCCAGCTCGGCGTCGGCCTCGATGAAAGCCTGCAGGCTCTTGCGCACCATGTCGGCAGCCATCGAGGCCATGCGGGGAATATCGACGGGCAGGTCAACTGCGGCCATGCGATCCATGATGCGAACGCGGTCGCTGATGCTTTTGGCGGCGTCGCCTACACGCTCCAGATCGGCGTTGATCTTGATGACGCTGAGAATGAAGCGCAGGTCGATGGCCATGGGCTGCTCCATGGCGAGCAGATCGAGAGCGGCCTGGTCGATGTCGCGCTCCATGCGGTTGATGGCGATCTCGCTGCGGCTGACCAGGTCGCAGATGGAGAGGTCGCGAACCCGGTAGGCCTCGATGGCGCGCTGAATCGCCTGCTCGGCGAGCCCGGCCATGACCAGGAGATTCTCCTTCAGATCTTCCAGGCTTTGTTGAAAGCGTATGCGTGTCATCCGAACCTGCCCGTGATGTAATCCTCCGTGCGCTTGTCGGAAGGATTGGTGAAGATTTTGTGGGTCGAATCGAACTCGACCATGCGGCCGTTGAGGAAGAAGCCGGTCTTCTCGGCCACGCGGGCCGCCTGCTGCATATTATGCGTCACAATCACGATGGTGTACTGCGACTTTAGTTGGAAGATGAGGTCTTCGATTTTGGAGGTGGAGACGGGGTCGAGGGCCGAGGCCGGCTCGTCCATGAGCAGGACTTCGGGATCGACGGCGAGGGCGCGGGCGATGCAGAGGCGCTGCTGCTGGCCGCCGGAGAGGCTGGCGCCGGATTTCTTCTTCAGGTCGTCTTTGACCTCGTCCCAGAGCGCGGAGTTCTTTAAGCGATTTCTCGACGATTTCATCGAGGGCATGGCGGTTGGAGTAGCCGTTGAGCTTGAGGCCGGCAGCGACGTTGTCGTAGATGGACATGGTGGGAAAAGGATTGGGGCGCTGGAAGACCATGCCGACGCGGCGGCGAATCTCGACCGGCTTGGCGTCCTCGTAGATGTCGAGGTCGCCGATGCGGACGGTGCCGGTGACGCGGGCGATGGGATTGGTTTCGTGCATGCGGTTGAGGCAGCGCACGAAGGTGCTTTTGCCGCAGCCGGAGGGACCGATCAGCGCCGTGGCGTGGTTGGCGGGGATATTCAGATTGATGTCCTGCAGCGTGTGATTGGTGCCGTACCACGCGTTCAGGTTTGTTACCTCGATGCCGACGCCCACTTAGCTTGCCCCTTTCAAAACGCCGCGGCTGGTGACAAAGCGGACCAGCGAAACGGCGAGCACAATCAGAACAATCAAAACCAGCGCACCCGCCCACGCCAGCCGGTGCTGATCGTCGTAGGGAGAGATCGCATAGACGTAGATCTGCAGCGGAAGCGCGGCGATGGGCTCGTTGAGGCTGGTGCTCCAGAACTCGATTGCCCAGCGCGGTAAAGATGAGCGGCGCGGTTTCTCCGGCGACGCGGGCAAAGGCCAGCATGCAGCCGGTGATGATGCCGGGCGAAGCGGTGCTTGACGGTGATGGAGAGAACCGAGCGCCAGTTGGGCACGCCCAGGCCGAGAGCGGCTTCGCGCACCGCATTCGGCACCATGAGCAGCATCTCCTCGGTGGTGCGGCAGACGGTGGGGATCATCATGATGCCCAGGGCGACGCCGCCGGAGAGGGCCGAGAAATGGCCCAGGAACGGAAGAAACTGACATGCGGCACCACGATCAGTGCGTAGGCCGCCACGCCCATGACGATGGAGGGAACGCCGTTGAGCACGTCGGCGGTAAAGCGGATCGCGTTGGCCAGCTTGGTGCCGCGGCCAAACTCGGCAAGAAAGATGCCGCCGCCGATGCCGATCGGAATCGCCGATGAGGCTGGCGAGCGCAAGAAGGACAGCGGAACCGACGATGGCGTTGGCCATGCCGCCGCCCGTCTCGCCCTCAGGGGCTTGGGAATCTGGGTAAAGAAATCCAAGTCGAGCGAGCTGGCGCCTTTGTAGATGAGATAGCGAAGATAGCCGCCAGCGGCACGATCACCAGGATGGTGGCCAAGATCGCCAGCACCGTAACGGTGTGGTCCGTTACCGTCCTGAACCTGGAGCGAAGCTCGAATTTGCTTGTGCTCACCTTGCTCTCCTTACCGTGCCTGCTGCGGCGCGCCGCGCGTGACCGCCCAGACCAGCACCTGGGCAATAGCGTTGACGATAATGGTGACGATGAACAGCGCCAGGCCGATCTCGATCAGCGCGCTGAGATGCAGATCGCTGGTGGCCTCGGCAAATTCGTTGGCGATGACCGAAGCCATCGAGCTGCCGTTGGAAGCAGCGACCGATGAATCTCGGGCGTATTGCCGATGACCATGGTGACGGCCATGGTTTCGCCCAGCGCGCGGCCGAGGCCGAGAATGATGGCGCCGACGATGCCGATGCGCGCATTGCGCAGGACGCCCATGCGGATCATCTCCCAGCGCGTGGCGCCCAGAGCCAGCACGGCTTCGCGCTGCGAGTGAGGCACGGCCGATCATCACCTCGCGAGTGAGCGAAGAGATGATGGGCAGAATCATGATGGCAAGGATGACTCCGGACGTAAAATAGCCAGCGCCAGTAGGGTTGTCGTCGGTAAAGAGACCGGTCCAGCCAAGCACTTTGACCAGGGCGGGGTTCACGTACTGGCGCAGCAGTGGGACAAGAACGAAGACGGCCCACAGGCCATAAATGATGCTGGGAATGGCGGCCAGCAACTCGGTGAGGAAGGCCAGAGGTCCGCGCAAGAAGCCGGGGCACATCTCGGTGAGGAAGACAGCGACGCCGATGGCGAGCGGGACCGCGAACAGCAGCGAGAGAAACGACGAAACCAGAGTGCCGTAAATGAAAGGAATGGCGCTGAAGTTGCCATTCACCGGGTCCCAGTAGACGGGCTGATGAGTATCCGGGTCGACAATTGCCGTGTAGAAGAATTTGAATCCGGATTGGGCCCAGGAGAGCTTCGCCTGGGAGAAGAGCTCAAAAGCGATAAGGATCACGATGGCGAAGATACTGAGCGCGCACAAGACCATGAGCGCTCGAAAGATCCGGTCGGCAATGGCGGAGTTGCCGCGCGCGAGCAGAAAGCGGCGAATCTGCGAGTGCTCCTGCGCCGCGGCAGCGTCAGGACCCTGCGGCGGGATCGAAGCAGCTTCCGGTTGAGTCAGGGGCTGGGTGATACGAATCTCGGGCACAGTGGCGTCCACACCCGTCAGGCTACCGGGGAATTGTGAACGCGAGGTTACAACGAAGCAAAATCAAGCGCATACGGGTGGAAATCGTATTTATGCTTGAAGCAACCGCTCGGCTCTGAGACTTGATTGTGTTCGTGCATCGCCAAATGTGGGGGAAATGAACCTATTCGAACCATCTGGTGATACACGACGCGAAGAAAATCGATGTATTCACCAGAATACGCCTACCTTTCTTACGGTTCAGCGTGGTACAACTCCAACATGACAAAGGGAAAAGCGCCTGCGCCCGGCCATGTGAACCTGCGCATGCTGGCGGATCATCTGGGTCTGTCCCAGACGACCGTTTCCCTTGTTTTGAACAATTCTCCGAGCGCCAAATCCATCCCCCAGGAGACGCGTGACCGCGTGGTTGAAGCGGCCCGGCGGCTGGATTACCGGCCCAATTACTTTGCCCGGTCGTTGCGGCAAAGCAAGTCAATGAGCGTTGGGGTACTGGCGCCGGACTTGAGCGAGGGCTACTTTACGCGCGTGATGAGCGGCGTGGTGGAAGAGCTGACGGCGGCCCATTACTTTTACTTCACGGCCTGCCACGATTGGAAGCCGGAACTGATCGAAAAATATCCCCGGATGCTGGTGGAGCGAGCAGTAGACGGTTTTCTGTTGCTGAATACTTCCGTTTCCGAGCTTGGAGGTGCCGGTACCGGTGGTGGCCATCTCGGCGCACTGCTCGGCAGAGCAGGTCACAAATATTCTTCTCGATCACCACCAGGCTGTGCAGCGCGCGCTTTCGCATCTCTACAAGCTGGGCCATCGGCGCATTGCCTTCATGCGCGGCCCGCATGCGATTCCGGACTCGGAGTTTCGCTGGGAAAGCATCCAGCAAGTGGCCAGGGAGATGGATCTGAAGCTGGATCCGGCGCTGACGGTTCGCATCGACACATCGGGATGGTCGACGAAGACCGGGCAGCACCCCATGGCGCCCGAGATGGGCTACAAGCCGATGCAGGCACTTCTGGAACGGACGCGCGACTTTACCGCCGTGTTTTGCTTTAATGACATCTCGGCAATCGGAGCCATTCGCGCGCTGAAGGACGCGGGCCTGAACGTGCCCGGAGACGTTTCAGTGGTGGGATTCGACGATATTTTGTCGGCTGCATTTGTTACGCCATCTCTGACCACGGTACGCCAGCCGCTGACAGAGATGGGCCGGCGGGGCGCCAAAGTGCTGCTGGAGAGGATCGCTGACCGGAAGAAAACGTTTCCCACCGACATTTTCATGGAATCTGAACTCATCGTCCGCGAGTCGACGGGTCCGGCAAAAAACTAATATTGATACGGAAATTCAGCTACAGGCGGCTTCAAGCCAGCGGCTGACGTATACCTGCGCGTGAGCTTCGCCGCAATAGTGCCGCGCGCCTGGCGCGTCGGCGGCTTCCTTGGTCCATTTGAAGACCGTCAATTGCGCATCGTTGCAGTGGATGACAAACCAGCGCTGCGGATTGTCGCTCTCTTCGCCGCAGATTTCACATCGATAGTTGGTGCCGATCACGGGTGCGACCTCACGGAGATAGGGAACAAGGGATCGAGGGAACAAAGGACCGAGAACGACCTTTGCTCGGTCCCGAGTCAATTCTACTCGAGCATCTGCAGGTCGAGGGGCTCGACGAGCATGCAATCCATGCTGCGAATGGCGGCAAGAGCGCGCTGCAGCGCGGAGGTCTTGCAAGGTTCGACGGTAACCACAAAGGGCAGCGCATCCGCGGGATAGCCCGGCTTCTGCACGATGGCGCGAATGTTGATCTGTTCATTGGCGAGCGCGGCGGTGATGGCGGCAACGATACCGGGACGATCGTTCACGAGGAATCGGATGTAGTGGGGTACCTCGAACTCGGCGCCCAGGCGCGCCGGAGCCGACGGAATTTCAACGCGCCGCGAGCCATGGGCAAGGGCGAGCAGATCGCTGACCACGGCAACCGCCGTCGGATGGCCGCCGGCGCCGTGACCGGAAAAAACCACATCGCCGCCGTAGTGGCCGGTGGCGATGACCATGTTCTCGGTTCCGCGCGACCAGGCAAGCGGCGAGCGAAGCGCGACGAGCATAGGTCCGACAGCGGCCGCGATTCGCCCTTCCACCTGTTGAGCGCGCGACACTTGGCGAATGGTGCAGCCCAGATCGCGGGCATAGCTGAAGTCGACAGGCGTGATGGTCGTGATGGCGCGAGGAACAATCTCCTCGGGGTCAACCTGCACGCGAAGGGCGAGGCGCATGAGGATGGCGAGCTTGGCGCGCGCGTCGAATCCGCCGACGTCCTCGGTGGGGTCGGCTTCGGCATAGCCCTTGGCCTGCGCTTCGGCGAGCACGGCGGCGTACTCCGCGCCTTCTTCCATTTTGCTGAGGATGAAGTTGCAAGTGCCGTTGAGAATGCCTTCGATGCGCTCGATGCGATCGCCGGCCATGCCCTGCTCGAGGCCGGGAATAACGGGAATGCCACCCGCAACTGCAGCGCCGTATTTGAGATGACCGCCCTTGGCCGCGGCCAGCCGCTCCAGATCGATGCCGTGATAAGCGATGAGTTTTTTGTTTGCGGTGACGACGCTTTTTCCTGCTTCGAGTGCGCGGCGCACCCAGCTTCCGGCGGGATCAAGGCCTCCGGCGAGCTCGACGATCACGTCCACATCGGAGGCGAGCACGGCATCGGCGTCTTCGCTCCAAACGACGCTCGCAGGCAACCAGTCAACCCGCTTGCGCGCGACCTTGCGATTGAAGATGTGTGTCAACTCGAGGCCGGCCGGTTTGGACTCGATGAGAATCCGCGCTACCGAGCTGCCTACCGTGCCAAAGCCGAAGATGGCGATGCGCAAATGACGCGCGGAGCCGGCTTTATTGGATTGCGCGGCAGGCGCGTCGGATGGCGGAGCAGAACTTTGCGCTTGAGGCACCGGGATCTTCCTTTGCTTTATGGCTGTAAGGCGAAAACCGAGCAACAAACTGATGATAACTGAGGGAACTGAGCCATGGTTGGCGGTTGCGGTTTCTCAGTTGTTCGCCGTTCGTCGCCGTCAGGCTGCGGCTTGTTTCGCTTTTTGCCTCTGAGCAGTAGACCGATGATTGTCACTTTCCTGTCACCGCTGATCTGCGACGCACCGCGTCTGCTAGCATGATGTGCAGATGCGGCGCGTCTCCTCCATTTTTCTGATCTTGTTCTTCGCGGTGGGACCGCTGTCGGCCTTTGTCGATGGCAGCGAGGACGCAGGCCTGCCGCCGTGCTGCCGCCGGCATGGGGCGCACCACTGCGCGATGTACGCGCAGATTATGGCCATGAGGGCCGGACGCGGCATCGACAGAACGCCAGGCTTCTCAGCCCCCGGAACCTGCCCGCTGTATCACGGTCCCGCGTTTTCGATGCTGATGCCGGCGTACGCACTGACGGCGGCGCCGGCTAGTTTTCGCGTTGAGACCAGGTTCGCTTCCGCTCCCACTTTCGAGCGGATCGCGGCGTTTTCCTGCCCGAGCCGGGCACATGCCGGCCGTGGCCCTCCCGATTCGAGCCCAAGCTAAAAACTACGTTGAAGTCTATGCCTTGATGGAGAGGGCGACGGTCTGCGTTCGTTTGAGCGACGCGGGCATTCAGCTTTGTCGCGCGTCCCGCAACGACGTGTCCTTCATCTGGTAGCAATCGTCCTCGGCGGTCTCCGTCATTTCGCCAGTGGTCGAATTGCTGAATGCACAGCACTCGAAAACTGCCTGCATTATCACGTAAACGAATGCGAGGTCATTTCTTCATGCGAAATTTTCTTCATACTCTTGCGGCGGCGATGTTGCTGGCCGCTTCCCTTCCCGCATTTGCAACAGTGTTTGCTACTGTCCACGGAGTGGTTCACGACGAGCAGCATCGGCCGATTGCCGGCGCAACAGTCACGATGCACGCGGCGGATTCCGATTTTGTATTGAACGCCTCGACAAACAGCGACGGCGAGTTCGAGTTGCCGCAAGCGCCGATTGGCGTGTACCGGCTGACGGTGGCTGCGACCGGATTTGCAAACGCCACGCAGTCTTTTGCAGTCGCCTCGGGGACGAATCCGGTGCTGCACATTCAGCTGGAAGTCGCCGGCGCCACACAGTCTGTTGTCGTGAATGGCGAGGCCAGTTCTGCCGACACGGTAACGCCAACAACATTGATTACGCGCGCGACGATCGACGAGACACCTGGCGCGGACCGCACCATTGGCACCGAAATGATTACCGACTACGTGCCCGGCGCGTACATGACGCATGACATGCTGCACATGCGCGGAGGCCACCAGACGAGTTGGCTGATTGACGGCGTGGCGATTCCCAATACCAAGATCGCTTCGAATGTAGGGCCACAGATCGATCCCAAGGACATCGATTCCATGGAAACCCAGCGCGGCAGCTATGACGCCGAACAGGGCGACCGCACGTATGGATTGTTTAACGTGCTGCCGCGGAATGGATTTGAATTCAACCGCAACGGCGAGGTGATGCTTTATGGGGGCAATCTCGATACGGGCGAGGCGCAGGTAGTGCTCGGCGATCACTCGGAGAAAAGCGCCTGGTACGCAAGCGCGACGGCGTCACGGTCGAATTATGGATTGGCTACACCGGTTGCAACCATCTACCACGATGCGACGAACTCCGAGAGCGGCTTCGTATCGGTGATTCGCAACCAGACACCTAAGGATCAAATGCGCGTAGACGGGCAATTCCGCGAAGATTATTTCCAGGTGCCTTATGACCCGGACGCAAGCGACTACGAATGCGATTCGGATTACTATTGCAGCGCCGGATTGAGGGATGGGCAGACGGAGCGCGATTCGTTTGTGATCGCGAATTGGGTGCACACGATTTCGCCCAAGACAGTGGCATCGTTCGCGCCTTTTTATCACTTCAATCAGGCCGACTACGATTCGCTCGCCTCGGACCAGCCGGTATCGACGACGTGGCACCAGGAGTCGAACTACGGTGGGGCGCAGTCGGATTGGCGCACCGATTTGGGATGGAACTCGTTTTCCGGCGGAATCTACTCATTCATACAGGGGGAAAACGATCTGTTCGGTGTCCAGGTGAACGACGGCAGTGGTCCGTCGCAACCAAATACGAAGGCTCACGCCACCGCGGAGCTCGTGGAGTTTTATATCGGCGATCATTTGCGGCTGGGCCAATATGTCACTTTGCTGGGCGGCGAAAGGTTCACGTATTACCGATCCGACCAGAACGAAGGCGCAGTTTATCCGCGCATCGGGGCGACGGTGCGAATTCCAAGACTGAACTGGGTGCTGCGCGGATTCTACGGGCACTTTTTCCAGCCAGCGCCGGTCCTAACCATTTCAAGCTCGGTGTTGAATTATGCGGGCAGTCTTGGCGGCGGCGAGAACACGTTTACGCCGCTGCCCTCGGAGCGGGACGAAGAGCATCAGTTCGGCATCGAGATTCCCTACCGGGGATGGATGCTGGACGTGGACACGTTCAAGAATCGCGTGAACAACTTTCTCGATCACTCGAACCTGGGCGAATCGAATATGTACTTCCCAATTGCCGTGGATGGCGCGCTGGTTCGCGCCTGGGAAATGACTCTGCGCTCGCCGTCGCTGTGGCGATACGGTCAGTTCCACGTGGCGTACTCAAATCAGATTGCCGAGCAGCGCGGAAATATTATCGGCGGATTTACGTGCAGCATTGCTACCGATCCGGCCTGCGACCTGGGTCCGGATTACACTCCCGTTGACCACGACCAGCGCGACACACTGAACACAGGGTTCACGGCGAATCTGCCGCTGCATACCTGGTTCGCTACGAATGTGTACTACGGGTCAGGATTTGTGAATGGGCTGGCGGGCGCGAACGAGGGGCCGTACAACGGAACGTATTTGCCGGTGCATACGACGTTCGACGCGTCGGTAGGCCACTCGTTCGGCGAGAACTGGAAGCTGTCAGCGACGGTGATCAATGTAACCAATCATCGGGTGCTGCTGGATAACTCAGTCACCATCGGAGGGTTTCATTACAACGATCCGCGGATGTTCGCGGTGGAGGCGCGGTACAGGTTTCATTTTTAGTTCGTCAGCGAGTCAGCAAATCAGCCGCGCTCGCGCGAGTTAGGAGTCGCAGTTCGCCAGGGTACACTGATTGACGACGTCAATCGGACCTGAAGAGGCCGGGCAGCACCTCGCCGGCTTTGCCTTCGATGATTTGGTCGAAGGCCTCGGCGTTGAGCGGAGCCTCTGGGCCGATGTAGACGGTTTTCGCTCCGGCTCTGCCGCGCCCGATGAACGAAGCTCGCAGCGGGATAGACGTTGCCCGATGTGCCGATGACGATCATCAGCGTGGACTCGCCAATCTCGCGCTCGATGCGGCGCATTTCGAGGGGAATCTCGCCGAAGAAAACGATGTGGGGGCGCATGCGGCCGCCGCAGGCGCAGCGGGCGACCTGGTCGAGGCTCGCGTAGATGGCATGGTCGTCTACCGGTGGGCGGCCACACTCGCGCTCGCAGCGCGATTTGGCCAGCTCGCCATGCATGTGGATGAGATTGCGCGAGCCGGCGCGCTCGTGCAGGTCGTCGACATTCTGGGTGCAAAGAAAATAGCGCCCGGGAAGCTGCGCTTCAAGCTCGGCTAACGCGAAGTGCGCTGGATTCGGATTGGCTTTGCTGCCCTGCGCGCGCCGCGCGGAGTAGAAGGCCCAGACTGCGGCGGGATCGCGCTTCCACGCATCGGGCGTGCACACATCCTCAATGCGAAAGCCGGCCCAGAGGCCGTCTTCGGCGCGGAAGGTGGGCAAGCCGCTCTCGGCGCTGATGCCCGCGCCGGTGAGGATGAAGACGCGGTCAGTAGGCTTGATGGAGATTTGCGACATTCGATTCCCAGCTTCTAGCTGCTAGCTTCTAGCCTCTAGCTTCGAAGCGCAATCCGAGGCTGTATTCGATTTTAAAAGCGCCGCGAATCCGCACGAACAGCTAGTGGCTAGAGGCTGGCGGCTGACGGCTGACGGCTGACGGCTGAGAGCTAGCTTACGGCACCAGCAAAATCTTGCCGGTGGTCTTGCGTTCTTCCAGATCGATCTGGGCCTGGGCAGCATTGGCCAGAGGATAGGTGAACTCGGTGCGGAGTTTCAGCTCGCCCTTGGCGGCCCAGCCGAGAATATCGCCGGCACGCCACTCCAGCTCGGCGCGCGTGGCGATGTAGTGCCAGAGCGTAGGCCGCGTGAGGAAGAGCGAACCCTTGCTATTGAGCAGGCTCGGTTCGAAGGCCGGAACGGGACCGCTTGAAGCGCCGAACAAAGCCATCATGCCGCGGGGATGAAGGCAGTTGAGGCTGCCATCGAAGGTGGTCTTGCCTACGGAGTCGTAGACGACATCGACGCCCTTGCCGCCGGTGAGTCGCTTGACCTCAGTTTCGAAGTTCTGCTCGGTGTACAGAATCACGTCGGAGGCGCCGGCCTCGCGCGACAACTCGGCTTTGGCTTCGGTGGAAACAGTTGTGATGACGCGCGCGCCGATGCGTGCGGCGATCTGCGTGAGGAGTAGCCCAACACCGCCGGCTCCGGCGTGCACCAGCGCCGTGTCGCCTTTCTTAAGCGGATAAGTGGAGAACGCAAGATAGTGAGCGGTCATTCCCTGCAGCAAAGCGGCGGCTGCGTTCTCCAAGCTCAGGCCTTCGGGAACCTTGATTAATTGGGCGGCGGGAACCAGAGCGTATTCGGCGTAGCTGCCAATAACGCTGGTCGAGACCACAGCGTCGCCGGCTTTGAATCCCGTAACACCGGGGCCAATCTCTTCCACGGTTCCAGCAGCTTCGCTGCCCGGAATCAAAGGGAACGATGCTTTGTAAACGCCTTTGCGAAAGTAGATCTCAATAAAATTGACGCCGGTGGCCTCAATGCGGATGAGAACCTGACCCGCTTCCGGCAGGGGAATCGGCAGGTCGGCGAGCTCGAGGACTTCCGGTCCGCCGGCAGCATGGATCTGGATGGCTTTCATGACTTGCTAAGAATGAACCTTGAGGCGGGGCTACGGCAAGAGAATAGAGGATCGGAGATCCGGGCGGCCGCTAAACGCCCAGACGGTTAAAGGTTTTCGTCTTTGCTCTCCGAGAGCAAGGTCCGCTCGTCGGTGGATTCCAGGCGCACCAGACGATCTACTGTGTAGGAGGCGGGACGCTGGCTGCTGTAATAGTGGCGCACTTGCAGCTCACCAAGCAGGCCGAGCGCCAGCAGCTGGATTCCGGAGACGATAAGCACCGAACCTATGACAAACATCGGCCCGTGCACCTGCATCAGATCCAGGCTGGGATTGAGCAGCTTCATTCCCAGCAGGGTCACGGACATGACGCCGCCTGCGAACATGGCGAAGATTCCCCAACCGCCGAAGAAGCGCAACGGCCTGCTCATGTGCTTGAGCAGGAATCGAATGGTCATGAGGTCGAAGAAGACCTGAAAGGTGCGGCCCAGGCCGTAGTGGCTTTTGCCGCGGACGCGATTCAGGTTGCGGATGGGAATCTCGCAGATGGATGCGCCAAAATAACTGGCGAGGGCAGGGATGAAGCGATGCATCTCGCCGTAGAGCGGAATATTCTGAATCACCTCGCGGCGATAGGCTTTGAATGTAGTGCCGAAGTCGTGAATGGGAACACCGGAGAGGCGCGCCATAATCCAGTTGGCGCCGGCAGAGGGAATGCGGCGCAGGATGAAATTGTCGATGCGAACTTTGCGCCAGCCCGAGACGACGTCGTAACCCTCATCGAGCTTTTCGATAAAAGCGGGAATATCATTGGGATCGTGCTGAAGGTCACCATCCATGGCCAGGATGAATTCGCCCGAGGCGTGGTCAAAGCCGGCCGCCAGGGCCGAGGTCTGGCCGAAGTTGCGGCGCAGCTTGACGATCAGAACGCGGCTGTCTACGGCTGCGATCTCCTCCAGGAGCTTGTACGTGCGGTCGCTGGACCCGTCGTCAACCAGAATCATCTCAAAAGGCTCGTCCACCTGCTCCATGACTTGCTTGAGCCGGGCATACAGGATGGTCACGTTCTCTTCTTCGTTGTGGAAGGGAACAACGATGGAGTATTTGGCCATATATCTCCTTGAAACCCCTAGAGCCTTAGACTTTTAGACGCCAACGACTCATGTTAGATGTCCGGGCAGTCCCTCAGCATGAGATTGATGCAATTTGGCGCCCGATTCAAAAACTGTTGCGGAAAAGAGAGTGGCTTGCTCTGAGACCGCTTGGTTATTCATGCGGTTCTATCTCGCTAAGCATCGTCTGCATCTCGCTAAGGGCATGGCTGTTACCGCTTCGCGCGGCACAAGCGATGCCAGCTCTTAGCCGTTTGATTGCCTCTGGCTTTCTACCCGCGCCAGCCAACGTCTGCGCGGACATGAAGTAGCCTGCAGTGTAATCCGGATCGCTAGCCAAGAGCGTATCAAATTCCGAAATCGCAGCATTGGTTTCGCCCTGGTTCGCCAATTCCATCGCGATCCCATAACGGGCAAAGCTGTTCTTCGGGTCGAGCGCGAGAATCTCTCTCAATCCTGCGAGCTTATCCATTGTGCCTGTGTCCGGGCTGATCCCAAGTGAATCAGACCGTAGGGGATTTGCGGATTTGACCCGTAATGCCCACACTGGAAGATAGAGGATGAGCGAGAATTCCGGGCCAAAGCTGCCGTTAGCTCTATTCTAGCTGGCGAGCGATGAAGAAGATCAAAAGAAACGGCAGAAAAGGAGGCGGCATGAGCAGCCAGAGGGTCCATCCCAAAGTCGATGTCAAAATCGATCTTCATCCCGACGTGCGCACTGTGGCGAGCACGCAGTCGGAGAAGACGGAGATTGTGCTGCCGAACGATACAAACATGCTGGGCAATCTGCTGGGGGGGCGGCTGATGCACTTTATCGATCTGACGGGGGCGATGGCGGCGTACAGGCACTCGCGCTACAACGTGGTTACCGCGGCGATGGATCACATCGACTTCATCCGCCCAGTGCGCCTGGGCGATCTGGTTACATTGAAGTCGAGCGTGAATCGCGCGTTTACGAGTTCGATGGAAGTGGGCGTGAAGGTGTGGGCTGAAAATACGCGGACCGGCGAGGTGTGTCATGTGGCCAGCGCGTACCTGGTGTTCGTTGCACTTGACGAACAGGGGCGCGTGCAGAAAGTTCCGCGAGTAAAGCCGGAGACTCCGGACGAGATGCGACGATTCGAAGACGCGCTGCGGCGTCGAGAACATCGCGATCGGGAGAGCGTGCGGCGCACCGCCGGCAAGTTGGCAGTGGCGCTGGCTGCCGAGCAGGACGCTTCGTCCTGAAGCGGCAGCGGCCTGCCGATTGCCGAGACGTTGCGGCAGTGGCAAACAAGGCCCCGATCATGGACTTCTCTATGTCGACTTCCCTTTCCGATTTGTCGAGCGATGCGCCGCAGATTTACACGGAATACCCGCGCCGCATTGTCTGCCTTACAGATGAGACAACGGAGATTCTGTATCTGCTGGGCGAGCAGGACCGGATCGTCGGCGTATCAGGCTACGCGCATCGTCCGCCGGAGGCGCGGAGCAAGCCCCGCGTCTCGGCGTTCCGCGACGCAAATTTTGAAGCCATTCTCGATCTCAAGCCGGATCTGATCCTGACATTCTCCGATGTGCAGGCGGAGATTACGCGCGAGCTCGTGTTGCGCGGCGCGACCGTAATGAACTTCAACCAGCGTAGTATTGCGGAGATTCTGGAAACGATTGCGGTGCTCTCGCGCATGGTGGGGAAGCGGGAAGCGGGGCTCGCGCTGATCGAGGAGCTGCGGCGCGGACTGGCGGACATCGCGGCGCTCGGCAAAGCCTTCCCGTACCGGCCGCGCGTCTATTTTGAAGAGTGGAACGATCCCTTGATCAGCGGCATTCAATGGGTCGAAGAGCTGATTGAGATTGCCGGCGGCAAAGTGATTTTTCCGGAGCTGCGCAATTGCGGGAAGGCGAAGGACCGCGTTGTCGAATCAGCGGAAGTTGCCCGGCGCGACCCCGAGGTGATCCTGGCTTCATGGTGCGGAATGAAGGTCAACAAAGACGCTATTTGCTCTCGCGCGGGATGGGCAGCGACAACTGCGGTGCGAAATGGCCACGTGTACGAACTGCCTTCGGGACCAATCCTGCAGCCCGGTCCCGGGTCGCTGACCGACGGCGTAAGGCAGGTGCACGCGATTCTGGCGCGTGTGGTGGGCGCTGCGGTGGCGCCAGGTCTCATGCCGGTGAAGGCGTGAAGCTCTGCTCCTGTAAAATTTCATAGAGAGAAGATTGAGGTTCGCAGTGAGCCGCAATAAGTCCGGTGCATGCTTAATTAATGTTGGTCGGACGGGTTTGCGGGAAATGGAGTAGAAAATAATGGCTCATTCCCAGGTTATGCCGTCGCCGGTCGCTTTACCCGGCGTCTCGAAGATTGTTGCGGTGGGGTCCGGCAAGGGCGGCGTGGGAAAAACCACGGTGGCCGTGAACCTGGCGATTGCGCTAAGCAAACTGGGCCAGCGCGTAGGCCTGATGGATGCCGACGTGTACGGGCCCAATGTGCCGCTGATGATGGGCAGCTCGCAGTCACCGAAGATTGGCGCGGGCAACACGATCGAGCCCAACCTGACGCACGGGCTGAAGACGATTTCGATCGGTTACATTTCGCCGGGCGACAAACCGCTGGTGATGCGCGGGCCGATGCTGCACCAGATCATCCGGCAGTTTTTGCAGCAGGTGAACTGGGGCGAGTTGGACTACCTGATCGTCGACCTGCCGCCGGGAACCGGCGATGTGGCGATCTCGCTGGTGCAGACTGTGCCGCTCACCGGCGCGGTTGTAGTTTCGACTCCGAGCGACGTGAGCCTGGAGGATGCGCGTAAGGCGCTGGAGATGTTTGCGCAGGTGAATGTTGAAGTGCTGGGCATTGTGGAGAACATGAGCCACTTTACCTGCCCGCATTGCCACAACGAGATCGACATCTTCTCGCGCGGCGGCGCGGAGCGCACGGCCACGCAGTTCAACGTGCCATTTCTTGGAGCGATCGAGTTAATTCCAGCCATCCGCGAGGGCGGCGACCGGGGATTGCCCGTGGCGCTGGCGGGCCCGAAGAGCCCGCAGGCAGCGGCGTTTTACTCGATTGCGGAGAAAGTGATGGAGCAGGCTGAGAAGGCTGCGGCAGCGGCTTCGGATGTGATTGAGATCAAGTAAAGGACAGTCCGCTTCGACGCAGATCGCCATTTATAAGGCGGCAACCAGAAAAGCGGGGCTTGCGCCCCGCTTTTCCATTTCCGTTTTTCAATGATGAGCTGCAGGCTACCGCCAGTGGCCTTCGATCAGTACCCAGCCGTCGCCGCGCCGTTCCCAGTGATGGGGAACCCAAACGGCGCCGTGATGTGGTGGACGCACCCACTGGCCATGAACCCAGATGTAACGGTGGCCATCCCAACGGTGATAGCCATCGTTCCACACCCATCCGTCATGCGGTGGATGGTCATGATGCTCAACGATAGGCGGAGGCGGTGCAATGCGCACAACAATCTGTGCCAATGCAATCGCAGGAGTGAGACACAGAGCGAGCAGCCCTGCCAAAAGAGTCTTTTTCACAGAAATCTTAACCTCCGTGGTTTGGATCTGCCGGAATCGGGAAGCCTTTTCCTGGCGGTTAATGATAACAACACTAAGCCAGGAGTTTGGTTGCGCGCTGTTGAAAAAAGCTGGCCTGGAAAGCTTGCCCTCTGTTTAGGATGCTTATTCGGGCCCGACAGTTAACCAGCTACTTCAGCAGGTTCTTTGGGCGCAAAGACGTTGCCTAGCCGCTGGATCTCGGCACCAACGCCGATTAGCTTTTCTTCGATGCGCTCGTAGCCGCGATCCATGTGATAAACGCGATCGAGGATGGACTCGCCATCGGCAACCAGGGCCGCCAGAACCAGCGAAGCCGAGGCGCGCAGGTCGGAGCACATCACGGCGGCGGCGGAGAGGCGGGCGGGGCCGCGCACCGTGGCCGTGCTTCCATCCACCTTGATGTTTGCGCCCATGCGGACCAGCTCCTGCACATGCATGAAGCGGTTCTCGAAGATGTTTTCGCGGACCAGGCTGACGCCCTCGGCCTGCGTGGCGAGAGCCATGTACTGGGCCTGCATGTCGGTGGGAAAGCCGGGATATTCCTCGGTGGAGATGTCGGCGGCGCGCAGTTGGGCGGCCGCTCTGACGCGGATCGAATCGGGGCCGAGCACGTCAATGCGCGCGCCGGCTTCCTCGAGCTTGGCGATCACTGCGCCAAGGTGAGCCGGGTTGCAGTTGGCGACGATGAGGTCGCCGCCGGTAATGGCGCCGGCAATCAGAAACGTTCCCGCCTCAATGCGGTCGGGGTTGATGCGATAGCGCGCGCCGTGGAGGCTGGTGACGCCGTGCACGCGGATGGTGGACGTGCCTGCGCCCTCGATCTTCGCGCCCATGGCGTTGAGCAGCGCGGCGAGATCGGCTACTTCCGGCTCGCGGGCGCAGTTCTCCATCAGCGTTTCGCCTTCGGCCAGAACAGCGGCCATCAGCAGATCTTCCGTGCCGGTGACGGTGATCTTGTCGAAGACGATATGCGCGCCGCGCAGGCGGTCGGCGCGAGCCTCAAGATAGCCGTGCTCCTGCGTGATGACCGCGCCCATCTTTTCCAGGCCCTTGATGTGCAGGTCGATGGGCCGGCCGCCGATGGCGCAGCCGCCGGGCATGGCGACGCGGGCCATGCCGGCGCGGGCGATGAGCGGGCCGAGCACCAGCGAGCTGGCGCGCATGGTCTTGACGATTTCGTAGCGGGCGACGGGATCGGAGAGCGTGCGGCAGCTGATGGTGGTGCGGTCCTTCAGCTCGCCCTCGCGCAGTTCGACTTCGGCGCCCATGGAGGCGAGCAGCCGCCGCTCGGTTTCGATGTCGCGGACCTGGGGAATGTTTTCGAGGGTGACTTCGTCCTCGGTGAGGATGGCCGCGGCCATGCAGGGCAGCGCGGAGTTCTTCGCGCCGGAGACGCGAATGGTGCCGACCAGCGGATTGCCGCCGCGAATAACGAACTTATCCATAGTGAGTGCCGGGTCAGTGCGGGCTCACAGCTCCCGGCTGCCAGCCGTTAGCACTCAGTGTAAACGCGAGCGCCGGCGCCGCTTAGTGCGTTGTCTTAAAGGCCGGGGTGATCCCGTGCGCAAAGGTTTGTCCAACCGACGAGAATCTCACCGCGCTCCAGCGATATGAATCCGTGGCCTTGGGCTCGGGAGTCTCGCTGTAGGTTCGAGTGGTTTGCGCGGGCCGTTCCCAATTCGTTGCCGTGCGCCGTTCCAGTAGTTGACTACAGTTCATTGCTCGCCTCCAATACCCGTGAATTTTGGGTTCCGAGTTGGTCGGCTCTCGCCGCCTCCCCGGGGCCGCTTTAGTTTCCGGTTTGGGCCGCGGCGACAAGACGCAGCGGCTCATTGAGCGTGAACAGCAGGACCGCGCCGTCGTCCAGCGTAGCCTGAGGATGATCCTTGAGTAAGTGCACCGTGATGACGCTGGCGCCGACAATGCCGCCGGCAAGCGCGCCGCCAGGGCCGCCGATAATGGCGCCCGTGACCACGCCTGCGCCGGTTGCGCGCCGTATTCGATGCCGACTTTCTTCATGCGCGAGCCGGGCGTGACGTTGCCTTCGCCGCCGATGCGGTCGTTGGAGCCGGGCGCGCCGGTTATGTCTGCATAAAGATGGAATCGCGATCCGTCGGCGAGAATTACAAATTCCGGCTGCAGGCGCATCGATCCGTGGCCAGCAAAGTGACCGCTCGAAACCGAATCAACCTTGCCGTCAATCTCGGCTCCCGCGGGGATCAGAACCTGGCCATCCTGGACGACGTCAGAGACTACACGCGTACGGAACGCATCGCCGCTCTGGTTCATCGCCGTCGAAAGGCGGTCCATTAGACGGACGCGAATGACAGCGCCTTCGCCGAGCGTGCCGGGCGGAAGCGGAGCCGGATGAACAATGTCGCCGTCGGGATCGGCCATGGATGAGTTGCTGCGGACTGCATCGATTGCCACCGCGCGGGAATTCAGCGCCGGGGGAGCAGAAGCGTCAGGCGCAACTTGCACAATACCGTCGTCGGTGCCGTCAGCTGCGTTTGCGGGTATGGTGTAGAGCGACCCGTCGAGCGAGCGCGGCGCAGGCTGGCCATACTGTTGTGTCTGCTGCGGCGCGGCAGGTTGCGCGTAGTGGCTGGGGGAGGGCTTGGCCACCGGCGCAGGTTGCGGCTCGGGAGTGGTGATGGTGTCATCTGGAGGAGGATTAGATGTGCCCACGTATGGGTCCTGCTTGCTCGCCTGCTGCGCACCCAATAAACCCGCCGTCGCCGCCAACAATATGTATACAAAAACGTTACGCTTCATCCCGACCTCCTTCACCCGAGCAAAGATCTACTTACTTGTTTTAGACCCTGCGGTGACGGGAAAGTTCTGCTCCCACAGCCTCTATCGGCTGCAGACGTAAAACTAGCCAAGATAAGCGTAGCGTGAGATCGGGCAATGGCGAATTGGTGGATGATCGGCGTGTGCCGTGGGCGGCAAGAATCAACAGAGTAATCATTCCGCATCGACGAAGTAGGCTCGTCGATATGTGATCGCCGCCGCGCTGGCTGTGACGGCCGCCACACAGGCGATCCACACCTCGTTTGCTAGAATCCAAAATGAAACGGCCATTTTTTCCACACGCAATTTTTCACTGGACGGGAGAACACTTTTTGCACGGACAGGAGCTTTTGGGGACCATTCAAAGCGCCGCCGGAGATGCCCTTGCCGTGGATCGCCGTCCCAAACTGAACGACCGGCTGCAACACCGCATTTTGAGGAGCGATATGACTGAGATTGTTGCCATTCGTGCCCGCGAGGTTCTGGATTCGCGCGGCAACCCGACCGTAGAGGCTGACGTGATTCTGGAAAGCGGTGCGATGGGCCGCGCCATTGTGCCCTCGGGCGCCTCAACGGGCGAGCATGAGGCCGTGGAGTTGCGCGACGGCGATAAAAGCCACTACCTCGGCAAAGGCGTATTGCAGGCCGTAGACAACGTGGAGACAGCGATCGCTCCGGAGCTGGAAGGCATGGACGCGGCGAATCAAAGACTGATCGATCAGTCGATGATTGCGCTGGATGGAACGCCGAACAAAAGCAAGCTGGGCGCGAATGCAATTCTGGCCGTTTCAATGGCCGCGGCACGCGCCGTGGCCTCGACGCTGGAAGTTCCGCTATATCGCTACCTGGGCGGCGTGAACGCGAGCATTCTGCCAACGCCAATGCTCAACGTACTGAACGGTGGCGCGCACGCCGACTCAAACGTCGACTTTCAGGAGTTCATGATCATGCCGGTTGGAGCGGAACGCTTCAGCGAGGCTCTGCGCTGGTCGGCTGAGACATTTCACACATTGAAGAGCGTGCTCAAGAAGAAGGGCTACAACACCGCAGTCGGCGATGAGGGCGGATTTGCGCCGTCGCTTAAATCGAATGCCGAAGCCATTGAGCTGATTCTTGAAGCGATCGAGCAGGCCGGCTACAAGCCGGGCGAGCAGATCGCGATTGCGCTCGATCCGGCATCGAGCGAGTTCTACGACGCCGAAAAGAAAAAGTATGTATTCAAGAAGGGCGACAAGAGCGAGCGCACGAGCGAGCAGATGGTTGGCTTCTACGAAGACTGGGTTCGCCAGTACCCAATAGTTTCGCTTGAAGACGGCCTGGCCGAGGACGACTGGGAAGGTTGGAAGATTCTTACCGACAAGCTGGGCGGGCACATTCAACTAGTGGGCGACGATATTTTCTGCACCAATATCAAGCTGCTGCAACGCGGCATTGAAGAAGGCGTGGGCAATTCCATTCTGATCAAGCTCAACCAGATTGGCACGGTGACCGAGACGCTGGAGGCGATCGAGCTGGGCCGCCGTTACGGTTATACAGCGGTCATGTCGCATCGTTCGGGCGAGAGCGAGGACACGTTCATCGCCGATTTGGCAGTGGCTACCGGAGTGGGGCAAATCAAAACCGGCTCGGCCAGTCGCACCGACCGCATCGCGAAATACAACCAGTTGCTGCGCATCGAAGAGGAGCTGGCTTCGGGCGCGGTTTATCTGGGACTTGAGAGCCTGAACTACAACGACTAGGCCGGCGACGTTCTAAGCAGGAAGAGGGCGGAGCGCAATGCTCTGCCCTCTTCTCGTTTGGACGATTTCGGTTTCTGCCTCGACGATCGGGTCCGATAATGAGGCCGCCAATTCGGCCGGATTATCGGCTCGCGCCAGTGCTCTTGGCCTTATTGACTGCCGCTTCGATCTGCGCGGCGTCTCCCAGATAATAATGGCGAATCGATTTCAGGTTCTCGTCGAGTTCCTGCACCATGGGTACGCCCGTAGGAATGTTGAGATCGACGATCTTGTCGTCGGGAACGTCTTCAAGATACTTCACCAGCGCTCGCAGGCTGTTGCCGTGGGCCGCGATCAACACCTGTTTGCCTGACCGGATGCTTGGAGCGATCACGTCGAGCCAACAGGGCAGAACGCGATCGACGGTGTCTTTAAGACATTCAGTGAGCGGAAGCTGCTGCTTTGTGAGGTTGCGATAGCGACGGTCGTGGCCCGGATAACGCGGATCGGCTTCTTCGAGCGCGGGCGGAGGAATGTCGTAACTGCGGCGCCAGATTTTCACCTGTTCCTCGCCGTACTTCGCTGTCGTCTCCGCTTTGTTGAGACCTTGCAGCGCTCCGTAATGCCTTTCGTTCAGCCGCCAGTCACGCTCGACGGGAATCCACAACAGGTCCATCTGATCGAGCGCCATCCACAGTGTGCGTATCGCGCGCTTGAGCACCGAGGTGTAGGCGATGTCGAATTGAAATCCCTGCTCTTTCAGCATCAGGCCGGCCTGCGTGGCCTCTTCCCTGCCCTTTTCAGACAGGTCAACATCTGTCCAGCCGGTAAAAAGGTTTTCCTTGTTCCAGATGCTCTCGCCGTGGCGAATGAGGACAACTTTGTACATTTCAAGACTCACTTTCTTAGGCTGGGATCTCTTTTTTCGTTCCTGATTTGCTCTAATTATACGGACGCTCCGCCCTCGAGACTCGGGTGACGGCTGCAATGCGATCGATCGATTGAAGTTTCACTGAGGTGCCGATTGAATCGATTTGCGAAGGACACGCTAAAGGGCGCAGTTACGATTGCGTGCATTGAGGTCGCTGTTCTTATCGCCCTTTTTATTGATCCAGACTTGCCGGAGTGGGTTTATCTGCTCCTCTTTGTCCCCATCACGCTGGGATTGGTGGTTTTCGGCGTCGCATTCTTTTTGTGGTATCCCCTCTATGTGGAGGAGGAGAGACTCGAGGAAAAGCGAGAACTACGTCCCGTGAAGAACTCCGTCTCCAGTCGCCAAAAAAGGCGGCTCTGGTGGATTCTGTTTGGGTCGGCGGTCATTTTCCTTCTGTTACGCGCCTGCGTTCATCCCTTGTAAATCGTGGGCAGACACAAACGGCCTCCCGTGTGGGAGGCCGTTTGTATTGGGAGGGCTGATTTCGATTTAGCGCGGACGCAGCGATTTGATGGCCGCAGGCAGGCGCTGTTCGATGAGGCGCGCGTGCTCGGCGGCGATGCCGCCCAGGTACGACGGAGCCGGCGTGGCCATCAGCACCAGTGCGAAGGCGATGAGCGAGAAGCAGAATCCCGCGATGCCGGCCGAAATCAACATGTGGTACATGTCGAAGATATCCAGGCCCAAAACCTTAAAGGCGACATGCTCCAGTGGCTTGATGTGCTCCAAAACCGCCAGCGCGAAGAGGAAGAACAGCACGGCAGTCGACGTCAGAACGGCCAGCGTAACGTCAAGGCTGCGATGAAACTTCTGGCGGGCACTGCAACGGGCGCATTCGGCAAAATGACTTTCGTAGTCGCGGCGCATCTCCGGGGAGATTCCCGAGATGTCATAGCGCCAGCTTGCCAGAATTGCGCCTACGACCCGGTCGGTACATTGATTGCCCAGTGTAGCCATCCAGAGTCACCCTCAAAGAAAAGTCAGTTGAAACACCGAGCTTCCGCCTGCCGAAACGAAATTGGAAGTTACCAATTGGACGCCGATACCCTGGTGACCGATGCACGAAGTCCAGAAAAAACCAGTTTGCCAGGCCAGCTTGCCCGACGCCTTATTGCGGCCCGTTTAACCACTCTCCGGGCCGTAACCTACATTGATTCTATGCTTTTTGGCTAGAAACTGATAGATGAAAGTGGCTGGTGTTGCTCCGCTAGTAACAGGCGGTTGGCAAGCAGGCTGGCGCGGCCAAGAAGGGCACGCTCGGCGGCGACCCTGGCAAGCTCAGGAAGGTTATTGTTTTCAGAGAGATGGGCAAGGATTACGTAGGCGGCCTGGCCGTCGTAAGCGGTCGAAAGGAACTCCGCGGTGGCGTCATTTGAGAGGTGGCCGACGCGGGAAAGCACGCGCTGCTTGACCGACCAGGGATAGGGTCCATCGCGCAGCATTTCAAGGTCATGGTTGGACTCAAGCAGAAGCAAGTCGAGGGCCCGAAGCTGCTCCTTGACGTTGGGCGGAATGTAGCCGAGGTCCGTGGCAAAGCCCATGCGGACGCCTTCAGAACTGAGAACGAAGCCGACCGGATCGGCGGCATCGTGGGGAATAGTGAAGGGGCTGAAGGCGATATCGCCGATTAAGAATGGCTCGCCGGCGCGGAAGTACTCCACCGCGGGTAACCAGGTGGGGTCACGTTTCAAAGCGGGAATTTCAGCCGGAGCTTGGTCATCTGACGTCGACGGAGGCTGCATGGGGGTCAGCGCTCGCTGACTGATTTGTTCCGGAGGCTGTCCGGCGGGCAATCGACCTCGGCTTCCTCGGGATCGTTTTCTTCCGACGGCCTCCAGGGTGACGGCTTCAGGCTCGGCTTCGCGCTCGGCGGCCTGTTTCCGGCACAGCTCTAGCCACTGGGTGTAGGTCATCTGACGGCGCGGGGTGAGCCAGCGCATCCAGGCGCGGTGCGTGGCCTCAGTAAAGTAGACCGGAATCCCGAGCTTGCGCGCTGTGATGGCCAGCCCGTTGATATGGTCCTGGTGCTCATGGGTGATCACGATGGCATCGAGAGTGGCGGGGTCTTCGCCTGCGAGCTTCATGCGCTTAAAAAGTTCGCGGCAACTCAGGCCGGCGTCGACGAGGATGTGCGTGCGTCCGCCGCAGACAACAGTGCTGTTGCCTTTGGAGCCCGAGGCCAGCACTGTGAAGCGAACCATGAGTTGAGAATACCGCGAATTGAGGATACCGTGAATTGCTCCGCAGGTTCTTCGGCTGTATCGAGCCGGTTATCTCGATTCCATGAATTCGACACCGTCAGTTCAAGTCGATCATTCAGAGAAGGCGATCGATGCCGGCAGTTCGATGGAAATCTTCGTGCCGCGGCCGGGATTCGAGACCACGTTAAAGCTGGCCTGATTGCCGTAGAGAACTTCCAGCCGCTCCTGCACATTTTTCATGCCGATGCCTGAGCCGGTGCGGCGAACTGCGGATTCCGGGCGGCCGGTCATTCCTACGCCGTCATCGGAGACTTCGATAAAGATTCGATCGCCCTCGAGGCGGCTGCGCAGCGTGACCGTGCCGCCGTGAATGCGCGGCTCGAGGCCGTGCTTGATGCTGTTCTCGATCAGCGGCTGCAGCAGAATGCTGGGCACCAGAATATCGAGCGTGCGCGGGTCGATATCCTTTTCGACGCGCAGCTTCTCGGCGCCGAAACGGACGACCTCGATGTCGAGGTAATCGTCGGTGAATTTCAACTCGTCGCGCAAGGGCACGTAGGCGTCGTGATCCTTGAGCAGCGCGCGCAGAATGTTGGCCAGTTTGACGGTCATCGTTCGGGCCATCTCCGGCTTGCTTCGCACCAGTGAGGCAATGGAGTTGAGTGTGTTGAAGAGGAAGTGAGGATTGATCTGCCTTTGCAGGGCGTCAAGCCGCGCTTCGAGCACCAGGCGCTTCTGCTCTTCGAGCGACATCTCGACGCGCAAGGCATTCCACACTTTGATCGCAACCCCAACCGAGATCGGCGCGCACAGCCAGACCAGCGCCTGCAGCCAGAGATTGCTGGCCAGCAACGCGAAGAGGCGATGCGGGAAAGCGTGGGCGATCCAGTCTCGAACCATCTCCATGACTGCAATGAGAACCAGGAGCAGGAACTGGCGGTCGATGCGCGGCTTGATCAGGTTGCGGCGAATCCAACGGTAGAGGCTGAGGTCGATGAAGGGTGTGAAAGACCAAATCTCTTCTTTCTCAACGAAGCGTCCGACGGCGCCAGCGGCCAGGCCAAGAGCGATGTTGAAGGGCAGCGCTAGATATTCGTGGTGCAGAACGGCGGGCACAGAGAGCACGCCGCCGCTGAGCATGGCCCAGCCGGGACCAACGAGCAGGCCGAGGAGGATGGTGGTTTCAAAAGAGATGTCGGCGGCTAGAAAGTTGGGAACCCAAAACCGAATCCAAACCCCCAAAGTAAGCGGCACCAGGAAAAAGGCCAGCAACGCCAGCGTTTGCCTGGCACTGCGCTTCTCGGCGAAAAACAGGCGACGGAATGTAGTAACGCGCGCCAGCACGCTGGCCACCGACGCTACCACGCCCAGCTTGACCAGCAGCGTGATCCAAATCAGGTTGTCCGTCACACGATCAATGTATCGCGGCGCGCGTGCTCTAGGCGAAAAACGCGGCGCGGGCTAAAGTTTGATGCGAATGAGGATTGGCTCTTCGGGGACCTGCTGAGACAGCGACGGTTGGACTGGGGCGGCGGTGCCCACGCGCTCGAAACCCATGCGGTCATAGAGCGCAAGCGCATCGTGCATGGCCGGCATAGTATCGCCCAAGATCTCCCGGTAGCCGGCGGCACGGGCTTCGTTCATTGCCCAATCGAGAAGCGCCCGGCCCAGACCCATGCCGCGAAACGCCGGCCGGACGTAAAGGCGTTTGGCCTCGGCGCGATCCGCATCCACGCGGCGCAGAGCAATACATCCCGCCGGCTCATCGCCGATTTTTGCCAAAGCGAGGCGGCCACTGGGCGGCGTATAAGCGCCGGGCAGACCCGCAAGTTCATCGCCGAAGTTTTGGAAGCAGGGCGTAAAACCGAACGAGTCCCAGTACTCCTCAAGAAGCGCGCGCACTGCGGAGAGCGAGGCTTCGCACTCCACCCGTTCGATCTGCCAAGGTTCGCTCATGCAGTGTTCCGTGTAATGAAGACTATTGTCGCCAAGTTTGGTCATCCGAAAGAGGCACGCTTCGGCGCGACTAATGGGCCGCCCCGTAGAATGAAGATATGGCATTGGAACTCATTAAAAAGGCTGCCGAAGCGGATTTTCCCACGCGTTGGGGCACATTTCGCATCCTGGGCTTTCAAGGCGCGCGGAGCGAAGCAGCGCCTGGCTGCGAAACGGCGCCGAAGGCCGAGGATCTTGTTGCGCTGGTGATGGGCGACATTCACGCCGCGCCGCCGCTGGTGCGCATTCATTCGCAGTGCCTCACCGGAGACGTCTTCGGTTCGCTGCGCTGCGATTGCCGGCAGCAACTGGAGCTGGCGCTCAAGAAGATCGCCGAAGAGGGCGCGGGAATCCTGCTTTATGAGCAGCAGGAGGGCCGCGGCATCGGCATCATGGCAAAGCTGAAAGCCTACGAATTGCAGGACGAGGGGCTGGATACGGTAGAAGCAAACCAGAAGCTGGGCTTCGCCGCCGACTGCCGCGATTACGACCTGGCAGCGGGAGCGTTGAAGCTGCTCGGCGTGACGAGCGTGCGACTGATGACCAACAATCCCGACAAGGTTGCCGCAATGGAGGCTGCCGGGATTACGGTGACCGAACGCGTGTCAGCGGAGGTCGAGAACCAGGAAAGCTTCGAGCGCTACCTGCGAACGAAGCAGGAAAAGATGGGTCACATTTTCGATCACCCGGTCAAAGGTTAGTCTGTGCGTTGACTTTGGGCGCCAACTCGGGCCTTTAACTCGAGGATCGAGCAGAATTCCTGTAATCGATTACACCGAGATTCCACGCCGCCAGACGCTACTAGCCACTCGATTGAAGTGCTGTGACAGAAACAGCGCGCCCATTCAACATCTAGTTGGCAAGCGTTCGCAAGCGCTCCGTGGACCGCATGGAAGAGCGCCAAGTGCTTCAAAACCCGTGCTAAAATCGCTGTCACTGGAAGTCCGATGATTGAGACGTTAGCGCAGTACGGGACGACGCCGGATTTGACGGCGGAGATGATCCGCGCGCAGCTCGACCTGCTGATACGGGATGACGTCTTTCGCTCCAGCAAGCGCTCCGTCGCTTTCCTCAAGTACGTGGTCGAGATGACGCTGAACGGGTCGGCGGACCAGATCAAGGAACGCACCATTGGGGTTGAGGTCTTCGGCAGGCACCCATCGTACGACACGAACCTCGATCACATTGTGCGAACGGCGGCGACCGAGCTTCGCAAGAGACTCGCAACTTATTACGTCGACGAGAAGCACCGTTCTGAATTGCGCATGGGCCTTATTCCCGGATCGTATATTCCAAGATTCACACTCCCGGGGCAGGCGAGGCACAACGGGGTTGAAACCGACCTGGAAACAGAATCGCCCGAAGCGCCATTTGAAACGCACGCCGCGCACATTCAAATCGGCCCGGTTGCTGTCAGGAGTCCGGGAGCTGCCGCGGGCTCGGCTGTCGCGGGCCCGCTTGCTATTGCGGGCCGGGTCCCTGTCACAGACGCAGGTGCAGCTACGAGATTCACCGAGCCAGCGCCATGGTGGAGGCAATGGTATACGGGCGCTGTCGCGGCTGCCGTTCTCATTACAGCAGTAGCCGTGGGATATTCCAGTCTGCAAAGGACGAATGCCGAGGGCCTCTTCTGGAAGCCGGTGCTGGAAACGCCTGGTGCAGTGCTTCTGGTTGTGGGCGACCATCCGAATGGGCCGCCAACGGTGCCGGATATAAACGCGAATGGAAGCCCCGTGACTCCTGTGCCGAGCTCCGACTCGTCGCAGACGGTTCCTTTCGCCGATACAGTCACCATCGCCAAGGTTGTTGGCGCGCTTGAGGCCAGAAACAAACAGGTCATCATCCGCAGAGGCAGCGAGAGCTCGTTCTCTGACCTCAGAAGCGGCGCCGCGGTCCTCATTGGCGCCTTCAACAATGAATGGAGCCTGCGCTTGACCCGCCAGTTGCGCTTTAGCCTGGCCATGGATACGGATCAGCACGTCGTTTACATTCGCGATGCGAAGAACCCCTTGTCGCGGAGTTGGAGCTGGGGAACCAACCAGCCGCGCGAGCCAATCACTGGAGCCAACAGCCCCAAGCTGGAGGACTTCGCCCTTATCTCCCGCATACGGGATTCGGAGACCGGCCATGTGGTGGTTGTGATCGGCGGACTGTATACCTACGGCACTGAAACCGCCGGCGAGTTCCTTACCGATCCGAAGCTGATGGAAGCGATCGCCACGCAAGTGGGACCGAACAGAACAGAACAAAATCTGCAGATTGTTTTGGGGACGACCGTCACCGACGGTACCCCAGGGCCGCCCAGGGTTCTGGCGGTATCGGCTGAATAGCCGCGCCATTCTGCGGGGACCAGCGGCGATTATTTTAACGACATAACCTACAGAAAATAAATAAGATATTGCCGATTCCTGACTGTCAGGGACGGTACCTGTCTCATCAATTGTCAATTCATTTCAATACAAACTTTGTTGCTCGTAGTTTCGTGTGCCCGTTGCGCTCTGTTCGAGGCACGAAACGGGCAGGGAACGATTGATTTCACCCGCAAGAGCAACACTTTAGGAGGCTATATGAGGGCTTTTCCCAAGTTAATCGGTTGTTTTGTCGCCGTTTTCGCACTGTCCGTTTGCATTCCAGGCCGTTTGTCCGCACAGGGATTTGGAAGCATTAACGGCACGGTGACCGACGCCAGCGGTGCCGTCGTTCCCGGCGCTAAGATAACGGCTATTCAAGCTTCGACGGGAATCTCGTCGGAAACGACCTCGGGCAGCCAGGGCAACTTCGTGTTCCCGATTCTCGCCCCTTCAAATTACACCATTAGCGCGAAGGCCCCAGGATTTGAGTCGTATACGGAAAAGAGTGTTTTGCTGCGCGCCGACAACGCAGTTACGGTGAACATCGCGTTGAAACCAGGCGCGACGACTGAGACAGTCACGGTAAGCGCAGACACCGCCCAGGTAGACGTCACCACGGGAACGCTGCAACAGGTGATCAGCGGTTCGCAGATCAATGACCTGCCTTTGAATGGACGCAATGCTGCCGCCCTCACCGAGGCAGTTGCCGGAATTACCCTCGCGCCTCCCGCCCAAGCCGACCAGGGAAACACCAAGACCTTCCCTTCGGTCATTGCCATCGCCGCCAACGGCACATTCGTGGGGCAGACCAACTACATGCTCGACGGCGGCAACAACGTTGACGAATACACCAACGTGAACTTGCCTTTCCCAATGCCCGACTCGGTGCAGGAGTTCTCAATCGAAACCAGCAACTACAGCGCGGAGTACGGCCAGAACGCCGGCGCAGTGGTGAATGTAATCACCAAGAGCGGAACCAGCAGCTATCACGGCAATCTCTTTGAATATGTTCGCAACGGCGATTTGAACGCTGCCGCGCCCCTCACCTGGAATGGCCACTCAAACACCGTCAATCCGCTCAAGCGCAACCAGTTTGGGGGCACGATCGGCGGCCCGCTCGAAATTCCTCACCTCCTTCACAGCGATAAGTCCTTCGGGTTTTTCGGGTACCAGCGGACGATCAACCACGGGGCATCGGCGTTCGCTTCAAACATTCTGCCTACAATCGCCCAGGCGGGCGCAACCTCATCCGGCACCGGCGCCGGAACAAACAACCTGGTGTTTACCGATTGCGTGAAAGATCCGCTGATGCCGTCGGCCATCCTTACCCCGACGATTACCTGCGGCGCGGGCACGTCGAATGTGTGGAGTTCGGCAGCCCTTAGTCCGGTAGCGTCCGGCGCGCTCAGCTACCTTCCATCGCTGACCGCGGGCGGATCGGTGCTGATCACCAAGCCGAACATTTTCACCCTGGCCGAGATCACCGCCAAAGCCGATCAGGAACTAGGATCAAAGGATAAGCTCACGGAGCGATACTTCTCGGATGCATACGTTCTGCAAGGGGTGCTGCAGCCGACAGATTTGCTCACCTATGCCGACGGAGCCGCGTACCACTATTACAACGCGTTGGTCTCAGAGACGCACACGTTCAACGATCACGTCGTAAACAACTTCATCATGAGCTATCAGCTCGGAAACGATTCGCGCGGACCGGTGGCCAGCAGCGTGAACATCTACAATTTCGGGGTTAGCCCGAGCTCGATTTGGCAGCCCGCATTCAAGCAGATCAATCAGTTCCAGGTGGCGGGCTTCTTCAACATCGGCGACAATCCGCAGGCTTTCTTCCGCCGGGCCAACTACACGCTGAGAGACGATATCCACTACCTGCTGGGCCGGCACAACATTGACGCTCGGCTATCATGGCGAGGTGTCGAAGATCGACATCAACAACCTCTTCGAGCAGCCCGGTCAGTTCACATTTAACTCCAACATCAGCGGCGACGCGATTGCCAGCTTCGAGTTTGGCTATCTCTATCAGTTCGTGCAGGCTTCCGGCCAGTTCTTCAATCCGCGGGGCAAGTTCCAGGGAGCGTACGTTCAGGACAGCTGGAAGGCGAACCGCAACCTGACCGTCAACTACGGCGTCCGGTACGAGCCGTTCATGCCCTGGCACGAGATGCAGGGGCGCATGGGCAGCTTCTTCCCCACGCTTCAGGCGTCGAACACGCACTCCACAAAATTCCCTAACGCTCCTGCGGGAATGGCATTCGCCGGCGACCCGGGGTTCAACCCGAACGGCGTGAAGTCCACCTTCAACCACTTCATGCCCCGAGTCGGTTTTGCCTACGATGTATTCGGCAACGGCAAGACGGCCATTCGTGGCGGCGGCGGCGTTTTCTTTGACAGCCGCATCAACAGCACCTTGTTCAACATCTACTCCAACCTGGCGCCATTCATCACCTCGATCCAATTGAACTCAAGCGCCACAGTTTCAATGAACGTCGCCAACCCGTTCGGCACCTTCGGGACCACTAACCCCTTCCCGGCGCCGCAGCCGCCACTTTCAACGACGCCGATCAACGCCAACCAGAGCTGGCTGACTTACGACCCGTACAAGGGATTCCACGACCCGGTCACGTACGACTGGAACCTCGCAGTCGAACAGCAAGTCACGGGCAGCCTCAAGTTGCGCACCGCCTACGTTGCCACGCACGGCAGCCATGAGTGGGCGCCGATGGAACTCAATCCCGTCGTAGGCGGAACGCGCGTGTACAACCAGACCCCGGGCTGCACGGCGACCAATAGCTGCTATCCCGGCACCATTACCGAAGCCAATACTGGCGGAAACACGAACTTCAACTCGCTGCAAGTCTCGGCCGAGCAGCGCGTCCGCTTTGGCCTCACGGTGCTGCTCAACTACACCTGGTCAAAGGCGATGAACAACATGCCCTGGAACGCAGCGGCGACGTCGATCGGCAACAACAACTCGTACGTCTATCCGATTTATGCCCCGAACTTCAAGTCTCTCGACTACGGACCGGCGGACTTCAATCACACCAATGTCGCCGCCCTGTCGTATGTTTATGACATTCCGAAGTTCCTCAACGATGGGCCCGGTGTGGTGCGGTACATCCTGAATGGCTGGTCGACGACCGGTCTGTTCGAGTACCGCAGCGGTGATCCGCTCACCATCTTCGCCAGCAACAGCAACTTCGACGGCTCGAGCCAAAATCGCGATCGCGCCGTGCATACCAGCGGCTCACCCTACTCTGGCAGCACGTGCGCCGTTGGGGCCGTGAACTGCAAGTCGTGGTTGAATCAGGCTGCATTCTCGAATCCCGCCGCCGGCGGCTTCGGAAATGTTGTGAAGGGCTCCTATATCGGCCCGCATTACGTGGACTGGGACGGGAGCCTGGCGCGCAGGTTTGCCTTTACCGAAAAAGCCGGCCTGACGTTCCGTGCCGAGTACTTTAACCTGGTCAACCACACCAACCTCGGCGATCCGGGAACCACATGCGGAGGCTCGACCGCGGGCGGGGCATGCACGAATGCCAGCGGCACGTTTGGCCGGATCACCAGTACCAGCCCGCAGAACTGGGCAGCAACTGCCCCACAAAACGATCCGCGAATCGCGCAGTTGTCATTGAAGTTGGACTTCTAGCAGGTCTGGGGGAGTGCGGCTAAACGCGGCACTCCCCAGCTCATTCCGTGCCCTGGAATTTAAAGAAACGCTCGTTGCAGCATTTCCCTGGCCGAGTGGCCGGTGCAGCGGCCGCGGGAGGCCTTTTCTATCTCCGAACGCAAGCTGAGCAAAACGTGAAGGCCACTCGATGATGAACAAAGCAGCATGGAGAGCACGAAACTGGTCGCGCTGGATACTGCTCGCAAGCTGCCTTCTAGCGGCTTCGGCGGCCGCGCTGACGCAGGGACCACACGCAGCCACGAAAGCCGGCGCCCCTGACGACAACATTCCATCGCTGGGGTTGCGGCCGATTTATCGCAACCCAATCCTCTTTGCCGATTACTCTGACCCCGACGTCATCCGCGATGGCCTGAATTACTATCTCGTCGCATCCACCTTTCACTTCGTCCCCGGCATTCCCATTCTCGAATCCAGCGACCTGGTCCATTGGACGATCATCGGCCACGTAGTCAACCGCCTCAATATGGATCCGCGATACAGCATGATTGGGGGCAATCGCTATGGCAAAGGAGTGTGGGCGCCCTCGATCAGGAAACACGATGGCCGGTTCTATGTCTACTTCCCCACGCCGAGCGAAGGAATCTTCGTGAGCACGGCAGAAAAAATGACCGGACCATGGAGCGAACCGGAAGTCGTGATTGCAGGCGCGGGTCTTGAGGACCCATGTCCTTTTTGGGATGACGACGGAGCGGCCTACCTGATTCACTCCCGGACTGGCGCCGGCCCGCTCATTTTGCACCGTATGTCGGCGGATGGCAGGCATGTGCTCGATGAAGGCAGAATCATCGTTCAGGATTCGGAGCATTTGCCGGTTCTCGAAGGGCCCAAGCTCTATAAGCGCGATGGGTACTATTACATTTTTGCCCCCTTCGGCGGCGTCGGCAGCGGGGCGCAGGCGGTGTTGCGCTCGCGGCAGATCTATGGACCCTATGAGCATCGCGTGGTGCTTGCTCAAGGCTCGACCAATATCAACGGTCCGCACCAGGGCGGTTATGTTGAAACGCCGGACGGAGAGGGATGGTTCGTCCATTTCCAGGCCGATGGAGCGCACGGGCGGATTGTTCACCTTGAGCCGGTGCACTGGCAGGACGATTGGCCGGTGATTGGCGCCGATCCTGACGGCGCGGCGACCGGGCAACCAACGCCCTCCGGGCCAATACCGGGTCATCCTCGGGTAGAGTCTCAGCAACGGCCCCAGACCTCAGACGATTTCAATGGGGAGAAACTCGGCCCGCAATGGGAGTGGAATCACAATCCGGATGACGCTCATTGGTCGTTGAGCGCGAGGCCCGGCTATCTCCGCCTGATTCCCATGCAGGCCGGCAACTTGCTCGAAGCGCGAAACACTCTTACGCAGTGCATGCAGGACAATGCGTTCGAATTTACGACCCGCATAGACCTGACGGGAATCAAACCCGGCGTGCACGCCGGATTGGCTATGTTCGATAATTCCGCGACCGGCCTGGAGATTGAACAGGACGGGCGCGAGCGGCGATTGAACTTCTTTCACCTTCAGGAGCACACTGCCGGGCCGGATTTTTCGCAAGCGGTTGTCGAGCTTCGCGTGCGCGTCGACGGCGATCGGGCCAGCTACTCGTACAGCCTCAATGACGGCAAGACCTTTCACGAGCTTGGCACGGATACCGAAATCCGGTTTAGCTGGTGGAAAGGTTCGCGGCCGGCTCTCTTTGCATACACGACACCAGCCACGAATCCAGCAAGTGAAGGAGGAGGCGTCGATACAGGAGCCGTCGATTTCGACTGGGTCCACTATCGGCCGCTGGGCCCGAACCCCTGGTAGACCGGATTCGCGCGGTGGACTGTCCTGGCCCTTCGATCGCGATTACCGTTCCAAAGGCGCATTTTTCGCGATTCGGGACGGCTTCGACCATCGGCAGACGAAATAAGCGCGCGATTCGGGCCAGAACGGCTTAATGTGGAAAAACAGGACAGTTTACCGCTCTGGTATCACCCATTTGGGGCATATCCACCTAAGGCAATTTTCCGTGTATTCTGGAACTGATTGCTTTGGAGTTCGCTCCGCGGCGTCACCGAGTTTTGCGCTGAACAATCGTGGATGGAGTAAAGGAGCTTCGAATGAACCCCCGCTACGCTCTTCTCCTGGCCTTGACACTGGCCGCCGTTGCTCTTCCGCTCCGCGCGCAAACCGGATGCGACGACTCGCCTGAAGATCCAACCATCGTGCTGGCTCTCGTGGGCGGTGCGGGCGCGCTCGCTGCGAGCGTACGCGCAGCGCACAAACGCAAGAGCTAGCTCTCAACGAGCGCCCTCGCTTCTTCATAGAATGGGGAATACGACGGTGAAGCTTCCCCGCATTTTTCTCTCGCCCCAACTCTCTATTTCGATCTCTGCAGCCCGTGGCGCTTTTTGTCTGGCTGCCTTTTTCGGCGCTGGGCTTTTCTTGGCCGTTCTCTTTGTGACCGGTTGTGGCGGCAGTGTCTCCACGGGCGGTGGTGGAGGTGGCGGAGGCGGCGGCTGCACGCCAAGTGTTAGTTCCAGCACGCCGGCTTCTTGCCCGTCGAGAACACCGGTCGTCGGAGTCTCTTTCACTGGAAAGGTTCTGGCCTCTTCGCAACCTGTGAACGGCGCGATTGTTCAGCTCTATGCCGCCGGGAACGCGGGCAACGGCTCTGCACCGACAGGGCTTCTGACTAATGCGACAACGACCGCATCCGATGGAAGCTTCGCGGTTCCTTCCGGATATTCGTGCCCATCGGCGCAAACCCCTGTTTTTCTGGTCTCCAAAAGCGGCCAACCGGCCTCCGCTTCTGCGCCCAACTCCGCTATTTGGCTGATGACCGCCCTCGGTCCCTGCGGCAGCATTACGTCGGGCAGTTCCTTCGTCATCAATGAAGCCACAACTGCTGCTTCCGTATGGGCGCTGGCCTCATTCATGTCGAGCGGCGGAAAGGTTGGCGCAAGTTGCACCAATACGACGGGCCTGGACAATGCATTTGCAACCGCCAACGAGGTTGTGAATTCCGCCACTGGCGCATCGCCGGGAACGGGCCTTCCCTCCAACCTCGCTGTGCCCACCGCAAAGCTGAACTCGCTGGCCAATGCGCTTGCCTCATGTACCAGCGGCATCGGTTCCTGCACCGCGCTGTTTTCCGCTGCGGCGTCCAGCAGTGCCGTGCCTACCAACACGCTCGACGCTGCCCTCAACATCGCGCGCGCGCCCGCCGCGAACGTCGCCGCGATCTATGCTCTCGCCGCAGCTAACCCCGTGTTCTCGCCTGCACTCGCAACCGCGCCTCCTGACTGGATGCTTCATAACACCGTCTCTGGCGGAGGCATGGATTCGCCCGCGTCGCTAGGCGTGGACGCATCCGGCAATGTCTGGGCCTCAAACTACTTCAACACCGTTTCGGAATTTTCTCCGGCCGGCGGCGCAGTTTTCCCCACCGGAATCAGTGGCTCGGGAATTAACGAATCCTACGGCATGGCGCTCGACGTTCAGGGCAACGTATGGATTGCCAACGAGCAAACTACATCGCAAAGCGGCACCGGCGACATTACCGAACTGAATTCTTCCGGCCAGCCCATCGCTACAGCCATCACCAGCGGCGGCATCTACTTTCCCCTCGCGGTGGCCGCAGACACAAACGGCAACATGTGGATCGCCGATTATGGCGACTCGAAAGTGTCGCTGCTGTCGAGTTCCGGCTCGGCCATTTCGAGCTCCTCCGGATGGGGCGGTACTTCGCTTGCGTTTCCCCTGGCCGTCGCCGTCGACGCAGATCACAATGCGTGGGTCGCCAATCAGGGCGGCCTGCTGCCCGTGACTAAAATCTCAGCGGACGGCACCACGGTTACGAATTACGAATGTGATTGCGATGGGGCTTCAGGCGTGGCCACCGATCCGAGCGGCAATGTGTGGATCGCGAATTATTACGGCAACAGCATCAGCGAGGTGAATACCTGCGGAAAGTTGGAAGTGGATGCTGCAATGGGTGGCGGATTGGTGCGTCCCCAGGGAATTGCAGTCGACGGCGCGGGAACCGTTTGGGTGGCCAACTACCAGGGCAACTCGCTCTCTGAGCTAGGCAGTTCGTCCAGCGCCACGGCCGGTATGCTTCTTTCTCCATCGACCGGATTCGGGGTCGATGCTTCCCTGCTCGCACCCTACGGCGTTGCCATCGATGCCAGCGGAAATCTTTGGGTAACGAACTCCGGCAAGAACACGCTCACGCAGTTTATTGGGGTTGCGACGCCGGTGAAAACGCCGCTGGCCGGTCCGCCGCAAGCGCCCTGATGCAGCGGGATGCGATGATATCGAACGAGGGGATCGCAGTTTCCATGGCGGACGATTTGGCAATCGCAACACTGCAAGCGGATCAGGCCCCACTCGATCCAGGCGCAATTTCCGGCCGGTCTGCTTCTCCTTCAATCGCGCTTTGGTGCGCCATCGCCGTTCTCGCGGCGGCCGGTTGCCTCGGCATTGAGCGCGAGCTGGTTCTGCTGTGGCGATGCTGGACCACCGATCCGCTGCGATCGATTGGAATGCTGATCCCGCCGGCCAGCATCATTCTCACTCTTCGCGTGTGGCGGCAAAACGGCTGGCAGCTGCGGGGAAGCTGGTGGGGCCTGGCTGTGATCGGCGCCGCATTCTTTGTCAGCATTCTTCGCGCGAGCGCCGAGCTCTTCGTCACTGCCGGCGGCGCGCTCGTATCGCTCATCCCGCTTACTTTGCCCGTCTATCTCTACGGCTGCGGAGTCGTCCTGCTGTTTGCCGGCACGCGCGTGTGGCGCAAAGCATGGTTTCCCCTTGGACTGTTGCTACTCTCGCAGCCCGTGCCCGTGCTCACCAGCAGCATGATCGACATTCCTCTGCAGGAGGTCTCCGCCCGCGTCGCGCGCGCCTTCGCCACGCTCATTCATTTTGCGCCCACTACGCCGCAACTGCGCCTCATGTTTTCGCCGGACTTCGGCATGTTTATCGCGCCCGGTTGCGACGGCATTCGCGGCGCAGTCACGTTGGGGTATCTGGCGCTCGTGCTAGGTTATTTGAAACGCGTTTCGCTGCGCCGCTGGGCGGCGTACGTTATTGGCGGCGTTCTGCTCGGATATCTCTTCAACTTCATCAGGCTCTGTGTCCTTGTCGTCTATTACCGCATCGCGCTCGGCCATCCCGCGCTCGAAGGCGTGGCCAAGCAAGCCGACTACGCCATTGGAAGCTGCTTGTTTCTTGTGGCGATTTTGATTTTTGTCTGGCTCGCAAGCCTGAAGGAAGAGAAACCGGCTCCGGCTGATCTTGTGCCGGAGGGCCAACGATCTACTGCGCCCCTCCGAAATCTTCTCATCAAATACGCGGCGTTTGCGATCCTGCTGCTTGCGTTCCTAGTGCTGCCGTCCTCGGCGCTTCGAGCCCGGCAGAGCGGCCCGGACTCAGCCTTATCGTCGACCGCGTCTCTCGCCCGCTTTCCGAAGCAGATCGGCCAGTTCGCGCTCACACGCACCTGGTATGAACAATCCGGCGGGCAAACGCTGGTCGAAAGCGGGGCTTACTCTGCATCCGGATCTGACGAGATCATTCTCGCCATCTGGGTTGCGCCCTTTGTTTACTATCATGACGCCAACTCCTGCTGGCTGGCGCGCGGCCTCAAGCCCGACCTCGTTACTTCCCTGCCCTTCGTCACCGCGCAGGGAAAATCCGTCGACCTCAGCACCGGCTTCTATAACGACGGAGTCACGGACAGCATCGTCGTCAGCGTCGTCTGCACTCCGGGCTCCTGTTCGCAGTCGCAGCAGGTGGCCTCGAAAGGCCGCGTCAGCTTCTTCGTTCTTAAGCCGCAGTTCGGCGATCTCACCGGCGGCGCAGCGCATCCGGTTCCGATCATGATTCGCATTGATCAGATTCAAACCAATCAGCCGCATTCCGAGGCATCAAAGGCGGCTACGCAGAGCGCTCTCACTGCCGAGGCGCAGAAATTTCTAGCAGGCCTCGATCCCATGAGCCTGAGCCAAGAGTTTCAGTAGCCGCGCGCAATCCGATTAGACGAGTCGGCGCCGACACGTTGAAAGCTCGGTCGATGTAGAAATGAATTGTTTCGGGAATCGCCAGCAATCGTGGAATTTCTTGATTGATGGCGGGGACGACGGGGCTCGAACCCGCGACCTCTGCCGTGACAGGGCAGCGCTCTAACCAACTGAGCTACGTCCCCAAGTTGAGCTTGGGATGCCCAAAAAAGCGCCGGCAAAAACGCCGAACTTTCTCGCAGGCAACATCCATGAGTGTATCAGAAACGCGCGTTTACCGGCATGCGCCGAAGCGCGGCCATTACCCGAAAGTCGGCCCACCCAAATACTCATTGCGCGATGAGTCACTCGAATGCTAGAAAGGGATCGCACAATCCCTGTTCATCCAGTCATCTTCCAGCAAGATGAGGAGATTTGAAAATGGAAATCACTGGCCGTCGTCTGATGGGCCATGGAATGTTCTTGTTCCTGATCGGCCTCATTACCGGATTCCTCGAACAGCACTTTGCCAACGTCCGCATGGGCCTTGCCGCTCACCTGGAGGGCGTGATGAACGGCATTTTCCTGCTTGCTCTGGGCGGCGCATGGAGCGCGGTGAACTTGCGGCCGGCAATCAAAGCGACGGCATATTGGACCGTGCTCTATGGGACGTACATGAACTGGGTTTTCACCACACTCGCCGCGATTTTCGGCACCGGAGCTCTGTCTCCTATCACCGCCCCAGGGCGCACCGGCCAGCCATGGCAGGAAACTCTCGTCACTGCCGGCTTCATGAGCGTCGGCATCGTGATCGTCTTCTCGACCGTTCTAATTTTGTGGGGCTTGCGAGCCAAGTCGGCCCAAGCGTAGCGATCGCAGTACAGATGCGAAGCAAGTTCTTCTAAGCGTTGCCTTCGATTATGCGTTCGCGACCGCCCGTGCGGCGCGCCCTGAAGGAACGTAGCCCATATCCACCGAAATGCCGCGCACGCACTGCAGCAGATGGTTGGCAATGGCCGGCAATTTTTGCGCAGTAACGCGGAATGATGGCCCGGAGACGCTCACCGCCGCTACCGGCAGCCGCTGCGCGTCAAGCAACGGAACGGCGATGCAGCGCAGGCCTTCTTCAAGTTCCTCGTCGTCGACGGCGTAACCCCGGCGGCGAGTCTTTTCGAGTTCAGTGCGCAGAGCCTCAGGCGTGGCGATAGTGCGGCTCGTGGGCCGCTCGTATCGGACGCGGCGCAGAACCTCCGCGACGCGCTCGGGAGGCAGAAACGCCAGAATCGCCTTGCCGACTGAGGTGCAATGTACGGGGTTGCTGGCGCCGATGCGCGTAATCATGCGCACTGCGCGGGTGGGCTCAATCTTGTCGATATAGATGACGCGCGCAGCCTCAAGCAGGGCCAGGTGCGCCGTCTCTTCGGTCTCTGCCACCAGCTTGCGCAGGTGCACCTGCGCTCGATCGCGCAAATCGTATTGTTCAATCGCCCGATTGCCGAAGTCGAACAGCCGCAGGCCGAGGCGGAATTTTCCATTCACAGTGCGCTCCACCATGCGGTGCCGCTCCAGAACCATCAGAAAGCGATGCGCTGTGCTCTTGTGCAACTGAAGCGAAGCGGCCACCTGCGCCAGGCCGAGCGGCGTCTCGCTTTCGCCGAGCAGATCGAGAACCGCAAAAGCGCGGTCGAGAGCTTGAACTTTGTAGGTCCCTTGCGGAAGAGCGTCTCGCATATTGATCCTCTGTTCCAATCTTCGAGCCTGGCTGTAGCTTCTCACATGATGGGACATGGGTCAACTGGTGGGACGCCAATGGCGAGACGCCCAGACTGAACCGCCCGCTCGGAGGTGGCCAGCGATGGATACGAGGGGCCAGAGCAGACCTTATGGAGTTCAATTTGCGCTTATGGAAATCGACCGCGCTTGAAGCAATGGGATTTCTACGCCTGCGGAACTAGACCTTGTCTTCCGCCTCTTCCACCTCACCGCCCTCGCCCGGCGCAAGAAACAGATTCGCTTCAAGCCCGTGCTGGCGCGTGTAGAGATCGAAGTAGCGCCCACGAAGCGCGAACAGCTCGCTGTGATTTCCGCGCTCGACGATGCGACCTCCCTCGACGACGAGGATCTGGTCGGCGCGCCGAATAGTCGACAGGCGGTGGGCAATGACAAACGTTGTGCGCCCGTGCATCAGCTCGGCAAGCCCGCTCTGGATCATCGCCTCTGATTCTGAATCGAGCGAACTGGTAGCTTCGTCGAGAATGAGGATGCGCGGCTCGGCCAACAAAGCGCGCGCGATCGACAGCCGCTGGCGCTGCCCGCCGGAAAGCTTCACACCGCGCTCGCCGACAATTGTGTCGTAACCTTCCGGGAAACGCTCGGCAAACTCGTCCACGCACGCAGTACGGCAGGCGAATTGAAACTGTTCCTCGGTCGCGTCGGGCCGCGAAAACAGGATGTTCTCGCGAATAGTGCCGTCAAAAAGGAACGATTCCTGCAGCACCACGCCCAATTGCGAGCGGTAGGTGTTCAGGTCTACGGTGGCGAGATCGATATCGTCGACCAGCACCTGGCCGTTCACCGGTTTGTGAAATGCGCAGATCAGGCTGATGATTGTCGACTTGCCCGAGCCCGACGAACCCACCAAAGCCGTCACCGATCCCGGATCGGCGCGAAAGGTCACGTCATGCAGCACCGGCTTCTCCGGTGTGTAAGCAAAGTCCACATGCTCGAACCGCACAGCGCCTCGAATCTCGCCCATCTTGACGGTGCGCCCCGAATCCGCGAACTCATCTTTTTCTGAAAGGATCTCCATGGTGCGATCGATCCCAGCTACCGCTTCGGTCAATTGCGTGCCGATATTCACGACCTGGATCACAGGCGCAATCATGAACGCGAGAAACATCGTGTACTGGATGTAGGTGCCGTCGTCCATCCGGTTTTGTAATGCCAGATGTCCACTTAACAACATCACGATGACGCCCACAATTCCCAGCACTGTTGTGGCCGTCATCGACATTACGCTGGTCATGGTCAGCGTCTTCATCACGTTATCCAGCAGGCGGAGTACGCCCACCTTGAACACGGCCGCCTCGCGCCCTTCGGCATGGTAGCCCTTCACCACGCGCACGCCGCCCAGTGACTCAGTCAATCGCCCCGTCACTTCGCCGGTGATCTTGCCCCGTTCGCGAAAGATCGGGCGAATGGTTTTGAAAGCGTATTGCAGAACGAAGACAAAGACGCCTACCACTGAGAAAACGATCAGCGTCATCTGCGGGCTGCGGTGCATCAGAAAGATGAAAGCCATCACCGCGGTCAGCAGGCCGCCGACAAACTCCACCAGGCCGGTTCCAATCAGGTTGCGCACGCCTTCTACATCGCTCATGATGCGCGACACCAGCAGGCCTGTGCGATTTGCGTCATAAAAGCTGACCGACAGGCGGCCCACATGCTGCTGCACCTCCTGGCGCAGCTCCGCAATCATGCGCTGCGCTGCTTTGGAGAGCAGTTGTGTGTTCAGGAACGATGTGATCGACTGAACGACCGTGGCGACAAGAACCGCAATCACCAGCGGCATCAACTTGTCAGCCTCGTGCTTCCTGAGCACAAGATTCACGTACGGTCTGGATACAAAGGGCAGCGTCAGGCCCGCGACGCGATTGATGGCCACCAATACCAATCCCAGCAGCAGCAGCCATTTTCGCGGCCGCACCAGCCTCCAGATCTCCGGCATCGCTTTGCGGAAATCTGTCTTCTTTTTGGGCTCATCGACACCGGCGCGCGCTCCTCGGCCGTGCGGCGAGCGCTCAGCGCGCATTCCGATCCCGGCCCCGCCGCGCATTGTTCCCATGAGTTTTTCCTAACTGAATTATTGCTACGGATTTAGTTCCTGATTTATTGCTGACGAGACCTGCGTACTTGGATGAATGAGCGGACGCAAAGACTCACATAAATCAGCAGCAGGCCTGCCATCGCGAGCTTGGCTGCGAGCGCGATGTAGTCCGGGTCGACGCCCAGCGATCTGGCGTGTGCATAGCCTTGCAGAGCCGCGGCGACCGCGCCGATAAGGCCCAGCAGCCCAACCGTCACATTGATGTGCATGAAGAGCTTGCGCCGCCCTTCGTTGCGGCTGATGGCGAGCAGACCGCCCGCGGTGAGCGCGAGGCCGAACCATGTGGGAATCAGCGCCGTTGGCGCTTTGCTTCCGGTGCCCCAAAAACCAATCAGCCCGAGAGCAATCAGTAGAATTCCAAATGCAAAGGTGACTCTTGCCATGCCAGACCTCCAGCCTTAACTCCGAGCTTTACATGGCAAGAATAACAGTTGTAAGTTGGTCGCTGTCAGCGATCGCAGTCCAGCCTGTTCATCGCTGGATTCGCGCCGATCCACCCTTGGCCAGCGAGCGCACCTGGTCGAGAGTCGCCATGGTCGTGTCGCCGATAAATGTGGTCAGCAGCGCGCCGTGCGCCCAGCCGAGCTTCAACGCATCTTCGGGTTTTTCTCCGGTCAACAGCCCATAAATGAGCCCCGCCGCAAACCCGTCACCGCCGCCCACGCGATCAACCACATCCAGTTCGGCCGTAGGCGCAACATAGGTCTTGCCGTTAATCCATGCCACCGCGCTCCAGCTGTGCCGGTTTGTGGAGTGCACTTCGCGCAACGTTGTCGCCACGACTTTCACGTGAGGATGCTTTTTGACCACGTTGTCGATCATCGCAAAAAAGACAGTGGGATCGAGCTTCGACTTCGCGTGAACATCCGGGCCGGGAATGCCCAACCCCTTCTGCAAATCCTCTTCGTTGCCGATCAGCACGTCGACGTTCTTCACGATGGTGCCAATCGTCTCCACGGCTTTATCCGCGCCGCCCGAAATCTTCCACAACTTCTCTCGGAAATTGAGATCGAAGGAAGTCACTGCGCCGGATTCCTTCGCGGTCTTCATCATCTGTGCCGCAAGTGGCGCGGTGGTGGCCGAAAGCGCGGCAAAAATGCCGCCCGAATGAGCCCAGCGCACGCCCTTCGCGCAAATTGCCTTCCAGTCGAAGTCGCCTGACTTTAGCATCGAGCCTGCTTCGTTGGCTCGGTTGTAAAAGACAACAGGCGGCCGCACTCCGGCGCCGCGGTCACTGTAGACCGTTGCCATATTCGGGCCAGTCGCGCCGTTGTGCTCAAAATGCTTATAGATCGGCCTCACGCCCATGGCGCGCACGCGCTCCGCGATCAGATCGCCGATGGGATAGTCCACCATCGCAGACGCAATTGCCGTCTTCATCTTGAAGCAGTCGGACAGGTTGGCAGCTACGTTGAACTCACCGCCGCTCACGTGAATCTTGCACTCCGTCGCCTTGCCAAAGGGAATGATTCCCGGATCGAGCCGGTGCACTAACGCCCCGAGCGCGAGAAAATCCAGCTCACCCTCCTTGCGAATTTTCAGCCCGTCGTTCATCGTTCTCTCCTCTAGTAGCTGCTTTTTCACCCTTGCAGCTTCTTCACGTCCGCAACTACCTGTTCCGGCGTCCACTCATTGCCGGGATAAAACTGCACCACCTTACCATGCGGGCCAATCAAGGTCGTGGACATTGTGTGTGTAATCGTCTCATCGGGCCCCTGCGTGATGCCCACATCGAAGTATTTCGCCATCTCCAGCAGCACCGGCTTTGTGGGGACAGCAAAATCCCAGTGCGCAAATGCGCCCTTCGCGTCGCTGCCGATATATTCGGCACCGTATGCGCGCAGCCGCGCTGGAGTGTCGTGCTCCGGATCGAAGCTTACGCATACCAGATGCGTTTTTGCGTAGAGCGCTGGATTCGCGGCGAGATCGTGATCGATCACAGCAAAGTTGTGCGTAATCAAAGGACAAAAGTTAGGCAACGGGCAGCGCGTGTAAATAAATGTCAACAGCAGCGTCTTTCCGCGGAACTGATCGAGATGAATCGCGCGCCCGTCCTGGTTGCGCAGTTTGAAATCCGGGACCGTGTCGCCGGGCGCGGGCACATGGTAGAACACCGGCGGCTTGTAATCAGGCTTGGCCTGCGCGATTACGACGATGTGATCCAGCATCACCGTCTCTTCAGAGCTCTTCGACACCAAAACGTCGGCGGTAATTGTGTCGCCTGGGTGCAGCTCGCCAGTGATTTCTGGATTCTTAAGTTGGTAGGGCATGGTCATCGCGTCCATGAAGCCCGGAATTGCCTCATGATCCACGACCACGATTCCATGCGCAATGTCGGTCGAAACAATTTTCCCGCGGAGGTGATACACCGTCACAGACGAATCTGCCTGAGGTTGTGATCCTTGTGTCGGGCCGGAATGACACCCCGCTAAAGCGATAACGGCAAGAAGACAGCCTACGAAAAGAGAGCGCATAACAACCATTAGTGTACAACTCGTGGACTGACCACATGAAAACGCGAATCCTCCGCAGGCGCTGTCGGTTCTTCAGGCGTTCGTTCTCTGTTCCCGGCGGTTGCCAAGCGATGTGCCCCTCAGCGGTATTCTTAGGCCTGAGGCTGCGAACCTCGAACCGTGAATTGTGAATTGCCAACCGTGAACTGTGAACTCTGAACTTTCATCTGAGATCGATGCGTGGCTGCGTGATGGCGGACTTGTAGTCACTGCAAGCGAGCGCGCCGCTCGATGGCTCACAGCGGCGTTCAATCGCGCACGCCGCAGCGAGGGTCTCACCGCATGGCTCGCTCCAAAGATTCAGGATTGGCAAACCTTTGTCCGAAACGAATGGGATGAGCGCAATCCCCTCCGCAACACTGACAGCCGTCTCGCCCTGAATTCCCTGCAAGAGCATTCGCTTTGGGCGGGAATTGTGACAGCGGCCGCGCCGGAGGCCGCGCGACTTGCCGGAGCGCGCGATCGTCTGGCGGCTTTGGCCATGGAAGCACACAGTCTTATCTGCGCTTACGCACCGCAACTGCTGAACAGGAAAGCGCGGAGTGCCTGGGATCAGGATGCAGCGGCCTTCAGCGACTGGCTCTCCCGCTTCGATGAAATCTGTCGCAGGGACAATCTGATCAGCGTTGCGCGGCTTCCGCTCGAACTGATCGAGGCGCTCAAGCGAGATTCCGCCGAGCGCGCTCCTTTGTTGCTCGCCGGCTTCGATCGCGTCTTACTTGCGCAGCAGGAACTCTTTTCAGCGTGGGGCGCCTGCACGCAGGTTTCTCTCGGCGAGATCGCGGCACAGATCGAATTCCATCAGGCGACGGACCCGGCATCAGAGCTAGCCGCGTGCGCCGTTTGGTGCAATCAGCAGCTCACCGCCAATCCGCATGCGCGCCTGCTGGTCGTCACGCAGGACGTTCCCACGCGCCGTGGCGAGATCGAGCGCGCGTTTCTCCGCTTAGCTTGCGAAGGCGGAAGCGCGTCCGCCGCCTCCAGTATCTTTGAGTTCTCTTTGGGCGTACCGCTCAGCCAAATTGCACTCGCGCGCGGCGCTAGCCTGCTGCTTCACTGGTTAACGGAACCGATCGACGAGCATGAGCTCGACTGGCTTCTCTCGTCGGGCCAGATTGCTGCGTCGCCGAGCGAATCGCTTGCGCTCGCGGCTTTCATGCGGGCGCTGCGCCGCAAAGATATGCAGCGCACGCGCTGGATGCTCGCGGATTTCCTGCGCCAGAAACCCGGATCAGAGCTGCCTGCCGCATGGGTCACTCGCGTCACGCAGTCACAGCGCCGTCTTCAGGAATTCGCGCGCCGGCCGCAATCTCCGCTTGACTGGGCTGACCGTGTGCCGAAACTGCTTAAGGAGGCCGGCTGGCTCGACATGCGCCCGCTTTCGAGCGCCGAATTCCAGGCTCGTCGCCGCTGGCAACAAACCGTCGACGATTGCGCGTCGCTCGGCTTCACTGGCCGGCCCATCGAGTGGAAGGAATTCCTGGGAGTTCTCGATCGCGCTGTGAATGAAACTCTTTTCGCACCGGAATCTAAGGATGCGCCGATCCTGATTGCTGGCCCCGCCGAGTCCGCGGGCCTCGCGGCCGATGCGATTTGGTTCCTCGGCGCCACTGAGGATGCGTGGCCAGCCAATGGCGCCACACATCCGCTGATCCCTCTTGCGGCGCAACGCGCGGCCGAGATGCCTCACGCTTCACCGCGCCTCGATTGGAGACTCGCCGATACCGTCACGCGCCGCCTGCTTGCGTCCGCACCCGAAGTTCACTTCAGCTACTCAATGCAAAACGTAGGCGTTGAGGCTCGCCCTTCGCGGATCGTCAAGCAACTTGCCGGCACGCCGCAAAGCTTGAGTGCTTCGTTGGCCGCCCCAGCAATTCTGCCGCCGCTCGCCGTCTCATTTGAAGATGCAAGTCAAATTCCCTTTCCTGCAGGCGATGCTCCCGGCGGCTCCGCCACGCTCACCGCGCAATCGCAATGCGCCTTCAAAGCGTTTGCCACGGCGCGTCTCGGCGCGCAATCCTGGGATCCCGCGGAAGCGGGCCTTACCGCAAAGGAGCGCGGCCAACTTCTGCACGATGTGCTTCACTCTGTCTGGGCCGGCCCTCCGCACGGCATTCGCTCGCACAAAGAACTTCTCGCTGTTCACAACCTCAATTCTTTTGTGGCGGATCATGTGCATCGTGTTTTTTCGACACAAATGTCCTCGCGCGCGACAGAATCCATGCCGCAAAGTTATCTCGCGCTCGAAGAGACTCGCCTCATCAGGCTGGTCACCGAGTGGCTCGTGTACGAGCGTGAGCGCGTTCCCTTCAGTGTGCTCGATACCGAACAAAAGACGAGCGTTGCCGTAGATGGCTTGCTACTCAGAGTGCGCCTCGACCGAATCGACCGTCTGATCGATGGCTCACTGCTCGTGATCGACTACAAATCCGGCAACGTGTCTCCCTCCGACTGGGATCTTCCCCGTCCCGGTGACGTGCAACTTCCTCTCTACGCCGAATTCGCTCTCGGTTTCGATTCGAACGTAATCGGCGGCCTCGTCTTCGCCAAAGTCCGTGCCGGAGAAACGGAATTCTCCGGGAAGGTTCGCGACGCCAAAGCCACGCTGCGCCCGGACCTTAGAGGAAATTCAAATCTAGTAAAAAAGCCGCTTGATTCAGAGCAGCTTTCCGCGTGGAAACGGCATATAGAGGAACTCGCGCTGGACTTTCTTGCCGGCCGCGCCGCCGTTAACCCACGCGACTATCCCGAGACCTGCGAGCGATGCGGCCTGCAAGTCGTCTGCCGCGTTTCTGAAAATCCGCCGCTATCCGGTGACGAGAACCGCGAGGAGGCTAACGATGCCTGACGCGCCTCGCAGGAATTCGCCCCCCGACCAGGCGCAGCGCGATTTGGCGCTTGATCATCGGCGTTCAATTCTCGTTCGCGCGCCCGCAGGCTCAGGAAAAACCGATTTGCTCACGCGCCGATTTCTGCGCCTCCTCGGGGAAGTCGACGACCCCGGCCAGGTGGTCGCGATCACATTCACCATCCCTGCCGCGGCTGAAATGCGCAACCGCATTCTTTCAGAGCTTGAAAAAGCTGCGCTCGCCGGCGCAGCTGATTTCGATGCCGATCCACTTTCCATGGAAACTCTCGCGCGTCACGCGCTTGCGCGTTCCCAATCGCTCGGCTGGGATCTGCTCAACCTCCCGGCTCAGCTGCGCATCTCCACTATCGATTCATTTTGCCGCGACCTGGCTTTGCAGCAACCGCTCCTCTCTGGCCTGGGCGGTGGTCTCGACATCAGCAATCAGCCTGCGGAACTCTATCGCCGCGCCGCCCGGCGCACTCTGCAGCAGATCGGCCGGGCCGATAGCGCAGTAAGCGCTGCTATCGAGACTCTGCTCGATTGGCGCGACAACAACTGGCGCGAGATTGAGGATCTGACGGTCGAGATGCTCAAGAATCGCGATCGCTGGATGCAGGATTTCGTTCTTGAGCGTGAGCCGGAATGGGATCTTCTTCGTGCGCGGCTCGAAGCTCCCTTCCTACGCGGGGACAACGAAGCCACGTCAATCCGGTACTCTGACGCGGAATGGCGGATCGTCTGCGCCTGTTTCAATCTGCTGCGCCGCGCCGCCGCCGAGCTGCGAGTCGTCTTTGCTGAGTCGGCCACTGCTGACTTTACTGAAGTGGCGCAGATCGCCCTCAGCGTGCTCAAGGGCGAAGATGGATTTCCGACGGACACAGCTCAGGCCGTCGCCGACGGAATCCGCCATCTGCTGGTCGACGAATTCCAGGACACCAGCCGCCGCCAGCACGAGTTGCTGCGCCGCCTTATTGCCGCCTGGTCCGATCGCGAGGGCCGCACCTGCTTCGTCGTCGGCGACCCGATGCAATCCATTTACGGATTCCGCGAAGCCGACGCAGAATTATTTCCGCGCGTTGAAAAGCTCGGCCTCGAAATTCCCGGCGATCTTGCTTTTCCCTTCGACGGAGTCCATCTCACCGCCAACTTCCGCAGCGAGCCCTCGCTTGTCGCGCTCGTCAACGAAACCTTCGCTCGGGTTTTCGATACCTCCAGCGGAATCGCTTTCGCTGCATCGCAACCTGCGCGTGGCGACGGCTGCGCAATATGGCCCGCACCTGGTTGAGCGAGCCCAATCCTCGCCTGCAACTTCACTTTGAATTCATGCCGGAAACGCCGCGCAACGCCGAACCCGGCCGGAAAAAAGAAATCGCCGATAAGCGCGAAGCCGCTCAACGAGAGCAGATCGACGAAATTGTCGAAATCGTTCGCTCTTGCCTTTCTTTCGCTGAAGCGGCCCGCGCCGCAAATGAGAACAGTCAGAACAGTGGAGAGAAAAAGAAATTCCGCATCGCCGTGCTCGGCCGCGCCCGCAAATCGCTCGAGCCGATTGCCGCCGCACTCCGTGAAGCCGGCATTCATTTCCGCGCCGTAGAACTTGAGAAACTTCAGGATCGGCCGGAAATCATCGATGCTCTTGCCCTGGCCCGCGCGCTCCTCAATCCTTACGATCGTGTCTCCTGGCTCGGCGTGCTGCGCGCGCCCTGGTGCGGCCTGTCGCTTGGCGACTTGCATCTGCTCGTCAGCGCCGACTCGCCCGAGCTTCTCGCTCGTTCAGTTCCCGAGCTCCTCTCTGAGCGCTTGCATCTCGTCAGCGCGGAAGGCCGCGAGGCTGTCGATCGTCTCACTGGCGCCATCGAGTTTGCCGAGCGCCTTCGCTCCCTGCAGCCAACTGCGGCATTGGGCACAGTCCTCGAACAAGTCTGGCTGCGCCTCGGCGGCGCGCAATGCGCCGACACCGAAGCCCGCGCAAATCTCGATCTTCTCTGGAAAAGCCTCGACGCTCTCCCTCAAGGAGAACCCGATCTTCTCGGACCTGCGCTCAATGCCGCGCTCGGGTGCCTTACCGCACTGCCCGATCCCGCCGTGGAGAGCAACTTCGGCGTGCAATTAATGACCATTCACAAGGCCAAGGGACTTGAGTTCGAGGTTGTCATTGTGCCCGATCTGCAGAAGCGCGGAGGCCGCAGCAAACACGAAATGCTGTCGTGGCTCGAACGTGGCCTGCCATCTGAGATCGCGGCAAACGAGGGCGACAATTCCGGCGAGGTCACGGAATTCCTCATTGCGCCCTTTTCTCCAAAAGGCTCGGATCGCAGTGAAGCCAAGAAGTGGGTTGATGATCTGCGTCGCGCGCGCGAAAAGCAGGAGGAGCGCCGCCTTCTTTACGTTGCCGCAACACGCGCCCGCGAGGAACTGCACATCTTTGCGCGGCCATCCTGGAAAATTGCGAAAGACGGCTCCCTCGCACTCGTTGAGCCAGGCGACAGCTTGCTGCAAGCGGCCTGGCCTGCATGGGAATCGGAGATTCGCCGCAGATTCGATGAGTGGATCGCGCTGGCCGCCTCAACCGCAGAGCCCTCCACCATAGATTCTGTGGCTGCCGGTGCCGGCGACAATCTGATTGAGATCACGCCTTCAGCGCCCAGCCCAACGCTGTTGCGACGCTTGCCGCCAGGCTTCCGCGGACAGGCAGCCGAACTCGCCTCTACGTCCGGCGACGTGGCTCTCGTCGGTTCAGGTCGCCTTTACGAACGCCACGAAGGCGGCCTGCAATCTCGTGCGCTCGGCAGGGCCGTTCACGCGCTCCTTCAACAGTTGGCGCAACTTCTCGCCACGCAAACCCGTGAGTCCGCTTTGGCAAAACTCGCCCACCAGCAACCGCGCATTGCCGCAACCGTTCGCGCCTCGGGCATTGAGCCTGCGGCGGCAAGCCGCATCGCTGGACAAGCGCTTCAGATCGTGCTTCGCGCCGCCGACGATCCTCTTGCCCAGTGGATTCTCGCTCCTCACACCGATGCAGCCAACGAAGCTCGTTGGACTGGCGTAGTTGCCGGTAGCCTGCGCACAGTGCAGGTGGATCGCATTTTCCGCGCCGGAACCGTGCCGCAAAACGCCGTCTCTTCAACCAACGATGACACCTGGTGGATTATTGATTACAAAACGGCTCACGAAGATGGCCTTGATCCCGCTTCAGTATTGCCCGAGTTACGCCGCCAATTTGCGCCCCAGATCGAGGCCTACGCCGCGGTCCTTCGCAACCTTCACGGCGCTGGCGTCAGTCTATGCGGCGGACTTTATTATCCGCGCATGGCGCTGCTCGATTGGTGGCAGCTGTAACGACGCGGATTGAGGAGCTTCGTTCGGCCGCACAATTCCCGCCGCTGGCCTCTATATCTTGCACAGCTCTTCCGCAAACACGTCGCGATGCGCCAGGATGAAGCGGTCGGCGTTGAGGAGCAGGAGTAGGTAGGCGATGATTGACGCCACGGCAAGAGGCAAGAAGATCCACACGCCAAGCCACGGATTGCCGAAGTATTTGCAAAGAAACGCCACGGGAAATTGCAGTGCCATGCTTCCAAACAAAACCAGCATAATCAAAAGGCCGCTGGTGCGATTGGTCGGTGTGGTTCGCCGCTGCTGTGCCTGCCCCGGAGTAAATCGGCGCGGCGCTTGAATTGAGCGCACCGTTCCCAGTGCCAGGTTTACGGCGATCACAAAAACCGTCCAGAGAATCGTCGAAATTTGCGTGGGAAGCGGAATAGGCGTGCGCGTGAGTATCGAAACCAAAGCCCATGCCAGGCCCGCTTCAGCGACGATAACCAGGAGACTCATCAGATTCTTGGCCACAATCACATCGCGCAAACGAATCGGCGCGAGCAGATAAATCTGCACACCGAGGCCGTCGGCTCCAAAGACGTTATAAAGTCCAGCTAGAACGCCGAAGAGAACATAGGCAATCGCTCCGGGAAGAAAATACGTGGAATGCCCGGCAAAAACCGATCGGTCCAAAATCACAACGAAAACCAGCGGAGTGAGCATGCCAATCAGTTGCACTCCGTTGCCACGAAGCGTCAGCCACTCCTTGTGCAGGCACGCAGCAACGATTGGCGGGAACGGCTTTCGAACGGCAATCGGTGCAGGCGCAGCAGTAGAGCCGACCCGCCGCGGTGGCAATGACCGCCGCTGTGCCGGGCTTTTATTGGCACTCCGGCTTGCGCCTTCACTAAGGTATTCGCCGAGAAACTGCTTGTGCAGCCTGATCGCGAAGACTGCCGCGAATAGCGCCGCGCTCGCCAGCAACGCAGCGAATTGCGCCAAAGCCCTAAAAGGATGTGATTGTTGAAGGATCGCATTCGCGGCGAAGCCCGGAGGCAACCACAGCAGACCGGCTCCGGAACTGTGCAGTAGATTCAATACCCAGGTGCTTCTGTCACCGACAGCATGCGTCGGAGCACGCTGATAATTGAGGAACTGGAATCCGACGGCAAACAGCGCCATTAACGCGCTGAAGATCTCGCGGAAGCGGCGATTGGCAAGCCAACGCTCCAGCCATGCGCCGATCATGCGCGTGAGAAAAACATTCATCAGCGCGTACACCGCGAGAACCGCCAGAGCAGGCAACGCCAGCGCAGGTTTCGCCAAACCAATTCCAATAGCTGCGGCCAACAAAGCCAGACAGCCCACAATGGTGCTCGGCGTCAACAATCCGATGAATGTTCGCAGAACCAGGTAGCGCCCAAAGCGCAGAGGAAAGCGGATCAGCGATGACGGATCGAAGCTGGAGAGGGCTACTGCGACGTTTTGGCCGTTGACGCTCACGAAGAGCCACAGCACCGTGATGGCAGCCAGCAGCGGAGCCAGGCGCTGCGGATGATCGCCGGCGATCACGGTCCATGCCAGGTATCCACTGCCTCCGATCGGACCGATCACCATCAGCGCGAGAAACGGCCAGACGATGATGCGCACGAGGATGGCTAACGCGAGCCCGACCGCCTGGCCTTTACCTGATGATCGCCGGCGAAGTGTAGTGTTGACGAAAATGCGCCAGCGCAGCCACGCCACCGCTAGCAATTGCACGCGCGCCGGAATGTCCCGCGCTGAGAAAGGAACCGGCTTCCCGGCGTCTAGCTCAGCCATGAAAGCTCCTGCTCAGGGGCAGCAGCAGCCGGATTTCCAGCGCGGTCGGTGCCGACGACCTCAAGAAAAATCTCTTCGAGGCTGCGCTTTTGTTCGTTCCTCGGCGCGGTTTCATCTCGTTTATCGGCCTCTTCTCCGCGATTCGCTTGTGCCCGGCGTCCCGCTCCGGCGCGCAGCTCTTCCAGCGATCCCTGCGCCACCAGTTGCCCGCGATGAATAATCGCCACATGCGTACAAAGCCGCTCCACAATTTCCAGTACGTGCGAGGTGAGGAAGATGGTTGCGCCGCGGGCAATCATTCTTTGCAGCATTGCCTTCAGCGTGCCTGCAGCCACGGCATCCACGCCTTCAAATGGCTCATCGAGAAATAACACTCTGGGACCGTGAATCACCGCAGCGGCCAGAGCCAGCTTCTTTTGCATTCCATGCGAGAAGTCGGCGATGAGCTTCTTCCGCTCATCGGCAAGCTGCATAAAATCCAGCAATTCATGGGTGCGCTGCACTGTGGTGGCGCGATCGAGGCCGTACATGCGCCCGACGAAGCGCAGATATTCTTCCGCAGTCAAACGGCCGAAGAGTGCCATCCCTTCCGGCACCACGCCGATCTGCCGCTTCACCTCAGCTGAATTCTGCATCAAATTCTCGCCGAGAATGTGAATGCTCCCCGAGGTCGGCGCCAGCAGGCCTGTCAGCATTTTGATCGTTGTAGATTTGCCGGCCCCATTGGGACCCAGAAAGCCGAAAAACTGGCCGGCATCCACGCGCAGATTCACGTCCTGCACCGCGGTGAAATCGCCGAAACGGCGCGTGAGCGCGGTGGTATCGATGGCGGGTATTGTCATGCGTCCTTTTGACTTGAGTTCACGATACACGCTGCGGGCCGACCTTGCAGGCCTACATTCAAGACTTCATCCGTTTGAAAATCGCGTTGCCGGGACCCGCGGAAATACGTCGACTGTTTTTCAAAAATAGTTTTTCGTGCATCGGAAGTCGGGTTTTCGGTATCTTAATAGTTGAACGGTTGCGAATCTGCCGAACTTGCACAAGAGGAGTTGCCCATGGCTAAGTCCGTCAAGAAATCTGGTGCCGCGGCAAAAGCTGTTGCGAAACCACGCAAACCTGCCGAGAAAACAGCCGCCGAAACCCAATCTGCCGGGAACAAACCCTCCGCGAAAAAACCGGTTGCCTCGGCAAACGGGACAAGCAGCTCAATCACTCACGACCAGGTCGCGCTGCTTGCGCATCGATTTTGGATCGAGCGCGGCCGTGCCCACGGTCGCCACGAAGAGGATTGGTTCCGCGCCGAGCGGGAGTTGCGCGCAAAAGCTTCCTAAGCGCCTTGCATTTTTCGGCCGCCAACGAGACGCCCTTCACGGGCGAATGGCCTTCTGACGCAATCTAAACTGCAATTCCGCGCTACTGTAGACTCGCCATCAGGCTTTCCAGCGCGGACTTCGGCGGTCGCGTGAGCGATTCAGGCAGCGTGCCCAGCGGTTCGTCGACCAAGTCCAGCTGATCGATGAATGTCGGCTTTTTGGTGTCGATATAGAAGACGCCCGTGAGGATCTCGTTCTTCTCGTGCGCTTCCATCAGCGTGTGCACCGCATTGGCCTTGTTTGTCGGATCGTAGTCCGCAAGCAGCTTGCGAAGGCGCACATGTGATCCGTCGTGCATTTGCACGTCCAGCACTTCGCCCGAGTCGTAATCCACTTCGATGTCGTCGAAGCTGGCCACAAACCCAATCTCGTTGATCGGCTCGTCGTTCTCCTGCAAAAATTTGTAGCTCTTCGTCGATCCCTCGTGGTCGTTGAAAGTGACGCATGGGCTGATCACATCGAGCATCACCGTTCCCTTGTGCGCAATTGCTGCTTTCAGCATCGCCAGCAATTGCTTCTTATCCCCGGAAAACGAGCGTCCCACAAACGTCGCGCCCAACTGGATCGCCAGGGAGCAGGTATCGATCGGCGGCAGCTCGTTGATCACGCCGGTCTTGAGCTTCGAACCAATGTCGGCGGTGGCTGAAAATTGGCCCTTGGTTAGCCCATACACGCCGTTGTCCTCAATGATGTAAATCATCGGCAGGTTGCGCCGCATCAGGTGGACAAACTGTCCAATGCCAATCGAGGCCGTATCGCCGTCGCCGGAGACGCCCAGCGCCGTCATCGTGTGATTGGCCAACATTGCGCCTGTGGTCACGCTGGGCATGCGCCCATGCACGCTGTTGAAGCTAAACGAGCGATTCATGAAGTACGCGGGGCTCTTCGACGAGCAGCCGATGCCGCTCATCTTCATCACCCGTTCCGGCTCCACTCCCATCTCGAACATAGCGTCGATTATGCGCTCGGAGATTGCGTTGTGGCCGCAACCCGCGCATAGCGTCGACTTTCCGCCGCGGTACTCAACGACCGGCAATCCAATGTGATTCAATTTCGGGCCCGCGGCCCCACTCGCTGTTGTGGTCGCCATTTTAGAGACCCTCCCTGGTTGCAAATTCATCCGTGATGCTGCGCGCGTCGATTGGCAATCCGTTGTAGTGCAGAATGCTGCGCAGCTTCGCCACCTGGTCGGCGGGAAGATCGAGCTTCAGCAGGCTGGCCAGTTGCCCATCGCGATCCTGCTCCACCACATAGACGCGATCATGGCTGGCAACGAAGTCGTGAATCTCGTGCGCGAACGGGAAAGCCCTGATGCGCATGTAATCCACGCTCAACTTGTGCTCATTCGCGATCTGATCGAGACTCTCGCGCAGCGCGAAGTCCGTTGATCCATAGGCGAGGAACCCGATCTTCGAAGTCCCGTCCTTCGTGACCACGGGCGCCGGCACCAGCTTGCGCGCGTTCTCAAACTTGCGCGCTAATCGGTCCATCACTTGCTGATACTCGTCTGGCCGCTCGGTGTACCCGGCCGCGTCGTTGTGTCCGGAGCCGCGCGTAAAGTACGCGGCTTTCGGATGCGGAGTTCCCGGCAGCGTGCGCCAGCCAATCGCGTCTCCATCCTTATCGCGGTAGCGTGCAAAGCTGCCCGCCTTCGTCAATTCTTCAGCGGTGAGCACCTTGCCGCGATCAAGCGGCTTGTCAGGATAGGTAAACGGCTCTGACATCCAGTTGTTCATGCCGAGATCCAGATCCGACAGCACAAACACAGGCGTCTGCAACCTTTCCGCCAGATCGAATGCCGCTTGAGCCAGCTCGAAGCACTCCTTTACAGAACCTGGCAGCAGCACTACATGCTTGGTGTCGCCATGCGAAAGGAATGCCGTCGAAAGCAAGTCCGACTGCTGGGTGCGCGTCGGCATACCCGTCGAGGGGCCGCTGCGCTGCACATCGAAGATCACTCCCGGAATCTCGGCATAGTAGCCAAGTCCCGCAAACTCGCCCATCAGCGAGATGCCCGGCCCCGAGGTCGACGTCATCGCCCGCGCGCCGGCCCAGCCCGCGCCCAGAACCATGCCGATCGCGGCCAGTTCGTCCTCGGCCTGCACTACGGCAAACGTTGCCTTGCCCTCCGGCGTCACGCGATACTTCTTCAGCAAATCCGTCGTCGCCTCAACCAGCGAGGTCGACGGCGTAATGGGATACCACGCAACCACCGTGACCCCGGCAAACACTGCGCCCATGCCGCACGCCGCGTTGCCGTCGATGATGATCTTTCCCGCGGTCTGATTCATCCGCTCAAGGAAGTATGGGTCCTGCTTGGTGAATGTCGTCTTTGCGTATTCAAAGCCCGCCTGCACCGCGCCAAAGTTGAGTTCAAAGACCTTCGGCTTCTTGGCAAACTGCTTGCGCAGGCCGCTTTCCACCACTGCCAGATCGATCCCGAGCAGTTGCGCCACCGCGCCCACGTACACCATGTTCTTCACCAGCTTGCGCAGCTTTGCTTCAGGGCAAATCGAGATTGTGATTTTGTCGAGCGGCACCGGATAGCAGACCACGTCTTCGCGATACTGCTTCAGGTTCAGATGCTCTTCGTAAATCGCCGCGCCGCCGGCCTGCACCGACAACATGTCTTCGCGAGCGGTCTCAGGATTCAGCGAGACCAGCACGTCGATCTCGCGCTTCCGCGCCACGTATCCATCTTTGCTCGCACGGATCGTGAACCACGTCGGCAAACCGGCAATGTTCGATGGGAAGAGGTTCTTCCCGCTCACGGGAATTCCCATTCCAAAAATGCTTTTCAGCAACACGCTGTTGGCGGACTGCGAACCTGATCCGTTGACCGTGGCTACGATGATGCTGAAGTCGTTGACGACGCGCGGACGCGCGATTGTTTCGCCCTGTTCTTGACCCAGGGCCAGGTTTCCAGTCGCCATTTGGCGGGATTCCCTTCCAATAAATTACGGCTGATCAACTGTTGCCGGCTTGCTTCTCTTCTACTGTGCCTACTGTGCCGACGCGTTGCGCCCCGATATGTGATTATAGTCACTTTCTTGATAACACCGTCCCACACAGCGCCACAAAGGTAACCCCCTATTTTCATTGTTGTTCGCGCTTCGGCCTCTGACGGACGGGCAGCGGCCAACCCGAAAAACAACCCGACAACAGCTTTATTTTCATCACTATGCGGGAGCTCCTCGATGCATCGTCTTTTTCGCCTTTGTGCAGCCGAATGGGGCGAGACCGCCCCGCGCCCGAAAAATGCCGGCGTCTAATGGCTAGCACTCAGCAGTTGCTTTTCCGCATCTCTCTTCCATCGCGCAATCAGCGCCAGCGCAATCACCACCAGCGCCAGCGTCAGCCCGATCCATAATCCGTAAATCCCCCACTTCAATCCGAAGCACAGAAAAAATCCCAGCGGCAATCCCAGCAACCAATAGCCCACCAGGTTCGCCAGCATGGGCGCGCGCGTTTCGCCCAGCCCGCGCAGTGCGCCGGTGCTCACAGCCTGAATTCCGTCGAATACTTCGAATGCCGCCACAATCGCCAGCAGTCCCGGCCCCACCGCCAGCACGCGCGCGTCATTTGTATATAACTCGATCAGCGGCCGCGGCCAGATTAGCAGCGTCATCGCCGCAAGCAGCATAAAGCTCGTTCCCAACCCCAGCGCCAGCCATCCGGCTCGTCGCGCGCGCGGTCGATCGCCCGCGCCCACCGCGTGCCCTACGCTTACCGCCGCCGCCGCTGAAATCCCCAGCGGCACCATGTAGGTCACGCTTGCGTAGTTCAATACGATTTGATGAGTGGCCAGCGCCACCGGCGTCAGGTAGCCAGCGGAAAACGTCGCCAGATTCCACGCGCCCACCTCCAGCAGAATGTGACCTGCCGCCGGGGCGCCCAATTTCAGCATCTGCTTCAGCCGCGCGATCTGCGGTCCGGCCCAGTGCCGGAAGAGCGGATGTCCGCGCTTGCGCTCGTATCTCCACGCAAAACCAATCAGCGCCAGCGCCATCGTCAGTCGAGCAAACACCGTCGAAAGCGCAGATCCGTTCACCCCAAGCGCCGGCATTCCCAGCTTGCCGTAGATCAGCACCCAGTTCAGGAACCAGTTGACGAGGTTCGCCGCCACGTAGGTCACGGTAATCACGCGCACCTGGCCCACACCCTGCAAATAGCGCCGCGACGCTGCATAAATCAGCAGGGGCAGCGTGCCCCACAACAACACGCGCATGTAACCGCTCGCCGGCGCTGCTACTTCGGCCGCAATTCCGAAGCGCGCGAAGAAAAAACTAACCAGCGCGATGCCCACCATGATCGGCACGGCCGCAATCGACGCCAGATATACTCCCTGCGCCAGCCACCGGTGGCATTCGTCGTGATCTTTGCGCCCGTAAGCCTGCGCCACCAGGGTGTCCAGGCCCAGCAACAGCCCGATTCCAAACATGCTCGGCGTGTAGCAGACGGCATTGCCCAGCGCCACGGCTCCAATCGCCGCTGGACCCAGACGACCCACCATCATGGTGTCGACCACGCCCATCACCATCCAGCCCAGTTCGCTCAACACGACAGGCACGGCGAGCTTCACCATCGCTCCCAGCTCACCCCGCCACTCAGCCCTTGCTTGCGCCATCACTCCAATTTATCTGTTTTGACTAGCCGCACAGTGCCCACGAATCAGACGCGACGCTTTCTCGCGGAAGTGCCGCATCACGACGCAGAGGATTGAAGGTTCAGCGAAGCGGCGGCATCTTCGGTGATAGGGCTTGAGCGACCGACCCTAATAAGCGATCACCTGCTCCGACGTCGCGGTCATCGGTATGCCGCCCGTGGGCAGATACGGCAGGAAGAAATGATAGGTGTAGCTGACCTGGACCTTCACGAGACAGCCTTCGTTGGCTTGAGTCGCGCTGGAGTTGCATCCCGTCGCGGTGCCGTTCACCGTTAGCTGCGGCCACGTTGGCGTAACCGTGATGTTGGCAGGCGTGATGCCCGGCGTCGCCAGGCTCTGGACGTACGTTTTGATATTGGCGGCACTCGCCTGGCAGCTGTAGGAGGTCGCGGCAGCGCAGGAAGACGGCCAATCCCCGCCGCGCACGATTGCGTAACGCGCTCCTTGTTGCGCCGCGCAGGAAACAAAATGATAGGTGTAGAGCGCCCGCGAACAGTCGATGATGCCGAAGACAACCATCATGAGTACGGACATTGCGATGCCGAGTTCGACAAGCGAATCTCCACTCTCTCCGCTAATGAATCTCTTCCACCATTTGAGCTTGACGCCTTTTTGCTTTTGGCCTTTGCGCATCGGTCCACTAGGCCCCGGAAGCTGGTGCATGGAAGTCGCCTTACTCACTTGCGGATCGCATGGTGGTGCTCCCGGTGAGGATCATTGACGAGTTGATTCCCTTCCAGGGCATGATCGGGTGGTAAGTCACGGTCGTATTCACCTTCGCGTAATAAACCACGTTCACTGAGCAAGTGGGAGTTATGGTGCAGCTTGCCGACGAAGCCGTTCCATCCGAGCACTCGCAGCCCCACGTACCGGTGGCAACAAGGCCGGCCACATCGGGGGAGTTCAGCTTTGCCGCGTTCTGCATGCCCGTTGTATCGGTAATATTCTGCGCGCCGTAAACGGCGCCTGCGTGCGCTGCTCCCGCCACCTCAATGGCCAGATAATAGGCGCGGCCGAAATCGGCCACCCCCATCAACAACAGCAACAGCAGCGGAAGAAAAAGACTCGTTTCCACCAGGCTGTTGCCGGCTTCGGAACTGATAATTTTCAGGCGTTTGAATCGCATAGGCTACTCCGCAAGGACCGCGCTGCCGGATTTGACAGGCGAGCCGCTCGCCAACGACGAATAATTACTATTCATCGTGAAATTGGCTCCTGAATTAAGAATCAGCGAATTCACGTCGAGGATCGTGTACTGCGCCGTGTTTGCGGCGCTGTTGATCGTGAGTTGAGCCGACGGCAAGTAGACGGCCCCCTGCAATTCCGCTGATGAATTGCCGTTCAGGATCATTGCATTGCTGTCTGTGCTTGCCTCCCAGACCAGAATTCCTCCCAGGCTGCCTGTCGTCGGCGCCACCAGTTGCATTGTGCTGCCGCTATTCATTTGCAGCTGCCCTGAGCCGGTGAAGTACAGGGTTACCCCGGTCCCTTTCAGGGTCGCGCCGGACCCAACGTTAACCCCTCCCTCAATGATGTAAGTGCCGGGATTAAGAGAAACCGTGGTGTTGGAGTTGAGATTGAAACCGTTGCAGAATGTCCCCTGACTCAGAGTCGTCGAGCCGGTGCCAGCCACGGTCTGGCTCGTGCAACTGCCAACTGTCGGCGGCGTGAGGTAACTCAGAGGATCGGAAACCGCGGGCACAGCGGTTACGGGAGTTGAACTGAACGCGCCGCCGTTATTCGGGCTCCAGCCGCCGTGAACTTGAAATTTCGTGCTGTTGAAGGTCGCACCGCTGTTGGTTGCAAGTGCGCCGCTTGAGCCGGAATCGTCCATCACGCCGCAATTCGCGCTCAGCGTGCCGCCGTTAAGGAGGATGCCCTGCGGACCTGAAGAAGTTGTGTTCGATGTAGACGTGAACAGGCAAAACGACGGGGCGACATAAGCTTCTGCTCTCACCGAAATTCGAATCGAGTTTATTCCCACAAGATGCGCGAAAAACGTATTTGCGGGAGCGGAAAGAAGTGCCTCGACGTAGCTCGTGTTGCCGTAGTTGGGATCTCCGCTCGTCGAGAGCAATGAGCAGGGACCGTTATTGACGACCAGAGTCAGTCCAGCAGCCACAGCCGCGCACTGTTTCTTCAGAGTGCTGCCGGTAAATCCGTTTTCCACCAGTGCCTGCTGGGCGGCTGTTTGCAATGCAGCGCAGTTCGCGGTGCCCGCGCAACTGCTCACTTCGATTGCGCCGGCCAATGCCGCGGCGTCGGCCGCCGCCTGCATCCGCTGCTGCTGGAAACGGAACTGGCCCACGTCGATCGCCAGGCCCACACACGGAAGCACCGCCATCAAGCTGACCACACCGATTACCACGGCCTGGCCACTTTCCTCGCGGAAGCCATGCAGTAGCCGTGTCAGTATTCTGCTCATGGCGCTCCTTGCCCGACGGACGCGGTCTTCCGGCCCGTGTGAAGGCTTCCCCATGACGTTTATCGGCAAGATATGTTCGGTTCGTTAGAATTATGGAGCCACTGCCAACCAACGTGGACGATAACCCCTTGGTATCGCACGATTTGACCAGATCGCCTCGCCTGAAGGTCGCCAATGCCAAAAGCAGAATATGGAGCGCACGAAGCCCTCGACCCATTCTTTGAAGTTGTGATGAAGGGCCTGAGCGGACTTGTCGATGGCGAGCACTATTTCGACGCGTTCGCCGACAACGCAATCTTCGAGTCCCGTTATCACTTCCCGGGCTGGCCTCTCACTATTCGCGGACGGGCAAATCTGGTCGCCAGCCTCGCCGGATATGGCAAAGTATCCGCCTTCACTCTGGCGACGCACTCGTCGTGCATCCCAGCGTTGTGCAGCCCGGTCAGGATAGCGGTGTCGTAATCCTCGAATACGAAGTGCACGGCAAGATTCTGCGAACCGGGGCGCCCTACGACAACAGGCTGATCTCCGTCGTCACCATTGAGAATCGAAAGATCGCCCATTGGAGGGACTACATGGACTCGTTGGCTGCATGGACGGCCCTGAACGGCACGACCTAACGGGATTCGCTCCCATTGTCCCAGCGTCCCTGTGATTCTCGGTTGCTCTCACTTCTGTTTGCAGGAAACGACAACTTGGTTTTTGACGTAAAGCCCGCACAGGCCCATCATGCTCGATGGGCACTCGTAGGTTCCGGTCTGGCCCTGCTCAGAGCAACCGCCGCGGCGAAGAATCTGGTCCGTCGAAGTTGGAAGGAGCGCGCCGCAGCTGAGCACCGCGCTGTTTTTCATCATGGTGTTGCACAGTCCAAGCATGCCGTTCACGGGGCAGAGATAGTTTCCTTCCGACCCGTTGCGCTGGCATCCGCCTCCGACAAGCGTGCGGTCCGCAACATCGCGTTCCTTGCTCATGTCTTGCACTTGACCCGTGGACGCATTGAATACCGGCTGGAAGTCCATGACGCAGGTGGTGCCTGCGTGGCAACTGAAATTCATGCCGCCCGGAGGAAGGCTAATGGCAAGCTGCGGAAACCAGACCGGCCATTGCCACTGATCGGACCAGACCGCGATGTCGACCCAGACTGTCGGAGCGAGGCCCGGCGTCAACGTGAATCCCAGGTTGTAGACCGGATTTCCAACCGCGAAATGGCTGTAGTCGCCGTTCTGGGCGGTCGCGTCGCCCAGCGAAACCGTCTGCCCCGAATTGATGTTGGACGACCGACGCTGGAGCTCGTCATTCAGCGTAAACTGCAAGCTGTCCGAGTGGAGATTCACCTGAATTGCTGGATAGACCGAGCCGCCAACGACGCCAAAGTCGAGAAGGCCGCCCAGCAGATCGATTTGGTTGAAGACGAAATTGGAATCGATGCCGTGCGTGCCTGGGACTGGCGGCTGGAAGCGGCCCCCGGTGTAGGGCGCCGGTAACAAATTGGTGAAATCCACGTTGACCGAAAATCCCTGGCTGGTGCCAAAGCCGGGCAGGTTGACGTCGAAACCCGCATCGGCGCCCACCTGCGCAACAATCTCCTGCGCGTTGTAGAGTTCGCTGGCGTCAAGTCCGGAAGAGAAGAAATCGTTGACGTCGCCCTCGATGGGCACGAACTGCGGGGTCAACTTCGCCGTGGCCGAGTTGTTTTGAACGGTGGTTTCATACTTGAGAGTGGTCTGGATTGGGAAGCGCAGCCCGAACGCATAGTTGAAACCGGCATGGAGCTGGATGCCGTAGGTAGAAGTGCACCCCACGACGCACCAGTTGATGGATACCGACACGCCCCATTGCCATTCGTAGTCGTGGCCGATCGTGAACCCGGTCAGAAAAATGTAAGGACCCATATTAAGTTCTGCGGTTTTGCTGCCGCCTGGACCCGCGGAACCGGTTAACGGACTTTGAGAACTCGGAATTACTTTCACCAGTTTCGGGAATTCTGCCGGGCTGCCGCCGGACACGCCATTGCGCATGATTTGCTGCAAGTCGGCCATCTCCGCCGGGCTCGCCGTAGTGGCCAGGACATGCTGCGGGTGCGCGTAAATGGAGGACTCCATTTTCGGCACGAACATCGTCTCTTCAACCGTCTGCACCGACATATTGATAAGCTCGTCCTTCAGATCGTCGTCGCTCAGCGAGCTCATGCGCGCCACTTCAGCCTCGCCCACTTTGGCGACAATGGCCGCGCGCTGCGTTGGATTGGCCAATTGCTTGCGCAGATCGGCAATGTGCTGGTTCGCATCGGCATCCGCCGTCGCGCTCTTTTGCTGGAATGCCGCGATCGCCGCCTGCCTTTTTCCTGGGTCGGCAACGTAGCGCGGATTGCCCGGCGCGCTGAACTCCGCCACGCGCTGCGTCGTGGTGCTGCGCGTAAAGCACGCCACTCCTGCCGCAGCAAGCTGCTCCTTGGCGCCGGCGTCGGCGCACTTGCCGGGAAGAATCTGGTAGGTGAGCACATGATGAATCACCAAACCCTGGTCCACCTCATTGACCTCGGTCGTATTCACCTGCACCTGCACATGCTGCGGCAGGGCCTGCAACCGTAGCGCAATGTTCGGCACCGCCCTGGCGTTGTTCAGCATCGGCGTGAGGTCCAGCTGCGCATTTCCTACCGTCACCCGTGGATTGGAACGCAGGTTCGGAAGCGTGTATTGCCGGACTATGTGCAGCCGTTGGATGTTCTGCTCCTGCGTCCCGCCTTGCAGAACCACCGAGTTTGGGTTCGGTCGCTGGGCGATCGGCTGCATCTGTCTCGGCGCACTTTGCGCTTGAGCGCGGCCGGAAAATGAAAATGCGATGAAAAGAAGCGCAACAGAAGATGTGAAAAGGGCCTTGGGAAGGGGGAAGGTCATTGGCTTGCCTCCATGACATTCCTGGCTGAAAGCCTGGAGAAGACTTGCCAGGGTAGGAGGGACAATAATCTCCCATTTTGCGAGTGTCAACCAAGAATTGCGGGCGCGGCAACACTTTGGTAAACCCCACCACATCGTCAGTACGTATATATGGATACGCGCCTATGGCCTGACCATCATCTTCCCCACGCCGTCGCGATATTGGCTTGCAATCTGGAACGCCTCGTCGATGCGGTCGAGATTCCTTGAATGCGTAAGCAGCGGCGCAAACCACGCGGCGTGCTCGCCCATCAGATCCAGCGCTTCATCTGTCTCGTGATTCGATCGCCGCACATTAAACAGCGTCAATTCCTTGCGCCGCATTGCCCCGGCATCCACTTTTACAAACGCCGAGGTGTGGATCCCTGTCAGCGCCACTCGTCCCGCGTTGCGCGTAATCTGCATGGCCTGGCTCGTGGTATCTTCTCCGGCCGCGCAATCAATTGCGCAATCCACGCCGCGCTGCCCCGTCGCTTTTAGAATTTCGTCCAGCGCTTCGGCGGGCTCGAGCGTCACATCCGCGCCAATTCCGCGCGCTAACTCGCGGCGATGCGCGAGTGGCTCCACGGCCAGAATCTTTCCCGCCCCTGTCGCTCGGAGCGCGGCAATCGTCAACAGCCCAATCGGTCCTGCGCCAATCACCGCAACCGTTTCGCCCCGGCCAATCGACGCCAGGCGCAAAGAATGGATTGCAATCGCCAGCGGCTCAGCCAAAGCCGCTTCGCCGTAGCTCATCGCTGCCGGAATCGGCTTAAAGTTGGCCACCGGCAGATTCACCAGCTCGCGAAAAAATCCTGGATGCCCGGGCGTGCTCAGGAAGCGAATGTTTGCGCACACGTTGTGGTGGCCGCTCAGGCAGAACTCGCAGTGGTAGCAGTAAAACGCCGGCTCCAGCGCCCCGCGATCGCCGGCGGCCAGGCCCGTTACGCCCGAGCCGGTCTTCACAATCCTTCCCGCAGGCTCGTGCCCCAGCAGCATCGGGTACACATTTGAATTGCCGCCGACCGCGCCCTCTGTGTAGGCGTGCATGTCCGAGCCGCACACGCCAACGGACTCGACCCTGACCTGCACTTCGCCGGGTCCGGGATCGTCGATCTCCATATCGGTGAGTCGGAATGTAAGTGGAGCAATCAGTTCCGCAGCGCGCATTTGAATCTCTTCCTCAAACGATGCGTCATCCGTCGCTAGGCGACGGACGCCTTCAGTGCCATCTGCTTCGTTGTGATTTCGATCTTTGCCGGTGCGACCGTTTTGTCGCGAACGGCAGTGCTTGCCTCGACGGTGATCGTGCCCGCTGTTTTGGTGGATTGCACGATGACCTGTGCGAGGCCATTAAAAAGAGACCGGCGCGGTTCCTTGTCGCTCTCGTGGCAATTGGGGTCGCCGTTGCCCACGCCGATGAGCGCGCCTTCGCCGGTAACTTTGAAGTTGATCAGGTTCTGCGCAGTCGGTAGCGCGCGGCCCGCAGCGTCCAGTGCGTCGACGGTGAGAACGACGACATCCGCGCCGTCTGCGTCAATTTCCGACCTGTCGGCCGTCAGCCGCACGACCACTATCTCGCCCGTAGTCTCGCGCTTTTCGGTCAGCACAAGCTTCCCATCTTTCCATCCGTGCGCCTCGATCGCGCCCGCTTCGTAGCGCACCTTCCACTCGACGTGGCTTAACCGCGCAACCTTTTGCCGGCCAAGACTCTTTCCATTCAAAAACAGCTCAACCTCGTCGAGATTCGAGTGAACCCACACCGGAATCTCCTCGCCTTCCCTGCCCTCCCAGGTCCAGTGCGGAAAGAGGTGTAGCACCGGCTCCTTCGTCCACCACGACTTGTAGTAGAAGAAGTTGTCCTTGGGAAATCCGCACATATCCACGATGCCGAAGTTCGAGTTGATCGACGGCCATCCGTACGGAGTAGGCTCGCCGCGATAATCGAATCCTGTCCACGCAAAGCCGCCTGCTTCCCACTCGCGCGTCGCGTAGAACGTCCACCACTCCTCGGCGAGCTGGCTCCACTCTGTGTGGTTCACGTCGTAGGCGCTTAGAGTATTGCGCAGCGGATCGGTCTGATAGCAGCCGCGCTGTGAAATGGTGCTGGCCGTCTCCGATCCGTAAATCGGCCGCGTGGGATGCTCCTTGTGGAAGACGTCGGGAAACTTCAAGACGTAGTTGAACCCGACGATGTCGAGCGCGTTGGAAACGCCCTTCTCGTTGTCGCCGTTCACCGCAGCGCCGACCACGCGCGTGGGGTCGAGCTCATGGCAGCGCTGCGCCATGGTCGCGGCGATCTTCGCGCCTTCTTCCGCATCGTCGCCTTGCAGATGCCACTCCTCGTTGCCGATCGACCAGATGATGATCGACGGCGAATTCCTGTACCGTTTGATCATCGTCTCGAGCTGCGCCATGCCCTCGGGGCTGGAGCTCATCTGCCGCGTCTCGCACATCATCATCATGCCCATGCGGTCGCAGGCTTCAACAAGCTCCGGCGTCGGCATATTGTGCGAGGTGCGTATGGCGTTGCAACCCATCGCTTGCAGCACGCCAATGCGGTAGGCTTGCAGCCGATCAGGCACCGCCGCGCCCACTCCGGCGTGATCCTGGTGGTTACAGGTTCCCTGAATCTTGAGCGACTGGCCGTTGAGGAAGAAGCCGTGATCGGCGTCAAACTTCACCGTTCGCAAACCAAAACTGATGCGCTCGGCATCGCAAACTTTGTCGCCTGATTTGACAGTGACGATGGCCGTGTAGAGGTTTGGTGTTTCGACAGACCATAGCATCGGATGGCCGATGTGCGCGTCGGCAAGAAATCCGTTCTCGCTGAAGCTGGTGTCGCAGCACGGGCCCACCGGCTGCTCATGCGTTTCGGCGGTGGCCACGGTTTTCCCGGCGGGGTCCAGGATCTCCCACGTCACCGTCGCTGGCGCCACTTGACCGGTGTGATTCTCGACCACGGTTGCCAGCTCGACCGCTGCAAATTGCCCTTCCATCGTGACGCGGACAACGCTCTCCCGCGGCGCCAGGTGCAGTGAGTCGGTCTTTGTGAGCCACACATGCCGGTAGATTCCGGCGCCCTCGTAGAACCAGCCGTCGCCAAAGCTCGCGTCCACGCGCGTGACGATACAGTTCTTTTGGCCAACGGCGAGGAAGTCGGTGATGTCGAAGCGGAACGGCGCGTAGCCGTTATCGTTGCGGCCGATGAAGCATCCGTTTACAAACACCAGTACGTCGCGAAAGGCTCCGTCGAACTCGACCGCAATGCGGCGGCCGGCGTCGCTCGCTGGAATGTCGAACTCGCGCCGATACCACCCGACGCTTGTCTCGGGATAGCGGCGCCCCAGCGGCTTGAATCCATGCGACGCCAGGGTGTCGTCCCACACAAATGGCAGTTCCACCGCCCAGTCGTGGGGCAGGTTCAGCGAGCGCCATTTTGAGTCGTCGTATCCCACGCGCGCGAATTTGAAGTTGCCGGTTTTGGAGAAGTCTTCCTGGGTGTTTCCAAATCCGAGATCCTTGGCCGGGTCGGTTCCGTTGCCGAACTGAAACTTCCAACCATAGTCGAAGAGCAGTTGCTCACGCGGTGCAAGAGCGGTCGCGGTGGCGGAGTCGGGGGCACCCGCCAGAAGAGCCGCGGTTCGCGCCCACGCCGAACGGGCGATAAGGGACGTGGTTGACAGCGCCAAACCCGATGAGATCAGATCGCGACGAGAGATAGGAGACATAAGAGGCCTCTTTCAGAAACAATTGTGCGGCCGATGCGCATAAAGCTTAGACGTCGGACAACAACGCACTATAAATCAGCCCGCATTGGGCTGTATACGGTTTCAAAAAGCCTCCGAAACGGGGTTGCTCGCGGAGTGGGTAGGGTGCGGCGGCAACATGGAGCAATCGGAATTTGAAGATGGTAAACTCAATCAGTCCACACGATCTATCGGAGAGATGGCCGAGTGGCTGAAGGCGCACGCTTGGAAAGCGTGTTTAGGGGAAACTCTAACCTGGGTTCGAATCCCAGTCTCTCCGCCATTACTTGAGCTAGCGTCATGATCCCCGAGTCGCCGGTGGAGGTCGAGTGAAAGAGCGCCACTGGAATAATCTGGTTGGGTCTCTTCGGCATGGCAACTGCGTTCTCATGCTCGGATCTGAGATTCCAGTCAAAGTTGCTTCGACATCTTCGACGACCGCTTCCACGGACAGCACTACTCTGGCCGAGGAGCTGCGACGGCGGCTCGCTCGAGAGCTCGAAGAGGATAATCGCTCCGCTAAGCGGAACCACTCTGGCGGCACTTGCCCAGCAGTACGAAGATACTGAGGGGTTTGGGCCGACCACTCTGCGTGCCACAGCCGAGATGGCTCTGACTTCGCGCCTTTACAGTCCATCCAGCGTTCATGAACAGTTAGCTGCGCTTCCGTTTTCGCTGATTGTGACCACCAGCCAGGACTCCCTGCTTGAGCAGGCTCTCAAAGCCGCCGGGAAAGCGCCGGTCACACAGCGATATCATCTCCGCGGCGACAAGAGAGAAAACCCGGAGTTCGTAGTGCCCGGTTCTCCAGCTTCGCCGGTGGTCTTCCATCTTTTTGGGAGCGCTGAGGAACCGTCCTCCCTTGTTCTCAGCGAGAATGACGTCCTCGACTTTTTGATCAGGGTCGTGTCTGAGCGGCCACCCCTTCCCAACAGCTTGCTGCGCGTTCTCAAACGCATCGGGCAGAGTTTCTTGTTTGTCGGTTTTGGAATCAGGCACTGGGATCTGCGGATTCTGCTGAAGATTCTTCTTCGCGCATTGGAGCTTAATCGCAGCGGCCCGGCAGTTGCAGCCGAGCCACTGGACAGCCTGATCCCATCAGATCGCGACGAGATGATTCTCTTTTATCAGCGCGGCACGCGTGTTGAGCTGGAAGACGCCGACGTGGGGACATTTCTGACCAAGCTTTCGGAAAGGTTGGAGGCAGACGGCGGATTCGTCGGACAAGCTGCCCCGTTGGGACCGCGACCCCGCGTGTTCATCAGTTATGCGCGAGAGGACGCGGCTCTGGCCTCGAAGGTATTTGATGCGCTGCAAAAAGCCTACTTCGAACCCTGGCTTGATCAGGAATCATTGCAGGGCGGTGACGACTGGAACAAGCGCATCGAGGCGGACCTGGACGCCTCAGACTTCGTGTTGGTGCTTTACACGCCGGAGTTCTGCCGGAAGACCGACAGCTATGTGAACAAAGAAGTGGCGCTGGCTTGCGAGCGCGCGCTTCGCGTGCGAGGCTCATTCCTGATTCCGGTTCGCACCGTTGATCTGACCGAAGAGGACCGGGTCGATGCGCTCAGGAAATTCGATGAAATGGAGCTGCGGGAAACAGACTTCGACGAAGACTTCTCGAAGATTGTCTCAACTTTGAAGCGCGAATATCAGCGCCGCAACCGATAGAGAGTGATGATGGAAACCCTTCACCGTTATCCCGGCGCTCAACCGTTTCGCGACGATGATTTTTCTCGCCGCACGTTTTTCGGGCGCGAGCCGGCCTCCATCGCTCTCACCGACCAGATCCTCGCCAATCGCCTGCTGATTGTCTATGCAAAATCCGGTTTGGGCAAAACCTCGCTGCTCAACGCCGGTGTAGCGCCTCGCCTTCGTGAAGCGGGCAGCTTGCCGCTGTTTGTTCGGGTCAACGATATCAAGCACGGTCCCCTGCATTCAGTTCTTGAAGGCGTGCGCGCCGAGGCTGAGCGGCAGCAGGTGGAATACGTGCCCGGGAGACACCAGCTCTCTGTGGAGCTTTTTCAAAACAGTCGAATTCTGGCGCAACGATCTTCTGCTGACGCCGGTGTTGATTCTCGATCAGTTTGAGGAGCTGTTCACGCTGCAATCGCAGGAGGCACGAGAGGGATTTCTTTCTGAGTTGGGCTATCTTATTCGCGGCGTTGCTCCGCCCTCGCAGCAGAATATAGAATCAGCCGCCAGCGAGGCTCCTCCATCGATCCGCGTGGTTTTGTCTCTGCGCGAAGATTTCCTGGGGTTGCTTGAAGAAGCTTCAGATCACATACCGCAGATTCTGGATCATCGTTATCGCCTTGCGCCGCTGAGTCATGAGATGGCGTCGAAGGCAATCACCGGGCCAGCCGCGATCGAGTCCGGGGATATTTCCACGAGGGCTTTCCGGTTGGAGCCCGAAGTAGTGACTTCAATTCTGGACTATCTGACCAAGTCAACAGCCGGGCCGCGCGCCTCGGCAGGTCAGCACGTTGAGCCTTTCCACTTGCAGTTGATTTGCCAGCGCATTGAGAGAATCGCTGCGTTCAAGCAGCAGGCAACAAGCGGAGAAATCGTAATAAGCTTCAAGGATCTCGGCGGCGACGCCGCGCTGGCGGATACGCTCGAGAGCTTCTATTTAGACGCTATTCGCTCGCTGCCAGCGAGATATCTGCGCGGCGCGGTGCGAGTTTTGTGCGAGCAATATCTCATCAGTCCCGAGGGACGCAGGCTGAGCGTTGAAGAGCGCGAATTGCTGCGACAGCTGAAGTTGCCGCGCGAGACACTGAGCCACCTGGTCGATCGCCGCCTTTTGCGTACTGATCGCAGGTCCGACAGCACCTATTACGAATTGAGCCATGACGCATTGGTGCAGCCGGTGCTTGCCAGCCGGCGCGTGCAGGCCATGGTCCTTAGTTGGGCTTCGGTTCTGGCCGGCTCCATCGTTTGCCTGTCGGCGGCAGTGTTTATTCTGCTTTGCGCTGCTGCCATGGTGTCCGGAACGTCGAATGCAACAACCACTTACGTTATCTTTCCTATTTTTGTGGTTCTTTCGCTCTTCCTTGGTGCGGGCGGTCTGGCATGGTTCAGATCCGGCCGCCAAAGGCTAAGGCGTTATCGTCGCCACACTGCAAGTGAAGAAGAGCAATCGCTGCCGACCCTACAGCCGCTCAAAATCAGAATGCTGGGATGGGCCCTGCTCGGTGCTGGTTCCATTGCCGTTTTGCTGTGGGGACTGGCCGGGCTCTTCGGCCTGGTCAAATACGGGGTCCCGATTTACACCAACGGCCAAGTACCAAAGTGGCTGAACTGGATGGCCGGAGACATTAATTCCGCGTGGCCGATTGTGCACGACCATCCATTTATAGAAATGCTGTGGTGGATTCTCGAGCATGCCGTCATTGTTCTATTTGGTTGGTTGCTGTTCAAGTATGGGGCCAAAAAGTTATGGCCATATAAGTTCAAAGCCAAACGCAAAGGCGCACCCGTGCCGGGTGTAGACGAGGCGCCTTCGCTTGTTCTCGCAGCGGTCAAGGGGCTCTCCGGCTACATTGCACTGATGGCGGCGGCTATCGGCTTCTACACGCTCAGGAGCTGCGCCACTTCATGGAATGGAATCATCCCCTCCTGGCTCACTGGAACGATCGTCAGTTACAGATTTTCAGACTCCTGTCAGGCATTTTCGGTGAAGCCCGATTGGGGAGCCATCAGTTTTGTGGCGTTTTTTGTCTCGCTTCTTGGCTTGTCGGGCGTATTGCTTCGCGACGCAGTTCGGGAGATTCGCGCGTCGCTCAACCATCGACGGCTTGCGGACCCAGGGACGAGGCCCCAGCTGGCTTTGGTCGCCGCGACATGCGGAGTTCTCCTTATAGGGACGATCTGGTTCTGGATGCACATAGTCTCATGGTCAAGTGAACGCGCCGGAATCGATAATCAACAGCCGACTCGCACCATGAACACCAGTCCTGAGCTGCTTGCGCCGTGGTCGGGATCGGCAGTGGGGGACGACGCGACAATCCTGCACACCGATGATGGCGGCGCGACCTGGAAGTCACAAAACAGTGGCAAGGGCACTTTTTATTGGGTAAATTTCCCTACAAGGTCGTCCGGCTGGGCAGTGGGTGCAGGCGGCGCCATCTGGCATACGAGCGACGGCGGCGCATCGTGGGATGGGCAGACGAGTGGGGTCACCACCGACCTCACCGAGGTAGCTTTTGTCGGGCCGGAGTTTGGCTGGATGGTCGGTGACGACGGCACAATCCTGCACACTGAAGACGCCGGCAGCACATGGAAAAAGCAGAGCAGTGGAACGACGGACAATCTCTGGTCTTTGGCATTTGTTACCAAGCAGTCGGGCTGGGCGGCAGGCGCCGACGGCACAATTCTGCACACCGACGACGGTGGAAACAGCTGGAAACCTCAGAACAGCGGAAGTGCCAGGGGTTTGATCGGGCTGGTCTTTGCCACCAATTCCTCGGGCTGGGCGGTGGGCCAGAGGGGCACTATTCTGCACACCGAAAACGCAGGCGGCACCTGGAACTCCCAATCCTGCGGAACCAGATCAGACTTGATGTCTGCGGCTTTCGTCACCCCGAAGTCGGGTTGGGTTGTGGGCCGAAAAGGAATCATCCTGCACACCGAAGATGGCGGTGCGACATGGGATTTCGAAGCCAGCGGCGAAAAAGTAGATCTGATCGACGTTGAATTCGCGACTTCGCAGACGGGCTGGATTGTTGGCCGCGACGGAGTCATTCTGCACACCGAAGACGGCGGCAACACCTGGTCGCAACAGAAAAGCGGCACTCAGGCGGAGTTGCAATCAATAAGTATTGTCAAACCGTACGGTGTGATTGGCCTTCAATTAAAAGATTTCCCTGGCCCGGCCGATCCGCGCACTCACGTTCCCAGCACTGTTGTGCATGTTCTCAGCGCCGTTCCGGGCGGTCCCGCTGACAGCGCCGGTTTGAAGGCCGGCGACATCATTGTTGGGCTGAACGGAAACCCCGTGAAGGACACGGATGATGTGGTCTCCCGAATTTTCGTTCTGAAGCCGGGAACCGATGCCAAAGTGTCTTATATCCGCGATGGAAAAGACCGAGCGGCGGACGTGTTCGTGGGCGACGGATCGAGACCGCTCGCCAGCCCTGCTCCGCGTTAGGCCGGATCGAAGCGGAAGATTTGCCTGCCCATGGCTCCGGATAAGCCGTTTATTATCAGCTATTAGGACGATCTTGTCTCATGCTGATTTCGACTCTATCTTTAGATTGGAAATGAGTTAGAGGAACGCCGGCAGGGCCGGAAGAACTCAAAATTCAACTTCTCTTGTGCGTTTCGTCGCACTTACACTATGATTGCCTGTGTCGCAATTATTACGACATTCGAACAAAATGCTAGATGATGAGAAAGATTGCACTTAGGATTGAACGGCTCCCCTGATCCAAGTAGTTTGAGCGTTGCGCAAAAGGCAGCGCACCAGCTTAGCAATTGGGTTTGCAATCGGGTCATACGGATGGCGACCCCGTCGCTCATTCGGATGTAATGCGCGTTGGGAAGATGGGTCACGAACGGTGATCTGGAGGGAAAGTATGCGGCCAGAACAATGGGAAATATTCAAGAAGGCAGTGCGACGCGAAAAGCTCGACAAAATCCCGATGGCGCTCATTGTCGATAGTCCCTGGATTCCCGGATACCTCGGCATCAAGCACATGGACTATTTTCTGGATCCGGAGCTCTGGTTTCAATCGAACTTGAAGATCTTGCAGGAATTCCCTGACATCATTTTCATCCCATCCTGGTGGATGGAGTACGGGATGGCGGCCGAGCCCTCGATACTGGGCGCCAAGATCAAATTCTGGCAAGACAATACGCCCAGCGAATACAACATGCTCTGCCGGCTGGAGGATATTGATCGCTTCCCCGAATACGAAGTTGAGGCCGACGCGTTCGCCGGATTGACACTGCATCGCATCGGCATGGCGCGCCAGCGCATTCTGGATGCCGGATATATTTTGCCCATGGTGACTTCGCGCGGACCGATGTGCACGGCAGGATTTGTGCGCGGGACGACAGAGTTCATGATCGATCTGGTAGAGGATCCCAAGGGCGCGCATAAATTGCTCGACCTGTGCACTCGGGTGATCATCGACTGGCTCAGGGCGCAGCAGAAGGTGATGGGCGATACCGTCGAAAGCATCTTCATCCTCGACGACATTGTGGGGTTCGTGAATGAGGACCATTACCTGGAGTTCGCGCATCCATATCTCAAGCGAATCTGCGATGCGTTTCCCAAAGATTGGGTGAAGCTCTATCACAATGACGCCGAAGTGGACGCCTGTCTTGATCATCTGCCCGACACTGGATTCAACGTGTTGAACTGGGGCAAGCAGCGCCATATCACCGAGGTAAAACGGCGCGTGGGCGACCGGATGTGCCTGATGGGCAATGTGAATCCGCTGGAGGTTGCTGTTCGCGGAACGCCCGAAGAAGTGAAGGACGAAACTCTCGAAGTGCTGGAGGGTTCCGGCGGCGAGGGAATCATTCTGTCAGTCGGCGGCGGCACCAGCCCGGGTATGCCGCGCGAAAATATTCTGGCCATGCTTGAGGCACTCAACGAATTTAATGCAAAGCGCGCTGCGGAAGCGGTTGCGAGCGCCCGCTAAGGAAACGATTCAATGCCCGATTACGCCTTGATGAATCAGCACCTGTACGAAGGAAACGCCAACGAGGTCGAGCGCCTTACCAAAGAAGCTCTGGCCGAAGGACGAACCGCGCAAGAGGTGCTGACCGAGGGACTGATCGCCGGCATGAGCGTGGTCGGCGAGGACTTTAAGCACAACGTGCTTTATGTGCCGGAGGTCTTGATCTCGGCGCGAGCAATGAAGGCGGGCATGGGAGTGCTGAAACCATTGTTGACTGCGAAGGAAGGCGGCACGCCTCCTAAGGGCGTGCTGCTGATGGGCACAGTCCGTGGCGATCTGCACGACATTGGCAAAAATCTTGTCGGCATGATGGCCGAAGGCGCAGGATTTGAGCTGCACGACATTGGCGTGGATCAAAGTGTGGACAAATTTATGGCTGCGGCTGAGAAATACAAACCGAATATCATCGGCATGAGCGCGTTGCTGACGACGACCATGATGTATATGAAGACCGTGATCGAGGGATTCCATGCGGCCGGCAATACGGAAACCAAGTTTGCCATAGGCGGCGCTCCCATCAGCCAGATGTTTGCCGATGAGATTGGCGCTGATGGATACGGAGCTAATGCATCTGCTGCCGTGGATTTATTCCTGCGGCTTGCAGGGCACGCGTGACTCAAATGGCCACATACAAAATTCTCTATTGGCAGGAAATTCCCACCCAGATCAAGGCTGACGATGGGGACGACGATGTAACGGTAATGCTGGATGGGCGATTCATGGAGCACATCGATCGCCTGGCCGCTTTGCGCGGATTGCAGGACGCCGACGATTATCTGGCGCAATGGAAGTGGAGCGAAGAGCAGGAGCGCGATGGGTCAGCCCAGGAAGTAGCAGACGCGCTGAAGGCGGAGCTCGAGGCGAAGGGATGGTAGGCGCTTCCCCAAAATGGCCGTCAACTTAATCATCAACGGACAATCCACTCAGGCCGATCCGAGCCTGTCTCTGTTCGATCAAGCCGAAGCCATGGGCATTGACGTTCCGACCTCCTGCCGCAAGCAAGGCAAGTGCAAGGAATGCATGGTCGAGGTGGTCGAAGGCATGGGAGCGCTGTCTCCGATGACCGAGGCGGAGCTTCATCTGAAGGGAAACTTTCGTCTCTCCTGCCAGACATTCGTTACCGGCGCTAGCGGCGTAGGCTCGACGAGTCTCATTCGCTGCCAAACCATGCGTCGCGGACACATGCGGATCGAGCGCGAGGCTTATGGACTACCTGGAAGCGGCCAGGCGCTCAAGCTCGATCCCGCCGTCACTCGCGATGGCGACCGCATCCTGATTGACGGAATCGAAGTAGAACGATCCACCGGACCGATCCATGGTATCGCCATGGACCTGGGAACAACGACTGTAGTGGTGCGCCTGCTCGATTTGGAAACTGGAGAGTTGATCGCCGACACATCGTTTGAAAATCCGCAACGTTTCGGCGGCTCGGAGATCATGTCCCGCATCGCCTACGACACCAGCCATCCGGGACGATTGTTGATGCGGACGCTGGCCGGATACCTGAGCCATGCGATCGAAAAGTTTCCCGTCGATCCGAAGACGATTTACGAGATGGTCGTGGTCGGCAACTCCACCATGCGCGATCTTTTCTTCCGGCAGAATGTGTATTCCATCGGCCAGACGCCATACCAGTCGATCACGGAGATCGAAATGGCTGAGGGCAAGCGCGATTCAACGACCCTTGTCGAGTCTGGCCTGCGCAGCCTTTTGCCGATTCATCCCAAAGCGCGCGTGTACGGCGCTCCCATCATCAGCGGCCATGTGGGCGCCGACGCTGCCGCCTGCATGCTGGCCGCGGATCTGGCGCATGAAGAGCGTCTGATCGCAATCATGGACATCGGCACCAACACCGAGCTCGTGATCGGGAACAGGCATCGGATTCTCGCGGCGTCGTGCCCGGCCGGCCCGGCTTTCGAAGGCGGAGCGATCGCCTGCGGCATGCCAGCCCTCGACGGCGCCATTGAGGAAGTGGCGATCGGCGAAGACGGGAAATTCCGGATTCGCGTCATTGGCGATGTGCCGCCTGAAGGCATCTGCGGATCCGGTTTGGTCGACTTGCTGAGCGAGCTGCTGCGCACTGGCCGCATGAACGAACGAGGCCGATTCGAGGACGACCAGCATCGCATCGATCTCGCCCACGGCGAAAACGGCGACGTCTATCTGCTGGAGAGCGACGTGAATGAGCTGGCTCAAGCGAAAGGCGCAAACGTCGCGGGGCTGCAAGTCGTCTTCAACTCCTACGGCATCGACTTCGACGATATTGATCTGTTTTATATGGCTGGCGGCTTCGGAAGGCATCTCAGGGTGGAAGCTTCGAAGCGCATCGGGCTGGTGCCCAGCCTTCCGTTGGAAAAATTCGTGCGGGCCGGCAATCTTTCGATTGAGGGCGCAACGATCGCATTGCTCTCGAAGACGAAACGTCAGGAGCTAGAAGAGCTCGTGAAGAAAGTGCAACACTGCCGCCTGGAAACTCACCCCAACTTTTTCGATTACTTCGTCGAGGGCTGCCAGTTTAAAGCCGTGGAGTCAATTTCATGCGCCAGGTAGCCGAATCGATCGAGCTGGCCGACGCGCTCTCCGCCGTGGACGTGTCACCGGAGGAGTACACGCGGCTGCTCGGATATCCGCGCGGCTGGGTGCTGGAGGGACGCGCGCGCGAGTTGGCGGTCTGGGCGCGGGACTGGTACGCGAAGAATGGCCGGCCATGGTTTTACGCACGTCAAGCGGAGAGCATGGAGATCGGCGGCATTGATGAAGATGCGATGCGGCCGGATCGATCCGATCTGGCTCGATCCAATTTGACGGCGTTGCTTTCAACAGCAAACGTCTGCGCGCTGCGCTCGAGCAAGCTGGAGCGCACAGCGCAATTCTGGTGGCCGTTGGCGCAGGCCCGGAAGCCGAGGAATACGCACGGCACTGTTGGAGCGAAGACCGGCCCGACGAATATTTCTTCCTCGAAATGTTTGCTTCCGCAGTGGTTGAACACCTGACGACAATTGCGGGGGCGCGTCTTTGCGATTGGGCGGAACGGCAGGGGATGGCTGTGTTGCCTCACTCCAGCCCCGGTTATCCGGAATGGGATGTAGCAGAGCAGCCGCGCCTGCTCGAATTGATCAAGCAAACAAAAAATGACCGCTTCCCTTCCTGCGTGGAAGCATTCGACACGGGAATGTTGCGGCCCAAGAAGACCCAACTGGCGGTATTTGGCTTGACTCGCCACGTCGAGCGCCTGCAACGGCTCACGAGTCTCATTCCGTGCGAAAGCTGCTCGTTTGGCCCTTGCCAGTACAGGCGCGCGCCCTACAAGCGAGCGCCGCGCACAACAGCCGAGCCACTGCCGGCGCGTGTTGCGGTTCTGGACGAAGACGCGCAGTACACCATCAATCGGAAAGCCCTGCAATCGATGGTCTGAGCAGCGCCTTCAAATGCGACCCGGCCCGGATGGGGTGATCGACGCGACATTCCGCTATGACGGAACCACCTGCACGAATATGGGCCATCCGCTGGCTTTCGTCTACAACGTAAAACTGGGTTCGCGCGACGAGGGCTATCCCATTCTGGAGCAGCACTGCGGCCCGGCCGCGGACGACAGCGGGCATACGTCCATGTGCAAATACATTGAGGATTCCGGGCGCCTGATGGCAGCGATCTCGAGCGAGAAGCCTCTCATCGGGCAGCGCCTGAATGCCATCCTGTCGTGGCGTCGCGAACCGAATGGCGCGGGCTGCTATTGTGATCCGCTAGGCCGCATTCACAAATGGGGACTGGTTCTCGAGACCATCCACTACGCTCTGGTACAAAAAGAATTGAGCGGGGAGACGGAGCCATGACGAAAAAGCTCTTGCACGAGGCGGCACTCGAGCGGCCGTTGCTCGGCGACGGGGCAATGGGTACGCAGTTGATGATTGCCGGCCTGGAGCAGGGCAATTGCGGCGAGGCGTGGAATCTGACGCACCCGGAGCGAGTGCTCGCCATTCAGCGCCGTTACGCTGAAGCAGGCTCCGACTGCATCATCACCAACACTTTTGGCGGATCGCGCATCATGCTCACGCGGCACGGCGAACCGGAGCACGTCACGGAGATCAACAAGGCAGCCGTGCGGATCTCACGGGAAGCATTCGGCGACAAAGATGGATATGTCCTCGGCGACATTGGCCCGTTCGGAGGATTGATGGAACCCTTTGGCGACTTTACCGAAGCTCAGGTTCGTAGCGCTTTTGAAGAGCAGGCGGCAGCACTCGTCGAGGGCGGCGCGGACGCCATCATCATCGAAACGCAGACAGGGCTGGAAGAACTGCTGATCGCCATTGAATCCGCCAAGCAAGCGGGAGCCAAGTCCATCATCGGTTCGATGGCCTATGACGTTACGCTCGATGGTTCGACTTTCCGCACCATGATGGGCATTGAACCGGAGCGCGCTGCCGAATTTATGGAGGAGCACGGCGCAAACATTGTCGCCCTGAATTGCGGAACGGGCATGGATATGCCGCATGCGCTCCTGGCAGTGGAACGGTATAAGAGCGCGAGCAATCTGCCGGTGATGGTGCAGCCGAACGGAGGAAAGCCGAGGCTGGTGAATATGAAAATTTTGTACGACGAGACGCCCGAGCAGATGGTAAAGGGTCTGCAGCCTCTGCTTGATGCGGAAACAAATATCATCGGCGCGTGTTGCGGCAGCACGCCCGATCATATCCGCGCCTTCAGAAAAGTGATGGATGAATTTCTGGTAACAAAAGGAATCGAACCCCCTAAGAGTCCAACCTTTAAGAATTAAATCCTAGGAATCGAATTTTGGGAGAGCAATGTGAAAGTCAAACTTTGTGATGTAAATCCGGATGCTGAAAGCAAGCTTCCGCCGCGGGGCGAAGATAAGTCCGGCATCGGCGTTCACTATATCGACGCCTATATCAAGCCGATGAACACCAAACTTGAAGACGGCACGGCGGTGCGATGCAAGCGACGCGGATTGAAGATCACTCTTTCCGCGGGCACGAAAAAGGGCGACGGTTTGATGCGCCGGCTTGATGTAAGCCCGGACCCGATCGTGATGCTGAGCGCCGCCCTGCAGGAAGCGGCCAAGGCTGCCGGCGTGGAACTCGCCATCGAAGAGGGAGCGATCTTTCTGGCGGTCTGAGAATCGTTGCCTAACTCCAGATCTTTGGGCCCATCAGCCGATTCTTCGAGGCTAGATTATTCGAAACCAGGCTGCCCAAATTGGGAGTTCCACCCACCCCTGAGCGATTTGTGCAACTTTTTAGCAACCTGTTTCGTCCATGAAACGGCGTGCCTGCGTGCGGCACGTTGATTTACGCCTTTCCGACTTCGATTTGGCGTTGCCCGTCCCCGAAACTTTAGCAACAACCACGCGTGTAAGAACGCATCTTAGTCAAGAGACGCCCTCACACAGGGGATGGCCTGTGCATCCCGACAACCATTTCGAATATGAGAAAATATCCCTATCAAACCGAGTGTTCTTAATTGGACATGCGAGAAGAAGAAGGCGATGGACCAACCCTTGTCGGTTTCAAATTCTGACCCACATTCTGACCCTCGGCGATCGCCCGAGGATTCTACAAAAAAGCGCCGTTACCTCTGGATCTGGGCGGTCATTCTCCTGATTTTTGCGTTCTTATTTTTTGGGTATGGACCAGCATGGCGCGGCTACATCGCCAGCCGGAGGTGGCGGGCGTGGCGATGGGCGGGCGGACCGTGGCGATTACCGCGACGACTGCAAAGAAGGGCACCATCGGCGTTTATCTCGACGCCATCGGCACCGTTACGCCGATCTACACCGACTACATCACTTCGCAGGTCACCGGCGTGATCACGGCTGTCCATTACCGCGAAGGGCAGGAGTGTTCGCAAAGGCGATCCACTGATCGATATCGATCCGCGGCCCTATGAAGCGCAACTTGCCCAGGCGCAGGGCGCTCTTGAGCGCGACCAGAATCTGCTGGCCGAGGCGCAGATGGATCTGAAGCGCTATCAGGATGCATGGGCTAAGAATGCCATTCCGCGCCAGACACTGGAGGACCAGGAAAAGGTAGTGCTCCAGGATCAGGGAACGGTGCAGAACGACCAAGGCACCGTCCAATACGACCAGGTGCAGGTCGCTTTCTGCCATATCACTTCGCCCATTGACAGGGCGGTTGGGACTGCGCCTTGTCGATCCCGGCAATCTGGTGACGGCCAACTCCACTACCCCCCTTGTGGTGGTTACGCAGATTCATCCCATCACCGTGATCTTCACCTGGCTGAGGACAGCCTGCCCGAGGTTCAGGAGCAGATGCGCGGCGGCAAAGCGCTCCCGGTTGGAAGCTTACGACCGCACGCAACAAAAGCTATTGGAACAAGGAAAGCTCATCACCATCGACAACCAGATCGACACGGTGACTGGAACGGTGAAGCTGCGCGCGCAATTCGACAACGTCGAACGGCATGCTTTTCCCGAACGAGTTCGTCAACACCCGCCTGCTGGTGAAGACGCTCGACAACCAGACGCTCGTTCCCTCCTCTGCCATCCAGCACAACGGTGCGGTGGACTTTGTTTATCTGATCCAAAACAACAAGGCCATGATGAGGACCGTGAAGTCGGGAATCATCGGATGGGGGCAACACCGCGGTGACGGGCATCAATCCCGGTGACGTGGTGGCCAACAGCAGCTTCCAAAAATTGATCGAACGGATCGAAAATTATCGATCTCGAAGGTGACGATTCCCGCCACATCGACCGATACCACCGAGGGCGCTCCATGAATCCCTCGCGGCCATTCATTCTGCGGCCCGTCGCTACCTCGCTGCTGATGGCCGCAATTCTGCTCGCGGGTCTGGTCGCTTTTTCCCAGCTGCCCGTGTCGGCCCTGCCGGAGGTGGACTACCCCACGATTCAGGTAGTCACCTTCTATCCCGGGGCCAGCCCGGACGTAGTAGCGACGACGATCACTGCGCCCCTGGAACGCCAGTTCGGCGAAATGCAGGGGTTGAGCCAGATGACTTCGACCAGCGCCGGCGGCGTGTCGGTCATCGTGCTCCAGTTCAGCCTCTCTCTCTCGCTCGACGTTGGCGAAGAAGAAGTGCAATCGGCGATCAACGGAGGCCAGACATTTCTCCCCTCTGATCTGCCTGTCCCGCCGGTTTACACCAAGACCAATCCTGCAGACGCGCCGGTGCTCACGCTGGCGAATTACCTCCAACAACCTGCCGCTTTCTCAGGTTGAGGACATGGTCGACACGCGCCTTGCGCCCAAGCTCTCGCAGTTGACCGGAGTGGGGCTGGTCAGCATCAGCGGCGGCCAGAAGCCGGCCGTCCGTATCCAGGTGAATCCGGTCGCGCTGTCGTCCTACGGCTTGAACATGGAGGATATGCGCACGGCCTTGACGCAGGCCAGCGTCAACTCCGCCAAAGGCAACTTCGACGGCCCGCGCCAGGACTACCAGATCGACGCGAACGACCAGATCACCAGCGCAGCCGACTACGGCAACGTCGTGCTCGCCTACAGTAACGGCGCGCCGATCTTCGTCAAGAATGTCGCCAACGTGGTCAACGGCGTTGAGAACACCAAGCAGGCCGCGTGGATGAATCTGACGCCGGCGGTGATTCTCAATATCCAGCGCCAACCCGGCGCCAACACCATCACCGTCGTCAACGAAATTCAAAAGATTCTGCCTCAATTGGAGTCGAACCTGCCCGCGGGGATTCAGGTCACGACGCTGACCGACATGACCACCAGCATTCAAGCTTCAGTGCACGACGTGGAGTTTGAACTGATGCTGACGATTGCGCTGGTCGTGATGGTCATCTTTCTCTTTCTGCGCAGCCTGCGCGCCACGATTATTCCCAGCGTCGCTGTCCCGGTTTCGCTCATTGGCACCTTTGCAGTGATGTACCTGCTCGGCTACTCGCTGGATAACTTGTCGCTGATGGCGCTCACTATTTCCACCGGCTTTGTGGTTGACGACGCCATCGTGATGATCGAGAACATCACCCGCTTCCTTGAAGAAGGCATGCCGCCGCTGGAAGCGGCGCTAACCGGCGCGGGCCAGATCGGCTTCACCATCGTGTCGCTGACCGTTTCACTCATCGCCGTGCTCATCCCGCTGCTGTTTCATGGGCGACGTGGTAGGCCGACTGTTCCGCGAGTTCGCCGTCACGCTGGCCGTCACCATCGTCATTTCGGCCGTGGTTTCGCTCACCCTGACTCCAATGATGTGCTCGCGCATCCTGCGCCACGATCCCAAGCAGCAGGAGGGCCGTTTTTATCAGGCGTCGGAGCGCATGTTTAACCGGCTCATCGCGTTCTACGGGCGCACATTGAGAGTGGTGCTGCGCTACCAGACCATCACCCTTTTGGTGGCGGTGGCGACTCTCATACTGACTGTCGTTCTCTACATCATCATTCCCAAGGGATTCTTCCCGGTGCAGGATACTGGCGTGATTCAGGGCATTTCGCAGGCATCGCAATCCATTTCCTTCGATGCCATGAGCGAAAAACAGCAGGAGCTGGCGAAGATTATTCTCAAGGACCCGGCTGTCGAAAGCCTGTCATCGTTCATCGGCGCCGACGGCATCAATACAACGCTGAACAGCGGCCGCATGTCGATCAACCTTAAGCCCATCAATCAACGCATCGGCGCCTCAGACGTGATTCGCCGCCTGCAGAATAGTTTGAGCCAGGTACACGGCATGCATCTTTATATGCAGCCGGTGCAGGATATTACCGTCGACGACCGCGTGAGCCGCACCCAGTATCAGTACACGCTTGAAGATCCTGACACCGACGAGTTGAACGAGCAGACCAACAAATTTGTGGCGCAGTTAAAGAAACTGCCTGAACTGGAGGACGTAGCCACCGACCAGCAGACTGGCGCGCGCGCAGTCCAGTTAGCAATTGACCGCGTAACCGCATCCCGGTTGGGAATTGCGCCGACCACCATCGACAACACGCTCTACGATTCCTACGGGCAGCGGGAGATCAGTACCCTTTACACGCAGTTGAACCAATATCATGTGATTTTGGAGACTGCGCCGGAGTGGCAGCAGGATCCCAGCAAACTGGGCGATCTATATATTCAATCCAGCGCTTCGTCGGGCGCAACCGGCGCGGGCGCAGCCACTTCGTATTCCTCTTCAGCTTCATCATCGGCCGGTTCAAACGCGCTCACGTCTTCAGTGCGCTACACGCCGTCCTCGCAGGTTATGAACTCACCGTCCTCGGTTCTCTCCGGCACGGGCACAACACCCAACCTTACCGCTTCTTCCGTGGGCGCCAATGCCATTCCGCTCAGCGCTTTCACGCAGGAGAGCAGCATCACCGAGGCGCTTTCCATCAATCACCAGGGACAGTTCCCTTCCGTCACGGTTTCATTCAACCTCGCGCCCAACGCTTCATTGGGAACGGCGATCAGCGACATTGAAAAAACGGCTAAGGGCCTTAAATTCCCCGCCAGCTTGCAAGCCGGCTTCCAGGGCACTGCTGCGTCGTTCGAGAATTCTCTCTCCAACGAACCCCTGCTCATTCTTGCTGCTCTGGTTGCTGTCTACATCGTTCTTGGCGTCCTTTACGAGAGTTTCATTCACCCCATTACCATTTTGTCCACGTTGCCCTCGGCGGGCGTAGGCGCGCTGCTCGCGCTTATGATTTGCCGCGAGGATCTCAGCGTCGTAGGAATCATTGGCATCATCCTGCTCATCGGCATCGTGAAGAAAAATGGCATTCTGATCGTAGACTTCGCGCTGGAGGCGGAGCGCAAGCAGGGCAAAAATTCCACCGAGGCAATCTACGAAGCCAGCCTGCTGCGTTTTCGCCCCATCATGATGACCACCATGGCCGCGCTGCTGGCCGGCATTCCGCTTGCGGTTGGCGGCGGCCTGGGCTCGGAGCTGCGCCGTCCGCTGGGCATTGCCATGGTCGGCGGGCTCTTGCTGAGCCAATTACTCACGTTCTATACGACGCCGGTAATTTACATCTTCTTTGACCGGCTGGCCGAACGTGTGAAGAGCCGGAATCTCAGGAAGGCGCATGCGGCTGCTTTGCCGCGGCCCGGCGCGGAGAACGCATGAACCTATCCGCGCCATTCATCCAGCGGCCGGTGGCCACCACGCTGCTCACGATTGCCGTATGCATCGCTGGTGCGATCGCTTTCGTCGTGCTGCCCGTGGCCCCGCTGCCGCAGGTGGATTTTCCGACCATCAGCGTCTCCGCCGGCCTGCCCGGCGCCAGCGCGCAGATTATGGCCGCCTCGGTGGCCACGCCCCTCGAGCGGCAGTTCGGCCATATCGCCGGCATTACGGAGATGACTTCCTCGAGCTCGCTGGGATCTACCAACGTGACCATGCAGTTCGACCTGAGCCGGAATATCGACGGCGCGGCAAGAGACGTGCAGGCGGCCATCAATGCCGCGCGCACTTATCTGCCCGCGAACCTGCCCTCCAATCCCTCCTATCGCAAGATCAATCCGGCTGATTCGCCCATCATGGTCATTAGCCTCACCTCCAACAAGTACGAGGTGACAAAGCTCTACGACCTTGCCTCCACCATCCTCGAGCAAAAGCTCTCGCAGATTCAGGGAGTCGGGCAGGTCGGTGTTCAAGGCGGCGGCACGCCTTCGGTGCGCGTCGAGGTCAATCCCACGAAGCTGGAGAGTTTTGGCCTTACCCTGGGCAGCGTGCAATCGGTGCTCAGCCTGCAAAACTCTCATTCGCCGAGGGGGCAGCTCTCCAACGCCGGAATCAGCGAAGACATTATTACCAACGACCAGATCTCCACGGCGGCCGACTATGAACCTCTGATCATCGGCTATCACAACGGCGAAGCAGTCCGGCTGTCGGATGTGGCCGAAGTGGTGGACTCTACGCAGAACATCCGCACCGCCGGATACATCGACGGCACCAAGGGCGTGGTGCTCATCATCTTCCGCCAGCCAGGCGCCAACATTATCCAGACAGTCGATCGCGTCAAAGCGCAATTGCCTTTTCTTGAGGCGGTGCTGCCGGAAGGCGTCAAAACCACTGTGGATGTGGATAGAACCGTGACAATCCGCGCATCGGTAAACACGGTTTATCGAACATTGGTGGGGTCGGTTTGCCTCGTAATCCTGGTGGTCTTTCTGTTTCTGCGCAGCCCGCGCTCCACGTTGATCCCCGCCGTCGCTGTGCCGGTTTCGCTCATCGGCACCTTCGCCGTGATGTACCTGCTCGACTACACGCTCGACAACCTGTCGCTGATGGCGATCGTTGTCGCCACGGGATTCGTAGTCGACGACGCGATTGTAGTGATGGAGAATATCACTCGCCATATCGAATCCGGAATGGAGCCCCTTGCTGCCGCGCTCCAGGGCGCGAGGGAAATCGGCTTTACGGTATTTTCCATCAGCATGTCGCTGATCGCGGTCTTTATTCCCATCCTGATGATGGGCGGTATTATCGGGCGTCTGTTTCGCGAATTCGCGATCACGCTTTCAGCGGCAATTCTCATCTCAATGGTTATTTCGCTCACCACTACGCCGGCAATGTGCGCGCATCTGCTCCGAGCCGAAAAAGAGGGTGAGAAGCACAATTGGCTTTACCGGACCAGCGAGAAGGGCTTTAACGGCATGCTCTGGGTCTACCGGCGATCTTTGACCTGGGTGCTGGACAATCCGGGCCTGACGATCGTCGTGCTTCTTCTCACCATAGCGCTGAACGGCCTGATCGTTCACAAGATCCCCACTGGCTATTTTCCGCAACAGGATACAGGCATCCTCATGGGCCGGATACAGGGCCCCGAGGATGCGTCCTTTCCCTTCATGAATTTCTCTACGGTGTCGCTGGTAAACATTGTGAAGGCCGATCCCGGCGTGGCCCATGTACTCGCTTACACTGGCGGCGGTAACTCCGGCTTCATGTTCATCGCGCTGAAGCCGCTTGGGACCAACTGCAAAGAGGCAACCGCCGGCTGCGGCGTGCGCCAGACGGCGGCACCGGATATCATCAACCGGCTCCGGCCCAAAATGAACCGCTTGCCGGTCGCTACGGCGACCTTGCAGGCTGCCCAGGACCTGCGCATCGGAGGACGGGGCGGCGGCGCGCTCTATCAATATACGATTCAGGCCGACAACATTGACGACCTGACCCATTGGGCCCCGGTTCTATACAAAAACATGCAAAAGCTTCCCGACCTGACCGACGTGAACACCGATTGGCAGAACGGGGGCCTGGAGTATTTACTCAACTACGACCGTGTGACCGCGGCACGTCTGGGCCAAACACCGCAATCGTTGGACAGCGCGCTCTGCAGCGCGTTCTGCCAATCGGAAGTCTCGGTGATTTACACGCCTTTGAACCAGTATTACGTGGTGATGGAAGTTGCGCCGCAATATTGGCAGGATCCGTCAGGATTGAACAACATTTACTTCAAGCCCCGCGGCTCTTCATCGGGCGCAGGGTTGAACGCCGTTTCTCCGTTGCTCACCGTGGCGAAACCAAGCACGAACACGACACCGCTGGAGGTGAATCACACCGGGCTCTCCCCCTCGACCACCATCTCCTTCAACCTGAAGAACGGCGCCGCGCTCAGCGATGCGACGCGAGAAGTATCGCAAATGGAAGGGACCCTGGCGATGCCCGGCACAGTGCATGGCTTCTTTGCCGGAACCGCTCAAGCCTATCAGCAATCGCTGGCGTCTGAGCCGATTCTGATTATCACCGCGCTGCTTTCTGTCTTCATCGTGCTTGGCATTCTGTATGAGAGCCTGATTCACCCGCTAACGATCATCTCCACGATCTTCTCGGCCAGCGCAGGCGCCATGCTGGCTCTCATGCTCTTCCACATCGATCTCAACATCATCTCGATCATCGGGATCATACTGCTGATCGGCATTGTGAAGAAGAATGCCATCATGATGATCGATTTCGCGCTGCAGGCTGAGCGGAATGATGGCAAGAACACCCGCGACGCGATTTTTGAAGCATGCATGCTCCGGTTCCGGCCAATTATGATGACCACAATGTGCGCTATTTGCGGGGCCTTGCCGCTGGCCTTCGGGACCGGCACTGGCTCGGAACTGCGCAAGCCTTTGGGCATCACGATCGTGGGCGGACTGCTGTTGAGCCAGGCACTTACGCTCTACACCACTCCGGTGGTTTACATGTTGATGGACAAAGGGCGTCTTTGGCTGCTGCGATTCGTTCTTCCCGGAGAGACATAACAACCAGCAACTTGCAAAGGCCGCCGATGCGGCATCGTAATAAAGGATTGTGACCATGTTTGAGCGAAGAAATAAAACTCCGATTCCGTTCACAGTTACTGCATTTGTGTCGCTCGCTCTGCTTGGCGGATGCCACATCGGGCCGCCTTATCACGCACCGGCTCCGCCGGCGGTCACCGCACCGAATTACAAGGAGTCCACCGTCAACTTTCAGGACACCGGGGGATGGAAGGTTGCGAGCCCGCAGGACGCGATGATCAAGGGCAACTGGTGGGAAGTCTTCGGCGATCCCGAACTAAACGGATTGGAAGAACAGCTGAACATCAACAATCAGAATCTCAAGGAGTACTTCGAGAACTACATGGCGGCCCGCGCCCAAATCGCCGAGGCGCGCTCGCTCTATTGGCCGACGATCACGGCAAATCCATTATGGAACCGGTCGAAGAGCTCCGGGACTCTGAACAACTCCTCGACGGCGAATCCCGGTAAGCAATCATCGATTTGGAATATGCCGCTTGAAGCCTCATGGACGCCCGATCTCTGGGGCAAGATCCGCAACGAAGTGCATGAGGCGGAATATGCCTCGCAGGTAAGCGCCGCCGATCTTCAAAACGAGAAACTGACTGAACAAGCCAGCCTCGCCGAATATTATTTTGAGATTCGCGGCCAGGATATGCTGCAGCAGATTCTGAATCAGACGGTCGTGGCGGATCAAAAATCGCTGGATTACAACCAGGCACAATACGACACCGGCATCGGCGATTACATTTCTGTTGCCGAGGCCAAGACAACGTTGGAGGCAGCGCAGGCGGCAGCCACAAATGTGGGTTTGCTGCGCGGGCAATATGAAAATGCGATCGCGACTTTAACCGGCAAAACTGCCACCGATTTTTCGATTCCTGTAAAACCAATGGTCTTTACGCCGCCATCGATTCCCACCGGCGTCCCTTCGCAGCTTGTTGAACGCAGGCCCGACATTGCCGCGGCAGAGCGTACGCTGGCCGAGGCGAACGCTACGATCGGCGTGGGCTACGGAGCATTTTTCCCGCAAGTGACCATCAGCGCCAGTGCTGGATTTGAGAGCTCCACATTGACCAGCCTCTTTACCTGGCCGAGTCGCGTCTGGTCGATCGGCTCGTCGGCCTCGCAAACCATCTTCGACGGATGGCTCTATCAAGCGGAATTGCATCAGTACGAAGCCCAATACAACGCAGATCTGGCCACGTACCGGCAGACGGTGCTAACGGCCTTCCAGCAGGTGGAAGACTCCATGGTCGCCACGCGCACATATTCGCAGCAGATTCTCCACCAGCAGGATGCGGTGAAGGACTCGCAGGATTATCTCAATCTGGAAACGGTGCGGTACAACACCGGAGTTGACCCGTATGTTGACGTGATGTTTGCGCAGACTACGCTGCTTGAGCAATCAGGAAACCCTCAACGCGCTCCGGGTTGAGGAAATGACTTCAGCAGTTGAGCTGGTGCAGGCCTTGGGCGGAGGATGGGATAGGTCTCAGCTTCCCACGCCTGCGCAGACCGGCGCCAAGACCACAAAGGCCGACTACACCATGCAGCAGTAGCGCGCTATCGCTTCTCTATTGTGCCGTCCGGTAGCAGATCGACTCGCCGTCCAGACGGTATTCGGCCGAGCAAACGTCGCCGCCGCAGATCATCGGATCGCTGCTGTAGAGCTGGCGGCGCGTGATCAGCCCCAACGTCCCGCAGCGCGGGCACGACATGACGGCCACATAGGGATTCTGCGCCTGGCCCAACTTGGCCTGATTCTCCAGGACAAAAATCGTGCCTGGGTCCATCCGTTCGGGAATCCATTCTTCCAGGAAACTCAAGTCAGCTGACATCGTTCCCTCCGAGGTTGCCCCCATGGTTAATGGTGCGCCGAGCCACGACCCTGTCCCGCCAGGCTCCGTTTTCTTTCCATAGCGGACCGCGAGACATTTACGGGCGTTAGATGCATATATCCGATTAACGACAGTTTTGCCGGGCTGGAACAACTGTGTCAATTTGAATCGAAGCCAAACAGTAGCAAGTGGGATTCCCCCCAAGAATCAAATCTCGGCCGAACCGTGATTCAATTTGCGCTCAGCTAGCGAGAGGCTGCCGCAGTCTGTTCGCCGTGAGTGCGGGCAAAATCGTCGATTGCTCTATAAGTTTCTTCGTTGCGCAAAATAGCCTGCACATACTCTCGCGTCTCTGTAAACGGGATCGATTCCACAAACTCGTCAATGCCGGAATAAGGTCCTGCGGCCTCCCAATCGGCGACGCGGTTGTCGCCTGCGTTGTAAGCGGCCAGAGCATACTCCTGAACGCCGCCAAAGCGGTCGAGCATCTGGCGGAAATAGCGCGTTCCCAAACGGATGTTCATATCGGGGTCAAGCAGTTGAAAGGTCTGGAAGCCAGAGATCCCTTCTTCGTGGGCCATTTTTTTTCCAACCGAAGGAAGCAATTGCATAAGGCCATATGCGTTGGCGTGAGAAATAGCCGAGGGATCAAACTCCGATTCCTGGCGGATCAGCGAGGCCACCAGATACGGATCGAGATTATTTTTCGCGGACTCCGCCTGGATCGTGTCCCACCATGGCTCGGGAAACAGAATCCGCCAATAGGCAAGCGGGATGGACTCGATCGAGGCCGACGCCGAGCCGGGCAATGCGCGCTTGAGCGAGCGGACGGCGCGAAAAGTCTCACCATAAGAAGAATAAATCTGCGCTTCGGCTAGCGCGCTCCACGAAGAAGAATCGGGATCGGCCTTGATCTCCTGCGCAATGTATTCATTCAAGCCGGCGTTCGCAAGCAGTCGTGCTTTGGCCAGGTGAGGGCTGTCCTCGGGGAACGTATCTACCAGGTGCGGCTGCTGCGTGGGCTGGAAGCGATCCAGTTGCGGATCGGACGCCGGCTGAGCGCCGCCCAATGCTTTCAAGCGCAGCCGCGACATCTGCGCGTAGAAGAAGTGCTGATAGGCGTGAACGATCGTGCGATAGTTGGCGGCCGCCCGTGCGGAATTATGGTCGAGCGTCTCGTAGAGGCGTCCGCGCCAGTAGAGAGCGGAGACCGTTTCCACCGCGCCCGGATAGTAGCGAATCTGATCGTCGAAGATCCGCGCGGCATCCTTGTAAAGGCCCAACCGGTAGCTCAGCCAGCCTGAACGCCAGTGCGCAGCGGCGGCGTTCTTATCGGCGGGAAAGCGCGTCGTAAGGTCGCTGTAATATTGGATCGCCGTCGGGTAGTCACGCTTGAGCAGGTACATGTTCCCGGCAGAAAACAGCGCATCGGCAAGCCACGGACTGTGCGGAAACCGCGATTCCATCTCTGAGACGAATTTCTTCTGCGCGTCGGCGTCGTCGCGGTCGCGGGCCAGTTCCATCAGCAGGTCAAGGCGGTGCGCGCCGTTTTCATCCTCAGTGTCTGGCAGTGCTGTGGCCTCGGATTCGCTGAGCCGCTTCAGCTTTAGCAGGCAGGCCGCTCCCGCGACCGCGAAGCTGTCGAGTGTCGCGGTATCCAGACCCGGCTCGCGCGCCAGTGCCTGGAATTGCTGAAATGCTTCTGCATAGCGGCCTGCGTTGTAGTAGGCATCGGCAAGGCTGCGCAGTTCAGGCACGGTCAACGTGGCCTCGGCCCCCATCTCCGTGAGCTTGGCGCGCGCCGTCTGCGCTTCCGAGCTTAATGGATGTGACAACAAGACTTGCTTGTAAGCGCCTTCAGCAGCCTGCTGCTCACCGAGCGACTGTTCCACTTCGGCCTCGACCAGTTGAAAACCAGGGCGGCCGGCGGCCTCGGTACTCGCAGCGCCAGCGAGCACTTGGCGCGCGGCGGGCAGCTTGTTCATAGCCAGCAGAATGTTGGCCTCGAGCTCGGGCGTCTGGTTGTCAAAAATGCTTTCCGGATAGCGCGCGGTAAATCCATGCAGAATATTCTCAGCAACCGAATCGTCGCCGGCCTCATGGCTTGCCTCGGCATCGAGAAAGTCTACGTAGTCAGAAAGCTGACCGTCGGCGCGGCGAGCCTCCGCCAGGGCCGATTCGGCCTCGGCAAAACGCTTGTCGAGCAGATAGGCGTGGCCAAGCGCCAGGTAAGCGGCGGCGGCTGCTTCGCCGGTATGGCTGTGCGCGTAGGCAGCCACGCCCGCATAGGCCGCCGGGGTGCGCAGAGTGGCCAGTTGCTGGGCCATGGGCTGCAGTTCTTTTGATGCGACAAAAGCCTGCTTGAGCCGCGCAGTCCGCGCCAGTCGTGTCGACCGGCTGCTCTCGCGAGCCGGCGTGTGTTTCGCGGTGGTCTTTCTCTTCGATGTCGTGGAATCAGCATGCGGAGGCTTAACTCTGGCTGAACTGGACGGACTCGCTGCCGGATCAGCCCCGGCCTTCGCGGGAACGCGTGCCGTTGCGGCGGGAACAGGCGGGTTTGCAGTTGAAGGCGAATTGGCCGCGGGTGTGGCCGTCGATTGAGCCGTCGCGGGCAGGGTGACCGTGCAAAACAGCAGCAATGCCGCCAGTCCCGTCATGATCGCAAGTGAGGGCCGCAAAGCGGGCGATGTGAAACGGGTTGGGGAAGGCAGCCGATGCATAGTTCCACTCTATGCCGGTTTGGACGCAAGCGAACGGCGCGGGGAATCACTTGCGTAACCACCATGCGGCGCGAGCTGCCCGACGAGGGCGCCACGGGCTTAGCGCCGCTGGCGCCGCGGCCCGGTTTGGCTCCGCGCACCTGCGCACGTTACACTCATCTTTTGCCGGGCTTCTCCACGGATCAAGGAAAAAACCTACCGGCCCCGGCCAGACAGGACCTCACGCAACAACCAGCCTGCAATTTTCGCAGCATCTTTCTGGAACCAACTCCCATGTCAACCATCCAACCAATAGCGGGTCAAGACGAGCAGCATCCCGACGTGGCGCTGGTAGAACGGGTCCGCGCCGGCGATGTGGCGGCGTACGATACGCTGGTTCGCAAATACGAGCGGCAGATCTTCAGGATTGCGCAGCACATTACGCAAAACCGCGAAGACGCCGAAGACGTGATGCAGGATGCGTTTCTGAAGGCGTACGAGAAGCTGGATCAGTTTCAGGGGAATTCGAAATTCTACACATGGCTAGTGCGAATCGCGGTCAACGAGAGCCTGATGCGGCTGCGCAAGCGGCGCACCGGCAAGCTCGTCTCGATGGACGAGGACGTGCAGACCGACGAGGGCAGCGTGCCTCGCGACTTCGCCGACTGGGCTCCCAATCCGGAACAGAATTACACCCAGGCCGAGCTGGCCGAGATTTTGCGCAAGACCATTCAGGGCCTGCCGCAGGGTTTTCGCGTGGTCTTTGTGCTGCGCGACGTGGAAGGTCTCTCGACAGAAGAGACTGCGGAAACGCTGGGCCTGAGCGTACCCGCCGTGAAGTCGCGGCTGCTGCGCGCGCGGTTGCAACTGCGCGAGCGGCTCACGCGCTACTTTGGCAGAAAGACTCCGGCGATTGCACCGGCGGCCGCGGCGCCAAACGGAGACGGAGCTGAAGCATGACCTGCACTGAGTTCCTCGAAATTCTCGACGACGTACTTGACGAATCAATCGCCGTAGAGACGCGCACCGAGATTGAGATTCACCTGCGCCAGTGCGGGCACTGCGAAGTGGTGATGAACACCACGCGCAAGACCATCGAGATCTTCCAGTGCAACGAAGTCTACGAGCTTCCTACCGAGGTGAGCGAGCGCCTGCACAGCGTGATTATGGAGAAGTGCAAGAAAGTGAAATAACCGCTTTCACCTCTCGATTATCAAGCGATCCCCGGCTAGCAGCCAGCGTGCGGATTCTTGAAGACCAAGTCGATCGGCAGCCACGCTGTAATTAGCTTCTCGTCGATCTCGCCGTCTCCCGCGGTGCTTGAGAGCGATGATTGAGTAAGCGCCACGTTGATTTTGACCTTTCCCTTCACGCAATACTCCTCAAGCAGCGTGGCCATGCCCTGGTCTGCCGCTTCTATGTAGTCCGCAGGGAGAACTCCATCCGTGCCCGGAACGTCGACCGCGCCCATGATGATCTGATCCATCGTCATCGTCCCTTTGCTCTTAATGCTTGAAGTGTCGATGCGTACGACGAGGACGGCTCTGGTCGTGAGCGCGTCAGATGGAGCGTTGGGATCAGCCGCATATTTAATCGGCGGAATGGTGAGTCCCGACTTGTTGGGCTTGGCGGGCTGAGCGCCCAGCGACAGATGGTAAGGCGGTCCCGTGAATTTGGGTTTAATTGCGATGCCGGAGTTCTTGTCCTGGGGTCCGCACCCGGCAAGAAAAGCCGATGCCCCAACTGCGAAAGTGACCGCGAAAACGATGGATTTGTTCATATCATCCTCCAAGCCGTTCAAAACAACGCGCCATGATAGCACCGCTGCGGGAGAACCTACCGTGATTGGAAGGAAGGACCGAAATTAAAGGCGCGGGGATTAGAGGGGCGAGGATTAAATGGGGATGCGGGCCCCAAAAGGCCGTATCGAGGCGGGACGGGGGAAGCAGGACCGCAACTTTCAGCACAAGATCGCGTCTGAAAAGAGTGTAAGCTCATGCCGTGCGGCATTTGCTGGCCATCCCCCAGCCAGGAGCACATCCGATGGAGTTTTTGCGCGGCGCGATTGCTATCATCCTCTGCTGGAGCGTGTGCTTCCCTGCTCCGCTGGCTCTGGCTCAGCGATGCGGCGTCAAACGCCGCGGGCAGTGTCCCGTCTTCCGCTACCAGGCCGCATCGGTCCGACTATGATTCGGGCCAGCTGCGAGGCGATGCGCGCATCCTTCATGCTCTGAATCGACTTACATTTGGGCCAAGGCCCGGTGACCTGGAAGCCGTTCGAGCAATGGGCCCCGGCAACACGGGACTCGACAAGTGGTTCGACCAGCAACTGCACCCGGAAAACATCGATGAGACGGATTTAGATGCGCGGCTGGCGCAGTTCCCGGCCATGCAGTGGAGCACGCAAGACCTGCTCTATCGCATGCCGAGCCAGGCCATGATTCGCCAGGCGGCGGACGGGAAGATCAACATCCCGGGCAGCGGAACGCTGCATGCGGTGTATGAGAACCAGATCTACCGGTACCAGATGAGAAAGGCCGCGCAGGCCGATAAGCAGGCGAACGCAGCGGCGAGTCCAAATTCGGCGAATCAGGCGCAAAATCCGGCATCGGCCGCTTCGGCATCGCCGGCTTCCGCGATGAATGACGCGGCTATGGATGGTGCTGGCGGCGCGAGCGGCGGAACGATGGCGCCAAATGCGACCGCGGCGACGCAACCCGTTCCAGTGCAGTCCGGTGCCGCCCAGTCCGGCCGCGCCCAGCCCGGCCCAGCCCAGCCGGACCCGAGCATGGCGGCAACTCCGGCAATGAACACCGTTTCGCCGAATGCGATGACGCCCTTAAACCCGGCATTGGAATCCAGTAGGCCGCCCGCCGACGAAGCGTTGATCGCGAACATCCTCTCCTTGCCGCCCACAGATCGCGTACGCCGTCTGCAGGCGATGCAGCCGGAGGAGTTCGACGGCTTCATGAAATCTCTCAGGCCAGTGCAGCGCGCGGCACTCGTCGCCGGAATGACCCCGGATGTAAAAGAGTCCCTGGAGGACTTGGCGGCTCCCGAGCAGACGGTCGTCAGAGAGCTGATGGCCGAGCGGCTGACGCGCGACATCTATTCCAACGCGCAACTCGAAGAGGTGATGACAGACTTCTGGCTGAATCACTTCAACGTGTACCTGCGCAAGAACGAGCAGATGCCCTACTACCTGGTGAGCTACGCGCGTGACGTGATACGGCCTCACGCGATGGGCAAGTTCGAGGATCTGCTGGAAGCCGTGGCGCACAGCCCCGCGATGATGATTTATCTGGACAACGCGCAAAGCGTGGGGCCCGATTCCGTAGCCGCGTACCGCGCGAAGATGGTGAACGAGCGGCGTGGAAACGGCAAAAAGCAAGCGCCCGAGGGATTGAACGAAAATTATGCGCGCGAGCTGATGGAACTGCACACGGTGGGAGTGAATGGCGGCTATACGCAGGCGGATGTCACCCAAGTCGCCCGGGTGCTGACGGGCTGGACGGTGGATCGGCCGCAGTTGGGCGGCGAATTTCAGTTCAATGAGAATCGCCATGAGCCGGGCACGAAGAAAGTAATGGGCGCGAAGATCAAGGATGGTGGCGAGAATGAGGGCCGCGAGCTGCTGCACATGCTTGCGACGCGGCCGGCTACAGCCGAGTTTATCTCGCGCAAACTGGCGATCCGGTTTGTGAGCGACGAACCGCCGCAGGCTCTGGTAGACCGGATGGCCAAAGCCTACATGGCCAGCGGCGGCGATATTCCAACGGTCATGAAGACGCTCTTTCATTCGCCTGAGTTCTGGGCCGCGAATGACGACAGCGCCAAAGTAAAGACGCCGCTCGAATATGTCGTAAGCGCGGTGCGGGCTAGCAATGCGAACGTGGCGAACTTTGAGCCGCTGGTGAATGCGCTTAAACAGATGGGAATGCCGCTCTATGGCTGCGTCCCGCCGGTGGGGTACAAGTGGGACGAGGCTGACTGGGTGAGCACAGGTGCGTTGGTTGACCGCATGAATTTTGCCTTGTCGCTGGCCTCAAACAAGCTGCCGGGAATTACGGTGGGCTGGGCGCCCGAGACGGACCTGAGCGCGCTCGACAGCGACGCGCCCGCGCAGCAAGTGGTGCCCACTCCGGAGACAGAAGAGGCGCGTCTCGAGCAGGTGCTGCTGCCCGGTGGAGTGAGCGATGCAACACGAGCGGCCGCGCTGAAGGAATTTCAGGCGCAAAGCGCGCAGGCGGCGACCAAGACCGGCGAGACAAGACCCGCCGATGATGATGCAACGCAATCCCCAGCTCTCCGAATCGAGACCTTTCGACGCAGTCAGGACAAGCTCTATCGCTGTCGCAGACGCTCCGGTGGTCCGGCGGCCGAATCGTGCGCCGGCAGCCGATGCATACGAGCGGGAAGACCAATTGCTTGCGGGATTGCTGATGGGTTCGCCGGAGTTTCAGAGAAGATAGCGGAAGTCAACTGAGCTAGAGAGCGTGCAAGCGGCCAGCCGAGCGGAAGTCGAATCGGAGCTGGAATCAGGAGATTAAATATGCGAATGAACCGGCGATTTTTTCTGCACAGAGGCGCGTTGGCCGTAGCTGGCACGACGGCGATGCCGAACTTTCTCGTGCGCAGCGTGCTGGCGCAGGCGGCCGCAAGTGCGCCCGGTCAGCGACTGGTTGTGATCTTTCAGCGCGGCGCGGCGGATGGGCTGAATGTCGTCGTTCCCTATCGCGAAAAGAATTACTACAAGATGCGGCCGAGCATTGCGATTCCGGAAAATCAAGTCCTGGATCTGGATGGATTTTTCGGCCTGCATCCGTCGCTTGCCTCATTCAAGCCGCTCTACGATCAGGGACAGTTAGCGATTGTGCACGCGTGCGGCTCGCCGGATATGAGCCGGTCGCACTTTGACGCGCAGGACTACATGGAATCGGGCACGCCGGGAATGAAGAACACCGACGACGGCTGGCTGAATCGCGCGCTTAGAGCCGAGGACGCCTACCTCACCGCGTGCCGTTGCGGGCGGCACAACGAAGAACACACGGCATTTCGCGCGCTGGCGCTGGGCGCAGAAGTTCCGCGCACGCTGGCAGGAACCATTCCGGCGATAGCGATCAGCAATGTGAACACCTTTAGCGTGGCGGGGCGTGGTGCAACGCCTTCGCCGGCGGCAAGCGCGTTTGAGGCGATGTATGCCGATTCGGGCGATCGCATTTTTCACGCGGCGGGCGATGAGACGTTTGAAGCGGTGAAGATGCTGAAGGCGGCAAATCCCGCGCAATACACGCCTGCGGCTGGTGTGAACTATCCCAATACGGATTTCGGCAACAACATGAAGCAGATCGCGCAGTTGCTTAAAGCGAATCTAGGAGTAGAAGCCGCGTTTACCGATGTGACCGGCTGGGATACGCATCAGAACCAGGGAGGCGTGAACGGGCAGCTCGCCAATCGGCTCACCGATTTCTCAGGGAGCATTGCGGCCTTCTGGCGCGACCTGGGCGACGCCGGCGGAAACGTGACGCTGGTGACGATGTCGGAGTTCGGACGGACCGCGCGCGAGAACGGAACCGGCGGAACGGACCACGGGCACGCCAACGCGATGTTTGTGCTGGGCGGCCAGGTGAAGGGCGGCAAGGTCTACGGTAAGTGGCCGGGGCTCGACGACGGACAGCTGAACGAAGGCCGCGATCTGGCGCTCACCACCGATTACCGGCAGGTACTGGGCGAAGTGGTCACGCATTCGCTTGGCGCAGAGAATCTTGAGACGGTCTTTCCCGGAGCGCAGTTGAGCCGGGCAGGCTTTCTAAAGCTGGTGTAGCGGCTCTCTATGTTTAACGGCAAGCGGCCCGGTGGCAAGCTCGACGCCGCATGATTTACCCTGAAGACTGGCATGAATACTCGACGGACGCTTCTCTTCTCTTCCCTGGCAGTGGCCTGTATTGCCAGCGCAGCTTTCGCTATCTTTGCTCAGCAATCGACCCCGCCGGCAAGCCCTTCCGCAAGCGACGTTCCCGATGCGCCGCAGGCAACTGCCGAGGCCACTACCGTTCCTAACGGTCCGTTTGTGGTGATGGATACGTCGATGGGCCGGATCACCTGCCAGTTTTATCAAAAGCAAGCCCCGAAGGCGGTTGCCAACTTCATCGGACTGGCCGAGGGCACGAAAGACTGGACCGATCCCGCGACCAAACAAATACAGCACCACAAACGGTATTACGACGGTACGATCTTTCATCGCGTGATTCCGCAATTCATGATTCAGGGTGGCGATCCGACAGGGACGGGCATGGGCGATCCCGGATACGTCTTCGACGATGAGTTCGATCCGGGCTTGAACTTCGATCGACCGGGACGGCTGGCCATGGCGAACAGCGGACCGAATACCAATGGGAGCCAGTTCTTTATCACGGAGCAGGCTGGAGATTTTCTCGATCAGCATTACACGCTGTTTGGCCAGTGCGACGACGCAAGCGTCGAAGTTGTAAAGACTATTGCGCGCGTAGAACGCGATTCGAACGACAGGCCGCTATCACCGGTGACGCTGAATACGGTGAGGATTGCTGATTCAATCGATCAACTGGCGACACCACCACCCCCTCCGCCGCCTCCGGCCGCCGCAACTGAAACGCCCAGGAGGGTGAGCATCTCCGCAGGCGTAGCCGCGGGCCTGATCATCCACAAGGAAACTCCCATTTACCCTGCCGATGCCAAGAGCGCCGGGGTATCCGGCACGGTTGTTCTCGGAGCGATCATCGGTACCGACGGGACGGTCAAGGATCTTCACGTTGTCAGTGGCCCACAGCAATTGCAGCAGGCCGCTCTCGACGCGGTGACGCAGTGGCGCTACAGGCCTTATCTGCTGAATGGCGATCCGGTGGAAGTTCGCACGACTATCAACATCATCTTTACCCTGGCCCGATAACGGGCCTTGCCAACCAATTTCACGCGAGGAACAATCATGGCACTTGCAGCAGGAACGTACGCCGTATTCACCACCAGCGAAGGCAAAATTACTGTTCGGCTCTTTGAGGCCGAAGCACCCATCACCGTCAAGAACTTTATCGAGCTGGCTGAAGGCTCGAAGGAGTGGTCGCATCCAGTCACGCGCGCCAAGTCAAAGGACAAGCTTTATCACGGCACGATCTTTCACCGCGTGATTCCCGACTTCATGATTCAGGGCGGAGATCCGGCGGGCACTGGCATGGGCGGCCCGGGCTATCGCTTTGAGGATGAGACCAGGGGCTCGGCGCACAAATTCGACAAGCCGTTCAAGCTGGCCATGGCGAACTCCGGCCCAAACACGAACGGCAGCCAGTTTTTTATTACGGTGGCGGCGACGCCTTGGCTTACCGGCAACCACACGATCTTTGGCGAAGTCGTGGAAGGCGAAGACATCGTGACCAAGATTTCAAAGGTGCCGCGCAACGCGCAGGACAAGCCGCATAAGCCTGTCGTGCTGGAGTCAGTGACGATCGAGCGCGTTAGCTAGAAATCGTTCCATGGCCTGCAGGAGCTGACCATCATGCAGAGGCCTCCAAAGACCGGGCAAGATGAACCGGCCAGCCTTAGCGACTATCTGGCGGCCGAGCGGACATTGCTCGCCTGGATTCGCACCGGCCTGGCGCTAATGGGTTTCGGATTTGTGGTAGCGCGTTTCGGGCTTTTTCTCCAGCAGATTCGTGCTATGCGCGGAACATTGCCCGGTGAATCTTACGGGCTCTCGCTGTGGTTCGGAACCGCGCTCATCGCAGTCGGAGTAGCGGTGCACGTCCTCGCAGGAGTGCACCACTTGCAGCTAGTCCGGAGTTTGGACCGCGGCGAGCCACTGAGATCTCATTCCACCGCTGGGGCGGTTGCCGTCGCATTCGTGCTCGGACTGGTGGGGCTGGCTATGGCGGTGTATCTGATATCTATCCGGTAGTTCGTGCAGCACGCAGTTCGGAGACATGAAGGAGACCTATATGGCGCTGATCAGCGGACAAGGAATTGTCGACGTCGCCAGCCATCATTCTGTCGACGCGACCGTTGAAAAGATTCGCGGCATTCTCGCGGCGAAGGGCGTGACCCTGTTCGCGCTTGTGGATCACAGCGGAGAAGCTGAAAAGGTGGGGATGAAGATGCGCCCCACCAAGCTGCTGATCTTCGGGAATCCGAAGGCGGGCACGCCTGTGATGCTGGCCGCACCGAGCATTGCCATCGATCTGCCGCTCAAAATTCTGGTATGGGAAGACGAAGCCGGAAAAGCCTGGATTTCTTATAACTCCGCGGATTACTTGGGCAGCCGCCACGGTGTGCCCACGGAATTGATACAAAATCTTGCCGCAGCAGAAGCCATCGCAGCGGCAGCAGCAAAAGAGTGAGCGAGTGAATTCGAAAGCGACCCGGCGAAACTTTCTGAAGAGCGCGGTGCTGGCTTCGGCGCCGTTGCTGGCAGCCTCGGCGGCGCGGGGCGAGGGACGCAGCGCGAAGGAGCAGGCAAGCGCATCCGGCCCGGATGACCGCGCGAAGTGGCTCGCCATTGTGGAGCGCGTTTCGCAGCCGGTGCTTGAGGCGATCAGCCAACAGAGATTGCGCGCGACCATGCCTGTGGAGACCGCTCCGGGAATGGAAGTGACGCGAAGGGAGTCGACACACCTTGAAGCCGTAGCGCGGCTGCTTTCGGGATTGGCTCCCTGGCTACAGGCTGAGCCCGGCAACGATCCCGCAGAAGAGGCGCTACACAACCGCTATCGTGAATGGGCACGGCTGGCTATCCGGCATGGCACTGATCCTCAATCGCCCGATGCGCTGAACTTCGGCACCAATCAGCAGTCGCTGGTGGACGCCGGCGTTCTTGCGCTGGCCATTGCGCGAGCGCCCGATGAATTATGGTCCAAGCTCGATCCGGCGACCAAAGACAATCTCGTCTCGGCCCTCGCAAAAACGCGCAAACTGCAGCCGGGCTTCAACAACTGGCTGCTGTTCAGCGCCATGATCGAGGCCTTCTTCTGCAAGTTTGGCGAGCCGTGGGATACCGTGCGCATCGACTATGCCCTGCGGCAAGTGCAGGAGTGGTACAAAGGCGACGGTGCGTACGGTGATGGACCCGAGTTCCACTGGGACTACCTCAACAGTTTTGTGATCCAGCCAATGTTGTTGAGCATTTTGGATGCCGTGCAGCCGGTAACGGATCGATGGACCTTTTTGCGCAAAACGGTGGAGGAGCGGGCGAGGCGCTATGCGGCAGTTCAAGAGCGGCTCATTAGCCCCGAGGGCACGATACCGCCCATCGGGCGCTCGCTCACTTACCGGTTTGGGACTTTGCACCACCTGGCGGAGATGGCGTGGCGGCGCGACCTGCCGGAGGGCGTTTCTCCCGCGCAGGTGCGAAGCGCAATGACCGCCGTGATGACGCGGATGATTGAAGCGCCGGGCACATTTGATAGTGAGGGATGGCTGACGATCGGAATGGCCGGACACCAACCGGCCCTCGGAGAAAACTACGTATCCACCGGGAGTTGCTATTTTTGCGCGGCTGCGTGGCTGCCGCTCGGGCTCGCGGCAAGCGACGAATTCTGGAGCGCGCCGCCTGAACCCTGGACCGCACAAAAAGCATGGAGCGGCATGAACATCGCAGCGGATCATGCGATTGTGGACTGACGGAACCTACCTCAACTACGCTCAGGCAGCGATTAAAGTAGAAGAAGGGTGTCGCTTATTTGGTTCGAATCGAAGGGGCGGCGCGCGAGGAAATCCTTTTGAGCGAAAGCGGAGCGCCGGGCCAAATATCTAAAGCCGATCTTGAAGCCGCGGGCCGAGCTAAGCCGCCGACCGGCGCATCGCATATCTGGCGCGCGCTGCGGCATCGCAACTTCAGGCTGTTCTTCGGCGGCCAGACCATCTCGCTGATCGGCACCTGGATGACGCGCATTGCAACGTCGTGGCTGGTTTACAGGCTCACGGGCTCTGCGCTGCTGCTGGGCACGGTGAGCTTCGCCGGTCAGATTCCGACGTTTCTTGTCGCGCCTTTCGCCGGGGTCTGGGTAGACAGGCTCAACCGAAGGCAAGTGCTGGTATGGACGCAGTCGCTATCCATGATCCAGTCGCTTCTGCTGGCGGCGCTAACGTTTTCGGGGCACATCACCATTGGATTGATCCTGTTTCTGAGCGTGCTGCAAGGCGTCGTCAATGCCTTCGACATGCCGGCGCGCCAGGCCTTCATGATGGAGATGGTGGGCGACCGGGCCGATCTGGGCAACGCCATTGCGATCAATTCTTCCATGGTGAATGTGGCACGTTTAATCGGGCCGTCGCTGGCCGGAATGTTGATTGCGGTGACAAGCGAGGCCTGGTGTTTTCTGGTCGATGGCATCAGCTACATCGCGGTGATTGCATCGTTGCTGATGATGCATCTGAGTGCGGCCGCAGTGCTCCGGAAGGCGACATCGATGCTCACGGAGCTGAAAGAAGGTTGGAGCTATGTTGCAGGTTTTCTGCCCATCCGCACAATTCTGATGCTGTTTGCCGTTATCAGCCTGATGGGCATGCCGTTTGTGGTGCTGATGCCAATTTTCGCTGTCAAAGTGCTGAACGGCGGCCCGCACACGCTCGGGTTCCTCATGGGAGCGATGGGTGTGGGCGCGCTGGGCTCCGCGCTTTCGTTGGCAGCGCGCAGAAACGTGCGCGGATTGATCCGCATGATTCCAATTGCGGCGGCTGTATTCGGCGTGGGACTGATCGGCTTCGGGCTGTCGCACGTCTTCTGGCTCTCGATGCTGATGGCGCTGGTGGCGGGCATGGGCATGATGCAGGGAATGGCAGCGAGCAACACAGTCATTCAGACTCTCGTGAGTGAAGACAAGCGCGGGCGCGTAATGAGCTACTACACGATGGCCTTCATGGGAATGGCCCCGTTCGGCAGCCTGTTGGCGGGAACGCTGGCGAATGCAATCCCGCCAATGCCGATGTGGTTCGTGGGAGGCACTCCGCTGTCGGGCGCGCAATGGACGGTCATTCTCAACGGAGTGGTCGTGGTGCTGGGCGCGGCCTGGTTCATGACGCAACTGCCGGCGCTGCGGCGCGTGGTGCGGCCGATTTACCAGGAAATGGGCATCATTCCGGCGGCGACGGAGATGGCCACGGAACAAATTCAGACATAGCGTTACTGCGTGACGCCGCAGAGATGAACGTGGACGCCAAGTTCTGCGAGCATGGCGGCCTTGGTTGCGAGAGCTTTGTCCGCGAGCGCGACCGAGGGCGCATAGGCCACATTCAAGTGGTTGGCGCGGTGGCGGGCCATCATCTGATTCTGACTGACACCATGCAAAATCGTATGGACGATCGGCCACTGCACTGTGACTTCGCGCCAGCGGCGTTCTGTTTCCGCAGCGGGCAAGCTTACAACCGTGCCGCGGCCAAGGTCAGCGTGCAGCGCGCCACCTTCGACAAAAACGCGACTCCATACAATCTCGCCGGGTTTGCCGACGCCTTTGAGCGAACCGCCGCCGAGGGGGAAGTACATGGCAGGCTGGCGCTCGCTGATTGCGCCAGCGTAGCCATTCAACAAAATGACTGGCCGGCGCAGCGCCGGAGATCTGCAATAGCCAAACGAAGGCGTCGATATTTTGCTGGGGAGCGCCACCACTTCCAGGGCCGGCGGCGCCTTTGTAGTGCTCGCCCCAGCGCACATCGTGCAGCGTGGTCGAGGGATCAATTCCAAGTGCCTTCCAGCAGAGATTGGTGACCAGCGCATCAACGCCGGCGCATTCGTCCACTTCGTTGAAGTGCGGCAGCGGCCCACCGGCGTAAAGCTCGATTCGTGGTTCCCTCGGCGTACACCGGAGGGCGATCGGAATTGTTGAGCATGCCTTCAACCAGATCGGATGCGGGCACAAGATCCTTGAGTCCCTGCTGATACTGAATGCCGATAGCGTCGCAGCCGAACTCCTGCGCAATACGGATAGCGGCGATGTACATCCTGCACTGGTCGAGCACCTGATCGAGCGTCAGCTCGGTCGAAGCATCCTTACCGAATGAAAATCTCACGCCCTTGGCAACGAGCCAATGATAGACGGCCTGCGCTTCAGCGTCAGTGACCGTGCGCATTTTGGCAACGAGCGCGGACTGGCTCAGGCGTTCCTTGAAAATACCGGCAGGATTGAGCAACTCGTCGTCGATGATGGCGTTGTACATACCCATGCAGCCTTCATCGAATACGCCCAAGATGGCTTTGCGATGCCTCAGGTCTTTGGCGAGTTGCGCTCCCAATTGCGCGCTTGCGGCGGGCAATTTGTTTTTGTCGAGCGGACGGACGTGGGAAAGATCGTGCGTGATGGTGCCATCGCGAAGCCACTGATCCAGACCGTTCTGAAAGTAAGCGTCAGTAAAGTCCTTGCTCCAGATGGAGGAGAATGGCTTGCCGGCCTTGACCAGGGATCCGTTTAAATTGAGCAGGCCGACCAGTCCCGGCCACTGCCCCGACCAGTTCGCGACGGTGAGAATTGGCCCCTGGTGCGAACGCAGACCGGGGAGAACATGATGGCTATACTGCCACGCCGCGGTGGCAAATACGAGCCGGGCGCTGGGGTCAACCTTCATGAAGACATCCATACCCTGGCGCTGCGAGGAGATGAAGCCATGCTTCAGTTTCTCGTCGTAGGCGTGAGCGCGGACGAGCTTGTAGCCCTTTTGCGCAAACGCGGCAGTGAGTATTTCCTCCATGTCACGCTGCGCGGGCCAGCAAGCCTGATTGGCAGAGAGGCGCAAATCGCCACTGGTCACCAACATCACTTCATTGGAGGGTGATTGAGTAACCTGGCGATCTGCTGTTGCCATATCAACCGCTTTCCGGGAATGTAATCGTTAACACCAAGGAGAAATATACACCGGAGCGCAGGCTCTCTGTGGCTGCCAAAGGGCGATAGTCGGGCAAAATCCGAGTGCACGCAGGTAAGCGCCAAGGCGCCATTCTGCAGCGCGGAAGTTTTCATTTAAGCGCCAATGGTAACCGATTTCAACCGCACCGACGCGACGTTGACAGGAGCGGCCCAGCAGTCCAGGATTAACATTAAATTGGCTTAATCCACCGCTCCCTTCCCCAAGCTGAAAAATTCATTTTCCGGAGAGGTCTATATGAATCAACTATTTTTGAAGCTGTATATCAAACTGCAGAATCTGGCGAAGGACGAACAAGGCCAGGACCTGGTCGAATATGCGTTGTTGTGTTCCTTGATTGCGCTGGGGTGCGTCTCGGGCATGAAGAATCTCGCGACATTCTTGACCAATACGTACTCAAACATCAGCACTTCGATTGGGTAGTTCCGGCGAAAGACTATAGAAAGCGCTACAGCCGCGGAGTCCGGCATTTAGATCCGCACGAGACGGATTTCCGCGCGATCTCCGCGTACCCGAAGCACTGATAATCCGGCACGGCTGCGCTGTTCCTCCGCAAAGGCGGGCGACTGCCTGCGCCATCCTCGACGATTAGGATGGAAGTGGTTCCGCAGGTTGCCGCGGACCTGCAAGCGGGTGGGAAGCGGGCGGGCCGAAAACATGTCGCGCAAGAAAACCCAGAATCAAATTGTGCCGCAAAAGCCCGCAGCCAGCGGCAACGCCGGACCGCGCGTCAATCAAGGCGCGAGTGGCAAGCGAGATGAGAGTGGCGGAACGGGCCATGGCAAGCGGCCCGTTGTCTCTGGGCGATGGCTGCTGGCGGCATTGTGCGTGACGATTGCGGGAGCAGCCGTTTGCTGCTGGCTTGCATTGTGCCTGCTCTTCTGGCAAGGCAGCTGGCAACTACTTTATCATCCCGCGGCGGCTGTCGCGAGAACTCCCGCCAGCGCGGGATTGGCTTTCGATCGCGTTGCATTCGCGGCGACGGACACCGGCGTGACGCGGCTCAAAGGCTGGTGGATTCCCGCGGCGCCGGGTGCTGCCCGCGCGCGCTTCACCGTGCTTTATCTCCACGGGCAAGACGGCAACATCGGAGACACGGTGGACGCGCTGGCGCGACTGCACGACGCAGGCGTGAATGTGCTGGCTTTTGACTACCGCGGATATGGAGATAGCCAGCGGGCGCGGCCCAGCGAGGCGCACTGGCGCCAGGATGCGGAGTGGGCTGTGGATTACCTGACGGGAACGCGGCACATAGATGCCGGCTCGATTGTGCTGGATGGCACGGGCCTCGGCGCGAACCTCGCCCTCGAAGTTGGCGCGGAGCATCCCGAGCTGGCAGGCGTAGTCGTGGACTCACCAGTTCAAGATCCGACGGGCGCGATCTTCAACGATGCGCGTGCTCGGATGGTTCCGGCGCGCTTGCTTGTGCGGGACCGATACGACCTGGAGGCGGCATCGGCATCGGTGCGCCTGCCGCTTCTGTGGTTCGAGCGAGCGGATGCGACGGCCGCGACGCACGATCCGGGGGCATACAGCAGGGTCTCGACGCGCAAGATGATTGTCTGGGTGAATCCTGCCCGCGACATGTACAAGCAGACCGAGGATGCGTTGGGCCGATGGCTTGACGGGCTACGGAACTGACGGGCTGCGGGGCTGACGGCTCGCCGATTCAGCGGCACGCATTCGCGCGTAGCTGAATGTCTAGCGCACGATGTCGCGATGCAGCGCCTTGACCTGGTAGCCGGCTTTGTGAAGCCGCTTGCCCAACTCTTCCGCCATCATCACGCTGCGGTGCTGGCCGCCGGTGCAGCCGAACGCAACCGTCAGATAGCTCTTCCCTTCCTTAACGTAATGAGGAAGCAGATAAAGCATCAGCTTGGTGACGCGATTGAGAAACTCCTTCGTCTGCGGAAATCCGCGAACATAAGCGGCAACTTTGGGATCGAGCCCGGTTTTCTTGCGGAATTCAGGAACAAAGTGCGGATTCGGAAGAAAGCGCACATCGAAGACCATGTCCGCGTCGAGGGGAACGCCGTTCTTGAAGCCGAAACTCAGGCAGGAGACAAGCAGGCGTTTCGCTTGCTTCTCGTGGCCGAAGCGGGCATGGATGTCAGCGCGCAGCTCATGCACATTGAAGTTCGAGGTGTCGATGAGCGTGTCGGCAACATTTCGAATCGGATCGAGCAACTGACGCTCTTCGACGATGGAGCGCCAGACTGTGTCTGACTGGCCGAGCGGGTGCGGGCGGCGCGTTTCAGAGTAGCGCCGGACGAGCGCAGCGTCCTGCGCGTCAAGATAGACAACGCGGATCTGAAGCAGCTTTTTGATGCTCTTGAGGATTTCAGGCAGCCGGTCGAGAGTAGCGCCCTCGCGAACGTCCATCACGATCGCGGCACGTTCAACTTCAGTGGATTTGCCGACAATCGCGGCGAACTGAGGCAGCAGTTCGAGCGGCAGATTATCAACGCAGTGGTAACCCAGATCCTCAAATGCCTTGAGCGCCGAAGCTTTGCCCGCGCCGGAGATTCCGGTGAGAATAATCAGCTCCTTGCCCGGCTTGCCTGCCGGCGTCGGCTTGCGGGCCGCTGTTCTCAACTTTGGCGCGAGGCGCAATGGCTTCTGGGGCATCATTGGTTTCATGCTACACCGGAGATGGACCCGTCTTCGCGCACAAAAAATAGCCGGGTAAATGGCGAGGCAGCACCGATACTAGAGTCCCGGTGCGACAGCCCAGTATCCGGCCTCAGCAAGCGCCAGCGCACGTTCCGGTTCCAGAGGCGGCGAAAGCAGAGGTCCCTGGCCCAGAGCGCATCCCATGCGTGAGAGCGCCGCGAGCTGCTGCGGTGTCTCGATTCCCTGTGCGACGATTTGCAAGCCCAGCGTATTGCCGAGTCGAATCAGCGACTCGAGCACTGCCAGTTGGCGGCCGGATGAGAGCGCCGCAGCGGTGAGTCGGGGTGCGAGCTTGATCATGCCTACGGGGAGATTGACAAGGTGACTCAGTGGCGCAAGGCTACCGCCGAATTCGTCGATAGCAACGCGCACCTGCCAGTCAGCCAGGCGCTGCACAATTGCGACCGCGGCGTCGGGGTCCTCGTTGAATGCGCTCTCCGGCGCTTCAAGAATCAGGCGCGAAGGGTCAGCACCGCTAGCCGCGAGAGCCTTCATCAAAATCGCGATGAGATCGGGATGATAGAGTTGCCGGCGCGTCAGGTTGACGGTCACAACCAACTCCTGCTCGGGAAAGCGATCGCTCAAAATGCGTAGTTCAGTGCAGGCTGCATCGAGAGCTTCGCGCGCCAGCAGCATCGAAAGGGTGCTGTCATCAGCTACGGACGGCAGGTCGGCAAAGTTATCCGGGGATCCATCGGCGCGGCGCAGGCTGAGAAACGACTCAAATCCCTCGAGCAAGCCGCCGACGAGCCGATAAATGGGCTGATACCGGAACAAGAACTGTCGCTTGCTCACCGCGGAACGCAGCTCGCGCTCCCGTTCGCGATTGGTGGTGACGGAGATTTCAAGGTGCTTGTCAAAGATTTCATAGCGGTCGCCGCCGGCCTGTTTGGCGCGGTACATGGCAACGTCGGCGTCACGAACAAGTAGATCGGACGTTGTATGGTCAGGATTGGCCATGGCAGCGCCAATGCTCGCGCCGGCGCTGACTTCCTGGCCGAAGACCTCAAACGGCCGCTCCAGCTCATGCAGTATGCGGCCGGCTACCACCTCAAGATCGTATGCGGAAACGATATTCTCGACCAAAACGGCAAACTCGTCTCCACCCAATCGCGCGGCCGAGTCCTGGGGACGCAGTGAAGCCCGAAGGCGGCCGGCGACCGCGATCAGAAGAGCGTCGCCCGCCGCGTGGCCAAGACCATCGTTGACTTCCTTGAAGCGATCGAGGTCAACGTAGAGGACCCCGCAATTCTGGTCGGGATCGCGCAGGCGGCGGCTCAGCGTGAGGTTGACGTGGTCAAGAAAAAGAGCCCGGTTCGGCAAGCCCGTCAGCACGTCGTGCATGGCGTCGTGCTCTAGCTTCTTTTCCGTCTCCCTGTGCTCGCCGATATCGCGGAAGGTGAAAACGTAACCGACGCTGTCGCCGTCTACAAGCAGCGGGGCGGCCTGCAGGCTCACGTCCACGAGCTCGCCGGCTTTGTTGTTGCGAACCGTCTCCATCATCGCCACGCCGTGGTCGTCAACGGCTTTAAGCAGGGTGGCATGCTCGAGGAAGCGTGTCTCCGGCACGATGAGTTCGCGCAGGCTGCCGCCGCTCGCTTCCTCAGCGGTGTAGCCAAACATGCGCGTAAAGGCCGGATTGGCATAGAGAACGTGATTCTGGTGTTCGATGGCGACAGCCTCCGGCAGGCTGGCCAGCACGTCTTCCATCAGCCGCGATTTGGGCGCGCGCTCGCGTTCGCTCGGATGAGCAACGATAACGGCTTCGCGGAGTTCCGGATTAAGAACGCTGTAGGTGCCTTCAACGGGAATGAGGCGGCCGTTGTTTTCAGGCAGAGTGGCGTGGAACGGGTAGCCGCGCTGCGTGCCTGTGAGCAGCGTCTGCGGCTCCGCAGTGCCGGCGGAGAGCCCCCACAAAACCTCTTCGACTGGACGAGCGACCCATGCGCCTTCAGTCAGCCCCAACAGCAGGCGTGCTTCGGCGTTGGCAAAAACAATTGTTCCAGCGCGTTCAAGAAAGATAAGGACCGGCAGGCTATCGAGAACCTCGCGCTGCGCATCGGGGTTCGCGTTTTTATATAGATTCAACCCGATGCCTCCCCCCGGTTCTGACGGAATGAGTCCGCCGGAACTCCGTTCATCTAATTTCGACCCAGGCCCGGCGCTCGCCGCAGAGGTCGTCACTCTATATGTAACTTGCTCAAATCGTATGCGTTGCCGGACGGGGTGAACCATCCCCAAATTCGGTCAGCGTGTGCAACCAAAGTCCAGCGTTATGCATAGTTTGCGCGGCCTTTGCGTGCCTGAACCTGTGATTCCTCTCACAATTGCGCCCAAACGCGGCACAAGCACCGCGGGACCCCGCGCCCATTCGCGACCCACTCGCGACTCATTCGCAAATTGCCGCGCGACCCTCTTCAAGAGAACCTGTGGCGAAAGAAAAACATGTGCGAGCAACTGAGAGCGCCCGCACCATCTAAATTTTAAGGAATCTCAACCAACTCCATCTGGCCGTCACGGCGGCGATGCAGCACAAATGTGCCTCCCGCGTTGGTGCGGAAGATGAGCAGATCGCGGTCGCGGAACTCCGTCTCCTTCACCGCTTCCTCAATGCTCATGGGCTTGAGCGCGATGGCTTCGGCGCTATTCACGATATGTGGTTCAACAACCGTGTCGCGTGCGGGAAACGAGTGAACCTTAATCGACGCCCGCGCTTTGCCAACAGCGCGAGCCGATCCCGTCTCCTCCGCATCCGGCTCAACCCGCGTCTTGGAACGCGCGACGGGCGGCGCAATAAGAACTTTATCGCCTTTGGGCAGGCGCTTGTTCACCAGACGCCGGTCGCGATAGCGGTGGGCTTGATGTTCGGCGCGCTCAATGGCGTCACGAAGCGCTGCGAGTGGCGTATCCGCCTTTCCGGTGGCCGCAAATCTGTGCAGGCGCGCCTGCACGGTCAGCTCGACAATATGAATGTGGCGCTGCGTCGTGATCGTGACGCTGGCGTGAGCGGTTTTGCCAAGAATCTGGGCCATACGCTCAAGTCCCTCCTCGGCCTGCTCGCGCAACGCCTTGGAGATTCTCCCTTTTCTGGCGGTCATTGCCACGTCCATGGTCGCCCTCCGCTTTCGATCGTCCACCCGCCGGCAAATTCAGGCGTTTGTGGAGCACAGTATATGCTGTAGCAGCCCGATGCTTCTACCAGCGCGCCTGCAGCTATTTGTTGTTTGATGCGTGCTGACGCTTATTCAGCGGAACTTCCGGGCCGCCTGTTCGGCGGAATACTAGGATTGCTCATCCATATGAAAAAAGCCATTGTCTTTGGATCAAGCGGATTCGTCGGCTCGCATCTTCTGAGCGGGCTATTGAACAGCCCTGACTACGAACAGGTAACCGCCGTCGCTCGGAAAAGACTGAATGTCACTCATCCAAAGCTGCGAGTTTTGATTGGCAACTACGACTCACTGGCGAATCTAAAATCTGAAATCGCCGCGGATGAGGTATTCATTGCCCTTGGCACAACCAAGGCGAAGTCGCCTGTAGAGTCAGAATATTACAAAGTCGATCACGATTATCCGGTCCTCGCGGCGCGGATAGCAAAAGAGAGAGGGGCGAAATCGGTCTTTCTGGTCACGGCAGTTGACGCCAATCCCAATGCAAAATTTTTCTATGTGCGCACCAAAGGCGAAACCGAGCGAGACGTGATCGCGCTCAATTTCGAGCATACGAATATCTTTCGCCCCTCAATGATCGTGGGCAACAGGAACGAGAATCGCTCGCTGCTCGAAGCAGCACTGATGAAGTTTTGGCCCGCGCTTAAATCCGCTCTTAGCGTGGAAAAGCGGTAAATATAAAGGCATAACCGGGGAAGATGTCGCAAAAGCAATGATCAGTTCGGCGAAGAATCAAACCGACAAACTAAAGATCTATGAGTGGAAAGAAATGCACGAATTGTTGCAAGGGTAAACTAAAAGCTGAAATCTACCTCTCAGATTTCCCACCGCAGCAACGCCGCACCAACCGTGAATCCCGCGCCCATAGCCCCCAGCAGAACCAGATCGCCCTTCTTCAACTTGCCCTCGTCGATCGCCGTCTGCATGGCCAAAGGAATAGTGCCCGAAGATGTGTTGCCATATTTTTCAATATTAATAATTACGCGATCCTCAGGCATCTCGAGCCGCTCAGCCGTGGCCATAATGATGCGCTTATTTGCCTGGTGCGGGATAAAACATGAGAGGTCCGAGCCGGTGACGCCGTTCCGCTCGAGCAACTTGATCGTGGTCTCGGCCATTTTGCGCACCGCGAACTTAAACACCGCTGGGCCGTCCTGGTAGATGTAGTGCATCTTCTTGTCGACGGTCTCATGCGTCGGCGGGTTCAGGCTGCCGCCGCCTTTGAGGTTGAGCGAGACGCCGCCTGAGCCATCCACCTCATGCACAAAGTCGATGAAACCAATTTCGCCCTCTTCGCATGGCTCGATGAGCACTGCGCCGCCGCCATCGCCAAAGAGAACGCAGGTCGCGCGGTCGGTGTAGTCGGTCATGCGCGTATTGGCGTCCGCGCCGATGACCATCACCTTGGAATGTGCGCCACTCTCCACCAACTTCACGCCGGCTTGAAGCGCAAACACAAAACCCGAGCATCCCGCTGAAACATCGAAGCCCCATGCGCCTTTGGCTCCGATCTTGTCTTGGACCAGGCACGCGGTCGATGGAAACATCATGTCGGGCGTTACCGTGCCGACGATGATCGCCTCAATTTCGCTGGCTGCAATGCCGCGCTGCTCCAGCACTTTTTTCGCCGCATGTACGCATATATCGCTCACGCCCAACCCTGGCGCCAGCTTGTGCCGCTCGCGGATGCCTGTGCGCGTCAGGATCCATTCGTCCGTGGTATCCACCATTTTTTCGAGGTCTTTGTTGGTAATCACATCGGGAGGAACGTAGGTTCCGAGCGCCGTAATTTTGGCGCGGCGGCCCACGATGGGGCGAACGTCAAGGCTCAAAGCACTACTCCTTGCGGCACGCACACCGGTGGGGTACCGGCTCGCCGCATTAATTCATCGGGAATGAAGCAAACACAAAAAATTGTACCGGGTGACCTACTGCACACGCATTAGCCCGTTACCGTTGCTTCCTTCCGGACCTGGCGGGGTTGGCGGGATTACGTCGCGTAGGACCCGGCACTGATAGATTTTATCACTCGCCGCAATCGGACGCATGTACGAAGGCCCATCCAAATCGGACGGGCCTTCGGCGCGGAATCACGCCACCAAATCAAGCGAGATCGAAGCGGTCGAGGTTCATCACTTTGGTCCAGGCGGCCACGAATGCTTCGACGAAAGCCCGCTCAGAATCGCTGCTGGCGTAGACCTCGGCGAGAGCGCGAAGCTGGGAGTTCGAACCGAAAACCAGATCGACGACAGTCCCTGTCCACTTAACTTCGCCGGTCTTGCGATCGCGCCCTTCGAGTGTGCCTGTTGACTTGGCGGATTTCTGCCATTTCGTGTTCATGTCGAGCAGATTGACAAAGAAATCGTTCGTCAGCGCACCGGGCCGCTTTGTAAAAACACCCAGTTGTGACCCGCCGAAGTTCGTGCCCAGCACTCTCAATCCACCAATGAGCACCGTCAACTCCGGAGCCGTGAGCGTGAGTAGTTGCGCCCGATCGAGAAGAAGCTCGGCAGCCGACTTCTCCAGTCCCTTGCGGATGTAGTTGCGGAATCCGTCTGCCGTGGGCTCAAGCACGGCAAACGAATTCACATCAGTCTGCGCCTGCGAAGCGTCGGTGCGCCCGGGCGCAAATCCAACCCTCACGTTGTGGCCAGCCTTTTTCGCGGCCGCGTCAACGGCTGCGCATCCGCCCAAGACGATCAAGTCAGCAAGCGAGACCTTCTTGCCGCCTTTTTGTGCAGCGTTGAATTCCTTCTGGATAGCCTCGAGCTTCGAAAGCACTTTGGCGAGCTCGGCCGGCTGATTGACTTCCCAATCCTTTTGCGGCGCGAGACGAATGCGCGCGCCATTGGCGCCGCCGCGCTTGTCACTGCCCCGGAAGGTTGATGCCGACGCCCACGCGGTGGTCACTAGCGCGGGAATCGACAGCCCGGATGCGAGAATTTTTGCCGAGAGCGCTTCGATGTCTTTTGCGTCGATCAGCGCATGATCGACGGGTGGAACCGGATCCTGCCAGATCAGCTCTTCTTTTGGCACCAATGGGCCGAGATAGCGCGAGAGTGGGCCCATATCGCGATGCGTCAGCTTGAACCACGCTCGCGCAAAGGCATCGGCAAATTCTTCGGGGTGCTCAAGAAAGCGGCGCGAGATTTTTTCGTAGGCCGGATCAAACCTCAAAGACAAGTCGGTAGTGAGCATTGTCGGCGGGTGGGTTTTGGTGGAATCGTGCGCGTCAGGAACGGTGCCCGCGCCGTCATTGTGCTTGGGCTTCCACTGGTGCGCACCCGCGGGGCTCTTGGTGAGCTCCCACTCATAACCAAAAAGATTAATGAAAAAGTTATTGCTCCACCTGGTCGGCGTTGTGGTCCAGGTAACTTCAAGGCCGCTGCTGATGGTATCGCCGCCGTGGCCGTTACCAAAGCTATTGCTCCAGCCCAGGCCCTGCTCTTCGATGCCGGCTCCCTCAGGCTCGCGACCGACATATTTCACCGGGTCGGCAGCGCCATGAGTCTTTCCAAAGGTATGCCCACCGGCAATCAGGGCAACCGTCTCTTCGTCATTCATCGCCATGCGCGAAAAAGTCTCGCGAATATCTCGCGCTGCGGCGACGGGGTCTGGATTGCCGTTGGGGCCTTCGGGATTAACGTAAATCAACCCCATTTGAACGGCGCCCAGGGGATTCTCAAGCTCGCGGTCGCCCTTGTAGCGCTCGTCTCCCAGCCACTTGGTTTCAGGCCCCCAGTAGATGTCTTGCTCCGGCTCCCAGATGTCGGCACGGCCGCCGCCAAAACCAAAAGTCTTGAAGCCCATTGACTCGAGCGCCACGTTGCCGGCGAGGATCATCAGGTCAGCCCAGGAAATTTTGCGACCGTACTTCTGCTTGATAGGCCAGAGGAGCCTGCGCGCTTTATCGAGATTCACGTTATCAGGCCAGCTGTTGAGCGGCGCGAAACGCTGCGAGCCTCTTCCGCCGCCGCCGCGTCCGTCGTGGATACGGTACGTTCCCGCGGAGTGCCACGCCATGCGGATGAAGAGCGGACCGTAGTGGCCAAAATCAGCCGGCCACCATTCCTGAGAATCGGTCATCAGGGCGTGGAGGTCTTTGATCACCGCGTCAAGGTCAAGCTTCTTGAACTCCTCGGCATAATCGAAACGTCTCGCCCATGGGATTCGAGAGTGAGGACTGCTGATGGAGAATTCCGAGGTTCAGCTGATCGGGCCACCAACTTTCGTTCGATGGGGTTCCAGCGACGGTATGTTTCAGCGCGCCGTGCGGGAAGGGGCACTTTGCTTCCCCTAGCATTGCGTTTTGATCGTCGACGATTGGCGGTCCGGGCTTCTGTGTCTCGCGTTCAGACATTGCACTTCTCCTTGGAGGCTGAGAACTGTTATTGAAATTTATGGCGTCAGCGTTGCGGGATGAAAGCCTGCTGGATAAAGCCGAGCCGAACGCTATTCTTCGTCTAGTTTATCTCCGCCCCGACGGCCAGAACAAATTTGGACGGCCCAAACAAATGTGATGAGATTGCTCGCCGAATAGATTCCAGCCAAGGTCGTCGCCGCGATTTCTTAGCGAAGGCCCAACCAAACCTGAAACCGATTGGATCAATTTCGCGGGATCGTAGCCCACGCCATCCTTGAACACCGTTTCAACCTTTTCGATATTCGCGATATTCTCAGCAGGATTTGCGCCCAGCACCACGAGGTCGGCTGTCTTGCCGGGAGCGATTGATCCAATGGTCGCGTCCTTACCCATGTATTTTGCGCCATTCAGGGTTGCAACCTCTATTGCCTGCACCGGCGGGAAACCCGCATCGACGAGCAGCTCGATGTTGCGCTGATCGCCGAATCCGGGCACGACGCCGCCGTAGCCGGTGGGGTCGCAGCCAGCCATGAGCAGCCCGCCCGCGGCAACGAATTCGCGCTCAAACTGCATTTCGACTTGCAGGATTTTCGGACTACCTCCCCGCTCGGCCACACGCGCGCGCCCCGCCAAATAACTCCTGGCTGCATCGGGCGTGAGTGTCTTCAGTTCCGGACCCTCAATTGCCAGAGGAGGACGATTGGGAATGAAGGTCTCAAGGATGGCCAAGGTGGATGTAACGGCGACGTGATGCACAACAAGGTCGCGGATCATGTCCTGGACTTGAGGCCCCGAAATGTCGACGATCGACTCGAGCTCTCTCTCCGCTGCTCCGGCGTCGGGACAAACATCGGGCTGCTTGCCGGAATAGAACTCCGTGTCGACAACGATTCCGTGCTCCAGGTTGTCGATGCCCATTTCGGCTGCTTCCTTGAATCCGATGGAGCAGAGATGGCCAGTGATTTTTAGCCCGCGAAAATGCGCGTGACGAATGGCCATCTTGAGCTCGTCCGCTGTGATGTAGTTGTAGGCCTTGAATGAGGTCACGCCTTCCGCTGCCCAGTAGTCGACGGTGCGCCCGGCGTCGTCAGCGTCCGCGAGCTGGTGCATCTGCAGAGCGAAAGTGCCAGCCCCTTCGAGGTAAGGACCGGTCACGTCGAGTTTTGGACCCGGAATGAGTCCGGCGTCGATTTGTTTTTTTAGCTCGAGGTCGGTGTAGGGCTCCACGCTTCCGGCCGTGCGCGCCGTGGTGACGCCGCCTGCGAGATACAGCCGCGGTGCGCTGTCGGCCATCTCCCCGTAAAGCCCGTTGCCGGCGTCGGGCTGGTTCGGCAATGGGTAGAAAAGATGCTCGTGCATGCCAACGATGCCGGGGATCACCGTCTTGCCTGTCAGATCGAGGACTTTGGCGCCATCCGGGACAGGGATGGATGGGTTAGCCGGCTGCACGGCGATGATCTTGCTGCCTGCAATGTCGATGCGCATGTCAGCCTGCGGAACGGAGCCGGTGCCGTCGATGAGGTTCACGTGCTCTAACACCAGCACGGACGCGTTTTCCTTAATGTAGGGGGCCAAAGGCGAAGGCTTCTGCTGTGCCGATAGCGAAGCAGCGAAAGGCAATGCGGCGAGAAATGCGAAGCGAAGCGGTTGATTCATGGCGGGTCCGATCGGAAATAAGATTGAGGCCGATTTCTTGAGTTTCAATGGGCGAAATGGGACTGTCAATCGGAGCTTACGCGGCGGGCGCGAATTCCGGCCCTCTTATCCACATTGGCACCTTTGATCGGCGTTGACCCTGCGGTTCCACGTCCGTAGAGTCTTACTTGAAGCGGCGTAGTTTTGCGTTTGCACCGCCTGTTTGCGTGGCCTGTTCAGGGTCTGGCCCGATGCCGCCGGTGGGCTTATAGAGAATTTCGAATGCGGGCTCGTCAATTCCGGTCTCGGCCGGAACGAGCCGGAGAAAAGATGCTGAAACTAAAGAAGATTCATATCCTCGGATTCAAGAGCTTTTGCGATCGCACCGAAGTGACGGTCGCGGGCACGGGGATTGCCGTTGTGGTGGGACCGAACGGCTGCGGAAAATCGAACATTCTTGACGGAGTGAGCTGGGTGCTCGGCGAGCAGAGCGCGAAAACCTTGCGCGGCTCGCACATGCAGGACCTGATCTTTGCCGGCACACGCGAGCGCAAGCCGCTGGGCATGGCGGAAGTGACGCTGACGATGATCGATCCCGAGGCCGTCGATCCCGAACATCGGGGTCCGGTGCCGGTGATGCCAGAGATCGAAATCGATCACGAAGGCCCAACGGACTGGGATGAAGACGAAGCGCGGCGGCAGCGCGCGGCAGAGGCCGAAGAGATCATCGCCAACGAGCAGCCCGGGCAAACGATTGAAGAAGAAGACGGCGAGAAAGCTGCTGCGTCGCAAAGCGAAGGCGGCGAGCAAGGGGCCGCTGCACAAAATGGCGCGCAGCATGGAGTGGTGCTGAAAATCCGGCGGCGCAAATTTCACAGCGCCCCGCAAAAAGGCGAAGTAATCATCACGCGGCGTCTGTTCCGAACCGGCGAGAGCGAGTACCTGTTGAACGGCAAACTGTGCCGCCTGCGCGACATTCAGGACATTTTCATGGGCACCGGCCTCGGGCCGGAGAGCTACGCCATCATCGGCCAGGAGCGCATTGGGCAACTGCTCAGCTCAAAGCCCTATGAGCGGCGCGCCATTATCGAAGAGGCGGCGGGTGTGACGCGCTTCAAAACCAGGAAGCGGCTGGCGGAGCTGCGCCTGGAAAGCGCCAAACAGAATCTCGCCCGCGTGGACGACATTTTTGAGGAAGTAACGCGGCAGATGAACAGCCTGAAGCGGCAGGCGTCCAAAGCCGAGCGTTATGCTGCCGTGCGCGACGAGTTGCGCGGGCGTCTGCGCGTCGTGCTGGCCAGCCGCATGGCTGCGATGGATGCGGATCAGGCTCGACTGGATCAGGAGATTGCCGCACTCACGGAACGAATCGGCGGGTCAGTGGAGGCAGTGACGCAGCACGAAGCCAGCCAGCACTCGCTGACTGAGCGCGGATACGCTCTCGACCACGAAGGCGAGACGGCGCGAACCAGGGCGAGCGAAGCAGCCGTGGAACTGGAGCGGGCGACGGCGCGGGAGCGCGGCAATACAGAGCGCGTGAGCGATCTGGAAGCACGGATTGCGGCCTCAAGCGCGGAGCTTGAACAGACGCGGGCACAGATGGCCGGAATCGAAGAGGAGCGCGCGCAGCAGCGCAGCTTTTTAGAGACTGCGGCGGGTGAGGCGCATGAGTTTCGCCTGAAGGTCGAAGCGCGACAGCAGGAAGCCCGCGCCGCGGCTGAGTCTGTCTATACGGCCGAGCGCGACCTGGAAGCGTCACGGCGCAACGCAATGCACCTGCTAACGCTGACGGGCAACGCGAGGAACTTCATCGTACAGGGTGAAGAGAGCCTGGCCGCGCTGGAGCGTGAAGCGGAGCGACTCGACGGCGAGATGGGGCAGGCACGCATCGAGCAGGAAAATCTCGGCGTGCAGACCGGGGAATCGCGGGCTCGCTTTGAAGTAGCGGACGCAGTGCAAAAAAGGCTCGATGAAGAGATTGCGGCGCTGCGCGAAAGCGTGCAGGGCAAGCGCGCGGATGAAGGCTCGCGGCGAGCATTGGCCAACCAACTCCGCGGCGAGCAGGCAGCGGTTGCTGGCCGACGCGACTCTCTCAACGCCCTCATCCGCAATCATGGCTACGCAACAGACTCCGTGAGGCGGCTGCTGAAGCCGGGAGCGCTGGGGCCATCCGTGGCGCCGGTAGGCACGCTCGCTGATTTTGTGGAAGTGAGCGGCGAGCACGAAGGAGTGGTAGACGAGTTCCTCCGCGAAGAACTGAATTACGTCGTCGTAGAAAACTGGGGCGAGGCCGAAGAGGGAGTGCGTGTATTAAAAACCAGCGACGGGCGTGCCACGTTCCTCGTGCATTCCGATGCGCAAGGCGTGCTCTTCGATACAGGCGAGGGAACGGTAAACGAGCCCGGCTTGACTCCGCTGCGCGATGCCATCAAAGTGTTGAATGGATTTGGACGCTCGCTTGAAGCCGTTCTGCCCAAGCTGCGGCACGGCTACCTTGTAGAGAACTCGATCGATGCTCAGCGTCTTGCTTTGCGATATACGCACGCCTATTTCCTCACGCCGGAGGGCGAGTGCTTCCACCGCTCCACGGTGACGGGCGGCAAACCGGCAAGTGAGGGCCCGCTGGCGCTGAAGCGCGAATTGCGCGAGATCGAAGGCAAGTTGGGCAAGCTCGAGACCGAGCTGGCCGACGCGGAGAAATCGGCAGAAGCGCTCACGCGAGCCATCGAGGAACTGACTGCGCAGCTTGAGTCGCGGGCCGAAGAGCGGCGTCAAACGGAAAGCGAGGCGGCCAATCTGGGCGCGGCTCTCAAGCAAATGGAGTTTGAGGCGCAGCGCATTGAGCGGCGCATGCAGGAGTGGCAGGCGCAGGCGGCTCGCAACAAGGATGCAAGCGAGGCCAGACGGCAGTCAATTGCAGAAAAGCGCGAAGAGGCAGCGCGGCTTGAGGCCGATCATGCGCAGGCCGAGAGCAGCCAGAACTCGCAGCAGGCGGAGTTGGAGATTCTGCGGCAGAAGCGCGAGATCCTGCAGCAGGAAGCTGCGCAGATGACCGCGGAGTTGGCGGGCCTCGAGGAACGGCGGCGCGGCGCGGAGGCGGCGTTCCAGCGCATCGACCGGTTGTTTGGCGATCTTGAACGGCGGGTGCAGTTGATTGAGCAGCAGCGCATCGCGGCCTCGGCAGAGCGCGAGCAGCGCGTAAATGAAAATGTTGAGCTCGTCAAGCGACAGACAGAACTGACCGCAGCACGGGCCGAAGCGCTGGCCGCAGCGCAGCAGATCAGCGAGCAGGCGCAGGCGCTGCGCGTGCAGTTGGCGGAGCTTGAAACGCAGCTCAAGAGCGAGCGTGCGGCCCTCGATCAGTTACGCGAAGATCGAGCGGCTCTTTCGAGCGCATTGGCCAAGCTTCGCTCCGATCTGGAGCACTTGGAAGCCAGCTGCCTTGCCGAAGTAAACGTGGAAGCGCAGGTTCTTCGCGCGGATGCAGAGATTGTGCGGCTCGCCGGCGAAGAGTTGGCCACCGAAGAAGAGACCTGCCGTTCGCTTCGCGAAAAGCTGGAACAGATGGGCCCGGTCAACATGATGGCGCTCGAGGAATACAAAGAAACCGCGGAGCGCCACAGCTTCCTGCTGACGCAGCGACAGGACTTGATCGAGTCGATCGAAAACACGCAGGATACGATCAAGGAGATCGATCAGATTTCACGCACCAAATTCGATGAGGCGCTCACTGCAATTAACGAGAATTTTGGACGCGTTTTTGCGCGGCTTTTCCAGGGCGGTCAGGCTTTTTTGCGCGTGAGCGACGAAGGAAACCTGGACGAGAGCGGGCTGGACATCGTGGTTTCGCCGCCGGGAAAGAAATTGCAGAATGTGCTGCTGCTCTCAGGCGGCGAAAAGGCGCTGACGGCGCTGGCGCTTCTGGTCGGTATCTTCCAGTTCCGGCCCAGCCCCTTCTGCGTGCTCGACGAAGTGGATGCGGCGCTCGACGAGACCAACGTCGGCCGGTTTGCCGATCTGCTGGAATCGCTGAGCCACGATACGCAGTTCCTGATCGTGACGCACTCCAAGCGCATGATGCAGGCCGCTGACATGATTTATGGCGTCACCATGCAGGAGCCGGGCGTTTCCAAGGTCGTGAGCGTGCGCCTGGGCCATCGCGAGGCGCAGCGGGCGACGGCGTAAGAAACAGGGACCAAAGGGAACGAGGGAACAAGGGACCAAGCCCACCGCGGTTGGTCCACGATTCGCGGCCAACGGTCTTCGATTCATCAGACGCGGCCTTTGGTCCACCGGAGTAGACAGTGCCAGGCAAGCTCGAAATGATTGTCGGGCCAATGCGGAGCAACAAAACCGCCGAGTTGCTGCGCAGGATTGAGACGCGCCGCGAATACGCCAAGCAATATGTGATGCTGTTGAAGCCCAGCGCCGACACCAAAGCGGCCGCCGGCCTGGTGGAGAGCCGTAACCGCAACGGTTGCGGAAAAATGGAGGCGGTCGAGTTCCCTTCCGCCGATCCCTGGACTGTACTGCCCGTAATTCGAGCCACTGAACAGCGCATCGGCAAGCGCGTTGAATGCATCGCGCTCGACGAGGGACAGTTTGTACGCGATCTCTTTATGTTTGCCAAGCGGCTGCTCGACTCGGGGCACGACGTAATGGTTTCAGGCCTCGAGCTGGATTTTCGAGGCATGCCATTCGGCGAAATGCTTGACCTTTCGTGGCTGGTGCGGACGTACGCCGGCAATGTGACCGAGTTGGTGGCCTATTGCAGCTGCGGAGCGAAGGCGCTCTACCCGCAGCGGCTGCTCGATGGGAAACCGGCAGAGTACTCAAGCCCTATCATTATGGCCGGCGACAACTACGAGCCGCGCTGCGAGGAACACTTCGTGCTGCCGGGCCGGCCGCATTGAACGATCGCGGAATCAGTGCGGCTAGCGGAGCCGGAAAAGCGGCGGCTCTGTTAGCACGGTCTGGTGCATGAGAGCCAGCGTCGTCCAGGCAAAAAATCGCCCCCGAAGGAAAACGTCACCTCGGAGGCGCTTGTAGATCATGCAAAGCACAAGATAAGAACGAGGACCAGTAGCCGGCACTGGAGGTCGGTAGCACGCGGCTACTGGTGATCCCCGCACTAAACGAAGCTAGCCACGGCTTCCCCTTTCCGTCACTGCCTCGCGTCGCATGGCTCAAAAAGGGTGTTCTTGCTTACCCTTTGCGCCGTGTTGACAATCGAAGTGTCTCCCATGCGGAGTCGAGCTTCCGTGATCGCCGTCACCGGAGTTTGTGATCGGACAGGACCGGCAACAATGGTTGCCGATCCGGGGCCGAATCGTGGCCGCGCGGTGCAATTGCAACGGCGCGGAGTTGCGGAAGTTGGTGGCGGACATAGCGAAAAAATGGGCGCGTGAGCTCGGAAAATTGACAAAGCGCGTCAGCCGCTCGAAAATCGGAAATTCAGCCCCGCGAGGAAAAATCCAAATGGCAGCACTGCTGACGACCAATCTTGGCGACATTCCTTTGCTTGGCCGCGGCAAGGTGCGCGATCTGTATGCGATAGATGATGCGTTGCTTCTGGTGGCGACAGACCGCATCTCCGCCTTCGATCATGTGCTGGGCTCGGGGATTCCGGACAAAGGCAAGATTCTTACGCAGATTTCGTTGTTCTGGTTCGACCTGCTCAAGAACCTGGTTCCCAACCACGTGATCACCGCTAATGTTGCCGAGTACCCGCAGGTACTCCGTCCCTATATTGCCCAGCTTGACGGGCGCTCAATGCTGGTGAAGCGCGCGGATATGTTCCCAGTTGAGTGCGTGGCGCGCGGGTATCTGGCGGGATCGGGATGGAAGGAGTATCAGGCATCGGGAACAGTTTGCGGCATCAAGCTTCCGAGCGGTTTGAAAGATGGCTCGCGGCTGCCAGAGCCGATCTTTACGCCTGCCACGAAGAGCCAGGACGGCGCGCACGACGAGAACATTTCATTTGCGGCCGTCGAGAAGCTGCTTGGCGCCAACCAGGCGGCGGAATTGCGAGAGCTGACGCTTGCGATCTACCGAACGGCCGCGGCGCACGCCGAATCGTGCGGCCTGATCCTGGCCGACACAAAATTTGAGTTTGGCAAGACCTCTGAAGGGGTTATCCTTGCCGATGAGGTCCTGACGCCGGATTCGTCGCGTTTCTGGGACGGAAAGGCGTGGAAGCCCGGAGGCGCGCAGGCATCCTTTGATAAGCAATTCGTCCGCGATTACCTGGAATCGATCCGCTGGAATAAGCAGGCGCCAGCCCCCGGGTTGCCTGAAGAAGTTGTTGAGAGCACTCGGGCCAAGTATCTTGAAGCGTTTCGGCGCTTAACCGGGCGGGAGATGGGGACGTAGAGCATTTCCCAATAAGAAAGCGGAATTTTATTTCGCGATGCACGTCGCGGAGACTCCGATATACATCCTATGGAGAAATGCGTTAGGGTTTGTGAACGGGACTTGGGGAGAAAGCGGTACGGAATATGACGTGGGCAGATTGGGTCATCCTGGCAGTGCTTGCCGCAGCGACATTGGGCGGGCTTTCGCAGGGCTTTTTCCGCACTGCATGTTCGCTGGCAGGGCTGATCCTGGGGTTGACGCTCGCTGAATGGAACTACCTGCGTGTAGGAAGTTATCTCAAGCCAATTTTCAGGGCCGACGCTGTCGCCAACACGGTTGCGTTCCTACTCATTGCGCTTTTAGTAATGGGGCTCGCGAACCTGATTGGCAGTTTGATTGGGAGGATTGCCGATAAGTTAGGCCTGGGGTGCCTCGATGGCCTCGCCGGCGCAATCCTGGGATTTATTCAGGGGCTGGTGCTGGTGACCATCGGCATCATGGTAACGGTGGCGTTTTTCCCTGGCCAGGATTGGTTAAGCCAAGCCAGGCTGCCGAAGCTATTCTTCAGCACGCTCCACATGAGCGAGAATGTCACTCCGGGAGAGTTGGGCGATCGCTTGCGCAAGGGCCTGCAGCTGTTGGAGCAAGAATCGCCGAAGTGGTTGAACCCCCACGGCACCACCTAAAAAAAGTTCTGAGAAATAGTGCTGCAAAAACGCCGGGGGACGGGTTAGACTGATTGTTCGTAATTGGCAAGAGGATTGAGTGAAACGAGAATTGGAAAGCCTGGTTACGCAAATGCACTCGAGCGGCCTCCGCTATGAAGAGGCAGTGCGCGATTTCAAGCGGCAATATTTGCGGGAGGTGCTGGTGGCGCACCGGGGGAACCAGTGCAAGGCAGCGGAAGAACTCGGCATGCATCGCAACACGCTGAGCCGCGCCATGGCTGAGCTGGGCCTGGATCTTGCCGAAGTGCGCGCCGAGCTCAAGCGTCCGCCACGGAGCGAACGTCCTGTATACAGCGCGTTTCGCCAGGGCTATCGCCAGGGCTGAAATCTCGCGCCCGAATCATGCAGAAAACACAACAGAAGAGCGAAGCCCGCCTCAAGGAAAACGCGCCTTTTCATCGAGCCTGATTTCGTATGGGACGAGCAGGACGCGTATCTCTTCGACATTGACGGGACGCTGATGCGCAGCCGCGACCGGGTGCATTACGACTCGGTGGCCGCGAGCGTGCAACGGGTGACGGGTTTCGAGATCACCCTGGCCGGGGTTCTGATCCATGGCGGCACGGACACTGCGATCTTGCGCGAGGCCTGCCGGCAGGCGGGGATCCCCGACAAGGTTCTGGAAAAGCACTACGACGCCATCCTTGAGGCGATGCGGAATTCGGTAGCCGAGCGCCGCCACGAGCTGGACCCGGAGCTGACGCCGGGCGTAGAGGACGTACTGCGGCACCTGGCCCAACGCGGAGCCTTGCTGGGCGTAGCGTCAGGGAATCTGGAGGCAATCGGCTGGATCAAGATTGAGAAGGCCGGACTGCGCGAGTGGTTTCGCTTCGGCGGATTCAGCGACCACTTTCCTATGCGTCCGGAGCTGATCGGGCACGCCGCGCGGAAAGCCAGGGAGCTGGCTGGTCCCGCAGGGGAAACCGGCGTCCAGATCTGCGTGGTCGGCGATACGCCGCGCGACATCGAAGCGGCCCGCGCCAATTTTCTTTCCGTGATCGCGGTGGCCACCGGCAGGTACAGCTTCGACGAGTTGCTGCGCTGCCAGCCAGAGGCATGCGTTTCCTCGCTGGCAGATTTGCTGGCGCTGGCTCCGAGCGCTCAATGAGAATGTTTCCGACAAAGAACGAACCGCGGGAACGCGCCGGAACCGGCTGCGGGCGAACCTGGGCGGCGAAGCTGTTCGGCGCGGGGCTGATTTTGGCAGTCACAGCGGGCATCCTCCCGGCACAAACTACCGTCGCGCCAGGCGACGCCGGAGCTTCGTCCGGTCAGGCAACGCCGGACGCAAACGAAATTCCCGCTCCCGTCAGAACCAAACAGCCGCGCAGCAGCGATCAACGGCGCGCGGCCAAGCTTTATATGGAATCGAGCAAGCTGTTCCTGAACCGGCAGTTTCTTGAGGCGATGAAAGGCTTCGAGCAGGCCGCCCAGCTCGATCCGGCAAATAACAACTACCATCTGGCGGCGCTCGTAGCCCGCAGCCATCAGGTGACGTCGCTGATACAAGAGGCAGCCAAGGACAAGCTGTTGGGCAACGAGCCGGCGGCGCGTGCGGCACTCGCAAGCGCGCTTGCGCTCGACCCCACAAACTTTGAGGCCAGCCAGCACCTTGACGAATTGGCCGATGAATCGGTGCGCGCCCAGCCTAGAGATTTGTACGGGAGGGCTTCGAGTGCGATAGCTGGCGATGAGACGCTTTTGGCCGCGCCTGCGCCGCAAAGCTTCCATCTGCATACGGACCAGCGGCAGGCCATCGAACAGGTGTTCAAGGCCTACGGGCTAAAGGCAATGCTCGACGACAGCGTGCGGCCGAATCAGGTCCGGCTGGATCTGGACAATGTGAAGTTTGATGAAGCTGCATACATACTGGGACTGGCGACACACACTTTCTACGTTCCGCTGGATGCCCATCAGGTGCTGGTGGCCGACGATACTCGCGAAAAACGAGAACAATTAACTCCCCAGCAGATGGAGACGGTTTATCTGGCCGGCCTGAGCGCGGATGAAATGAATGAGGTTCAATCGCTGGCCAAGAACGTGTTTGCAATTCAACAGACACAGCTTTCGACTTCGGAAAATAGCCTGACCCTGCGCGCGCCCGTATCAACGCTCGACGCATTCAACTCGACTATGAGGGGCTTGCTCGACGGCCGCAGCGAGGTACTGCTCGATGTTCAGATAATTCAGGTGGCGCACACGGGCGAGCGCAACACGGGCGTGGTGCCGCCGCCGAGCTTCTCCGCATTCAATGTGTTCGCCGAGGAGCAGTCGCTGCTCAGCCAGAATGCGGCCCTGGTGCAGCAGATTATCTCGTCCGGTCTGGCGTCGAGCGACAATCCTTTGGCAATCCTCGGCATTCTCATCGCTTCCGGCCAGGTTTCGAGCCCGCTGCTTTCGAGCGGCTTTGCGCTGTTCGGCGGCGGCCTCACGGAATCGGCTCTCGTGCCCGGCGCAACAACATTCCACCTGAGCCTGAATACATCCGATTCGCGGGAACTCGACCAGATTGAGCTGCGCATGGAAGACGGACAGGATGAAACCATCAAAGAGGGCGAACGGTATCCCATTCAGACGTCTTCATACTCCAGCCTTTCGCCCAACATTCCGAACATTGCAGGATTGACGGGGGCGGGCGCTTCGAGCAGCCTGTCGTCGCTACTTTCATCGCTCACTTCTTCCGTGCCGAACGTACCGATGGTGCAATATCAAGATCTCGGGCTGAATCTAAAGGTGACGCCCAAGGTGCTGCGCGACGGCGACGTTGCGCTCAACATCGATTTAAAGCTCGATGCGCTGTCGGGAACTTTGATCAATGGGAATCCCGTGCTCGATAACCGGGCGTACAACGGGATGGTGACATTACGACAGGGCGAGGCAACGGTCGTGGCAACGGAGTTGGACAAGTCGCAAAGCCTTGCCATCAGCGGAACACCGGGAATCAGCGAGATTCCCGGGCTGAACGATCTGACCGGCAAGGATTTGCAGAAGAATTACGCGACGCTCGTAATCGTGATGACGCCACACGTCATCCGCGGGACGCAAGCGGCCGGACATACTGCAATGATGCGTGTAGAGCGGGCTATGCAGTAGTCGCGCGTTTCGATCCTGCTGGCTTTTGGTCGCCGCCTATTCATGCTAATTTCAATCTGCCGTTGAAACTTTAAGCTCATTGACAGCCGTCTTTTCAGAAAGGCCGCGGGTTGCTAATATAGCGCATCGGCCCCCCAATAGCCGGCCCCCCTGCCGGCTCGTTCAACCGCATTCCTGAGAATTGGAACAGGTGCTGTTTCCTGCCATCGGCGCGGGTTTGGCGCGCCAAACGAATTGAGTGCCTGCGCGAGATGCAGGCCTCATTGGAGGAAATCGATGTACGCTATCAAAGCCGCGCGATCAATGGGATTCCAAAGTGCATTGAACGAACGATTTTGCGAGCCAGGCGTTGCGATGCGGGCCTCCGCTGCCCTTGCGGCTTTTGTGGTCCTGCTCGCGACCGCGGCTGCGGCACAGTCCCCTGCGCCGCCGGTGCTCAATACACCTTACGTTTGCGCGAATGGCCTCACCTACACGGTGACAACGTGCAAGCCATACCGCGCCGATCAGTGGTGCGAGACCGTCGAGAAACAAAACGGCAATGTCGTGACGACGATGGACAGCGCATGGTCGCAGATGACCGGCAGGCTCGCCGGATGCACCGTCGCGCCACCGCCCACGAGCCCAGCAGCGCCTGCGGCTCCGGCCGCCGCGCAAACCACTTTCAATCCGCCGTACCTGAAAGAGTTCCCCACTGTGGACCAGATCATGGCCCAAATCAAGGGCTCAAGCGCGCAGGATACCGCGAATCGCCAGTTGAGCGCCATGCATGTGTTTGGCCAGATGATCGCGGCCATGGCGGGACCGCGTGTCCAGCAAAATCAATTGACGCCAGACGAGACCCGCATCATCACCAATTACTTCAACGCGTATAACAGTTTCGCAAAGTCGCCGGCGAGCCCACAGGATTCCTATCCCGCGCAGGCCGGCTTTATCACCACGCTATTCAGTACGTTTTCGATGCCGACAGTACATCAAATATGGTTGACAGCGCAGGCGCAAACCCAGCAGCAGCAGACGACCGCGAACGGGCAGACGCCATTGGCGCCCACATCGGACCCGGGCACATTGGCCGCACGGCGCTGCGTAGAGTTGGGCGGCAGCATGACGCAGTGCATGGGCACGGCCCTTAGCACGGGAATGCAGAGCCTTCTCGGCGTCAACCTCAGTGCGATGACCAATCCCGGCATCAGCGGCCGCTTGATTATGTTCGGCGCTTACAACGCCGCCAGCGGACTGCACTTCACATTCAGCGACGGCAGCGTCGACATCGGCGGCTGTGGGCTGATGGTGCAGGGCGGCCACAACTATGTAATCCAACCGTCCGGGCGCCAGTATCAGATCAAAATCGACAATCAGCCGCAGCCGCTGCTTGTGACGCTGGGCGTGAGCGGAAAGATTGCTGCTCCGGCGGTCCAGCAAATTACGGGACAAAAAATCACCGGCTATTTCGTCGAAACAAATCTCAAGACCGGAGCCAGCACGCGCACTCCGCAATACGGTCCCGATACGGAGAGCTGCAAAATCGGCACTCTCACGCCGGGCCCGGCGACGGCTCCCGACCAGGGAATGATCGCCGACCTCTCTGGCGTCATCAGCATGATGGGCTCGCTCTTCGGTGGGGACACCGATGGCTCAGCACCTAAGCAGTTTCTTCTCGCTCCCGGACCGCGCATGGCCGGCACATTTACCAGCGGCGGAGGACTGAAGATTCAGTTTCAAGACGCGGGCGCTGTGATTGACTGCGCGCAGGCTCACGTGTCGGTGCAGTACGACGTGAGCAATCAGGCGGGCACGGCAACCATCGCCGTGAAGAACGGAGGCACGCCATTCAGCCTGACGCTTCAGTCCAACGGCACTTTGACCGGCGCGGGCACAGCCACGATTAATGGCAAGCTGATGACGGCTATGGATGGCGACGGCAATCCGGTTCTGACTCCGACGAGCGCCACTTGCGCTCTGGGCACGTTGACCGCCGGAAAATAAGCTGCGCAAACGCCAAAAAGCCCGGACTCCCCGACGCCAACCGGCGCGAGGAACCCGGGCCTTTTTGCACGGCTACTAATTTAGGCCGTCGATCTTGACCTGATAGTCGATGATCTTTTTCAGCAGATCGTAGGGTGCGGTGGCGGCAACCGGGCGGCCGTTAACCATGAGTGTAGGAACCTCGGCGACGCCCAGATCCTTCCCTAGTTGAATGGAGGCGTCTACGTTGGCTTTCACCTCAGGTGTGGCGGCGCAGGCTGCGACCTTGGCAGGATCGAGTCCCGCTTTCGCGGTCGCGCTATTGAGCGTGAGCGCGGCGCCGTCGGCCGTCGCAAGGCCATCCTGACCGTCAAAAACTGCGGCTGCAAACTGGAAGAAAGCTGAGCTACCTCCCAACTTTGTCACGCATACGCCATATTCGGCCGCGAGCACGGATTGCGGATGGATCGTCGGAATGGGAAAGTTCTCAAAGACGATGCGCGCCTTGGGATAATCCGTGACCAGCTTGTCCATGTTGGCCTCTGCTTCCTTGCAATGCGGGCATTGGAAGTCGGCAAACTCGACCAATTCCAGATCCTTGGGCGCGGCGCCGCGGTAGGGACCTTCGGCGTGCTGCTGCAACTGCTGGCGAGCGTCGGCGAAGGGATTCGCGCCGAAGGTGATGACGTCGTCACCACTAATGATGTGCTTGCCATCAGGAAGATAGTAGAAGGCGAGGACCTGCGGCTTCTGCTTGCCGGTCTTGTCGCCAACCAGAACGATGACCTTGCTGACGCCGTCGGCTGGAGTCTTGAGAATGGCCTGTACCTGCCACATGCGGTCAGCGTCGTAGCCCCAAGTGTCCTGAAGGAAGCCGTTGATCTCTTCCTTTGTGGGAGCGGCAGCGGTGAAGTTGGCCGGATCGGGCTTGGGAAACGCCGGCGGCCCAGACGGAGCCGGCGCGGAGGGCGCAGCCTGAGGTTGCTGCCCCGCCTGTGAGGAATCCGGTTGCTGCGGTGCCGGCGCGGAGGGCTCGGCAGCAGCGTTATCGGGCGCGGGCGGCACGTGCTGCTGCGCGACGGCTTCGAGTGCGGGAATGAATAAGGCAATCAGCGCGACGGCGCTGAGCAAACGGTAGGACGGACGGATCAAGCTTTTCTCCTTCACAGATGGGAAACTCCCTTTCCCCTAGTTTATAGCGCGACGATGGTCAAACCTCGACTTTGACCGCAATAGGAAATCTGCGGCCCATGCCGAATGACTTGGAAGTAACCTTCAACACCGGGGCCGCCTGCTGGCGCTTGTACTCCGAGCGCTCGATCAGGCGTACCACCTGTTGGACGAGTTCAAGGGGAAAACCGCGCTTCTCGGCGATCGACTCCGGAGTCTCGTAGCGCTCGACATAGGCTTCAACAATTGGATCGAGCACTTCGTATGGCGGCAGCGAGTCGGTGTCCATCTGGCCCGGACGAAGCTCGGCAGAGGGCGGCTTTTCGAGGATGTTCGCGGGGATCACTTCCCTTTCCCGATTGATCCAGCGGCAGACAGCGTAAACGCGCGTCTTGACCAGGTCGCCGATGACGGCCAGCGCGCCCACCATGTCGCCGTAGAGAGTGCAGTAGCCCACTGCCATTTCGGATTTATTTCCCGTGGTCAGCACAAGAGCGCCGAATTTGTTCGAGAGGGCCATGAGGATGGTGCCGCGAATGCGCGGTTGAATATTTTCTTCCGTGGTGTCGGGCGGCAATCCCTTGAAGAGCGGGGCCAGCGCGTGGTTGAAATCGGCGAACAGCTCGTTGATAGAGATGGTTTCAAAGCGGATGCCGAGATTCGCGGCCAACTTCCGGCTGTCGTCAATGGACCCAGAAGACGAATACGGACTGGGCATGCCGATGCAGGTCACGTTTTCCGCGCCGAGTGCGTCAGCGGCGATAGCCGCAACCAACGCCGAGTCAATGCCGCCGCTAAGGGCGATAAGGACTTTGCGGAAGCCGCACTTGCGCACGTAATCGCGAGTGCCCAGCACCAGCGCGCGATAGGCGGCCTCAGTCTCGTCGTCATCGGGTAGCGGCACAGGCGACGCGTTGAAGGGATCGACGACAATCAGGTCTTCCTCGAACGACGCGGCCTGCGCGATCAGCTCTCCGCGCGCATTCAGCGCCAGCGAGGAGCCGTCGAAGACAAGGCTGTCGTTGCCGCCGACCTGGTTCGACATCAGCACCGGGATGGCGTCTCGCCGGGCGATGGCAGCGAGCATCTCGCGCCGAATGGTGCGCTTATGGTGCCAGTAAGGCGAAGATGAAAGGTTGATGTGCAGCGCCGGATTCTGGCGCATGAGCTCTTTCACGGGATCGATGGCGTAAAGCGGGCGCGGCCAGAAACTCTTGTCGTTCCACGCATCCTCGCAGATTGTGACGGCGATGCGTGTTCCTTCAAAGTCGATGACCTTTTGCGGCCCGGAGGGCGAAAAGTAGCGCTGCTCATCGAAAACGTCATAAAACGGCAGTAGGCATTTGTGCTGTTCCAGCAGCACGTTCCCGTGGTCGATCAGGACGGCAGCGTTGAAGGCGGGTTTGCCGTCCGCGCCGCCAGCCGGCAGCGCAACTCCGGCCAGGACAGCGGTAGGCAAATCGAAAGTGGCGGCTCGAAGCTCGTCGACCGCCGTCCGGCATCGAGCAAGAAAGCTGGGTTTTTCAAGAAGGTCGGCGGGGGGATAGCCACAGATTGCCAACTCGGAGAAGACGGTCAGGCGCGCGCCCAAATCTGCAGCCCGCCGGCTGAAGGCCACGATCTTTTGCAGATTTCCGGTGAAATCCCCGACCGTCGGATCGATCTGGGCCAGTGCGATCTTCACATATCCAGTCTAAATGCAGGGGCGGCAAGAGGCCGCCGACGTGCTGGATCTCCCTAAATCGCAGAAGCTCCGAATGTAAGCCGCCTTTGTCCCGAATCTGCACCACGCACGCAAACCCTTGCACAACAGCAATATCGCCGACGATGGCGCCTTCGGATCTAAAAATCTAAATCACTAAGTTGTTTAAAAAGAACAAGATAAGTCGCAACGCCCCCAAACGGGGGATTCATTTGCACGAAAGTCACCGCCTAGAATCAAAATCGTAACTATTTGACCCATCCCTAATGGGGACGCACGGGGCGGTCGACGAGATCTGCAGAGACAGATTTGTTTGTCGGGGGGAACGCCATCGGACCGGGATTGAGATTAGGCGAACTGCTGATCGGTGCCAAGCTGGTCACCGAGAGCGACGTCAACGCGGCGCTTCAGCGACAGGTGTCGCAGGGGGGCAACCTCGGCGACAATCTGGTTGCGCTGGGGGTGATCGACGCCCGAACGATCGAGCGGTTCATTCACCGCGTCCCGCAGGAACCCGAAAGCATTGAAGCTACCGGCATCGATGACACCGATTTGCTCGCCCTGTTCATGAAGCTGGTTTTTGCCGGGCGAATGGAGAAGATCGGGCAGATTGCGGATGCAATCAAGCTTCCTCAGCACATTGTGATGGACCTGGCGAAGATCGCCATTGAGCGACAACTGATCTATACCCTCGGCGCAATGAGCTCTGACAGTGTGCTGGACATGCGCTACGCGATGACCGATGAGGGCAAACGATGGACCCTCGAGGCGATGCAGCGGTCAGGATACCTAGGCCCGGCGCCGGTAACGCTGGCTCAGTTCATCGACCGGGTGAACATGCAGAAGCCAACCAACGAGCGCGTGACGCTGGAGCAGGTTCACAAAGCAATCGAGAAACTGACGATCGACGAAACCATCGTGGAGCAAGCTGGGCCGGCGTTAAACTCCGGCCGAGCGATTCTGCTTTACGGCCCCCCGGGAAACGGCAAGACCTCAGTGGCGCTGAGTTTTGCCAGCGTCTTTCAAGACGTGATTCACGTGCCCTACGCCATCTCCGTAGAGGGCCAGATTATCCGCTTCTTCGATCCGCGCCTGCATGTACCGGTGACTTCTCAGCCGAAAAAAGATGAGGAGGTCGATTTCTCGAGCTTCAAACGCGAGACGCACGACCGGCGCTGGGTCACATGCCGCAGGCCGTTTGTCGTGGCCGGTGGCGAGCTGACCTTGGACATGCTTGACCTGCGCTACGACGAGAAGGGCCACTACTATGAAGCGCCATTGCACATGAAGGCGCTGGGCGGATGCTTCCTCATCGATGACTTTGGCCGCCAATTCGTCAGCCCCAGGGACCTCCTGAACCGATGGATCGTCCCAATGGAGAGCCGGATCGACTATTTAAAGCTGCGCTCCGGCGCCAGCTTCAGCATTCCCTTTGAAGAGATCGTGATCTTCGCCACCAACCTGAATCCTGAAGACCTAATGGATCCGGCTTTCCTGCGCCGGCTCCCCTACAAAATCGAAGTGGGACCGCCTGGCCTGGAACAGTTCCACCGCATCTTCAAGATGGAATGCGCGCGGCACATGCTGGAGCTCAGCGATGAAATCTTCGATTTCATGGTGTACTTGATCACCAAAGAAAAAGAGCTGGAGCTGGCCGGGTTCCAACCCACCTTCATTGTTGAGCAGGTAACCGCGACATGCCGTTTTCTCGGCAAGGATCCTGTGCTCAAGTCGCCATACATTGAGTATGCGATCAACAATCTTCGCGTGCGGAGAAATACTGAACCGCGCATGGAGCGTGAGCAGCAGGCAGCCTCTCAAGGTCAGCCGCCCGAAATGAAGAAGCCGGTAGAATCCGCTCTCGAATTGCAGAATGTTGAAGTCAAGCCGGCCATAGGCCTGAACTAGGTTGTGCCGGCATTTGCGGGCGCGCTAGAGCCTGTTATTAACTTTCGCGCGAGGCAGCGTTGCGGACGAAAATCGGGCCAGACGAGGCGGAGTTCGAAGGCTGTGGCGGGTCCACAGTCGAGGACGACAACGAAGTATGGCCTAATTTGCGACGCAACCCGAAGGGCTGGGGCCAATTTTCCCCATTTCGTCGTCGCTCGTCGCTCGAAGATACTCCATATTCCGTCGCTCCTCGCTCCTCGAACTGAGAAAAATTGGCTCCCAGCGCCGCCCGCGGGAAAGTTAATAACAGGCTCTAGGTGCCGGTGCCGGAAAAGACCACGGCGATGGTGCGCAGAATAATTTTGAAGTCCAGCCAGATGCTCCAATTGTCAATGTAAGTTACGTCGAGCGAGACATAGCTCGCGAAGGATGGGTCCTGGCGGCCTTGCACCTGCCATAGGCCCGTAATGCCTGGAGTCACGTCGAGTCGGCGCAGATGGTCAAGATCGTAGTTCAGCACCTCGCCGGCCAATGGTGGCCGCGGGCCCACAATGCTCATCTCGCCGCGTAGAACATTGATGAACTGCGGCAACTCGTCAAGCGAATACTTGCGCAGTAAGCGGCCCAGCCGTGTGACGCGGGGGTCATTGGAGACCTTGAAGAGCACATCGTCGCGTTCGTTCATGTGCATGATCTCTGCGCGGCGCACGTCGGCATCGCGAACCATGGTGCGGAACTTGATGCAGGGGAATACGACGCCTTTCTTGCCGATGCGTTCCGAGGTGTAGAAGACCGAACCGTGAGAATCGAACTTGACGGCAATGGCGATCGCCAGCAGAAACGGAGATAGAAGAAGCAGCGCCACCAGGGAAAAGACGGTGTCGAAGACGCGCTTGAAAATGAGCCCGATTTCCGGCACCTCGCCCCTGTGCAAGGGGATGGTTGGAAATTGGCCAATGTACTCTATCGGACTGTTCCAGGCCAGGCCATCGTAGAGATCAGGAATGACCCGAAGATCGACTCCGTGCACGCGCGCCTGCTCCAGAGCGCCCTGAACCATGCCGCGCTCGCATGGGGTGGTGAAGAATACTTCGTCGATGAATTGCTTGCGGGTGTGCTGGAATAAAGTTTCGAGGTTGCCGACGATATCAGCTGTTACCTCAGGATGGGGAGTGCAGCCGGGCAGCTCAATAAAACCCTTGAACGTGTAGCCCAAATGGCGAATCGTCTCAAGGTGCTGACGTAGAGCGTGTGCTTCGAGTCCCGTGCCGACAATGAGCACATTGCGCGTATCGAGTCCGCGATCGAAACGGCGGTAGAGCAAAATGCGATAGATGAAGCGACGCAGGCCCAGGCCGATGGCTACCATTCCAACAGTTTCCAGAACAATACCGCGGGGAATACCTCCCGCCCTGACCAGGTAAAGCGCCCCAGTAAGCAACAGCCCGGAAGTCAGGCAGGCCTGGGCGCTCATTCTCTGCTCGTGGAGGAAGTTGGTCATGTGCATCGGCGTATAGAGATGCAGACGCCGGCTGGTAACAATCAGCGCGCAGGTGAAGCCGCACAAGAGAGCCAGCAAAATCCACACAGACAGGCCGTGAAACAGATTGCCCTCAAAAAAGTATCGAGCGCCTACCACAGGATTGGCCCGGAACCGATACAGCGTAGCCGCCATGGCTGCCAGGAAAACCGTGACCGCGTCCATCACCATCCACAATTTGGCCGTGCCCCGCGAGCTCCGCGCGGAGTGACCGGCAACTTCGGCATCCCACTCCGCTGAGGCGGCCAGGGACGATTGCAGCTTTTGCCAGAAATCAGAACTCGCCATAAGGGCTATGCAGACCTCAAACTTCCTAAAGTGCTCGATCCCGAAGTGCCCGATCCTGAATTCGACGACGCGGTGAACCACACGAAGCTGCTCGGCGCCACCGCAAAGCCGCCCCTGCGACTTTGTCCGGCGGCAATCGGATGCGAAGAAACACTGGTCCGAGTAAACATTGGCTTGGATGTTAGGCCCGGATTGTGAAAATGAGAGCTCTTTAAGGAATACGGTGCAGCGATATCAAGATAGCGATTGATATCTCTTCTATTTAGAACCGAGGGAATCTCTGGGAGTTGCCTTTCCCATCGAATTCGACGCCGTGAAATTTGCAATCGCTTGACTCCAGCTTGGCCCAAATAGGGAACAGTTAGCAAGAGAATCATAGAGCTTACAGATTACGGGCGAGTGCAACGAACTGGTTACCGGAGCATGGCGCTGTCCGGTAAATCTATTTTACAGGGATCGGTCAATTTGTCCATAACTCTTTTAATCTGACGGTAATACATAGGCATCCAAGCTCAGGAACTCGTGGATCGTCGGATCGGCCGACTCAAGGAAGGCACTAAGGGGACCGAAGAATAGCGCCCGGCCCTGGTGCAGAAAGAGAACAGAGTCGGCGAGTTTCTGCGCAAAGCGTGTGTCATGCGTGACCACAATACTGGTAAATCCAAGTTGGAACTTGAGCCGCTGAATGAGATCGCCAAGTCGCCGCGCAGTGATGGGGTCGACCATGGTAGTGGGCTCGTCATACAGGACGATCTCCGGTTGCGCAGCCAGCGCACGGGCCATGGCTACGGCACGCTTTCGCCCCGTCGACAGGCTGGCCGGGAAAGCATCGACCACATCATGCGCGCCGGCCAGGTCGATCAGCCGGTCGACGATCTGATTTACTTGGTCTTCGGCAAGGCCGCCTTTTTCGCGCAGGGGAAAGGCAACGTTTTCTCGCACGCTCATGGAATCGAACAGGGCGCCATTCTGAAAGACCATCGTGATGCGCTTGCGAACTGCGCGCAGGCCCTCCTCGCTGAGGGTGGTGATCTCCTGCCCCTCCACCTGGATCGTTCCCGAGTCAGGCTTGAGGAAGCCCATGAGCATGCGTAGCGAAACTGACTTGCCGACGCCGCTACGGCCGAGGATGCACAGCGTCTCGCCGCGGCGCACGAAAAAACTGACGTTCTCGAGCACCGAGCGACCGTCGAAAGAGATGGAGACATTGTCGAACACAATGATCGGCTGCGACGGATCTGCCGCGTGCGCGGGAACAGCGTGAGGCGCGCTGTCCTCGGTCCCTGTGAGCACATTAAGTTCGGCTTCGATATCCGTATCGGAAGGCAACGCCGGGCTCGGCTCTTTGTGGTGGTCAAACAACGCCATGCAATCAGCTTACGCGATCACGTGGGCATCACGCGCGCTATGAGTGCCTCGGCCCGGTGAAGATCCTGAGGAGTATTCACGTTGAGAAACCAGTGGGCGGCGGGCAAGCCGAGAGGGTGCGCAATCTGCCCGGATTGAACGAGCAGCTCAACACCAACGCTCGCGATGGGCTGGCCCATGCCGCTCGCCGCAGTTTGAAAGGCGGAAAAGCAGCCGCCTTGTCCGGAATGCAAGTCGCGTTGGAGCGCGGGGAGGACGGATCGGTCGAGAACGACGGGAAAGGTCTGGCTAAATCCATTCACCGAGGGGATCGTGACCGCGCGACCGGTGATTTGCGCGTGATGAAGCATGTAAGCGATAAGCGAGGACGGCAGCAATGGAAGATCTACCGGCAGAAAGACAGCATAGCGCGTGGCGACAGTAGCCAATGCTGCGCAGATGCCAGCCAATGGACCGAGGCCCGGCTGGGAATCTTCGACGAAGGGCGCATAAGCGGCGAGCGCGCCATTCGCTTGCGGATGGCTCCAGCGATCGCAGCCTCAAGGCCAGCCTCGCGGAGGATTGAAATTGCATGCGCGATCAGCGGTTGCCCGGCAAACGGCAAAAGCGCCTTGTCGCGCCCCATGCGGCTGGATTGTCCGCCGGCGAGCACAAAACCGCTGGCGTTTGTTTCATCCGTCGAGGCAATACGCTCTTTCATCCTGGGCGCAGCTTACTTGATCGATTGCCGCCTTGCTCCCTCGCTCCCCTGTAGCGCCGGCGTCCCGCCGACTGTCGTGAGGGCGTCCTCGCCCGCGCTCCCTTGCTCCCTCGCTCCCTTGTTGCCTGCCCCTCTTTCACCGCCCCACTTCCTCCAGGAAGCGGATCAGCGATTCGATGCCAAGCTCGAAGTTCTTCAGGTTGAACTTCTCGTTGGGAGCGTGGAGATTATCGTCGGGCAAGCCGAACCCCATCATGACGCTGTGAAGGCCCAGGTGACGGTCGAGGTCACCCACAATCGGAATCGACCCGCCGGAGCGAATGAAGACCGTATCCTTGCCCCAGACCTCGTGCAGCGCACGAGTCGCGGCCCGAATGTAGGGGTTGTCGACCGGGATCAGGCAAGAGTCACCGGAGTGGATGAGGCGAACATCGACGTCAACGCTGGCGGGAGCGATTTTTTCAACGTAGCTTTTGTACAGCGCGAACGCCTTGGCGGGCGTCTGGTTGGGAACCAGGCGCATGGAAATTTTGGCCTGCGCCTTTGCCGGGATGACGGTCTTGGCGCCTGCTCCGATGAAACCGCCGGGAATTCCGTGGACATCGAGCGAGGGCCGCGCCCAGGTGCGCTCAAGAACGCTGTAACCGGACTCGCCCACCAACTGCTTTGAGCCGACTTCAGTCTTGCGGTACTCCTCTTCGTTGAAGGGCAGGTTGCGCCAGGCAGCGAGCTCTTTATCGCTGGGCGAGACGACATCGTCGAAGAAGCCGGGAATGAGGATGTGGCCGTTCTCGTCCTTGAGTTTGGCGATGATGTGCGCCAGCGAGAAAAAGGGATTGGGAGCCGCACCGCCGTATACGCCGGAGTGAAGATCGGTTTTGGCGCCGCGGACCTCGATCTCGGTGTAGATCATGCCGCGCACACCAACACAGAGAGTGGGCAGGCCGGGAGCAAAAAGCTCCGTGTCGGAAACCAGCGCGAAGTCGGCTTTGAGGTCGGCAGGTTTTGAGGCAACGTAGGCCGCAATTCCCTCCCCTCCTACTTCTTCGTCGCCCTCGAAGAGGATGCGGACGTTGATTGGCAGCGAGTGGTTGGCGGCGAAGCAGCGACTCGAGAGCCTTGACCTGCGCGACCACCTGGCCTTTATCGTCGACCGCGCCGCGGGCGTAGATGTTGCCGTTTCGCTCAGTGGGCTCGAATGGCGGCGAGAGCCATTCGTCGAGCGGGTCAGCCGGCTGCACATCGTAGTGGCCGTACACCAGAACAGTGGGCTTTCCGGCAGCATGAAGCCAGTCGGCATAAATCAGCGGATGGCCTTCGGTTTCGATCAGACGCCCGTGCTCCATGCCGATGCGCTTGAGCTCGGCCAGCAGCCACGCGGCAGCCTTACTGCAATCGTCGTTGTGCTCGGGCAGCGTGGAGATGGAGGGAATGCGCAGCAGTGCCTTCAGATCCTCGAGGAATCGGGGTTGGTTCTGGCGCGCAAACTCGACTGCGGAAGAAGACATTGAATGACTCCAATTTGAAAAACAGACAAAAGAGAGTATAGACGGCCCAGGCGCCCGCGATGCGTTATGAAAGGCCCCCGAAAGGCCCAAACGACGGCCCCTAAACTCGCAACAAATCAAGGCACAATGCGCTGCTCGATTCGCGGCCTCCGGGCCAGGGTCGGCAAGCAGATGAAGGTCTCCGCGGCGAAACCGTGCCCGTCGCCTATGCCGCAGTTTCCGGAAACAGACTGTTGAACTCCGGATCGTCGTGGAGCGGCTGCAGGTCCGGGTCGCGGCGCGCCCACCCCGAGTCGCGATATCCGACTCCCCAGGCCTTGCGCAGCGTGTCCAGGGCCTCCGCTTTTCTGTTCAGAGTGCAGTACAGGCAGGCCGCGTTGTACAGAATCAATGCCTCATTGGCGCGCAGGGTCACGGCCATGTTCAGTTCGCGCAGTGCGTCGTCCGTCCGCTCCAGGTGGGCGTATTCCCCGCCCAGCAGAATGCGGGCCCGCGCGTCTTCCGGCACTTGCTTCAGATGGTTTTCAAGCGCCGCGATCAGGCGGTGCGTCATATTGCGCGCGCCTTCTTTCTTGCCCAGTGCGCCCAGGGAGTTTGTGATGGGCACGTAAACGTTGTAGTCCTCGCCGCTGGCCTCGATCGCTGCTTCCGCCAAGTCCAGCACCTCCTGGTAGCGCCCGGCAGCAAACAGCGCCCGGCACAGCAGGTAATACGCTCCTTCGCAGTCGCGCTTGCGCTCGATGGCCTTCTTCACCATCCGCACGGCTTCGTCGTACAGTGCGGCCGCATAGAGCACCCACGCCTGGCTCACCTGCACTTCGGGCAGGTCCCAGCGCAGAGCCACAGCCTTGCCTGAAGCTTCGCGTGCGCGCTCCAGCCACCTCTGATCGCGGCTGTAGTAGTAAAGCATCGCGCAGGCGTTCGCAGATGCGGCATAGGCCAGCGCGAAACTCGGGTCGGTCGAGACTCCGTTATCGAACATCTGCAGCGCGAACTCCAGGTCCTGCCGCGTTTGCCGCCGCGCGTAGCTTTTGCCGCGCAGGTAGAGGTCGTAGGCCTGCAGGTTCTCCGTCGGCTTCACCGCCATGGCTTCCAGCTCTTCCGGCGAAAGCGTTACCCGCAGCGCCTCGGCGATCTTGCGAGCCATCTCGTCCTGCACTTCGAAAACGTCCTTCATCTCGCGGTCGAAGCGCTCTGACCATAAGGGAAAATCGGTTTGCGCATCCACCAGTTGCGCGCTGATGCGCAGCCGCGCGCCGGAGCGGCGCAGTGTGCCGGTCAGCACGCACGCGGCGCCCAGCTTCTGCCCTACCTGCAGCGGAGTTAAGGGCTGGTCCCGGAAGGCCAGCACCGTGGGGCGTGAAAAGACATTCAGTCCGCGAATCTTGGACAGTTCCGTAATGATGTCTTCGGTAATTCCGTCGCGCAGGTATTCGTCTTCCTTGGAGCCGCTCAGGTTCTCAAAGTAGAGCACGGCGACCGATTTCCTCTGCTGCTTGTGTGAGCCGGAATCCGAATCGGTCTTCGCTTTCGTGCGGTTCCTGTCCGACTCGAGGTTGCGCTTCATCCGGTTCAGGTCGGTTTTCAGATCCGTTGCCGTCTGGCAGCGAAGCGTCCGGTCTTTTTCCAGGCACTTCTCAAGAATGCGTACAAACTCCAGCGACAACGCCGGATTGACCTCTGCGGCCGGTTGCGGTTCGCGGTTCAGAATGGCGTCGAAGATCACTGCCGATGTGTCTCCCGGAAAGGGCAGACAGCCCGTAGCCATCTGGTAGAGCACCGTGCCCGTTGAAAAGAGGTCGGTGCGCGCGTCCACCAGTTGTCCGCGAGCCTGCTCCGGCGACATATAGGAGATGGTGCCCACCGCTGAGCCGGGCGAGGTAAGCTCGTCGCTTGCTAGTGTCCTGCCCCCGTCCGCCGCCTGCGTCGTCTGGCCCTGCGTAATCTTCGCCAGACCGAAGTCCAGAATCTTCAACGGCCCGCGTTCCGTCAGAAACAGATTCGCCGGCTTGATGTCGCGGTGCACGATTCCCTTGGCATGGGCCGACTCCAGCGCATCGGCCATCTGGATTGCCAGCGGCAGGATCGTCGCCACGTCCATCGGCTGCCCTCTCAACCTCTCCGCCAGCGTCTGCCCTTCCAGTAGCTCCATCACAATGAAATGCTGCAGCTCGTGTTGCTCAATGGTGTGGATGGTGCAGATATTCGGATGATTCAGCGACGAGGCTGCTCGCGCCTCGCGTTGAAAGCGCTCCAGCACCTGGCTGTCTCTGGCCATCTCCGGCGGAAGAAACTTGACGGCCACGTGCCGGTTCAGCTGCGCGTCCTGGGCCTCGTACACGACGCCCATGCCGCCCGAGCCGAGCTTGCGAAGAATGGTGTAGTTCAGGATTGACTTGCCGATAAGTGGGTCTGGATTCATCTTGTGCCAGTCAGTATAGAACGTCGCAGTGGGCATCAATGTGGAGAAGGCTGAATCTTTGAACGGTCAACAACTGAAATTGCCATCGCCTAAGCCGCGGGCTCCGGATACAGGCGGTTGAACTCCGGTTCGCCGTGGAGGATCACCAGGTCCGGATCGCGGCGCGCCCACACCGCGTCGCGAAATCCGGCATCCCATGCCTTGCGCAGCACGTCCATAGCCTCCGTTTTTCTATCCAGAGCGCAGTACAGGCAGCACGCGTTGTACAGAATGGATGCCTCGTTGGCGCGCAGGGTTACGGCCAGGTTCAATTCGCGCAGGGCGTCGTCGGTCCTTCCCAGGCGGGCGTAGTCGTTGCCCAGCAGAATGCGGGCCCGCGCGTCCTCCGGCACCTGTTTCAGGTGGTTTTCAAAAGCCCCAGTCCGGCGCTGGAGCATGTTGCGCTCGCCTTCTGTCTTGCCCAGAGCGCCCATGGAGTTCACGATCGGCACGTAGACGTTGTAGTCCTCGCCGCTGGCCTCGATGGCGGTCTCGGCCACGTCCAGCACTTCCTGGTAGCGCCCCGCGGCAAACAGGGCGCGGCACAGCAGGTAATACGCTCCCTCGCAGTCGCGCTTGCGCTCGATGGCCTTCTTTACCATGCGCACGGCTTCGTCGTGCAGTGCGGCGGCATAGAGCACCCACGCCTGGCTCACCTGCACTTCGGGCAGGTCCCAGCGCAGGGCCACAGCCTTGCCTGAAGCTTCGCGCGCGCGTTCCACCCACACCTCATCGCGGCTGTAGTTGCAGTAAAACATCGCGCAGGCGTTGGCGCAGGCGGCGTATGCCAGCGCGAAGTTGGGGTCGATGGCGACGCCGTTCTCGAACATCTGCAACGCGAACTCCAGGTCCTGCCGCGTCTGCCGCCTCGCGTAGCGTTTGCCGCGCAGGTAGAGGTCGTAGGCCTGCAAATTCTCCGTTGGCTTCACCGCCAGGGCCTCAAGCTCCTCCGGCGAAAGCGTTACTCGCAGCGCTTCGGCGATCTTGCGCGCCATCTCGTCCTGCACTTCGAAAACGTCTTTCATCTCGCGGTCGAAGCGCTCCGACCACAATGGAAAATCCGTCCGCGCATCCACCAGCTGCGCGTTGATGCGCAGCCGCGCGCCTGAACGGCGCAGCGTGCCTGTTAATACATACGCGGCGCCCAGCTTCTGTCCCACCTGCTGCGGCGTCACCGACTGGTCCCGGAAGGCCAGCACTGTGGGGCGCGAAAAAATGTTCAATCCGCGAATCTTCGACAGCTCCGTAATTACGTCTTCCGTGATGCCGTCGCGCAGGTACTCGTCTTCCTTGGCGCCGCTCAAATTCTCGAAGAAGAGTACGGCGACCGATTTTCCCTGCTTGTGTGCGCCGGGATCTGAATCCGTCTTCGCCTTGGTGCGATTCCTGCTCGACTCCAGGTCGCGTTTCATCCGGTTCAGGTCCGTTTTCAGTTCCGACGCTGTCTGGCAGCGCATCGCCCGGTCTTTTTCCAGGCACTTCTCCAGGATGCGCACAAACTCCACTGGCAATGCGGGGTTGACTTCGGCCGCTGGCCGGGGATCGCGGTTCAAAATTGCATCGAAGATTACCGCCGTCGTATCTCCCGGAAATGGTAGGTCGCCTGTCGCCATCTGGTAGAGGACCGTGCCCGCCGAAAAAAGGTCGGTGCGGGTATCCACGAGTTGCCCGCGAGCCTGTTCCGGAGACATATAGGAAATGGTACCCACCGCCGAGCCCGGCGAAGTCAATTCCTGTCCCGCGGGCTGCGTGTCTGCATTCTGAGCCATATGGCTCTGCGCGAACTTGGCCAGCCCGAAGTCCAGAATCTTCAGCTGCCCGCGCTCCGTCAGAAACAAATTCGCCGGCTTGATATCCCGGTGCACGATGCCCTTGGCATGGGCCGATTCCAGCGCATCGGCCATCTGGATCGCCAGCGGCAGCATCGTTTCCGCGTCCATCGGCCGCCCCGTCATTTTCGCCGCGAGGGTCTGCCCTTCCAGCAGCTCCATCACGATGAAATATTGCAGCTCGTGACGCTCAATGGCGTGGATCGTGCAGATATTCGGGTGATTCAGTGATGATGCAGCGCGCGCCTCGCGCTGAAAACGCTCCAGCAACTGGCTGTCCCTGGCCATCTCCGGCGGAAGAAACTTGAGCGCTACATGGCGGTCCAGTTGCGCATCCTGGGCCTCGTACACCACGCCCATCCCGCCCGATCCAAGTTGGCGAAGAATGGTGTAGTGGAGAAGTGATTGGCCAATAAGTGGGTCGGGATTCATCGTGTGCCGATTGATACTAACGGACGCCGCCTGTCGCGTCAATGTGAATGGCACTTGCTGCGTGAATGTGAATGGAGCAGATCAGCATCTCGCGAGTACAGCGCAGCGAACGGTCTTCATCTCCACCATCGCCCGCGCGGAATGGCAACCTGAACCGAGACATGAGATCACTCGCCTAAAATAGATTTCGCCCTCAAATCAAGAATATAGACCTTCACGCTGTCCGCTTCGCTCGAATTGCCGCAAATGGGCAGCCTCGTGGCCCGATGGGACTGCGAAAAGGTAAGCTATTACGGGTACCCCTATGGAGAACATCGTAAAGGTTTTGATTGCCGAGGATGAGCCGAACGCGCTGGCTGGGCTGGCGGAGCTGATCTCCGGTTGGGGATACAGCACCGAGACTGCCCGCGACGGCGTGGAGGCGTGGGAGAAGACGCTGGCATGGGACCCGGCCATTGTGGTGACGGACCTGAAAATGCCCCGGCTTGACGGCATGGGTCTGTTGGCCAAGCTGGCCGAAGGCGCTGAGGGCCTTAGCTCCAACATGGCGGTGGTCGTACTGACAGCCATGGGCTCAATCCAGCTGGCCGTGGACGCAATGAAACTGGGCGCATACGACTTTTTGCCAAAGCCGGTGGATGCGACGCGGCTCAAGACGATCCTTAGCAATGCGACAAAGCAGCGCGAAACGACGATCGAGCTCGAAGTGGCGCGGCGGCGGCTGCGCGAGTCGGGCGTGCTGGGCCAGTTGGTGGGCAGCTCAAAGGCCATGCGTGAGATTTTCACGCTGATTGAGCAGGTTGCTCCGTCGAACGTGCCAATCCTGATCACTGGCGAAAGCGGTACGGGAAAGGAACTGGTGGCGCGCACGCTGCACGACCTGAGCCGGCGCAAGGGGCGGCCCTTTGTCGCAGTGAACTGCGCGGCGATTCCTGAGACGTTGATCGAAAGCGAAATTTTCGGGCACGAGAAAGGCTCCTTCACGGGAGCGATTGAGCGCAGGGCAGGCTGCTTCGAGCTCGCGGCGGGTGGAACGCTGCTTCTGGACGAGATCAGCGAGATGCCGTCCGGGACGCAAGCCAAGCTGCTGCGCGTTCTGGAGGAGAGAAAGTTCCGGCGGCTGGGCGCGCGCAACGAAATGGATACGGACGTCCGCGTGCTGGCAGCGATGAATCGCAATCCGCAGCGAGCCGTCGCCGAGGGTCATTTGCGCGCCGACCTCTACTACCGGCTCAACGTCTTCAACATCGTCATGCCGCCGCTGCGCGATCATCTGGAGGATTTGCCGCCGATGGTTGAGACCATGGTGAGTGAAATGAACCAGAAGCACGGCCGCAAAGTGTCAGGCATCGCGCCGTCCATGCTGGATCGGCTGATGGCCTACAGTTGGCCGGGCAACGCGCGCGAGCTGCGCAATACCATCGAACGCGCCGTGATTCTTTGCCCCGATGGCGCGCCGCTCGATGTCGGACACCTGCCGCTCGGTTTCGGCAAGGATCAGGCCGCGGCCGCGACTCCATCAGACCCCAGCTCAGTGACCGTGCGCGTAGGGGCGACTGTGAATGAGGCGGAGCGGCTGCTGATTCTGCGCACCCTGGAAGTAACAGGACAAAACAAGACGCGCGCGGCGGAGATCCTGGGCGTGAGCCTGAAGACTCTGCACAACAAGCTCAAGGAATACGGGCGGGAACAGCAGGAAGTAAAGAGCTGAGAGGGTTGGAAATCCAATGCAATGGTTGCAAGATTTGTCCCCTTCGCGCACAAATCCACGTCGAAAGAAATAATCGCAGACAACCGCGTCTAATCTGCATGCCAAGGTGCTCAAAGCCGGTCAGCTGCCAGGTGTTTTAAGCGATGCGCCTGAAAACCAAACTCGTGCTCGCCATTACGGCTCTGGTGTTCCTGATCGCCGGAGTGGTTTCGCTCGTGTATGTGCACCAGCTCGTAAAAGCGGCAGTCCTCGAGACCTACGAAACCAGCCAGATGATTGCCGAACAGGTTCGGTACGCGCTGCAGAATGCGCTGGAGACAGGCCTGAAGGATCGCACGGTGGATCCGACCAACCCCGGCGAGCTGCGCGCGCTGGTAGCCGAGGCCGTACAAAACGATCCGGCCTTGCAGGCAACAATGGTCTCTGTGATTCGCTATTCGCCGACGGTATACGACGTAAATATCGGCGACAGCCAGGGCGTAGTGCTATTGAGCACCGATCCTGACAATCAGGGCAAGCCGCTGCCCGTGCGCCCCGACTACGACGAGTTGCGCAAGGCCGGGCCGCTACTCACGATGATGCAGGTCTTCGGCAAGCCCAGGGTGCTGGATGTCGTTGCGCCGATCCAAAATAATGGCAAACTCTTCGCTTCGGTTCATGTAGGTGTCCATACTTCGCTGTTGCGCGCAGTGTACGATCCGCTGCTGCGCAAAGCGCTCTGGCTGATGAGCTTCGCGTTGATCGCTGCGCTGCTGGCAGCCTTTTCGCTGAGCAACCTCGCGCTGCGGCCTATGACAGAGATCAGCCGCCAGCTCGACCGGCTGACCGCGTCCGGCGGAACGCCGGTTGAAGAGAAGCGCGCCGGAAGACAGGACGTGGCAGCGCAGGTCTCCACCAAGATCGAGAAGATTGGGCAGCGCATGCGCAACGTGGAGGAAGTTTATTCCGCGTTGCGCGAGAATCTCGACCAGATTCTGGGCAATCTGCAGGACGGAATCATGCTTTTCACTGAGGACACCAGGGCGGTGCTGGTTTCGGAGGCGGCAAGGCGATTCCTGCAGATCGATCGCGAGAACATTCTGGGGCTTCATGCCAGCGAATTCCTCGACGACTCGAAAGTGCTGAGCCGCGCTTTGCGCAAGGCGATCGAGGGCCGCAGGAATATGCAGAAGGAGGAGATTCGCACCGAAGGCGGCAGGCGCATCCAGGCTTCGGTGGAGTTTATCAGCGACGCGGAAACTCAGCAGGGGCTGGGAGCACTGGTGATGCTGCACGATCTGGAGTCGGCTGCGGAGATTGAGTCGGAGCTGGAGCTTTCGCGCCGCATGGCGGCCATCGGACGGCTTACCTCGGGCGTGGGCCACGAGGTCAAGAATCCCATCAATGCGATCGTGGTACATCTGGAACTTCTGAAATCGAAGCTGGGCGCCTCGGACGGGCCGGCACTCAGGCATCTTGACGTGATTGACGTTGAGATACGGCGTCTGGACCGCGTGGTGCAGACGCTGGTGGACTTCGCCCGCCCGGTGGAAGTGCAACTGCGCGAGCAGGACCTTCGCCCCATAATCGGAGACGTGCTGGCATTGGCGTCAGACGAGCTGACGATGCGCCGCGTGACCCTGATTAGCCGCATACCTGCCGAGCCCCTCATCGCCAATGTGGACGCCGACCTGCTGAAGCAGGCGGTGTTGAACGTGATCCAGAACGGCGCGCAGGCCATGCCGACCGGCGGCCTGCTGGAGGTGACTCTCGAGCTCGACAGCAATCAGGCCGAGAGCCAGACTCAGGGGGCAAAGGCGAATGGAACGGCCGGCGCAGGTCTACATTTACCGGCGTCTTCTGCTTTGTTGCGGATCGCCGACCAAGGCATAGGAATTCCCGAAGAAATCCTCGACAAGATATTCGATCTGTACTTCACCACCAAGATCGGGGGCAGCGGCATCGGGCTGGCGATGACCTATCGGATTCTGCAATTGCACCATGGCAGCGTCGAAGTACAATCGAGGCAAAGGCGCGGCACGGAATTTCGGCTGCGAATTCCACTAGCCGCCGCCGACAGGGGACGCCGGAATCTTCAGCCGGCGGTGGTCGAAGACACAAAGGGGATGGGGAAATGAAGTCACCTGCCAGGTGCGCTGCGTGGCTGCTGCCGTTATTGCTTACCGGCTGCATTCACACCCCCTTTCACAAAAACCAGCCGCCCCAGCTCATCATGGCGCCGCCGATCCCCCATAACCAGCCGATGGAACTGGCCTCTACCGAGTTGCCGCCTGGATTGAGGTTGATCCCCGGCAGGCCTCTCGTTAACTTGAGAGTCCACGACGAGACTGAGAAGCCGCTAAGACGCCACCGGAAGCCTTCGGAGATCGAAATCGCTCCGGAAGTGACCGGAAACCAAACCCCCGAGGTTAGCGCCATTATCGGCCCGCTTTCTTCCGGCGACCCTGGGAATTATCGGCAGCAGACAGAAGCCTCAATCGCGTCGATCGAGCGTGGGCTCAACGGCATCAATCGCACTCTGAATGACTCAGACCAGAAGACCGCTGACCAGATTCGCGAGTTCCTGAAACAGGCCCGGATGGCACTCGCGTCAGGCGACGTGGACGGCGCGCATAACCTTGCCGCCAAAGCGCAGGTGTTGCTTGCCGCGCTGACGCAATAAGAGCGCGACTCCCCGACACCGCGCTTCTATAGCTCACCCCAACTCAGCTTGCTGCGCAGTACGTCAAAGAAGCCGCCATCGCCGAGGCGGACGAGCTTCACCGTATGTGTGGAGCGGCAGCATCGCACTTCATCACCTCGAAGAAGTTCCACACCCTGCTGCCCGTCGATCGTGAGAAGCGCGACATCGGGAACGCCTTCGACGCGAACGTTAAGCAACGCGCTGCCAGGCACAACTATGGGCCTGAGCGTAAGCAGGTGGGGACAAATGGGAGTGACCACCATGGCGTCAACATCGGGCGTTAGGATGGGGCCGTTGGCGGCCAGCGTATAAGCAGTTGAGCCCGTGGGAGTGGACACAATGACGCCATCGGCGCGGAATCGGGCCACGCTCCTGCCGTCAAGCTCCACGGCAAACTCGCCCATGCGAGCAATGTTGCCTTTTGAAACCACAATTTCGTTCAGCGCCTCATAGCTCGAGTGCTCAGACCCTTTACGCCAAAGCACGGCATGCAGCATGGCGCGCTCATCGAGGGTGTGGCAGCCGCTGCACCAGTTCTCGAGAGTCGCGTAGAGATCGGCGAGCCGCACTTCCGTAAGGAATCCGAGGAACCCAAGATTGACGCTGAGAAGGGGCGTGCCGACGGTGGCGAAGATACGCGCGGCGGCAAGCAAAGTGCCATCGCCGCCCAGCACGATCACCAGCTCCGGCGAGCGTGACGGCAGCTCAGCGCGATTCAGGTTCGGCGCAACGTCGGTATAAGTCGCGCCTTCGCGGTCCAGTACTACGTCGTAGTCGTGTTTGCGCAGCCATTCGACAAGGTCCGGCAATAGCCGCTTGAGCTCTTCCCTGTTCGGCTTGCAAACGATGGCGACCGTGGTCATGAGTTACAAGTCTAATGGACCGCCTGCACCGAGGCCAAAAGCGCTCTCCACGTCGGAACTCTTGCCGAGAAAACTTGCTGACTTTAGGGGGCTGCGGTAGATATATTGTTTCGACCCCAAAATGTGGAACCTAATCGTTGTCTGTGACAGCGGGCTGATGCTGCTTCCGGCGCGCCTGGGCAGTTGGGTTCAAGAATCAGCGAAGAGAGGAAGTGTGCGATGGAATGGTATTTGATGGTCTGGAAAAAGTACGCCGAATTCGATGGCCGCGCGAGGCGCAAGGAATATTGGATGTTTACGCTGGTCAATGTGATTGCGATCATGTTGCTCTCGGGGCTCGCAGTGGCGGGAATGGTGCTTTCGCGGGACACCGGGCCCTTTCTGTTTATTCCGATGTTTATCTACGCATTGGCGGCCCTTATTCCCAGCATTTCCGTCGCGACGCGCCGGTTCCACGACATCGGAAAGAGCGGCTGGATGCTCTTGTTGCTCTGCGTGCTCGGCATTGTCCCCGTCGTGGGATTCATCTGCGGAATTATTCAGATCGTCCTCTTTTGCCAGGACAGCCAGCCCGGAGTGAACCAGTACGGGCCCAATCCGAAGTTTCCCGAGCAGGGAGCGATGATGTATGCAGGAAATGCGGGCTTCGTGCCGGCGAACATCGTTGCGCCACCGCAATCATTCACGAGCGAACTCAACTCTGGCATCTGCAAGAACTGCGGCGCGAAATTAGCGGATGGGGCTCCATTTTGCACTCAATGCGGGACGCATGTTTGAGATCAACGGGATTCGCTGGTTTTCTCACTGCCGATCGCGGCCATTGACCGCACTGGTGCATTAGAAGGCCGGGCTTCGCGTCCGCCGCTTTCAAGTCCGCCGCGCATACAACAGGAACTCCCGATTGCCTTCTGCTCCGGTAATCGGCGATGGAATGGTTTCGACGACTGTCCAGCCGAGCGAGCGAACGCAGGCAGCGACTTTATCAATCGCCAGTTGGTGCGCGTCGGGATCGCGGACAATGCCCCCTTTGCCGACGTGCTCACGTCCGGCCTCGAACTGCGGTTTAACCAGAATCACCGCTTCAATGAGCGATGGCGCCGCGGCCAGCACGGCAGGAAGCACGAGCGTCGCCGAGATAAAGGCGACATCGACTACAAGTAGAGTTTTTTTCTGCGTCTTGGTCGACTGTCTCGAGCGATCCAGCCTTGAGCAGGCGCGCGTTGGTGCGCTCCATCAGGCCGACGCGCGGGTCGTTGCGCAGCTTCATGTCGATTTGGCCAAAGCCTGTATCGATCGCAGTCACGTGCGCGGCGCCGTGCTGCAAAAGGCAATCGGTAAAACCGCCGGTCGACGCGCCAACATCCAGGCACGCGCGGCCGGTTACTTCAATCTGCCAGTGGTTCAGAGCCGCTTCCAGCTTTAATCCGCCGCGGCTCACATAGGGAAGATCATTGCCGAGAAGCCGGACGGGAGAGTCGACCGGGATTGAAGTTCCGGGCTTGTCGATCTTTTGCTCGCGAACCAGAACGCGCCCGGCAAGGATCAGCGAACGGGCTCGCTCGCGACTGGCAGCCAGCCCTCGTTCGACGAGCAACTGATCGAGACGCGTCTTGCCGACCCCGGTCCTGTTCGTCCGCGTCTTTTCAGGGCGCTCTTTTGGCATGAGGACCTTTTGCTTCATCGGCCATTGACTTCAGCAATCTCGCCAATGCGCCGAAAGGCCATTCCCTCGCCGAGAATGGCCCTTCAAATAATCGCGCGCTTGGTCGACCAGGCTAGTTCCGGAATTGCCTAGTTACGGAATCGCCTGGCACTCCGCAAGCGAAACCAGCGAAGCGCCGCCGGGTAAGTTACACGGCTGTCCGTATCCGGGCACACGGCTGCTGTAGTCGTTATTCCCGCTGGAGCCAGTCTGTGTGGTGGTGCGAATATCCACCGGCTTGCCCTCCAGCAAAACTGTGGTGTCAATCAGGTCAGTAACCGTGGGGCTCGACTCGATGATGGTGATAAAAGGACTGTCGGGCGAAGCCGCGTATACTTTTGCAAACTCAGAATTCTGGGTGTTGACAACGGTGCGCGGATGACCTTCCACGGTGAGGGTTTTTTCCACCGTGTACGTGTACAGGTTTACCACGGTCACCGTGCCGTTCCCGGTGCCGCTGTCGTCATTCTGATTTGCGGTGTAAGCCTTGCTGCCGTCGGCAAGAACAGTCACGCTCGCCGGGTTGGGCGTCGCAGTATTGCCGACCTTGATCGTAGTAACGGTGCCGAATCCGCCCGTGACAGCGCCGCAAGCCGCGTAGGTAGTGCAATTGCTGTTGGTATAGGTGTTGGAGTCGTTGCCGTATTCATCCAGCGGCACATTAACCACGCTGATTGTGCCGCCATCGTAATTGGCCACGACCAGCTGCTCGGTAGCCGTGTTGTATTCGGCGTAAACGGGCCCGGAGCCGACGGGAAGCTGAATTGTGGGATGGCAGGTGATCCATGCGCCATTTTGATTCTGAAACGGCGTGCACGAGTCCGGCGTATTGTTTCTCGTATTGATCACCGTCAGAGTGCTGTCGCCGCGATTGAGGACGTACAGGCGTTGCAGGTCGGGAGTCTGTACTCCGAAGACCGGGCACTTGCCCACTGGAATAGCAGGATCGGTCGTGTTGCTGGAGAGCTCGATCGGCGTGGCAACACCCGTTGGAGCCGTTGTGGGCGAAACATTGCAGGTCAACGGCGCATTATCGGGGACGTTCTGGCTCACAACATATTCACGCTGGCCGGCATTAGTACCCGTTCCGGTGATGAATACGGGCATCGTGCCTGGACTTCCCGATGTGGCTACGGGAATAGCGAGTTTAAAGGCCGCGGGCGAACCGGAAAATATATCGACCACATCGCCGTTCAGGTCGGGGGACCATAGTCCGAAGTTGGGCGCGAACAGGTTTACAGGCTGCGCCGTGCTCGGCAGGGTGGATTCCGAGACATTCTTGGCCTGCAAGCTGGAGCTTATGAAGAAATTTGACAGGGTGCCGTCGCTGTTGACTGTGTAACCCGTAGAGGCGCTTGCATCGATCGTAAAGACCTTCGGACCCGGACCGATTGGCGTTTCGTCAAGGATCGAGTCGCCCGAATAATCAATGAGAGTAGCGACTCCGGGCGTGGTGGAACCGGTGCTCGAAACCACAAGCGTGTACGAGCTAGCCTGCGCCGGCGGCCCATTGGTGCCAATGGGAGTCACCACCGGCCTGTAATTGTCGCCGCAACCGCCAAGAAGAGCAGCCAAACCGAGAGCCGCTCCTGCCTGCGCGAAAAGCACACGCGCCGGGCATGACTTCATGTCAAAAAGCCTCATTCAGAATCTTTCCTGCTTCCTTGGTGATTGTAAATCACGTGGGCGGCCTTACGCGGGTGCCCAAGGCCCTGCTGATATGCGACGGAGGCGGCGGGAATTCGTCATCGCAGACAGGCCAACGACAGTACTTTCCGGTGACGGAGCCAGCAATTACGATGAGGCGTGGCTCACAAGAAACAAGAGAAGCTGGCGTGGCAATCGAAGCTCGTTTTGCTCGCCGTGTTGCCATTCGCCGGCACCGGCGCGCTGCTCTCATGCTTCGGATGGGCAACGGTATCCGTTGCCGTTGTGGTCTGGGTCGTCGGGCTGAGCGCGCTGCTGGGGCTGATCACATGGAGGCTCCGCGCAGCTACGCCGATGGCGGCGGCCGCGGGAGCACTGATCACGGCAAGCCTGATGTTCTCGACCGTCGAATTTCCCTACCAGCCCCAGCGTATCGAGCCCTGGCGTACGGCGCTCATTCCCGTGCTGGCTGTTTCATTCCTGGCCTTCGCTGCCACGCGCGCAGGCCGCAAGAAGAAAGAGCGCCTGGGCACGGCCGAGCCACGGCGAGGAAGGTCCGCCTCGCAGGTTGCTGCAAATCTCGGCTTCGCAGCGTTGGTTGCGACCGAGCCGGTGAAGATCCTTTTGTTGAATAGCCGATGGCTTCCCCGCGCCGCCCACCTCGGAGCTTTGTTGCTGGCGCTTCCTTTGGCGGCCCTGGCTGAGGCCGCGGCAGACACCGTTTCGTCGGAGATCGGTCAGGTGCTCGGCGGTCGCCCGCGGATGATGACCACCGCGCAAGTTGTCGACCCGGGCACCGACGGCGCGGTTAGCGTCGCTGGGACGCTGGCCGGGTTGGTTGCGGCTGCCATTGTCGCTGGCGCCGGAAGCTGGGCGTTGCGCGGTAGCTGGATTCTCTTCACACTGAGCTGCGCGGGCGCGGTCTTCGGGCTTCTCTTCGACAGCCTGCTCGGTGCAACCCTCGAGAAACGCGGCTGGCTCAACAACGACGCAGTGAATTTTCTGTCGACAGCCAGCGCGGCCGGGTTTGCGTTTCTCTTGCTCGCTTTTGTGCCGCTTCAGGGGATCGGGTAGCCTATCTCGTTCCTGCCGAATCGCCGAATTTCTAACTCCGCTAGCCCCGCCAACTCCGCCGCCCTCAATGCAGATGCAGCCGCCAGAATGTATAGCTCAGAATCTCATGCGCAATGCGCTCAGCCTCAAGTGTCCGGTCGTCCACGGCTGGCCGTGGGCGTGGCGAAGTCAGCACGTCGAGCCCCTCAGAAGCGCAGATGGCATGAATGCGGAACATGTGTGTGCCGTCGCTGACCACAACCAGGCGGTGCAGCCCGTTGACGCGCGCGATAACGGCAATGCGCCGGGCCGACTCCTCGGTGTTTTGGCTTTCGGTTTCAGCGATGATGGCTTGCTCCGGAACGCCTTTGCTGATCAGATATCCCTCGCCAACTGAGCCCTCAGTGAACTGATCGCCGCCCGGACCGCCCAGAGTAATAATCAGCGGTGCGATGCCGCGATGGTAGAGCTCAAGCGCGTGGTCCAATCGGGCGCGGTAGACGGGAGAAGGACGGCCGTCGTATTCCGCCGCGCCAAGAACGCCAATCGCGTCGGCAGGCGCCGCCTGATCCTGATTCGCGTAGCTCTCAATCTGCACGTAGACCCAGCGGCACCATGCCGCGGTTCCGCCCAGCAGGATGAGAACAAGCACGAACGCAGCGCGGAGCAGCCAATTACGCCGCTTCTTTTTGGGTTCGCGCGTCATGCGCACCATCTTATCCCTGCAGGGTCATCACGATTTCGTGCGTAGGAATGGCGCCCTCGCGCAGAACCTCCCAGCGGCCCTCGCCAAGAGTCAAATCCACAATCGTCGTGGGCTGGGAGCGGGCCGTCGGGCCGCCGTCGATGATCAGCGGAATTCGATCGCCAATCTGGTCACGGACGCAGCCGGCACTGGTGCACTCTGACGCGCCTTGCAAATTGGCCGAGGTGGCCGTGATGGGCAGGCCGAAGCGCTCCACCACCGCGCGGGCAATCGCGGCATCGGGCACGCGCAGCGCGACGTTGCCGGTGTTGGCCGTAGAGCGCAGTGGCAGCTTGGTTCCGGCGCGAACGATGATCGTCAGTGGGCCGGGCCAGAAGCGATCGGCAAGCTTGTCGAGTTGAGGATCGGTGTCTCGTGCGAGCTCGTAGGCCTGGGACAAGCCGGCGATAAGCAGCGACAGCGGCTTATGCTTCTGTCGCGTCTTGATCTGGTAAATCTGCTCCACGGCGGCGAGGTTCACCGGGTCCACGGCCAGCCCGTAAAAAGTGTCGGTTGGCAGTGCGACAACACCCCCTTTGCGCAGGCAGGAGACGATGTAATCGATCCGGTCCGGTTGGGGTTCATCGGGATGGACGCGCAATATCTCCGCGGACAAAGAGGCCTACCTTGGTTCCCGAATAAAGAAGAGGCTACAAAATCGGAAGCTATCACAGCACCAGCGCCGGTGCAAGTTGAGCAGCCAGCCCTTAGCCTCTAGGTTCCAGCTGCTAGCCACTGATTTAGGCTGTTTTGTTTCGCTCTTTCGTTCGAAGAGTGCGTTGCGTGGCTCCTCACTCGGATACGACAACGGGCTAGGAGCTAGAAGCTAGTGGCTAGAAGCTAGCGGCTGATCTTAAAATCGGCACAGCAGTCAGAGGCTGCAAGCGGATGCCCGTACGTGTGGTGGAAAGCAAACAGAATGTGCGACTGAAAGAGCTGCGAAAGGCGCTCAGCGCACCAGGTCGCGGGACTGGCGCGCTCGTCGGCATCGAAGGACCGAAGCTGATCGAAGAAGCTTTGCGCGCGGGTTTGCGCGTGAAAACAATTTTTGTGGCACAAACCGAGTCCGGATCGCGCATCGGAGCGAATCCTCGAAAAACTATCCCTGCCGCGAGGAAACCGAAATCCTGCACCTGCCAAAGAAACTCCTCGACCAGGCGCTGGCGACCGAAACGCCGCAGTCGATTGCCGCGCTGATTGAGCCGCCGCAGTGGAGTTGGGAACAATTGCTCGGCTCGCGCCGCAATTCCGCTCCGCTGGTCATCGTTCTCGCCAGCCTTCAGGATCCCGGCAACCTGGGCACGATTCTGCGCTCCGCTGAAGCATTTGGCGCGACCGGCGTGGTCAGCCTGCCAGGAACCGTGAGCGCTTGGAATGCGAAGGCCGTCCGCGCATCGGCTGGCAGCGTCTTTCGCGTTCCGTTTCTCACTTCGGAAATCGTCGAGTGCATTCCGCGCCTGCACGGCGCCGGCCTGGCAATTTTTGCCGCGCTCTCGCAAGGCGCCCAGCACGCTCACTCCGCAGACCTCGCCCGCCCAGCGGCACTCATCATCGGCAACGAGGGCAACGGTGTCCCCGGCGTTCTCGCCGCCCGCGCCGACGGCACGATTACGATTCCCTTCCCCGGCCCGGTTGAGAGCCTGAATGCCGCCGTCGCCGCCAGCGTGCTGTTGTATGAAGCTTCGCGGCAGCGCGCAGCGCGTTCGGTGTCAGCCGCCGCGAAAGGGGCGTGCGATGAGTTTGTTCGACATCGATGCCTGAATCAGCCACATCTCTCCTCCAAAGAGCCAAACCGCGGGCGGCAGGCCGGAGGAGCTCCGCTGGCGGAGCGCATGCGGCCGCGCAGCCTCGACGAACTGGTTGGGCAGGAGCACCTCGTCGGCCCCGGAAAGCCTCTGCGCGTCCAGATCGACAATGACGACGCCAGTTCGATGATCTTCTGGGGTCCGCCGGGGGTGGGCAAAACCACGCTGGCAAAAATCATCGCCGAAACGACCAAGGCCAGCTTCATTGAGTTCTCCGCGGTCACCAGCGGCATCAAGGAAATCAAGCAGGTGATGGTCACGGCGGCCAAAGCCTCGCAGCTTCATTCGCGGACGATTCTGTTTGTCGACGAAATTCACCGCTTCAACAAGGCGCAGCAGGACGCGTTCTTGCCCTATGTGGAGCGGGGCACGATCCGGCTCATCGGTGCGACCACCGAGAATCCTTCCTTCGAAATTATTTCGGCGCTGCTCTCGCGCTGCCGCGTCTACGTGCTGGAGCCGCTGAAAGACGAGCAAGTTGTGACGCTGCTGCGCCGCGCGCTCGTCGATAAGGAACGCGGCTTGGGCACGCTGAATCTCACAGCCGACGACGACGCGCTCGAATTGATCGCCGGCTATTCGAGCGGAGATGTCCGCAATGCCTACAACACGCTTGAGGTCGCCGCACAACTCGCCAGCGCCGACGGAAGCAAGCACATTTCCAAATCCGTTGCGACGGAAGCCGCGCAAAAGCGCGTGCTGATGTACGACAAAGCCGGCGAAGAGCACTACAACCTGATCTCCGCGTTGCACAAAAGCGTGCGCAACTCTGATCCCGACGCGGCGCTGTACTGGCTGGGCCGAATGTTCGCCGGCGGCGAAGATCCGCTCTATCTCGCGCGGCGCATCGTGCGCATGGCGGTCGAAGACATCGGCCTGGCCGCGCCGGAGGCGCTGCATCTGTGCCTTTCCGCTAAAGAAACCTACGATTTTCTCGGCTCACCTGAAGGCGATCTGGCGCTCGCCGAGGCAGTCGTGTATCTCGCTCTCGCGCCAAAGTCGAATGCTGTGTACACGGCCTTTGGCGCAGTGCGAGACGACATCGAACACACGCGCCAGGAACCTGTGCCTTTGCATCTGCGCAACGCGCCCACGCGACTTATGAAGGAGCTGGACTACGGCAAGGACTACCGCTATGCGCACGACGAGGAAGGCAAAGTGGCCGACATGGATTGCCTGCCGGAATCATTGAAAGGCCACAGCTACTATCACCCCACGCAAGAAGGGCGCGAGAAACAACTCGCCGCGCGCATGGAAGAGATCAGAAAGATCAGAGCCAGCAAGCGAACGAAGGAGTAAACGCCTGTTCCCCGGCAAGAATTTCTTGCTCCCTGCTGAGGCCCCCGGCGACGGGTCTTCGTCGCGGGGGTGGCTTGCTCCCTTGTTCCCTGTCTCGTTCAGTCTTCCCGCTTCGGAGGATTTCCCTTCTTCGCGTCGCCGGTTTCCTTTTTCTCGTCGAGTCCCGTCGAATCGGCGATGTCGATCGTTCCCAGCGAATCGTTCACTACCCCGTCATCTATCTCGTCTTCGGCTTGGCCGCCGGGCATCTCATGCGTGGGCTTCGTTTCTGTGCTCATTGCGCCTCCTCGGCATTACACCGGATTAAGAACTGTTGTCAGCAGAGTTTATGCTCTCAAGTGCCGTTCGCCTTAAGAAAGCGGCGCCTCGCACGCTCAGATTCCTCAAGTGAATTCCTATTACGGTCTTGGATGCTTAGTTGCCGCCTACGAAAATTGCGTTGGAAAATCAAAATAATCGCAACACCTGGCGCAACCGCTGAAACTCAAACTCGCTAGCGGCTAGACGTCGTTGTCGCCGCTTGGCTGGCCGGCGATTTGTGCAGACCGCTCAGCGCGCCCGTGACAATCCCCGGAGTAAGCACCTGCGGCAGCAACTGCGGCGCGCTTTGGCCCGGTGTGTACAGCGCATACACCGGGACACCGCTTCGACCAAGATCAGTAAGGGCCTGCGTGATGGCCGGGTCCTCGCGCGTCCAGTCCGCGCGCAACAGCACGACGTTGGCCGCGGCAAACGCCTGCATCACTTCCGGCCGGTCGAGAGCAACCCGCTCATTCACCTGGCAACTCAAACACCAACTTGCCGTGAAGTCCACAAAGACGGGCTGCCCCGCGGCGAGTGCGTGCTGAACAGCGTCGGCAGACCAGGGCTGCCAAGTGCTGCCTGCAGTCGTCACCTCCATATGATCGTCTGAGGCGACGCAGAAGATGGCGCTGCTCCAAACTTCTTCGGCGCAACAACGCAAGCGGCCACCACAACGAGCAGAATGACCGCGGCAACCGCAGTTGCTCCGCGCTTCGCCGGCCAGCGGCCCAGGAACCATCCCGCAATCGCCAGCAACAGGAAAATCGTCAGCAGCGCTAGCAGCAAGTTGGCTCCGTAGGCTTGCGCAACCACCCATGCAAGCCAGATCACGGTCCCGAAGATGGGTACCGAAATGGCCTGCTTGAGAATATCCATCCACACACCGGGCTTTGGCAGCAGTCGCGTCCACGTCGGTTGCAGCGTCAGCGCGACGTAGGGAGCGGCGAGGCCTAGGGCGAGCGCGGTAAATACAGCGAAGGTGACGGCCGCGGGTTGCGCTAGCGCGTAGCCAATTGCCGCCCCCATAAACGGCGCCGTGCACGGCGTAGCGACAACGACGGCGAGCACTCCGGTAAAGAAGCTGCCCGCGTAACCCTGTTTCGCCGCCAGTGACCCGCCCGCGCTGGTGAGCGTGAGGCCGATTTCAAATTGGCCGGCAAGCGAAAGACCGAGAAAGAACAACAGCGCCGCCATCAGCGAGAGAAAGACCGGCGACTGGAACTGGAATCCCCAGCCCGAGAGTGCCGCCCGCGGCGCGCAGACCCAGCAGCAACGCCACAAGCGCCCAGAATGAAACCAGAATCCCGGCCGTGTAGACAAAGCCATGAGCGCGCAGCTTGTGCTTCTCCTCATTGCCGGAGTTGACCAGCGCCAGCCCCTTCAAAAACAGCACGGGAAAGACGCAAGGCATCAGGTTCAGGATCAGGCCGCCGAGAAAAGCGAGGCCAACGATGCGCGCGAGCACGCGCGAATGAAAATGCCGGGCGCAACGGCAACCGTCCCGGGCGTCGCCGCAATCTCGTAGTTTCTTCCGCCCGAAAGCTCGATAACGCCATTCAGCTGCGCGGGATTTGCCGTGAGGTTGGCGTCCTTCTTCAGTTCGAGCACGAATCCCGTCTTCGTCGGTGTCACATTCTGCGGCGCGGGATTGTCGACGATGTTTTGATCTTCAGGAAAGAAAACGGCCTGCGTCTCGCGCTGGCCGGTCGAGACCGCCAGACGAAAACCGGTCGGCGTCGGCTGAAAGACGGCGTGGTCATTCGGCAGGCAGCGACTGAGGAAGCCGGCCAACCAAACGATCGTAAATATCCTTATCCGGCGAGACTGCGGCAGACTTGAGCTCCGGCGGCCGCAATCACGCGGTCAACTTCCAGCTCCGCTTTGCCGGGAATGCAGACCTCGCGGCAAACAAGCCACGCGACCTTCGCATGCAGAGCCGCCGGGCCGGGCTTGGCCGAGTCTCGCTACATCCAGATTGAAAGGGAAAAGAACTTCGTTCTCATAGCCAAAGTCCATCAGCGGCCCGAGCGGCAGCCGCTTCGGCGCAGGAAATTGCAGCGGGCCGGCTGTGATTCCATCGGGCAGCGTCCATTGAATGTGCGGCGGCTCGCCGGAGTCGCCCGCATTCTGCCAATACACATGCCATCCGGGATCGAGCTTGAAGTAGAGGCCCGCCGCTGAACTCGCACCCGGAGTGAGTTGCTCAGCGGGAGCGATGATTTCGACGTGAAGATGAGGTGCGTCAGCGGAGTTCGAAGCGTGCGAACGCAGTTGCATGCCGAGAAGCACAGAAGCCCCAACCCGAAGATGTGACGGAAACGACGCATGGCAGTGCAAACGCTGAACCTATTTCTTAGCCCTTTTCTCGACCTTGACTCTTCGCTGCTGTTCTTTGGACTCAGTCTATCGGACGAAGGTTACAGAAATGGCGGCGCATCACCACACGCTCAATCGGGCCATCACCGCGTGCCGCCGATAAATGCAGTCGTTCTGCACGCATTTGACTCCGGCCGCGCGGGCCCGCGCAACGGCTTCATCGTGAATCACTTCATCCTGCAGCCAGAGATATGGAATGCCAAGCCGAATAACATCGTCCACAATCGGCGGAACATGTCTCCGACGCGCGAAACACATCCACCAGGTCGATTCCCTTCCCTGTCTGCTTTCGTGCGGCAGACTCCGCCGCGTCCAGATCCGGGTAGCAAGGCCCTCCCAGCACTTCCTTGAGCGCGGGGTTAACCGGGAAGCACGCGATAGCCGTTGTTCGCCAAGATAGCGGCCAATGTTGTGGCTGGCGCGGTGCGGCTTGTCGCTCATGCCCACAACGGCGATGGTCTTCGCCGTGCGCAGCATCTCGTCAATGATTGCGGATTATCGTCCGTCATACGCTTCATCAGGCTTCCTCGTTCTCTTGTTCCCTTGTCTCCAGCACCTGGTTCCGCAGTTCCCCTACTCGTCCAAATCGTCATCGCCGTCCGGTCTGTCGCCGTGCCGCGCCGCTTGGCCAGCAGATATCCGCGCAGGAACGGCTCCAGATATCCGTCGAGCACCTTGTCCACATCGCCCACTTCAACCTTGGTGCGGTGGTCCTTCGCAATCCGGTAGGGCTGCAGCACATAGGACCGAATCTGCGAGCCGAAGTTGATTTCGAGCTTCGAGTCTTCAAGCTTCTTGCTCACCGCCCGCTTCTTTTCAAGCTCATATTCGTAGAGCCGCGAGCGCAGCATCTTCATCGCCTTCTCGCGGTTCTTGTGCTGCGAGCGCTCGTTCTGGCACTGCACCACAATGCCCGTGGGCAGATGCGTCATGCGCACGGCCGAGTCGGTGGTGTTCACGTGCTGGCCGCCCTTGCCGCCGGAGCGATAAGTGTCGATGCGCAGGTCTTCCAGCTTCAGATCGACATGGATCGTCTCGTCGATCTCCGGCGAAACATACACCGACGCAAACGAAGTGTGGCTGCCGCTTGGCGGAGTCGAACGGCGAAATGCGCACCAGCCGGTGCACGCCGCTCTCGCCCGCCAGCTGGCCAAAGGCGTATTCGCCGATGATGGTGAACGTGGCGGACTTGATGCCCGCCTCTTCGCCGTCCTGGTAGTCGTTCATCTCGGTTTTGAAGCCCTGCTGCTCGGCCCAGCGCAGATACATGCGCATCAGCATCTCGGCCCAGTCCTGGCTCTCGGTGCCGCCCGCGCCGGGGTGCACTGTCACAATGGCGTTGAGCGGGTCGGCCTCGCCGTTGAGCATGGTGCGCGCTTCAAGTTCTTCGGCGAAAGCTGCCAGATCCTTGATGCTCTTCTCTAGATCTGCGAGAACGTCTTCGCCCTCGCGCGCCAGTTCGAAGTAGGCTTCGATGTCGCCGGTGCGGCGCACCAGTTCGTCGTCGTCGGCGACCAGCGCTTCAAGCCGCTTGCGGTCGCGCATCAACGGCTTGAGGCGGCGGGATCGGACCACAGCGCCGGATCGGCCAGCTTCTTTTCTATTTCGGCGAGTTCCCTGCGGATGCGGGCAGGGTCAAAGATACTCCCGCAGGTCGCGCACTTGATTGCGCACGGGAGCGTAAGCGAATTCGAGATCGTTCAATGACATTTTGCTCTTAAGACCTGGCTTTGAGTTGAGGTGTAAATCTGCGTTATCCTCGATTGCCTTAGAATATCACCGTAGACACTTTAAGCAGTGGCCGGCATGTATATTGCGGAATCGGTGCTTCTGAAAGATGACGATCAGTTCACAGTCCGACCAGAAAGAGGAGACAATGTCGCTACGCACAGAATGAGCTTTGTTCTGTCTGGAAGAAACTAACGGACGGAACCGAGCACGATGAATTCGATGCGCTTGATGTAGGCGCGCTTATCAGCAGCCGCAACCTGGCGATTCTATGGGCAAGAATCGTGACCAACACAGACGTGGAACAGAAGCTGACATTTACCGCATCAGTTGGGGCAGTTGAACCTTATAAAGACTTCGATCTGCCAGACGAAAGCGCGATTGAGTCTTTCGCTCGCGAACGCGGGAACAAAGAGGCAGAGTGGGGGGAGTGGCAGAGGGTGTAAGCCCGAACCCGCGGAAATGGCTACCTTCGCTCACTCGCAATTTTGCACAGCATATCGAACGCTTTTTCGAGAGGAGAACCGGGAATTACCTTTCTTTCAACGTCCTCTGCCCCCGTGTCTCCCACTGGAGTAACCGCCTCGATTCTTCTCTGAATAAAAGAGAGAAGAGATCACGGTGTACTGTCTAGCCGCACAGTTACCCCAGATGTCGTACTCCACTGACTGGGGGGCATCGACAATGTCGCTCTCTGGAAGATTTTCTACGATGTACATCACGACAATCCCGCCCTGTGAAAAACCCACGTTTGTCATGGCATAAATTGCCGGGTCAGTGCCCTGAACCTTCTGCCATTTCTCGTCTGTCGAGCCGATAGCGTGTTCATCAGACGGCGGATTACTTGATGGATTTGGCGGGGAACTGCTTATGGAGCCATCTGTATTGATTTTGAATTGCAAGGTTTGCCAAAAGATTCTTTCCGATGTTCCCTCCAGAGTCAGAACTTGGCGTCCGGTAAGGCTTTCCCCATGCGCTCCAAAGAATGGTTGGACTTCTTTAGGTTGGAGTGCCGCCATTGCTGTAGCTATCGTTAGCTTATAAATGCCGGGGAAAGAGACGGCCTCCGGCCTTCGAGAATGGACCGAATTCGATAACTTGATTGGCTGATACCGCGGCCTTTGCTGAGGCTGTAAAGCCATCTCCTCCTTGGTCTCTAGGGTTGGCCACATTCGCCATCAGAATGGTCTTCGGGGGAAGGTTAGTCTTTCCAGTGATGGTCAGTTCTTGGTCGTAAACCGTCACACGCAAATCAAGCGAGATGTCTGACGCGAAAGCTCTGGTGGAAATAACACTGAGAAGTGCAATCCACAGAATTGGTTTCACTTTCTATACTCCAACGTCTCGGGATCTACGGACTAGCCACCGACCCGCCCCTACGCCACCTTAATCTCATCCAGCAGTTCAGGATGCTGATCGAGAACCTTAAGCAGCTTCACTAGCGCCAAAGGCGGCTTCGTCTTGCCGGTCTCATAGCGGGAAAACGCATTGACGCCGCCGCCGAAGATTTCGGCTGCCTCGCGCTGGTCGAGCGCCAGTTTCTTGCGCACCTTGACGATAAATTCCGGATCGACGATGGCAGCGTTGACCTGCTTGGCAGAACTCCCGCATCTCACGCATGACGCGCTCGGAATCTTCCCTATCGTGGATGGATTCGCCGCAAGCCGGGCAGAAATCGCCCGTCGTCTTCAAAATAGTGGTCTCGCCTTTGTAGCGTAAAAGGGATATCACGGGTATCGTGGATCAACTCGGCCGCGCCGCAAATAGGGCATTTCATCGTCATAAGCTCCTTGCCTAGAGTTCCTTGAACGAGACGATCAGCACGTCATCAACGACGGTCAGTTTAAGGTACATATCGCCGGCACGTGGTCTTGGGACGATACACGTCCTGCCAGATGCGTGTGATCGGCGTAGGTGGTCATGCGATCTTGTAGAAGTCCATCGGCTTGAGCGCCAAGCAACCACGGCTAACATTTCGGAGAAATCGAAACCGAGGAGAGCAGCGGATCCGCTCGCGCGGTATGCAGTGGTTCGCACCTTGCCTGCTTCGACCAATACTTTGACCCGATGCAGCGGTACAATGCGGAGATCGCTTTTCCATAACGAATATTAACCTACTTGGTTAATTTTTGCAAGGTGCCTGCTGGCGGAAGGAACGGCCTCCAGCCCAGACAACAATCCGAGGCTCAGTATGGCACACAGCCACGCAAACACATCGCCGTGCGCGGTGTAGAAAGTAACGCCATCGCGAAAAGCATACTCGGCGGGCAGCGCGTCCACCTGGTGGCGAGGAATGCTCTGCCGTACTCGCCCATATGGATCGATAGCCGCAGTGACGCCGGTGTTGGTGTCGCGCAGCAGCCAGCGGCGATTTTCAACGGCGCGCATCCGAGCCATGTTGAAGTGCTGCCAGGGAGCGCTGGTGTCGCCATACCATCCGTCGTCGCTGATGTTCACCAGCACTTCAGCGCCGTTCCGCGCGAGCTGGCGCACCTCGTCGGCGAAGACTGCCTCGTAGCAGATGAAGACGCCGTAGCGATGACGCCCACCGCTCTGCGTATCGAGCTGAAAGACTCTGTGCTCGTTTCCGGGGGTGTAACTCGCGACTCTGCCGGTAAGTTTATGGGCGAAGAAGAGCAGCCGCGCAAACGGAATGTACTCGCCGAACGGAACCAAATGAATCTTGTCGTATCGGCCCACTTTCTGCCCATTAGCGTCAAAGACCACCGCGGAAACATGGTCGATCCATTGGTCCTGAGCGGAATCGAAATCCGATCCAACTGCGTTCACGATCAGCGGCGCCTGCTGTTCGCGGGCAATTCCCGCCATCGCCTTTTGAAAGAGCGCGTCCTGGTCGAAGAACGGCGCGGGCGATTCCGGCCACACAACAAGATCGGGATGAGTGGGGTACGGCGGGCAGTTGATTTCGCCCTCAGGCGCGCCAGTTTGCGGAATTCCGGCAATATACGTCTTGCACTGCTCATCAGCCAGGCGCGCGAATTCGGCGATATGGCGGTCCCACTCCGGCCCCTGCCAATTGTTGCCCGCGCCCACATCGAGATTCGGTTGAATCAGCACCGCGGTCGCAGTCGCGTCCGACTCCGCTGGCGAAACAAAAATGCCGGCAAAACCGGAGACTAACAGAACCGCGCCGCAAGCGGCCCAGGCCCAACGACCCGTGAACCAATTCTTCGAGCCTCGCGCTATGCCGCTCTTCGAATCGCGCCCAACTATCAACGCTCCGGCAAGCAGCGCGTTCACTGCGACAAGAACAAAGGTGATGCCATACACGCCGGTCAACGGCGCGAGTTGGTTGACGAGTGTGTTGTCAATCTGCGAGTAGCCGAGCTGGTCCCATGGAACGCTCGTGATGCGCGCGGCGGCCAGGTCGAGCCCGGTCCATAGAAAGGGCGCAACGCCGAGCGCCATGCGCACGGATCCTGTGGCGCGGCGCACGAGCACAACACCCAAGCCGAAAATGCCAAAGTAGAGCCCAAGCACCAGGCTGAATCCCACCGTAAGCAGCTCTGGCGCCAAGGGTGGCATGTCGCCGTAGTGCATCATGGTGTCGCGAATCCAGTAACAGTTGCCCACGTACCAGAGCACGCCACAGAAATAAGAGACGAAAAACGCGCGACGCAAAGGATGGCGTCCCCCCAATTCGGCGCCTTCTGATTCAGGGTCTTCTGATTTGAAACCCTCTGATTCGGAAATCGACAGCAGCGCCCAAAGCAGCGGCACTAGAGCAAACCACGCAAAGACGGATCGCCACGGAGCCATCGGCCCGGCAATCGGGAACGGCAACTCGAGCAGGACCGCGGAAAGTCCCGCAGCGGCCCACCGTTCCATCCCCAATGCTCTCGCGAAGATTGCATACACGGGCGAGTGTAAAGCATTCGGGTTGCGATGAAGTTGCGATAGAATCACACCATGATCCTTGCTGTTGCCGCAATTCGCGTGCTGGAAGCGATGTTCTTTCTCGGGATGATCGGGTCGGCCGTGGTGATTCTGATCAGCTTCGTCGAAGACGGGAAAGAGCTTTTCGGCAAAGACTAATCCGGCTCTTACGGCGCCTTTGAGCGTGCCTCAGACCGTCAAACTTCTCGCATTTGTGTCCATCCCTAAAGACCCCCGATTCCCGCGTCCTTTATCTTGCATAATCCTCTGAAATCATGGACTTGATTCGCAACTTGCGTCGCCTGATTGCGCGCGCAAGCGCGCGAAAACTTTGCCGGCATGAAGATAAATTTAGGTAGTGGTGCAGTTTGAGATTCTGCAACAAGGATTTGGTGGATAGCACGCCTTCGCAATGTGATAGATTTGATCCCATAAATATAAACGCCGCCCTGGCAGGCGGCGCAAAACTTTGAGATTGGCATCTCTACGCACATAGTAGTGCGACGGAGGATGCTTGTCTACAAGCAAAACTAAGAGTCCCGTGTTCAGTTGGATTCGCCTGAGGGTTCGCCTAGCACTCGGGATGCTTTACAACCTAGCTGGCGTGCCTGGGTTAGTACGCGACTGCGACTACGAGGCGGGAGTCACGGACGCCACGGTCAAGGTGCGCGTCCGTGAACTGTTTACCATCGTTACGGTAAACGGCTTGGAAATATACTTTCACCGGCTAACCGGTTCAATCGATGGGGTTGGGGTTACGTCCGATTACAAACCGGATCAAGCTCCCGAATCAGTGATGTTTCACGAGCCGTCCGCTTCGATGCATCGACCTCTTCAAAAACATAGTGAGTAGGTTTTTGCCGAGCGATCCTGCCGCTCTGGTCGGATTCACCCCGAAGATGTGCATAGAGACGCGCTTCCATATCGCCAGCTTCTCCGACGTAAATCCAAGTAGAGCTGTTGAAGATGCCATAGACACCGGAGCTGCGCGGGGCGTACTTAGAAATCCCCGCTTCAGAGAAGTGCGTAGCCAGTTGTCCTGCTGAAGGGCATTGATTAGCCTCCTTAAGCCGCATCTTCCAGATTTTCAATTTGCTTCGATTCAAGCAGGGCTACTAGTTCTTCAATAGACCAGACGTGATCCGCGATCCCTGCTTCCATCGCGGGTGTCACCCGTAGCGTCTTATGAACTCGAAAAAAGTTGTAATACATGAAATGGAGCGCCACGGCATGACCGTGATTCTCGATCTTCTTTGAGAATCCATTGGTGAGCCGCGTGAACCGGCGCATCGACATGCGCATGGTTAGATTCTGGCGCTCCACATAGGACGTGCTTACATGCTCATAATCAGGATTACCGATGACGGTTTTCATATCGCAGCCGATGCACGTGGAGGGCGAATAGCGAACCTCGGGACATCGTTCGATGCGGCATAGATTTTGTGCATCTGCGCGTAATCTACGTTTGCGCCGAAAGCCTCCTCAATTGCTTTCATGTAGGGCTTGTGCGGCATCTGTGGTGACTCTGTGGCCGGCCTACTACGCGAAGGCGAATGTCAATAGCGAAGTCGGTTGCCCAGCCGGTATCCCGACCACCGATAAGATACGACATGCAGAGTTTGGAATCGGCATCGATTGCAACCCATGTCCATGCATCGCCCCAGCCAGCGGTCTTTTGTTCAGGTGTGGCATTCTTCTGCTTGGCTCCCACGAATTGCCAAATTTCGTCACACTGAATTCTGTTTTGCGCGTACAGCGCGAATCTTCCGATCGTGAGTACGCAGCGCAGGCGCAACCCATATCCTCAAGGAGCTTGAGAATCGTATGTTTTGCTATTCCAGTCATACGGACGATAGAGTTAATACTGCTTCCTTCAACAAGAGCACTAACGATATGAACGCGCTTAGATATGCTTAGCTGATTCACATAAGCTCCATGCAAGATAAACAGAAACATTACTACTTGACATCAGATATTATCTGATGTAGACTCAGAAAGTCAAGTATGAAACGCGAATTCAATATGATTTTTCTCACGCCGAAGCTCGACGGTTCCTGTAAGGAAGTGCTGGATCGTATTGAATCCATGAGGAAGCAACTGAAGTACGCCATTGCGACCCCCCGCCGATGGTCTGGACTGTTGCGACGCAATACTCTGGCACGAGCTATTCGGGGGTCCAATAGCATCGAGGGATACTTGGCCAGCGTCGAGGACGCCATCGCCGTGGTCGAGGGAGAAGAACCCCTCGACACGGAAGTCGCCACTCGTCAGGCTCTAGTTGGCTATCAGAAGGCGATGACGTTCGTTCTGCAACTCGCTAAGGCTCCTTCGTTCGTTTACAACGAGGGTTATTTGCGGAGTCTTCACTTCATGATGATTGAGTACGACCTGTCGAAAAACCCGGGCAACTGGCGTCCGGGTCCAATTTTCGTGCAAGACGAGCAAAAAAAAATCAACGTATACGAGGGGCCAGAGAGAGAGCGGGTCGAGACGCTTATAGATGAATTGATCGTTTCCCTGAACGAAGACACAACAAGCGCTCATATGGTCAAGGCCGCGATGGCTCATTTGAATTTAGTAATGATCCATCCGTTTTCCGATGGCAACGGAAGAATGGCGCGCTGCTTGCAGACTCTTGTTCTTGCCCGAGAAGGCATACTGGAGGCTGAATTTTGTAGCGTGGAAGAGTATTTAGGAAAGAAGCAACAGGACTATTACGACATCCTAGCGTCAGTGGGCCAAGGATCATGGCACCCTGAAAACAATCCGATGCCGTGGATCAAGTTCATGCTGCGCGCTCAGTTTACACAGGCCGCAGTGCTAATGTGGCGCATCAACTTGCTGGAGCATCTTTGGATGGAATTTGCAGACGCACTTGATAAATCGGGATTCCCTGAGAGGATGGTTCAGCCTCTTGTTGATGCGGCAGTCGGGCTAAAAGTCAGGAACGCCAGCTACCGCCATATTGCTGACATCTCAGATAATCTTGCGAGCCGTGATTTCAAAGCACTGGTAGACCTCGGCTACTTAAAGGCAACCGGAAACAATCGAGGAAGGACCTACGAAGCCGCTGAGGGGGTTAAGAAAATCTGGCGCCGTGTCTATATGCCGTTCCAAATGGACGATCCCTTCACTCTTAAACAGGCCAATCTATTTGGCCTTGAGCTTAGTTAGGCTAATCCTCGGTCGCTTCCCTCACAACTCTAGCGGCGGCTTGGTTCGCGTCCTCGCGGTCCGGGAGAATTGCGTTAAGTGGGATATTCCTCTCAACGCGGCGTGTGCCTGTCGTAAGTTCGAGGTCGGCTACGCCTTTTTTCTCGTCTATCCTGACTACTTTGAAGCGTCCATTTTGGCCACTAGCGAACACTAGTTGACCGATTTTTGGAACGGTCGGCTTTTTCATGACCAAAGTCTACGCCGCCTACTACGAGTCCGCTACCCTGTGGAAATTCAAACTGCACCACTACCTAAATTTATTTCTCGTTGACACTGCTTTGATTGAAAATTAGACTCATCGCAGAGCGGTGGTTTCGCTCAAAGGATTTCAACCACCGGCTGCGCCTCGCCGGTCCATTCGCGATGGCCTCAAACCGAACGACCGTTGCTCCCCCGAATGACCGCGTGAGGCTAATCGTCGCCTCCTCGGTGATGCTCACTTTCATCTCCTTCTGGCGCGCGGCAGCCATCGTTCTCAATGATCTTGGCTCCTCAGCTTTCTACGCCGGCGGCATCGCCGAACAGGCCGTAGGAGCAGCTGCTCCCTGGTTCATTCTCGGCATCATGCTGTTCAGCTTCGCCGTGCGCGCGGTCTACGTCGAAAGCTGCTCCATGTTCACGCGCGGCGGCGTTTACCGCGTGGTCAAAGAAGCCCTCGGTGGCGGATTCGCCAAGCTCAGCGTCTCGGCGCTGATGTTCGATTACATTCTCACCGGCCCAATCTCGGGCGTTTCTGCCGGCCAGTACATCACCGGCCTGTTCAACGAATTGCTCACGTCGGCCAACCAGGCCCACTGGCTTCCGCCGGCCTTGATGAGCGCTTCCGGCCAGCCCATCCAGTTCAACATGGATCACACTTCGGCGCTGCTCGCGGCGCTGGTCACCATCTACTACTGGTGGCAAAACATCAAAGGCATCGAGGAGTCCAGCGACAAGGCGCTGCGCGTTATGCAGATCACCACGGTGATGGTGGTGATTCTTTTCATCTGGGGCACATATACGGTTTGGCTGCGCGGCGCGTCAGTGCCCCCATCGCCTATCCCTTCGCACCTCCATTTCAGTGACGATGCGCTCGGCTTCCTGCGCGGACGAGGCTTGCCGATCTTCGGATTCTTCGGCATCCTCATGGCATTCGGTCACTCCATTCTGGCCATGAGCGGCGAGGAGAGCCTGGCTCAGGTCAACCGCGAAATTGCGCATCCCAAGCTCAGGAACCTGAAGCGCGCAGCGATCGTCATCGCAATTTACAGTCTCATCTTCACCGGCGGCGCCACGCTGTTGGCCGGGATGCTGATTCCCACCTGGGAACGGACCCACATCTACCAGGACAACCTGATCGCCGGATTGGCCATGTATATGGCCGGACCAATGGTGTGGCGCATTGCGTTCCGCATGTTTGTGGTTCTCGTCGGATTCCTGATTCTCTCCGGCGCCATCAATACGTCGATCATCGGCTCGACAGGCGTGCTGATGCGCGTCGCCGAAGATGGCGTGCTGACTGACTGGTTCCGCAAGCCGCACGCGCGCTTCGGTACAAGCTACCGCATCGTCAACCTGGTCTTCGTGCTGCAGATGTTCACCATCATCGTGAGCCGCGGCAACATCATCATGCTGGGCGAGGCGTACGCCTTCGGCGTCATCTGGTCTTTCACCTTCAACGGCCTGTCCATGCTGGTGCTGCGATGGAAGTATCACGGCGAACGCGGCTGGAAGGTTCCCCCCAATATCCGCATCGGCAAAACTGAGATCCCTCTGGGATTGTTGTCGGTTTTCATGGTGTTGCTGGCGGTGGCCACCGTAAACCTGTTCACCAAATCGGTCGCCACCATCAGCGGCATCATGTTTTCCATCGCGTTCTTCATCGTCTTTACCATTTCCGAGCGAGTGAATCGGCATAGGCACGCGCTGACTGCGCGGCAGATGAAGGACCACTTCCAGCTTGAGCACCAGGAAACCATCAGCCGCGAGTCGACCGCCATTCGGCCCAACGGCGTGATTGTGACCATGCGCGACGCCAACAATCCGCTGGCCTTGAAGTGGACCCTTGGGCGCACCAGCACTGTTGACCGAGACGTAGTCGTTGTCAGCGTGCGCCTCATGGGTGCCGGCGGCCCAGAATATTTGAGTGCCGATCAGCAGAGTTTCAGCGAGCACGAGCAGATGCTCTTCACCAAAGCCGTTTCCGTAGCGGAAAGCTTCGGCAAAAGAGTTTCCCTGCTCGTGATTCCGGCGGGCGACGTGTTTGCCGCGCTCGTGCAGACGGCAAATTCGCTTGAAGTTGAGTCGGTGGTCGCCGGCCAGTCCAGCTCTATGACTGCCGAGGACCAGGCGTTCCACATGGGCCAGGCCTGGGAGACGCTGCCCGAGCCGAAGCGCCAGTTCAACTTCTACGTAATCGGCGCAGACGGCTCGACCAAGGTCTTCTACATCGGCCCGCACGCGCCCGCGCTGGGGCCCGAAGATGTGGAGCTTGTCCACCGGCTATGGCTGAACATGCGGCGCGATCCGCTCGCCGGAGATCTGCATCACAGCGACATCATCACCTACGCCTTGACGCGGCTGGCTACCCAATACGCGCGCGAGAAGCAGGAAACGCTTCGCGACCTGCGCAATTGCCAGGCCGGTAAATCGAATGCCGCAATGAAGCTGGGCGTGCAGGATACGCAAGGCCTTGGCGGAATCACTCCGTCCCCTCGGGCCATCAAACAGACACGCGACCAGTAACAGCGCCGCGTCGGTTCGCAGTTCTCAGTTCTTGGCGTCTTCCGAAACTAAGCCCGCGTTAGCAGGCAAAAGACGGTAGCTCCAGGCGCGAGCCTGGGGACAACGAAGGCAATCGAAATCACGAGCCCGAATCGGCGGGCGAAAGAACCCATCGATCGCTCGCTCCCGGTTCCCTGCTACACCGAGATCTCGTCTCCCGGCTTCCAATCCACAACTTTAACGCCCGCGCCGACAAGAGCCGCCAGCTGAGCCGGCGTCCCAACTAGCGGCGGAAATGTTCCCCAGTGAATCGGCAATACCGTCTCTGGCGCGAGCAGCCGGCAGGCGACCGCGGCTTCCTTCGGGTCCATTGTGTAGTAGCCGCCGATCGGCAGCATTGCGACGCGCGGCTGATAAAGCTCGCGTATCAGCGCCATATCGCCAAAGACGCAAGTATCGCCCGCGTGGTAAAGCACGGGCCCCGCGGCGACGGTGAGCACAAAGCCGGTCGCCACGCCCACGTAGTGCGTGCCCTTTTCGTCCGCTGCGCCCGCGGAGTGCTTCGCGTCAACCATCGTGACAGTCACGTCACTGAGGACGGCCGACCCGCCCAGGTTCATTCCCATCGTCTTCGTCACGCCTTGGCCGGCGATGTAATCGGCAAGTTCATAAATCGCAACCACAGTCGAGTCGTGCTTCTTCGCCACCGGCGCCGCGTCGGAGATGTGGTCGCCGTGCCCGTGCGTCAGCAGCACGTAGTCGATCTTCGCAGGCAGCACAAAGTCTTTAGGGTATTTGGGGTTGTGCGCGATAAAAGGATCGATCAGAATGTTCGTTCCCTGCGCGGCTTGAATCAGCACAGTGGCGTGCCCAAGCCAGGTAATACGTGTTGCCTGCGATTTGCTCAATGGAACCCTCCAGAAAAACCGGATCGCGGCCGGCGAAGAGTAACCGGCAGCTCTCAGCGTTTCGATTCTAATTTGCGGGCTCGGGACGCCTGTGAAAAGCCCTCGAGCACGGCTCGCTTGTGAATCAGGCCCTGTGGGAAAATCCCCCCTTGACGCATACGACGGCCAGGCGTAGCCTCAAAATGAGGCGAACAAATGGCGAAACTACTATCCCTCTTCCCAGCCCTCCCGATCTTTCCGATTTTGCAGCCCTCCCCGCTCCCCGGCCCAAGTCTGACGGGACTCGCCCGCACCGCAGCCGAGGCCCCGCTCGACTCGACCGGGTGCCTCACCGAGTACCGGCCCCTCACCAGCCGCACAATCGTCAACAAAGTTACCTCCAATCGCGGCTTGCCCTTCAGCCACGGGATCAACCCCTACCGAGGGTGCGAGTTCGCCTGCCGCTACTGCTACGCGCGATACACGCACGAGTTCATGGAGATGCAGCCGGAGGAATTCGAACGCAAGATCTACTTCAAGCAGAACGCTGCCTGGCTGCTCGAACAGGATCTGAAAAAACTGAAGCCGGGTATGGAGATCGCTATTGGCACGGCCACCGATCCCTATCAGCCGCTCGAACGGAAACTCAAAATCACGCGTTCGCTGCTCGAAGTATTTGCGCGACACAGCGGATTCCGGCTGGGCATCATCACCAAGTCGGCGCTGATTTCTCGAGACATCGACTTGCTGAAAGAGGTCGCGAAGAACAACCGTCTGACGGTCTGCATTACCGTGACCACGATGAATGCCAGGCTGGCGCGGCAACTGGAACCGCGTGCGCCGCGGCCTGATCTGCGCATGAGAACGGTTGCCGAGCTGCGCGCGGCCGGCCTTCGTGCAGGAGTGGGTTGCACGCCGCTGATGCCCGGAATCACTGACAGCGCAAGCTCGATTCGTGCAGTAGCCCGCGCCGCTTCGGCTGCCGGTGCGAGTTTTATGGCGGCGGGAGCGCTGTTTTTAAAGCCATGCTCACTGCCCACGTTCCTCAGCTTTGTGGGCGAGCATTTTCCCGAGCAGCTCGAAGCCTACAAACGCCGCTACGCGGGGAGCGCATTTGTCTCATCCGCTTACCGCGAACGAATGGCGGCGCTGGTCGACTCGATCTGCCGCGAGTTCAAGCTGGGCAAGAGACACACCTACGAGGACACGTTGAAAGAAGAAAGTCAGCAGGCCATCGAGATCCAGCCGTGGCTACCGTTTGCGCCGAGTCAAGCTCCACATAATCAGGGCGCGCAAGATCAACGCACGCCGCTGCGAGCAGCCAGCTAGCGCGTCATAATCACTTCAGAGACGGAGTCTTTCGCGAGGAACTGGCGGTGGCCCGACCAGCCCGCAAAGAGCCGTTCAATGCTGCGGTTGGTGAACGATCGCTGGATGGGAAATTGCTGCGTCAGTTGCATCTCCACGTCGTCGCCTGCGGTGAGGTGGAAGCGGCAGCGAACCGCCTCCTCGCCCTGCGTTTTGGTGTGGAAAAATGCCAGAACCTGCCCGCCGGGATTCATGTTTGCGAACAAATGGGCAACAACGGGGGCGACCAGCGGCTCAGGCAGATAATCGAGTGCCGACCACAACAGAACCAGGTCAAAAGTTCGCCCGGCAAAGTTGAGCGTGTGATTCAAATAGCCCTCGACATTCCAAACGGGATTGTCGTCCTCGTCCTTGCCGGTGATCCAGTTTTCGCCGTAAGCATCCACCTCAAGATCGGCCATAAAAACGCTGTGGCCCATGTCGGTGAGGAAGTTGATGTTCGAGGGCGACGTATAACCGGTGTCGATGATGCGCAGTCCGGGCTCAGCCTGAAGGCGCTTGCGGATCACGCTCCATCCGCCGGAATGGCGTGGCACGCGGGGACCAGAAGTGCCCGGCGCCGATTGGGCTAGCGTGCTCTGCTGTTTTTTGCTGAACCAACTGCGCAGCACCGTGACTCCCTCTCGAGCATCTTCAGTCTACCTGTCAACGTCGCTGGCAATTTCTTGCAGCCTGATTAGAGATGGCCACTTGGACAGTCTATTAAAACCAGAACCGGAAATGCCTGTACCGCCGGGCGGAAGAACTCGCTCAGCCCGGCGAAAGTCGGTTGACTTGCTCGCGGCCTTGACTTGTTCGCGGCGTTGCCTTGCTCGCGACTTTGACCTGCTCGCAACCTTAGGAGCCGCTTCCGGTCTGCGAAGCGGGGGCGCCATCGGCCGGCCGCGAAACACCCTGCGTCAGGTCGACCTTGCCGTGGAAGACGGCGTTGTCTTCAATGGCCAGGCGAAGGGCGCGGATATCCCCCTCGAGGTGACTGCCGGCGCGGAGCTCGACGCGGCCGCTGGCCACGATATTGCCCTGCACGCGGCCCTGTATCAGCACATCTTTGGCGGTAAGGTCGGCGGCAATATTGGCGTTGGGGCCGATGGTAAGCCGGTTCTCGGCCAGGTTGACGGTGCCTTCGACCCGTCCATCCAGCAGCAAGTCCTCACTGCCTTTCACTTCGCCGTTGATGATGATGGTCTTGCCGATGCGCGCTGGAGAATTTTCTTGAGCCATGGTCACAATCCTTCTCGAATTCCTTAGAGTCCCTGCCCGAACTATATCAACCCAGCCACTCAGCATCAATTCGCGCAGGTAAAAGCCGCACTAAATGCCATAAATCGAGTAACGGCCGTCACGCGCCCAGCGGCGCAGCGAGGCAGGTTTTGGCGTCACGCCCAGGTAACGGCTTACCCCGCTAAACTAGACGTGTGCTCCGGCTTCCTCTCCTCCTTGTTGTGCTCCTCTCGGTAGCCGGCGCCCATGGGCAACCGGGCGCCGCGAACCAGCTGTCCGCCGCGCAGGGGCAGGCTCTCGTGGCCCGCGCGCTGGCCAATGAGTACGCCGCGGCGCGGGACGTGAGCCATCCCATGCGGTATGAGCTGGAAAAGACCAGCCCGCGACTGAATACCACCAAGAAGATCTGCGAGACAAGAGACGGGGACGTGGCGCGGCTGGTCGCCGTGAACGGCAAACCCCTGAGCGCGGTTGACGAGCAAAAGGAAGAAGCCCGCCTGGCAGAATTGTTGACCGACCCGGGCAGGCAGAAACGGCGAAAGCTGGGTGAAGACGATGACCAGGCGCGCGTGCTGAAGGTGCTGCGCGCCCTGCCCACCGCCTTTGTCTACCAGGATGCCGGCCCCGGCGAAGGCCCGTCTGACAAGCCTGGCGACAACAGAATTGAAAAATTCACATTCAAGCCCAATCCCGGATTCTCTCCGCCAGACCTTGAGACGCAGATTTTGACCCAGATGTCGGGAGAGATTTGGATCGACCCGGCAAGACTTCGCGTCGTCCGGCTGGAAGGCCACCTGCAGCGCGATGTGGATTTTGGCTGGGGGATTTTGGGACGGCTCAACCAGGGCGGCTGGATTGTGATCGAACAGGCGGATGTTGGTGGAGGCCAGTGGCGAACAGTTCATTTCCAAATGAAAATGAGCGGCCGCGTGGTTTGGAAGACGCGAGTCTTCGATACCACTGAGGATGAGACCGGATACGAGCCGGTGCCCGCCGGGCTGGGCTATCAGAAGGCGATTGAGATGCTGCGCGCAGACAAATAGCTGAGAGCAAGTTTGAGCGCAAGACAAAAGCGGTCCCGCACTGAAGCGCGGGACCGCTTTTCTTTTTGATCGTTTTTTTGTGGTGCGTTCCTACATCTTCACAAAAATGATGACCATGGTGAAGAGGGTGAGGGACTCAATGAAGGCCAGGCCGAGCACCAGCAACAGCATGATGCCGGGACGCGTGCCCGGATTGCGAGCCAGCGCCTCGACTGCCGAACCGACAGCTTTGCCCTGACCCAGGCCGCACAAGCCGGCGGCCAGGCCCATGCCGATGCCGGCGCCGATGGGAATCAGGCTGGCTACGGCCGAGCCGCCATCGGCAAAGACCGGGACGGCAAAGCACAATACCGCCAGTGCCATGAATACGAATTGAAGTTTACGCATAGTTCTCCTGCTCCCTAAGATTGGCCGTTAGTGGGTGGTTGAGGCTCACCGTGCCGGCACATTCGGGCTTCCTGCGCCCGAAAATGCCTTTGGCCCCCTCACGCTTGCGGCCTTCCGTTTATCCGGAGCGGAAGCAGCTCCAGCGGAAACTTTGAATCAGTTCACAGTTCGTCGTTCTCAGTTCACAGAAAAAGCACGTCGGACGAAGACATCATCTACGAACTAAGAACTGCGAACTACAAACTGCTCTTTAATGCTCGTGCGCTACCGCCATTGAGAGATAAATCATCGACAGCAGCATGAAAACGAAAGCCTGAATGATGGAAACGGCAAAGTGCAGCCCGAGAAAGACGGACGGCACGGCGATTGGAATGATGGAAAACCAGACCAGCGTGAGCAGATCGCTGGCGAACATGTTGGCGTAAAGACGGATGGTGAGCGACATCATGCGGGCGAGGTGGGAAACGATCTCAATGGGAAACAAAAGCGGCGCCAGCCACCACAGCGGGCCCGCGAACTGCTTCAGATAGCCGATGGGGCCATTCACGCGGATACCGTAGTAGTTGTAATAGATAAAAGTAAGCACCGCGAGGCCGAGAGGAACTTCAGGCATGCCGGTCGGAGTTTCCACGCCGGGGATGAGACCGACCAGCAGGCCAATCAGATTGTTCAACAGAACGAAAAGACCGATGCAAGTAACAAAGGCCTGGAAGCGCTCATAGCCGTGGCCGATAACCTGCTCCCCGAGGTCGCCGACTCCTTCGTGGATCATTTCGGCGAGCTGCTGCGCGGGGTTGGGTTTCTCCACCGACAAAGTCAGGCGCACAAAAAGGAAGAACAAAATGAGCCCGCCGGCGACGAGAACTTCCAGCGAGAGTGCACTGTTGATCGAACCCGCCTTCTCAGCGGCAGCGGCGGGACTCAGCCCGATGGCCTGATACACCCTCATCTCAGTGCCTCTGAGCAGGAGATCAAGGAACCGCGCTAACGCAAAAGTCTGCACCATAAAAGTCTTAATCTCGAAAGTAAAGTCTTGACCTTGAGAGTATCGATCGCTCTATTTCAGGAGCCTGTGTAGAGCAAAGCGGATGCCCGCCGCTTCAGTCGCGAAGCAGGCGAACTGCCTCCCAGACCATGGCCAGAAGCGCCAAACCAAGGCCGCAGAGAAGCGCCACAACAGAACCCCGGAAACACTTCAGGCTACCATAAATGGCCCCGCCAAATAGCCCCAGCCGGAGCACAAAAAGGACCGCGGAGACCGCCGCGCCACTGGGCGCCTGCTGGCGATCCATCTTCGAGTTGATGAAACGGATAAGTCGACGCCACTCGTGGATACTTGCGGCGGAAATGACAGTGCCAGTGGCCAGCATTGCGGCATCGCGCCAGCCAGAGGCCTTCCAGAGCACCAGGGCGGCCAATGCGCCCACGACCAAAGTGATCCTGACGGCGCGCTTGAGCAGGGCCTGCAAACCGTCATCGGTCAGGGCTACCAGGGAGTGATGCTCGTCTGTCACGCGCCAGATCCTCCATCGCCCTTTCCGGGGTCAGAGGTGTCGTCGTCCTGCATCCTGGGATCTTTGTTGGCCGCGAGAGCAACTCGGATCGAGTACACCAGACCGGAAGCGCCACCAAAGACGATTCCAGCAATTGCGATCCACGATTGATGCAGTCGGCGGTCAAGCCAAGCGCCGATGAGCCAGCCGATAAAAGCGGCGCAAGGCAGCACAAGCGCGATCTGCATTAATTTCTCAGCCTGAATCCACGCGCTGAAAAGCCCCGCGTCTTTGCCGCCTTGATTGGAATCGGGTTTCTGGTCGGGAATCGGTCGGTTGAAGGGCATCCATCGTGGTTATACACGAGGCACGCTCTTCGGCGCGAAACGCCGGACGAGATCAGACGCGAAGCCAGCCTACTGCTTTATCTGTGTCCACGTCGCAAGGTCCGAACTCTTCACCCGGTCCCAGCCCTTGTCGTCGCTGAGCTGCTTGAAATCCAGAACCCAATGCGTCCTTATCGTCGGCGGGTCTGAAGGTCCCTCAGCAGTGGGCACGATCTTCGCCTCAAAGAAATACGTCTGTCCCGGCGCTGCGGTGAATGAAGCAACGCCCAGGTTCTTTCCGGGGGCGGCGGAGAGCGACTTCCAATCGGCGCAGACATTGTGCGTGCCGGGCGCAACGTCGAGCACAAAGTAGGAATTGCCTTTGGTCGCACCAACCCATGAGCCATCGACGGCGATGCGCGGTGCGAAATCGCGGCATCCGAGGCATCCCGGCGCATCGACGCGGCCAATGAAGACGACACGCGCTTTTCCCGCCTCAGGCGGCGCGGGGTCTGGCGCGTGTTTCTCGGTTTTCACAACGAAATGCGCGTGTTCGTCACCGCAGGCAGCGGGCAGGTCGGCTGCGCGGAGCTGACTGCCCATGACAAACATGATGCAGAAAAGGAATACCGCCATCGCTCTTTTCATGTCGGATTCTCCTGGGCCGGTTTGATTCCGATTGTGCCGGTTTGGTTGGGCTGTGGATTAAGATTCCCGCCCCAAAAGTTCTCGGGCTGAAGGATCCGCCCTGCGACTGCCCTGCCGGCTGTGCATTAGCAAGCCGTTATACTGGCGGTTGGACCTTGAATCAAAGTCAGAAAAGGAAGTATGGAATTCGACTCGGAATTTGAGCGCAAGCTTTTTGACGAGCGCCGGGAAAAACTGAAGAAGATCGCTGAGCTGGGGCAGTCTGCATACCCCAACCGCTTTCCAGCCGCGCAAGGCGAATTTGCGATGCCCTTGGCCGAGGTGCGCGCCAAGTGGGACGCGTCGACGACTGAAGAGCTTGAGGCCAAGCGCGAGACGGTGACCGTGGCGGGCCGCATCATGGCCATTCGCGCGCAGGGCAAGGCTGGATTCGCCACGCTGCAGCAGCAGGGGGCGCGGCTGCAAATCTACGTGCGGCTCGACGCCGTCGGCGAACAGGGATTCGCGCTCTACAAGCTGCTCGATCTCGGCGACCACATCGGCGTGACGGGTTATTTGTTCCGGACTAGAACCGGCGAGCTGACGGTGCACGTGGAAACGCTGACGTTTCTGGCCAAGGCGATGCTCACGCTGCCGGAGAAGTTCCATGGCCTCGCCGACGTCGAGCTGCGCTACAGGCAGCGGTATGTGGACCTGTTCGCGAACCTCGACGCCCGCGAAGTGTTTGTGAAGCGCGCCAAGGTGCTGAGGGCGCTGCGGCAGTTTTTTGACAGCCGTGGCTATCTTGAAGTTGAAACGCCAATGATGCAGCCGATCGCCGGCGGAGCTGCTGCGCGGCCATTCAAGACTCACCACAACGCGCTCGATATGGATTTATATCTGCGCATCGCTCCGGAACTTTATCTGAAGCGGCTCGTGGTCGGAGGCCTCGATCGGGTTTACGAGATCAATCGCAACTTTCGCAACGAGGGCGTAAGCACGCAGCACAATCCCGAGTTCACAATGCTCGAGTTCTACCAGGCGTATGCGAATTACCACGACCTGATGGATTTGACCGAGGAGCTGATCGCATTTGTGGCGAAGGAAGTGAACGGGACGACGGTTCTTCCATCCGGCGAAAAAGACGAGAACGGGAACCCGATTCCGCGGCTCGATCCGCAGGGCAATCCGATCGACTTCGCGAAGTGGCAGCGGCTGACGATGGCGGAGGCGATCATCAAGTGGTGGCCGGAGGACGCAGGCCGATCCGCCACGATGCTGCTTGTTTCTCAGACTATTGACTGTTTTTCGACAAAATTGCTCATGCGGGCCGATGCTCTCTGGAAGAGCAACTACGAAGCCTGACACGATGATGCCTGGGACAAGGAATCCCGCCGCTGACAGCGTCGCTTCAATTTGATAAGGCCTTCGAGAGTGCGATTCTCGGAGCAGCACTGTCATGCGAGCAATCTGGACGCACGATGCTGAAATGACAGTTCGCAGATCTGCGCTTGGCACTCGATCGCAGCCGTTTTTGAAGCTCTGGCTGAATCACAACCTCATCCAGCCGACATATCATCTACGACTACCCGACCGTCGTCTCTCCACTGTCAAAGCAAAAGCCCGACGACCCTGATCACGTCGAGCGATTCGAGATCTTTGCCGGAGGCTTCGAGCTGGGCAACGCCTTCAGCGAGCTGAACGATCCGGTGGAGCAGCAAAAACGATTCGACGATCAGCTCGCCCAGCGCGCCGCGGGCGACGACGAAGCGCATCAAATGGACGAGGATTACGTGCGGGCGCTTTCGTACGGGCTGCCTCCGACGGGCGGCGAAGGCATCGGCATCGACCGGCTGGTGATGCTGCTGACCGGATCGAAGTCAATCCGCGACGTGATTTTGTTCCCACTAATGAGAAATACAGGGAGCAGAGATCAGGGAACAGGGATCAGCGAGCCAGAGGCGAAAACCTAGCTCCGCTAACCCCGCTAACTCCGCTTTCACAGGAGCATCGGACGCCAGTGAACATCTTATTTGTCGGTGACATCTTCGGCAGCGCGGGGCGCAGAATCGTCCGCGAGCACATAGGCCACGTGCGCGAGGCGCACAAGGTCGACCTGACAATCGTCAATGTCGAAAACGCCGCCGGCGGCTTCGGCGTGACGCCGGGGCTGGCAGAGGAAGTCTTCGATCTGGGCGCGGACGTCCTCACAACCGGCAACCACGTCTGGGACAAAAGGGAACTGCTCGACTATCTGAACTCGGCTGCGCCATACACCCATGACCGCGCGCGGCGAATCATCCGGCCGGCGAATTTCCCGCCGGGCACGCCGGGTTACGGCTTCTACGAAGGAAAGACCGCCGGCGGCGTGGACTACGCGGTGCTGCAGATGCAGGGGCGCGTATTCATGACGCCGATCGACGATCCGTTCCGCACCGCCGACTCTCTGCTGGCCGCTATCCGCGCCAAAGTGATCGTGGTCGATTTCCACGCTGAGGCTACAAGCGAGAAAGTTGCGATGGGGTGGTATCTCGACGGCCGCGTAACGGCGGTGCTGGGCACGCACACGCATGTGCCGACCGCCGACGAGCGCATCCTGCCGCACGGAACGGCCTATCAGACCGACGTGGGTATGAGCGGCCCCTACGACAGCATCATTGGCGTGGAAAAAGAGCTGGTGCTGCACAAATTCCTGACCGCAATGCCGGGCAAGTTCGAGGCGGCGAAGGGAAATCCCAAGATGTGCGGCGTGGTAGTGACCTGCGATCCCGCGACGGGGAAAGCGTCGGCGATCCAGAGGGTCATGCTGGGAGAATAATTCTTCCGCGGCGCGCTCCCTCAGGACTTTCGCTCGCACCCCTCCAACCGATAAGCCCACAGAAAAAGAGCAGCCTGCCGAAGCGGGCTGCCCTTTCTAATTCCAGAAGTATTGCGTTGCGCGGCTCTCAATTGCCGATGTGAAATCGGCAATCGAGGGTCTCGGTCATTGCGCGTGGTGCGCGGCTGATGGCTTTGCCGGGACGTGATGCACTGGTCCGGCCTTCTTCTCGGGCTGCAGGAATCCGTCGCTAAGAACGATTTGCGCGGATGCGGCAGTGGTTCCCGCCGCTGCAGTATGCGTGTAGGTGTCGTAGGTTCCGTCGAGCTCAGTGGCCGGTTGCAAACCGAGCGCGGAGCCGGCTGCCGGCGCATCCTTGCAGGAAAGCGGCTCCTTGAGGTTGACCGTGAAGTCGGCGGTGTGGGCGTCCTTGGCGTCCTGCGTGACCGCCACATTGATCGTCATGACCCCGGGATCGATGGCGATCTTGTGGATGTGCGCAGGCGTATCGGTGAGTACGTCACCCATGGCATCGGTATCGGCCTTGACGCCATTGGCCAGAATATAGGCCTGTGCGTCCGCGATCTTCAGCTCCGAAGGCGGCGCCGGAACAGCGCTGCAAGCCACTGGGTTCGTGAGCTTGACGACGTAGTCCTTTGGCTTGACCGAGGCGGCAGTGGTTACGGAAATCTTCAACGCGTTTGCGGGATCAGTGATGACAATGCCGGGGACCGGTGTCGGCTGACCTTTCAACAGGGCCCAAAGTCCGCTGGCATCCGCGTCAGAGCCGTTGGCCAGGATGTACTCCTTATCCTCGAGGCTCAACGCTTTGGGATCGCCGCTGGTATAGGCGTGATGCGCTAGATCCGCGGGCGTCGGCGCGGGCGCGATGGTAAAGCCGTCGGGCGGAAATAGCGTTGCCTGCGCCTGGGTTTCGATGGCAGCGATCTGCTGCTTGATGGCAGCGTCGCCATCGAGAGTGCCGTGATAGCGCTTGTACCAGTACTCGAGCAGCGGCTCAATCTGTGCCTTGAAGTTCGGCGGCGCGAAGTCGTACGCGCGGGCGTAGAACCAGACCGCCTTGATTTCGTTCCGCGAGTCACCGGGCTTGGCATAGGTCTGCGCGAGTTGCAGCGTATCTGCAAGGCATGGACCCGGCTTGGTGCATGAGTCGGGCGGATAGAGCATCAATTCGGCGGTGTACTCCTTGATGGCTCCGGCAAAATCTTTTTTCGAGACCGCGTCGTCGAGCGCGATGGCCGAGTGGAAAATGGGATAAGCATCCGACGTCAGTTTGCTCCAGTCGGCGTCGGACATGGCGGCTGGCTTGGGAGCCGTGAGGCCCTTCTGCGCCAGAGCCGCCGCATCGTCGCAGGTCGGCGCGTCGGTGGCGACGCCGGAGGCATCGAGGGTTGAGGCACACTGTTGCTTCTTCAAGGTGACAGAAATGTAGATGGCCTTCATATTGGTGGGATCGACCTGAAGCAAGCGGGCGGCGGCGTCAATCGTCTTAGCCGGCTGGTTGGTCTGGTAGTAGCAACCGATCAACTGATCGAGAACGGCCTTCTTGACGACGCTCTGAGGGTAAGCGGAGAGAAACCCCTCCAGCGCGGCAGCCTTTTGGGTGAGGTCGGTCTGGGTGATGGCGTTCTGATACGCGTTGAACTCGGCGGGATCCTGGATTGTGATCTGGCCGGCATCCTGAGCGCGCAGTGCGGGCGTGGAAACAAGGCTCATGCTCGCCAATGCCATCGCCGATGCAAGGACTAACTTCTTCATGCAATGCTCCTGAGAAATACAAAAATGGGGATCAAAACATCACTCATTCGCCAACCTCGGGGCAACCGTTTTCAGTGGCGTTTGAGCGCTGGGGCGACGGATATAAAGATACCATGGCCACGAATGTTTTCGTAGAAGGATTATAAAAAGCCGACGAGCCGCTGACAAGAAAAACGCGATGCGGAACGCCGCGCGCGCCGCACGCTGGTAACGGGGTCTGGAGGGCGCTGGCAGCTGTACGGCACGGCGGCTTATTCCAGATAGACGGACGAGACTGGAAAAGGCCCTGCTGCAGCAGGCGGAGGGACTTATTGCAGCAGACGCACCAACTCGGCCTGTTCAGCCAGAAAGGCGTCATGGCCATGATCGCTGGTCATTTCGCGGTAGTCGGCCTTGGCGCCCGCGGCTCGGATGGATTCGGCGAATCGCCGCACATCTTCGGCCGGAAAGAGCCAGTCAGAGCTGATACCGATAAAGCTGAGCTGAGCGCGGATACGGCCGAATGCCTCCTGCGGCGAGGCGTACCCGAGCAGCGGATCCCATGTATCCATGGCGCGCAGAATCGCCAGGTAGGCGTTGGCGTCAAAGCGCTCAACGAATCGATTGCCCTGAAGATCAAGGTAGCCGGCGATGTCAAAGCGCTCGCCGATAAGGCCGCTGCCATGGCCGTTTGCTGCCCACGGGATCTTCGCCGCTGCGGTTAGGATTGCGCCCGAAACGCTCATCAAACAGCGGCGCGGATTTGTAGCTGATCATGGCAATTTTGCGGGCAAGCGCGAGGCCGCTGCGGGGAGGGCGTTGCGGCAGATAACGGCCGCCGGCCCATTCCGGATCGTGCTGAATGGCCTGTCGCTGCAGATGGTTCAGGGCCAGCCCCATGGCAGAGAGCGGTGTCACTCCAATAATGAGCGCGCGCTCAATGCGTTCAGGTTGAAAGATGGTCCAGTCCAGCGCCTGCATGCCGCCAATTGAGCCGCCAAGGACGAGACGGAGACGGCGGATGCCGAGCGAATCCAAAAGGCGCGCCTGCGCGCGAACATTATCGCGGACGCCAACCAGGGGAAACTCCGGCCCGTAAATCTCGCCTGTCTCGGGATTGACTGCGCCGGGGCCCGTGGAACCATAACAGGACCCCAGCATGTTGATGCAGATAACGAAGTCGTGCTCCAACGAGAGGACCGCGCCGGGGGCAAAAATTTCAGGCCACCACGAGCCGACGAGAGCCGAGCCCGAGAGTGCGTGGCAAACAAGAACGGCATTATCTCTCGCCGCATTCAGCCGGCCGTAGACGGCGTAATGCAGCGTGGGACAGATAAGCGAACGGCCGCACTCAAGCGGCAGGGAGCCATCCAGCACGAAGTCGCCCTCGTAGGTCGGCTCCACGATCTTCGATCCCGGCGGCGAAGCGCCGCTGCGGCTGTAACCATCCGTCATTTCTCGAGGCCCCCCAACTCCCATTCTATTTTGCCGCAACAGCCTTGTTTGCGCCGGTAACCGTCTGCCCATTGGCCGCTTCGATCGCCTGATCGAGGTCGGCGACAATGTCGCGAATGTCTTCGATTCCAACCGACAGCCGCACCATCTCCGGCGTGACGCCCGTGGCCGCCTGCTCCTCAGCCGAAAGCTGCTGATGGGTGGTCGAGGCGGGATGAATCACGAGCGACTTGGCGTCTCCGATATTGGCCAGCAGCGAAAACAGCTCTAGCGAGTTGATAAGCTTTTTGCCCGCCTCGTAAGCGCTCCCACTCGCGCCCGGTTTGATCCCAAAGGTGACCAGCGCACCGGCGCCGTTGGGCAAGTACTTTTTCGTCCGCGCGTAATAGGGGCTGGTTTCAAGGCCGGGATAGTTGACCCATTCCACGCCGGGATGCGCAGCGAGGTGCTTGGCCACGGCCAGCGCATTCTGCGAGTGACGCTCCATGCGCAGGTGCAGCGTTTCAATCCCCTGCAGCAGCAGAAACGCGTTGAACGGCGACAGCGCCGCGCCCGTATCTCGAAGACCCTGAATACGCGCCTTGAGGATGAACGATAGAGGGCCGAAGGCTGCGGTGTACGAGAGGCCGTGGTAGGAGGGATCGGGCTCGGTGAAGTCCTTGAAGCGGCCCGAAGCAGCCCAGTCGAACTTGCCTGCGTCCACAATCACGCCGCCGATAGCCGTACCGTGGCCGCCGAGGAATTTGGTAGCCGAATTGACGACAATGTCAGCGCCCCACTCGATGGGCCGGACCAGAGCCGGCGATGCCGACGTATTGTCGATGACCAGCGGCAGCTTGTTCTCGTGAGCAATAGCGGCGAGCCGCTCGATGTCTGCGATGTCGAGCTTGGGATTGCCCAGCGTCTCGGTATAGATGGCGCGGGTTTTGCCGTTGATCAGCGCGCGGATTCCGTCGAAGTCGTCAGCGTCGGCAAACTTGACCTTGATGCCCAGGCGCGGCAGCGTGTAGTGGAAGAGATTGTAGGTTCCGCCGTAGAGCGAAGTAGTGGAGACGATCTCGTCGCCGGCCGCTGCGAGAGTGGTGATGGCCAGCGTTTCCGCCGCCTGGCCAGAGGCCGTTGCGAGGGCCGCTGCGCCGCCTTCGAGAGCAGCAACGCGCTTCTCAAAGACGTCGGTGGTCGGATTCATGATGCGGGTGTAAATGTTGCCGAACTCCTGCAACCCAAAAAGTCGGGCGGCGTGGTCTGCATCCTGAAAGACATAGGAAGTGGTCTGGTAGATGGGCACGGCGCGCGCGCCAGTGGTGGGGTCAGGGATTTGGCCGGCGTGTACGGCCTGTGTGGCAAGCTGCTGCGGTTTTGGTTCCGACATGATGATCTCCTTCTCAACTCGTTGATGAACTTGTCCAAAGGTAGAAGCGCGGAGCACAACGCAAAACGGCCCGCATCCGTTTCAGGACCCGGGCCGCTTGACTTCAAGATCGGTAGCGCTTAACGCATTCGCCGCTCAAGAGACGCACGGAGGGGTCCGGATGGCATACACATGGCCATGGCCTCGATCGCGATTCGTCCGCAATTCCGTGTTCCCTGTGAGAACGGCATAGAAGGCAGTATCAGGGGGAAGCTGGGCGGGTGTCAAGCACACTTTCGTGCCCCGTGACGGAGTGGATTGCCAGTCTTGACGACGAGGCTTGTCCTCTCGCTTTTTGTTCCCAGCCGGGGTCCCCAGCGACAGGTCTTCGTTGGTGGGGCGGCTTGGTCCCTTGTTCCCCTGTTCCCTCGGTCCCTGCTTCACTCCGGCTTCCAGACGTAGGCGCCGGGCTGGGGAAGACCGATGTGCGCCAGCACGCGGCAGGCGAATTGGCGAGCCATGGCGGCGGAATCGACATCGGGCTGGTAAAACGCCGGCATGCAGGGAAAGATCGTCGCGCCGGCCTCCACGGCCAGCGTCATATTGCGCAGGTGAATCCGATTAAAGGGCGTTTCGCGCACGCACAGAATCAACGGGCGGCGCTCCTTGAGCGTGACATCAGCAGCGCGAGCGATGAGCGAGTTAGCGAGGCCGAGAGCGATGGTCGCAAGCGTGCCCATGGAACAGGGGAGAACGATCATTCCATCCGAAGGATGGCTGCCGCTGGCGATTGCAGCGCCGATGTCGGAATCGGAATGCTGGATGGTCTTGACGGGCGCAGCGCTGAGCAGCTTTTTCAGCAGATTAGTCCGGCCGGAGACGCCAAGTTCTTCGGCGAGCACGCGCAGCGAGTTTTCCGATGCGACAAAGTGAACTCGGGCAACGCGCTTGTCTGCTTCGAGCGCGCGCAGCGCCTCGCGGGCGAGAATCACGCCGGAAGCGCCCGTGATGGCGAGGGTGAGATGCGCGCCTTCCATGTCAGCTTCCAAGCACACGCTTGAAGATCGCATCCACATTGCCCAACTGACGCGAATAATCAAACGTCTTCGCCAGTTTCTCCGGGCTGAGCAGCTTAGTGATAGCCGGGTCGCGCGCTACTTCGTCGCGGAAGTTCAAATCCTCTTTCCATGCTCGCATCGCATGAGACTGGACGAGCTTATAAGCGTCCTCCCGCAACATCCCGGCTTCTGCGAGATCCAGAAGCAATTGGCCCGAAAAAATCAGTCCGCCAGTCAATTCAAGATTCTTCTTCATCCGTTCGGGGTAAACAAGCAGCCGGTCAACCAGATCGGCGGTCTTGGCCAGCAGATAGTCGACAAGGATGGTCGAGTCCGGAAAGATGATGCGCTCGACCGAAGAATGAGAGATGTCGCGCTCGTGCCAAAGCGGAATGTTCTCCATGGCCGCCTGCGAGTTGCCGCGAAGTACGCGCGCCAGGCCACTGATTTGCTCGCTCGTGATCGGATTCTTTTTGTGCGGCATGGACGAGGAGCCTTTTTGCTTTTCGCTGAAATACTCCTGCGCCTCGCGAACCTCGGTGCGCTGCAGGTGGCGGATTTCGACCGCAATCTTGTCCAGCGTGCTGCCGATAATGGCGAGCGTTGCGATATAGGCTGCATGGCGATCGCGCTGGATAACCTGCGTGGCCACCGGTGCCGGCTTCAGCCCCAACCGCGCAGCAAATTCGCTCTTCGTGCTCCGGCTTCAAATGGCCGAAGGTGCCCACAGCGCCAGACAGCTTGCCGACGCGCATGTCTTCAGCGGCTGCGGCGAAGCGTGTGGCGTTGCGCTGCATCTCGGCATACCAGTTGAGCAGCTTCAAACCAAATGTCGTCGGCTCCGCATGAATCCCATGAGTCCGGCCGATGGTCGGCGTGAGCTTGAATTCGATGGCACGGCGTTTGAGAACCGCCAACAGACCTGAGATACCGTCGCTGATGAGCGCCGATGCTTCTTTGATCTGGAGAGCCTGGGCAGTGTCGACGATGTCATTCGACGTGAGCCCATAGTGCAGCCATCGTGATTCCGCGTCGAGGCCCTGGGCTTTAAGAGATTCCGCGACCGCGGTTGCGAACGCGATAATGTCATGCTTGACCTCGGCTTCGATCTCGGCGACGCGCGGGGCTGAGACCGTCGCCTTCGTCGCGATCGCCGCCGCTGCGGAGGCGGGAATCACACCGTCCTCGGCAAGAACGGTGCTGGCCGCCGCTTCCACCTGGAGCCAGCAGCGGTATTTGTTCTCGTCCGTCCAAATGGCGCCCATCGCCGGGCGCGTGTAGCGTTCGATCAATGGAGAACTCCTTGCATGACCGGCATTTGCAGCCAATACCCATCTTCAATTGTACGAGGAGAGGCGGGACTACCCGCGAGAATTTCCGGCATCTCGAGGAATTGCGAGGCGGCGGTACAGTTCATCGATCAGCAGGCCGCGGCCGGGCGCGTAGGGCTGGAACCACACGCCATCAATGACCAATTGCGGGATGGCACGCTTGCCGACGCGCTTCAGAATCTCAGCCGAGGCAGCGGGGTCAGCGTCGACATTGACCTCGGTGTAGACCACGCCGTGCTCTTCGAGAAACTGCTTAGTCGAACGGCAATCGCGGCACCAGGCGGCGGTGTAAACCTGCACGATCATAAGTGAATTCTACTCAAATCCGATGCTACGATCTGGGATATCGACCAGCCTGGAGTTTTGATGACCGCGGATCAAATTAAGTCGCTTTTACATCTGGAGCCGCACCCGGTGGAGGGCGGATGTTTCCGCAGGACATATACCTCGGCAGTAAGCGTGGAGCTGCCGCGAGGCCAGCGGGCGCAGGGCACAGCGATTTATTACCTGCTTGAGGCCGGGACGTTTTCAGAGATGCACGTGCTCGCTTCGGACGAAATCTTCCACTTTTATCTCGGCGATCCGGTAGAAATGCTGCAGTTATTGCCCGACGGCAGCTCCGCTGTTTTCACTCTCGGGTCGGATTTGGCGGCCGGCCAGCACGTGCAGCTGGTGGTTCCGGCAGGTGTGTGGCAGGGCACGCGCCTGGTAGCTGGCGGCAAAGTAGCGCTGCTCGGATGCACGGTGACGCCGGGATTCGATTTCGCAGATTACCGAAACGCAAGTGCCGAGGAGCTGATTGCGAATTGGCCGGCTGAGGCGGAGCGGATCAGGGAGCTCACGCGGCGCTGATTTGAGACGAGTGCTGACTCGAAACAAGTCTGGAACCTCGGACGTCTAACTCTGCAGGCGACACGGATGATCGCCGGGGTGAGGCAGACTCACAAGGGGGGAAGGTGCCGTGAAACGTTTTGCCGCTGTTCTGCTCGTCATGCTTTGCAGCATTGCACCTGCGCAGGACACGCTCTCGGCCACCGTAAAGAGCCTCGCCAAAACAGGCGTGTTCGCATTCGGCGGCGTGGGATTCGTTGGGAAAATCTCTCAAGGAGAAATGGACTTCAGAGCCATCCAGTCGCAGCCGGCCGCAGTTGCCCTAGCCAGTTTTGAGACGATCTACGCTGATGGCGACTCGGCGGCAAAGAGCTACGCCCTTGCCGGGATTCGGCAACTCGATCGAGAACGCTTCAAGGAGATTCTGCGATCATTGGACGGTTCACAAGAGGAGGTCTTCACTATGGAAGGCTGCGTCATGGAAAGGCGCCGTCTGGCGGACGTCGCGAAGGCAATTGATGCGGGAAGTTACGATGGCTGGTTGGAACCGCGCCAATAATAGCACTCCATCGCCGCGACCGTACGGTGTTACGCCATCTACTTCGGTTATCGTCTTTCCCGGAAAAAATTGCGCAGCAATTCGGCGGATTCTTCGGCGCCCATTCCCTGCTCTACCTGCATTTTGTGGTTGAGCTGGGGATGATTCAGCACCGCTAGAACCGATCCGCATGCTCCCGCTTTGGGATCGACGGCGGCGTAAACAAGGCGATCGATGCGCGCGTGGATCATGGCTCCGGCGCACATGGCGCACGGCTCAAGCGTGACGTAGAGTGTGCACCCGGCGAGGCGATAGTTGTCGAGGGCTGCGGCCGCCGCGCGCAAAGCGACGATTTCGGCGTGGGCCGTCGGGTCCACATCACGCACGGTGCGATTCTGGCCGCGTGCGATAATCGTGCCTCCGTGGACGACGACTGCGCCAATGGGAACTTCGCGGGCTTCGGCCGCTAGACGCGCTTCGGCCAGCGCGGCCTGCATAGCTTGGCGATCGTCAATCATGCTTTCGATGGTAGCGCCGATGGTTGCTGCTGGGTCATGCAGTGCAGCGCGCCAAGGCCCCATATGAGGTCAACACAGTGAACGCCGATGATCTCGCGACTCGGGAAGTGTTCAGCGAGCGTGTTGAGCGCGATCCGATCATTCGGGTCGTGAAAGGTCGGCACGAGAACGATTCCGTTGGCGACGTAGAAATTTGCATAGCTCGCCGGTAGGCGCTGCCCGCGGAAAATTACAGGTCGCGGCATGGGCAGCTCAACGACAGTGAACTGTTTGCCCTGGGGAGTGCGTGCGGATTTAAGACGCGTGAGGTTTTCAGCGAGCGGTGCGTGGTTCGGGTCGCGCGTGTCCGGCTCAACGACCGTGACAATAGTCGCGGGCGCGACAAATCGCGCAATGTCGTCAATGTGGCCGTGGGTATCGTCACCGACGATGCCGCGATTGAGCCAGATGGTCTGGTCGATGCCGAGATAGTCGTGAAAGACGCGCTCGAGTTGCGCGCGACTGACCCCAGGGTTACGCTGCTGCACCTCGCTCAGGTGACATTCTTCGGTGGTGAGCAGTGATCCTTCGCCGTTGACGTCGATGGAGCCGCCTTCGAGGACGCACTTCGTGCCGTTCTGTTTTTGGACTAGAGGCTGCCACGCGGTCGCGCCGAGCAGCTTGGCCACGCGGCCGGGAAGTTTGTCGTCGAGATGCCAGTCAGAATATTTTGCCCAGCCATTGAATCGCCAGTCGGTGAGCGCGACGCGACCCTCCGAGTTGCGCACAAAAATCGGACCCGAGTCTCGCGTCCACCCGCGGTCGGTGGGCCAGCAGTGGAAGGCGACCTGATCGAGATTCGCGCCGGCCCGGCGAAGCATCGATGTCACGCGCTTTTTTGCCACCGCGTTTTCGACGATCAAATTCACGCGCTCATGGGTGGCAAGCAGGCGGACAATTTCCGCATAGAGCCACGGAATGGGCTGAAATTTGCCCGGCCAGTCCTCGGGATTGTGCGGCCACGCAAGCCATGTGGCCTCGTGCTGCTCCCACTCAGCAGGCATGCGGTACCCCAACTCGCGCGGGGTCTTTGCTGGTAGACGAGCGGACATTGTTATTTGCGGCCTTTGTGGCCGGTGGGCGTGCGTGGCGGCATCAATAAACCGCTGCGTGATTGGCGCATAAGCGTCTACGCGACGGTCGCGCAGGAATGGCCAGTTACGGCGCGTCTCCTCAATCAGCGAGCGATCGACTTCGCCCAGCACGATTTCTTCAGCATCGTGGCCGGCTTTGGCAATGATGCGGCCGAAGGGATCGGCGAGAAAGCTGCCGCCCCAGAATTCGAGGCCCGGCCCCGGAAGCGCGATTGCCCAGAATGTCGCCATGCTCGACTCCCACGCGATTGACGGCGGCCACGTACACGCCATTGGCAATGGCATGGGAACGCTGAATGGTGCGCCAAGCATCAAACTGCGCCTCGCCGAATTCGTCTTTCTCTTTCGGGTGCCAGCCGATCGCCGTGGGATAAAAAAGTATCTCGGCGCCCTGCAGAGCCGTGAGCCGCGCGCCCTCGGGATACCACTGGTCCCAGCAAACCAGCGTGCCAACGCGTCCCGCAGCAGTGTCGACCGCCTGAAATCCAAGATCGCCCGGTGCAAAATAGTATTTTTCGTAGTAAAGCGGATCGTCAGGGATGTGCATCTTGCGGTAGACGCCGGCGATCTTGCCGTCTGAGTCGAATGTGACGGCGGTGTTGTGGTAAAGTCCCGGCGCGCGGCGCTCGAAGAGCGATGCAACTACGGCGACATGAGATTCGCGAGCAGCATCGGCCAGTTTGGCTGTCGACGGGCCAGGAATCTCCTCTGCAAGGTCAAAGAGCGCGAGTTCTTCGCGCTGGCAAAAGTACTGCGTGCGGAAAAGCTCCGGCAGGCAGACGACCTGTGCGCCCAGCTTCGCAGCCTCGCGAATATGCTTGAGCGCCGCCGAGAAGTTCGCCTCCGGATCCGCGCCCATGCGCATCTGGACCAGTGCAACCGTGAATTTTTTCGCCGTAGTCATGCGTCTACCGTCGGGTCCCCGTTTTGAATAGTTGTGGCCGATGCAACGAGGCCAACCCCGGCATGCGGAATTGGCCCCGTGTCCTCTGAATCGTCAACTCGGTTGCTCTTCGCCTGCCTCGAATCTTATCCAAAGGTCTGCCGCACCCAGAGTGCCTACGCGTCTAGTCCTATGCGTCCTGCTCTACGCGTCCAGTCTTACGCGTCCAGGATCAGAACTGCCGCGGCAATCGTCGTGGTCCACTTGCCCCGCTTGTCGCCGACAGCCGACTGGGTGATGTTGCTCGTACGCACGATTTTGTTGGAGATGCGGTAAATTTCCTTCTTCTCGTCCCAGCTCTTGTCGGGGTCGAACTCCACGTCCAGCGTCGTCGCGAGCATCTCGGCGGCTAGTTCCTCGGCGTATTCTCCGGCCTGATCGTCGGTCTCGCCAAAGCTGTGGTGCTCGCTCAGGTAGCCGTAGGTGTTGCGGTCCGCCGGGATGGCAACGCCGATGCTGCAGGCCACAAGCCGGTGCGGTTCGCGCGTGGAGTTTTCCGCAATGACCGCGAAAACGACTTCACCGTCATCCAGATACTTGAGGCCATCTTTGCGCGAAATCATCTTGCACTGCGGCGGAAAGATTGAGGAGACGCGGACGAGATTCTGCGAGGCGATGCCCGCATCGCGGAGCGCTAGCTCGAAAGAAGTCAGCCGCTCCTTGTGTTTGCCGACGCCTTTGGTGAAGAAAAGCTTCTTTGGGACCATGCTTTTTCCCAATTTCTATGTGCCCTCCGTGGGTGGAAGAATTGTGGCCGTTTTTAGCGTTCCCGCATGAGTCTATCGCATCCTGACGGATGCGAACAGAGTTTCGCATATTTTCATATGAGGTTCATGGCGCAGGATTTCGAGTGCGGCGCACATCGAGCTCCGGTCTGGCCCCCTGCGGACAACTGACGGGTTAGAGAAGCAGTCTCGAAGAATGGGTGAGGAAGCAACTTTCCAGATCGTTTCGCGTTTAATAAGCATGAAGCAACGGCTAGTTTGGAAGCAGCAAAGAGTTTGGCTTGGAATCACTGTATTGTGTGCGGCCCTGTGCGCGGTAATGACCTGCGCATCCGCGCTGGCGCAAGCCCCTGCGCAACCTGATCTGAGCGCTGGGACTGCGCCGGCCAGTGCTGGCTTGAGCCAGGCGATTCTGGAGTGGACGCCTCCGGCTCTGTCGGACCTGGGCGCCCAGGCCATGGCAAAGGAAAGCTTCACGCTTGATCGGACGATGCTGGCCGCGGCCGCCGGGCTTATGCCGGATTCCGACGCCGACCTTAGGCAGACAGTTGCCAAGCTCGACGGCTTGAGCGTCCACGTTCTGCGTTTCGCCGCCGACGGCCAGGCCGATCCCTCACAAGTTGAGGCAATTCGCGACGCCTACCACCTGCGCGGCTGGAAGCATGTGCTTAGCTCGACCAATTTGGGCGGCGCAGGCCGCAGCGATATCACCGACGTGTGGCTGGTGCTCGATGGCGCCAACGTGCGCGGTGGAGTGGTGCTGGTTGAGAGCCCGAAGAGCCTGACGCTGGCGACAGTGTCGGGAAATCTGAGTCCGGTCGACATCCTCCACCTGCGAGGCCATTTCGGCATTCCCCGGTTCGACAGCGACGGCATTCGATAGCGACAGATAAACCGTTGATCGGCGCCAGCACCCGGAAACTTCTTGACCGGCAGCGCGAGCCGGTAGCGTCCGCTGTGCGAACCAATTCGCTCCGAACACGTCCGCGATTTTTGCGCGATTGGCTGTCCGCTCTGCCAGAATGACAATGCTATAGTCGTTCCTAACGCTCCTTCCCGAGTGCTCCTCCCCGAGTGCCCCTCTTCGAGTGATTAATCGATGCAGAAATTGACGATTTTCTTGCTCATTCTGGCGGCTGCGGGATACGCGCCACGCGCCCATGCCACGGTCGTCGAGGACGTCAGTGGATCACTCAAGACTCTCTCGAACATCGCCGACGCGCTCGACTCTCCAGACCACCATCCGGTCCACATTCTCTACGTGCATGGGATCGATCGGGTCGGGTCCGGCGATTCGTCGATGTTGCGCGAATCGATATGCACCGAGCTAAAGCTCTGCGAGGTCAGCGACTGGAAAAACGCGGGCGTGGAGTTTGCCGACAAAGGCGAGTTCTCAACCGCCGTGCAGCCGCCGACGCTGGCGTATCTGGGAAACCCGGTATGGAACAGCCCCGCGGAATGGCAAGCAGCAGCGCCGTTTGTCGTGCATTGGGTCGTTCACCTCAAAGGGCATTCCGCGGTTCTCGTGCTGGATGAAATCAACTGGTGGCCGCTGGTGCTGGCGCTCAAATGCCGCCGCGTCATAGCCGCTGAGGCGCATCTTTCCGGCCCTGATCAGTATCTGCTGCAGGTTTGTTCGCAACAATCCGCTCAGGAGCCGGACGGATTGGGACGATTCTATCCCTGGATAACGGCCGACCAAGCGGCAAATCTGGCGAAGATCAAGCCTCGCGGCGTTTTGATCAATCGCGAGTTGAAGTCCGGGCTCGTTGACTGGGGGCTCGCGGACGTGCTGATGGTCGTGGGACCGATGGGTGGCATTTTGCGCGATGGGGTGCGCCAGTTGATGGCCAAATCGGCCGCGTTTGATCCCAACGCCGCGGCGACCGATCCGAATGGAAGCGCCGGAATAGGAAAGTACGACTGGAAATCGCAACTCGCCCGCGACATTGAGCTGGACCAGGAATTCATCGGCGTAACGCACAGCCTGGGCAGCTATCTGCTCTTCAACGCGCTCAATCCGGAGTTTGTGAGTGTGGCCGGAGAAGCATTGTCCCCCGCCGACGCAGCTCGGAAAACCGCTGAAGAGAATGCAGTACGCTACATCTTTGAGCGAACATCGCAGGTGTATTTCTTCGCCAATCAGCTTGAGATGCTTGAGATCACGAATCTTGAGAGCGCGCCGGAAAGTTCGACCACTGCAATGAAGTCGCGCGGTTTGGCGCCTGCGCCATCGGTTCCGACTAATCCGGCTGAAAACTACAGGGCGCTGGTCGGGCGCTGGAAAAATTATCAAACAAACTTCCAGGTCGTGCTTCATCCGAGCGACGAGGCAGCCAGGGAAAAGGTTCAGGTTGTGGCCTGGAGCGACCCCAGCGACGTGATGACTTACCGCGTGCCACGGATCGGCGACGTGGAGGTTGTGAATCTCTACGTCAAAAACGCCGCACGTTGGTTCGGGCTGCTCGAATCGCCTCGCAAAGCGCATGCCGACTACGCGAAAAATATCGACGTGCTGCGGGTGATGTTTGGAGAGACGAAGCTTCAAAGTCCAGCTCATTAAGAGCGCACATTAAGAAATTCCGGCGCGGCCTCCGCCTTCGCTGCCATTGCCACCGCTGAATTGCGGATGGTAGCCTCAACATTGGATCAATAATCTTTGGACTCGTCGAGTCTTGGACTTTTTCTGGAAGGGAACACCCTCAAAATCATGCAAAGCACTTACAACGGGCTGGAGCTGCCCAAGGCGGGCGAGCCGATCGAGTACAAGGACGGCCAATTTACTGTCCCCGATCACCCCATCATTCCTTTTATCGAGGGCGATGGCACCGGGCGCGACATCTGGAAGGCATCGCAGCGGGTTTTCGACGCGGCCGTTGAAAAGGCCTACGGTGGCAAGCGCGCCATTCAATGGTTTGAAATCTTCGCGGGCGAAAAGGCCTACAGGCAGTTCAACAACTGGCTGCCCGATGACTCCGTGGCCGCGGCCCGCGACTTACGCGTCTCAATCAAGGGTCCGCTGACCACGCCGGTCGGCGGCGGCATTCGCTCGCTCAACGTGGCCCTGCGCCAGATTCTCGACCTCTATGCGTGCGTTCGGCCGGTGAAGTATTACCAGGGAGTGCCCAGCCCGGTGAAGCACCCCGAAAAGCTCGACATCGTCATCTTCCGCGAAAATACGGAGGACGTCTACGCGGGCATCGAGTTCAAAGAGGGCTCGGAAGATGCAGCTCGGCTGATCTCCTTTCTCAACGACGATCTGCTGAAGGGCACCAAGAAGAAAGTGCGCTCCGACTCGGGCGTGGGCATCAAGCCGATCTCAATCTTCGGCACCAAGAGGCTGGTACGGTACGCGATTCGCCAGGCGCTTGAGATGGGACGCAAGACAGTCACGCTGGTCCACAAGGGAAATATTCAAAAGTTCACTGAGGGCGCATTCCGCGAGTGGGGCTACGAAGTAGCGACGCAGGAGTTCCGCGGCCAGACCGTTACCGAGCGCGAGAGCTGGATCCTGGGCAATGTCGAATCAAAGCCCGGCCTGTCGGTAGAAGAGAATGCCGCGCTGATTGAACCGGGAATCGAGTTTGGGTCTCCCGCATTTCGTGACTCGCTCTACGCCGAGGTCAAAGGCGTACTGGATTCAATTGGCAAGAGCCACGGCAACGGCGCGTGGAAGCAAAAGGTGATGATCAACGACCGCATCGCCGACTCGATCTTCCAGCAGATCATCATCCGGCCCGAGGACTACAGCATTCTGGCTACATCGAATCTTAACGGCGACTACATCTCCGACGCGGCAGCGGCGCAGGTCGGTGGCCTCGGCATCGCGCCGGGCGCGAACATCGGCGATGGCTACGCAGTCTTCGAGGCCACGCACGGCACAGCGCCCAAGTACGCCGACAAGGACGTGATCAATCCGGGCTCGGTGATTCTGTCTGGCGTCATGCTTCTCGAGTTCATCGGCTGGAAGGAAGCAGCGAAGATGATCGAGAGCGCCATGGAGAAGACGATTCAACAAAAGTCTGTGACGTACGACTTCGAACGCCAGCTCCCCGGCGCGACAAAGGTAGGCACGAGCGAGTTCGCCACTCGCATCATTGGAAATATGTAGTGGAGTCACGCGGAGCTATTGCAAACGGGAGGTCGACAATGGCGATTGAAGTCCAGGGCGTATGCCCCTACTTTGAGGTCTACGACATGCCCAACTCAATCCGCTTCTATCGCGACTAGCTTGGACTTCGAGATCGTGAGCACGTCGCCATACCTCGGTGGCAACACGGATCGCTTCCATTGGTGCTTGCTGCGACTGGGCACAGCGGAGATTATGCTGAACACAGCTTACGAGTTCGACGAAGAGCGACCCCCGATCGAGGACCATCTGCGCGAGCGCAGGCATCGAGACACCTGTCTATATTTCGGCTGTCCGGACATGGAAGGGGCATTTGCGGAGTTAGTCTCGAAGGGCGTTGTCATTGATCGGCCCCCTAAGGTTGCGGCATATGGCATGAAGCAGATGTACCTGCACGACCCCGACGGTTTCGGGTTGTGCTTTCAGTGGAAGGCTGCGTGAAATTTGACCGGCTTCGCTAACAAAAATTAACTAGGAGATCAAGGATGCGGAAGAAAGTAAGCATTGTTGGCGCGGGCAACGTAGGCGCGACCGCCGCGCACTGGATTGCGGCCAAGGAACTGGCCGATGTGGCATTGATTGACGTGGTCGAAGGCGTGCCGCAAGGCAAGGCGCTCGACCTGCTCGAAGCCATGCCGATTGAGAAGCGCGACGTGGCAATCATTGGCGCGAACGACTATGCGGCCACGGCCAACTCCGACATCGTGGTGATCACGGCTGGAATTCCGCGCAAGCCGGGCATGAGCCGCGACGATCTGCTGAACACCAACTTCAAAATCATGTCGGACGTGGTGCAGAAGGTGGTGGCGCAGTCGCCCGAGTCCATTCTCATCATCGTGTCCAATCCTCTCGACGCCATGGCACAGGCCGCCTATCGCCAGGCGGGCTTCAATCGCGAGCGCGTGATCGGCATGGCCGGCGTGCTGGATTCGGCGCGCTTCCGCACCTTCATCGCCGCTGAATTAGATGTGAGCGTAGAGAATGTGACGGCATTCGTATTGGGCGGGCACGGCGACACCATGGTCCCGCTTGCGCGCTACTCGACTGTGGCCGGCATTCCCATTACGGAGCTGATCGCACCGGAGCGCCTGGAGCAAATCGTCCAGCGCACGCGCGATGGCGGCGCCGAGATCGTGAAGTACCTGAAGACGGGCAGCGCCTACTACGCGCCATCCGCGGCCGTAACCGAAATGGTCGAGGCTATTCTCAAGGACAAGAAAAAGATTCTACCCTGCGCGGCGTACCTCCAAGGCGAATACGGCATCGAGGGCTACTACATCGGCGTGCCGTGCAAGCTGGGCGCGGCCGGACTCGAACAAATCATCGAGATCAAGCTCACGGCCGGAAGAAGATGCAGCGCTGAAGAAGAGCGCCGAAGCGGTGAAGGAGCTTTGCGCCGTAATTGGCGTTTAGGTCGGAACTGAGAAAGCTCTTTCCCACCCGCGGAGATCAATTTTCGTTGACAAACATGCAAACCGCAAGGCAGGCTCAAAGTTCGATCGCAAATGAAGTGTTGGGGGAGTATGACTTTTCTCAAATACGTTACATTGGGCGTGATGGCAGTCGTCGCGATCCAGGTCTGTTCCGCGCAGAGCAAGTTCCCTCTCCGTTCCGGGGAGTGGCAGGCCGAGATGTCTGTTCCCGGAACCCCAAACTCGTCCGTGACCATGTTGTACTGCCTGAATGACGCATTATGGCAGAAAGCACTCACCCAGGATCCCCTATGCTCCATTCAGCAGCTCGCGATCACGTCCAGCGGCGGCAGCTACTCATTGGTTTGCGACATGAAGTCTTTTCAGATGAAGGGCAAGGTCGACATGTTCTTTGATGGTTTGGAGCATATGACCGCCAAATCACAAGTCGACATTACGATGGCCGGAAAAACCACCCATTCGGCGTCCGTGGCGGAATACCATTGGAAGGGCGCCACCTGTAGTCCGAACGATGCGAATCTAAAGGCGAAAAAGGCAAACTAGAGCCCGGCCGCGCGAATCCAGGCCAAATCAAAAAGCCCCGAAGTCATCCGGGGCTTTCGTTTTCTTTACCGCGAATCCGGCCGACAATCAGTCCATCGCCATGCTTAGCTGGTGGCGCACATCCGCGCCGCGGATCCAGAAGATCACGTCAGTGGCAATGTTCGAGGAGTGGTCTGCGATCCGCTCCAGATTTTTGGCCACCAGGATGCCGTTCATGGCCTGCTGCGTGAACTGCGGCTTCTCTTCAATCAGCTTGAGCAAATCACTGTGGGCGCGGCGATTCATGCGGTCAATCTCGTCGTCCATCTCGCGAACAGAATCGGCGAGGCGGGCGTCGCCGTCGAGCAGCGCTTGCAGCGCGTTACGAATCATCTGTGCGGCAAACTCGCCCATTGCGGAAAAATCTACCGGCAACTCCACATCTTCAGCCTCGAGAATCTCCTTGGTACGTCGAGAAATGCTCATTGACTGATCGCCAATCCGCTCCAGATCGCCGTTGATTTTGATCACCGCGAGGATGAAACGCAGATCGATGGCCATGGGCTGCTGCTTGGCCAAAAGCTCATAGGCCATTTCATCCAGCTCACGCTGCGCGGTGTCGATGGCCCGCTCATTCTGCTTGACGAACTTGCACAGGCCCTTATCGCGCCGCAGGTACGCTTCCACAGCCGACTCAACCGCTAGCTGGGCAAGCGCAGCCATAGCCAGAAGCTTGTCCTTGAGCTCGGCGAGTTGCTGATGAAAGTGGATACGCGGCACTAGGTTCGATCTCCCATCCGACTATTCTGCATCAACAGAGGTTACAGGAAAACAAATTTCCGCGCCTGCACCAAAACAATTACACACATTGGTAATGCTTCCAAAACGGGCTGACGATACGGGACTGACGGTTAGACTCCGCAAATCCGGGAAGGAAACAAGGCCTTTTGCCTGCCTGACCCCGGCCCAGACCAAGGTTAGGGCGAGACAGCGGTGACTCGGTCAAGCTGCCTCTGGCGCGAGCCGCGGCTGCTCGATCCGGCCCAGCAGGAAGAGATAGCCCGCGATGCCGACAGCCAGATAGGCTGCCGCCACTGCAAATGCCGACGCATAAGAGTGGTGCGCCGAAACCAGGTAGCCCGTGAGAATCGAAGCAACAATTCCCGAGACCTGCCCACAGAAATTGATGATTCCGCCCACTTTGCCCACGTCTGGCCGGCGGGCGATGAAGGAGGGCAGCGACCAGGCCACCGGCGCCGCCGCGGCAAGTCCGCTCAGCGAGACAGTGATCCAGATGAGCGCCTGAGAAGGACTGTGCGCGTGAGTCGCGCCCAGAATACCCAGGCCGAACGCCGTGCCGCCGACGAGGACGGTGCGGCGGACGGCGCTCTGGCTGAACCCACACTGGACGAGGAAGTCGACCAGAAATCCGCCAATGGCGAGATCTGTCGCAGTCGCAACGAACCAGGGCACGCTGGTGTAAAGGAACGAGTGCAGCAGATCGACATGCAGCGCCGAAGAAAGATAGGCCGGCAACCAATAGAGCAGCAGGAAAAAGACGTAGTTATACGCGCCGAAACCAAGTGCGAGACCGAGGACCTTGGGTTGTGCAAGCAATTCGCCCAGCGGCGTCGGGCGCTCATTATTGAGAGCGGGAGCGAGATCAGGCGCGGCGTGCGAGGCGCCCAAATCCTCGACGTCTCGGTCTTCGATGTACATGCGCTCGCTTTGGGTTAGCTCCGGGTCCTCGTCCGGATCGCGATAGACCCGCCAGAAGAGAAGAAAGTAGGCCAAACTGATTGCGCCGGTGAAGGCGAAGCTCCAGCGCCACCCCGAATGAATAAGAACGATGCCGATGACCGGGACTCCGATGGCCGAGGCAAATTTGGCGGCGGAGTCGTTGAGCGACGTCGCGAAGCTGCGCTCGCGCTCAGGGAACCAGAGGCCGATGGCTTTGGAATTCGAGGGAAAAGTTGGCGATTCGCCGACGCCAAGCAGGAGCCGCGCGCCAAAGAACGCATTCAGATTGGGCGCAGCTGCTGCGGCAAAAGAGGCCGCGCTCCAAATGAACGTGCCGATGCGCCCCACGCGGCGAACGCCGAGCTTGTCGAGAACCACTCCAATGGGCAACTGGCAAAGCGCGTAGGTCCAGTTGTATGAACTCGAAAGGTAGCCGAAGACAACATCGGAGATTCCAAAAGTCGCGATCAAAGAATCGTGGGAGACGGACAGATTGACGCGGTCGAAAAAATTGACCAGCACGCCAATCCCGAGCAGCCATGCGATGCGCCAGCGGCGGCGCGGCAGGCGAGTTCGTGGGGCTCGGGTTCGGACGCCGAAGAAAGGAATCCTGATCGTTCAATCGTCTCCTTGCCGCGATCTAGGGGCCTTGATCTGGCGGGCCCTGATTTGCCGGGGTCAGACTGCCTGGGTGAGGCTTCCCTGCACCACATCATTCTCTAAAGTCCCAATAGGGTCGATGGTGATGCGGACTTTGTCACCCGGAGCGAGTGTGAATTCGTCAGGCGGAACGATGCCGGTTCCGGTCATGAGAAAAGCGCCGAAGGGAAACGTGTTCTCGCGAAATAAATATGCGGCCAGGTCGGCAGGCTTGCGCTTCAGCTCCGCAAGCGTGGTGGCGCCGGAAAATACCACACTACCGCCGCGCAAGATTTCGATGCGAATCGGCGTTGTGGGCGGCAGCGGATCGCTGCTGACGAGTATGCACGGACCCAGAGCGCAACTGCGGTCGTAGACCTTGGCCTGAGGGAGATAGAGCGGATTCTCTCCCTCAATGTCGCGCGAGCTCATATCGTTTCCGGCCGTGTAGCCGATGATCTGGCCGCGCGGGTTGATGAGAAGCGTCAACTCTGGCTCGGGAACCGACCACTTGGCGTCGGCACGAATCCGCACGTGGCTGCCGGGGCCGGCAACGCGGCTCGCGGTCGCCTTGAAGAACAGTTCAGGGCGCTCGGCCGTGTAGACGCGGTCGTAAAAATCGCCTCCGCCAGCGTCTTTTGATTCGGCCATGCGCGCACTGCGGCTGCGAAAGTAGGTGACGCCGGCGGCCCACACTTCCTGGTTGCCGATTGGCGCTTCCAGACGCGCAGACGCAAAATCGGAGGCGACCTGCCCGGCCTCGACGACAGATCGCAGGTATGCGCCGAGATTTTCATGCCCGACAAGGGCGTCAAAATTGGACTCCGCGACGCGAAAGTACTTTCCGCCGTCTTCTACATAATTTCCATTGCCGGTTTTGTACAACTTCACGCTTTTTTCTCCAATCTTGCGACAATCTGATCGACATCGTAAACGCAACCGCCCCATACGCCGCCGCTCGCCGTAACCAGCGCGGCCCACAAGCGCGTGTCCGCAGGCATTTCAGGATGCGGAGCGAGATCAGTACGCGGGCTGCGAGAGCTTAGCCGCCGCGCGCCTTCTTCCGCTGAAAATACTTCGCCGGTTTCGCCGACAAAATGTATAGCGCCTTCCAGCCGCGACCGATCGACGATGATTTCGATCTGGTCGCCATCGCGCACCTTGCCGATGGGCCCGCCGGCAAGCGCCTCAGGTGAGACGTGGCCGATGCAGGCTCCCGTGGAAACGCCGCTGAAACGCGCATCGGTCAACACGGCCACGTGTTTGCAATGCGGCAGTTGCTTCAGCGCCGAGGTGATCTGGTAAATCTCCTGCATGCCAGCGCCCGCTGGCCCGCTGCAGATTAGGACCATGACGTCGCCCTGCGAAATCTGGCCGGACTTGATCGCCTGAATCGCCGCGGCCTCGGTGACGAAGACCCGCGCCGGGCCGGTGTGACGATAAACATTGTCCTCGCCGACCAGAGACGAATCAATGGCGGTGCATTTGATGACCGATCCCTCCGGCGCGAGGTTGCCCAGAGGGAAAGCAGACCGTCGAAGTCAAGTCCATTCGAGCGCGCGCGATCGCGCGACATGATCACGTCGTCGGGATCAGATGCCGTCGATTTCCTGCAAGTCTTTGACGCAGCGCAGCGCGGCGCGGGCTTTCCAGCCACCAATCAAGACACGCGTCCAGCGAGTCACCGGATACAGTCTTGACGCTGGTGTCGAGCAATCCGGCAGCGCGCAACTCGAGCATGACTTCCGGCACTCCGCCGGCGAGAAATACCTGTACCGTTGCAAATCCTCTCGGGCCGTTGGGCAGCGCATCTACGAGACGAGGCACCTGGCGATTGATTTCGACCCAATCTGCCACCGTCGGTCTCGGCAAGCCCGCGGCGTGCGCGATGGCCGGAACATGGATGAGTAGATTCGTCGATCCGCCGAATGCTGCGTGCAGCACCATGGCGTTGCGGATCGCTGCGGGAGTGAGAATGTCGCGCGCGCCCAGCCCGAGCTGATGCATGCGCAGGATTGCGCGGGCCGAGCGGCGAGCTGCGTCCAGCCACACGGGCTGGCCGGATGGCGCGAGCGCGGTGTGGGGCAGCGAGAGGCCGAGTGCTTCTCCGACGACCTGCGAAGTGGCCGCGGTGCCCAGGAACTGGCAGCCTCCGCCGGGCGACGCGCAGGCTCGGCAACCCACTTCGGCAGCGTATTCCAGCGTGATCTGGTTCTGGGCGAAGCGCGCGCCGATGCTCTGCACTTTGCCCGCGTCCTCACCTGACTCCGGCAGCAGCGTAACGCCGCCGGGAACGAGCACGGCCGGCTTCTTCCCAGACGACGCGAGCGCCATCATCATCGCCGGCAGGCCCTTGTCACACGTGGCAATACCCATTACGCCCTTGCCGGTGGGCAGCGAGCGCATCAGGCGGCGCAACACGATGGCCGCGTCGTTGCGGTAGGGCAATGAATCCATCATGCCCGTGGTGCCTTGCGTGCGGCCGTCGCAGGGATCGGTAACCGCTCCCGCAAACGGAGTGGCGCGGAGAGATTTCAGCTCCCGAGCAGCCTCGGCCACCAGCAGTCCAACTTCCCAGTGGCCGGTGTGAAATCCGAGAGCAATGGCTTCGCCATTTTCCGCGCGCAGACCGCCATGCGTACTCAGGATCAGAAACTCAGGATCGAGGAGACGATTCGGCTCCCAACCCATTCCGGCGTTTTGCGTAAGGCCGAAAAGATTTCCGGATGGCTCAGTGAGAAGCATCTCAGGCGAGAGCGGCAACGCTCCCGATGGGCCCGGCGCGCGCGTGGTCACACGGAGCAGGTTGCTGTCATCTGTCTCGAGAACGGAGCTGAGTGAAATGGCTTCGATGGGAACTCTCTTTCCGCAGATCAGTATAGTTTGCTCGGGCTTGCTTCTGAATGGAGCGCGTGCGGGCAATCGGATAAATCGCCGCGTCGCTCCGGGTGCTATAAATTGATGTGCCCGAAGACGATTCCCACAAAGCAGCGCAAATTCAGGCAGGCCTGCGCCGCCGCTGGCTCTACCTGATGCCGGTGGTCTTCGTGACCTACAGTCTCGCCTACCTGGGGCGGTCGAACTTTGGATTCGGCGCAGCGGCTGGCCTCGCAAAATCGCTCAACATCACCGAATCCCGCGCGGCATTTCTCGGCTCGGTTTTCTTTCTCGGCTACTTTCTCTTTCAAATTCCCGCGGCAGCCTATGCCATTCGCAAAAGTGCGACTCGCCTTGTTTTCTTCGCGCTGATCAGCTGGGGAATCTTTTCCGGGCTGACCGGAGTCATCCACAACTACTGGCTGCTCGTCGTCGATCGGCTTCTGCTCGGCGTCGCCGAGAGCCTCATTTTTCCGTCGATGCTGATTCTGCTGACCAATTGGTTCACGCGCGCAGAGCGTTCACGCGCCAATGCGATTCTCATCCTGGGCAATCCTGTCACGGTGACGTGGATGGCCGCCGCAACCGGATACCTGATCCACGCCGTCGGCTGGCAGATGACGTTTATCCTTGAAGGCATTCCTTCAGTGCTGTGGGCTTTTGTCTGGATCGTCGTAGCGCGAGATCGGCCGGTCGAAGTTCCATGGCTTCCGGAAGTGAGCAGCAAGCATCTGGCCGAGACACTTGCGCACGAACAGTCTTCACTGCCTCAATACGAAAATTTTAGCGAGGCGCTGCGCGTGCCAGGCGTGCTGGTTCTGTGCTTCCAGTATTTCTGCTGGAGCTTTGGCGTGTATGGCCTCGTGATCTGGATTCCGGCGATGATTCGATCCGGATCGTCGCGCGGCATCGAGCAGATTGGCCTTCTCAGCGCGGCGCCATTTCTTCTTGCCGTGGTGCTGATGCTCATCGTCGCTCACTTTTCCGACCGCGTGCAGCATCGGACACTGTTTGTTTGGCCGTTTCTGATCCTCTCGGGAATAGCTTTGTTCTGCAGCTTCGCAACTGCGGGACATAACTTCTGGCTGGCTTATTTCTGTCTGGTCATTGCGGGCGGCACGATGTACGCGCCCTACGGCCCATTTTTCGCCATTATGCCGGAGATGTTGCCCAGAAACATGGCCGGCAAAGTCATCGCGCTGGTAAACAGCTGCGGGGCGCTTGGCGGTTTCGCAGGATCGTGGCTGGTGGGTTGGCTGCAGGCTGTAACAGGAAGCTCCCGCGCCGGCTATCTGGCAATGTCGATTTTGCTGATCGTGTCTGGGGTGTTGATTTTCTTTTTGCGATCGCCTAAGGCCGCTGCGGAACCGATTCGCGCGTGAGCTGGCCATCAATGAGGCGCATGATCCCAAGCGGATTCGCGTCTTTCAATTCGTCGGGCAGCGACGCCTGCGGAAAATCCTGATAGCAAACGGGCCTCACAAAGCGATAGATCGAATAAGTGCCCACCGAAGTGGCGCGGCTGTCGCTTGTGGCCGGGTAAGGACCGCCATGAACCATCGCGTGGCAGACTTCAACGCCGGTTGGAAAGCCGTTGACGATGAGCCTGCCGGCTTTACGTTCGAGAATCGACAATGAGGTCAGCGAACGCGGCCAGGTCGGCCTCCGTGCCGTGCAACGTTGCGGTGAGCTGACCCTCGACCGCGCCCGCAAGCTCCATGAGTTGCTCGCGACTGTCGTAACGGATCACGAGCGCACTGGGCCCGAAGACTTCAGTAGACAGCTCGGGGTTGGCAAGCAATTCCTTAGCGTCGATTTGCATCAGCACCGGCGCAGCGTAATTGCTGCCCGCTCCATTAGACGAAGCTTGCGCGACCGTGTTCACGTTGTCATGCGCCTGCCGGCCGGCAACGCCCGAGTGGTAGCTCTTTGAGATCCCCTCCGTAAGCATCGGCGATGGAGTCGCTTTTTCAACCAGCGCCTTAACCTCGGCAACCAGCGCATCTGCATCGGCGTTGCGCGGCAGATAAACAAGCCCCGGCTTGGTGCAGAACTGGCCGACGCCGAGCGTGAACGATCCGAAGAGTCCTGCCGCAATCTGCGCGCCGCGCGTGTGCAGAGCTTCCGGCAGCACAAAGAGCGGATTCACGCTGCTCATCTCCATAAAGCAGGGGATGGGCTCCGGCCGCGCCGCCGCGCGCTGCATCAGCGCTTTGCCGGCACCGAGTGATCCGGTGAATCCAACGGCTTTCACGTTGGGGTGATCGACGAGCGCAGCGCCAATTTCAGAGCCTGCGCCGAACAGCAGCGCGAAGACGCCCGGCGGCAAGCCGCACTCGCGCGCGCTGCGAGCGATCACCTGGCCAACCATCTCGCTGGTGCCCGGATGCGCGTGATGAGCTTTCACGATCACCGGATTTCCGGCCGCAAAAGCGGCAGCCGTGTCACCGCCGGCGACCGAAAACGCAAGAGGAAAGTTACTCGCGCCAAAAACAGCGACTGGGCCGAGGCCGCGCATCATGGAACGGATGTCGGATCGTGGCAGGGGCTTGCGATCAGGCTGCGCGGGATCGATGCGCGCGTTCACCCAGGAGCCTTCCTCGACCACCTGCGCAAATAGGCGAAGCTGGTTGATGGTGCGCGCGGATTCGCCCTTGAGGCGCGCTTCGGGCAGAGCCGTCTCGCGATTCGCGCGCTCCACAAGCTCGGGCACGATCGCCTCGATACCATCAGCGATGCTCCGCAGAAAGCGGCCCCGCTCACGGCCCGAAAGTTTGCGGAAGGCGACGAATGCTTCCTCCGCCAGATCAGCGGCGTGATTCAGGTCGGCAATCGAGGCGCAATGATAAACGGGTTCGATTTGCTGGCCCTTGGCCGGGTCGACACCGTAAAACGCGGCGCCGTTACCCTCGATGCTCTGACCACCGATGATCGAATAACCACGCAGATTCAACTTCGTTTCCTGATCCAGCATTGTTCACCTTTTTCTTGGCTTCCAGCCCTTAGCTCCATCGTGCTGAGGTCAAACACACCATATTGGAGTCTCGAAGCCAGTAAAAGTTGCCGCCCTCATTCTTCGCCAATATCCTCATTCCAAATCTCCGGATGCGCCGCAATGAAAGTCTCCATCAACTCGCGGCACTCGCGATTGTCGAGATCAATCACCTCTACGCCGTTTTCGCGCAGCCAGTCGAGTCCCCCGGCAAACGTGCGGCTATCACCAACCACCAGCGTGCCGATTCTGAACTGGCGCACCAGCCCGCTGCAATACCAGCAAGGCGCGAGCGTCGTCACCATCACCAGGTTGCGATAGCTCGGCTGTCGGCCTGCGCGGCGAAAAGCGTCCGTTTCGCCGTGAATGCTGGGATCGCCCTCCTGCACGCGGCGATTGCGGCCCCGGCTGAGCAGCTCGCCCTCGCGCGTAAACAAAGCCGCACCGACCGGAACGCCCCCTTCGCCGAGGCCGATGCGCGCCTCTTCAATTGCCACCGACAGCATCTTTTCACATTCCGCGGAGCTCAACGTCACAAGTCCAATCTAAATCAGCGGGGCGAAATCGGGAGATCTGCGCGACAGATCGGCGCAACAGATTGGCGGTTGGAGCTGCAGCGCCGACAGGCAGTGCGTCTTGCAGCGCTGAATTAGCGCGTCCGCACTTCAGCTCACCGTAAGCACCAATTTGCCGAAGTGACTCGCCTCTTCCATGCGCTCCAGAGCTTCGCGCGCCTGGCGCCAATCGAACTCCTCGCCCACAGGGCGCAGCTCTGCCAGCGATATAGCCCGGTTCATCTCCACAAAATCCCTGCGCGAGCCCACATAGATGCCGTGGATGCGCGCCGTCTTGTGCAGAATCAGCGGAATCGGTATCGGGTCCGCCGATTGAGTCAGCACGCCCACCTGGGCGATGGTCCCGCCTGGGCGAATGGCCCTGAGCGAACGCGGCAGCGTTCCGGCGCCACCCACCTCGATCACCAGATCCACTCCCTCGCCGCCGGTCTGATCGAGCGCCCAGCGATCCCATTCCGGGTTATCGCGATAGTTCAGGCCCGCATCCAGGCCCATCGCGCTTGCGCGCTCCAGCTTTTCATAACTGGAACTGATGCCCAGCACGCGCGCGCCCTTCAAACGTGCGAATTGCAGTGCGAAAATCGACACGCCGCCTGTGCCCTGAAGCAACACTGTCGATCCCGGCTTGAGCTCGCCAGTTGCCAACGCATTCCAAGCCGTCACTGCGGCGCAGGGCAGCGTGGCAGCCTCCTGAAAACTGAGATGATCGGGAATCGCCACCAGTCCGGGCTCTTTGAGCACGATGAAGTCGGTCAACATGCCGTCCACGTCGCCGCCCAGCGCGCCACGGCCTTTCGCCGCAGTTAGAGGCCCGTCCAGCCAGTTCTGCATAAAGATGCCGGCCACGCGGTCGCCCGGTTTCCACAAGGTCACATCCGCGCCAACTGCCACCACCTCGCCCGCGCCATCGGAGAGCGGAATGCGCGGCAACCTCATTTTCGGGTTGTAGAAGCCCTTCACAACCATCAAGTCGCGGTAGTTGAGCGAAACCGCGCGCACTCCAACCAGAACTTCTCCGGGGCCGGGCGCGGGAGTGGGACGCTCCACAAACTCCAAAGAATCAATGCCAAACGCGGAAACTTGCCAGGCGCGCATTGCAGCCTCTCTCTCTTTTAATTTCGATCTTCGTCATTCTGCGGGACGCAAACACGCGAAGCGCCCGTAGAATGAAGATATGGCCCGTGGATGGGAAAGTAAATCGGTGGAGGATCAAATGGCAAACGCCTTGGAGAGCCCCGGTGCGCATGCCCGCGACGGGCACGTGAGCGAAGAGGCCCGGCGCGCTGCCGAAGTAAAACGTGCCGCGCGAGATCGCCAACTTTCAGTACTTGAATTGCAGCGCGAGAATATTCTCTCGCAAAGAACTTCAAATGCAGGCCGCCGCGCGGCCCTTGAAGCCGCGCTGGCCCATATCGAAACGCAGATTAAGTCCATAGGGTAGGCGGCCCGGATTCTCGGATCGTCGCTAGCCGGCTCGGCGCCATCCCGGGCTTTTTTGAAATCTACGCTCGTTTCGACCGCAGCCGCTCCCGCCTACCATCTCGGTTGGCCCGACATTTCACGACCTTACGACCGCGTCTTGCTTCCCTTCTGAGACATCCGGTAAACGCCCACAGCCCAGTCCTCACTTCCCAGCCCTGCGGCTTTGGCTTGCGCATAAATGTCGGCCAGAGTGTCGGCCAGTCTCACCCGTGTGCCCCGGCTCGCGGCAGCTTCGCGCAAGAGTCTTGTGTCTTTCTCGCCCAACAGGACTGAGGCTCCGGCATGTTCGGGCGGATTTAGGATCACTTTGCTATACGCCCCGTAGAGCGGCGACTGAAAGAGCGCACTGTTGATGGTCTCAATGAAAATTGCCGGATCGATTCCCTGCCCTTCAGCAAATACAAACCCTTCGCTGAGTGAATACAGCATAGCGCTGATCAAAAAGTTCCCGCCGAGTTTGACGGCGTTCGCCTGACGCGGTTCGGCTCCCACGATGGATATTCCGCGCGAGAAAGTCTCCAACAACGGCCGCGCTTTGGCTAGGGCTTTGTCCGCGCCTGCTGCGACCACCCACAAGCGGCCCTCCTCAGCGAAGTTGGGGCGGCCGAACACCGGCGCCGCAACAAATTCTTGTCCGCGGCGCGCATGCTCCTGCGTAAGCCGCTCGCTCAACGCCACGCTGATGGTGCTGCACGAGATGTGAAGCGCGCCGGGCGAAAGCGCGTCCATCAATCCGTTAGCGCCAAAGAGCACTTCTTCATGCGCGGCGTCGTCAAAGAGCATGGTGATCACAACGTCGGCGCCCAGTTCGGCCTCTGCCGGCGTCCCTGCCGCAATTGCGCCCTCGCGCAGCAGCGGCTCCGTCTTGCCCTCTGTCCGGTTCCACACCCGCAATTCGTGCCCGGCGGCAATCAAGTGCCGGGCCATCGGCGCGCCCATCTTGCCCAAGCCTAAAAATCCAATCTTCATACGCGGAGATTGTAGAAGAATAGTGAAGAATGTAGAAGACGGAGAACAGTTGCCAGTCGTCATTGGAGGCATAGCCGCAATTGAATCGTCCAATGAGAATGCTCCCAGCAGTCGCTATCCGCAGGATTGTTTTTGAGTTCTCGATCGCTTATGCGCTGCTGAGTTCGCTGGCGCCGCTTTGTCGCGCGCAGGCGCTGGCTGCTGGATCTCCCAGTTTCGTTGTAGCCACCATTAAATCGAGCGATCCAAACAGACCCGACAATAAATCGAGCATCGGCCTCAGCCCCGGCGGATCGTTTAGCGCGAGGTCGATGTCGCTGAAGCAACTTGTCGAATTCGTGCAGGACTTTGGCTATATCGACGTCGACCAGCGAATCGTTGGCGGGCCGAAGTGGCTGGGTTCCGCGAAGTTCGACATTGAGGCCAAGTGCGACGAAGCAACAGCGCGCGGATTCGGAACGATGCCGGCGAAACAACGAATTCGCACAGAGCAAGACATGATACAGGCGATGCTGGCCGACAGGTTCAAGCTGCGGACTCATCATGAGACCCGGCGGCTGCCGGTTTATGCACTGGTGCAGGCGAAGGGCGGATCGAAGATGACACCATCGGCGAAGGCCGCGGAAGAAAAACTTGGAGGTACGGACGGGCCGCCGGGGAACTGGAAAGGCAACGGCGTGACGATGGCAGAGCTTGTTGGCGACCTGTCTTCGCTGCCGGAGATAGGCGGCGGAATCGTGATCGATGATGACGGGATGTAAGGGCAGGTTCGACTTTACGCTCAAGTGGCCGCCGGATTCGACGATGGGTGCCGTGCCTCCCATGCCTGACAGTGGAGCGCAATCCGATTCCTCGGCTCTTTCGCTTCTTACGGCGTTGCAGGAACAGCTTGGGCTAAAGCTCGAAATAAAAAAAGAGCCGGTCGATGTGATCGTGATCGATTCAGCCGAGCTGCCGACGGCGAACTAGAGCGGTTTCGGAAATCATCTCGAAAGCCCCAAGCGGTCGCCAATCCGACACCTACCGGGCAGCGACTCCGGCCAAAGGCTTAGTTCGGTGTGCCTGCCTACTGGCAGCCGATGATACACTTCGCCCATGTCGCGGCTCCCACTGACTATCGTCGCTGTGGTGTTTTGCGCAACCGGAAGCGTTGGCCAACAGGCGTTTGCCGCCGATCGGCATTCGGCCGAATCTGAGCTTCGTACGCTCGATGAAGAGTGGTCAGCCACCGCTGCCCGAAACGATCTTGACGGCACGGTCGCCTTTTATGCGGATAACGCCGTTGTGTTGCCGCCCAATGCGCCCATCGCAACCGACAAGAAGTCGATTCGCGAGTCGTGGGCTGGACTGCTGGGTCCCCACACATCTGTCTCGTGGAAATGGTCGAAGGTTGAAGTTGCGCAATCGGGCGAACTGGGCTACATCTACGGCAGCTACAAACTTACGATTGCCGCTTCAAGCGAGAGCGGCCCGGTGAACGATACTGGCAAATTTCTCGAGGTCTGGAAGAAGCAGCCGAGCGGAAAGTGGAAGTGCATCGTAGACACCTACAACTCCGATCTTCCCATTCCAGTTCCCGCAAAATAGCCTAACCGCGACGTGGTTGGAGAATCAGTTCGGCGTGCCCTTCGTCTCCGCTGCGGCAAACGTGCATTCCTGGCACTGGCAAACGCGGCGCAGATACTCCCACGAATAAATTCCGCCGGAGTGGCCGTCAGCCCAGTTGAACTGGATTGCGTACCGGCCAACGGCGTGCGCGCTCGCGGGCTTTGGCGGAGGCGTGTACATGGGCAGCAGCGCGGCAGGCGCGGGTTTCGGCTGGCCCAGCTTGCGACCCTGTTGCGTGCGCTCGTCCACGCAGGTGGCGCAGGGGCAGGCGTCGCGCAGCCATGCAAAACCCCACGCGCTCTTGTGGCCGTCGGCCCAGTCGATCTCCAGGCCCTTGCCCTCCGTCATCAGCACGCGCACCTTTTCCGGCGTGATCGCGATGCGTGGCAGTCGGATGTTCGCCTGATTGTCGCGCGCCTGCTCCTCTTTCGAGGCGAAGCGGATGCCCTCGTGGCTCATAAGTACAGTTTACAGTTCAGAGTTCGTAGTTCACAGTTGGCCGGACTAGCCGGCCGCTCGGTCTCGGCGAACTGCGAACTATGAACTGCGAACTATGAATGGTTTTTCCAGAAGAACCACGCCGCCATCCCGAGGCCGATGGCCACAACAAGCCCTCGCAGCACCGGCTGGGGAACGCGCTTGGCCAGACTCGCCGACAAATAGCCGCCGATGCCAGCCGCGATCATGGCCGCCAGGCAATAGCGCCAAACCACCTGCCGATCGACGATAAAGATGACGAAGGCAATGCCGTTGGCCATCAGGTTGGCAACCACCTTCAGGGCGTTAATCTCGTGGATGTCTTCGTAGCCGAACAGCGCTAGCAGAGTCATAAATACAAAACCCGCGCCCGCGCCAAAGTAGCCCACGTAAAAGCTGACCACGACCGCTGCAAGAAACAGCGGCATGCGGCGAGGCGCCTGAGTCTGCCCGGCCGTGACGCGTTCGCGACGCTCGCGCTTCAACCGCTCAAGCCAGCGCGAAACTGGTCCGCTGACCGCGAAGATTGACGCCGCCCCCAGCAGCAGCCACGGCACCAGATGCAGAAATGTCGTCTGTGGCGTGTTGAGCAGGACGACTGCCCCGGCCGTGCCACCAAGCAGCCCAGCCAGCCCCATCAACACCGCATCGCGCCTGTTCTTGCGCACGTCAGGCCAGTAGGCGGCAACTGAGGTCAATTGTCCCGGCCAGATGGCCACCGTGTTCGTGGCGTTGGCCTGCACAGGCAGGATCTTCATGCTCAGCATGGCAGGAAAAGACAGAAACGAGCCGCCGCCGGCGACGGCGTTCAGCACGCCTGCCAAAAAAGTGGCCACGACGAGCCAGACCCAGTGCCAGTCGATCGTCTGCCAGCCGATCGAGGCTGCCAATCCTGAAAAGTGCATGAAGCGGATTGTATTGCACTAGCGTGCTCGCGCCGGCCGCCCAAATCCGCGAGCGGCCCATCAAGCTTTCACGATCCGCAGAGCCAGCGCTTCCGGCCTTCCAATGAGCCAGAATCCTATCCCGCGGCCCGGAATCGAGGCTCTTGAAGTCCGTGAACAGGCCAAATGAGCGACTATATCCTATGTAAACCATTTATTTTGAGCGCAATAGACGAACAACATTAATATTAGTGTTACACACTAATATTTTATGAATCATTTATGCTATAGTTTCATCAAAATGGTTGAGCGGCCGGGGTTCCACTTTGCACCAATCGATCCTGGCTGCAATCGAATTCTTGAACCATCAGGAGGAAGACAATCATGGCAATCACTCGTTGGGATCCGTTTCGGGAAGTTGTGGCTCTGCAGAATCGCATGAACTCGCTGTTTCGCGACTTGAACGAAGGCGAAAGTCCGCTGACCACCGCCAGCTTTGTGCCGGCAGTTGACGTTTATGAGGACGAGAAAAAGGTCGTCCTGAAGCTCGAAGTGCCGGGCATCGAAGAGAAGGACCTGGACGTGAGCGTGGAAAACCACACGCTGACCGTCAAGGGCGAGCGCAAGTTCGAAAAGGAAGAGAAGGAAGAGAACTTCCATCGCATCGAGCGGCGCTACGGCAGCTTCTATCGCGCCTTCACGCTGCCTTCAACCGTCGATACCGAGAGCCGTGGCGGCCAGCTACAACGCCGGCGTGCTGAAGCTGGAGCTCAAGAAGAAGCCCGAAGCCCAGCCGAAGCAGATCAAGGTCAACGTGGGCCAGACGCTGGCGGCGTAAGAACAACCAGCAGCTGTGGGCCTTCAGTCGGTCGCGATGAACCAGACTGCGGGGCGCTGAGCTTGAACAAGCGCTGGACGGGAGGCGATCACCTCCTGCCCAGCGCATTTTTTTCGCAGGTATGCGAATCGAGATTTAAAATTTTTTGAACAGCTGCTGGATGCTGCCCTGGAGCAGAATTAAGTCAGGAGCAAGCGGTTCGCAGCCAGGAGTTATTTTTCATGGCAATTCGTTGGGACAAATTAACCGTTAAGACGCAGCAGGCGATCCAGGGAGCGCAGGCGCGCGCCGCTGTGCTGGGAAACCCGGAGATGCAGCCGGTTCACCTGTTGCTCGCACTCATTGAGGATCGCGAAGGCGTGATTCCCGCCGTGCTCGAGAAGATTGGTGTGCCCACGGAACAGTTGGAGCACGACCTGAATGGAATTGAGCAGAAGCTGCCTCGCGTAGCGGGCGCGGCCGCACAGCCCGGCCTCGGGCAGGCGATGAACAAAGTTCTCGAACAGGCATTTCACGAGGCCGCAAACTTTAAGGACGAGTACGTCTCCACGGAGCACCTGCTGCTGGGCATTGCGCACCTGAAAGGCGATCCAGCGCGTGACGCGCTGGTGGCCGCAGGCGCTACGCACCAGGCTATTCTGCAAGCGCTCACCGCCGTGCGCGGTTCGCAGCGCGTCACCGACCAGAATCCGGAAGAAAAGTTTCAGGCGCTCCAAAAATACGCCAAGGACCTGACCGATCTCGCGCGCCGCGGCAAACTCGATCCGGTGATTGGCCGCGACGAGGAGATTCGCCGCGTCGTCCAGGTGCTCAGCCGCCGTACAAAAAACAATCCGGTTCTCATCGGTGAGCCCGGCGTTGGAAAAACCGCCATCGTCGAAGGCCTCGCACGCCGCATCGTCTCTGGCGACGTGCCAGAGGGTTTGCGCGACAAGCGCGTCATCGCGCTTGACCTGGGCTCGATGCTCGCTGGCGCAAAGTACCGCGGCGAGTTCGAAGACCGGCTCAAGGCGGTGCTCAAGGAAATCGAGGAATCGAACGGCCAGATTGTGCTGTTCATCGACGAATTGCACACTTTGGTGGGCGCGGGCGCGGCCGAGGGCGCAATCGACGCCAGCAATATGCTTAAGCCGGCCTTGGCGCGCGGCGAACTGCGGGCCATTGGCGCAACCACGCTGAACGAGTACCGCAAATACATTGAGAAAGACAAGGCGCTCGAGCGCCGATTCCAGATCGTCTACGTCGGCGAGCCGAACGTCGAGGACACAATTGCCATTCTGCGCGGCCTTAAGGAGCGCTACGAATCGCACCACAACGTGCGGATCAAGGATTCGGCGATTGTGGCCGCGGCTACGCTTTCGCACCGTTACATCAGCGACCGTTTTCTGCCTGACAAAGCCATCGACCTGGTTGACGAGGCTGCGGCTTCGCTGGCAATCCAGATCGGCTCCGTGCCGACCGAGATTGACCAGTTGGAGCGCCAGGCCACATCGCTCGAAATTGAGCGCGCCGCGCTGAAGCGCGAGACCGACGCCGCCAGCAAGGACCGTCTGAAAGTGGTCGATCGCGAAGTTGCGCAACTGCGCGAACAGATCACTGCGTTGCGTGCGCGCTGGACCAAGGAACGCGAGGCGATTAATCGCATTGGCGATTTGAAGAAGAAGATCGAAGCGCTGCGCTTTGAGGCCGAGGAGCAGACCCGGAAGGGCCAGCTCGACCGCGCCGCGCAGATTCAATACGGCGAGCTGCCCAAACTCGAAGCTGAATTGAAAAAGCTCGACGCCGCGCAGGACGGAAAAGCCGGCGTCGCGCGGATGCTCAAGGAAGAAGTCGACGAGGAAGACATCGCCAAAATCGTCAGCAAGTGGACAGGCATTCCCGTATCGCGGATGCTCGAGGGCGAGGTGAAGAAGCTCGTCCAGATGGAAGAACGTCTGCGCGAGCGCGTCGTAGGTCAGGACGAAGCGTTAAGCGTCGTGGCCAACGCCATTCGCCGTTCGCGGGCGGGCTTGAGCGACCCCAAGCGGCCCATTGGGTCGTTTATCTTCCTAGGGCCCACGGGCGTCGGCAAAACGGAGACGGCGCGCGCTTTGGCCGAGTTTCTGTTTGACGACGAGTCAGCGCTCGTTCGCATCGACATGAGCGAGTACATGGAGAAGCACGCCGTGGCTCGCCTGATCGGCGCGCCGCCGGGCTACGTGGGCTACGACGAAGGTGGCCAGTTGACTGAGGCCATTCATCGCCGGCCATACGCGGTGATTCTCTTCGACGAAATCGAAAAAGCTCATCCTGACGTCTTCAACATTCTGCTGCAGGTGATGGATGACGGCCGGCTGACCGACGCTAAAGGCCGCACTGTGGATTTCAAGAACACGGTGCTGATCATGACGTCGAATCTCGGCGCGGCCATGCTTGCGACAGCGAAAAGTTGAAGACAGACCACGATTTCGACATGGCGCGCGAAAGCGTGATGCGCGTGTTGCGCGAGCATTTCCGCCCCGAGTTTTTGAACCGCGTGGACGACATCGTGATCTTCAGGCCGCTGGGCAACGCGCAGTTGGGCAAGATTCTCGATCTGCGCCTGAACGAAGTTCGCAAGCTGCTCGAGGACCGCGCAATTTCGCTCGAGTTGACAGAGTCGGCTCGGCAACTGATCCTCGCTTCCGGCTCCGATGCGGCTTACGGTGCGCGACCGCTCAAGCGCGCGCTGCAGCGCATGGTTCAGGATCCGCTGGCCATCAAAATCCTCGACGGCGAAGTGCTGCACGGCGCGCATGTACGCGTCGACGTGGATCGCAAGTCAAACCAGTTGGTCTTTGAGCCGATGGGCCGCGAAGCAATGGCGTAAAACCTGGCTGGGATCGGCTTGCGCGGCGCGGGAAATATCCGATCCCAGACATCTACGGCTGGAGTTCCTTCGGGGGCTGGAGTTCTTTCGGCGTAAAAACGCCGCCCTTCACCAACAGGTCGAGAAGTTCTTTCGTTCTCGCGTGACACGGTTCCATCTTCATGTAGGTGTAGTTGTCGTGTTCAGAGTCGATGACCGGCACGGGCTCCTTCGGGCCGGGTATCTGGTTCAGCATCGTCCAAACGCCCGCCGGCGGCGAAACGGTATCAATGAATCCGAATCCTGCCATTACCGGCGCCTTGATGCGCGACGCAAAGTTGACCGTGTCGAAATAGAGTGCCGCGTTCATCGCGTCTTGATTGTCTGACGGCCAATAGGGATATCCTGCCTTGCGGCCGTGCAAGTCGCCATTCGTATCGGCGCCCGCCGGCACGCAGACCAGCACATCGCTCACCTTGTCGGGCCGCAGTCCCGCAAGCACGATGCTTTGCTGGCCGCCCATGCTGCCGCCGGTGAGCACCACCGTTTTGCCATCCCAATCCGGCCGTGTCGCCAGATAATCGAGCACGCGTGAATCGCGCAGGTACATATCCAGAAAGTAGGACTTTTCCCGATCGGTGTTTCCGATAGCGTTGTAATTCGTTGGAATGCCGCCCGATGGATCTGAAGGAAGCTTGTCGTGTGAGTCGACGTTCAAAACCAGCCAGCCATCGGCGGCATGCTCAGCGTCGGCGTGCTTGTTGAGCGCGTAAACGCCGGCATATTGCAGCAATATCAGCGCGGGATATTTGCCCTCGGCCACCGGCCGCGCTACGTAACCGTGAGCCTTCGATCCAAGCGCATCGAGCGCGAACATGCTCATCTCCACACCCGGCACGTCAGTCTGGACCGGTGTTAGCACCGCATCCACCGGTACCTTGGCCTGCAGCGCCAGCTTGCCGTCCCAGAATGCATCGAAGTCGGCCGGGCGCGGAGTCGAAAGCGGAATTTCCGTCGGCGCCACCGCTGCGCCAACTGCGTAAAGTCCATTATTCCGGCCTGTGTTGCCTCCGATCCATTGAGGGGGCTGGGGTGAGCTGCCTGGGTTCGCCGCAGTCGAACCGGATTGAGCAGCGGCCGTGGATGCCGCGTCCGGGGCCGAGACTGTTTTTGTTTGGCGATGCCGACCCGGATTGACCCGCGGGTGTGCCGGAAGCGCCAGGCGCACTTGGCGCGACGGAAAGAGCCGAATACGGCTCAATCGCAACATAGATCATTTCGGGCTGGTCGCCGACGATTTCAATTGTGTCCTTACCCGAGGAGAGATCGAGCTTGCCTTCCTTCAGTACCACTGCGTTGTTTCTGCGAATCGTCCACTTATAAGCGTACGTGGGCGCGTCGGGGCCTGGCGTGACTGTCCAGCCAACCGTTTCGCCGATCTTGTAGATGCCGTTTGCGTGGTAGGGCGTAAAAGTTAGTTGCCGCGGAATCGGAGCGCGCTGGGCAATCGCCGACAAACAGACGAACAGGACAGAGGAGATTAGAATCCGGGAGCGCGTCATTGGAATCACGCGTCGATGATACAGGACTAGTTGAAGGTTGTACCTCAACGCCGTCGGGGCCAGAGAAATGCTGATAGCCGAGAGTTGTCAGCTTGGTTGAGCCAGCCGCTCTACTGCCGCAACTCCACCAGCGTTGCGCCCTGGCCGCCTTCGTTTTGCGGAGCTTCTTCTATTCCGGCGACGTGGGGATGGCCTTTAAGAAATTCGCGCACACCGCGACGAAGAATACCCGCGCCATGGCCGTGAATGATGCGTACGCGCGGCAACCCGGCAAGAAAGGCGTGGTCAAGATATTTTTCAAGCTCATCGGTCGCTTCATCCACCGTGCGGCCGATAAGATTGATCTCCGCGCGCATGTCGTCTGTGTTCGCGCTCGTCACGGTCACGTGCACGCCCTTCTGTTTTCTTGCCGCACCAAGCGGATCAGCCTTCCCTTGCCCGGTCCTCGCCGACCCGGAATCTCCCCCAAAACCTGGAGGCGCGGAGAGATCGTCCCGCTTGACGCGCATTTTGATCGGTCCCAGCCCAACTTCGAAGACGTCCTTGTCGACTTCGCGCTGAACTACGGCGACTTTTCCCATCGACTTCAGGAACACCTGGTCGCCCGGCGCGATGTGCCTCAACAGATGCGGCTGAGCGTTCTGATCGCCCTGATCGGCCCCGGTTCGATGCGCAACAACGGCCTGATTGAAGCTTTCCTGGAACTCGCGCCTCAGGCGGGTGATTCGCCGCTCGGCTTCTTTCGACAATTTCTGCTGCGCCGCCCGATCCTCGACAGCCCGCACATTTTCTCGCATCTGAAATTCGAATTCCTTCAGCAGCGACGCCAGCTTGCCCTCGAGCTCGCGCACGCGATTGCGCACCTCAACGTCGCCCTCACGCTCCAGCTTTTTGCGTTCCACGTTTAGCGCATACTGCTGCTCCCGCGCCGCCTTGCGCTCCACTTCAAGTTCCGCAAGCTCGCCGTGCAGTTTGTCGAGGAAGCGCGCAATGTCGGCCTGTTGCGAGCCCATCCGCTCCCGCGCTGCTGAGATAATTTCAGCGTTCAGACCCAGCCGCTCCGCCGTCTGAATTCCCGCCGAAGCGCCCGGCACGCCAAGACGAAGCCGATAGTTGGGAGCGAGCGTGCGCTCATCCACGCCGGCCGCGGCATTGCGCACGCCAGGAGTATTGGCCGCGTAGACCTTCAGCGAAGTGTGGTGTGTCGAGATAAGCGCCCACGCGCCCACTTTGAGAAAATAGTGCGCCACGGCCACAGCCAGAGCAGCGCCCTCTTCGGGATCGGTCGATGAGCCAAGCTCGTCGAGCAGCACCAGTGAGCGCGCATCGGCGAGCCGCGAGAGACGATCAAGATTGGTAATGTGCGCGGAAAAAGTAGAAAGCGCCGCCTCGATCGATTGTGCATCGCCAATGTCGGCCAGGAATGCCGTGAACACCGGGAAACTCGCGCTCGTGGCGGGCACGGGAATTCCCGCCTGCGCCATCATCGCCAGAAGTGCCGTCGTCTTCAACGCCACCGTCTTGCCGCCTGTGTTGGGCCCGCTGATAATGAGCTGCCGCTCGTCCGCCGTGAGTTCCAAATCCAAAGGGACAATCTGCCCGCCGGTAGCGCGCAGCCGCTTTTCCAGCAGCGGATGGCGACCTTGTTCGATCGACAACAACTCTGATCCAAAACCAGGAAAAACACAGTCGAACTCACGCGCAAATCGCGCCCGCGCCAACAGGCTGTCAACCAGAGCCAGCACTCGAGCGCCCGCGACCAGACTTTCAGCATAGCCAGCAACCTTACGTGTCAGCGCGACAAAAATGCGATGAATCTCCGCCTGCTCTTCTTCAATGAGCCGCACCAGCTCGTTGTTTTGCTCGATGGTTTCAAGCGGCTCAACATAGACCGTTTGCCCCGAAGAGCTCGCGCCGTGAACGACTCCGGTGACGCGCCGCTTGAGTTCCGCGCGCACGGGAATCACGAAGCGATCGCCGCGAATGGTGATGACGTCGTCCTGCGTCGCATTTTCAGCGGATAGTTTACGCAGTGCGGCGCGTAGGCTTTCCTCGATAAGCTTCTGCTGGCGCTCCTGCTCGCGCCGGATGCGATTCAGCTCGGGCGAGGCATCGTCCGCCAAGCGAGCCATCGGGCTGAATCGTGCGCTCAATAGCGTCGGCGAGCGGCCGCAAGCTCGTCGTGAGCGGCGAAGTAAGTTCTGATAGCCCCGGCAGCTTGCCTACAAGCCGCGCCGGCGGCTCGCGCAACAGACGCTTGCCATGCTGCGATGTCGTTGGCGAGCCGCGCGATGCTCTGCAGCTCAGCCGCTTCGAGCGCCGCGCCGTCAATTTGCGCTTTCGCTGCCAGTTGCGTCGGATCGAACAGCCCGCCGAGCGGAATAGAGACTTGTTCTTCGAGGATCAACCTGAGTTCGGAGGTCAATCGGTGTTGGCGTCCGATCCACTTTTCGTCAGCTGAGGGATGCAACGCAAGAATCGCGTCGCGACCAACAGGAGACGCGGCGAAACCTGCCACCAGCGCGAGCAGCGGCTGCCACTCGAGCGCGGCAAGATCGGCGTGCTCTACCGGCGACGGAATTGGATCGAGAAGCGGCATCGTAAGGAACAATGGTAGCGTTTCGAGGCTTAACTGCGGCTCCGCAAGCCAAACGCGAGGGCGTCGACGCGATCAGCTCCCAGATCAGCTCTTGGTCGACTTTGGCGTTGCAGTGGAAGGGGCAGGCGTGGAGGCGGTTGTGGCAGAACTGCCGCTGTCCGCGGCGGGAGCCTTCGCTTCTGACTTCGTCTCCGACTTAGTTTCGGATTTGGACTCCGATTTCGCGCCCGGCTTACTTTCGGCCTTCGAATCGGAATCACTGCTCGCCGAACTGCTCTTCGAAGCGTAGTCGTTCACATACCAACCAGCGCCCTTGAAGCTCAGGCCGGGCGCGGTGAGTGTCCGCTCCAGCACGCCGCCGCATTCAGGGCATACTTTCTCCGGCTCGGAGTTGAAGTGCTGGATTTTCTCAAATTTATGGCCGCACTGCGTGCAGCGATACGGATACAGCGGCAAAGTTCCTGTCCCCTCGACGTCCAATTTCTATTCTACCGGGAGAGCGGCGGATCGCGGGGATCTCGCCGCCCTCATTGGATGCCGGAGGTAACGGCCGACCGATTTTCAACGCACAAGTCTCAATGGACCAGAATGGGCACCGACGCGCTTTCGTTCTCCCATGCGAGCGTCAATGTGCCCTTGCCGCCGCCATCATCCGTGATCGTATAGATCAAATCTTCAACCAGCGACGGAGTTGCCGACGTCGCCATCTTCGTCCGGCCAAGATCCTTCGACGGATCGTAGGCAAGCCCCCACTCGCCCGTGGCTTTGCTCACAATCAGCGTCCAATTCGCGGGGTCGGAGATGTCGACGAACAACGTGTAGGTGCCGGCGGGAACGCTCAGGTCGCCAATGGTCAGGTCGCCATCAGTTTTCAGAGTGGTGGCGGCATTTGCGCCTCCTCGCCAAACCGGGTAGTGCGGATCGTGGCTGATGAGACCGTCTTTCGTGAAGATGTGGCCTGCGCGGCCATTGACGCGCGGCGAGCTATACGTAATGGTGATGGTCTTGCCGGCGATGGTGGCTGTTGCCGTGGCTGGCGGGCTCTTCGGCGGCGCCTTTTGCTGGGCAAGAAGAACTGTTGTAGCAAGAAGCAGGCCTGTACAGACTATTGCACGTTTCATTGGAATTTTTCCTCCGGGGTAGAGTTGCGTTCTTAAGAGTCGGCTTCGACGCCCTTTCTTGGCGGACTTTCTTGACGGTTCTGATTGTCGCACTCTGCGGCCCTGTTGCGAAAGCCGCCTGCATGAAAACCCTGTTATGATGCGCGAAAGGAAGAGGCATGACGGTCGACGGGAACAATTCGGCTGGAGCGCGGTTTCGCGCAGCGCTTGCCGCGGAAAAGCCGTTGCAAGTGGTGGGTACGATCAATGCCTACGCGGCAAAACTCGCTGAGGCAACAGGGTTCCGCGCGATTTATCTCTCCGGCGGAGGCGTGGCCGCCAATTCTCTCGGCGTTCCTGATTTGGGTATCAGCACGATGGAAGATGTGCTGACCGATGTCCGGCGCATAACCAACGCGTGCGCGCTTCCATTGCTTGTCGACATCGACACCGGTTGGGGCGGAGCGTTCAACATCGCGCGCACCATTCGAGAAATGGCCAAAGCCGGCGCCGCTGCCGTGCACATCGAGGACCAGGTGAGTGCAAAGCGCTGCGGCCACCGACCAGGCAAGGAGCTTGTTCCGATCGAAGAGATGGTTGATCGCATTAAGACTGCCGTGGATGCTCGAAGCGATTCGCAATTCGTGATCATGGCGCGGACGGATGCCCTCGCGGGCGAAGGTCTGAACCGCGCTATCGAGCGCGCGCAAGCTTATGTAGCCGCCGGCGCCGACATGATCTTTGCCGAAGCTGTGACGGACCTTGTCACCTACACGGCAATTCGCAATGCAGTCGGAGTGCCGATTCTGGCCAACATCACCGAGTTCGGCAAAACTCCGCTCTTCACGCGCGATGAACTTGCGGCGGCGGGTGTCAACATCATTCTCTATTGCTGCGCGGCGTATCGCGCGATGAATGCCGCAGCGCTAAAAGTTTACGAGACGATTCGCGCCGAGGGTACCCAGAAAAGCGTGCTGCCGCTGATGCAAACCCGCGACGAGCTCTACCGCTATCTCGATTACCACGCCTACGAGCAAAAGCTGGATGAACTTTTCGCCAAGGGCAAGAAGACTGAATAGACGTCCGGCATGTTGATTTGATTACTTCATGCTTTCCGGGAGCAATTCATGAGCGTTCAAGATGCGAGCCAAGAGCCCGGGGCCTTCAGGCCAAAGAAATCTGTGGCGCTATCTGGCACGCCCGCGGGCGAGACGGCCGTCTGCACCGTGGGCCAGAGCGGCAACGATCTGCATTACCGCGGCTACGAAATCGCCGACCTGGCCGAGCATTGCGAATTTGATGAAGTTGCGTATTTGCTGATCCACGGCAAGCTGCCTAACGCCGCGGAATTGGCCGCATACAAAGCGCGGCTTCTCGGCCTTCGCGAATTTCCGACAGAAGTAAAGCAGGCACTCGAGCTCATACCCGCGCACACGCACCCCATGGACGTTCTGCGCACCGGTGTTTCGATGCTGGGTTGCCTGCAGCCTGAACGCGACGACCATAGCGATACCGGTGCGCGCGACATCGCCGATGCATTGCTGGCCTCGCTGCCCTCGATGCTTCTCTACTGGCACCACTTTGCGCGAAATGGCAAGAAGATCGCGGTAGACGCCGGCAGTGAATCGCTGGCTGCGCATTTCCTGCATTTGCTGCACGGCCGAGCGCCCAGCGCAGAGTGGGTCCGCGCCATGCAGGTTTCGCTGATCCTCTACGCGGAACATGAGTTCAACGCGTCTACATTTACCGCACGTGTCATCGCGGGGACTGGCTCCGACATTTATTCCTGCATCGTCGGTGCCATCGGCGCGCTCAAGGGACCGAAGCACGGCGGCGCAAACGAAGTGGCGCTAGAAATTCAAGAGCGCTACAAAACAGCCGACGAGGCCGATGCTGACATTCGCAGCAGAATAGCCAATCGTGAAGTCATCATCGGCTTCGGCCATCCGGTGTACACAATCAGCGATCCGCGTAGTGACATCATCAAGCAGCAGGCGCGCTCCCTTGCGGTCGACGCCGATGGCCAGCGTCTTTTCTCTGTCGCCGAGCGGATTGAAAACACCATGCACGATGCCAAGCGCATGTTCCCCAATCTCGATTGGTATTCGGCCGTCGCCTACCATCTGATGGGAATTCCGACCGACCTGTTTACGCCACTTTTTGTGATGGCGCGAACCGCCGGCTGGTCCGCGCACGTCATCGAGCAGCGACAGGTCGGCAAGATCATCCGCCCATCGGCAATCTATACTGGGCCGGAGAATCTCGAATTTGTGCCGATTGAGGCACGCAGCTAGGAAATAGAGAAACTACGTGCCCTCCCACATCAGCAATGATCGCCCAGTGCCGGACAAAGTCCTCACCGGCATCGCAGACTACGCGCTAAATTTCAAGATCGACAGCGATCTCGCGTACGAGACTGCGCGTTATTGCTTGATCGACACGCTGGGCTGCGGACTTGAGGCGCTTGAATATCCGGCATGTACCAAGCTGCTCGGCCCCATCGTGCCGGGCACGGTCGTGCCCAACGGCGCTCGCGTTCCCGGCACCAGCTTTCAGCTCGATCCTGTGCAGGCTGCCTTCAATATTGGAACCATCATTCGCTGGCTCGACTTCAATGACACATGGCTTGCCGCCGAGTGGGGCCATCCTTCCGACAATCTTGGCGGAATCCTGGCCACGGCTGATTGGCTCTCGCGCGAAGCAATTGCTTCAGGCCGGCCGCCGCTGACTATCCGCGATGTTCTAACAGCGATGATCAAGGCCCACGAGATTCAGGGTTGCATTGCGCTTGAAAACTCGTTCAACAAAGTTGGCCTGGATCACGTAGTGCTTGTGAAAGTCGCCTCAACCGCAGTCGTCTGCCAGCTTCTTGGCCTCACCCGCGACCAAACAATCAATGCACTGTCGCTCGCCTGGGTCGATGGGCAAAGCCTGCGCACCTATCGCCACGCGCCCAATACCGGCTCGCGAAAAAGTTGGGCGGCAGGCGATGCGACCAGCCGCGCCGTTCGATTGGCGCTGATGGCTCGCGCCGGCGAGATGGGTTATCCCTCCGCGCTCACCGCAAAAACATGGGGCTTCTACGATGTTTCATTTCGCGGCCAGGAGTTCAAGTTCCAGCGGGCATACAGCTCCTACGTGATGGAGAACGTGCTCTTCAAGATCAGTTACCCGGCGGAGTTCCACGCGCAAACTGCCGTCGAAGCTGCGATGAAACTCCGCGCGCGGCTCGATGCGATGGGCAAATCCGCCGCTGACATTCAGAAAATAACCGTCCGCACTCACGAGGCTTGCCTGCGCATCATCGACAAGAAGGGTCCGCTCTCAAATCCCGCCGATCGCGACCACTGCGTGCAATATATGGTCGCCGTTCCGCTGCTCCTCGGCCGACTGACGGCGGCCGACTACGAGGACGACATCGCCGCCGACCGATCTCGGCCCAAGAATCGACGCGCTCCGCGCGAAGATCGAATGCGTCGAGGAGCCGCGTTTCACTGCCGATTATCACGACCCGGAAAAACGCTCGATTGCCAATTCGCTCCGCATGGAGCTAAACGACGGCGCGATGCTTGAAGAGACAGTCGAGTATCCCCTTGGCCATCGCCGCCGTCGCAAAGAAGGAATGCCTTTGTTGGTTGAAAAGTTCAAGACGAATCTTCGCCGCCGCTTCACCGAAGCTCAGCGGCAGCGCATTCTTGACGCCTCGCTCGACGCCGTCCGGCTCGACGCGATGCCAGTCAACGAGTATGTGGACCTGTACGTGCCGTAATCGGCTGCATGCGCGCAAAAGAAACGCGGACCTTGCGGTCCGCGTTCTCTGTTTCTGTCAGGCTGATTGCCGCGCTTACGCCTTCGCGAGCACCGGTTTTCCCAGCCGCTCGGCCATGATTTCGTGCGCGTGAGCGAAGAATTCATCCTTCACGATTTTGCCTGCATCAAGGTCAGCAAGGATCGCCTTCTGCGCCTGGTATTCGCGGTTGACGACGCCGGCCTTAGACTGCAACATCCGCCACGCCTTCCGCCGCTCCACGCAGAACATGACGAGTTGGCGGCTCAGCGCATAATAGACCGTCTTGCCATCCTGATCGAACGAGATATACACGCCGAAGTCAGGAATGAAGCTGCGGTGCTCCGGCAACAGGTAGTAGCGATAGACAACGTCCTGCTGCGTGATGCGCACCAGCATGTTATCCAGCGGAATTTTTCCCTCGAGTTGATCTGGCTTGATTTTCTTCAGGTGATTTCTGAAGCGCGCCTCGGTAACGCACCAATGCGCGACTGTGTAGCGATAAGGCTCGCTGGTCACCTTCGATTTGGTTTCGTACCAATCGAGATCGATCGACGGATTACCCTTGATGTCCAGCGCCTCTTGATATGTCTCGCCCATGCGCGGGTTGAAGACGAACTCCGGCGCGCCACGCGAATCGCGCACGCGCTGCGCCTGGAAGAGCGCCATATCGTCGGCCACGCCGTGCTCCGGCTGGCAAGTGGTGAAGCATTGCAGGAACATGGTGCCGCGATATTCCAAGCCGTCGAGAATCGCACGGTAGAGCTTGGGCGCGTTGGCCATCGACACCTGCGCAACAAACGGCGATCCGTGGCCGGCGAGGAACGTCTCGGCCACAGTCTTCTTCTCGGTGTTCTTGCCCTGCGTAGCGGAGCCAAAGACGTTCATGTCGTTGCCGCCGAGCATCGGAGTCGAATCGGAGTTCTGTCCGCCGGTGTTCGAGTAGACCTGCGTGTCGAGCATGAGCACCTTGACGTTTGGCCGGTTTTGCAGCATCACCTTTGAGGTGTTCTGGTAGCCGATGTCGCCGATGCCGCCGTCGCCGCCGACCACCCATACCTTGGGCAGCTCGACGATTTCCTGGTCGGTCATCAGCGCGTCAGTAAAGTGCGTGAAGTGGTAGTACTCTTCGCCGCTCAAGAAATCCGATTCGCGCGTGAGCAGAATGTCTGCGAGGCGCTCGGGCAGAACTGAGCGGCGCGAGTGATCCACGATGAAGCTCTCGCCCATGAGCCAGCCCACGGTCACGCCATCCTGGAAGAGCGAGTTCATCCATGGATATGGATGCGGATTGTTGGGCGCGGTCGATCCATAAACGGTATTGCAGCCGGTATGCGCGGCCATTGCCATAACGCTCATGCCGTTCGCAAGCCGCCCGTCGATAGGCTGCAGGTTCTTGTGGTTGAATGCCTCGGTCAGCAGCACCGCGGCGATTGCCTCAACCAAGTTGCGCATCGGTGATTTCGCCGTGCTCAGCTTCGTACGCTTCGATGCGCGTCTTCGTATCCGCAGTGTCTTCGCCGCCCAGTCCCATCACCAGGTGTGCGATTGCCTGCCGTAGCCGCGCGTAATCCTCCGGGCAGCTTTCTTTGATTGCCGCAAGCTTTGCCGTGCCAGTCTTCTCCAACTCGCCGGCCTTAGCAATAAAGCGGTCGCTCTTGGCGTGGTACACCGGGCGCATGTACGCCTCGGTGACGGCGGCAATCGAGCGCAGCACGCTCTTTTCGCCGCAGCCGGCGCATGCGCCGTCGCCTGAAACCAGCGCGTCGTAGTTGGTCCGCACCATCAGCATGTTGCGCAGCGTAGCGGTCTTTGAGTCCGCCGGATTTGCGCCGTTATACAGCCCGAGATACTTCTGCGCCGTATCAGGCAGCAGGTCGAGGAATGCCGTGCCGGTTTCGTGCTCGGCGTTCACTTCTTCGGTCTCCTGCACCATCTTCAGCGCCATATGGTCGCCGCATGCCGTTACGCAGGCCGCGCAGCCCTTGCACAGGTCGCTCACGAAAATGGAGAAGATGCCGCCGGAGCCGGGAGCCTTGCGCTCCGGAGAGGAGAAGATGGCGTTGGTCTTTTGATAAGCCATCGGCACTTTGTCAATGATCGAATAGAACTGCGTCTTCGCCGCGGGCGAAAAGCCATCAACAGACTCGGTAACTTCGCGAATGATCGTCGGCAGCGGAGTACCCGTCTTCATCTCGGCCAACATGCGCTGGCGAGCGAGCTTTTCAATCTCAGGCAGCTTGTCGAGCATCTTTCTGCGCTCGGCGGGATCGGCGACGTAGCGCGTGACCGCTGTGCCGAGAATCGTGCCGAGATCCTGCGAGCAGTTGGGCAGCGCCGTATCCGGGCATACCGAGATGCACTCCATGCACTGCGTGCAGTTTTCCGCAATGTAGAGCGGAGTTTCGCGCCGCGCAACGTACTTTGACGCGGTGTCGCCTGTGGCAGCGGCGATGATGCCCATCGCCGATAGCGGCGTAGCCGGCTGGTCGTAACCAAAGTGGGAGCGGAACTCCGCATCGAATACATTGACGGATGAAATGGGCGTGCGCGCGGCCTGCCCCGGAGGCGGCGGCGTGGAGCGGCGGCCGGTGCCGCAACTCGCTTCAGCAAAGGCCGGGACGGTTTCAAGAATCGGCAGCAACGCCTGCCCGCGCAGGCTGGAGTGATCGACCGCGGTAACTTCGCCGATGGCAATCTCTTTCACGCGCTCGAAGCCCTGAATCATGACTTCCATGTTCGACTGCACGACCGCGTCACCAAGCTTGCCGAACTTCTTCACGTATTGCTTGTGTACGACTTCGCGGAACTGCTCCTGTGTAATGCCGAATTCCTGCAACATCGGGCTGACCGCGAAAAATGCTCCGAGAAATGCATTGCCCTGCATGCGCAGTTGCAGATCGGCGCGATCGGTCGCGTTGCGTGCGATTTCAAAACCGGGCAGCGTGAACACGCGAATCTTTTTCTTGATGATCTGCTGGCGCGCCCAGATGGGCAGGTTCTGCCATGCGCGCTCGCCGTCCACGTCCGACTCCCAAACCAGGCTGCCGCCCTCTTGAATGCCGTCGAGGGGGTTGGTGTGCGTGAAGGCCTTCGGATCGCAACAAAGAACAACGGTCACGTGGCGCAGGTCGCAGTTGACGCGAATGCGATCTTTGGCCGCAACCATGAAGTAGCTCGTGGGCGCGCCCTTCTTCTCGGAACCGTATTTCGGATTGGCGCTGACGTGAATCACTTCCTTGGGATTGCCAAGGTCGTCCTTCAATCCGTCGCGCTCAAAGAGCAGATCGTTCAAGTCGCCGAGAATTGCGCCGAGATTCTTGCCCGTGGTAATTGCGCCCCAGCCGCCGATGGAATGGAAGCGCACGGCAACCGCGCCGGTGGGCAGCAGCGAAGGCGTTTCATCGCCGATGACGCTATAGGGATGGTCGATGCCGAGGACGATAAAGTTGATGCCGTCGGCAGCAGTCTTGCCGTCTTTGCGCGCGCGGCCCGCGGTAGCGAACTCAAACGCTCCAATGATGTGCTCGGGGCGGAAGTCGCGCGAGCCCAAGCCGTAGCTACCGCCGATGAAGCGCGGAACCTCGGCCAGTGTGATCGACGGCAATCCTTCTGTTCCCTGTAATGCTTTTGAAAATGCGGTGCGAATGTCGCGGCCAAGCGGATTGTCGCCCGAAAGTGCCTCGTCCGTCCGCTCCAGAATAATGACATTCTTCTTGCCCTTGAGCGCCTCGACCAGCGCGGCCTCGGGGAACGGGCGAATCACGTTCACGTGGACCGATCCAACACTAGAGCCGCGTGTCTGACGCAGGTAATCAACCGCAGCCTCAATATTCTCCGCTGCTGAACCCAACGAGACAAAAACCGTGTCGGCATCTTGAGTTTTGTACTCAGTCACCAGGCCGTAATAGCGCCCAGTCAAATCGCCGAAGTCCTTGTATGCGGCTTCGAGAAACTCAAGAATCGGCTCGGCAAAGTTGTTGCGCCGCGCGACGATTCCCTGCATGTAGTGTTCTTGATTCTGTACCGGTCCCAGCAGAATGGGGTTGGTAAGATCCATCATCTTTGGAACTCGGCGGCGCGTCGGTCCAAACAGAACGCGCTGCGCTTCCGTGGGGCTGTCGATAATGTCGTCGGGAGCGCCGAGATATTCGCGGATCAGGTCCGATTCGTGTTTGTAGAACGTGCGCTCGAGGTGTGTCGTCAGGAAGCCGTCCATGATATTCATGCCCGGCGTGAGCGAAAGTTCGGTCACGCGGCGCAGAATCAGCGCCTGGTCCGCGGCCTGCTGCGCATCCTTGCCGAAGATCATGATCCAGCCGGTGTCGAGCGCTCCATAAACATCGTCGTGACCGCAGTGAACATTGAGAGCATGCTTGGTCAGCGCGCGCGCGCCGACCTCGAGCACCATGGTCGATCCCTTGCCGGGCGCGTGATAGTACTGCTCAACGCCGTAGACAACGCCCTGGCCGGAAGTAAAATTGACGACTCGCTTGCCGCAAACCGAGTGCGCAATAGCCCCGCCCTGAGCCGCATGCTCACCCTCGGCCTCAATCGCGATCGTGTTGCTGCCAAATACATTCAGCTTGCCCTCGGCATAGGCCTGCTGGAACAGCTCGCCGCCTTCAGTCGACGGTGTGATCGGGTAGAAAACGCCGGCGTCGGCGATGCGCGTCTCAGTGTGATAGCTGACGAGCTGATTTCCGTTGGCGGTAACGCGGATGCCTGGATAGCGAGCTTTCATAGTTCCCTCACGTTGAAGCCTGATCTGGCGAAGTTTGGTCTAGCGAAGCCTGGTCTTGCAAAGTCCGGTTTAGCGTAGTCTGGTTCGGCGTCTTCAGATCGCATTCAATGCGCCAAAGCGCTCGAGGCGTGGACCAGAAATTGGTTCCGCAGCATGATTAAACGCCACATCAAATTCGGCGCCCAATTGATTCAGCGCGTAATTCACTAACTGTCTGACTGACAGCCTTGCCAAAAACCCTATCAACTGTCGAAAATGTCGAGCGGCCGGTACGTAAAAAGGAGGCCTTAGGGGAAGGTTACTCCTTAAACACAACGAGCCATTCTCAGTATGCGCCCGATATAGAGACGCCATACCGCTATATGAGATTACAGCCCCAGGCAGAGCAGCGCGCAAATTCGCCTCGGACACCGGCTGCGCTACCATAAACACCAGATTGGGGTTCTCATGTTCGTCGTGGTCTGGCAATTCGAGATTGCAGAAGACAAGGTGGCCAGCTTTGAGGCTGCTTACGGGCCCGACGGAGCCTGGGCGCAACTCTTCCGTACGTCGCCAGATTATCTGGGGACCGAACTGCTCCAGGACACCCATGCATCCGGGAATTACCTGACCATCGACCGCTGGACAAGCGAAGAGGCATTTCGCGCCTTCCGCAAGGATCATGACCGCGAGTATGAAGTGCTTGACCGGAAGTGCGATGACCTCACCAGCCGCGAGACGCGAATCGGCGCATACTCGGTTTGAGTCAAGGATTTTCGCTCATTCAAGAATCAGCACGTTCCGGCTGAACTCTGCTCCGGCCATATATTTAATGCCGCGGTCAAACGTCACCAGCACGCCGTCTTCTTTAATCGCCAGGCCCAGCAGATAGGCATCGGTGATCTGCTGATGACCCGTGATGCGTGCCGCAAAGCGAGCCGTTACCGCGACCCAACTCTCTGTTTGTGTGATCGGCCAATAGCGGTAACCGGAATGCGATCTGAGCGATTGAAGGATTTCAATGGCTCGCTCCAATGTGATTGTTCCCGCCAGCAGCGCCGGATTCGTCGTTATACGGATGAACCCTGCTTCGGTGAGTGGGCAGACGCCCCAGTTGTCCTTGCCAGTTGAAAGAAACCAGCGTTCTGCCTTTCGGCGATGAATGTGTTCCGGTTCGGTCAAGGCGATCAAAACGTTCAAATCAAGCAAATTTCGCCGGGTCATACTCATCCTGTTCTAGCTTCTTCACCATTTCGCTAGTGATCGTCCTCCCTGTCCGAGGCAACAAAGGGAGACCAATATCGGAATACTCGAGCTTGGGAAGAGGCGGTGGTGGCGCAGTCTCGGCCTTGCGGATCAGCTCGTTAATGGCGGTGCTCAAGGAGATTCCTCGTGACCGTGCATAATAGGTCGCGAATTCGTGGGTTTCGTCATCAAGGGAAATCGTGGTTCTCATTCATCCATTATGCATCAATTCCAAATTTGATGGAAATTATCCATACTGATGCATATTTTATCTATTGGTGCGCATTTTGGATCTGATGCAATCTTGCCGATTTGATGCAACTTCCCTGCTCTCACTGTGCTCCCCCGCACACCTGTCCGCGCCAAGCCCAATCTTTCTCTCTTTGTTCGCCATTTTCTCCTGTCCTTCTATGTCTCGTCCTGCTACAATCCCATCGAAATCCAATTCAAGCTCCCTCGCCGTTTCCTGCCTGAAAAGCGTGACTAGCATGCATGAGACCTGGCTGAGTGAGCACCTTTTGAGGAGCCCTCCCAATGCCCATCGTCGACGACCGCGCCAAGGCTGTAGAACTGGCCCTTGCACAGATTGAAAAACAGTTCGGGAAGGGCTCGATTGTGCGGCTCGGTTCCCGGGAGGCGCTGCTGCCGATTGCGGTAATTCCGACGGGGTCGATCAGCTTTGACCTGGCACTCGGAGTAGGTGGCGTCCCGCGCGGCCGCGTAACGGAGATCTTTGGACCGGAATCTTCAGGCAAAACTACCATTACGTTGCAGATCATCGCCGAAGCCCAGCGCGCCGGCGGACTGGCAGCTTTTGTAGACGCCGAGCATGCGCTTGACCCCGGCTACGCAAAGAAACTGGGCGTCGACGTCGACAACCTGCTTGTTTCGCAGCCCGACAGCGGCGAGCAGGCCCTCGAAATCACCGAAGCGCTGGTTCGCTCCGGCGCAATCGATGTGCTGGTCGTTGACTCCGTGGCCGCGCTTGTGCCCAAGGCCGAGCTTGATGGCGAAATGGGCGACTCGCACATGGGCCTGCAGGCGCGGCTCATGTCGCAGGCGCTGCGCAAACTCACCGGCACGGTTTCGAAGTCGCGCACCGCGCTCATTTTCATCAATCAAATTCGCGAAAAGATTGGCGTGATGTTCGGCAACCCTGAAACCACGACCGGCGGCCGCGCGCTGAAATTCTATTCCTCTGTCCGCATCGATATCCGTCGCATCGCCGCGGTGAAAGAAGGCGACACCGTGGTCGGCTCTCGCACCAAAGTCAAGATCGTGAAAAACAAGGTCGCCGCGCCCTTCCGCGAAGCCGAGTTCGACATTCTCTACGGCGAGGGCATCAGCCGCGAGGGCGACGTACTGGACCTGGCGGCCACGCACAACGTCGTCGAAAAGAGCGGCGCATGGTACAGCTTTGACGGCGAGCGAATTGGCCAGGGCCGCGAGAACACACGCAGCTTCCTTAAAGAGAACAAAGACATCTACGCCAAGATCGATGCCGAGCTGCGCAAACGCCTGAGCATTGGCTCTGCAAAGGCCGATGTGCCCGAAGCTCCAGCCGGCGGCGCAGCGGAAGCGAAGGAAGTGGTGCGCGGCAAGAAGGGTTAGCGCGAATCCTCTCGCGTAAACTAGGCCGTAGACGACCGAGGGATTCCAATGCGCCAACCACGACCTCCTCGTTTTGCTTTTGCGCACTTGTCGGCAACATTGTTTGCTACCGGACTCCTGCTGATGGGCCGCCCCGCAGACGCGCAGCAGCACATGAGCGTCCCGCGCGCCGACGGCCAGTCGACGCCGCTGATGCTTTACCCCGCGATCACGGCGAATTCAGGCTGCGCGCCGCTGGCGGTAATTTCGCACGGCGCGGGCGGATCAGAGAACGGCTATGTCTATCTGGCGCAAGCCATGGCAAGCATGGGGTACACAACCGTTGTGATGGGTCATGCGGAAAGCGGCCTGGCCGCCTTGCGCTCCGACGTCCTTCGCGACGGAATCACGCCAGGCATCACTGCACTGGTGGCCGACCCCAACGCCGAACAGGCGCGACTGCTCGACGTGGGCGCTGCGCTGAAGTGGGCCGACAGCAGATGCCGCGCGCCGTTTCGCGTGCTGCTCGGTCACTCCATGGGCTCTGAAACAGTAATGCTCGAGGCCGGCGCGAAGAACATCATCGGCATCACTTCGCCGCCTGCTGGACTGGATCGGTTTGATGCTTATGTGGCGCTCTCGCCGGAGGGTCCGGGGATCGTCTTCTCTGACGACGCGTGGAGCGAGATTCATAAGCCGATGCTGATTCTGACCGGGACTCGCGACCAGTCGCTCAAAGGCGGACCCGAAGCGCGGCTGGTTCCTTGGAGCAAGTTGCCGGGCACAGCTTCGCACTGCCAGTGGGAGGGCGTGATTGACGGAGCAACGCACCTGAATTTCGCGGGAGTGGGTTTGGGACACGAAACGGTTGAACCGATGGTCACTCAAACAATCGAGACTTTTCTCGACGGAGTCTCGCGCCGGGCCTGCACGCTACCGAAATCGGTGAACGGTTTGACGCTAAAGGCAAAGTGAGGGACACAGGGCTCGCGAAGCTGACTGGACTAACCGATCAACCGGCCCTCGCGTCAAATGACTTAGAATCCCATTGGAAGCCCAAATGCCCGTCAAAGCCATCTATCCCGGCACATTTGACCCGCCCACAAACGGCCACGTGGACCTGATCCAGCGCGGATCGAAGCTGTTTGACCACCTGACGGTGGCGATCCTCATGAACCCGGTTAAGAATCCGCTGTTCACCGTGGCGGAGCGAATGGAGATGCTCAAAGAGGCGACCAAGCCGCTCGGCAACGTCTCTGTGGCCACGTTCGACGGCCTGATGGTCGAGTTTGCGCGGACGGTTGGCGCGACCGCGGTGTTGCGTGGCATTCGCGCCATCTCCGACTACGAGGGCGAGTTCCAGATGGCGCTGATGAACCGGCGTCTGGCTCCCGAGATCGAGACCGTCTTCCTCCAGCCGGCTGGGCGATATTCATTCGTCAGCTCGCGCATGGTGAAGGAAGTCTTTAGCTTCGGCGGCGACATAACCGGCCTGGTCCCCACGAATGTGCTGAAGAAACTGCGCGCGCGGATCAAAAACGGCGGCTGAGTCGCGGCATCCACATTCTCGACTTTGCGCCCACTGCGGAATCTGAGAAGATAGAAGAGATATGACCGTTACAGCTCCTGCAAGAGTATTTGCCGACCGCATTGGCCGGATCGAGGTTTCCGCAACCATGGCCGTAGCCGCCGAGGCGGCTAAACTGCGCGCACAGGGCGCGAACCTGGTAGATTTTGGCGCCGGCGAGCCTCACTTCGCCACTCCGCGCCACATTAAGGACGCTGCGATTGCCGCGATCGAGGCCAACTTCACGCGCTATACCGTGGTGCCGGGAATTCCCGACGTGCGCAAGGCGATCGTGGAGCGGCACGCGTGCGACTTCGGATCGGACTACACGATCGACGAGGCTGTGTTTACGTCCGGCGGCAAGCTGGCACTGTTTAACACAATTCAAGTCCTTATTGACCACGGCGACGAAGTGATTCTGCCCGTTCCTTACTGGGTGAGCTTCAAGGACATCATCCAGTACGCAGGCGGCAAGGTCGTGTATCTGGAGACCAGTGAGGCGGAAAGTTTCCGCATCACGGCCGACGCGATTGAGCGGGCGATTACGCCCCGCACCAAGGCGATCATTCTGAACTCGCCGTCTAATCCGGCGGGCTCGGTGGTATCGGCGGAGGACCTGGAGCGAATCGTCCATCTTGCGCATGACCGTGGAATTTTTCTGCTTCTGGACGAGTGCTACGTCTACCTCAATTACGCGGGCAAGCCGGTGTCCGGCGGCTCGTTCACATGGGCCAAGGAACACATCGTCATTCTCGGATCATTGTCGAAGACCTACTCGATGACCGGGTGGCGAGCCGGATTCGCGCTGGCCGACAAGAAAGTTGCCGCCAACCTCAGCAAACTGCAGTCGCAATCCACGTCGAACGCCACCAGCTTTGTGCAGAAGGCGGCGATTGCTGCGCTGACAGGCTCGCAGGAGTGCGTAGCCGAGTTTCGCGCCGAGTTCATCGAGCTGCGCGACTATATGCTGGCCGCGCTCGCAAAGATTCCCGGCGTAACGTGCACCAAGCCTGAGGGCGCGTTTTACGTTTACCCGAACATCTCGGCGTACCTGGGCAAAGGCGGCATCCGCACCGCGACGGAACTGGCGACGCGCCTGCTTCACGAGGGGCATGTCGTGACCGTGCCGGGCGAGGCTTTCGGGACGAACGAGCACGTCCGCATTTCGTATCCCGTGACCAGAGAAAACATCGACGAGGGCACGCGGCGGATGGGCGAATTCCTGACGGAATTGAAGTAGAACCCGACCTCGCTGCGCGGCTAGCGATCCGCGCTCTCGATCAGCCCTACCGATCCGAGACAGATGCGCTGATTTCCTCGGCTTGATTTGCATGCGCACCGGCCGCCCACTCGCCAATGGGATGCGATTTTTGGCACTCGCCGCACATCGTGTTGGGAAATTGAGCTCCGCAATTGGGGCAAGCAGCCCCATTCTCAAACGTGTCGAAGTTTCGGCTGCATTGCGCGCATTTCCAGAATGGACCAACGTGCGGTTGTACTCCGCAACTTGGGCAGGCAAAGCCCTCACGACGCGGCTGTTTCTCTACAAGAATCAAGGCCCGCGCGCTCTTGAATCCGCTCCAGCAACTCATCAGCATGTAAGCGGCGATCAACAAAGACCAGGCGGAGCGCATCCAAAGCGCGAGACCCACCAGCCCCGCTGCACCCACAAATCCAAGAATGGTGGCAACGTAAAGACTGCGCGCACGGCCGATAAAAAACCAAAGCAGAGAGCGGAGAATTTGGCCGCCATCGAGCGGATAAATGGGCAGGATGTTGAAGACGAAAAGGCCGACGTCGATAAACAAAACCATCCACAGGAAGTGGTAGGCATCGGGCATGGTCCGCGCCCATCCCAGCAACCGGCCGGCGAAGAGAGCGGCGCCAATTATCGGCGAGAGCGCCACGTTGACAAGAGGCCCGGCAGCAAGGCTCCAGAGCGTTGCGGCAGGCCTTTGGGGCGGGTTCACGTATGCAACGCCGCCCAACGGCCATAGCATGATGCGATCCACGGTTCCGCCAACCTGGCGGCAAGCCAGCGCGTGACCGAATTCGTGCAGAAGCACGATGGCGAAGAGCGCCAGGTACTCGAAAAGGCTCCAAATTAGAGAGTCGTATCTGCCTTGACGGCTGCCAATCTCGATGACCGCTATGACAAACCACGACCAGTGCAGGTAGAGATCGATTCCCGCAATACGGCCTAGATGGATGGATCCCTGGCGTATAGATGGCATTCCTGATAGCTTACGCCAGTCGTTTAATTGGCGGGGACGGGTGAAATCGGGCTGAGTGGGCTGGACTACCCGGCTGTTTCCCTCAATATGGCAAATGAAAGTGCTTCAGAAACACCTGGCTGGAAATTTATTCGCTTCGCTATGGGCAAACGTTGTTGCTGTCGAGTACGATGGTTCTTCAAATGCGAGTACGTTGGTTCTCCAAATGCTAGAGCAAATCGATTTTCGTCCCGTGATACTGGCCGGTGGCAGCGGCACACGATTCTGGCCGCGCTCGCGGCGCGCCCACGCCAAGCAGGTTCTTGCGCTCGACGGCGAGCGCTCCATGATTCAACAGACTGTGGAGCGGCTGAAGCCGCTGGCTGGACTGGAAAAGACATGGATCATCACCAACGAGTACCTGGCTCGCGAGATTGCGGATCAGCTGCCGGGCCTTCCCGCTGCGCAAATTGTGCAGGAGCCGGTGGCGCGCAACACGGCCCCAGCCTGCGGTCTGGCGGCATTTTTAATCGAGCGCGAAAATCCCGATGCCGTGCTGGGCGTGTTTCCGTCCGACCATGTGATTGCCGACGAGCCGCGTTTTCTAAAGGCTCTGCAAAAGGGCATCGCCGCAGCCGCAGCCGGCGAGAACATCGTGGTGTTGGGCATCGAGCCATTCCGCGCCGAAACCGGGTATGGATACATCGAGACCGGCGACTTGACCAAGGACGACTCCGCGCTGCATGTGCGCCGGTTCATTGAAAAGCCCAACCAGAACCGCGCCGATGAATTTGTGGCCGCAGGAAACTACTACTGGAACTCCGGCATGTTTCTGTGGTCTGCACGAACGCTGGCCAACGCGGTCCGCGAGCATCTGCCGGAAACGGCTCCGCTGCTCGAGGCAATCGCCGCCGCCTGGGGCACTCCGCAGTTCGACGAAGTCTTCCGCACTGCATATCCCAAGTGCGAAAACATTTCTGTTGACTATGCTGTGCTTGAGCCGCGATCGGCCAAGGGCGAGCACCTGTCAAATTTGTATTGCATTCCTGCTGAGTTCAACTGGAACGACCTCGGCTCCTGGGCCTCGCTCTACGAGTACCAGGTTGAAACGCGCCTGCGCGGCGACGCCGAAGGCAACGTGGCCGACTCCACCGGGCACATTTCCATCGAAGCCAGCGATAACTACATCTTCAGTCCTAAGAAATTTGTCGCGCTGGTCGGCGTCGAGAATCTGGTAGTCGTGGACACAGAAGACGCGCTGCTGATCGCACACCGCGACCACTCCCAGGATGTGGGCAAAATTGTGAAAGAGCTGAGCATCACTGGCCGCTCCGAGCTGATCTAAACACGATTCGCCAGCGCCCGCTTTCGATTCGCAGTTGGTCGCTTTCAATTCACCCGCTGCCGCATGACGGAACCGCCCCGCTCCACCGCTGTACAATTCTTGGGTAACTCAGCGCGCACTTGTCGCCTGAGTGGGGTGGAAAATGCCCGAAACAATCGATTGGCCGGCGCACGGCAAAACGCAGCGCTCGCGCCTCGCGGTTTATCTCTTCCTCGCCGTTGTCATCTTGATCTTCGTCGGTGGCCGCACCGCCATCTCCTACTGGGTTGACCTGCTCTGGTTCCGCTCGCTCGGCTTCGCCACCGTCTTTTGGAAGAGCTTTGGACTCGAATGGGGAACGTTCGCGGTGTTCGCAGCGCTCACGTTCCTCATTTTGTTCGGCGCATTTCTCGTGTTACGGCGCAGCCATGCTGCCGATCTGCCCGATACGCATACGATTTTCCTCGCCGGCAGGCCGGTTGAGCTTCCGGTGGCGAAGTTCCTCCATATCATCGCCGTCATTGGCGCACTGGTGATTTCGATTGCGACCGGCTTCGCGATGGAGGCGCAGTGGCCGACACTGGCCCTCTACTGGTACGCGCCCCACACCGCGACAATAGCCGATCCCATCTTTAATCGCCCGCTCGGCTTTTATCTCTTCACGCTGCCGGCATGGCAAATGATGGCGGGATGGCTGCTGACGCTTGCGGTGCTTGTATGCGTTCTCTCCGTGCTCTTCCTCATTGCCGCGGGCGGAGGGCGCGCGCTTGGCGGCCGCTTGGGTAGACGCCAATTCCCTGCCCTGGCGCGGAGTCTCGATCGCTGCCGGCTTTCTGCTATTCGCGCTGGCCATCCGCGAGTATGTCGGCCGCTTCGATCTGCTCTTCGAGGAGCATACGATCTTCGACGGTGTCACCTACACCGACGCGCACATCACGCTCATCGGAATGTTGTTTATCAGCGTTGCGCTGGCGCTGGGCGCGGTAATCGCGATCGCCGCCGGCGCGATCAGGCCGCAAGCGCGCTGGCTGGTTACCGCTGTGGCTCCCGCGGTGGTTTGCTACGTAGTGGCCGGGGTCGCCGGATGGTATGTGAGCACCTTCATCGTCAAGCCAAACCAGCTCGACAAGGAGCGGCCTTACATCGCTGACAACATTGCCGGAACGCGCCAGGCGTACGGGCTGGACAGCTTTGCGCAGCAGGAGTTCCCCGCCGAAACCACGGTCGCCGCCGTCGATCCCGAACACAATCAACCCACGCTCGAGAATATCCGCCTGTGGGATGTGAATGCGCTGCAGGACACGCTGCGCCAGGTTCAGGAGATTCGCACTTACTACGATTTTCCCGGCATCGATATTGATCGCTACAAGATCAACGGCTCCCTGCGCCAGGTAATGCTGGCGGTGCGCGAGCTTAACGTCGACAAGCTGCCCGAGAGCAGCCGCAACTGGATCAACGACAAGCTGATCTACACGCACGGCTACGGCATCACCATGAATCCCGGTGAACGGCTTTTCTTCTGAGGGGTTGCCCGTTCTTTACCTCAGCAATATGCCGGTGCAGAGCACGGTGCCGGGCTTGAGCGTTACGCGACCGGAGATTTACTTTGGCGAGCTGACTGACAGCGATGTGTACGTGAAGACGCATCAGCAGGAATTCAACTATCCGCAAGGCCAGAGCAACAACCTTTCTTCGTATGAAGGCACCGGCGGAATCGAAATGGGAGGATTCTTGCGCCGCGCGCTGCTGGCCTTCGATCGCGGCGACCTGACCAAGGTTCCATTCAGCGACGACATCACGGCCGATAGCCGCCTGCTGATGCGGCGCAACGTTGTGGCGCGCATCTCCACACTGGCGCCTTTCCTGACCTTCGATCACGATCCATATATTGTGGTGGGCGCGGACGGGCGTCTTTCATGGATCATCGACGGCTACACTTCTTCCGTCAAGTTATCCTTACTCGGCGCCGTCGACGCTCGAAAACGATTCCGTCAACTACATCCGCAACAGCGTCAAAGCGGTGGTTGACGCATACGACGGCACAGTGACCTTCTACGTGTTCGACAACCAGGATCCGATCCTGGCCGCATGGCGCGGCATTTTTCCAGGATTGTTCAAGGATGCAATCCGACATGCCCGCGTGGTTGCGCGCGCACGTTCGCTATCCAGAAACGCTGCTGAGCATGCAGGCCGATCAATACGCCCTTTACCACATGACCGATCCGGAAGTGTTTTATAACCGCGAGGACCAATGGAGCGTGGCTACCCAAACCGGATCGAATCAGGGCGACCAATCGGCGCAGGAGATGCAACCGAACTTTGTGCTGATGACTCTGCCTGGAGAATCCGGTGGCCTGGAATTCGTTGAGATTCTTCCCTTCACGCCAACGAACCGCAATAACCTGATCGGCTGGATCGCCGCACGAAGTGACGGCGCAAATTACGGCAAAGCCGTCGTCTTTGATTTCCCCAAGACGCGCCTCGTCGATGGCCCGCAGCAGATTGAAGCGCGCATCGACCAGAATGCGCAACTCTCCGGCCAACTCACGCTTTGGAATCAGCAAGGCTCGCACGTGATCCGCGGCAGCCTGCTGGTGATTCCTTGCGGGCAGGCACTTCTCTACGCAGAGCCGATCTACCTGCAGGCGCAACAGAGCCCCATGCCGGAGTTGCGCCTCGTCGTGCTGGCGCTGCAGGATCGTCTCGCTTACGGCCCGACCTTTGAGGCCGCATTAAGTTCGCTCTTCGGATCGGAGGCGCCATCACTCACGAATGGCGAGACGCCGCCGACCACAGGGGCCGGGACAAGCGGGGGAACTGGGGCGACTGTACCTTCGGCCACAGCGCAACCCGGAACCAGCACCAGCGCGCTCATTAGCCAGGCCAGCCAGGACTTCGCCGATTATCAGCGCCTGACCTCTGAAGGCAAGTTGGCCGACGCCGGACAGAAACTCGACGATCTCAAAAAAGTGCTCGGCGAATTAAACTCGCGCGGAAAATAGCGCGACCAAGGTTCGTAGTTTTCCTTGCTCGATTAGCCCATTTCGATTGCAATGGAGGTCATGGTCAATCCATGTTCACTTTCGATCGGCGCAGATTTCTGAAAACCGCCGCGGCAACTGTGCCGCTGGTTCGCGCAGGGGAATCCTTCGCAATAAGTCCGTCCGTAGCGGCGGCAGGAGCAGGCTCTCCCGCATCGCAACTGCCTGCGGCGGACGTTCCCTGGCAGAAGAAACTGCGGCGCATTGGCCAGACCAACATTACCGAGCACGATCCCGCGGTGCTCGACGTGGAAGCGTGGGCCGACTATTGGGTCAGCGCCAAGGTTGGCGCGGTCTTCGTCAGCGTGACAGGCATCGTTGCGTTTTATCCGAGCAAAGTTCCGTTCCATCGGCCAGCAAAATACCTGAATGGGCGCGACTTCACCGGCGATTTGAATAACGCTGCGAAGAAACGCGGGCTGCACACCGTTGCGCGCTACAGCCCCGACCTGAATTGGGGCGACGCGCTGGCCGCGCATCCTGAATGGTTCATGCGCGATGAGCATGGCAAGCCACTCGCCTCAACTGAGGCTCCCGAGCTTTTTCAGACGTGTATGTTCTCGACGTACATGACCGACTATTTTCCCGCGGTCATGCGCGAAGTCAATTCGCGCTACGACGTAGACGCACACTACACGAATGGCTGGCCCTCGTTCACGCTGCCAGTGTGTTATTGCGATCAGTGCCGTCAGTTGCCGCCGGCAAAAACCCCGGCTTACTGGGACAAATTCAATGAGCGGTTCACGACTCTGTGGAAGCTGTACGATTCAATCGCGAAAGACAAGAAAGCCTCGAGCTTTTACATCACCAATATGGGCGGAGGCTTTCACGCCACGCCGAACCTCGCGCAACTGGGCGAGATCAGTGAGTGGTTCCAGGGCGACAATCAAGGCCGCAACAGGGGAGACGCGCCGGTTTGGGGCGCCGCGCAGCAGGGGCGCGTTTGCAACGCCGTGCTCGACGGCAAGATGGCAACCAATCTGACGGGCGCATATACGACCGGGCCGATTCGCTGGCGCGAAGTGACCAAGTCAGCCCCCGAGTCTGTGATCTGGACCAGTCAGACGCTGGCCAGCGGCTTGGTTCCCTACTACCACGTCGTCGGCGGAGAGAACGGTCTCGGCGAAGATCTGCGCTGGGAAAAGATTGGCCGCGACTATTTCCAGTGGACGGCGCGACACGACGCACATTGGGTGAACAAGCGCGCCATCGCCAACATCGGCGTCGTGATGGGCCAACGCACCCAGCTCTTCTATGAGCCGCCACGCGACGTCAACATGCAGCAGTATATGGATGCCATGTATTCCGCGCTGCTCCAAGGAAGATTTCTCTTCGACTTCGTTCACGAAGACCGCCTGCAACTTGAGCGAATTAAGAAATACGCGGCAATCATTCTGCCCAACACGGCCCTCCTCAGCGACGAGCAGTGCCAGCAGCTGCGCGACTATGTCAACCAGGGCGGCTCATTGCTGGCTACATTTGAGACCAGCATGTACAACGAGCGCAATGAGCGCCGCGCGGACTTCGGGCTGGCTGATGTCTTCGGCATTCACGCAGCTGGTCGGGTGATCGGCCGGCTGGGAAACGCAAATCCCTACATGGCGCGCATCGAGCGGCCGCACCCGATTCTCGATGGCTTCGCCGACACGCATTGGATTGCCGGCGCGGAGTTTCGCTTGCCGCTGAAGCCGGTCGACAATCCGGTGCTCACGGTCGTGCCCGGTTACACCGCATATCCGCCGGAGCTTTCGTATCCGCCTGTTCCGCATACGGATGAACCGGCCGTCGTGCTGCGCGAGAATGGCGCGAGCCGCCTGGCCTACTTCCCCGGTGACATTGAGCCGACGATGTGGCTCTCAGGCCAAACCGATCTCAGCCGCTTGCTTACGAACACGATTCGCTGGGTGGCCGGCGCGTCGGCTCCGGTCAGCGTAGAGGGCAAAGGGTTGATCGAAATTTTCGCGTGGGAGACGGAACCGGGGTTTGCCGTTCATGTACTGAACTACACCAATCCAAACGCGCATCACGGATGGTTCAGCGACTTTTATCCCATCGGTCCGCAAAAGGTTCGCTTCAAACTTCCCGCCGGCCGTCGCGTTACTAGAGTCGAACTGCTGCGAGCCGAGCGCGACATTCCCTTCCACGCCACGGGCGACCTTGTCGAGTTCACCATTCCTTCGATCGTGGATTACGAAGTTGCGGCTCTGCATTCTGCGTGAGAATAAGGGTGAGCCGCCCCGGCACCGCCCGAACCTGCGATTTAGATTCGCCAGCGCCAAATTGATGGAGTGAACGCCATGCCCCGTTTTGCCGCCAACTTGACGATGATGTACACGGAGCACAGCTTTCTCGACCGCTTCGCCGCCGCCGCGCGCGATGGCTTCACGGCCGTCGAATACCTTTTTCCGTACGAATATCCGGCGGCAACGCTGGCTGCGTTGCTCAAAGAGCACGGCCTGCGCCAGGTGCTTTTCAATTCTCCTCCCGGCGACTGGAAGGCCGGCGAGCGCGGCATCACGGCGTTGCCCGGTCGCGAGCAGGAGTTCCGCGATGGATTTCTCCGCGCGATTGAATACGCGCTTGCACTCGAATGCCCGCGGATACACGCGATGGCGGGCATTGCTCCCAAAGGTTCGAACCGCGAACACCTGCTCGGTGTGTATACCGAGAATCTCGCCTGGGCGGCGGAGCGGGCACGCTCGGCTGGCATTGAATTGCTCATCGAGCCAATCGCACTGCGCAACATCCCGGGCTTTTTTCTCCATCGCCAGGAAGAGGCACACGCCATCGTGGCTGAAGTCGGCGGCTCCCAATTTGAAAATCCTGATGGACCTGTTTCATTGCCAGGTGGAAGAGGGCGATCTGGCCTTCAGGATTCGCAAGTATCTCGCTGACGCGAAGCAGACTCACGTGGGCCACTTCCAGATCGCCGGAGTGCCGGAGCGCCACGAGCCTGACACTGGCGAGGTGAACTACAGCTATCTATTCGACCTTATCGATGCTCTGGGCTACGAGGGCTGGATCGGCTGCGAGTACATTCCCGCCGCCGGCACGTCGGAAGGCCTGGGCTGGTTCAAAAAACTAACCGCCGCGAGATAGCAAACTCGCGGCGGCATTTTTTTATCAAATAAAGATTCGCCGAGTCTACTTAACCACGCCAAAAGTCAGCGTCGTCGTAGAGTGCATGGTCTCGCCCGGCTTCAACGTCGTCGTCGGGAAATCCGGATGGTTCGGCGAATCCGGGAAATGCTGCGTCTCCAGGCACAGGCCGGCGTGCTTGGTGTATTTCACCCCGTGGCGCCCGGTGAACGATCCATCCAGGAAGTTACCAGAGTAGAACTGCACGCCCGGCTCCGTAGTTTCGACCGTTAGCTTACGCCCGCTCACGGGATCTGTGACAATAGCCGCTACTCGTAGCGTGCCGGGCTTGCCGTTCACAACCCAGTTATGGTCGTAGCCACCGGCGATCTTCAGCTGCGCATTGTCAGCATCGATGCGGGCTCCTATCACCTCCGGCTTCGTGAAATCCAGCGGCGTGCCGGCCACCGGAGCCAATTCGCCGGTCGGGATCAACGTTTTGTCTACAGGCGTGAACCGGTCGGCATTGAGCTCCAGCTTCAGGTCAAGAATATTGCCCTGGTCGTCGCCGTGCAGATTGTAGTACGCATGATTGGTCAGGTTCACCACGGTGGCCTTATCAGTCGTGGCGGAGTAATCGATGCGGAGCGTGTCGCCCTTCAACGTGTAGCGCACTTTCGCGGTCAGCGTTCCAGGAAATCCCATGTCACCGTCAGGACTAACGAGCGTGAATTCGACGCCGCCGGGTATCTCTTCTGACTTCCATACGTATTGATTAAATCCCTTGGGTCCGCCATGCAGCGCATTGGGGCCATCATTGAGCGGAATCTGATAGGTCTTGCCGTCGAGCGTGAACTTTCCGCCGGCGATCCGGTTTCCGTAGCGGCCCACAATGCCGCCCAGGTATGTCTTGTTGTCCGCCAGGTAGCCCTCGAGCGAATCATATCCCAGCACAACGTCGGCCAACTTTCCCGCGCGATCCGGAGCCTTTACGCTCACCAGGTGAGCTCCGTACGCAGTGACTCTCACTTCAATCTGCCCGCTCGTCAGTGTGTAAATCGGGACGGGAGTTCCATCCGCGGTTTTACCCCAAATCGACATCTTCGTTTCTCCCTTTGCAATGGCAGGAATTGCCATCGCCACAGCAATGATGAGTGCAACAACCTGAACAATTCGTTTCACGGTTTATCCCTTCGCATTCCAGCGCGCACGCAGTTCGAAAAACATGCCGCCCCTGGCCAGATTATCGCCCGCCGGGTTACAGCCGCAATCGCAGAGCGAAAACGCTAACAAGCAAATATAACCGAACCAGCAGACTTAGCCATCATATTCTCCAAGGCCGTCGGCAGCAGCTCCGCGGCCGGAGTGGTGCGCCGTAATTGGGAGATTTCGCGCGGAACGGCTCTCGCCGGCAAGAGGAGAAATAATTAACCGGTGATTTTCCTGCTGGTCGTTACCGCAAGATCAAAGCGCGCGGCGGCCGCGAGGGAGGTCGTAAGAAAATCCGAATTCGAAGATCAGATTTCTTCGAGCGTTCGATCCTTGCTGGAGTACGAAAAGGCCGAAGTATCGAGGTTGCGCTGTTCGCCGCCTTCGCGGGCGACAAAAAGCTCGCGATCCTTCGCGGGCATAATGCAGGCCCTGAAAGTTTCCGCCACAATGCGCATATCCGACAGCAGGGTCGCTTGCGCCATGTAGTCGACATCGAGGACCGCCTTCATCGGGCGAATATGCCTGTCGTAAAAAGCATCCAGAAGCGCGGGATGAATGTGACGTAGCACCTCCTCTTCCCTGCGGAAGGCGAGGGTCGCTGCGCCGGTAATTCCGGGCCGAAAAGGCATGTTGAGAATTGCGGCATATTGCGGCAGCGTTGGCCGCGGACCTATCAGGCTCATATCGCCGCGGAGAACATTGTAAAACTGCGGCAGCTCATCAATCTTAAATTTGCGAAGAATGCGGCCAAGTGGGGTTATGCGGCTGTCGCCATCCTGCGTAAGGCCGGGACCCGGCGCAGCTCCTGCGGAAAAGCCCATGCTGCGAAATTTGTAGATGGAAAACAGCTTTCCTCCGCGGCCCACGCGCTGCTGCACAAAGAGCGCCGGCCCGTGCCCGAACAACCGGATCAGGATCGCCACGGCCATCATCGGCAGAGCAAGAGAGATCAGCACCAGTAGCGCAACGCCTGCGTCGAAACAGCGCTTTGCCGGCGAGACGCTCCATTTACTTGTAGACGGAGAATCTGGTCTCAATTCGAGAACTGGTTCCTCGTCAAATGACGCTTCCGCGCTGCGAGCACTCAGAGGAACAAGATTCCAGGGAAGCGATGGAGGAAATGAAGAAAAAGCGAGTTCCCGGTCGTGACGGCCGTCAACAGACTGCATGGCTCAACCTCTATTAAGAAATTCACAAGACTTGCTGCTCAAACTCAGTGAGCCGTTCAACTGACGAAGCATCCGCCGGCGCAGAATTCGCGCCGCGGACCTGTCGCTGAGACTCGCCGACTGAAGGCGCACCCAGTCTCGTGGCAATCGAGAGGTTGTTTTAGAAGGCTAATTATTAGGAGACGCTTATGTGGGCGAGGCGGGTCATTTGACCACATCGAGTGCGGCGGCGCTCAAGGTCAATTGAGACATCACCTGCGTCCAATTTGCGAGCGTGTTAAGTCCTGACGGCCTGATCATCTTCTCCGGCACAACGATGGTGTCGCCCGGATAGAGGCGAACATTGTCCAGTGCCGAAGCCTCGAAGATCGAGGCCGCGCTGTCGCGATGCACAACCGATCCATCTGCACGCAAGACGAAGATTTGATTGCGGTCCGCTTCGCGGACGGGTCCTCCCGCGAGGCGCAAATACCTGCCCACAGTGGCGTCCTTCTCATAGAGAAACGCGTTCTGATTGAAGACTGCACCGATAACCTGAATCGTCGAAGGACGAGATGGAACCACGAGCCGGTCCCCATCTTCCAGAATCATTTCCGGAAGGCTGCTAACGCTATCGCTGAGGGGGGCAAGGTTCAGCACAATCCGCCCTGTCGCCCGCGACTGGCGCAGGCGGGACACCAGGCTCTGATTCGCCGACATCATCGGACTCTGCGCGCCGTTTTGACCGCCGCTTTGCCCGGATGGACCTTCCATGCTCGAGATCGCAGTCCGCTCAACGAGATGTTCCAGATGATCGGCATACTCGTCCAGCCGTTGCTGCTCGAGTTCCTGAGTGCTCCTGCGCGTGAACTCGGCGCCGTAGAGATAGGCTTTCGGCGTCAGTCCGCCGGCGCGCTCCACGAGCGATTGCAGGGTTTCTCCAGGAGAAACGCTGTAAACACCGGCCCTGACAATTTCTCCTTCGAGGCGCACGTACTTCGTTCGGCGGTCGACCGGCAGCTCAAGATCCTTGCGCGAGAAGATGGTGACGGCGTCGCCCGGCTCGAGAGCTAGATCCTGTGACGCATCGTGTTCCAGCACCAGCTTCCCCAAATTGAAGGGGATCAGCGAAGTGGTCATCGTGGATCGATCGAGCCTCTCGATGACGGCGTAGTCCCAGTTGGTCTCGCCACTGGGGCTCTGCAGTGCCCCCACCGGGCCGGACGAATCCTGGCTTGGCCCGTCTTTCACTGCCTTAAGGCCGCCGGCAATGGAGCGGTTTCCGCTATGTTGCGCATCGCCCGGCGCATATCCGCTAGAGGGTTCTTCATCGGCCGCGGCAGTAAACTCGGGCGCGGGGAGTCCTAGCTGCGTGCGGCGCCACCAATATCCGCGCGATAGCAGTGAATCGCGATCGGGGATGAGATCGCTCAGGCGCATTCCCTCGCGCCAGCGAAAATGGCCCGGATTGGCCACCGATCCGCGCAACGTAACGGTGTCGCGATAGCTTGAGGTGATCGCATCAACGCGCACAATATCGCCATCGTCCAACTTCGCCGCAAGCCCCTCGGGATTGTCCGCAATTTCGAAGGCAATGCGCTGTGCATGGTCGGCGATGCGGTCGATCGAGATGCGCGAGCTCGCCGCCATAACCGTTGTACCCCCCGCGGCATCGAGCAGACCGCCAAGCGTCTCTTCCGCGCGCAACTCAAAAATGCACGGTTGGCGCACGCTGCCCAGCAATGCAACCTGCGGGCCCGCGGGCGGGATGTAGAGCACGTCACCCGGCTGCAGTTTCACGTCGCCTGTTTTGTCTCCCTTGATCAACAGTTCATAAAGGTCGAAGTCGCTCACAACCTTGCCGTCCCGTTTGAGCTGCATGTGCCGCATAGAGCCGGAAGAGGAAGGTCCGCCGCTCGAGAAACACCGCATCGACCAGGGTGCTGAGCGCGCTGACCGTGTATTCCCCCGGCTGCCGCGCCAGGCCGGTGACATAGACCTGAATGGAATGAATCTCGCCAAGATCTAATGTCAGCTCGAAATTACGGTAGATGCGGTCCATCGACTCGCGAAGATGATCCTGCGCCGCTGCGACGGTCAAACCCGCCACGTGGACAGCTCCGACTTTGGGCAGGTAGATATCGCCCTCACGGCTGATGCGCAGGTTGGCGCTGAAGTTAACCTGGCCCCAAATTCGAATTTGAAGTTCATCCCCGGCGCCCAATATCAGATCCGCCGGAGATGGAGCGTTGTTTACCGGCGCAAATGTAACCTGCCGGTCGGTGAACAATCCCATTCCGTAAATGGGCAGCATCTGACCGGTGGTTGCTGTTACGAAGCGCTGAAACTCCGTCGGCTGCTCCGGGGGAAGTCCCCGCGAGCGCGACGGATCGAGTCCTTCTCGCGGAGTCCGTTGTTCTGTGTAGGTTGAGCCGGCAGCGAGGCTGCCGACTGCCGACGCTTCACTGGAAAGGTCGGCGCGAGGCTGACTCTGCACCGGCCCGGAAAGATTAAAGACAGCCGGGGCTTCCGGCGTGTGACTCGACGAATTGCCCGAATCTTCAACCTGGCAAGCGAGGGAGTTCGGATCCGTGTCGTCCGAGCATTGCGCATGTAGCGTCCACGGACAAAAGGCGAGAACCGTGGCGACGGCCAGCCCCCAAAAAGACAGATAAAGCCGGGTTGAGCTCGGTAATGAATTGTTTCTCATATGCGGATCAATTTTCCCGCATCGCAATTGAAGCGCACTGCGAAAAATGCGCATAGTCTTTGCCGTCTTCCCGATTCCAGACTCTTCCTGAGGAATTTCCCATAATTGAAATCCGCGCATCAATCTGCAGCATTTCGTCGTCAGAGTCACTCTCGGCCGCCGGTAATCTAGGCCCAGCTTTCGAACCCGTCATCAGGTCGCAAACTTGATCTTCCTGACACGGAAGAAGCGCGTTCAACCTGCCGCAATCGACTTAAAAGAAAGGCAAGCGTGTCCACGGAAACACAGATACCTGCCGACGGCGTCAACGCAAAGCTCCTCCCGGCGCTTCGGTCGCTGCTTCAGACGGCGCTCCGCCGCCGAAAACTGGTGGTCGCCGAGACGACTGTGTTGATTCTGTGCGTGTCCATAGTGGCGATTCTGTTGCCGAGTCTTTATACCGCTACCGTCGCGATCATGCCTCCGCAAAGCGGCTCATCGAGCGCCGCCATGCTGGCGCAGTTGGGCAATCTGGGAGCGTTGGCGTCAATGGGTGGTGGCGCGCTTGGTGTGAAGAATCCCAATGACATGCAGGTGGCTCTACTGAAAAGCCGCACGACGGAATACGCGATGGTGGAGCGTTTCCAACTTCAAGCCGAATACCACAAGCGCTATATCTCTTCAGCGCGCGCGCGATGGGAAAAAATGACGTCGATTGACTCCGGCTTGAAGGACGGTTTGATTCGGCTCTCGGTGACCGATCGCGATCCTCGGCGGGCCGCGGAACTTGCCAACGGGTGGGTGGAGGAGTATCGGCGCGTGACCGCGAATCTGGCGCTGACAGAAGCCGCGCAGCGGCGCATGTTCTTCGAGCGAGAAGTGAATGGAGAGCGCGGCGAATTGGAGCGCGCCGAAGACAACTTGAAAGATACCGAAAACCGCACCGGCGTGCTTGAGTTGGACGGACAGGCGCGCGCCCTCATTGCATCGGCGGCACAGCTGCGCGCACAGATAGCGGCCAAGCAGGTTGAGATTCGCGCCATGCGCGAGTTTGCCACCAGTGAGAACCCTGACATGGCGCGCGCCGAGCAGGAGTTAAGCGGCATGGAGGGCCAGCTGGCGGCCATGGATGTAGACAGCGACCACTCCACGGGCGACTTGATCGCGCCCAAAGGCAAAGTGACGCAAACCAGCCTTGAATTTGCGCGCGCGCTGCGCGAGGAGAAATTCCATGAGGCGATGTACGAGCTGCTGACCCGCCAGTATGAGGTAGCGCGCGTCGACGAAGCACGGCAAGGGTCAATCGTTCAGGTTGTCGATCCGGCTATTCCGCCTGACCGTCCCGGTTCTCACTACAGGCTATGGATTTTCCTTGCTGGATTGGTTTTCGCGCTTCCGCTGGCGCTGATAACCGCTTGGATTGTGGAATTGGTTTCGATCGCTATCGGCCTGCGCCGGCTCTTAGGCTGCTGGACAGCCGTGCTCGAGCAGGGTTGGACCGGAGAGCCTCGATCTGGAGAGCCCCGATGAAGGCGCTGCGAGCCCTGGGAATGGACGGCGCAGTTACCTATGCCTTTCTGGCGCGGCTTACTGCCATCGTCGGCAGCACGGGAACAGTTCTGCTGATTGTGCATTTGTTAAGTCCGGTGGAGCAGGGCTACTACTACACGCTCCTGAGCCTGGTGTCGCTGCAAATCGTCTTCGAACTGGGCTTCTGCTTCGTGATCCAGCAGCTGGCCGCGCACGAATGCGTGCACCTGGAGTTGCACCCCGACGGAAACGTGACAGGCGATCCTATTGCGCGCGCTCGCCTGGCTGCTGCATTGCAGCTCAGCGTCCGGTGGTACACCATGGCTGCCCTGGCAATGGCGCTCCTGCTGGCGCCGCTGGGACTCGTCTTCTTCTCTCACTATTCAGCCCACGGCCCAACCCGGATCGCCTGGCAGGGCCCATGGATCGCTGCTGTGCTGGCCAATTCAGTCAGTCTGTGGTGCATGCCGTTCTACTCATTTCTTGAGGGCTGCGGCCATGTGCGGGCCGTAGCCGCCATGCGCTTCCGCATGGCCGGCGCCGCCGCTCTATGCACATGGACGCCGATGCTCATGCATCGCGGGCTCTACTCCCCCGCGATGATGATCGCGAGCCAGATTGTCGTTGGCCTGTTGTTCGTGTCTGGGCACCGGAAATTGCTCGCGGCAATGCTGCGTGATCGTGGTGTCCGTGCGGCGATTGAATGGCGCAGCGAGGTGTGGCCGTTCCAGTGGCGCATCGCCGTTAGTTGGATGTGTTCGTACTTCACTGCCCAGGTTTTCATCCCCATTCTGTTCGCGGTGCGTGGCCCCGTTGAAGCCGGGAAAATGGGAATGGCGCTCAGCATCACCGGATACATGACCGTTCTTGCGCTGGCCTGGACTTCAACCAAATCGACTCCCTTTGGAGGCATGATCGCGCGTCGCGCATTTGCGGAACTCGACCGTCTCTTCCGCCGCGCGCAGGCTCAGTCGCTCGCCGCATTTTCCGCAATGGCTTTGTGCGCGTGCGCCGGAGCAGCGCTGCTTCCCTTCTTCGCTCCCCGGCTGGCGGCGCGCCTTGTCTCTCCGCAAATCTTCTTCGTCTTGGTGCTGGCCGCCGGGGCTAACTGCATTATTCAAAGTCTGGCCACGCTGCTGCGCTCTTTCAAGAAGGAACCATTCCTCATTCAGTCGCTGATTGCGTCCTCGCTTACTTTGTTGCTGGTCTCGCTCACTGCCCGCCGCTGGGGCGGCGCAGGCGCGGCCTTCAGCTATCTTTCCGCGACGGCCGGCTTCGCGCTGCCCTCGGCGCTTGTAATCTTCGCGCGTGCGCGCCGCAACTATCTGGCGCGAATTTCAGAACCAGTTCTCGCTTCCTCATTGAGTCCAGCCCCAGGAGTCGACAATGTTCTTGTCTAGATATCGAAAGGCGGTCGACACTTTCGCTCCCCCTCTGGGACGGTCGTACCGCGTTTTGCGTGACGCCACCAGCCGCCGCCGCGCCGTCCAGACGCCCTACGGCTTCGCCCTGGCCGGCGATCCGGGAATTGCAGCTTCGGGCTGGGAAGGCGACGAAGTCGCGGCCTTTCTTTCCTTGCTTGAGAGCCACGACGTGGTTGTCGACATCGGAGCCAACGTCGGAATCTACTCCTGTCTGGCCGCCAGCCGCGGAAAAAAGACTGTGGCCATCGAGCCGCTTCCCCGCAATCTTAACTATCTCTATCGAAACCTGTGGGACAACCAGCTTCGCGATGTCGAAGTGTTTCCCATGGGCCTGGCGCGCGCGCCTGGGCTCAGGCGCATTTACGGCTATGGTGGCATTGCCTCTTTTCTTCCCGGGTGGGCCCAGGCGCGAGAAGGGCAATCGACGCTCGTACCGCTAACGTCCCTCGACGCGGTCGTGAATGGCCGGTTCGTCACGAAGAGGCTGCTCATCAAGCTGGACGTCGAGGGATTTGAGCTTGAGGTTCTGGCCGGAGCGGTTGGAACTCTCGATCGGATCCCCAAACCGACGTGGCTGGTAGAGATCCTGCTCCGCGGCGAAGTCATTCCCGGCGGCATGAATTCGAAGTTTGCCGAAACCTTTGCGATGTTTTGGGAGCGCGGCTACAGCTGCCACAAGCTCGACCAGGCGCTGACCCCGGTCGGACCGGACCAGGTGAGCCGCTGGATACAAAACGGATCGGTCGACGGCGAGGCGCGTGATTTTCTCTTCTCCGGCCGCATACCCTCTCCCAGAGAGACAGGAGTCCTATGAACCAGGAAGTGATCCACGGAGCATTGCGGCTTGGGCGCGTGACGAGGTTCTTGCCCTACTTTCGCGGGATTGGCCTTTTACAGCGGTTCTATCAATCTTTCCTTCCAGAAAATGCACTGTGTCTCAGCGTAGACAACTTCGACGGCGACTTGAAACTTGACGGCCTGGACGTGCGCGAGACCGGCGGGATGAACGTATGGCACCGTCCGGATTTCTTCGAGAAGAACCCACGAGAGCTTTTTTGCGATGCCATCGAGCCGGGCAGCACGGTTCTGGATGTGGGGGCCAACATCGGAGTCTACACGTTGCTCGCGGCCAAGCGAGGCGCCAGAGTCTTCGCCATTGAAGCGGATCCGCGAAATCTCGAGATGCTTCGTCATCACGTTCAACTGAACGGTTTTGACGATCGAGTCACGATCTTTCCCATTGCAGTTGGCGCTGAAGAAGGCCAGGTTTCGATGTATCGATTTCGCGGCAACTGGGGGCACTCGAATCTCTTTGAGGGGACGGACCCCGTTCGCGTCCCCTGCCGAACCATCGATTCGCTCGATCTGCCGCCCATCGACGTTTGCAAAATGGACATCGAAGGCAGCGAGTTGAGCGCCCTGCGTGGCATGGAAGCGACCCTGGAGAGGTCACCGCGCATGAAGCTGCTGATCGAATATGCCGAGACTTTCGGCGCCTCAACCGAAATGACGGACTACATCCGCGCGCGATTCGCGCCGGTGTATGCAATTCGTCAGCCGCCATTCCGGCCCTTCGGCCCATTATCCGCGACCAAAAAAGCGCCGCCGAACTGCGACCTCTGGGCCATCCGTAATTCCGGGTGCGCGCAATAAACATTCGTGGAAGAAGATGATGAAACGCGAATCTCCGTCCAGAATTCTGATCACCGGTGGGCACGAAGTTGGCGGCGTCTCGAGCTTTGCCGAAACGCTCTGCCAGGGATTCGCCGCGCTTGGCATATCCGCCGAGATTGTTTCGCCGTCGCGCATCTTCGCTCGCTGGCGCGACCTGCGCGACCCGCAGGTGCTCAAGATTCTCAGCACCACTGCGGTGTTCGCCGCGCCGTTTGCCAGGCGCGCGATCTGCGTGGCGCATGGTTTTCCGCGGCCCGATGTTCAGGGCTGGACGAAAGCATTGGGAGTAGCGGCGTCGTTCAAAGTTGCCGGCTGGTTCGCGCAGCTGGTTGCGGTCTCCTATTACTCCGCTATTCACCTGCGGACCATTTTCAACCTCCGCGTGGACGCGGTGATACACAATCCGCTCAACGATACGTTTCTTGCGGACAGGGGAAGCGGTTGGGAAGGGCGCGACTGCATCACCTTTGCCGGGCGGCTGCACCCATCGAAAGGGCTGGACCGAATTCTTCCCGCCATTGTCGAAGTGCTCGAAGAACATCCAGAGCTGCGAGCAGCAATTGTGGGAGACGGTGAGCTTCGCGCCTTCGTTGAGGCCACCGCACGCGGCAATTCTCGCATCGAGCTCGTTGGGCAGGTTCCGTCGACCGAGGTGCGTACGTGGCTTCGCCGCACCAAAGTCTTCGTCTCTGGTTGCGAGACCGAAGCGCTCGGAATCGCCTATCTCGAGGCCCTCAGCCAGGGCTGCAACGTGGTGATGCCCGCCTGCGGCGGGGGCGTGGAGATTGCGCCGGAGTTGATCGGCACCGCAATCCATCTTTATTCCGGCGTGGGCAGTGAACCAGTCGTCCGCGCTCTGCGCAGCGCTCTCGCCGCCACGCCACCCGAGATATCGCTTTCTAACTACTCTGCGCGCGCCATCGCTCATGCCTATCTCGCTGCTGACTCCTGTTGCGCTACGGAATCAACCCTCGTCACGGAGGCCGTCGCATGAGCGAGAGCGGAAGTTTGAGCGAAAACGGAAGGTCCGGCGAAAGCATAAAGCCGCCCGAAATCGGACAATGCGGCGCTGTCCAGTCCGTGCACCCCTACGCGAAAAAGCCTAGAGCCGGAAGCCGGTCTCCAGGCAAGTGGCTGTTTCTCTGCTCGTTCATCTTCTCCTGTTTCCTGTTCTGGTGGATGCGCAGCATCATTCTTCAACTGCTCCTCGGCCTTCAGGACTCTGTTGACGACAGCACGATCCAGATCAGCGTAATTGCCGTCATCTGCTTCACGGGCGGCTACCTCTTTCCGAGAATCGGCTCCGCCACGCGGCATTTGCCGGCCACGATGCTGGACGCGTGCGGAGATTTCGCCTATCGCGTCACCGTCGTGCTCTTTGTTCCCGCGTTCTTGCTTGCGATCTCTCTTCTTGAGAGTCGCGCCGCTCTGGACTACGGATCGAGTGGTCCCATGCCCAGGGCATTACAGGCTTTGCTGTATACCCACCTATTTTTCGGCTTCATGTGCATCGGCGCGGCCGATCCCGCAAAGCAGGGATGGAAGCGAATTTGGATTGCGGCCGCTTTGCTTACTCTGCCCCGTTTGATCATTTCGCTCCACGGAGGGCGGTTCTTTCTTGCGCAGGCGCTCGTGCCCGTCCTCCTCATCGCCATGGCGCGAGGCTGGATCCGGCTCACGCTCAAGCATCTGATGTGGCTTACCGTCAGCGCCCTGTTCATCATTTTCGTTCCCGCCATTACCCGCGGAGACCCGATTTTCGGCGGCAGTCCAGACCAGCAGATGTTTTTGCAGAGCGATGTGCTCGGCCTCTATCAAAACAACACCGACCTCAGCCTCGATTCCGGTTGTCCGCCGTTGCTGATCTCGCTCACCGCTAAAACCATCCCGTACGGCTTGCTGGGTGTGTGCGTCATCGATTTTGGGGGCTTGAAAAATCTGCCCGCCACTCTCGAGCGCATCCTGACCAACAACGACCCCGGATCGTCCAAGGGTACGGTGGCTGGTACCGGCTCGAACTATTTGCTCGAGCTGTATGTCACCGGCGGCCTGTTCGCCGTCTACTTCGGCTCGGTGCTGTTTGGCTTTACCTGCCGCAGCTTCCTGGCGTGGTGCGGCAAGCGCTCGCTCTTTGCCGGCATATGGGCGGAATGTCTCACCCGTGCGCTCCTCGCGCCGCGAGGCAATCTCGGATACGTGTATGAGCGGATTCCATCTTTGATTGTGGCCACGTGGCTCGTGGTTCTCGTTGTATGGGGCATGAAACTGCTCCAGAGAGAATACTCAGCCAGTTACCTCGCAAAGATGGCTTTCAAGCCGCAAGGCTTGCCATTCAGCCCGAACTTATAGAGGTGAAAGAATGCCCCTTGTCTCCATCATCACTCCGGTCTATAACGCAGCTCCCTGGCTCAGGGAGACGCTCGCCTCAGTGCGCGCACAGACTCTGACTGACTGGGAGCAGATCCTGGTCGACGACGGCTCCTCTGACGGCTCCGTTGCGATCGCCGAGGCCGCCGCCTTGCAAGATTCGCGCTTCAAGCTGATTCGCACGCCGCGAAACATGGGTCCATCCGCGGCACGCAACCTGGCCATCGAAGCGGCGCGCGGCCGGTTCATCGCATTTCTCGATGCCGACGATCTTTGGCTTCCAGAGAAACTTGCTCGCTCCGTCGCCTGGATTACTTCCGGGGGCTACAGTTTCATCTACCACGACTACCGGCATATGTCCCATGACGGCCTGCGAGTTGGCGCCCTCATCAAGGCGCCGGAGAAACTCGATTGGCGCACGCTGCATACGCGCCGCGGCACTGGAGGATGCGTGTCTGTCGTCATCGACCGAAAGCGGATTCCGGTGTTCAGCTTTCCCCCCATCGCGCCCTATCGCGGCGAGGATTTCTGCCTGTGGACGCAAATCATCCGCGACGGGCACATCGGCCACCGGCTGCCGGTAGACCTGGCCTGCTATCGCCTTTCGGCGGGTAGCCGGTCAGCCAACAAGCTGGTCGGCGCCATCAACGCGTGGCATCTCTATCGAGAAGTTTCCATGCTCTCGATCCCCTTGGCCGCATTTTGGTGGCTGCAATACGCGTGGAGCGCACTTACGCTCTACCACCGCGCGCGCCCGCGCGAACGGCGGGCGTGAGGCCAGCATCGGTTCCTGGCACCCGTGCCAACTGTTGCTTCTCCGAAGTTTGAGGCCAAAATTTCTGCTAAATGATTGATATGGTGGGCGCTGTAGGATTCGAACCTACGACTTCCACCGTGTGAAGGTGACACTCTACCGCTGAGTTAAGCGCCCAGAAAAGGCATTGGAAGGATTTGGTTGGACGATTCGCCACCGGCCAGCGGTCAAAAGCCGAAAAGTCGCAATCGGGAGGCCGATTTCGCGCCAATTTCTATCCGCGGCCGCCGATTTCCAGACTCTGAACAGGTCCGGTTCCACGTCCGCTGGACGGGCGTCACAAACGCCATCCCGTAGGGTAGAGTAACACCAGCACGGCTTTACGGCCAAACCAATGCAGCACTGGGGCGGAGCACGCGAGGGCCAGAAGTCAGGCAAACCATGCTGATGAGAGCGCGTTCAATTCGCCTTTCAACTTATCCCGACAGCGAGCTCCCATTCAACTGGGAAGCCGCGCTGCGGACTGTTTTCGGTCCCCATTTCGGGCCCTTTTCAGGCCTGTTTCTTGGCCCGTTTCCTGGCCCCGACATACCCCAATTACCCGCCAGAATGGCCCGGGCCGACGCTGGCGCCATTACCTTCGCCCAGGCCGCCCACCCGGGCCCCGGCGAAGACGACTCTGAAGACGGTTCCGAGGCCCCAAATCCAGGCGAAGAAACCGTTTACGGAGCGGAACTTTCCGGCCCGGATGGGGTTCCAGAAGATATGGCAACGATGGTCCTTAACGGTACGGCGCTCGGCGCAGGTTCGGGGCTTGGGCCGGGCGCAGGTTCGGCGATTCAGCCGGGTGCATCTCCGGAGGAGCGTGCGGCCCTGAGGGGGGAACTGGATCCGAAAAGCGACGCAGCCATTATGCTGCGCGTGGCCGAGGGCGATGAGGCCGGGTTTAATTACCTTGCAACAAAGTACCACCGGCCGATGATCCACTTCCTCTACCGGATGGTCGGGAACCAGGCGGTTGCCGAAGAGTTAGCGCAGGAGGTTTTTCTGCGCGTCTATCGTGCCAGGAGCAGCTATCGGGCCGAGGCCAGATTTACGACGTGGCTTTACCGGATCGCGACCAACCTGGCGGTAAATCATGCGCGCGATACCCGTCACGAACGGACCGCGCAAACGGTGTACCTGGATCAGCCGGACCCGGAGACCGGGACGACTCCCGATGTGGCCGACGACGAGCCTACAGCGGAGGAGAAGTTAATGCGCGATGAGCGCATGGCGGCCATTCGGCTTCACGTGATGGCGCTGCCCGATCGGCAGCGGATGGCAGTGTTGATGCACAAGTACCAGGGAATGGATTACCGGCAGATCGGAGAGGTGCTGAAACTGAGCGAGTCGGCGACCAAGTCGCTGCTCTTTCGCGCTTACCAGACGCTGCGCGACAAGCTGAAGGATTTTGTTTGAAGGCATGAGTGAAAAGAAGCCGGAGCCAACAAAATCGACCGGCAGAAACATGGGGTGAAGATTATGAGTCGAATGAAAACAAATTGCACGGGGATGGATGTTGAGCTGGCTGAATTGCTGCTCGATCCGAACCGGGCTTCTGCCTTGGTTGGAACAAAAGCCCAGGCGCATGTTGCCGAGTGCGACGATTGCAAGAGCAAACTCGAGGAGCTGAAGGCGACCATGCAGTTGATGGATGCCTGGAAGGCTCCTGCGCCAAGTCCTTACTTCATGACGCGGCTCAGCGCCAGGATGCGTGAAGAGCGCGCGGCCGCGCCGGCCGGGTGGTTTGCCGGCGCCATCGCGCGTTTGCGCGCAACCGTGGCGTATGGCCCCGGATTGCACGCGCGTCCGCTGGCGGCCGTAGCGCTAACTGTGATGTTGCTTGTGGGCGGTGGTACTTATCTCGGCGTAACGGACTGGATGCAGCCGGCGCAACAGCCTGGCCAGAATGCTGCGGTGGTGCATGATCTGCAAACGCTGGATAGCAATGCGCAGGTGCTGGATCAGATGGAAGCGTTGACCGGTAGCCCGAACGGAGAATGAAGTTTTACATTTCGGCCGCTCGCCGGGAGCCGCGCGCCGAGAGGCGCCCGCTCAGAGCTTACTTGGAGATCGACTAGTGAACAGGAATTCCAACGCGGAAAGAGTGCGTCCGGCGGCAATCGCCGCTGCGGTCCTGTTTTTCTGTTCGATCCTTTTTCTGACCGCGGTTCCAGTTCCCGGACAGCGGGGCCCCAATCGCCGCGCGGCGATGGGGCAATTCCGCTATGCCCAGCTCCAGGCCAGGCAGAACAGAGCGCAGAATCAGCGGCAGTATCGAAATCAACAGAGGCCATACCAGAACCAGCAGCGGCCGAATCAGAATCAGCAAAGGCCGTACCGGAATCCGCAAGGGCAGTATCAGCCGCAACAGCGACCGTACCAGAATCAGCAGCAGCCATATCAGCAGCGGCCATACCAGCAGACTCCGCAATATAACCCCGCGCAGCGGCCGTATACCTCCGCCCCGAGGCCGGCCCCCTCGTACCCGGTATATGGCGGCCGCCCCGCTTATCCTGGCGCGAATTATCCTGGCTCAACTTATCCGGGTTCAAATCGTCCCGGAAACATTTATCCCGGCGCCGCGCCTCCCGGGCATCTAGGCGACTGGCTCAATCAGCATCAGGGCCTTCCCGTCCAGGATCAAGAACGTTTGTTGCGCAACGATCCCAGCTTCAATCGGCTACCCGCTCAGACGCAGCAGCGCCTGGTGCAGCAGTTGCACCAGTTGAATCAGCTGCCGGAAGATCAGCGTGAACGTCGCCTTGCGCGCAGCGAAATGCTGGAGCACATGTCGCCGCAGGATCAGATGCAGGTTCGCCAGGCCGGGCGCGGTTTCCTGGCGCTTCCGCCCGATCGTCAGGCGATGGTAAAGCGGGCCTTTCAGGATCTGCGTTCAGTGCCGCTCGATCAACGAGCGACGGTGCTGAATTCCGCGCGCTATCAGGATCAGTTCAGTCCTGACGAGCGCGGCATCCTCACCAATCTTCTTCGTGCCGAACCCTACGAGCCGGCTCAATAACGAATGCACAACCCTGCTGGCTACGCAGCCCTGCTGCGAAAGAATTCCAGCGACTTCTTCAATCCTTCTTTCAGACCGACGCGCGGCTCCCATCCGAGCAGAGTGCGCGCCTTCGTGATGTCTGGCCGGCGGCGCGTGGGATCATCTACCGGCAACTCGACATAGCTCATCTCGCTCTTCGAGCCCGTGACTTCCAGCACAGCATTCGCGCATTCCAGGATCGTGTACTCCTCGGGATTGCCGAGATTGACGGGGAGATGCTCTTCGCTTCGCGACAGGCGCACGATCCCTTCAATCAGATCGTCAACGTAACAAAAGCTCCGCGTCTGCAGGCCATTGCCATAGATCGTGAACGGCTCGCCGCGCAGCGCCTGCATCAGAAAATTCGAGATGACGCGTCCGTCGCCGGGGTGCAGCCGCGGACCATAAGTATTGAAGATGCGCGCCATGTGCGTATTCACGCCGCGCGAGCGATGGTAAGCCATCACCATTGCTTCACCAAAACGCTTTGCTTCGTCGTACACTGATCGCGGACCGACCGGATTTACGTTGCCCCAGTAGGTCTCTTTCTGCGGATGCTCAAGCGGGTCGCCATAGCACTCCGACGTGGACGCATGAAAAAAACCTGCGCCATATTTCTCGGCAATTTGCAGAATGTTCTCAACGCCCATCGAACCTACGCGCAGCGTTTCAATTCCCAGGCGAAGATACTCCGGCGGGCTGGCCGGCGATGCCAGATTGAAGACATAATCGACGCGCCCTGGATCGAAGGCCGCGCAAATATCCCGCTCCTCAAAGCAGAAGTGCGAATCGTTGGCAAGATGCGCAAGATTCTCAGGGTCGCCCGTAGACAAATTGTCGACGCCAAGAACAATGTAGCCCTCGCCGAGCAAGCGATCGGTGAGATGAGAGCCGAGAAATCCGGCAGCGCCGGTTACGAGTGCGGACTTTGCCAAATTTCAATACTCCAGAACTGAAAAACTTGTGCCGGAAAATTCGATTCGAGCTTCAGCACGGGCCAGCGCTCGGCATCCTCAACTTGAACACCGCGAAAAACCCCTTTCACACCGGCAGTTTGCGCGGCTTGCCTTCCTGCGCCTGGTAGCTCGCTTGCCTGCCCACGCTCACATAGGTAAAGCCGTGGCTCTGCATCTCCTGCGGCTTATAAAGATTGCGCCCGTCAATAATGATGGGGAAACGCAGCGCGCGGTTCAAGCGCGCCAAATCGATCGAGGCAAATTCCTTCCAGTCCGTGAGGATCAGCAGCGCATCGGCATCCTTCGCCGCATGATAAGCGTCGTCTGCATACTTCATGTTTGCGGCCGGCGGCAGAACTTCCTTCGCGCGTTCCATTGCCGCCGGATCGTAAGCCGTCACCGTGGCGCCCGCTTGTCAGCAGTTGTTTGATAATCGCGATTGCCGGTGAATCGCGGATGTCGTCCGTGTCGCCTTTGAAGGACAGGCCCAGCGCGGCCAGCCGCTTTCCCCGCAGAGTCCAAAGCGCCGACCGCACCTTGTTGAAGAACACTTCCCGTTGCGTGTCGTTGATCTTGCGAACTTCTTCGAGCAATTGCAGGTTGACGCCGCGCTCCTGCGCTACCCAATGAAATGCGGCCACGTCTTTGGGAAAGCACGAGCCTCCATACCCTAGTCCCGCGCGCAGGAATTTCGGTCCGATGCGGCTGTCGAGACCGATGCCTGCGGCAATGTCCTCAATGTCGGCGTCAACGGCCTCGGCCAGATTTGCGACCGCATTGATGAAAGATATCTTCATCGCCAGAAACGCATTCGACGCATGCTTGATGATCTCCGCGCTCTGCGTTGAAGTAACCAGCAGCTGTGCCGGCTTTGCTTTGCCGCACGTTCCGGGGATAGCTCCCGGCCGCCCGTAATAGTCGCCGCCGGTGAGCGGTTCATAAATCCGCCGCAAAATCTCCGCCGATCTCTCGTTGCTTGCCCCCACAACGATGCGGTCAGGGTGCAGAAAATCCACCACCGCCGTGCCTTCGCGCAGGAACTCGGGATTGGAGACGACATCGAAGTGCTCTGCCGCTACACCATGGCGATGCAGCACGCGCCGTATCCAATCGTTCGTATAGACCGGAACCGTGCTCTTCTCCACAATTACTTTGTAGCTCTTGATCGCGCGCGCAATTTCGGCCACGACAGCCTCAACGTATGACAGGTCAGCGGCGCCGCTATCGCCTTGCGGAGTGCCCACGGCGATGAATACTGCCTCGCTCTGGTCAACGGCCTCCGCCAGTTGCGTGGTGAACACCACTCTGCTGCCGCGGTGCTTTTTGAGCAGCTCAGGCAAGTGCTCCTCAAAGATCGGCACGCCCCCCTCGCAGAGCTGCTTCACGCGGGCCTCGTCATTATCGACGCAGATGACCTTATGACCTATGTCCGCGAAGCAGGCCGCCGCAACCAGCCCAACATATCCTGACCCGATTACGCAGATTGAAACCTGAGACGACATATGTCCGCCCGTTCTCCCTTGCCGCATCGCGACATCACCTTAATCGCGCTTTGTAACCTGATCTTCGCCGCCGCGGAACCGGCGGTTCAACGACGATTCCAACCACCGACCGGCTCATCGACATTCTATATTGCTGCTTATCCAGCAGTTCTAACGCTTTGGTCGGGGCCGCATCTTCGCAATCACCGCTGTCCTCATCAAGCCATCGTGGCCGCCCTCACCAAACCAGCTTGAATAGGCCGATTGGCCTGCTTCGAACCCGCCTGTCAGCTACAATAAATACAGGCCAAACGGCATATTCTTTGCGCATTGCGCGCAATTCCAGCAAGGAGCTGTAACCTCTATGGCGATTCCCGCCACACAAATGCGCCCAGGCATGCTCATCAAGCACAATGATCAGCTTCACGTTGTCTTCAAAGTTGAGCACCGCACGCCGGGCAATCTTCGCGCCTTCATCCAGGCTAAGCTGCGCAATCTCAAAACGGGAGCTATGTTCGAGCACCGTTTCCGCTCCGCCGACGCCATTGAAAAGGTCGTCGTAGACGAGGTCGCCATGGACTTCCTCTACGCCGACGGCGATGACTACTACTTCATGAATCCCGTTGACTATGAGCAAACGGTTCTGAAGAGCGCCACTCTCGGAGATACGATCGAATACCTCACCGCCAACCAGCAAATCAAGGTAAGTTACGTTGATGGGCAGCCGGTGGGAATTGAGTTGCCTCAAACTGTGGACTTGGAAGTCGTCGAAACGGAGCCGGGTCTGAAGTCTGCAACTGCCTCCAGCGTCACCAAACCCGCCAAGCTCGAGACCGGGCTCGTGGTCCAGGTCCCGGCCTTCATCAACGCAGGCGAAAAAATCCGCGTCGACACCAGTGAAGGCGCGTATATGAGCCGAGCGTAGAATTCCCGCGCAAAGCCAACATCAGGAGGAGTCCAATGCCGGTTCCCGCTGTCATCGCCGCCGCTGCTGAAAACTATCGCTTCAACTCCGATTTCCTGACGAGAACGGTTCAGGACCTCTCGCCCGACGAATGGCTGAGCCGCCCCAATGACACCACGAACCACATCGCGTGGATTGTGGGTCACGTAATCTGGGCGCGGAAAGGAGTCCTTAGCCGGTTGGATACAGAATGGTCGCAACCCTGGCTCTCCTCGTTCGCGCGTGGAATCAAATGCAACGATGTGGCCACTTTCCCATCGCCGGAGACACTGATGGAAGGATGGCGCGAAGTCTCGGGAGTTTTGGCGACCGCACTCGACGCCGTGTCAGAGGATGTGGTCTCGCAGGTCTCCGTGAAAGGCCCTCCAAGCGCCGACGGCAAGATCAGCGGAGTGATCAACTTCCTCGCCATCCACGAGACCTATCATGTGGGCCAGGCATCGTATCTGCGTAGCTGGATGGGCCACAAAGGCTTGATGGGTTAGCTGTGCTCCGGCACGCCGTTTGGTCGCGATTCTTGATCGGTCACGATTTTCCATGCAAGAAAAGCCTTGGGCTCCGTTCAGCGGTTAGCTGGCGAATGCAGCGCGCCAATCGCTGCACACCAGCCTGGGAGGCTCGCATGAAGCCATTGCTCTGCGCAATTCTCGCCGTTTTCACGAACTACGTGGCTCTTGCCGCGCCACCGGCAGCCGCTGCGCAGCCGTCATCAAGAACTGCCGATCAGGCCGAAGTAGTCAAAGGCAGCAATGCCTTCGCCGTCGACCTCTACGCGCAGCTTTCAAAGCAACCCGGCAATCTTTTCTTTTCTCCTGAAAGCATCTCCACAGCATTTGGCATGGCCTACGCCGGGGCGCGCGGTCAAACGGCCACGGAAATGAAGCGCGTCTTCCACTTCACGCTGCCGCCAGACAAGCTGCACCCGGCGATGGGCGCGTTGCTCGCGGAGATGAACGCGCAGCACAAAGGCTACGAACTGCGCGTCGCCGACGCGCTTTGGGCGCAACAGGACGCGAGCTTCGAGGCAAGCTATCTCAAGCTCGTGCAATCCGACTATGCCGCCGGATTTCGCCGCGTCAACTTCAAGCTTTCGCCGGAAAGCGTGCGCACGACCATCAACGCATGGGTCGAGAAGCAGACCAACGACAAGATCAAAGACCTCATCAGCCCCGGTGCGCTTAACTCAACCACGCGCCTGGTGCTCACCAACGCCATCTACTTCAAAGGCAACTGGCAAGATCCGTTCGACAAAGAAGCCACGCAAAAAGAGGAGTTCCATCTCTCTGCTTCTCAGTGGGTCATGACCTCGATGATGCACCGCACCGGCGGCTATCGGTATTACGACGGCGGAACATTCCAGGCGATCGAGCTGCCTTATGCGGGCAATGAGATTTCCATGGTGGTCTTGCTCCCAAAGCAGACCGATGGCCTTGCGGCCCTCGAGAAGTCGTTCACTTCCAGGTCGGCAAGCGACTGGATTCAGAAGCTGGAGCCCGTGGAAAAGGTGATTCTCACCCTGCCGCGATTCACCATGACGCAGCAGTTCGAGCTGAACAGCGCGTTGAGCGCAATGGGCATGCCGCAAGCTTTTTCGGGCGCTGCGGATTTTTCGGGCATGACGGGCAAGCCTGATTTCGCCATCTCCGCAGCCATCCACAAAGCGTTCATCGATGTGGACGAGCAAGGCACTGAGGCTGCTGCGGCGACGGCAATTGTGATGTATGCTACGGCGATGCGCCGCGACTTCCCCGAGCCGCCGCCCATCGTCTTCCGCGCCGATCATCCATTCCTGTTCATTCTGCTCGACGCAAAATCCGGAAGCATGCTCTTCCTTGGCCGCGTCATCGACCCCACAAAATAAAGAGCCACCACCCGCAGGCGATGGCTCCGGTGTTGACGTGTGTCGACTCGACTCCAGTCGATTCGCGTTGTCTCGAGAGATTCCGAAAATTATTTTCCGCCGGCCAGCTTCACAAGGCGAGCTTCGAGCAGCGCCTCAATCACCTTCAGCGCTTCAAGTGCAGACTCCGAAACCGGCTCGTCGACCTGTACAACGGCCAGCGCTTTAACAGGCTTTCCCGGAGTGGCTGCTCCACGCTCGCGGCCCAGCGCGAAGTTGGCAATGTTGACGCCTTGCTGGCCAAGAATGGTTCCGATGCGCCCGATCACACCCGGCACGTCAAGGTTGCGGCAAACAACCAGGGTCCCTTCAAGCGGCGCTTCGACGTCGATGCCGTCGAAAGCCAGCAACCGCGGCTGCTCACCGTGAATCACGGTAGCGCTCGCCCGGCTGTCGCCCTGCGCGGTGTGCAGCACAAGCGTAAGAACCGTGGCCGCGCCGCCGCGATGGCTCTCTTCCTTCTGCTCGTGCACGCGAATGCCGCGCTCAGCAGCCACCGCCGCCGCGTTGATGCGGTTCACATTCTCTGAGCCTTGCAGCAGCCCAGCGATCGCGGCATTGCGCACCAAATCGGTCTTGGCCTCAGTGAGTGAGCCGCCATAAACGATATGAATCGAGTCAATGCCAGACCCGCCGCCGCCCTTGCCCGCCTGCGCAAGAAACGATCCCAGTCGACCCGCAAGATCGATAAATGGCGCAAGCTGGACGTATTCTTCCCGACTCAGCGACGGAACATTCACGGCATTTTGCACCACGCCCAGCTTGAGATACTCGCAAACCTGATGCGCGATCTGGATGCCCACCGCTTCCTGCGCCTCGGCCGTGGAGCCGGCAACATGCGGCGAGAGCAATACATTTTCAAGCTCTATATAGGGCGAGTCTTTGAGCGGCTCAACCGTGAACACGTCCAGCGCCGCTCCCGCCACCTGGCCATTCTTAAGTGCCGCCGCCAGATCGGCATCGCAAACCAGCTCTCCGCGCGCGCAGTTGACGATGCGCACGCCCTTCTTCATCGTGGCGATAGTTTTCGCATTGATGATGCCATGCGTCTGCGGCGTAAGGCCGACGTGCAGCGTCAGGTAGTCAGATTTCGCGAACAGTTCCTCGATCGGAACCAGCGCGATTCCGTTCTCGCGAGCAAATGCAGCGGAGACAAACGGGTCGGTGCCCACGATCTCCATGCCGAACGCCCTCGCGCGTTTCGCCACTTCAAGACCAACGCGGCCAAGGCCCAAAATGCCCAGCGTCTTGGCGCGCAACTCGGAGCCTTGCAGATTTTTCTTCTCCCATTTGCCCGCGTGCATCGTGGCATTGGCCGCCGGAACTTTGCGAGCCAGCGCGATCATCAGCCCGATGGTCAGCTCGGCAACGGCGACAGCGTTGGCACCGGGCGTATTCATCACCACAATGCCGCGGCGCGTGGCGGCCTCGGCGTCAATGTTGTCCACGCCCACGCCGGCGCGGCCAATCACGCGCAGTTTAGGCGCATGCTCGAGCAGTGCATCGTCCACCTGCACCGCGCTGCGGACCACGAGCGCGTCGGCATCGGCCAGCGCGGCCGCCAATCCGTCCGGCAGCTGGTCGTGCGTCTTCACATCCCATCCCGGCTCGCCCGCAAACACGGCCAGCGTGGCCGGAGAAACTTTTTCCGCCAGTACGATCTTCATCGCCGCTCCCTTATCCGCCGTAGCGGACCCGCTCGTGTACTCGTCAAAACGAATGCCCTGCTGCTCGCACAGCAAGTCGAACATGCGCACCACTGCCGCGTGCGGCTTGCCCTCGCCGCGCTCGTATTTGGTGAGTGAGTTGGCATGCACTCCCAACCGCTCCGCCATTTCATATTGATAGAGGTCGAGCTGCTTGCGCGCGATCAGCAGCTTTTCGCCAAATGAGAGTTCCGCCATCAATGCTCCAGTGAAGGTTCCCGAGTTCGTAGTTCCCTTCCAAATCACGCAGAAGAGACATAAGCGTGAAGGATCAACTTTTAAATACGAACTATGAACTGCTCGCTTTCGCAAACACTTCCTGCGCCGCCGCAACCGCCTGGCCGAACTTCACCGGCAACCCAAGGTTGTCCTTGGCAATGTGCTCCATGGCGCCAAGCATCGCGATGGTATCGAGATAGTCGAAAAAGCCCAGGTGCGCTACGCGAAAGATCTTGCCCTGCATCTCGCCTTGCCCGTTCGCCGCAATCAGCGCAAATTTCGACTTGAGCGCCTTAACCACAACGCCCGAATCCATGCCTTCAGGCACCGCAACAGCCGTGGCCGCAGCCGCGGGTGCCGTAGGCGCAAACAGCGTGAAGCCCAGTGCCACAAGGCCCGCGCGCGTTGCAGCCGCGTTCACCTGCGCGTTGTCGATCAGTGCAATGCGGCCCTTTTCAAGATCGCCGCCCGCTTGCCCCGCAATGTAATCGAGGGCCGCGCCAAGAGCAGCCACCAGCGCCACAGCCGGCGTGTAAGCACTCTCGCCCTTGACGGCATTCTTGCGCTCCTTGCGCAAATCGAAATAGTAGCGCGGATTTTTTGTCGTCTCCATTGCCGCCCACGCGCGATCGCTCACGCTCAAGTAAGCGAGACCCGGCGAAATCATGACGGCCTTCTGCGATCCACCGATGATCACGTCGATTCCCCACGCATCGACGTCGAAGTGCGTAGTGCCAAGGCCGGTGATTCCGTCCACGACCAGCAGCGCGTTGGGCGCCACTTCATCGCGCGATTTCGCGATGGCCTCCACATCGTGGCGCACAGCCGTCGAGGTCTCAGTCGCCTGCGTGTAAATCACTTTGTGTTCCGGCTTCATCGCGGCGCGCACCGCCGCCAGATCAAAAGTCTGGCCGTAAGGCGCGGTGTGCACGTCGGGCACGCACCCAAACGCCTTCGCCAGGCCCGTCCAGCGCTCGCCAAATTTACCGGCCGTGAGCACCAGATACTTTGTCGCCCGGAGAAGTCAGGTTTGAAACCGAAGCCTCCATCGCGCCGGTGCCCGAGCAAGAAAGCAGCAGCACATCGTTCTTCGTGCCGACAAAAACCTTGAGTTGCGCGAGCACTTTCTGAAACAGCGCGCGAAACTCCGCAGTGCGGTGGTGCATGTCGGCCGCAGCCATCGCAAATTGAGCCGCGGGAAGCAGGGGCGTTGGGCCGGGAGTAAAAAGGCGAGTCTTGCGAATCATAGCGTCTCCATGGCACGGAAACAGCCCAAAGGGCTGTCCCATGCATTGATCACAGAATACACAATTTTGTGGTTTCTGTGGTCGACTGCTGTTGAAAACCTGCCGAGGCGGCGAAATTTGGCTAGAAAGCCCAATCCTGGCCACCATACCTCCAAAGTCGATACAATTCTTGCTTGGCGGCCTTTTTCGCGGACACACTCTCGTCGCAGCGCCGGCGCTGAAGGCTTGAAACACAAAATCAGGAGCAGGAAATGACAGACGCAGGTGAACTGGAAGCCCTTGTAAGTCAACAGATTGTGACCGCCATGAAGGCCCACGACGCCGAGCGCACCGGCACGCTGCGTCTGATCAAGAACGCGCTGAAGAATAAGGCAATCGAGAAGCGCGAGCCGCTCACCCAGGCCGAGAGCGAACAGGCTCTGGCGACGATGATCAAGCAACGCCGCGACTCGATCGACCAATTTGCCAAGGGCAATCGCCCCGACCTCGTGGCCAAGGAACAGTCCGAGATCGTGGTCATCGAGGAGTTCCTGCCCAAAGCGCTGGACGAAGCAGGATTGGCGAAGCTGGTGTCAGAAGCAATCGGCGAACTGACTGCTTCGCTGGGCCACAAGCCAAGCCCCAAAGAAATGGGCGCGGCGATGAAGGCAGTTCAGGCCAAGCTGCTGTCCGCAAGCCTGCGAGCCGATGGACGCCTCGTCAGCGAATTGGTAAAGAAAGAGTTAGCCAACTAGTTGGCCGAGTCTAGTCGGCCCAGTCTTGCCAGCCAAGTTTGCGGCAGCGAGTTTTTGTCGCGTGCGCGGCTTCGTCCCTTTAGCGTCAATTCCTCCCAACCACGAAACTAATTCCTGCGGACCGGGTCTTTGAATTAAGCCCTCCCCCCGGGCTGCCATATCTCCGTTTGCTTCGGCCCATTCATTTCGGATGGTCCGGTAGACGGCAGTTTCAACGGCTCGGAATGGACTGAGAGGGAGCATGAACCCCGGAACGAACCTGCAGGTTTCGTCCTTTGCGCGGCTTTTCCCCCAGCAGAATCAAACGCCTCGCCCAACGATCTTCCACAAGCCCTCCTCGCGGCAAAGAATCGGCGCGACACGATCGATCTCCGGCGCAGCCCTTTCAGTGCTCGCGCTCGCTTTTGCATTTCATTTGAGTGCGCAACAGCCCTACCCCGGCACGGCATCTAGCCCAATTGCCAAACCCTCCCCGTACCACTACGCGCCGCCGGACGTTTCCCCGAACGCTCCCCCGGATGTACAAGCGCCGCCTCAAAATAGTTATGCGCAGCCACAGGCGCCGCCGCAGACCCAACCCCAAACCCAAGTCGATCAGCAGCCGCAGTATCAACCGCAATATGCGCAGCCTCAAGCGCCGCCCCAGAATGAACCCCAGCTTCAACAAGATCAGCAGCCCCAATACGCGCAGCCCTACGCGCCCCAATACTCCGCTCCACAGCAGCCTTATGCGCAGCAGCCGCAATACGCGCCGCAGCCCTATCCTGATCAGCAGCCGTACACCGAGCAGACGCCGCAGTACGCGCAGCCAGACGAGAACCAGTCGCCCGCGCCTGCTCAAGCGCTCAGCGCCGAAGATCTCGAGCAGCTGCTGGCCCCGATCGCGCTCTATCCCGATTCACTTCTCGCGCAGGTCCTTGCTGCGTCCACTTATCCGGCGCAGGTGGCGGTCGCCGACCAGTGGCTCCAGCAAATGCGCGCGGCCGGCTACACCTCGTCGGACCAAATCGCTGCAGGCGCCAACGCGCAGACAAACTGGGACCCAAGCATCAAGGCGCTCACAGCATTTCCTGACGTGCTCGACTTGATGAACCACGACCTCGAGTGGACCTCAAACCTCGGCAATGCTTACTACAACCAGCCGCAAGACGTGATGCAGACCGTCCAGGTGCTGCGCGACCGCGCCGAGCAAGCCGGAAATTTGCAATCTACTCCGCAGGAAGAAGTGCAAGACGACCAGGGCTACGTTGAGCTGGCTCCGACCAACCCGCAAGTGGTTTACGTGCCCACCTACAATCCGTGGGACGTATATGGCGAGCCGATCGCGCCCTATCCGGGCTTCTCTTTCTGCGACGCGCTGGGCAATTTTTTCGGCGACGTTCCCATTCAATACGGGCTCAGCTTCGCTCTCGGAGCATTCGATCGCATGCCATTTGGCTGGCTGTCCTGGGGATTCGACTGGCTGGGGCACTCGCTCCTCTTCGACCACGCCGGCTACTACACGCATAGTCGCCAGGTCGCCGATTGGGGCCTGCCGCGTGGTGGACCTCGCGCCTACTATGGTCGCGGTGAAAACAGCGGCATGCGTGCCGACCGGTATCAGACCAACGGACTGTACCGATCAAATGAACAGTACCGATCTGGTGGGGAGTACAGGCCTGACCAGCGACCCGACCAGCGGCAGGGATACAACCAAGGCGGCAATTACCAGCGCGGCGGATTGTCGAATAACCGCGGGGGCGCACAGTCCGGCCCTCAATCATACGTCCGCCCCGCGCAGGGATTCCCCGAGCCGGGCCGGCTGAATTATTACAATCGCTCGCCGCAGCAGAACTACGGCTATCGTCCCCAGACCTACCCGAATCGCGCTCCCGCCTACGCAAATCCGAGCTATTCCACCAGGCCCCAAAACTATGGAAACCAGACCTACGGCTATCCGGGCGCCAACAACGGCTACCCGGGCCGGTCAAATTACGGATACACGGGCTACGGATACAACCGACCGCAGAACTATGCGGCTCGCCCCAGCCCCGCATATTCAAGTTCGTATCGCGCTCCGCAACAGGACTATTCGCGCGGATATTCAAATCGCTCGTATCAAAACTACGGCAACACCGTGGCCAGGAACGAGCGCTCCGGCGGATTCCACCTCTTCGGTGGCGGACAGTCACGGTCCTACAGCAGCCAGCGTGCACCGTCGTACTCCTACAAGGCTCCGAAGAACTTTGGCGGCGGCCATCAGAACTTCGGCGGCGGCCACATGAGCGCGCCCAAAATGAGCCACTCCAGCGGCGGAGGCGGTGGACGCCGTCGCTGATCCTTTCGACAGCAAATCAGACAAGCACTCTTGAACCCTTGTCTGCGCTCACCCGACAAATCATCCAGGAAAAATCATTCAAACTGACTCAGATCGGTCTCAGGCGCTGGATGCCCGAGCACGCGGCACATCGCGACGATCTGGCCTTTGTGATGGAAGGCATGTGTCAGAACATGATGGATCACGAACGCTGGAGTGCGAACGGCAAGCTCTCCTTTGGGATAGCGCAACTCTGTATTGCTGCTGATTTGTTGATCCGTGAGACCAGCCAAATATGCGAGGGTTTGCTCACTAACCTCGCGCTGTAGCTGTCTCGCGTCGGCGACGGAGGGACAGCTAGCTGCATTCCGATCGCTATAGGGCAGTCCCTGGAGCGCCTGTCCCTGCAGCGCGTGGATCCAGAATCCTTCGCAGTTGAATATGTGAATCACCTGCTCGCGAAGCGTTAGAAATCCGAAACCTGGCACTTCCCTTGCGTAGTCGCTTGCCGGGATCGTGGATAAGTGATCTAGCACAAGCGTGAGGCAGCGGTGCGTCCACGAATGGAATCTTCGAATGCCGTCAACAGTAAACACTAGACTCCCTTTCAAAACCCGATCGTGAGGATTTAGGGAATATTTACAGGATTAGTGCGCTGGGAAATTAGAATACATCCGGATACGGGTCTGCGCCAGATGGCTCTCTCGGCAACGCGATTTTTCCCGCGCCGAATAAAATCACCGAAGCTCCCTGGCGGCACCTGCCTCGGACTGGTGATTGCCTTGCTATGCGCGCTCGCTGCCGCGCGATCCGGCGCGCAGGGCCCGCCGTATCAAACCGACGATCCCGTACCCGTCGACCTGCACCACTACGAGTTTTATATCTTCGGCGGCGTAGACGGCACACCGGTCGAATTGGATTCGACCGGCCCGGCCTTCGAATTCAACTGGGGTGCTCTTCCTCGAGTTCAGCTGCACGCGATTCTTCCCTGGGGCGTTGCGGCGCCGTTGAATCATCCCGTCTACGCTCCCTCCGGCGTCGGGCCGGATGAGTTCGGCCTCACCGACATGGAGCTCGGCGCCAAAATAGCCTTCATCAAAGAGAGCAAGCACTTTCCGCAAATTGGCAGCTTCACCATGTTCGAGATGCCCACTGGCAACTCAACCAACGGCCTCGGCGTCGGAAAAGTCTGGTACAAACTACCCATCTGGCTACAAAAGAACTTCGGCAAATGGCTCGTCGACGGCGGCGTCGGCTACCAGGTGGTCCCACAGACCGGCTACCGTAACTTTCCCTATACTGGCTTGCTGGTCAAGCGCGAACTCAGCGAGCAATGGGAACTCGGCGCCGAGGTTTTTGCTCACGGCGCAGAGGGATCGGCGGCGGCGCAAACGCAATCCTCCGCCATGATCGATGTCGGAGGCTACTACCACTTCAAGCACAACACCAACGAGCAGCTTCTGTTCTGCTATGGTCACTCGGTGGCGGGTCAAACGGAGAATTACGCTTACGCGGGCATGTACTGGACGTGGGGCAAGGACGCGAAGAGTTCCACGCCGAACGATAAAAAGGATTCGGCAGACAATCTGCTGTTCCCCGCGCCGCCAAACAAAAAGGGCCTCTGACAGCGCTGTCGACAGGCGATTGGCACCTGAAGCAGAAAGGACGGATCGAATGGAGATCACCGTACGCGGCCTCTGGACAATGATCCACGGCATGGGTTTTGGCGCGCTTTATCTTATGGCCTGCTCCGGCGCGCTGGTCGAGCTGTATCGCCGCTATCGTTCACCTCTCGGGCCCGAGATCAAGGAGCAAGACGAAAAGTTCCTGCGCCTCTACCTGACGGCGATGGCCGTGCTCGCGTGGCTGACAGTGCTCACCGGCGCTTACATCATTTATCCGTGGTATCGCGCCGTGCCGCCGCCGGGAACGGCAAACCTGGCCGAGTTTCCGCAGCGCCTGCTGATGTCGAGCCCATCCACGTCCGCATGGCACTCCATCGGCATGGAGTGGAAGGAGCACGTCGCATGGCTCGTTCCCATCTCCATCACCATGGCCGCGGCGGTCTTTTCCCAATATCGCCGCAGCCTTCGCATCCACCCTGAACTTCGCGCCGCGGTGCTCGGTTTTGTCTGGGTCTCGCTTTTTGCCGCCGCCATAGCCGGATTCTTCGGCGCCATGCTCAACAAAAATGCGCCCGTGACGGGCGGCTCCACGATAACTCTCGTCCAGGGAGAACAAAAATGAGCGCTCAAACTGCCGCCGATGCTCCACAGGCAAAGCTGAATCCGAACGGCGCAGGTGCGGCCGCAGTGCTTGCAGCCGGCGTTGGTTCGCTCGCAGTTGCGGTCTTCGCCATCCTCGCCGACAAAGCCGCCCCGATCAAGAGCCTGATGAACTTCTACAAACCCACAGGACCGCTGTCGGGAGTAACGACATGCGCGATCGTTGTCTGGCTTGCCGCGTGGGCGCTGCTCCATCGGCGCTGGTCGTGGCGCAACGTTGAAATAGGGCGGGTCACGGCCACAGCGCTTATTTTGCTCTTCCTCGCTCTGCTTCTTACGTTTCCGCCCATCGCCGACCTGTTTTAGCAGAATCGCCGCACAAAAAGAAAACGCCGTGGCCAGCACGTAGCCAGCCCCGGCGTTTGGTTGATAGTGCGTTTAGCTTACTGCCACGCTGCGGTCGTCATATCGGTGAATTGCAAGCCATCGATGTGGCGAGCCAGCAGCACCAGGTTGCCGTTGGTGGAGTTCTTCAGCAGCAATCCCACCACGCGAACCTTTGTGCCGTTGCTAAGGTCATTGAACGCCCCGAACCCGAAACGGAAGTCGCAGGCCGGCCCAAGGTACACCGTCACCGTCGACGGGACCACTTGCCCTGCAAACCCGTTGATCTGCATCTGGAATGTTCCTTGACCCGAGTTCTGACTGCCAGTCACAATCGTTCCCTCATAGCCCCAGTTCTCCAGGTGGATGCGGTTCACGGTGATTGCAGTGCCAGTTGCTGGAGTTGCTTCAGCCTGCGTGCCGCCGACGATGATCTCCTGGCCCGGCGTCAAGGCAGACGAGTTAAAGAGCAGCTGTGTGAATGCATTGTGCATCCACAGGATGCCGTAGTTCTCATTCCCGGTAATGTTCACCTGAGCAAGTCCGCCCAGCGGAACATCGGCCAGTGAAGATGGCTCGACCGCCCGCACGTAAAAGTCAAGATTGGTGGCCGCGCCCGAAGTTGGAGTCACGTAGGTCACCAAACCGCGTGCGTAGAACTTGCTGTTGGTAACCAGTGCCACTTCGTCGGCATCCAGAGTCTGATCGGCTGGATCCAGTGTGCCGGCAAGCTCCACAACGCTATTAGTATTCAACGAGGTCAGACTGGCGCCGCCATCCCACTCGGTCGTTGAGCTGGTGTTGATGGTGAATTGCTCGCCGTGCGGTCCCTGAATCGTGAATGAGCTGGGTTCCGTCGTGCTCGTCGGCGCAGTCACAACCGATCCGTAGAGCAAGTCGATGTGCGCGAACGTGTCGGTCCGTGTCACGGTGGAGACGTCAATAGTCGGAGTCACCGTAACGTCGCCGCTCGAATTGGTTTCAATCTGGCCGTTCGAATCAACCGGAATAGACTGGGCGAGATCGAAATCCATGCGCAGACCGACCGGCGGAGTATTCGTTCCGATGACCAGCGATTTCTTTAGACTGAAGGTCACAGTCGACGTTGAGAAGGCTGCCGGGGCCGTCGCAATCGTCGGCGCGCCGCCGCCTGAGGTGTTCAGGTAAGCCACGGTTCCGGTTCCCAGAACAAATGTGACGCCGGTGTAGGTCCCTGCGGGAACCTGGTTCATGTCGACCAGGGTCTGCAGGCCGTTGAAGCGGGCAAAATCCACCGTCGGCGTTCCGTTAACCAGGGTCGACGTCGTCGTGGTGCCATTGGTCAATTCAACAGCCATAAGCTGCACTTGAAATGAAACGACACTAGCTAACGGCGCGTCAGTGCCAACCAAAAAGGCCGATCCTGTCTGTCCGTTAGATTGGGTTCCGGTGCCGATCAGCGAACTGCCGCAACCCGCGATTGCAATCGCCGCAGCAGCGAGTGGTAAGAGCGCAAACCTCAATAGCTTTTTATGTGTTCGGGGGGTCATATTGGGTACGTCGCTTTCTGCGGGTGGCCGTAGCTAAAGTTGAACGCACACAGAGCGAGTGCCTTTCACCGGCCTCACTCCGAGGAACGCCGTCCGGGCCGCAAGCCTTTGCCTGGTTGCATCAAAACTGATTGGATCAAAAAGATGCCAACCTGCAATTGCTCTGAACCTTTAGACGGGAGAAAATAGGTCGTTCCAAGGCGCGCTCACCTACGAGCCATCGCCAAAAATTTAATTACAGCGGCAGAGGCAGTGTTTTAGGCCACTCTCTGCTACCGAACAAGTAGACACCCAACGATTCATCTAAGTTGTGGGTGGATGCAAAAAAAGTTTCCACAACCTTCATATGTGGAATCCTGCCTGGTTACCACAGTAACAGCGGCATTTTCGACCCGGCTTAGTTTCGGCCTGGCTCAGTCGATCTTTCTCAGCCATAGATCACGGAAAGAAACCTTGCAGGGCGTTCCTTCAATCTGAAGTCCAAAAAGCCCCGAAACATTTGCACAGAGATCCAGGAGCGCCATCAACCTGCGCAGGCTTTAACCTGCCGTTCAAAATGTGATGAATTGAGCGGGCGCACCCACAAAACTCCTGCGGGCCCCCAGCATCGTTCCCTTCAGAACCCTTCCGAGCGAACGACCTCAGGAATCGGCACATGCTTCAGCAGGCCCATCTCGCCGGCCAAACGCTCCAGCTTGGCGCGCGTAGCTGGCGTGGGAGGCACCAATGGCAATCTCAGTTGATCGCCGCATTTTCCCATAAAGCTAAGCACCGTTTTCACCGGCGCAGGATTCGACTCCCAGAAGTTGGCCTCGAAGAGCCGTGAAAAACGCCGCTCCAGCTCGCGCGCCTCGTCCCAATTATTGTTGAGCGCGGCGCGAATCATGCGCGCCACCTCCGCCGGGGCTTCATTTGAAGCAACACTGATGAGCCCGTGCGCGCCGACCTCAATCGCTGCCAGCGCCAGGCCGTCGTCACCCGAGAAAATCTTGAATCCCCGCGGCATGATGTCGCGCCAGTTCGCTAAACTGCGCCAGCTTGCCGCTTGCTTCCTTGATGGCCTCGATATTTTTCGCCGCTCCGGCCAGCCGCGCCACAGTCTCTGGCTCCAGGTTCGCCGCCGTGCGGCCCGGCACGTTGTACACGCAAACAGGCAGCGGATCCACTTCGCGCGCAAGCGCAAGAAAGTGCTGGAACTGCCCTTCCTGCCCCGGCTTGTTGTAGTAAGGATTGGCCGAAAGCACCGCCGCCACGCCGGGCACGCGCTTGAGGTGAGCGGCCAGCCGCACCAGCGCGCGAGTCGAGTTGTGCGTGCATCCGGCCCACACCGGAACCCGCCCCGCCGCCGCATCAATCGCCAGACGAACCACGCGCAGCCACTCGTCCTCATCCAGAGTCGCCGCCTCGCCCGTTGAACCGCACGCCACAATAAAGTCGATACCGGATTCGATCTGCCAGTTCACCAGCGACCAGAACGCCGGCTCGTCTATCGATCCATCCGCCTTGAAAGGCGTCACAATTGCGGTACCGCAGCCAATCGTTTCCATAACAGGTCAAGTTTATAACGGCATGGCGCTACGAGCGCACTTGAGTAGCGGGGCAGTTTGAATTTGCGGGCTTCAGTTGAAGGGTACGGGCTTCAGCCCGGACATAAGCTGAGGAAATTGCCTTCGGGCTTTAGCCCCCGAGGGAAACATCTTTCAAATGGACGCATTACCCGAGGCCGCTCGATGGACTCTCAGAGTTGGCCGAAAATCTCGCGGAACTCCCAAGCGCCCTGTTTGCCGCAGAGCCATTCCGCGCCGCGCACCGCACCCAGCGCAAACCCGCGCCGCGAATGCGCATCATGCCGCAGTTCCAGCGTGTCGCAGTCGCTCACGGCGCGCACAATGTGCTCGCCTTTGGCATCGCCCACGCGGTGCGACTCGATGGGAACGTCGATTCCCGGTCGCGCCGACAGAATAATTTCCTTCAGCGTGAGCGCCGTGCCGGAGGGCGCATCGAGCTTTGTAACGTGGTGCGTCTCATCGATGGAGAACTTGTAGCCTTCGAGCTTCGCCAGCTCCGCCGTCATTTGAAAGAGCTTCTGCACGCCGATGGAGAAATTTGTCCCGTACAGCAGCCCGCCGCCGCGCTGCGCGGCGAGCGCCTTCATCTCATCCAGTTTCGCGTACCAACCCGTAGTGCCCACAACAATGCGGCCGCCAATCGCCAGCACCGCGCGCATATTTTCAATTGCCGCCTCGGGAGACGTAAAGTCCACAACGACATCAACCCCGGCCAGGTTCGGCGCAGTCAGCGCCGACGCATGCGTATTCTCGTCGATATCGAGCGCGCGCACGCCGTGGCCGCGTTCGCGCGCCACTTCAGCGACGAGCGAGCCGGTCTTTCCCTTGCCCAGCACCAGAATCAGCATGAAATTCAGCTCCCAGCTACTAGCTTCTGGCTACTGACTCACAGAAACTCCCGACGTTGCAGCCAGCGAATCTCGTGCATCCCTTAGGTGAGCAACTACGTTGGTTATCGCAATACAAAGCTGGAAGCTAGGAGCTAGAAGCTAGAAGCTGCTTTCTCGCTTCCACGTCAAAAATCTCCGGGTCAGGCTCTTTGAAGAACGCCGCATGCAGCGACCGCACCGCCTCATCCGCGTCGTCTTCATCGATCATAAAGCTCATGTTGATCTCGCTCGCGCCCTGCGAGATCATGCGCACGTTAATGTGGCGGATGGCGGCGAACACCTGCGCGGCAATGCCGTTCTGTCCGCGAATATCCTCGCCCACCATGCACACCAGGGCCTTCCTGCCCTCGTATTTCACGTCCGCCATCTTGCTCAGGTCGGCAGCAATCGCCGGCAAGCTCGCATTGGAATCGACAGTAAGCGAAATGCTAACTTCGCTGGTCGAAACCATATCCACCGGGCATTTGTGCTTGTCAAAGACCGCAAACATCCTGCTCAGGTATCCGTGCGTCATCAGCATGCGGCTGGCCACAATGTCGATGATGCTCAGCTTCCTCTTCACCGCAATCGACTTGAACGGACTATTGCAATGCGGCGCCACCGAGATGATGCGCGTGCCCTCGCACCCTGGATTGCGGCTGTTCAGCACCAACACCGGAATGCTCTTTTTTACCGCCGGCAAAATCGTGGCCGGATGCAAAACTTTGGCGCCGAAATAGGCAAGCTCGGCCGCCTCTTCAAAGCTGATCACCTTTACGCGAAGCGCATCGGGACACACGCGCGGGTCGGCGGTCATAATTCCGTCCACGTCGGTCCAGATCTCAATCGTCTCGGCGTTGAGCGCGCCGCCCACCAGCGCGCCCGTGTAGTCGGAGCCGCCGCGGCCCAGCGTCGTCGTCAATCCTGCCTCATTCGACGCAATGAATCCGCCCATCACCGGCACTTTACCTTGCGCAACAAGCGGCAGCAGTTTTTCCGGCGCTAGCTTCTCCACGACGTCGTCAATCGGCGCAGCCTTCTGGAACTCGGAGTCGGTGATAATGAACTCGCGCGCGTCCACGTACTCGGCATTGACGCCATGCTCGCGGAAAGCCGCCGTCACGATGCGGCTAGAAAGGCGCTCGCCGTGGCTCACAATCAGGTCGGAGATGCGCGGAGTCAATTCGAGAATCGCCGACACGCCGCGCAGCACCTCATCCAGCGCGTCAAACTTCTCTTCGATCGCTTGAAGCAGCGCGGCGACGACCGCCCGGTCCTTTAACAGTGCGCATGCAGTATCGCGATGACGAGCCCTTAGCCGCGAACTGATCGCCAGCGCGCCGGTGCGGTCGCCTTGCGCAGCGGCCGCCGCCGCGCGCAGCAACTGGTCGGTCACCTTGGCCATCGCGCTCACAACCACCACGGGGCTTTTGCCGTTGGCGATGCGCCCGGCAACAATGGCCGCGGTGCGTCCAATGGCGGCCGCATCTTCCACCGACGTGCCGCCAAACTTCATCACGACCAATTTCATTTCATGCTTCCATCTGCTCGCCGGCGCTTTGGCCGAAATGTTCTAAGCGCGCGCCGCCGCTACCGCAGCTGGCTCCAACTTCCCCAGGCTTGCCAGCATCTCGGCATTCAAAATCGTCGCTCCCGCCGCGCCGCGCACCGTGTTGTGCGAGAGCAGCACAAACTTCCAATCCAGCACATTACACGGGCGCAGCCGTCCCACGGTCACCGTCATGCCCTTGCCGCGGTTGCGGTCCAGGCGCGGTTGCGGTCGATCATTCTGCTCCGTCCACTCGATCGGCTGTTCCGGCGCGGAGGGCAAGCCCAGCCCGGCAAGCGGCCGGAAATCCTGCCACGCGGCGAGAATATCTTCGCGCCTGACTTCGCGTCCCAATTTCTTGCCCAACTTTATCGACACGCACTCCGTGTGCCCATCAACCACGGCAACGCGATTGCAGTGCGCCGTCATCTTCGCGTTCAGCGGCGTTACGGTATTGCCTTCGAGCTTGCCCAGCAGCTTCAGCGTCTCCGTCTCCATCTTTTCTTCTTCAGTCGCGATAAACGGAATCACATTGTCCAAAATGTCCATCGAAGCCACGCCGGGATAACCCGCGCCGGAAACCGCCTGCATCGTGGTCACGAAAATCTGCTCGATGCCGAAGCGCTCCTCGATCGGTTTCAGCGCCAGCACCAGCCCCATCGCCGAGCAATTGGAATTGGTGACGATGTAGCCGCCGGATTCCTTCCGCCACGGCTGCTCTTCAATCATCTGCAGGTGGCCGGCATTCACTTCAGGCAGCACCAGCGGAACGTTGGGAGCCATGCGGAACGCGCTTGAATTCGAGATCACCGCGCACCCGGCTGCGGCAAACTTCGGCTCCATCTCGCGCGCAATGGCCGTATCCACGCTGGCGAAGATAATTTTCGGCGCGCCTTCGGGCTCCGCCGGCGAAACGATCATCTTCGCGATGCGCTCGGGCAGAGGCGTATCCAGCCGCCACTTGGCGGCCTCGCCATAACTTTCCCGCTGGAGCGGTCGCTGGCCGCAAGCCACGCGATCTCGAACCACGGATGGTCCTCGAGCAGTTGAATATAGCGCTGGCCGACCATTCCGGTCGCGCCCAAAATGCCGATTGGGTACTTGTTTTTCATGGCCTTGACTCTATCCAGTGTACAAGAGGATGAGCCTAAAGGATGAGTCTGATCGCAGCGGCCTATGGCTACGCCATCGCCGCGAGTATTGCGTCGGTAAACTGCGTCGTGCCGGCCGTCCCGCCCACATCGCGCGTCAGCGTCTTGCCGGCCGAATACACCGTCTCCAGCGCCTTCTGCGCCTTGTCCGCAGCCGCCGTCTCGTCAAGGTGCCGCAGCATCAGGATCGCCGACTGCAACAGCGCCGTCGGATTGGCCACATCCTTGCCCGCAATATCAGGCGCCGAGCCGTGCACCGCCTCGAAGATCGCGCAATCCACGCCCAGGTTCGCGCCCGGAGCAAGCCCCAGCCCGCCAACAAGCCCCGCGCAAAGGTCGCTCACAATGTCGCCGTAGAGGTTTTCGAGCAGCAGCGTGTCGTATTGAAACGGATTCATCACCAGCTGCATGCAGGTGTTGTCGATCAGGTGCTCGCCGTAAGTGATGTCGGGGAATCCTTCAGCCACCTGCCGCGCGCAGCGAAGAAAAAGCCCGTCCGACAGCTTCATGATGTTCGCTTTGTGGATCGAGTGGATCTTCTTGCGCCCATGTTTGCGCGCATACTCGAAAGCAAACAGCGCAATCCGCGTCGAACCCTTCTCGGTAATCACCTTGATGCTCTCGACCACGCCCGGAACCACTTCGTGCTCCAGGCCCACGTACTCGCCCTCGGTGTTTTCGCGCACGATCACCAGATCCACGCCGGGATACTTTGTCTCGAGTCCGGGCAAATTGCGAATGGGCCGCAGATTGGCGAACAGATCGAACTTCTTGCGCAGCGTTACGTTGATGCTCTTGAACCCGCCGCCTATAGGCGTCGTCACCGGCCCCTTGAGCGCCACGCGATTGCGCTCGATCGATGCGTAGAGCGCCGTGGGAATGTACTCGCCGTGAATCTCGAAGGCCTCAGCGCCCGCGGCAAATCGCTCCCACTCGAACTTCACGCCGGTGGCCTCAAGAATGCGCACCACCGCCTGCGTGACTTCCGGCCCGATGCCGTCGCCGGGAATCAATGTAACTTTATGCGTCTTTCGTTCCGTCATTTTTCTTTCCTGAATCTCGTGTAATCAGCTAGCTCTTCTTCTTCCCGTGGCTCGCCAGCAGCCCCTCCAGCTCCTCTTTGAACTCGCGCACATCCTTGAAGTCGCGATAGACCGATGCGAAGCGAATGTAGGCGACAGTATCGAGCCCCTTCAGGTGCTGCATGATCAGCTCCCCGACCTCGGCCGTCGTGCGCTCGCGCTCCGGCGCATCGATCAGAAAGCTCTCCGCAGCATCCACAATTTTTTCCAATTGGCTTGACGAGACAGGCCGCTTCTCGCACGCGCGCAGCAGGCCACTCAGCAGCTTTTGCCGGTCAAAGCGCTCGCGGCGGCCGTCCTTTTTCACCACCATGTAGGGAATTTCGTCGATGCGTTCATACGTGGTGAAGCGCCGGTTGCAACTCTCGCACTCCCGCCGCCGCCGGATCGAGTCGGCTTCCTTGCTCTCGCGCGAGTCCACCACGCGATCCTGCCCGAAACCGCAATAAGGACATTTCATCTATATGCTGATTTTACGGCATGAGCTCGTAAATCGATGCGGCTACTCGCCGCTCGCAACCAACGGTAAGTGCCTCGCATTCGGCGCGTCTGATGTCGCGTCAGCAGGCCCCGCCGCCGGCGCGTCCACCTCGCCGCGATAGCGCGGCAGGCTTCCGGGGTAATTCGCTTTAAGAAATGCAATCAACTTCTCCCGCACCAGGCACCGGATGTCCCAGGCATCGCTCGAATTCCGAACGTCCATCAAAGCGCGCAGCTGCATCGTCCGCTGGTCGGTGTCTGAAACCTGCAGCACGCACACCTTCTTGTTCCAAAGCGGCGTCGATTCCAGGATTCTTTTTAGCTCTTCCCGCAGTTCGTCCACAGGTGCCGAGTAGTCGACATAAACAAACGCCGACGCCAGCAGATCGGCGCTGGTTCGAGTCCAATTCTGAAATGGATGCTCGAGAAAATACATGACCGGCAAGATCAGCCGGCGCAGATCCCAGAGGCGCACCACCACATACATCATGCCGATCTCTTCAATCCATCCCCACTCGCCCTCAAGCACCACCGCATCGCCAATGCGGAAAGGCTGCGCAAACGCGATCTGCACTCCGGCGATCAGGTTGGAGAGAGTGTCCTTCATGGCCATGCCGACCACAATGCTCACCACGCCCGCCGACGCAAGAATGCTGATGCCAATGTGTTTGATCTGGGGAAACGTCATAAGAGCAGCCGCAAGTGCAAGCACTGAAACCAGGACGATGCCAACGCGATGCAGCATCTGGAACTGCGTCTGAATCCGCCGCGCCACCAGGTTATCCGCCACATCGATGCGGTAACGGCTGGAAAGCACGTCGGAAGTTACTTCAATCAGCAGGATCGCGAGCCACGCCAAAGCTACAATCAGCCCGATTCCAACAATGTGCTCCAGCGCCGATTTCACATTTTCCGGCAGCTGCAACTCGGGCAAAATTACAAGCATCGCGAACAGCGGCAGAATCCACAGTGAAGGCCGTCGTCCATGCTTCACCAGTGATTGGCCCAGGACGGTTCCCCGGCGTCGCGTGACCCGCTGCAGCAGCTTTAACCCGATCAAGCGCACAAGCAGCGCGAGTAAAACGCCTGCGGTCAGGATTCCGAGCGACCACAGCAGTTGCTGCCAATTGTGCACAATGAAATTGAGCATATTGAGCCTTTTCTGAACCTGTTCCTTGGGATGCGAAACAGGCCTCCGCTGTTTTCTCTCGCAGCTTGAGGGAAAGGCAAATCTTCTACCCGGCTTTATCGGCCAGGCGGCCAATCATATCTAGTTCTGCATGCGGCCCGGCGCTTCACGCCGCTGCGCTGTGCCCGGCACATTGCATTACGCCCAGGAATCGCGCCCACGGTCCCACCGCCTCGCGATATTGATACGCCATAATTCGCGAAATCTGGTGCAGGTGCGTCAGGTCGTGCGCTGCCCATGTCGCCAGCAGTTGCGACAATGTGACCACGCCAAACGATGGATGCCGTCCGCGCCGCTTGAGATCCTCTGCCGTCAGTTTCATTTCGGTCAGCTCGCCGAGCCCCTTGGCCCTCGCCTGCGCAAAATCATCCAGAAGTTCCGCCAGCGTCTTGCCTTGGCCGTAGTGCGCGTGCCCCTCGCGATCGAGCGGGGTAAAGGCCTTCTCCTCGCCAGATTCCAGAATCATTCGCACTCGCGGAATCCAGTCTTCGTCCTCACAATGAATCAAGTGCGCCACCACTTCACGCACGTTCCATGTGTTCTCGCCCTCGTTGCTGTCCGTCCACATCTCCGGCAATCCGCGCAGCAGCGCGTCAAGAGCCGCCGGCGTCCGCTCAAGCAGCGCAATCGTGTTTTCGAGATCCTGCTCCGTGTTTTCAAATCTGGTCCCATCGCACTTCCCTTTCAAAACCTCAGTGTATCCGTCCGTCGCTCCACCGCTCCTTTGCTCCCTTGCTCCCTCGCTCCCGCTCCCTCGGTCCCTTGGTCCCTTGGTCCCTGCCTTTAGACAACAACGGCCTGAGAACTTTTGGCTCTCAGGCCGCTGCCGGTGGACTGTTGAAATTGGACTAAGGCCATCGCGCTGCCGCGAGTGCCAGAGCCATGGCGGAAAAACCTCCGCCTGGACTTACCTGAGTCTTGGGCGCGATGCCCTAGGCCTCAGTCACCTCACGTAAATTACAACTCGAAGAATCTTTGCTCATAGGCTGGATCAACCTCCTTTCCCGTGTAAGCACAAACTACGGCTTTCGCCGCCGTCGCGTCAAGCGCGGCGCCCAAACCTTTCCCGCGGGGGTATACTCGCCACTCAGAGGAACAACTGCAATGTCATCTCAGAAGATGCTAGCTCGATGTTTGCTGCTATTGCTTGTTTCAACCGCAGCCGCTCAGCAAACACAACATTCCGCTGTTCTACCTCAGAGCGCCGGAAAGGTTGGAAATCCCAAGCCGTTCAGTGACGATACGAATCTCGGCACCTGGGCACCGTCTCAGGCGGAAATCGATGGCCTCGAAGCAAATCTCTTACAGATTTCAGGGATGAAACTAAAAGGTTGGCCTCCTTCGATGCAAATTCAGCATCCGGATTCTTACTATCGCCAATACATTGGCGCAACGGCCAACCAGAAGAAGTTAATTTTCGTCAACGCATTCTGCCAGGATCCCCCGCCACAAACCTGGAAGAGCCAGATCTATGTGGTGATGGATGGTGGGACTTGCTTCTGGCAGGCCCTTTACGATCCCGCTACGAAGCAATTCTCGAAACTAACGATCAACGGGCGTGGTTGAGCTTTGCAAAATTCTTGCTTGCCTCGCGAACCGTCAGCCCGGAAAGTTCAATCCGAGTAGCCTTTAAAAATCCATCAACGGCGCGCCAGTCGTGCCATGCATAATCTCTTAGCGCCCATCCGATGGCTTTCCGAATGAAGAATTCTTTTTCCGTCGCCAGAAACTCCGCGTAGCGGAAAAGCCGAACCGTGTCGACCTCGTCGCGTAGCCCGAGCTGGTGCAGCATGGCGATTCGTCGCACCCAGAAATTGTCATGCTTCACGGCAGCGTCCATGGCTCGCCTTCCCTTTGCGCCCGATCGCCGCACGACTGCTCCGACTGTTTTCACCAGCGAGTCAACCGTATCCCACCACGACTTCGATTGCACCAACCCGAGCAGGCAAGGCAGGTCGTCGAGGCTCAGCGTGGCCTGGTAGTGCCGAAGCAAGCCGGTCGCAACATATTGGTATTCGCGTTCGCGCATTCGCCACAATCCTTCCGCGGCCATTCGTAATTCCCCCGGGCCGGCCGGAGAAAAGCCCTTGATCAACGGCGCAACTGCGCCACGGTGCTCGGGAGTGGCGACGCCCAGGTAGTCAAACTGGTCTCGCATGTAGGCGCGCATGCCCGCCGCCCGCTCCGTATTTTTCAGTGGTTCAAGCGCGCCGCGAACTGCGCGATGAAACTCCGCAACCTTCCGATCCGACCCGCTCTTCGCATTCTTTACCCTCGCCATGTCGCCTCCCGTTAGCTGCCAGTTTATCTTCTCAAATATTAGTTGACGTGGCAACTGTTTCGTCGTATATTATATCCATGAGCAGGTCACCGGAAGCGCGACTAGCCGTCAGCCATCTGAAAAGCCACATCGGCTTCTGGATGCGATTCGTCTCCAATCAGGTGTCGCACGCCTTTGCCCGCAAGCTCGAGGAAAGCGGCGTTACTGTGCCGGAGTGGGTGGTCATGCGCGAGATGTGATCGGCGAAAGCCAGACCTCGCCCAGCATCGTCGCCGGCCGCATCGGCATGACGCGCGGAGCCATTACAAAGATCGTCGACCGCCTTCTGCGCAAGGGCCTCGTCACGAGGCGCGAGAGCAGCGGCGACCGCCGGTATCAGGAGATTGCGCTCACCGCGGCCGGCAGGCGCCTCATCCCCGCGTTGGCGGCGCTCGCGGATCAGAATGACGAAGAGTTCTTCCACCCGCTCTCCCGCAAAGAGCGCGAAACCATACTTTTCATTTTGAAAAAGCTCGTGCAGGCGCATGGGCTCGAAAAACTTCCAGTCGATTAAGGAGCAGTCATGAACACCCAGGTCATCCATGAAGTCACCGTCGCAACCCAGAAAGGCGAGCTCACCTTCCCTCAGGCAGTCGGAAAACTGCTGGACGTTGGCGTCGAGTCCTATTGCGTCGACTTTGCCGCCGGGCGAAAGACCTGTTACGCCACTAACGGAGAAACCGCAACCGAACCCATGATCCTCACGCTCGAACCGGTCGCTGAAGATTTCTCAGGCGCCGATCTTGTCGCGGCCATTCGCGGCACACAGGCCGACACGGTTCGCTATCCCGAATTCGTCAAGCGCTCCACGGCGGCAGGCGTCATCGGCTACTGGGCCTTCCTCACCGGTAAGCAGGTGATCTACTTCGGCCGCAAAGGCGAGTTGCACATCGAAAAATTTCCCGGAGCCAAGTAGCGAAAAGATCAGAGGCCGTTCAGAAAACTCTATCGCGACAGAGGAGCGCAGCCCATTCGCGAATCGCCGCGGGTGCAACGCAATCGCCCGCGGCCACGCTCGCCGCAAGTTGCACGGCCAGGTTGCCCACAGTCGAGCTTTCCGTCTCGCCAATCTCGACCTTAAGACCCGTGCGCTGCTCGGTCAGCCCAACCAGCAACTTGTTGCGCGTTGCGCCGCCGATCATGTGGATGCGCTCCAGCTTGCGCCCCAGCATTTTTTCCAGATTGACCGTCGCCGACGCGTATCGCCGCGCCAGGCTTTCAAATATCGTCCGCGCAAACAGTCGGCTCGTTGCCTGCCACGTCGGAGATGGCATCGAACCCCAACCGCGTCAGCTCGCTATTGATGCGTCTGGGCATATCGGTGTCGAGCATCAGCGCGTCTGCATCCATATCCAGTACGCCCGTTGCGACATTGCACGCGGCAGCCTTTTCGACAAGATCCTCGATCTTCCAGCCGCGCCCCTGCGCCGCCCACGAGTCCATACACTGCTTCAACACCCACATGCTGTTGATGAGCGAGTGAAACAAGAGCCCGCCGGCCGCCGCGCCGATATTGGTGTAGCCCGCGTCAAAAGCGTGCTTCGTCGTAACCGGATTCTGCGTAATCGTGCCAACCAGCGACCATGTGCCCGAGCTGATGTATGCGGCCGAGGTCAGGTCAGTTGGAATGCCTGCGATCGCGCTAGCCGTGTCGTGCGTTGCTGGCGCAATGATTTTTGTCGCGCGAAACGCATCGAGCTGCGCCAGCGGTCCTGTCATCGGACCCAGCAGTGGAACCCGTCGCAACGATTCGCGGCGCAGCCTCGATCGCCAGCCCCAGCATCTCGAAAAGTTCCCTGTCCCAATCGCCGGTTTTCAGGTTCACCAGCCCGGTGTGCGTGGCATTCGTGTACTCGGCCACGCGCCTCCCGCTCAACCAGTAAAGAACAAACTCCGGCAGCATCACCCACGGCGCGCGCTTGTCGATCCGCTGATTCTCGCCCCCGGGAACCGCAGCAGCATCCGCGATCAGCTGGTACACCGAATTGATTTTCAGCGGATAGGTTCCCGTCCGCTGATACAACTCAAAGGGAGTAATGATCCGGTCCGCCGATTCCTTCGCAGCCGCCGTGCGCTCATCGCGATAACAGAACGGCTCACACAGCATCGAGCCGTCAGGCGCCAGGCGCACGTAATCCACCGACCAACTATCGACGCCAATGGATGCAATGCCCTCAGGCGCGGCCGCCGCAGCTTTGCGCAACCCTTCTTCAAGCCCGGCAAGAATTTGATTGAGCGGCCAGCAGAGTGAGTCTCCGCGACGCACCGGCCCATTCGGAATGCGATGGACGACTTCGACGGTTGGCCGGCCGTCGATCCAGCGAAGCAGCGAAACCCGGCAGCTTTCTGCGCCCAAATCGATCGCAACACGCGCAGGTTCTTGCATGGCGAATGTGGGACTCCGGTTTCTCTAGGCTCTGATTACACAGCTAGCGCACGAAGGCTTCGGTCAGGCCGCCATCTACGGGGATCACATGGCCCGTGGTGCAACGCGCGTGGGGGCTGGCCAGGAAGAGGATAGCCTCAGCGCAGTCAGCCGCGTCGATGGCTTTCTGCGTCAGCGTTCGCTCTGCATAGAACGCGGCCAGGCGGCTGCGCAATTCCTCATCGCTGAACGATTCCTGGAAAGGAATTTTGTATTTGTTCAGTGAAGCGCGCACCCGGTCGCGGGGAAACATGGCTGAACCCCTTACCACTGTCGCCGGGCTGATGCCGTTCACGCGGACGTTAGGCGCCAGGCTCACTGCCAACTCGCGAATGAGGTGCGAGAGCGCGGCCTTGCTCACGTCATACGCTTCGCTGCCGCGCTTGGCCGCCACTGCATTGGCTGAGCTGGTGAACACAATGTTGCCGTGCAGTCCCTGCTCCTCAAATAGGCTCGCGGCCTCGTCAGCTAGCAAGTAATTGGCGGTCACGTTCAACTCCAGCGTGCTGGCCCACATGCTGTCGGGAATGACGCCGTCGGCCGTCGAAGGGAAAATTGCCGCAGTGTTAATGAGAATGTCGATGCCGCCAAATGCCAGAGCAGCCTCGCCCACCACTTTGCGAATCGATTCGCGGTTGCGAATGTCCACGCCGGCTGAGCCGGTCAACTCGGCCGATGTGATCGACGCCAGATCCTTGGCCACGCTCGCTGCGCCTTCTTCGTTGCGGTCGGCCACAAACACATGCGCGCCTCGCGCCGCCGCAAGTCGAGCCACTTCGCGCCCAATGCCGCTCGCCCCACCCACAACTAGCGCCACGCGCCGGCTTAGTTCCTTTTCCGGCGGCCGCCGGCGAATCTTTGCCTCTTCAAGCGCCCAGTACTCGATGCGAAATGCTTCCGCCGCCGGCAACGCAACATAATTGTCGAAGACTTTGAAGCTCGCCGGATCCATTCCCGGCGGGCATTGAGGACACAGTGCCAGTCACCGCACCGTTACCCAACAAACTTGCGCCTTCCATCACGTGAATCGCGTTGGTATAAAACTCGCCCGTGATGCGCGCTTCTGTCTTGTCTTTGCCAAAGCTGAACATCCCCATCCCGGGAATCAACACCACGGCGGGGCTGGCGTCGCGGCGCGCCGGCGAATCTGGCTTGGCAAACGTGCGATAGTAGGCGCGGTATTGGTCGCGATATTCGGCCAGCGCGCAATCGATCTGCTTCTTTAGCGCTTCTATATCTTCATTCGCTGCCCACGTCACAAACATGGGCCTGATCTTGGTGCGGATAAAGTGATCGGGACAACTGGTGCCCAGGAAAGCCAACTCCTTGCCATGCTTGGAGTCAACGAACGTCAGCACGTCAGGCGCGTCAGAAAAACTCGAGATATAGCGCTGCTTGGCGCTAACCCGCCCGCGAAGAAACGGAGCGATCTGGATCGCAAGATCCCGCCGATCCGGTCGCGCCGGAACAGCCTCGCCACCAAAGCGCGCCGCGCTTTTGCTGCGTCCGTGCCGCTCAATAAACTGCCCGATGCTGTCGATCATCTGCAGCGTGTTCAGGTAGCACTCTCGCTGCGTCTGGCCCCACGTGAAGAGACCGTGTCCACCGAGCACAATGCCGTCGCAACCTGGATTCTCTTTGACGATCCGCTTCATCATCATCGCCAGCTCAAAGCCAGGGCGCTGCCAAGGCAGCCACACCAGCGAGTGGCCGAACTCGCGGTTGAACTCCTCCATCCGCGATTTTCCATTGGCGCTTGCCGCCAGCGCGATTCCCCAATCAGGGTGCAGATGATCCACGTGCGGAAAGGGCAGGAATCCGTGCAGAGGCGTATCAATAGATGCGGCGACCGGATTGTTGCGGAAAGCGCACAGCGGATACATCTCCGCCATTTCGTCTTCGAATTCCGCGCCTTTGTAACTGCGCTCCAGCGCCAGCAGCTTTTCCTGGTAGAGCGTCGCAAAGCCGGTCCGCTTGATGCTGCCCAGGTCCCCGCCGGAGCCTTTCACCCACAGCACTTCTACCGGATTGCCGGTCAGCGGATCAAGCTCAATCACCTTCGAGCTGGTATTGCCGCCCGCAAAATTGGTAATGCGCAGGTCCGAACCCAGCAGATTCGAGCGGTAGCGCAGAAGTTCAGGCTCGTCCAGGCCAGCCGCCACAGTGGGGTCCCAGCGGTCCTCGAGGAAATGCAATGTTGGGGAAGCAGTCGTTGCTGATTTCATAGGAAGCACTCAAACAAGAGATGAATCGAACCCAAATCCATGATACAGCCAGCACCATCGAGAAAACGTTTTACCCCCGGAATACGGGTCGTCAAAACCATCTTCACGACTCCCAAATCACGTTTAATAACCAAGCTCTAAAGGCGCCACCTAGACGGCCTTCATGCCGTCTCGGCCAAAGCCACTGGTCGCGCCGAACTCTGCGCCTTCTCAACCTCGCCAAGCGAATCCGGCGTTACCGCCCGATGGTGCACGTAGTTATAAGGAGGCACGGTATAACCGCGCAAAATCGAAATGCCAAGCTGGATCAGCCTCGGTCCGTAGGTCTCCGCCTCATGCGAAATAGATCCGACAATCGCGCTCGATCCGGTGCGCATCTCCGCCAGCACCTCCGGAATACAGTCTTGGCCCACGATGGCGAAGTTCGACTCGTGCCCTGCTTCGCGCACCGCGTCCAGAACTCCAAGTGCGCTGGAATCGGTCGCGGCCGCCACCAGCGTAAATTCACCCGCTCGCCGCCCATGCAGATACTCGCTCATCGCTTTGCGGCTCGCGTCGCGCATGCCTCTGCCTTCAATTTGCACGAACTGATCCGCAGTCAGTTCCTTGAAGTGTTCCCTGATTCCGTCGAACGCCCCCGCAATGCGGTTCTGCACGAAACTGCCCGCCTCCTTGAATCCGACGCCCACCACTCTGTCCACTTTGCTCTTCCATTTTCTCTGCGCGTAATTCACCAGGATCGATGCCGCCTCGTCTCCAACCTCGAAGTTGTCCACGCCGAAATACGTCGCGTTTGGATGGGGCACGTCAATCGCCACCATGGGAATCTCAGCTTTCTTGAAGATGTGCGCCACGCGCGGCGCGGCCGCTTCTTCCACCTGGAATTCCAGCACCAGGTCTACGCGCTTGGCGACGAACTCCTCCGCGTTGCGCACCGCCACGTCGGGATCGTACTTGTTGTCCAGAATGATCAACTCCACGCCTGATGCGGACGCCGCGCCGCTGACACTCTGCGCCACCGCTTCGCTGAACGGCATCTCCGCGCTCTGCACCGCAAATCCGAACCGCAACCGCCGCGGACGCGACACCAGCCGGTATTGCCCGCTCGGCGTTTGCGCCAGATAGCCGCGATGCGCCAGCGTTTTCAAAATCCGATACACGCTGGTCTTCGAAATATTTGTCCGCTGGTAAACATCCTCAAGCGTCAAAGGCGTATTGTCCTGCTCCAGCAGCTCAATCACGTCGAGCGCCTTGGAGAGAATCGGAATCAGGTACAGCCGTTTGATCTTCGCCTTCGCCAACCGCCCCTCCTCGCTGATACCCCTATTGAAACACCAGCCCGCCGACCATCATAGCAAGCTCACGCATAGCTATTCACAACCGAGCTGCGGCTTCCCCGCTCGCGCGCCGCGCGCTCCACATAACCGCTTGCGTGCAGCGCTTCCAGCGGATCGGCAGGCAGACCATGAGACTCGCGCCACGCGCGCGTCAACGGACGCACATCGCTCCAGAACGCGCCGCGATAAAGCTCTTCAGCAGCTACCAGCTCGCAGCTCTGCTGCAGCTTCGCCAGCTTCTCACGATCGATCAGCGCGGCCTTCAGGTAAAGCTCCTGCGCGGTCAACACGGTCTGCACCATCGCTTCAATCTTGCCTTTCAGGTTGTGGCTCTGGTCAATCATGTACGCGACGTCAATTGCCAACCCATCGTCCACGGCCGAATGGATCTCGTGAAAAATACGGAAGATCTGATAAGGATCAATCGAGCCAAGCGTCAAATCGTCGTCCGCATAGCGCCGGTCGTTGAAGTGGAACCCGCCCAGCAAGCCAGTGTGCAGCAGCCACGCAACAATCTGCTCGATGTTCTGCGCGTTGTAATGGTGGCCGGTGTCCACAAGCACGCAAGCTTGCGGCCCCGCCTGCCGCGCGAGGTGGCTCGACATTCCCCAATCGGCAATATCTGTGTGATAAAAGGCCGGCTCAAAAGGCTTGTACTCCACCAGCAATCGCTGATCGGCCCCGAGGTGGCTGTGCGCAATGCGCAGCGCCTCTTCAAGCCATCCGATGCGCTTGCGCATGCTCTGCGTGCCCGGATAATTCGATCCATCCGCCATCCACAGCGAGATGTCGCGCGAGCCGAGCGCCTTCGCAATCTCGATCGAGTCCAGCAAATGCTCCAGCGCCCGCTCCCGAATGGCGGCCGAAGGATTGCACAGCGATCCAAATTTATAATCCTGATCCTGGAACAGGTTGGGATTGATCGATCCCGAGCGCACGCCGAAGCGCTGCTCCAGCAGCTTCACCGCGTGCACATCTTTTACGCCGTCCGGCAGGTCCCACAAAACGTGCAGCGCCAGCGTGGGCGTCACGCCCGTCAGCCGGTTCACTTCGGCTGCGTCCGCGAACTTCTCCTCAATGGTGTTCGCCGCGGCCGCCTGCGCAAACTTGCCAAACCGCGTTCCAGTGTTTGCGAACCCCCACGATGGAACCTCGATCCGAAAGGAATCCAGCGCCTTAAACGCCCGATCCTGAATTGCACGATCCCGATTTGCGGCAGGGTCTCGTATTGCCTGATCCTGATTTGCCCAATTTTCACCTGAATTGTTCATTTCATTCGTCTCCGTGCTAATCCCCTTGCGCGTCGGGTTCCCGGAAACTGGGTGCCGCTACATCCGGGTAACAAAGGGACAATCCCGCTTAAATACGCTCTTGGAAATCGTTAGTTTCCAGCCAAAACACCCAATGATATACCCTTAGAAATCAATTGTCTATTGCAATTCTACCCCGCTTCGCGCCCGTTTTCCGCCACTTTGCCGCCGGCCCAACACCCGGATCTGGCACCCCAATCCGCCCCCGCTCCGACGCCCCAATCTCTACCGACCCCAACTAATCAGGTTTCGTTGGGCGATCAAAACCCTCCGGCGGAAGATTACACCCGCGGACTCGGTCACCGCGCCCCCGGTCCGGCTCATCATGCCCCCAGACCCGTCCATTCCGCTTCCCGGTTCGGCCCGTTACTTGTCCACTCGCTCGTCTTCCCGCTCACCTGTCGAATCCAGCCCGCTTGTTCTTCGCCCTCCCCATGCTTCGCTGCTCAACCTTCCCGGTTCGGCCCCGTCTAACTCTGCGAGTTCACCGATTTTACGCACTGCGCCCGTCTTTCTCTTTTCCGTTTTTGGTGTTTTTTCTTTTTCGTCATTCGTCTTCTTCTTTTCCTTTATTCGGCGTCATTCACGCTTATTCGGCTTCATACATTTTCGGCGCATTAAACGCCCATCAGCGGTATTGTCAGTCAATGGCGGCGCTTGCTTCTTCGCTCCGCGCAACAATGCTCCCCGCAGGGCACGCAGCCAGATTCATATGCAGTTCCCGAGGTTCTCTGTCTTGGTTATGATGAATTTGGCGACCATCTCGGTCGATCTCGACATTTCGGCCGATATTGCCCAAAGCGTACCGCCTTTCCTCTGTCTCTCTTTTCTCCCAGTCACTCTTTTTCCGCCATCTGCGGCAACTCTTCAAGATTTCGAGGGTCTCTCTAAAGAAAGGTCCAGGACCATCTCCCCCTATGAATAAAATGATCAATCCATCCCGCCCATTCACCTCGCTCTCGCCACTGCATGTCTGGCCATGTTTTGTTCTGCAGGTTCCCGTGGCACAATCCCCCGCACCCGGCGTCCGCATCGTCAGCGCCATCGACGAAGGCCAGCGGGTCACGCTCACGCATACCGTGCAGCCCCTTGCCAACGCCGCGAATGACCGTGGCGCCGCGCCTGACGGCATGCAGCTTGACCGCATGCAGCTCGTCCTTCAGCGCAGCCCCAACCAGGAGTCCGCCCTTCGCCGCTCATCTCGCAAATGAACGGCCCGGCTCGCCGAGCTATCACCAGTGGCTCACCCCGGACCAGTTCGGCGCGCAATTCGGCCCCTCCGATCAGGACGTCGCAACCATCACCTCCTGGCTCGGCAGTCACGGCTTCGCCGTCTCCAGGGTGAATCCCGGCAAGGGGACCCTCGAGTTCTCAGGCAGCGTCGGCTCAACTGCGCGAGGCATTCCACACCCAGATTCACAAGTACGCGATCAACGGCGAAACTCACTACGCCAACGCGAATGATCCTCAGATTCCCGCCGCGCTCGCTCCGGTCATCGGCGGATTCTCCTCGCTCAACAACTTCCGCCCCAAGAGCTACGTCAAGAAGCTCGGCAAGGCCAGCTTCGATCCAACCACGCATCAGGTATCGCAGTGGACATGGGGCAACAGCTCCGGCGTCAATTTTGTGCTTGGGCCGGCAGACTACGCGGTCGAGTACGATCTCAACCCGCTCTATAACGCCAGCGTCAACGGCGCCGGCCAGACCATCGCCATCATTAACGACTCCAACGTCAACATCGATCTCGTCAATCAATTCCGCACGCTGTTCAATCTTCCCGCCAACCCGCCCCAGGTCATCATTGACGGCAACGATCCCGGCGTCGACGGCATCAACAATCCCGACGGGCCCAATGGCGACTCCATTGAGGCTTATCTCGATGTCGAGTGGTCGGGTGCAGTGGCACCCGGCGCCACCATCGATCTGGTCATCGCTGCCGACACTTCGCTCGAGCCCGGCGTGTACCTCGCCATGCGAACACGCCGTCTATGGCAACGTAGCGCCCGTCATCAGCCTCAGCTTCGGCGGTTGCGAAGCCGCGCTCGGATCCACAAACTCGTTCATGAACGGCCTCTGGGAGCAGGCCGCCGCACAAGGCCAAACCGTCATGGTCTCCACTGGCGACAACGGTTCGGCCGGATGCGACAACGACAACACTCAGGAATACGCCGACAACGGTCAGGCCGTCAGCGGCTTTGCCTCCACTCCCTACGACGTCGCCGTTGGCGGAACCGACTTCTACTACTCTGACTACGCCACCGGCGGCGCCAGCATCGCCAACTACTGGACCACCACCCCCACGCAACTGCCCGCCGTTTCCATCAAGAAGTACATCCCCGAGCAGCCCTGGAATGACAGCCAGTTCGGCCTGAATCTCTTTAATGGCAACTCGACGGCCGGTACGACCATCGCCGGCGGCAGCGGCGGCGCCAGCAACGCCGCAATTTGCAGCAACAATAGCTACAGCTCGGCTACAGGCGAGTGCACCGGCACACCCAGCGGCTATCCCAAACCTTCCTGGCAATCGGGAGCCGGCGTTCCTGCCGATGGCGTACGCGACATTCCCGACGTCTCTCTCTACGCCGCCAACGGTGACAACTACAGCTTCTATCCCATCTGCGCCGACGACGGTGACTGCCAGACTGCCGGCCTCGGCGTAGGCGGACTCGTGCAGATCTACGGCGTCGGCGGAACATCCGCATCCTCGCCGTCGTTCGCCGGCATCATGGCGTTGGTCAATCAGAAATGGGGCCGGCAGGGCCAGGCTGACAACATTCTCTACGCTCTAAAAGCTCAATATCCCTCCGCCTTTCATGACGTCGTCAACGGCACCAACGCAGTGCCCTGCTCATACGTGCCGCTATCGCTGGATTGCATCTCGGCAGGTGCAGGCGCGATCACCTTTAACGGAGTCGTCGAAGGCGAGATCGGCACCGGCACAACACCGGAATACAACGCCACCGCCGGCTATAACCTTGCCACCGGCCTCGGCACCATCGATGCCAACAATCTCGTTAACGACTGGAACAAGGTCACCCTGCTCTCCACTGCCACGACGATGACCGCGTCGCAGACCAGCTTCACCCACGGAACCGCGATCACCATCAGCGGCGCCGTCACCGGGACCGGCACGCCCACCGGCAGCGTGGCGCTCCAGACCGATAGCACCGAGCCGGCCAACCAGGGCCTCGGTGTTTTCCCGCTCACTAACGGCGCCTACTCCAATGCCGCGGTCAATTACCTGCCCGGCGGAACTTACCATATATGGGGCCAATATGGCGGCGACTCCAAAAATGGCATGAGCACCTCCACGCCGCCGATCCAGATCACCGTCACCCCCGAAGCCCCGGGTATCGCCCTTCACCTTTTCAACACAGCGCTCGGTGAATACTTCCCCTCAAGCAGCGCTTCCAACCCTGGAACCCAGGTGGACTACGGACCCAGCTCATGCTCAGCGCCCTGGTGGCTCCCGCCTCGCAGATCAACTTCCTCTCGAGCTGCGAAATCGCAGGCACCAACTGCAGCAGCGTCGGCACGTTCACCGAGCCGACCGGCAGCGTCACGTTTACTGACAACGCAAATGCGATCGACACCGCCCCGATGAACGTCGAAGGCGATGCCGAATATAACGCTCCCTTCGGCGTCGGCGCCCACTCCGTGAGCGCGACCTACAACGGCGACCAGAGCTACAACAAGGTCACCGCCTCGGCGCCCATCGGCTTCACCGACGTCAAAGATACTCCGGCGTTCTTCTTCAACGCCTCCAACGTCACCAACTCCGGACAAATCATCAACGGCCAGCCGACTATCTTCACAGTCATCGCTGAAAATGGCGCGCAGTGCAATCCCAACGTTCAAGCGCAGTGCACCATTGAGGCTCCCGTCCCCGTTTCGCCTCCCACAGGTACCATCACGCTCTCCAGCTCGCCTTCTGGAATCTCCGGATCAATCCCCCTCAGCGCAGGCGTCGATCCCGCCGACGGGCCCAGGCCGGAATCGGCACTCTTACTCTCTCTCCAATCCTCGCTGCGGGCAATTACAACGTCACCTTGGCCTATAGCGGAGATGCGAATTACAACGGCGGCACTGCGGGCACCGTCACCATCCCTGTCATCACAACCACCGGCCTCGCCTCCACCACTGCCGCGACCATAGTCGAAGCATCATGTCGCCCAACTCAACCATCACCGTTACCGGCACCGTCACCGGCCAGTCCGGGCACCCAGCGCCTACCAATGGCGTTATTTTCTTCTCTTCAGGCGAGAGCCTCGGAGGGGTCAACCTCGTACCGGGTCAGGTGACGTCTCCACCTTCACGGCCACGCTCAGCAGCCAGGATCTACTTCAGGGCGTCAATTTCATCACCCTCCAGTACACAGGCGACGCAGTCTACGCGCCTTCGGAATTCACGTTGAGCGGCGGCAGCTCGATTCCGAATCCGCTGTCTGACTTCACGCTGCGCCCAACGCCACCACCGTGCCCATAAACATTAACGCCGGAGCAGGCAGCGGCACTGACACCATCGCCGTCGCCTCGGTCAACAGTTTCAGTGGCAACGTTAATTTCACCTGCAAAGCCGCTGCGCCCGTCACCTGCTCGATCGTGTCACCCGTGTCCCTCACCGCTGGCAGCAACGGTACTTCCACGCTGACCGTCAACGCGCCTGCCAACACGCCGATCGGCGACTACATCGTCGCGGTCGTCGGCACGGAGCGGCCACCGGCGAATTCGTCCACACTCTCAACATCACGGCAAGCGTCAATGCCTTCGCGCTGACCAACGGCGGCAACATCACCATCGCTCAGGCCGCCACCACCGGCAACACCTCCATCATCGGGGTCACTCCTTCCGGTGGATTCACAGGCACTGTCAATATCTCCTGCGCTGTCACATCCGCGCCCGCTGCAGCGGCCAATCCGCTCACCTGCGGCGCCGCAAACCTCAATCCGACGTCGGTCGCTATCACGGGAGCTGCCGGTCTTACATCCACGCTCACCATCAACTCTTCCGCATCCACCACGACCGGCACATACCAGGTCACCGTCACCGGAACTTCGGGCAGCATCACCTCGTCAACCATCGTCTTCGTAACGGTCAACCTGTCCCAGGACTTCGCAATGAACCTCTCTTCTCCTCCGCCCGTTACGATCAATCAGGGCCGCAACCACGGGAAACACATCTTCGATCACCGTGACACCCTCGGGCGGCTTCACCGGAGTTGTGACTCTCAGCTGCTTGGTCACCACGCAACCGTCCGGCGGCAACCTCACTTGCGACAGCTCCAACTTGAATCCGACTTCAGTTGACCTCACCAGCGCGGCGTCGCAATCCTCCACCTTGTCCGTCACCACAACTTCATCCACGACGACCGGCGCCTACACCATCACGATCACCGGAACCTCAGGCGCGATCACGCACACCACAACCGTCAACGTATTCGTGAACCTTGCCGCGTCGAAAAACTCACCCTTGAGCTCCACGACTCCCAGCGCGATCGCGCCCGGCAGCAGTGCTGCTTCAACCATCACCGTAACCGGCAACGGCGGTTATGCCGGCAGTGTCACGCTCACTTGCACGCTAACTAACTTCCCCACCGGCGCATCCGATCTGCCCGGTTGCTCCATTACAAGCGGCTCGCCGGTCACACTTTCCTCGGCAACCACCACCGGCACGGCGACCGCTACTGTTACAACCACTGCGGCAACTACCGCCGATCTGATCTATCCCAAACTCGGCAAAGGCAACGGCTGGCCCGGTTCGAAATTTGCCGCCACTTCCGGCGCGATTCTGTCCGTGCTCATCTTCTTCTGGATCCCCGCCCGTCGTCGTAGCTGGCGCTCCATGCTCGGCATCCTGGTCGCCATGGCCGTAATTGGCACGCTCTCCAGTTGCGGCGGAGGCAGCAGCGGCGGTGGCGGTGGTAGGCGGCGGTGGCGGGAACCCCGGCACCACCGCCGGAACCTACACATTCACCGTAACCAGCGCGGGGAGCCCGGCAATAACGCCCTCTCCCAGCACCACGTTCACCGTCACAGTGAACTAGGCCAGGCGTGAACTAAGCCACGCCCACGCCGGCCGAAGCAATCCAGCCGAAACACTCCGTCCCGGGCCCCGCCGGGACGGAGCACCCCACCGCCCCGATTTCCACAATCTGCGCTATAATGGATTTACGCTCAGTGATTTGGACGCGAGTGACGATCTGGTCCCCAACAGGGCCGGTCAATCTGGCAATAATTTCCCCCAAGCCCCTACAGCGTGTACCCATCAGTCTCCTTCCCGGCGACTACTGCGCTGTGCTCCTCATAATCTGAGTGAACAAGCGCAACGCACCGGGCGATTCAGGAGCGGGTAGCCTTCCGGCACTGAGCCGGCAGGCGTAAAACAGCAGCGTGGGTCAGCTCCGGGCCGGCAAGCACCAATCGTGCATGTCAGCCAGTCCCAGGGACGAAATTGGTTCTCTCTTACGCATAATTTAGTGCAGGCGTGTGCGTGTGTTTGTGCGCGTGCCTCCAGTCAGGTTCCGTTTGCAGGCCCTCGGGAAAAAAGGGCTCCGGGACCCCAGGAAAAGACTAATATTTTGACGACTCAATTTTCACAGTTTTCACTTTCAGCTGCGCTCATGTCGCGGCTCAATGCCAACAAGTTTCAAACTCCCACGCCGGTGCAGGCCGCCGCAATTCCGCCCGCTCTTGAAGGCCGCGACGTGCTCGCCACCGCGCAAACCGGAACCGGCAAAACCCTCAGCTTCCTCATTCCCATCATGGAGATGCTAGAAAAAACCCAACTCGAGAAGACCCCAGGCCGCGGCGCGCACGCGCTCATTCTGCTGCCCACGCGCGAGCTGGCCATGCAGGTTGAAGCCGCATTTCGCGCACTGCGCGGGAATAACGGCGCGTCAGCCGCCGTCGTCGTCGGCGGCTTGTCCGAGCACTCGCAGCTCGACGCCATCCGTCGCGGAGCGCGCCTCATCGTCGCCACTCCCGGGCCGCTTGGAAGACTTTCTCAAGCGCAGGCTGGTGCGCCTCGACCAGGTCAAGATCCTCGTGCTCGACGAAGTCGATCGCATGCTCGATATGGGCTTTCAGCCGGCCATCGCGCGCATTGCCGCCACGTTGCCTAAGGAGCGGCAAACGCTCTGCTACTCGGCCACGCTTGAAGGCGCGGTCAGGGATGTGGCGCGCAACTACCTCAAGAACCCCGCGCGCATCGAGATCGGCTCCGTGCTCAAGCCCGCTGAAAATGTCGAGCTGCGCACCTTTGAAGTCGATCCCGACAAGAAGCAGGAGCTCCTCGAGCACCTGCTCGACGCCGAGCAGGGCAGCTTCCTCGTCTTCGTGCGCACCAAGCACGGCGCAGATCGCGTCGCGCGCCGCCTCAGCCGTTCAGGCTGGTCGGCCACGCAGATTCACGGCGACCGTTCGCAGGCCCAGCGCAACCAGGCGCTCAAAAGCTTCTCCGAGGGCCGTCACCGTGTGCTCGTGGCCACCGACGTCGCAGCGCGCGGCATCGACGTCGCCAACGTGGCCCATGTCATCAACTTTGACATGCCCAAGCTGGCAGAAGATTTCGTTCACCGCGTCGGCCGCACCGGTCGAGCTTCGGCAAAAGGCATTGCGTCCACATTCGCAATTCCAGCCGAGCGCGGCGACCTGCGCAAAATCGAGCGCACACTGGCAATCTCAATGAAGCGCTTCAAAGTAAGCGCCGTCGACCTCAGGGCCGCCTGATCCTGCTGCATTGACCTGCTTCCAGCGTTCGCTCAATGCTTCTTCCACAGGTCAAATGTCTTTTGCATGCGCGGATCGGTGAAGAGTTTCACGCAAACCTCGCGCTCGACCGGGCCAGCCACCACACAGTGCATGTCGGTGCGGCTGGCTACCTCTTTTGCCGGGATAGTGATCTTTGAAACGAATTGGCCCGCATCGGCAATGGTGGCGCCGAACACCAGCCGGTCAAGGCCCGACCAGAGAGCGCAGGCCATGCACATCGCGCAGGGCTCGCAGGTCGTATAGAGGGTGTAGCCCTTGAGCGATCCCGAGCCCAGCTTGGCGCAGGCGAGTCGAATGGTCAGGGTTTCCGCATGCGCACTTGGATCGTGGTCGGGACCGACGCGATTGACGGCGCGCATAAGCCGTTCACCGGTAGCCGTGCTGACAATGTCTGCGCCGAAGGCCATCGGATGATCCGTGCTCAGCGTCTCCGCCGTGAAGGCAGCCACGGACCGCATCCGCTCGCGGTCAGTTGCGCTCACGGCCTCCGCAGCCAACGCGTGTGCGGCCAAAACCCCTGTGCTGAGTGACACCGCGCCAGCCTGCATCAGAAAACTCCGCCGATTTATGTTCATTCTCTTCTCGATTGCGGCCATGCAGAAATCATACAGCCGGGGCATTTCCCTAACCAGAAACGACCGCGGCCTCATCTGAAGAGTACGGGCTGGTAGGGATGGGTTTTAACCCATCCATTCGTCGAAGACGCAATCGAGTACATAAACCCACCCACATAACACCACCCACAAAAACCCCGAAAAAAGTACGGCCCAGCGAGCCAACCTCGCTGGGGCGATGAAAGTTCAAAAAATGCCGCCGCAAAACACAGCAGCAATACGCCGCGCCCCAAACCAGACCCCGCCTCCGACAAGCGCGGTCAATATTCCATCCGACTAGCCGACATCTCGGTACTAACCCTTCCAGAGGGGATTGCCCTATTTCGAGTTGTTACCCAAGTGGCGACTTCCGGATAGCCGGTCATTCGCCCGGAACGCGGCCTGCGCATTGTCAGATGGGCAACATTACAGCTCATCCATTGGTTTAGCTGGATTTCGGGCTACTCCGAGCCGGGTGGGCCAGAGGTATGCTTGCCGCTATGTTTCACCGCCTCTTGAATACCTTCTGGCTGCTGGGTTTTATTCTGCTTGTCGCTACGGCGACGGTGAATGCTCAATCGTCCAGCGTGATCCGCCTCCCGTGGACGGAGTGGATGACACATCTCACCGACGATCCGCGCTGCGCCGCGGTCAGCGACCCTGGGTGCGTGTGGCAAGGAACGGGCGTTCCGGACAGGGATGAGGTGGACCTCTGGCAGCGCGTCGACCTAACACTTCCCGAGGAGCTTAAAGCGCCGCAACAGTTGGGGTTGCTCGTCCGGGGCGCTTATCCCGTCTACGAGGTCTTCATCAACGGCCATCTCATCGGAGGGTCAGGCAGTTTTGAGACGCGCAACGGCCCGGCTGCCGCGGACACTATTCTTGCCTTTTCGTCTGCGCTTGCCGAAGATGGCCACCTCGCCATCGCCATTCACACGCTGCATCTCTACGCCGGCTATCCTCCGAGGACTGCGGCACCGACGTTGGGCCCGCTTGAGCAAATTCGGGGATTCGCCGGTTTGGATCCCTTGCCGTTCTGCGCGCCGTTTGGCAGGAGGACCTTGCATCTCTAATGGTCCTCTTTGTCAGCCCGATCTTCCTGGCCTTTTACTTTATAGATCGCAGGGCGCGGGGATAAGATTCCTGGCTTGCCATCATGCTGGGTGCCTATTCGCTCTCGCGGCTGCCAGTCAGCAACATCGATCTCGGCCTTAGCTCCGCGGCGGCGATTTCTCTCTTTGCATTCTCAATCCCACTCTACAGAATTGCCTACATCGAGTTTCCGTTTGCGCTGATGGGCAAGCGCGTGACCCTCCCGTTTCGCATCCTTGAGGCGCTGCTGGCCGTTTTGCTAATCCAGTTTCTGGCTCTGCTGCCGATTCCCATGCACACGCTCCAATCCGTGGCCGCGGCCTCGGACCTCGCGCGCATAGTCAATAACTACGGCGAGGTCGCAAGCAATGTGGCTCTTGGCTGATGATTCTCCCGGCGTGCTTCGGAGAGAGCCGCCGGCCGAGATGAGATGGATTGGGGCCAGCATGGCTTTCATGACTTTTATGGACGCCGATGCCGACCTCGGCTTTGTCTGGCCGAGCGTCTTCCTGCGGGGCGGCCTCCCCGACCGTTCTGCGACCGCGACTTTTCGTTCCTACGCCTATCTGGCTTTTGCCCTGGCCATGCTTATTGCCATGGCCGCGCGCTTCCGCCGCATCGAGATGCGCAACCACGCCGTCGAGCAGGAACTGGCCGCGGCCGCCGCCGTGCAAAGCCTTCTGCTCTCCTCTACCTCAGCAATTCACCGCGCCTTCGCAGTGGAAACGGTGTATCTGCCGGCCGGCGAGGTGGGCGGCTATTTCTTCTACATTGTGCCCGACGAAAACTCGGGGGCGAATGGCAACAAAGGCGGCGGATTGTTAGTAGTTGTCGGCGATGTGAGCGGCAAGGGCCTCAAGGCCGCATTGACCGTCTCCATCATCGTGGGCGCCTTGCGCGACTACGCAGATCATCGGCCCGCTGCCGTGCTGGAACACCTCAATCGCGTGCTCTGCGGCCAGATCAGCGGCTTCGTCACCTGCTGCGCAGCCCATTTCTTGCTTGACGGGACCGTCGCCTTTGCCAGCGCCGGCCATCCGTCGCCCTATCTGAACGGGGCGGAGGTCGAAACCGCTCCGGGACTTCCTGTCGGCGTGGTCGCGCAATCCGACTGGCCGGAGCAGACCTTCAATCTGGATCGTGAGGAGCGCATAACCTTCGTGTCGGATGGCGTCGTCGAAGCCAGCAGACCGGACGGCGAGCTATTCGGCTTTGAACGCGCGAAAGCCATCAGTACCCACACCGCCGAATCCATCGCCGCATCTGCGTCGGCCTTCGGCGCCGGCGCTCCACAGGCCGACGACATCACCGTCCTTGCCATCACCCGCTTGCTGTCTGCTGGCTGAAAGCCTAAAGCAAAACCAAAGTTACTATGGATCGATTCGAGGTCGCCCCTTTCAGTTGATCGCTTCGACTCGAATATCATGGCTCCGAGTCTAGTACGTCAATCGCGGCTGGAGTGGCTCCGGTCGAGTGGTCGCCAATCTGGACGGAACCCCAATTTCTGGATAATGTCCGGATGGCCGGTAATCCAAGCAGAACAGACCATTTCCGATAAGCCGACATTTCGTTACTAATCTGCCGTCGACAAGTGCTTTGGCGATTCAGCACCAATTGAATCCGGCCGAACCTCCGTTGCCGAGTATACTGGCGGAACAAGTCTCAAATTTGGCCGAATGATGCCCTTAGCCTTCCTCTTATTCACGACGGTCGGCACCCGGTTCGCCCACACCATCGCCTCAGCAGCCCAGGCCTTCGGCTAGGAGGACGACATCACCGTCCTCACCCTCACCTTCGGCCCCGTCGAGATCCTCCATGCGTAGTTTCTTGCTCCCGATAGTCTCCCTGATGTTTGCCCTCTCTGCCCGCGGCCCACTCTGCGCCCAGACCATCCCCGCAAACCCCGTACCCATCGTCTTCGGCCATTCCGTCGTCGCCCTCAACGGCCCCTGGAAGTTCCACATCGGCGACAACCCTCAATGGGCCGACCCGAACTTCGACGATTCCCACTGGGAGACGGTGGATCTGACCCCGCGGCCCGGCGTCGAGGACCCCTTTACCCACAATCCCAAATACGTTCCCGGCTGGACCACGCGGGGCCATCCCGGTTATTGGGGCTACGCCTGGTACCGCATCGACGTAGCGGCGGCAGCCGAACCCGGAGAGAAACTGGCGGTGATGGCGGACGGCGTGGACGACGGCTATCAGGTCTTCGCCCAGGGCAAGCTGCTGGGAAGCAACGGGCAGTTTCGCGCGGGCAAATATCCCGTCGTCTATTTCCCCCAGCCTCAGATATTCGTCTTGCCGCCGTCCGCCGCCCGCACCCAGGTCCTGGCATTCCGCGTCTGGATGGGACCCGTGCGGCTTTCGCACCATCCCTTCACCGGCGGGTTCCATTATGCGCCGCTATTGGGCGAGAGCGGCGCCATCGCAGAGCAGACTCACATCGCCTGGCTCGAGCTCGTGCGGCATTACGCCTTCTCCGGCATCCTCAGCGGCGTATTTCTCTTGCTGACGATTCTGGCGGCGAGCCTCATTCTGTTCGACCGTTCCGATCGCGTGTACCTCTGGGTGGCGGGCGCGTTCCTGCTGGCCATGAGCCGCGAAGTCGTCTTCTCCCTCGCCAACTGGACACAACTGGTGAGCCTTCGCGAGTTCTTCTTTGCTCTCGAGGCATTCATTGCCCCGCTCGCGATCGGCATGTGGGCCATGGTGTGGTGGAAATGGTTCCAGTTGCGCCGCCCCTTCCGGATGCCCAGGGCGATTGCCGCATTGGCAGGGCTCGACATGATTTTCGAACTCCTTGGGGAGAACCTGTTCTATGCCATCCCTCCGTCGCTCGGCCAGTTATTTCACGCGGCATCGGGAGTGGTGAGGCTGGGGCTGCTCGCGTTGCTCGTATTCATCGTCGCCAAAGGGATCAGGGAACAAGGCAAAGAGGGCTGGCTGGTGCTTCCCGCCGTGACCCTCATGGCGTTCGAGCAATTCCAGAGCGAGCTGATCAGCCTCCACCTGCACGGAACTTTTATCGTATTCGGCACGGTCATCTTTTATAACGAGGCCGCCGACCTGGCCCTCGCCACTTCCATCGCGTTGCTGCTGTTGCGCCGTCTGCTGCTCTCCCTGCGGCGCCAGCGCCAGATGGCCCTCGACATCAAGCAGGCGCAGGAAGTGCAGCAGGTGCTCATCCCCAGGGAACAGCCCCCCATTCCCGGCCTCGATATCGAAACCGAGTATCGCCCCGCGCGCGAAGTGGGCGGCGACTTCTTTCAGATCGTGCAGCACCCCACCGATGGAAGTGTCCTCATCGTAGCCGGAGACGTCGCCGGCAAAGGCCTGAAAGCGGGAATGATGGTGGCGCTCCTCGTGGGAGCCATCCGCACCGCTACAGATATCAGCCTCGACCCGGAGTTCGTGCTGCGCGTATTGAACCGGCGCCTCCTGCGGCGTGGCGATTGCCAGGCCACTTGCCTTGCCCTTCTCCTCGGGAACGATGGTGAGGCCACCATGGCCAACGCCGGCCACGTCGCGCCGTACCGAAACAGCGAACCGCTTGCCATGGAAGGCGCATTACCGCTCGGCATGATGGAAGGCGCGGAATTCTCCGTCATGCACTTCCAATTGAACCCCGGCGACAAGCTTGTGCTCATGTCCGACGGCATTGCCGAAGCCACCGATGAGCGCGGCCAACTCTTTGGGTTCGAGCGGGTGCACGAGTTACTGCGCACCGCGAGCTCCGCCGCCGAGATAGCGGCAGCGGCTCAGAACTTCGGCCAGGAAGACGATATCACCGTTCTCAGCCTCACCTTCGCCGGAGTAGAAGCCGCCCATGTCTGAGCATCTATCTCCGCGGACTACTCGGTTTAGCCAACAGGGCAAACTGCTGATCCACACCTATTTGCGTGAAATCCGTCCGATCGATACTGAAAAACGCCGTTCCCGCCATCAACCCTCACCTCATCCCGGAACATCGCTGAAAATGCACCGGTCATTGAGCAGTCCCGCGTCAACCCACAAAATCTCTAACCGCTTGATTCTCCGCATCTTCCATTTGCCGATAATTTCCCCCTTTGAGCGCATACTCATCCCATGATCCGCCTCCGCTCAAAAACCGCGCACACAAAGGTCGGTCTTTGCTTTTCGCTTTTCTACTCCCTGTTCCCTGTTGCCTGTTCCCTGCCCATAGGTATGGGAGGTATGCATACCGTATGGCAAAAGGTATGAGGCCCTCCCCTAACTCCTTCGCAATCAAATATGGAGGTATGGCATACCGGGGGGGGAGGGGGGTACCCCAAAAAATGGGCGAAATCGCTGCGGCGGGAGCGTCACGAAAAAGCTTGGGATCGGCCAGCGTGCCGCGCCTCGAAGTAAATGCTCCACTTGAATGCGTCTCCTGTCCTGTCTGCTGTTCCCTGTTCCCTGTTCCCTGTTCCCTGTTCCCTCGTTCCCTGTTCCCTAGTCCCTGCTTCTAAACCGTCCGCAGCCACAGCACCGGCTGCCGTATCGGAAAGTTGCGAATGATCTCCGGAGTCTTTGGTTCAGCCGGCAGCGTGCGCCACAGCGCAATGAACTTCGGCTCGCGATACGCCAGGCCCGCGAACAGCAGGCTGGGCTGCCGGTTGGGCAGGTCGTCAAAATATTCAACGTCGTGCGGATAGGGCCACTTGCTCTTGTCCTCGATAAACGGAAACATAAAGTCGACAGCCTTCCTATAATTGTTGCCATTGGCCAGCGCGAACTGCCAAAGATTATTCGTCGCGCCGCTCGGCGACGTGCCGGATGCTGACGCCATCACGCACACCATCGCCAGCATGTCCAGGTCAAACAAGGAATAGTTGTAAGGCTTGCTGCGCTTCAGCTCCAGCGGAAAACTTCCGTCCGCCGCCATCTGATCGGGCAGCAGATGGTCGCGGAATCGCGAGCGGCACAGCGACATCGCGTTCTCGTTGCCGATATAGGCCGCAAACGCCGCAACCTGCACCGTCCAACAGGTTCCGTGATTATTTTGTGCCGCTTCCTCGGCTTGTCCATTCGTCGACGCGCGCATCCACAACAGATACTCCGTAAACCACTCGCGCAAGCCGGCAAATTCGGCCGTCGTCATAGCCTGCGCCGCCTCAAGATGCCGCGCGGCGCGCGTCACCTCTATCAGGTGCAGCGTGTCGATAATGCCGTAACTCCGGCCCGGCGAATGTCCCCAAACCGCCTGCGCGTAATCGAGCGAAGGATTCATGCGCGTCTCAGGCGTGAGAAACCACGCGCGCAGATGCGCCGCTGCTTGCTCCGAATAGCGCTTGTCCTGCGTGATGATCCACGCCGCCGTAAGCGCCGGCACAATCAGGCTCAACCGGATCAGCGCCAGGCGATGATCGTTGAAGTTCGTCGGATCGGAATATCCGTCGCGCTCAATATAGGGGCCGCCGGGGTTTTTCGGGTCAGGCCACCAGTAATCCGCCTCGGAAAAATAGTCGTGCTTGCCGCCTTTGCTGCGCGGCGAAGACGAAGCCGTAATCGTGATCGGCGGCGCAGTTAAATATTCATTGGCCGCGCGCAAAATCCGCTCGCGATCGATCGCCTCAATCTCGCTCAACGTAATCAGCGGCCCAACATGCGGAATCGCAAGGTGTGGTTGGAATCGCGGCGTAGTCGAAACCCCAGGCGTAGTCGGAACCGCCTGCGCGAATAATCTCGTGCGGCTCGCGGCAACCGTGGCGGCAGCGGAAATGCAAAAGGTCCGGCGATCCATCCTATTCACCTTCACCAATTTGCCTCGATTTGTCCAGCATCCTCGCTCCCCGCAGGCCGCCTCGCCCACACGTCACAAAATAATCGTATACTCTCGAAAATAAAGAGAGGTCCGTCCCCATGCCCACCGAAGCCCGCGACCCGGACTTCGTTCCACCCTCATTCGCTGACCCGGGTGCCGGCCGCATTGTTCTTCTTGCCGACGATCTCACCGGCGCCTGCGATGCCGCGGCGGCTTTCCTCCACGCCGGGCGCTCCGTTCGCGTCTGGTTTGGCACGAGCGTTCAATTTTCCACTCCGGAGTCTGTGCAGGCGTTCAATACAAACTCGCGCGCGCTTTCAAATCGCAACGCGGCCCGCGCCGTCACCCAAGCCTGCGCAGCTCTTGCCGGCGATCCCAATGCGCTCTTCTTCAAAAAAGTCGACTCCGCCGCGCGAGGCCCGATCGCCGCTGAGTTCCTCGCCGCGCACCGCGCCCTCGGAACTCGCGCCATCCTTTTCGCTCCCGCATTTCCCGCAACTGGTCGCACAGTGAGTGACGGCGTATTGGAAATCGAAGACGCATCTGGAAAGCACTCGCGCGTTCAGCTCAACAGCCTCTTTCCAATCATGGCTCGTAGCCACATCTTCCAAATCTCCCACGCACGCGAACTCGCGCCCGCGCTGGATTCCGATTCCGCCAAGACCATTTTCATCTGCGACAGCGCCACTCAAGCCGACCTGAATGCTCTGGCCAAAGCGGCGAAAGATTTGCCCGGCCTGCTCTACGCCGGCTCAGCCGGATTGGCACAGGCACTCGCCGGGCTCATTCCTGCGCGCCCAATGGAAGCGCTCGTGCCGCAGGCAGAGCGCACGTTGCTCATTGCTGGAACGTCGCATCCCGTCACCAAGCTTCAACTTCAGGAGCTTGGTTCCGATCACGGCGACAATGTCCGTGTCCTCAGTCTCAAATTCCAATTCGGCGCCGCCGGGCGCATTCGTTCGGCATTCCGCTCCTACGCTCCGCAGGCACTCATCCTCACCGGCGGCGAAACTGCGCAGCTTGCCGTTCAGGCTCTCGATGCGCACTCCTTTATCCTCCAGGGTGAGTTCGCTCCGGGCATTCCGTGGGGTGTGGTGCAGGGCGGCGATGCGCACGGATGCACCGTCGTCACCAAGTCCGGCGGCTTCGGCTCGCCAACGATATTCAAAGAGATTCTTGCCGCCTTAAGAGGTCGAGCATGAGCAGGCTCGCGCGCATCGCAATCAGCATCGGAGATCCGGCCGGTATCGGCGCCGAAATCGCCCTAAGGGCTCTTGAGGATCACAGCGTCGCCTCGCTCGCGCGCTGGCTTCTCATTGGCGATTCGGCAGCGCTAAATGCCGCGGGTCGCATCAGCGGCATTGACCCCGGCTCGTTGCCCTGCACTGTCATCGGAACCGGCGTCCTCGCCGCTGATCATCTCATCGCCTTCGGCCAGCTTCGTGCCGAATACGGCGCCGCCGCCGTCGCTTACGTTCGCCGCGCGGTCGAGCTTTGCATGAGCGGCGAAGCCGACGCCATGGTTACCGCTCCGCTCAACAAAGAAGCTGTCGCGCTTTCCGGCCAGGCCTTCAGCGGACACACCGAATACATTGCCGAGCTGACCGGCGCGCCGGAGCCGCGGATGTTGCTCTACTCCGAGAAGCTGGCGACGGTCCACGTCAGCACTCACATCTCTCTTGAGCAGGCCTGCCGCCTCGATCGCGCGCACATCGTTCGCACCATCCAGCTCGGCAACGATGCGTTGCTCTGGATGCGCCGCCAATCGCCGCGCATCGCAGTCTGCGGCCTCAACCCTCATGCCGGCGAGCACGGCCTATTTGGCCGTCAGGACGCCGAAATCATCGTTCCCGCGATCGCAGAGGCCCGCGCTCTCGGCATCGATTGCTCCGGCCCTTACTCGGGAGACACCATCTTCGTTCGCGCTCTGCGTGGCGAGTTCGATCTCATCGTGGCCATGTATCACGACCAGGGCCACATTCCCATGAAGCTGATTGATTTCGAAGGCGGCGTCAACGTTTCGCTTGGGCTTCCCATCATCCGCACCTCCGTCGATCACGGCACGGCCTTCGACATCGCCGGCCGCAATCAGGCCGACCCTACAAACATGAAAGCCGCAATGCGTCTTGCCGTACGCATGGCCGAGGGCAAACTCGCTCTGTCGGACAATTCAACAGCATCCATTGCCGCGAGTTCGGCCGTCGACCCAGCTCGCACTTGAGATGTTCATGCTTCTTCTTCTGGCGAAGAAGTTTTTGATCTGAGCCTCGCGCAAAAAAGAGGGGGATGCGCAAGCATCCCCCTCTTTGATTTCGACGCCCGACTTCAGAACCGGTAAACCACCCCGATAGTTGCGCGCGGATTCCATGTTCTGTGCGTTGAATTGGCGAGTTGCGGCGTATTGTTGTCGAGAGAAAACGAGCCTGCAACACGATCGCCATCGATGCGTACGGCGAATCGATCCGTCAGCCAGTACTTGATCCCGCCGCCAAATCCGCCGGCAAACGAGATCGTTGGAGTTATGCCTTCGCCGCCCGTATGCTCTCCGCCCAGCTCCGCAAATACTTCGCCGGTCAGTTTTTCATAGAGGGCAGCGTGGAGCTCGGGCCCGATCATGAATGTGTAGACCGACGGATCGCCGGGATTGCCGGGAGTTCGATTGCTGATCGCCACTCTGTAATAGTCTCCCGTGCCCATCAGCCCGAAATATTTGCCGAAATCGCGCGTCAGCGATGCCTTTCCGCCGAGCAAACCGTAGCGAGACAGGTTGACCTGATTCAAGCTTGTATAGGCCAATCCAGCGTAGGCTTCGTATTTGTAAGTCGGGGCTTGCTGGGGAGCTTGCGCCGAGTCCGGGTTCACCTGGGCCATAGCGCTTGCGGGCATGAACACAGCCGAAAGCGCGGCCAAAAGCAAGAAAAGTAGCGTCCTCTTCAACTTGAAACTCTCCTCAATAGGTACCCTGAACAAGCAAACCCTCCCGCATCCGGACTTGCTCCGGAGCAGGTATCCTGGCTGGTTTCCGGTACATTCCTAGACTATCCTCTCCCCCCGCCTTTCACGAAGTCGGTTGGCGACGGATGCACTCCAAGGTTGGACTGAATTTGGCGCGAAAAGGTGCTCCCAACAGGAGTCCGGCGTCGAGATCATCCCTTTTCCAGATACCACGGAATATTAATCACCACGATGCGCCGGTTGCCTCGCATCAGCAGGATCACCTTCAAAAGGTCCGAGCGTCTGTTGTGCAGCAGACCCTCCCACCAGTGCCGAACCACCAGCTCCGGTATCAGTACGCAAACCTTCGAGGCCGCGCGCTCACCTTCCACTCTCAGCACGTAGTCCACAATCGGATACAGAACGTAGCGATAAGGCGATTTCAGCGTCACCAGCTTCGGAATCGCGCGGCCGGCCGTCTTCAGCGGCGCCACAATGTCTTTGTTCCACTGCTCGCAAAACGGATCGGGATCGTCGCTGGTCTGCACATGCACGCAGTGAATGTCGCTCGACATCGAGAGCGCGAATGAAAGCGCCTTCTCGCTAATGCGGGTCCAGTGGTCAATAGGCACCACGACAATGGGCTCGGTCACTTCGGCAGGAATAAAGGGCCGGTCAAGATCGATCTCGCGATTCACGCGCACGTAGTGGCGATTTACGGCGCGCATGAACAGGATCATCACCACCACCAGCAGAGCCGTGATCCACGCGCCCTCGGCGAACTTGGCTACCAGCACCACCAGCGTCGTAATCCCGGTCGCCAATGCACCCACGCCGTTCATGATCATGCGCCCGGTTGCGTGGCCCTGCCGCTTCCAGTGCATCACCATGCCCGCCTGCGACAGCGTGAACGCCAGGAAAGCGCCGATCGCGTACAGCGGAATCAGCCGGTCCGTGACGCCGCCAAACAGAATCAGCAGCACCGCCGTCAGCACCACCAGCACATAAATGCCCCACGAATACAACAGCCGCCGCCCGCGAATCATAAAAACGTGAGGCATGTAGTTATCGATCGCAATGGCCCGCGTCAGCCGCGGAAAATCGGCAAATGCTGTGTTCGCGCTCAACGACAGTACCAGCAGCACGGACGCAATGGTGAGGTAATAGAACCAACCGTGCCCCATCACCGCGCGCGTCAGCATCGAGAGCACGCTCTCGTACCCCGGCGCGCCGGGGTTGGTGGCCGCGATGCCGTAGGCGCGGCATAGCAGCGCAATCCCCGCCAGCAAAATAGCCAGCAACGCAATGATGATGGTCAGCGTCGTCTTGGCGTTCTTGCGCGTCGGCTCGCGAAAGGCCATCACGCCGTTGCTCACCGCTTCCACGCCCGCCATCGCCGTGCATCCCGAGGAAAAAACCTTCAGGATCAGCCACCAGCTAAACATTTGCGTCGCCATCGGAATTGCCGGCAGCGGCGTTACCGGCAACGGATGTCCAGCCGCGTGAACTACCTGCCATCCGCCTACTGCAATCACGATCAGCAAAGTTCCGGTGAACAGATACGTCGGGATCATGAAAGCTACGCCCGTGTCATGCACGCCGCGCATGTTCACCAGGGTCAGCAGCAGCAGCACAATCAAGCAGAGCTTCAGCGTGTGCGGTTGCAGGCTGGGCACCGCTGAAATCAACGCGCCCACTCCCGCCGAAATGCCCACCGACGCGGTCAACACGTAGTCGATCATCAGCGCCGCTGCCGCCAGTAGCCCCGCGCCCTCGCCCAGATTCTGGCTCGCCACAGTGTAGGAGCCGCCGCCGCGCGGATAAGCCTCGATCGTCTGCCGGTAGCTGAAATAAACAATCACCAGCAGAATCACGATAGCCATGCTGACCGGCACGATGTACTTCACGCCCATCAGACCCAGCGGGATCAGCAGCGTCAGCGCCGCTTCCGGCCCGTACGCCGCCGAGCTCAGCGCATCCAGCCCGAAGACCGGGATTCCTCCCAGAGGCCCGATACATTCCGCGCGCTCCTCGCTTGTGGCGAGCGGCCGGCCAAAGAGTAAATTTGTAAATTGTGAGTAGACGCCCATGCAGGATGAACCTGCGGCAACAGATTTAACGCGAGGAATGCCGCCGAAGCCAGTGTCTCACGGCGCAGATCGAACCTCGCGCATCAGGGAACGGTGACGACCAACTGGCATACACGACGAGGTAGTTCTTGCAGCTTGCGTCGTGCCGATCTACCGAATGTCCGCCGCACCCGCAGCCGGCATCGTAAACAGAAATCTGCTTCCCTTGCCAACTTCGCTCTCTGCCCAGATGCGGCCGCCATGCTGCTCCACAATGCTGCGGCACAGCGCCAGCCCAAGCCCAGTTCCGCCCAACGCGCGCGAGTCCGAGCCATCGCCCTGTTGGAATCGCTCGAAGATGCGCTCCACCTTCTCCGGAGCGATGCCGCGTCCCTGGTCCTCGACCATGAAACACACCGCTCCAGCCTCCAGGGGTCCGGCGCCCGGTGCAACTCCATCCACATTCCACGCCGCAAGTTCGATGGAAGTGCATGGCGGTGAAAACTTGATTGCATTGCCCACCAGTTCATTCAGCACCTGCAGCACGCGTTCTTCATCAACGAACACCGGCGACGCATTTACATCGAAGTGAAACTCGATCTGTGCCTGTGTCGCGGCGTTGTGCGCTATGTCAGCGGAACGTCTAAGCAGCGTCAACGGATCCACCGCTTCGCGATTCAGCGGCAGCCTTCCCTTTTCGCCACGGTCGAAGTCCAGAATGTCATTCACCAGCCTGACCAGCCGATCGCAATTCCCAATCGCCATATCGATCATCTGCCGCTGCTTCTCCGGGCGCTTCTCCAGCGTGCCAGACTGAATCAGCCCGAGCGATGCGCGCAGCGAGGTCAGCGGAGTCTTCAACTCGTGGCTTACCGTCGATATGAACTCGTCCTTCATCTTCTCCAGGCGGCGCCGCTCACCTACATCCTGGAATGCCACCACCATTCCGTTCACCTGGCCTTCTTCGATCAACGGAGTGGCGCTGTACTCAACCGGAATCACAGTTCCGTCCTGGCGCCAGAACACTTCGTCACGCATGCGAATCGGCTCCGACCTCCGCAGCGCTTGCAGGATCGGGCTCGTCGATCGCGAATACGGCGTCCCATCGGCGTGGCTGTGGTGGATCAGCTCATGCAGATCGTGGCCCACCAATTGATTCGCCGTGTATCCCAGCATGCGGGCGCCGGCTTCGTTGATGAAGGTCACTTTGCCCTCAAGATCCATGCCAAAGATGCCGTCGTCCACCGCTTCAAGAATCAGCTCGCGCTGCCGCGTAGCCATGCGCAGCGCCTCTTCTGCTTCGTATTGCTCGGTCACATCCATGCCGTGATTCAGCACAAACGGCCGTTCGCCCGGCATCTGCATGCGCCGGCTGCGCACCGCAATGCGCCGGTACACACCGTCGCTGCGCCGTAGCGGCAGCGCTCCCTGCCATTCCTCCGCGCTCTCCAGGGTATTCAGGCAATCCTGAAATGCCGCTGCCCCTTCGACGTCCATCAGCTCCGTCAACATGCGCCCGACCAGAATCTCGGCGCGATAGCCCAGCGTCTCGGCCGTGAACGCATTCAGCGATGTCAGCCTTCCATCCATCGAGCAGGTAAAGACAAAACCCAGGCTGTTCTCTACCACTTCGCGATAACGGGCCTCGCTCTCAAGCAGCGTATTCTCCATCTCGCGCTGGTCGGTTACGTCCTGCCCGCTCACAATCAGATACTGAATCTCGCCGCTCGGTCCCATCAACGGCCGCAGCGTCCAGCTCACGCGCCGGCTTTCGCCGCCCGCCGCTCGCCACAACGTCTCATGCGGTCCTGAAGCTTGGCCTGACGCTGCTTCGTTCAGCTTGGCCGCCGCCCATCTGCGGTCGCCGGCTTCTAAGAACTCCTCCACAAACGGCCGTCCTACCGCGTGTGCCAGGCTCAATCCCGTCAGTTGCGCGCACGGATAATTCATCCGCACTACACGGCCCGCCGTATCCAGCACCGTCACCAGCGCGGGAATCGAGTCCAGCGTTGCAGCCACAAAGCAGCGCTCGATCGCCAGCGCGCGCTCGGTGCGCTGCCGCTGCCGCTGCGCCTGCTCCTGTAGCCGAATCCGGTTGTACAACTCCAGGCGCGTCACCGCCTGCCGGCCCAGAATCTCCAGCAGCGTCAAATGCTCCAGCTTGAACTGGTCTGGTTTGTGCGACAGCACCGCCATCGTGCCGATCATGTGCTCATCGCTGCTGAAAAGAGGAACCGCCGCGTAGGAAAGACAGAAGCCGTCGCCGGCAAGTTGAATTCCCTCGGGAGGAAATCTTGGATCCTGGCTCGCATCTGCAATCAGCAAAGGCTCGCCTTTTTCCAGCATCCATTGGTCAGCAGTGCTGGCACGCGGCTGATCCGTCGCCTTGAACCCAAATCGCGCTTTGAACCACAGCCGGTTGAAGTCCATCCAGCCGATATAACCGTCATCGGCGTCGCACAACACCGCTGCGAGCTCTACTAGCTCGTCCAGCGCAGGATCGGAGTTGCGATCGAAGATACTCATCTCCGCGCGCACTACCGCTTCCTGGTTCTCTCCCCCATGCGAACCGACCGTAGCGACCATATTGGACACACGTACCTGCCAACAAGTATCAAAGACGTTGATAAACTTGGCTCTTCCACTATCCGGTCAGTTGAGAGAAAAAGCTGTACAACTGAAGTACCCGCGATTCTTCGCACCGCTCGATTTAATTGATGATTACCATGGACACTTTTCGCGAGTTACCTATCGCACTTCAACGCGGAAGGCACCGAAAAACCAATTGATCTCTATGCGTTTACCGTTTCTGATCCCTTTATCGTTTCTAATCCCCGATCATTTCCAATCCCTGATCGCTCCAGATCCCTGGTCACTGATCATTGATTTGGCAGCTTGCAGCAATCTCCGGCGGCCGGGGCGTCGTTAGCGCCTGCATCCAGAACCACCTTCCAGCTGCCGTCCGGCTCCCTGCGCCACACGGTCATGTACCTTCCGCTCGTGACCACAGGATTTCCATTCGCGTCCTTGCTGTGCCCCTCAAAATGTCCCCATGTGTAGCCCATATCTCCCGACGGCCCCATCATCGCGTCGGTCGGCGTCCAGGTAAGTTCATAGTCCTTCGGCGACCAGTTCGCGGATTTGACGATCGCTACCTTTCCGATATGCGGTACAGCGCCATTTCCTAGCTCCACGCCGTCATCGGCAAACCAGGAAGCGAACGCCGCCCCGCCGCGCTCCGCCACATCCTTGGCAAAACGTGCTTCCAGGTCAAAGAGCTGCATCTTGCCCGGTTTTACCGTCGAATCGGTTAGAGGATTAGGCGTCTGCGACTGCGTCCCCGGCTCCAGTAATTGTGCACGCAAACCGCTCGAGTCTGCCGCCGCCAGCCCGGCAATCAAAATAATCGATGAAAAAAAATTCCGCATTCCAGCCACGTTTCGACCTCCGATGAAATTGCAAGATAACCGCGGCCCGGCTTCTTCTACTTGTCCGCCACCTGCACCGGAATCTCGAGCGATCCGGTCTTGGCCGTCGCCGGGTCATACACAACCGCTCGCACCACGTTTGCGCCCGATGGCAAATCCAGCGCAAGACGCACAGGAATGCCTTTTCCTTCCGCCGAGAGCCGCTCGTATTGCTCCGCCGTAAGGTTGAAGTCGAGTTTGCGGCCGAGGGAATTCACTGAATTGCCTTCGCTGTCATAAGCCACCAGCGCGCATTCCAACTCCGTGCTCCTCTTCCCATCCGCGTCCTGCGTGAATGTCAAATCCTGCAGGCCCACCGTCAGGTCCACGATATAGCGGTGTGCTCCACCCTTCAGGCTTGCCGACTTGTCGCCAGCCGGCCCGTTTTCGGGTTCCGGCCCCTTCAACTCCGAATCGCCTTCCGCCAGCACCCGCGCCTGAAACAGAATCTGCGTCGACGGCGGCGCGCCAAACACCGCCGCCGCGGTCATCGGTTCCGGCGCACCGCCAGCCCCCTGCGCACCGCCAGTATTGTCCGCCTGCTTGCTCGCATCGTCCGTGTAGTAGCCGCGCCGGTAAGAGAGCTGATACTTGCTCCCGTCCACCTTCACTTCAACGTTGCGGAAATCCGCGCCGTGCTTGCTGCCTTTTTCTTCCGGCGGAACGTAACTCAACGCGTAATAACTCGATCCTTCCGCGACAATCTTTTCCACGGCGTCCTTCAGGCCGTTGCTGTTCAGGTAGGCACGCCCGCCCGTCTCCGCGGCAATTGTGCGCATCGTCCCCTGATCCTGCGACGTCTGCATCGTAAAACTATTGTTATCGTTGGCGACGGGAGTGGCAGCGCCCTGCAATGTCGCCAACGGAGGAGTGTAGCTCGAGTCGGTAGTCGGCGCCGTCATCAATCCTCGGGCGTCTACCGGATACACAGAAACCCGCGCCGCGGAAAGCAACGCGCTTGTCCGCTGCATATCGATGGAATAGTCCCTCACATCCTTGATCTGTGTCGAGAGCATCGCATCGGGACTGAGTCCAATCGGAAACGATCCTGAAAACCAGATCAGATTCTTCTTTCCCGGAATCGCCGTCAGATATCTTGCCAGTTGGCTCAGTGCATCGAGCGTCATCGTCACCCGTTGATCCGTTTCGTATGTCCTCGTGTCAGCCGCGAACTGCATGATCTGGCCCACCAGCCACATCGTCCCCGGATCGTTGCTCGTCGCGATGCTCGATGCCGAATCGACGAGACTCGATGAATTGCTCTCGCTCGTGTTCGCGCCTACATCGGCCGACGACCGCGCAATTGGCTTTTTGTTCTCAAGCGCCTGCTTCAGCTTTGCCACATCCGTCGTAAATCCCACCACCATCCGCAGCCGCGACGAAAGCGTAAAGATCGCGAGCGCGGTGCCAGGCTTGATCGTGCTCAGGTACGCGATCATCTGCCTTCGCACCTGCTCCTGATCGCCCATCGGAGTATTCAGCGCGTCCAGCAGCAGCACGTTCACCGCGCTCGATTCCGGATACACCGGAACATTCGAATACGTACCAGGCGGCAACGTTGGAGCCTTCGCAATCTCCACGCTCGCCGGCGGTTCGTTCTCTTCAAACGAAGCAATGGGCACCTCATGCCCATCCTCAAACACATGGAACCGGCTGCGATCCAATCCCTTCACCGGTTTGTCGTGGTCGGTGATCTCCACATCCAGCACAACCAGCCTGGATTGCGCATGAAGCACAGTGCCCGTGACAGGCACATTCGAGCTCGCGGCCGCCGTCGCCGCTTCGGGCGCGGTTGCGGGAGTTGTTGCCGGTGTCATTGCGGGTGTCGGACCCTCGGCCGGATTCGTTGCCGGCGCAGCCGCCGCATCCGAAGCAGGATTCGGCGCGGGGCTTGATGCAGGAGTAGCCGCCACTTCAGTTGCCGAAGTAGGCGTCCCAGAAGCAGGCTCAGCAGTGCTGGATGAGCCTGTTGGCGCACCCGCAGTGGACGCTGAACTGTCCACGGCCGGCGCGCCACTTTCGCCCGCCGCGCCGTTCTCGCCTCCGCCATTCGCAGCCGTCACAATCCGCGCTTCGGACCCAAATTCGTGATAATGCGTGAACGCCACGTCGTTCAGATTGACCTGCACCGGCTCTGAAGCTTCATCCGTCGAGCCCACGCTCGGAACAGGAATCATCGAGAACGCCACACCTTTCACCGGAACGATGTAGCTTTGATCTCCAATTTTCACCGGCGCATATTCCACTAACAGCGCCGCCCGCATCGCATGAGCGGGCCCTGGATCCGCAATTTCGCTAAAGCGCAGAATCTCGCCCGTTGCCGGATCGATCTCAATTTCTCCGTGATAGGCGAGATAGAGTGCCTCCGCCTTGCCGTCAACCGAGATATCCATCCTGAAATGCGAATGGCTCGCCGGCACCGCAAACCCGAACACCGCCGCCGGTTCACCAACTCCCTGCTCCCACCGCAGCCAGCGCACCCCGCTGTGGACCAGGTCGTCGATCACGGCTCCGAGAACCTCTCCGAACTCACCGCTTGAGGTCAGTCCCCTCGCCGATTCCTCTTCTTTGTTTCGCTTGCCCCTGTCCTCCTCCAGCACCTCATGCCCATCGCGGTAAGTCACCGGCATGTTGAATTCGCCCGTACTGTGCAATCCCCTGTATTCAGTGGTGCTGCCCTGGCCCGGGGTTGGGGTTGGAAGCGCGCCCAGTGACCCTTCCGTGCCCATCGCCATCGAGCCGGCGTAGGTGTATTCCGACCGGTGCGACAGCGAGTCCTCAAAGTGCGTGGTCTCACGCGTCGCGTAAAAATTCGGCAGCCGCACCGTCGTGAGCCTCACGTAGTCCTCGGCCAGCGCGAGCATTCGTTCTTCTGTATTGGCGTCCGGCGGCGGGTCGCGAAGCACATCGCTCGCGGGAGGATTTTGAAAGGCGCTCAAATCCGCTAACTTCATCAGCTCTTCTTGCGTGCGTTTGCCGGGAAAATCCGTCTCCCATCGCGCCAGCCTTGCCGGGCTCACACGCTCAGTGACCTTTACATCCCCAAGCTCTCCCGCCACTTTTCCATCCGGCTTGCCATGTAGCTTGATCAGCAACTGCTCCATCTGGTCAATGGACAAAGTTTTATCGGCCATCGCCGGCCAGGCAGTTCCCAGAAAAAACAGAATAATGACCCATTTGCGCATTAAGCTCTCTGTCCCCCGCTCCGCCGCATCAGTATAGACGTTTTGGATTTGTAGTTGCCCGACTCCCGGCTCAAACCCCTTCCTCTTTCTCGCGTCTAATGCATCAAAGTCGCGATCTGCCGCGCAGGTATACTAGAGCTAGGCGCGCCCCGGGTATTAATTCCCGGACCGATAGACCCGGTTTCAGAGGGCGCTTTTCAGCATAGGATTTTTCCCTGGATTCCCGGTCATATCTTCTTTTCCCCGGGGGAAGGATGTACATGGGAACACTTCTGGAGACCATTCATTCTCCCGCTGACCTCAAGCGATTGAATTACGACAATATGGTCTCGCTCGCGGAAGAAATTCGCGGGTTCCTCGTCCAGACTCTCTCCAAAACCGGCGGCCATCTCGGCCCCAACCTCGGCGTAGTCGAGCTCACCCTCGCCCTGCACGCCGTCTTCTCTACCCCCGAAGACAAAATCCTCTTCGACGTCAGCCACCAGGCCTACATTCACAAGATTCTCACCGGCCGCCTTGACCGTTTTGAGACCATCCGCCAACCCGGCGGCCTCAACGGTTTCATGCTGCGCACCGAAAGTGAGCACGACAGCTATGGCGCCGGTCACGCCGGCACGGCTCTTTCCGCCGCGCTCGGAATGGCCGTGGCCCGCGACCTTGCCGGCGGCCATGAGCATGTAATCGCTGTCGCGGGAGACGCCGCATTCACCAACGGCATCACATTCGAGGCGCTCAATAACATTGCCGTTCATACCCGGCGCATGATCGTTGTCCTCAATGACAACGAGTGGTCTATCGATCGCAATGTCGGCGCAATCGCCCGCTATTTCCACCGCATCGTGACCAACGAGCACTATCAGCACCTGCATGACAAAGCCACGCGTCTCATTGAGCGCTTCGGCGGCAAAACCGCAATCAAAGTGGTGCGCCGCGCCGAGGAAGCCGCGAAAAGCATGTTGTGGCCCTCTATCCTCTTTGAGGAGTTCGGCCTGGAATACTTCGGTCCCATTGACGGCCATAACCTCCCGCTGCTGGTGGAAACCTTCAAGTTCCTCAAGACTCTCGATCACCCCGTCCTGCTTCACGTCCTCACGCAAAAAGGGCGCGGCTTTCAGCCCGCACTCGACGGTCAGAAAAAGTTTCACGGCCTCGGCCCCTACGATCCCGAAACCGGCAAGACCCCCGATGGCTCTGCCACCTACGCCGAGGTTTTTGCCAACACCCTGGCCGATCTCGCGTCAAAAGATCCACGCGTTGTCGCCATCACCGCTGCCATGCCCAATGGAACAGGCCTCGATCTCTTCCGGCCGCGCCACCCTAAGCGCTACTTCGACGTTGGCATCGCCGAGGAGCACGCCGTCGTCTTCGCCGCGGGTATGGCCACGCGCGGCTATCGCCCCGTGTGCGCCATCTACTCCACATTTCTGCAACGCGCCTTCGATCCCGTCGTCCACGACGTGTGCCTGCAAAAGCTGCCCGTCCTTTTCTGCATGGATCGCGCAGGCCTCTCCGGCGACGACGGCCCTACTCATCACGGCCTCTTTGATATCGCCTACCTGCGCGGAATTCCAGAGATCGTTCTTATGTCGCCCAAAGATGAAGACGAACTTGCCGACATGCTCAAGACCGCGCTCGATCTCCCCGGCCCCAGCGCCATTCGCTATCCACGTGGCGTCGTTGCAGGCGTAGCCCGCAAACCGGAGCCGCAATCGCTTCCCGTGGGTAAGGCTGAAGTCCTCTCTGACGGCTCCGATGTCGCAATTCTTGGCCTCGGCCCCATGATCTCCCTCGCCAGGTCGCTCGCCGGGCTTCTCGAGCGCGACGGCTACTCCGCCGCCGTCATCAATCCCCGCTTCATCAAGCCGCTCGATCGTGAACTACTGGCGCGCTACGCCTCCCGCGTTGCGGCTTTCGTCACCTTTGAGGATCACGTGAAAATGGGCGGCTTCGGCACCGCGGTAATTGAAGCTCTCGAAGAAATGGGCCTCTCCGTTCCCGTCATCCGCATCGGATGGCCCGACCAATTCATCGAGCACGGCAAAGTCGATGCGCTCCGTGCGCGTTACGGCCTCACAGCCGAAGCGGCGCTTGCCCAGGTCCTCCCGCTGCTCACGCGCCGCCGCCGCCCGACACTCGTCGCAAGCTAAAGGCGCACGCTCCATTCGGCCTTAATCTCTTTTTTGCATCCCGCTGGGTTTGAAAGCTTGGGCAACTTGAGGTCACCAACAGCGAGCACCAAGGTTCCTTCCAAAAGGCACTAATGATTCGTTAAGAACTGCCGATTAGAGACCTATCATGTGTTGGTCCGCGCCGGGGGAAGCGCAGTGACCATGAAAACTACTCTGCCGGTTCTCGCTTTGGTCTTTCTGGCGTTAGCGGTGACAGCCAGACCTGTCGCTGCGGCGACTATCAGCGCCTCAATCAGTGTCAACGCGACAGTGGAAGTCTCTTGCTTGGTCTCCGCTGCGACTTCAACGTTCAGAACCTACGCCGCGGCTGTAGCAGCAGCTTCCGCGGTCTCCGTCGCCTGCAGCAACTCCGCCCTGCACACGGTCACCCTCAGCGCGACATCGGCGCACATCCTTGGCCGGCTTCCGGCAACGCAGGCCGCTATGTCTGGCGCAAACCCCGATACGATGATTGTCGTCGTGACTTATTAGGCTATTGCGCCGGCTCCGTCCCAGAGTCCTCAAATCACTGATTCAACTGCCTGTTTATTACTTTGGTACATCGCCTTTCGTTACCTAAAGGTGTTATTGATCGCGCCCAAAGCAACCGATATTGTCCCAATAACGCTCAACGACAATCTGTCAGGCGAGCCCGTAGCCGAAAGACTGCACGCGCCTGCGCATTCATTGTTCTTGCGAGCACGTCAGCAACGAACACAGGAAAGCTGTGTTTGAGCCTCGGCGGCATTCGATTATTGGGCCTCGTCGGTAAGCCGTCCGATCTCATTCATCAATGCCTGATTCAGACATGAACTGATCCCGTCCGACTCCTCCTCGAACGGCCGTTGATCTCAATTCCGAACGCCTTTTAAATTAGGAGAAAGTGTCATGAAGTTCTCAAACCCCCTGAAGATCGCGCTGCTTTCCGCCTTAGTGGGATGCACAGTGCTCGGTCTGACTCCCACGTCTGTCGTCGCGCAAACGAATCCGGCGACCACCACGTTTAACGTCACTGCGACGGTGCTGAAAGACTGCATTGTCTCTGCCGCCGCTTTGCCATTCGGAAACTACACGGGTGCAGTGGTCAACGCTAGTTCCACAGTCACGGTTACCTGCACCAGCGGCACGACATACACCGTCGGCCTCAATCCAGGATTGACGACCGGCGCAACTGTAACAACCAGGCAGATGGGCATTACCCAGCCCGCGGGCGGGTTGAATTATTCGTTGTTAACGACGTCCTATACAGGTGCCAACTGGGGCAATACCAGCGGCAGTTGGGTAAGCGGCACAGGCAACGGCGCAGCTCAAGCACTCACGGTATACGGCGTACTCCCGGCGGCACAGTATGTCCCTCCGGGTTCTTACACCGATACAATTGCAGTTACAGTCACCTACTAACTGTTTTTTTTGAACACTTGCATTCGGGATCCCCATGACTTTGCGAGACTCTTTCCGTCGAATGACGGCGGCCCTGGCGTACGCCGGCGCGGCCGTCATTCTCCTTTCGCAGGCCCGGCGGCAACGGCGCAGTCGTTGGCTGTATTGCCTGTCAACATTCTCTTTTCTCCCGGACAGAAGGCTTCGTCGCTGACCGTCACAAACAAGGGGACCAGCGAAACCGCGATTCAGATTCGCGCCTTCGCCTGGACTCAGACGGCTAACGACGATCAACTGACGGACTCGGATGCTGTGGTGCTAAGCCCTCCGCTGGCCACCATCGCTCCTGGCGCGTCCCAGGTGGTCCGCCTTATTCTGCGCCAGCTTCCGCAGGGCCGCGAGGCAACTTACCGCATTCTTATCGACCAGATTCCACCTCCGGCGGAGCCGGGGATGGTGCATATGGTCCTGCGCATGTCGATTCCTATCTTTGCCGATCCCCCGACGCGCGCGGTTCCGCACGTGCAGTTTCATCTGGAACTCGATTCAGGAAAGCTCGCCCTCGTGGCAATCAACGACGGCCTTAGCCACGAAGTGATTCGCGATGTCGTGCTCACCACCAGCGACGGGCGAAAGCTCAAGGGAGATTCCAGCGCTTCGCCCTACATTCTCGCTGGAGTCACTCATCGTTGGACCGTCGCCGCGGAAGGCCCACTCCCTCAGCCAGGCGAAACCCTGCAGTTGACAGCCCACACGGACGCCGGCGTTATCCAGCAACAGGTCGGCTTCGTCACGGCACCATGATCGTCGAGGTGCAATGGCCAGGGGGCTCCTCTGTGCTCAAATCGTGTTCCTTATGATGGCTGCCACGGCGCAACCGGCCGCAGCCACCGGCCCAGATGTGTCTTCAGCAGACCCACCTGCCGGCGCCATCGCGACCAACACGGCTACCGCCCAAAGCATCGACGAGACCTTGTATCTCGACGTTCAAGTCAATGGACATCCCATCGGTAAAATCGGCGAATTCATCTTGCGGCACGGCGCGTTGATGGGCGCGGCCCGACGAATTGCGCGATCTCGGTTTCCGCGTTCCTGTCTCTCGCGCCTCTGAAACTGGCGGTCTCGTCGGCTTGTCTGACTTGCCAGGAATCTTCTGTGTTCTCGATGAGAAAAATCAGGTGTTGAATGTAACAGCCACCGACAGCGCCTTGCTGCCGGCATTGTTGCAGCCCCTCGGACGAGAACCGGCTGGAAGCCGCCGCGTGATCGAGAGCGGCACTGGCGTGACGCTCAACTACGATACAGTCGGAACCTTCTCCGGCGGCCAGAGAAGCGGCAGCGGTTCCTTCGAGGCCAGGGCCTTTTCGCCCTGGGGCATCGTGAGTTCGGAATGGCTCGCCTTCGCCGGCACAAGTTCACCTACCGCCGGCGCAACTACGGCCATTCGTCTTGACTCCGCCTATACATTCGCCGACGTCAACTCCCTGCGCCGATATAGTCTTGGCGATTTCATCAACGGCGGCCTTTCCTGGACTCGTCCTGTTCACCTCGAAGGCATCCAGATCAATTCAGATTTCAGCATGCGCCCCGATCTTGTGACGTTTCCAGTTCCCACGATCACTGGCTCGGCCGCAGTTCCCTCCACCGTCAACGTACTCACCGACGGCAACCTCGCTGCATCCAGCCAAATCGCTCCCGGCCCCTTCGAGGTTCCGCAACTTCCGGTGGTCGAGGGCGCGGGCACCATCTCGATGACGGTAACGGATGCCATGGGGCAACAAGTAACAGTCACGCAACCCTTCTACGCCAGCTCCACCATGCTTGCGCCGGGCCTCCAGACCTTCGCCGTGCAAGCTGGTCTGGTCAGGCGCAATTGGGGATCAGTCAGCGACGACTACGGAAAGCTCGCCGGCGCCGCCGTCTATCGTCGTGGTCTCACTCCCAGGTTCACCATCGAAAGCAGCATGGAAGGCACTTCGGGCGCGTTCATGGCCGGTGCGGGCGGGGTGGCGCAGATCGGCAATCTTGGCGTGGTCAACTTTGCAGTTGCGCCCAGTTTCGGATCCGGGCAAGCCGGTGCGCAGTTCTCCCTCGGGGCTCAACGCATCGGAAGAGTTCTAAGTCTCGGTGCCTCCGCGATCATGGCCGATCGCAACTACCGCGATGTGGCATCCGAAAACGGTGACGGCGTCCCGCGCAAGCAGTTCAGCGCATTCTCGGGCTTGTCTCTCAAGCGATTTGGCTCCGGTGGCCTGGCCTACGCCGCAGTCAACATGGACCCCTCACCTGTGCCGCTCCAGCAAATCGCCAACCCGGCCCAGCATTCGCAGATTGTTTCAGTGAACTATTCGCTTCAGATCCACCACGCATTTCTTTACGCCACGGAGTTTCGCGACCTCGTCAACAGAGGCAGCAGCGGTCTGCAGATTGGCCTGACGATCCCCATTGGCAAGCGCAATTCGGTTACCGCCAGCGGAGGTTCGAATGGTTCGGCCCAAATCGACGTGCAGCAGCCCGCGCCAATCGTCGGCGATTGGGGCTACCAGGCATATATCTCCGCCGGCGACTCAACGCATGTATTTGCCCAGGGACAATACAAGTCACCCGTAGGCTTATTCACTGCAGGAATCGACAGCGACAGCGGGGTGACAACTCTGCGCCTGGAAACTCAAGGCGCATTTTCCTTCGTCGATGGAGAGTTGTTCCCTTCCAACACCATCTACGACAGCTTTGCCGTTGTCGACACCGGGCCCATGGACCATGTGCACGTCTTGCAGGAGAACCGCGACGTCGGCAGCACGAACTCCTCGGGGCGATTGCTGGTGCCTGACATGCGAGCGTTTGACTTGAACCAAATCTCCATTGCTCCCACCGATATTCCGCCCGACGTCACCATCGACGTCGCCGCTCGCGACGTTCGGCCTCAGGATCGCTCCGGCGTCGTGCTTAAATTTCCCATCAAATTCAGCCACGGTGCTTTGCTGCGCTTGGTCGATGAAACCGGCGCCGTAGTGCCGCTGGGCAGCACAGCAACCCTGCGGACCACCGGGGTCGTCGTCCCCGTCGGCTATGACGGCGACGCCTACGTTGAGGATCTCAGTCCCCACAACCAACTTGCTGTCGAGTTCCCTGACGGGCGCCGCTGCACGACCGCCTTCGACTACTCACCAGTTACCGGCGAAATTCCCTCGATTGGTCCGCTTCGCTGCTTGGAGATGAAGCCATGATGAAACGGCTCACCTTTGTTTTATTGCTCGCCCTGTTCTTTGTCGCCCGCGCCTCGGCTGCGAATTCCTGCTCCGCATATGCCTCGGGCATCTCTTTCGGCAGCTACTACGGCTCGGTCGTGGATATTACCGGAACCGTGACGGTAACCTGCACCAGCGGCCAGGCCTATGACGTCGCACTCAACGCCGGCTTGGCCAGCGGCGCCACCATAACCACTCGCTCGATGGTGAATAGCTCGGCTCTGTTGGGTTATCAAATGTTCAGCAACTCTGGACGCACCACCAACTGGGGCAACTCATCGAGTACAGGTTGGGTCGCAGGCACCGGCAATGGAAGCGCCCAAACGCTGACCATCTATGCCCAAATTCCAGCCGGAGAGACTGGCGCGCTGCAGGCTTACACCGATACCATCACCGCTTCCATCTCCGGCACCGGCATCACCACTGCCACCGCGCAGTTCAGCGTCACCGGGACCATTGTGAAAGACTGCACGGTTTCGGCAACCAATCTAGCCTTCGGCAATTACACCGGCGCTGTCAATAACTCCACATCCTCGGTCTCCGTCAACTGCACCAGCGGCACCACGTACACCGTCGGCCTCAGTGCTGGGCTTGCAACCGGCGCCACTGTAACCACTCGGCAAATGAAGAATGGCACTGCCTTACTGAATTACGGCCTTTTCATCAACTCCGGTCACACCACCAACTGGGGCAACACCTCCGGCACCAACTGGGTCAGTGGAACAGGCAACGGAGCTTCCCAGCCAATCACGGTCTACGGCCAGATTCCCGCAACACAATATGTCAAACCGGGCTCCTACACCGACACGATTACAGTTTCTGTCACCTATTAATTCCAGTTGCCCGCACCTCCCCGTTTATCCTCCTCAATATGCCCGCCACCATCCACCCTCCGCGCTGGCCGCGCCGCGCTTATCTGTGGATCGCTGCAGGCCTGATTCTTCGTCTCGCATTCATCTGGTTCCCGCGCCCCGGCGACGACGACACACTCGACTATCTCCAGTTGGGTCACAACCTCCTGCATTACGGCATCTACGGCATGGGCTCGGGCGCCGATCTCTCCCCCACCATGTATCGTCTGCCCGCTTACCCCATCTTTCTCGCCACATTTGAATTCCTTTTCGCGCGTCTCTGGCCCAACACCTGGCTTTATACCGTCTTTCTCTTCCAGACTTTTGCCGATCTTGCCGCTGGCCTTCTGCTCGCGGCCGTTGCGCGCCGCCATCTCTCTGATCGTGCCGCTGAAGTTGCTCTGGCGCTGGCTATGCTCTGCCCCTTTACCGCGGCCTATGCCGGCATCGCCATGACCGAGTGCTTCTCCGTCTTTGCCATCGCCCTCGGTCTTTACGCCGCTGGCCGTGCTCTCGCCGCGCAGGCCTCGGGCAGCCGCGATCTCTCCGCCCCGACCGTCGGCTGGCTGATCCTGGCCGGTCTCGCTTCCGCCCTCGCTACGCTTCTGCGTCCCGACGGCATCATCCTATTCGCATCAATTGCATTCGGATTGTTCCTCTACTCGATTCGCAATCTGTATTCGATCCGCAGCGAATCCACCAGCAGCCGTCCCCTCACGCGACCTGCAAGCACGACCCCTCTCGGTCTTTCTCTCCGCGGCAACTTCGCCGCCCTATCCATCTTCTGCGTAGCCGCTTTACTGCCTCTCGTCCCCTGGACTGTGCGCAATTGGACGGACTTTCATGTCTTTCAACCCCTCGCGCCGCGTTACGGCGATCCCGGCGAGCCCTCCATCGCCGGTGCTCGACGTTGGCTCCGCACGTGGACAATCGAGTACGTCAACACCGCCAACGTCTGCTGGAACTTCCCCGGAGAACCCTCGATCTCGCCAGCATCCCCGCGCGCGCCTATGACTCGCCGCAGCAGCGCGAGCAAACCCTCGCGCTCATCGCCGAGTACAACCAGGCCAACGCGCTGCCGCCGTCGCTTGACGCCCGCTTCGCCGCTCTCGCCGCCGAGCGCATTCACGACCATCCCTTCCGCTATTACGTCTCTTTGCCCATACTGCGCGATGCCGATATGCTGCTTCGTCCCCGCACCATCGAATTCGACCTCGACGTCTTCTGGTGGCGCTGGAGCGAACACCCCGGCCAATCCGCCTTGGCAATCTTCCTCGGCCTCATCAATCTCTTCTATGTCGCTGCTGCCGCCTGGGCGTTCATTCGCGGCCGAGTTCCCTTCGCATGGATGCTGGGCTCGTATCTCATTCTGAGATTCATTGTCCTCGGCGCCATGGAGAATCCCGAGCCGCGCTACACCATTCAATGTTTCCCCATCCTCATCGTCGCCGCCGCAGCCGCACTCACCCATTCCCGGCCGCACATTTGCGCTCCCATACTTCCCAATCCTCGCTAGCTGCTGGCTCTCCACCCTCGGTCCCTTGGTCTCCTGCCTTTATGCGACAATCCTCTTACGACTATCTCTTCCATGCGATTGCGCCACTTCTTCCCGGGTCTGCTCGTGATCGGTTGCGCTTTGGCCTCGGTTTCGGCCCAATCCCAACCTGAGCCCGCGCCCTCTTCCATTCCTTTAGTTCTTGTGGGCGGCACCGTCGTTGACGTTTCCGCCTGGGGACACTCCGCGAACGACATCCCCGGCGCAATCGTCGTTATCCGCGACGGCCATATCACCGACGTTGGCTTGCCGCCTCTGGTTTCCATCCCCAAAGACGCCCGCATCATCGACTGCTCCGGCAAATTCCTCATCCCAGGACTCATCGATGGCTATGCCGGCATGAACTCTCAGGCTCAGGCCAACGCTAACCTCTATATGGGCGTCACCACGGTTGTTGCCCGCGCCGATTCAGAGCGCGGCTTTATTGATACCGGCGCACAACCCACTCCGCACATCTATCCCATCGATACCATCGGAGTCACCGACAACTGGAGCTTGCTCGCCCGCCGTCCGGAGTGGGTCTCGAAGCTCCGCGAAGGCGTGCATCCCGTCGAGCTCGGGCCCCAGGACACCGCGCGCCAGATGGTTGACACCGCTCACATTGGCACGCGAGTGCTCGTCCTCACAGCCCACATCACCGCTGCCAACTCGCAATGGATCATCGCCCGCGCCCATGAAATGGGCCTCGTCACCTATGGCGAATTCGTCGCCACGCCCTACCGCGTCGGCGATGAAGCCGGCGTTGACGCGCTCGTTCAGATGGACCACTACGATCTTGGCTTCATTCCCGATGAGCTCCAGCGCCCTCTCGTCGATGATCCCGACGGCCCCTCTGCCGACACTGCCTACGACTACTCAGAGCGCGCGCCGCCCACCGACGTGCGGCTGCGCGATTACGCGCACTTCCTCGCCACGCACCACGCCGCGCTTTTGCCGGCCTTCAGCCTCTACTACGTCGAGCTGCCCGATCATCGCAATCTCTGGCAGGAACCGGCTGCTGCGCTTCTCGATCCCGGCCGCATGTTCCGGCCCACCGACCCATCCACGGGCGAAATGATGTTCCCGCTCCCAACCTGGTCGCGTCACCTTCCCGCCACTGCACAGCGTTGGATGGAAGAAGATTTGCAGAAGAAGGCCGGTCAGACCGCTCTCCGTCTCTGGCACATCAACCAGACGATCTTCTCCGCCTTCCCGCACTACCTCGCCGGCTCCGGCGCCGACGCCATGGGCACCATGCCCGGCATCTCGCTCCACACCGAGCTGGAGCTGCTCGTCCGTCTTGGTCTCTCGCCGCGCGAGGCCCTGGCCGCCGCCACCAACAACTATTCGCTTCAGTTCGGCTGGAACGAGCTGGGCCTCATCGCTCCAGGCCGGCGCGCCGACATTCTCATCCTCGATTCCGATCCCACCGTCAACATCTGGAACGCTCGCCGCATCTCAACCGTCATCCTCGACGGCGAAACCCTCGACCGCAACTCTCTCCTCCATCCCAAGAAATAACGCTCGCGAAAAATTGACCCGCCGCGGAATTTGCACGCACCAGCTAGCGCCGGCTGTCTCGCTGGCTGCGTGCTGAGCCTCACTGAGCGAAGCTCGACGGGTCCTCGCTGCGCTTCCTCGCTACCCTTGTCTGCGCTTGCCCCGCTTGTACCCTTAGCTCCGCTAACCCCGCTGCCCCAAGATCATTTACCCTTGATACCAGTCCCCATCGGCGTCATCATGCCTCGCTTTTCGCGTTTAACTCGTATCGGCGGCCATCGCCGCAATCCTCTGCTGCTCACAATCGCGGTCTATAAATTCCTCCACGCCCTCTTCTTCATCGGCATCGGAATAGGAGCGCACCGCCTCCTCCACAAGGACATCGCCGACCAGATCGATCTCTTCGCCCGCCATCTCCGCTTCAATCCCGAGTCGCGCCTCGTCACTTTCGTTCTCGAAAAAGCCTCACTCATCAACGACCCCGTCCTGCGCCGCATCGGCCTATTCGCCTATTGCTACGCTGCTCTCACCATGGTCGAAGGCATTGGCCTTTATCTCGAGAAAGCCTGGGGCGAGTTCCTGACTCTCGCAATCACCGCTTCGTTTCTTCCCTGGGAACTCTTCGAGATCTACCGCCACGTCTCTTGGCTTCACATTGGCCTGTTCGCCATCAACATCCTCGTCTTCCTCTACTTGCTGGATCTTGTTGTCGCGCGCGCCCGGCACCGAGCCAAAGCCGTCGCAAAGTCCCTCTGACATTCCGTTGACCAGCCCATTTTTCTCCACCGGATCGCATCCTCCGGCCGCTTTAGGTAATCTATTCGCTTTTTATTCGCCTACCACAGCTTCCCATATCTGTCCAGACGGGGAATCACACCAGTAAACCCCACATCTTGTGGTGTCCCTAAATATTTCTTCTATTAGTCGGCGTTTACGCGGAAAGCCTGATTTTCCTGCACTTTCCACCGATTTTTTAGTTGGCGGAGGGGTATATCAGGGGTAATATCGTCCGAAGTGGAAGATTTTGGAGCTAAGTGGTCACGATTGGACCAATTGATCGCGACCACCCATCAGCCCTGATCGATCCCCTTAAGTTTACCCCGGTTCCTCTTACAGGAACCGAATATCGGGCGCCAATCACGCTGGGGTACCAGCTTGGCTAACCCGAAGGGAATTACTGAGTTTTCGGTACGCGGTACGGCAGGTAATCGGGTTCCGCGGAACGCAAGTGAGGCAGGAAGATGTTTCGCGGAAACCATCCGGCGAAGGTCGATGAAAAGGGGCGTCTCAAGCTCCCGGCTGCCTTCAAGCAGCTCCTGGATGCTCAAAACGTCTCCCAGTTCTACATCACCAGCGCCGACGGCAAGTGCGCGGAGATCTGGCCCTTGCCCGAGTGGGAAAAGCGCGAGGCGCGCTTGATGGAGTTCGGCACGTTAAACGGGGCAGTCAACAAGTACATCAACCAGACCAGCTACTACGGCCAGCAAGCCGAGCTGGATAACCAGGGCCGTGTGCTTCTGCCGCAGATTCTGCGCGGCAAGGCGGTTCTGGATGCCGAAGTGGTTGTTCTTGGCAAGGGAAATTACCTCGAGGTTGTGAATCAGACAAGCTTCGAGCAGCAATTAGCGGCAAGCCCGATGACCGACGAGGATTTCGAGAAGTTGGCCAGCATTATGAAGCCGCAGACGATTGGTTAACGCCCTCAGGGGGCGCGCATGACGCAGCAAAAAGTACGCCATGTGCCGGTTCTTTTCAGTGAAGTAATGGATTTTATCCGCGTGCGTAGCGGCGGAACTTACGTCGACTGCACGTTGGGCCTGGCGGGACATGCGGAAGGCATCGTCAGGCAATTGGGATCGGCGGGGCACTTGATCGGATTTGACCGCGATCCCGAGGCGCTGGAGTTGGCAAGAGTCCGGCTCGCAAATGTTTGCGAGGAGTTGGGCAGCCAGGCGCCGCAAGTGACTTTGATCGGCGAGGCTTTCAGCGCGATCGCCGAGCACGTTGCGCAGCGCTCGGTCGACGGATTGCTGGCCGACTTTGGCGCAAGCAGCCTGCACTTCGATGAGGCGCGCAGAGGTTTTAGTTTTCAGGCGGACGGGCCGCTGGATATGCGTATGGATACGCGATCCGGCCCAACCGCCGAACAAGTGGTGAATGAGACGGGCGAGCGCGAGCTGGCAAATCTCATTTACGAATACGGTGAGGAAAGGAGGTCGCGGACAGTCGCCAGAGCCATTGTGCGGGGGCGGCCGGTTACATCAACGGCGCATTTAGCCAGGATCGTAGCCTCAGCCGTCCCGCCAATGAAATTTATTCACCCGGCTACAAGAACGTTTCAGGCATTGCGAATCTTCGTTAATCAGGAATTGCAGGAAATCCGGGCTTTGTTTGAGGCCGCACCAAAATTGCTTAAGCCCTCCGCACGGCTCGTCGTCATCAGCTTTCATTCATTGGAAGATCGCATCGCGAAAGACAACATCCGGGAAGGCGCGCAGAAGGGAATCTGGAATGTCTTAACCAGAAAGCCCGTCACTGCAAGCAGAAGAAGAGATCGACCGAAACCCGCGCTCGCGCAGCGCAAAATTGAGATCAGCGGAACGGAAATAGGCAGCAGGCAGAGCGAGGAGAACCAAAATGGCGGCATGTGTAACAACTTATTTCGAGGCTGGACGTGGCTTGGACTCAAGAATCGCCGAGCACAACGCAGCGATGATGGCGCAGCAGGCTCAGCTTCGCCGCCGCGTGCGCATGCCCGAGTATTACTTCGCAAAGCATTTCGATAACACGCGCCTCGTGAAGGCCTCCGACCCCGTCCGCGTTCGCGAGATGCGCGTATTCTCGGCCGCCGTGGTCGCGCTCTTCTCTCTCATCATGATTTACGGCCTGCAGCACTTCAGCGCCATTGAAAGCAGCTACAGCGTTGAGAGCGAAAAGCAGACTCTCGACCAGTTGCGCGAAGAGAATCGCCAGTTGCGCCTCAGCGAAGCCGAGCTCACGCAGCCCGGCCGCATCGATCAGATGGCCCATCAGCTTGGTCTTGCCGAGCCGCAGCCCGGTCAGGTCGTTTACTCCGATGCTCTGCCTGCCTCCTCCGGCGCTCCTGTTCTTGCTCAGGTGGCCCCGCCAACGCAACCAGCGCAATAGCGAATCTACAAAAGCCACATCGGACCCACCAGACATGACGGCAGCCGTCCAAGCCATCCGCAGCCGTACCCAAACACCTAAAGGCGTGCCCCTCAAGCGGACGCGCTTTCTGGTCATCTGCATCTTTTTCCTTGTGTGGGCCTGCGCCATCGCCGGCCGGCTCTTCTGGCTCCAGATCGTGCGTCACCAGGATTTTGTGGAGCGCGCCGCCAAGCAGCAGCAGCGCACCTTTGAAGTAGCTCCGCGCCGCGGCATTCTTGTACGACCGCAACTTGCGTGAGATGGCCATGACCGTCCTGGTCCCTTCCATCTACGCCGACCCTTCGCAGATCGCCGACAAGCAAGCCGCCGCGCGCACGCTGGCCTCTTTGGTCCACACCGATCCTGAAGACGCCCTCACCACCGAAGCGCAGATCGCATCCCGGCTCAACGCAGGCCGTAACTTCGCCTGGATAGCTCGGCGAGTAACGCCGCGGGTTGCTGCCGCGATAAAGGCCCTGAACATGAAGGGTATCTTCTTCCAGCAGGAGTTCGCGCGCTCCTATCCCGACAGTCAGCTCGCCGCTCAGGTGCTGGGTTACGTTGGCTCCGACGACGATGGCCTTGGAGGCCTGGAAGAAAAATTCGATAGCCAGTTGCACGGGCGTCCCGGCCTGATGTACACGGCGATGGACGCGCGCCGCAAGGTTCTCGGCTCAAGCGAGCACGACCCCGAACCCGGGCAGAATCTCGTTCTCACCGTCGACGAGAACATTCAGTTCATGGCCGAGCGCGCGCTCGATCACGCCATGACCAAAGACGCAGGCGCTGAACGGCACCGTAGTCATTCAGGACGTGCATACCGGCCAGATTCTGGCTCTCGCCATCCGTCCCACCTTCAACCCCAATCAGATTCGCCACACCACGCCCGATCAGTTGCGCGACCACGCGGTCAGCGACGTCTATGAGCCCGGATCGGTCTTCAAGCTGGTCACCTACTCCGCCGCGATGGATCAACAGGTGGCCAAGCCCGACGACATGATCGACTGCTCGGGCGGCCAGATCACCGTTGCCGGTTCCGTCATCCACGATGACAAAAGCGATCGTGGCCTCGGCACGGTGAACGTCGCCACTGCACTCGCCCAATCGAGCGATGTCTGCGCCATCAAACTCGCGCTCAGGCTCGGCCCCGACAAGATGTACCACTACATCGGGAGCTTCGGCTTTGGTTCCCGGTCCGGAGTCGAGCTGCCCGGCGAAACGCGCGGCCTTCTTCGCCCGCTCAAAAACTGGCGTCCCGCGTCGATCGGCTACGTCGCTATCGGCCAGGAAGTTGCCGTCACCCCGCTGCAGCTCGTCTCCATGGTTTCGACCATCGCCAACGGAGGCACCTACCTCCCGCCGCGCATTCTGATGCAAGATCCAATCGCAGCTGCCTCGGGACCCAACCAAGAGTCCGCCCCACCGCAGGGGTCGCAGGGACCGCAGCTCGCGGCAAGTCCCGTCCGCGCGGGTGAAGATCTGCCCACCCAGCTACCACCGGGAGCGCATCGCGTCATCAGCACTCTCGCCGCCGCACAGATGCGCAAGATGATGGAGGGCGTCGTTTTGTTCGGAACCGGCAAGGAGGCACAGCTCGATGGATACTCTTCCGGCGGCAAAACAGGCACCGCGCAGAAGATCGACCCCGTGACGCACACCTATTCGAAGACCATGCACATTGCTTCGTTCGCCGGCTTCGCGCCGGTCAACTCGCCCGTCATCGCCGTGGCCGTCGTCCTCGACTCGCCGAAGGGCCAGTACTACGCGACGGCGACCTCCGCGCCGGTCTTTGCCGAAGTGGCGCAGCAAGTCCTCGAATATCTCGGCGTCCAGCATGACATCGACCTGCGCCCGGCTGACTTGGCCTCAAAAACAGCCACGCCCATCAAGGAAGACGACGCTCCGGCGCAGGAAGAAAACATTCAGGCTCTTTACGATGCGGCGAATGACTTGCCCAGCGACGATCCGCTCCGCGCTCCGCCCGCCACCGGCAGTCAATGCAACCGCGCCTGCGCCTGCTCAGGCCGCAAATTCTCCGGCGCCGCCGAAATCCAGCGCTTCAAACCAGCCCTCCCCCAATGCCCTCTCACAGCCTCAACCGCCGCTATCCAAATCGGCGGCCACTCAACCCGCTGACACCGTCACCATCGCCGACGCCGGTCAATTGCGCGTGCCCTCCCTCATTGGCCTGCCCATTCGCGAGATCATCGAGGAGGCAGGCAGCGCCGGCCTCGAAGTAAAAATCACCGGCGATGGCATCGCGCGAGAGCAGGCCCCCGCTCCCGGCACCATGGTGCCCGCCGGCACCAAAATCGTTGTTCGCTGCGAACGCTGACTGCCGCAAGCTCCCGTCCATCGCAACAATCTACAATCAAACTTCACAATGAACTGGCCCGATCTCATCTCCGAAGTCGCGTCCATCGGCTCTGCCGGCAGCTCCGACGCGCCTATCAGCGGCGTCGAGTATGACTCGCGCCGTGTGCGGCCCGGATCGGTATTCGTGGCCATGAAAGGTGGCACGACTGACGGCAATCGCTATGTTGACAAGGCCATCGCCGCCGGCGCTCTCGGCATCATTACTGACTCCGCGCACGAAATTCGACCATCTGACGGTCTACCGGCCCGGCCTACCCGCTCCTTCACGTCGAGCATGGCCGCCGCGCACTCGCCCAGGCGTCCGCCGCTTTCTTCGGCCATCCCGAGCGCTTGCTCGCCGCCACAGGAATCACCGGCACGAACGGCAAAACGACCACCGCGTTCCTCGTCGAATCGCTCCTCAACTCCGCCGCGCGCTCCGAGCATTCTGATCGGCACCATTGAGTACCACGTCGCCGGCGAAACTCGGCCCTCGATTCACACCACGCCCGAGTCGCGCGATCTCTTCGAGTTGATGGCCGAAGGTGTTGCGCGCGGCGCGGAAGAACTCGTCACTGAGGTTTCAAGCCACGCCCTCGACCAGGGCCGCATGATCGGAATTCCCTTCGACGTCGCCGTCTTCACCAACCTCACGCGCGATCATCTCGATTACCACCAGTCGATGGACAATTATTTCGCGGCCAAGCGTCTGCTCTTCGATGGAACGGTTTATCCGCCTCCGCGCGTCGCCGTCATTAACGCTCATGATCCGCGCGCCGAGGAACTCGCCGCAGCCGCGCGCAACGCAGGCGCTGAAATTCGCACCTACGGAATTGGCATGGGCGAATGGCGCGCCGCGAGCCACGTGCTCACGCCTTCAGGCGCGACGATTCAGCTCGAAACTCCAGCCGGCTCGGCTTGCGTCAGCTCGCGCCTCGCCGGCGAAGTAAACATCCTTAACCTGCTCGCGGCATTCACTGCCGCCCATGCGCGCGGCGTTTCGTTCTCACATCTCGCCGCCGCCGTTCCCACGCTCCGGCCCGTTCCCGGCCGCTTCCAGTCCGTCGATGCAGGCCAGCCCTTCACCGTCATCGTGGACTACGCGCACACCGACGACGCGCTGCGCAATCTGACCGCCCTCGCCCGCCAGATGACCGCGGCTTCCGGCGCGCGCGTCATCACTCTCTTCGGCTGCGGCGGCGATCGCGACCGCACCAAGCGCCCGAAGATGGGCCAGGCCGCCGGCGAAGGCAGCGATTTCGTCGTCGCCACCAGCGATAATCCCCGCTCCGAAGATCCAGCGGCGATCCTTGCCGAGATCGAGCCCGGCCTCAAGTCAACCGGCGTCGCATACACCGTCGAAGTCGATCGCGCTTCGGCCATTCGTCTCGCGCTCGAGGCCGCCGAAACCCGGCGACGTGGTTCTCATCGCCGGCAAGGGCCACGAGAAAGAACAGATTCTCGCCGACCGAACGATCCCCTTTGACGATGCCGAGGTTGCGCTTTCAATCCTTGCCCAATTGGGCTATGGTGAAGGGCAATGAATCTCACGCTTGCAGAAGTGGCGATGGGCGCCGGTGCGGTGCTCGAGGCGCCGGCCAGCGTGCCCAATGCAGGCGCACTGGTGGCGACCGGCTACTCCATCGACTCGCGCACCATCGCGCCCGGCGAGCTGTTTTTTGCGGTCCGCGGCGAGCGCCTCGACGGCCACGATTTTGTCTGCCGCCGCTTTTGAGCGCGGCGCCGTGAGCCGCAGTCGTCTCTCGCGCTCGCGCCGCTTCCCTGCCCGATGCCGTGCTCGCTCATCCGCTTCTTGATTGCGGAAGACCCGCTCTCCGCCATGCAAACCCTAGCTCGCCATGTGCGCCGCCAGTGGGGACGCCGCGTCGTGGCCATCACCGGCTCGGCCGGAAAAACCACGACCAAGGAAGCCGTCGCTGCCGCGCTCGGCGCAAAGTTCCGCGTTCTCAAATCCGAGGGCAATCTGAATAACAATTTCGGCCTGCCCCTGCAACTTCTGCGCTTGATGCCGGAGCACGAATTCGCCGTCGTCGAAATGGGCATGAATCACTCCGGCGAGATTGCCGCGCTCGCGCGCATCGCCGCGCCTGACTGGGGCGTCATCACCAACATCGGCTCCGCGCACATCGAGAACTTCGCCGACGGTCAGGCCGGCATCGCCCGCGCCAAGTTTGAGCTCATTGAATCGCTTCCCCGAGCGGCGTCGCGTTCCTCAACTGCGACGACGCCTACGCCGCGCAGTTTGGCCGCGATTTTCCCGGCCGCGTCGTTTACTTCGGCGCCGGACCCTGCGCCGACCCGCAAATCCTCACCTGCACTCGAGGATCAGGAAGGCCTGCACATCCACTTTCGCGCACGCGAGCGCGAGGCCGATCTCACTTTGCATCTGCTCGGCGCGCACAACGCGCTGAATGCTCTTGCCGGACTGGCCGTCGCGCTTGAAGCGGGCGTTGACCTCGACGCGGCCATCGCTGCGCTCGCCTCGTTCACTGCCGGCGACAAACGCGGCCAGATCATCGAAATCGCCGGCGCCACCATTCTCAACGACAGCTACAACTCCAACCCCGAAGCGCTGCGCTCCATGATTCGCACGCTCGCCGCGCGTCCCGCCAAGGGCCGCCGCATCCTCGTCGCCGGCGAAATGCTGGAGTTCGGCGAGCAAGGTCCCGCGCTGCACATCGCCTGCGGCCGCGCCGCCGCCGAGGCCGGCCTCGATCTCGTCGTTGCCGTGCAGGGCAACGCGGAGCATCTTGCCACCGCCGCATGCGCCGGCGGAGTTCCTGCGGTGTTTCTTCAACGACGCCGAAACCGCAGGCCAGTGGCTCGTCGAGAATCTTCGCCCCGGCGACGTCGTTCTCGTCAAAGGCTCACGCGGCGTTCACCTCGAGCGGGCCATCGAAACGCTCGCCAATCAAACCGGCAATCGAGACGCCCAATGAAAACTGCAAAATCTGCTCTTCGTCTTGCGCTGTTCACGTTCGTCGCTTCCGCCGCCTCGCTCGTCGCCCAGAACAATCCCGCTTGGCTCACGCCCTTCCCTGCCTTCCACATCGCAGGAAATCTCTATTACGTCGGCAGCGAAGATCTCGGCTCTTACCTAATCGCCACGCCGAGCGGCCTCATCCTCATCAATTCGGACTTCGAAGCCTCCGTGCCGCTGATTCGGAAAAGCGTCGAATCTCTCGGCTTCCACTTCAGCGACATCAAAATCCTGCTCATCAGCCACGCGCACAGCGATCATTGCGCAGGCAGCGCGCAAATCATCCATCTCACCGGCGCCAAATACTACGTGATGGCTGGCGACGTTTCGGTCGTCGAATCAGGCGGCAAGACCGACTTTCAGTACGGCGCAAAGAAGTCCAATCACTATCCGCCCGCGCACGTCGATCGCGTCCTCCACGACGGCGATACGGTCAGTCTGGGCGGCACGGTTCTGACCGCGCACCTCACGCCCGGCCATACCAGGGGAACCACTACCTGGACCCTCGACGAGCCGGAGGGCAGCCGTTTTCTGCACGTCGTGATCGTCGGCAGCCCCAACGTCAATCCGGGCTACAAGCTGGTCAGCAACAAGGTCTATCCACAGATCGCCGCGGACTACAAACGTGGCTTTGCGGTCCTCGAGAAACTGCCTTGCGACATATTTCTCGGCGCGCACGGCTCTTATTTTGATCTCGTTGGAAAATATCCGCGCTGGAAAGACGGCGACATGAACGCCTTCATTGATCCAGCCGGATACAAGGCCTATATTGCCGATCGCGAGCAGGCATTTGAGAAGGACCTTCAGCGGCAATCCGCGCCCAGGCGCTAATCAAGCTCCGATTCCTGATCAGTTCGCTCCGCTGGCGGCTTACGCGCCCCAAACAGCCCCGTGCCGATGCGAATGCGCGTAGCGCCCTCAGCAATCGCCAAAGCAAAGTCTCCGCTCATCCCCATCGACAGCACATCGAGTTTCAGGCGCGTATGTGCCGCCACCCACCGGTCGCGCCACATCCTCAGGCTGCGAAAGCAAGTCCGCGTCTCATCTTCCGGTGCGCCCCACGGCGCAATCGTCATCAGGCCCTGCGTTTCAAGGTGCGCGAAATCCGGAAGCCGCTCCAGCAACTGCGCAGCTTCGCTGGATTCCGGCTCAACCCCAGCCTTCGCCTCTTCCGGGCTCAGCTTCACTTCAATCAGCACCGGCAGCCGCTCGCCAATCTTCCCCGCCGCATCGTTCAATCGCTCCGCCAGCCTCACCGAATCCAGGGAATCAATTCCATCAAAAATCTCTGCCGCCTTCGCCGCCTTATTCGACTGCAAATGCCCAATCAGATGGAATTTCAGCCTCTCCCGCACCGCCCAGGTACCTGTCTCTGCCGCGCGCAATACCTTCGAACCAAACTCCTGAACGCGATTCTCGCCAAACAAAGTCAGCCCCAGCGCCGCAGCCTCTGCAATCGCTTCCGCCGGGAAAGTCTTTGACACCGCCATCAGCTCAACTTCACTCCGCGCGCGCCCCGCAGCTCTGCAAGCCGCGCCGATAGCCTCTTCCAACCGCTCGAGATTTTCGCTGAGCACCGTCACTTCGCCCTCACCTGAAAAGTCAACAAAGTCCGCGCGGCTTCCACAACGCTCGCCGCTTTTTGTGTATCTAATAAAGGAATGTGGACAATCATTCTTCTCATCTGCTCCAACATCTTCATGACGTTCGCCTGGTACGGTCACCTGAAGTACGGGCAGCAACCGCTTTGGAAGGTCATTCTGGTCAGCTGGGGTATCGCCTTCTTTGAGTATTGCTTTCAGGTGCCGGCAAACCGCCTCGGCTACGGCCGCTTCACTCCCGTGCAGCTAAAGGTGATTCAGGAGATCATCACGCTCACGGTATTCGGCGTTTTTGCGACTTACTACTTCGGTTCGCACTTGCGCTGGAATCACGCCGTTGCTGGAGGCTTTCTGGTCGCCGCGGCCTTCTTCGCCTTCCACCAGTTTTAGTCAGAATTTCTCATCCGCTCTTGCGCCTCTCGGATGCGTCCGAAGACATCATCACTTCGCGACCCAGACAAGTCAGACTACCTGCGCCCTTTTTCCTCGTTCCCGTTCGTTCCTTGGTCCCTGCTTTATCAGTGCCCATGCTCCTCGAGATATTTTTCCGCTTCCAGCGCCGCCATGCACCCCGACCCGGCTGCGGTAATCGCCTGACGATAGCGCCGGTCCTGCACATCGCCGCACGCGTAAACACCGGGCACAATCGCGCCGTTCCGCGTAGTGAACACGTTATTCGTGGTCTTGATGTACCCCTCCTCGTCCAGGTCGATCTGCCCGTGAAATGCTTTTGTGTTCGGCTCGTGTCCGATGCCCAGAAACATCCCGCTCACCTTCAGCTCGTCCTGCGCACCGCTTTTGGTATCGCGCAACCGCAAGGCCTTCACTTCCTTCTCATCCACGCCCAGCACTTCTTCCACAACTGTATTCGTCCGCAACTCAATCTTGGGATGCGCAACAGCGCGCTCCAGCATGATCTTCGATGCCCGAAAAGCGTCGCGCCTGTGCAGCAGAGTGACCTTCGAGGCAAAGCGCGTCAGAAAGATCGCCTCCTCCATGGCCGAGTCGCCTCCGCCCACCACCGCAATGTCCTTGTCGCGGAAAAAGAATCCGTCGCAAGTCGCGCAACTTGACACGCCGTGACCGATGAGCGCCTGCTCGCTCGGCAATCCCAGCCAGCGCGCGCTTGCGCCACTAGCAACGATCAGCGTCCGAGTATGCAGTTCGCCGGCAGACGTGCGCAGTTTGATGGGATGCGCGCCTGCTTCCACGCCTTCCAAATGCGCATGCTGGTACTCCGCGCCAAATCGCGCGGCCTGCTTCTTCATGTTGCCGATCAGCTCCGGACCCTGAATGCCATCCGGCCAACCGGGAAAGTTCTCAACCAGCGTAGTAATCGAGAGCTGGCCGCCCGGCTCGTGGCCCTCCAGCACCAGCGGTTTGAGCCCGGCGCGCGCTGTGTAAAGTGCCGCCGTCAATCCGGCACAGCCGGAGCCAAGAATCACGGTTTCGCGTATCTCTGCCATGGGTTTACCCGGTTCGATTGTAGACGGAAGGGCCTCGAATCCCAGCCTCGCCGCGCCGCCGTCCCGCTCCAAATAGGATGTCGCACCGGCCACTCTGGACTCGAAATGGCCGCTTGCTCCAAGTCTCCGATAGCAGAAGATTCATCACTCCAGATTAGAGATTCCTCATCTTCGCGGCGTTTCTAGCAGCAAATTCTCTCCGCGCCAGACGCCTCAGATCCCAATCCGAGTGCTTCTAAGTTTTTAGCCCCAGACAATCAAAACCCGCTCAAACTCCAGGAATTTCCGAGACTCGCTATGAATCCTCTCATTTCATCCGCACCGCCATTGCATTAGAAACCGTTAAGAATCACCAAAACCCTTTGGATTTTCAAATGCCCCAATTCCGCACAGTTGGGGGATTCCGTGCTGATCGCTGCCTACGCGCCCGTCAAGACCAGACCGATCCGCGAGCCTTCGCGCCATCACCGAGGCTTCCTCGCCATCGGCCTCCTGCTCCTCACTTCCGCAAGCGCCCTCGCTGGCGGTCCGAAATTCATCGCCGGAACCACTTTCTTCAATCCCGCAGTTCTCGGCCAGCCCGTACTTTGGGCAGGCGGCCAGTTGAAATATTTCGTCGACCAGGGCCCACTTTCGAGCTCCGTCACGAACCAGCAGGCCACGACAATGGTCGACGCCGCAGCCGCCTTGTGGAGCGCCATTCCCACCGCCGCCGTCACCCTCAATGACGCAGGCCCGCTCAATGAAGATGTCAACGGCTCCAACATCGCGGTGAATCCGTCCGGCGCGATCACCGCTCCAGCCGATATCACGCCCACAGCCACCAACTATCCTCTGGCCGTGATCTACGACGCCGATGGTTCCGTCATCAACGCCATCTTCGGCGCCACCACAAGCCAGCCAGATGCCTGCCAGAACAACGGTGTCTACGTCTGGATGGACAATCTCAACCCCGACGCCACCATTGCTCACGCGGTCATCATTCTCAACGGCCTCTGCGCCACCAACTCCGCCATGCTCGAGATGATGAGCTTCGAGCTTGAGCGCGCCTTCGGCCGCGTTCTCGGCCTCGACTATTCCCAGGTCAATCCGGGCGCAACCTCAAACGGCGAGACCGGCGGCACGCAGGGCTGGCCCGTCATGCAGCCGTCCAGCGGCGCTTGCGGAGCGAGCGGCGGCGCGTGCATTCCCAACCCCACGGTTCTCCGCTACGACGACATCGCCGCCCTCAATCGCATCTATCCCATTACCGCCGCCAACCTCGCCAAATTCCCGGGCAAGCAGCTCACCGCGGCCAACACCATCTCCATTTCGGGCACAGTGAGCTTCCGCACCGGCTACGGAATGCAGGGCATCAACGTCGTCGCGCGCCCGCTCGACGCAAACGGCAATCCGCTCTTCCAGTACACTGTCACCGCCGTAACTGGTGCGCTCTTCAGCGGTAATCATGGTAATCCCGTGACCGGATTCACCGATCCGAGCGGCAACCTGCTCTCAATGTGGGGCTCGAACAATCCGGCCGTGCAAGGTTCATTCGATCTCAGCGGCATTCCACTTCCGCCCGGCGTAACAACCGCCAACTATCAGATCACCTTCGAGACCATCGATCCACTATACATTCTCGAAAATTCCGTCGGCCCTTATACGCAAGGCCAGGTCTCGCCTTCCGGGACATTCAACGCACTCACTCTCTCCAATCTGTCGCCGGGGTCGACGCAAACACTCACTGTAACCGCGAGTGAATCGCCTGTCGCCGGTTTTAATGACGCCATCGGCTCGGTATCCCAGCCACGCCCCATGCCCACCGGCGGAATGTGGTGCGGCCGCTTGAGCCAGATCGGCCAGACCGATTGGTTCACCTTCCCGGTCCGCGGCAATCGCATCTTCACCGTCGTCACTCAGGCGCTCGACGAAATCGGCGCGCCCTCGAATTCCAAAGCCCTTCCGTCCATCGGCGTGTGGGATGCATTTGACCCCGCCGGCGCAGCGCCCGTCGGCGCCGCACCCGGCCTCAACGGTCTGGCCACAGGAGAAACCTGGCTGCGCATCGCCAGCAATGCAGACGATATCGTCCGCATCGGCATCGCCGACCTGCGTGGCGACGGCCGCCCCGACTACGCCTATGACGGCTGGCTGCTCTACGCCGACACAGTGTCGCCCGCGCACCTGCCCGCATCCGGCGGCCCCATCACTATCAATGGCGCCGGCTTTCGCCTTGCAGACACCGTTCTCGTCGGCGGCCAGCCCGCCCTTGTCACCAGCATCTCGCCTACCCAGATCACTGCAATTGCGCCGCCCACCGCCTCCGGCGTCACCGGTTCAGTCGACGTTGAAGTCGACGACCTGCCCACTCTTTATGCGGCCGCCATCATCCCCAGCGGCGTCAGTTACGACTCCGGCACTGGCGACGCTCTAACGCTGCTCACAGCGCCCTCTGGCACCGTTCCAATCGGCGTGCCTATGCCATTCACCGTCACCGCTCTCAACCCCGCGCTCGCACCGGCTGGCGGCGTCACCGTCATCTACACCGTCACCGCCGGCTCGGCCACGCTTAGTTGTGGACTGCCCGTATGTTCTGTTCCAGCCACCGGCGACGGTCGCGCCACCATGAACGTCACCGCCGTCAACGGCACGTTATCCATTATCACCGCCTCGCTCACTAACGGCTCAGGCTTGCAAGCGCAATTTACCGGCGGAACTCCGCCCACGCTCGCCTCGCTCACGCCGCGGCTCTCGCTCGCCGCCGGAGCCACCTTCACCTGGACCGTTCAGGCGCTTGTCCTCTCGAACGGCCTTCCCTTCGCCGGCCAATCGGTTGCGTGGCAAACTCCGTCCGGCGGCGGCATCGCACCGCAAGGCCCGGCTGCCGCAATTACCAACTCCGCGGGCATCGCTACCAACTCCCTCACCGTCGGCCCGCTCGCCGAGGGCCAGGTCGTCAGCATCAATGCTTGCCTCAACGGAACCAGCCAGTGCGTCGCATTTGCCGCCTACGGCGCGCGTCCGGAGCTCGCAATCCTTGAGCCAATCTCAGGAACCAGCCAGACCCTCGCCGCCTCCGGCACGCCCAGCCAAATCGCGCTCCGTCTGCTCGACATGGACGGCAACCCCATGGCCGGCGGAACAGTCGCGCTCTATCAGGCGCTCTATGCCTGGTCGCCGCCATGCTCGCCGCACACGGTCTGCGCCCAGGGAGCTCTCCTGGCCACGCAAGCCGCAACAGCCACCTCCGCCATCGACGGCTCGGTCACATTTCTTCCGGTTTCCCTCCCCGGAGTGGCCACCAATCTCCTCGGCCTCGCCGCTTCCGGAAATACCGCCACCGTCAACATTGCTATCGAGCAGCACCCCTAGCACCGACTCGTTTCAACAGCTTCTCCGCCGGTGCCGCTCGCAGCCGTTTCGCATGCAGCGCCTCGCGTCCTACAATAGAGGTGAAACTCACCCTAGAGGACAAACATGCCGCTTTCTGGAGAAGCAATCCGCCTGATGAACTACATTGACGATGTCGCCGTGACCCTGCGCCGGGTGCTTGCCCTGGTCCCCACGCTCTCCGCCGACGAGCGCGCCAAGGTCGCCGAGCATTTGGTCCAGGCCCGCCCTAGCGTCGAGGAAGTGGCCGAGGCCCTTGCCGTCAAGTAGGTTTCCGGGTCCGCTGAATCGTGTGATCACCGTCGCAATCATCGGAGCCGGGCCTCTCGGCCGCAGGCTCGCTCTGTTGGCGGCCCGCGCCGGCTATCGCGTCCTGCTTGAAGACGTGATGCCTGGCAATCTTCATCATGCGCGGGAGTCGATCCGCCAGGAGCTGAGCCCTCAGGCCCTCCCCGCTGTCGCCTTTGTTTCCTCTATCGAAGACGCCGTCCGCGACGCTGACCTAGTCATCGACTGCGTGCCCGACGAGCTCGAGTCCAAGCTCGAAATTTTCTGGCTGTTGGACCGCATGGCGCCGCCGCGCACCGTCATCGCCACCCCAACAGTCCACCAATCCATCGCCGATCTCGCCAGTTGCACCAACCGGCGCGAGAAATGCATCGCCATCGCCGCCTCGCCAGAAAGCCTCGCCGCCGGCGCCGCGACCAATCTTGATCTCTTGCTTCGCGCCGCGCCATTCACCAGCGACGAAACCACAGCTTTCCTCGTCGATTTCTTTTTGCAGCTCGGCTTCCGTCCCGTGGTCGAGCGCTCCCCGGCTGCAAGCTGAAATTTCCCTCCCACCGAATCCCCGATTCGCGTCCGCTCACATCCTGCAAATCAACAGTTCGCGTTCGTAAATCATCTCCGGCGGCAGGTGGTCGTGCAGGTCAATAAACAGCTCTTCGTGGCCGATGAGCTCCTTGCGCCAGGCTGCGCGATTCACATCCTGCATCTGCTCAAACTGCGCTCGTGAGATCTTGAGCCCCTTCCATTCCATATCCTCGTAATAGGGCGTCCATCCGATGGGCGACTCCTTGCCCTGCGCGCGCCCATGCACCCGGTCCACGATCCACTTCAGCACCCGCATGTTTTCGCTGAATCCCGGCCACAGAAATTTCCCGTCCTCGCCCTTGCGAAACCAATTCACATTAAAAATCCGCGGCGTCTTGCTCAGCGAGCGCTGCATTTTGATCCAGTGCCGGAAATAATCGCCCATGTGATAGCCGCAAAACGGCAGCATCGCCATGGGATCGCGTCGCACCAGCCCCACAGCCCCGCTCGCCGCCGCCGTCGTCTCCGATCCCATCGTGGCGCCACTGTACACGCCGGCGCTCCAATTGAAAGCCTGATACACCAGCGGCATCGTCGTCGATCGCCGCCCGCCAAAAATGAACGCCCCAATCGGCACGCCCGCCGGATCTTCCCACGCCGCATCGATCGACGGACACTGCGAAGCTGGCGCGGTGAATCTCCCATTCGGATGCGCCGCCTTGGCCCCGGTCTGCTTCCCTATCTCCGGCGTCCAGCGCTCGCCTCGCCAATCCGTGCACTCAGCCGGAGGCTCGTCCGTCATTCCCTCCCACCACACGCCGCCATCAGGCGTCAAAGCCACGTTGGTAAAAATAGTGTTCCGGCGCAGCGTCGCCATCGCGTTGGGATTGGTCTTTGCGCTCGTGCCCACCGCAACTCCAAAAAATCCCGTCTCAGGATTGATAGCGCGCAATTGCCCATTCGCATCCGGCTTGATCCACGCAATGTCGTCGCCGACGGTCGTCACCTTCCAGTCGCCCAGCGCCTTCGGCGGCACCAGCATCGCAAAGTTGGTCTTGCCGCAAGCCGACGGAAACGCCGCCGCCACATACGTCTTTTCGCCCTGCGGCGACTCCACCCCCACAATCAGCATGTGCTCCGCCATCCAGCCTTCATCGCGCGCAATGTTCGAGGCAATGCGCAGCGCAAAGCATTTCTTTCCCAGCAGCGCGTTTCCGCCGTACCCCGATCCGTAGCTCCAGATCTCGCGCGTCTCAGGAAAGTGCGCAATGTACTTTTCGTCGTTGCACGGCCACGGCACATCCTTCTGTCCCGACGCGAGCGGCGCCCCCACCGAGTGCATGCACGGCACTACGCGCGCCGAGCCGCGGTCAATCTCGGCCAGCACCGGCAACCCAATCCGCGTCATGATGCGCATATTCACTACTGCATAGGGCGAATCGGTCAGTTGCACTCCGATGCGCGACATCGGCGAGCCCACCGGCCCCATGCTGAACGCCAGCACATACATCGTCCGCCCGCGCATGGCTCCGTTGAATAGCCCCTTGAGCTTCTTGCGCATCTCGTATGGCTCGACCCAGTTGTTGGTCGGCCCTGCATTGTCCTTCGCGTACGAGCAAATGAATGTGCGGTCCTCCACGCGTGCAACGTCGCGCGGATCGGAGCGCGCGGCAAAGCATCCCGGCCACTTCTTCTGGTTCAGCCGGATGAATGTTCCCGATGCCACCATCTCATCGCACAGCCGGTCGTACTCCTTCTGGCTTCCATCCACCCAGTGGATCGCAGCCGGCCGCGTCAGCTCCGCCATCTTCTCCACCCAGCGGATTAAGTGCTTATTCGTCGTCAGCGGCTTTGCCGTGCTCACCTTCCCCTGCTTCATGCTTTTTCCCCTGCTTCCGCCATCAGCGGCGTTATGTATGAATCAATTGGATAAACAATACAGCCTCACTACCAGTTTGCCGCTTGTAGCTCGAACGAAGCGCTCCACTAAAACCAGGCATTTATGGACTAGCGTCGGAAGCCGGAAAAATTGGCCAGTTTAATGAGACTCAAGGCGGCTCTAAGTTGTTGATGGATAGTCTCTTATTGAAATTTCCCGGCCCCATCCCAATTGCTTGTCCATTCGGGCATACTTCCTGGGCGTCATGAGGTCGACGCACAATTCAATCAGTCAAACCCCGACCCTCAAAAAAATTAGAAGTGTGCAAAAGTGAACAGAAACTATCCCAAGAAGTGGATATCAAAGCATTACCTGTTCTATTTTTCCGCGGACTGCTCAGGAATCGCGGATCCACTCTGGAGGTCCTCATGTCCTTTACGGTTATCCTTGCCCTCGGCTTGGATTCGCTGGTGGCCGGTCAAAGGTCAGTCTGGCAATCAGCTGGATACTTCGTTACGCCCATTAAATCCATCAATGAAGCCATCGCCCATCTCAGGGAAGGCGATTTCGATTTGGTCCTCCTGGGCAATTCCATCCCAATCGATAGCCGGGAAAGATTTACATTCCTGATTCGAGCATCCGGTTCGCGCACGCCTGTGGTTTCGGTTACAGACTCTTCAACAGAGTGCGATAGCTTTGCGGATGCAACGATCAGAAACGATCCGGCCAGTCTGCTCAGGAGCATTCGCGAATTGATGGGCGAACGCACGAGAGCACATGGGCAGAGTCAAGCTACGGCTGTATTTGCGGCATAGGTGGCTGCGGCGCTGGCAATTTCAAATCAGCGGTCGCGGCTTCAAGGTCCCAGCAACCTGTCACACAATTGTTTCCCCGGAATTCTGAGAACGAATGGTATCCAGCAACAAGGCGGCTCCCACGGACTTGGCGATTTGAGATTCCAGCGACTTGAAAATGATCGCTGGTGAAGCCGATTCCAGAGCGCTGGAAACAACTGACCAGTTCGAATTGAGAATTTTGGGGGAAACAATGCGAGCCTTGCAACTAATTCGTCACCAGAACAGTAATGCGTTTCAGGCCGATCGCTATGAGAGCGACTTCGCCGAAACGAGACCTCGAAATGGTGAAACACCTTTTCGCAGGGAGTTCCGAATGCCGGTCCCCCCTGCGTTGAACCAGGGCGACGACCGCGGGCCTTGCGGCACGGGGGGATTCTTTAGAGACCTACCCGCCGAAGCCCAGCGCGACTTCGCAGCCCTGGCAACCCATTTCCGCTGCCCTGGCTCAACAGTTCTCATCAGCGAGGCGCAGGAACCATCCCGCATTCTTTTCTTGCTGGAAGGTGAAGTAAATATCTCCATGAATTCCTCCGACGGCAAGCGACTGCTGCTTGAGGTCGCCGGGGCAGGCGATACTTTAGGGCTCACTTCCGCCCTTTCCGGTGAGTCCTCCGAAATTCGGGCGCAGTCCATGTACCCCTGCAGAATCGCGTCGCTCCAGCGCCGGGATTTTCTTGCGTTTATCTCCCGCCATCCGGTCGCCGGCCAAAATGTGGCGCGTGAGTTATGTGCCGATCTTGCGCGGGCCCGCGAGAGATTGCGCATCCTCGGCCTCACTTCCACAGCGACCGCGAGACTCGCTCTGCTCCTGCTCGAATGGTGTAGAGAGGGCCAACGGACAGCGGAAGGAATCCAGATCCGGTTTGTGCTGACGCACCGCGAAATCGGCGAGTGCATTGGGGCATCGCGCGAAACGGTAAGTCGCACGCTGACTGACTTCAGAGTCCATGACCTTGTGAGAATGCGCGGCTCAACATTAGTCGTCAACAGTTGCCAGAACCTGGCAAACTACGCAGGGATCGATTCCACTCCCGACCCCCAGGAACCGGCCGCATAATCCTTCCACGGAGATTGTAGCCCGCTGGCGAACTGCGATGACGCGAGCGCGTCCGCGCACAGTTGGTTCAGTCATTTTTTTGCCGGATTAGCGACTATCTGCCGCCTCCAAGGTTAACGGTCATCGATTTGCCGTCATATTCCACCTTGCGATCCGCGGCTGATTCCGGATCGATGGCGACACCGCGATCCCGGCTGAGGTCGTTGCGGTCTATTCTTGGTAAGATCGACTGGCTTTCGCCCTGGCTGCACACGAGAAGAATCCGGTTTTTGCCCAGGTGCTTGTCATCACCGTGAAGACTCTGGGGCGCGCGGGCGCCGAAGGCTCGAAGCGCGAGTCACGATGTGTGGAGTGATTAGTTCCCTTTTCGCTTTGGCAGGCCCTTTTTTCCGCGCAATTTTCATCGCAAGATCGGCTGTCAACTTTCCAATGCTCTCGCTTCCTTGATCGACAGACGTCAGCGGTACCCGAAGAAAATCCGAGTATGAAAGATTGCCGCAACCAACCACTGCCACATCCTCCGGAATGCGAAGTCCCGCATCCAAAATCGCCCGCATCGCTCCCAGCGCGGAAGGATCGTTAAAACAAAATATCCCGTCCGGCCGCGGGTCCACGCTAAGCATGCGTTTGGCGGCCTCGTATCCCCCCTTCTCCCCTCGATGGTCGCCCGATGTGCCCAGTGAAACAATATGGCCTGGCAAAGGGATCAGATGATTCTGCGCGAGCGCCTGCCTATAGCCGTCGAGTCGTCCGATCGCCGTGCTCACTTCGGGGCCGCGGATGTGAGCCACCCGCCGGCATCCTTGCTCGATCAAGTGGGATGTGGCAAGCAAACCGACTGCTTCGTCATCCACACCCACGAAATTCGCGTCGAGCCCCGGGAATCGTCGGTCGATCAGAATGTACGGCGTCTTTTGTTCTTCGATCAGGCGAAAACACTCCACCGATCTCTGCGCCGATGCCACGATGATTACGTCCACGCGTCTCGCCAGCATTTGCTTGATTTCTCGTACTTCGAGGTTCGGGTCCTCGTCAGACGATGAGATGAAGAGGCTGTATCCCTGCTTTCGCGTCTCCGACGAAATGGCTTTGGCAACATCGGCGAAGAATGGGTGCAACAGGTCGGGAACCACCAGTCCGAGTGTCCACGTCCGCCCAGTCACAAGCGAGCGGGCGGCCAGATTGGGCTGGTAATTCAGCTCCCGCATTCTCTTCAAAACGCGCTTGCGCGTTTCGGCTCCGATATCTGGATGGTCGCGCAGAACCTTTGAAATGGTGACCACGGAAAGACCCAGCTCGTTCGCAATATCTTTCAGGCGGATTGTCATAGTTCGAATCAACTCCGTTAGAAAAGGCCGATTTCTTCACCCGTTCGCCCACTTCAGGCATGGTTTCTTGCTTCACCATGCCAACTTTACCCGATCGACGCCGGCCAAATTAAGGGGGCCTCCTGTTATCTTGCAACACACTCAGGCGGTTCAAATGACCCGCCTTGACAACAAATCGTATCCGTATACGATTTTATCGTTTAAGTTACCGATTACGAAAGAAATTCCGAGTCAGGAAAATGCCAGCCTCCGACCCCTGTGCCGAAGTTCCCATGTGCCAGAGTTCACATAGACGAGAGCATCGATCCTTCGCTGATTCCGGCAAAGACCTTGGCTTCGGGCGCCAGGATGCCCGTCGATTGGCCTGGGAACATTCGGTTCAGACCATGTTTCGTCACGATGTGCCGTGGCCGAAGCGGTACGATACGCCGCCCGCATCGGGTATCGCCACTTCGATTGCGCCTCGGTGTACGGCAACGAGGACCGCATCGGCCGCATCTTCACGGAGTTGCTTCGGGGCCAATTGCGCCGCGAAGAACTCTGGATCACCTCTAAGCTGTGGAACGACAAGCACAGCGAAAATGAAGTGATCCCCTCCTGCCTCAAGTCGCTCGCCGACTTGCAACTCGATTATCTCGATCTGTATCTGGTTCACTGGCCTTTTCCCAATCATCACCCTCCCGGCTGCGATGTACTGCGTTCGCAATCCGCATGCTGTGCCCTACATCCATGAGAACTTCATGCGCACCTGGCGCAAGATGGAGGAGCTGGTCGATCGCGGTCTCGTGCGCCACATCGGCACCTCGAACATGACAATCCCCAAGATGGATCTGCTGCTGCGCGACGCGCGTATCAAGCCGGCCGTGAACGAAATGGAGCTTCATCCGCACTTTCAGCAGCCCGAGTTCTTTCGTTACCTGGTCGACAGGGGGATTCAGCCGGTCGGTTACTCGCCGCTGGGCTCGCCAGCGCGCCCGGATCGCGACCGCACGCCCGAGGACACATCGCCCACCGAAGATCCGGTAATTTGCGAGCATCGCGCGGAGGCTTGGCGTGCACCCGGCCATTGTGTGCATCAAGTGGGCAATCCAGCGCGGGCAGATTCCTATTCCGTTTTCGGCGAACCCGAGTAATCTGCTTGGCAATCTGGCTGGGGTCGTCAGCCAGCCGCTGAGCCCGGAGGATATGGGCGCAATCGAGAAACTCGACCGCAACTGCCGATTGATCAAAGGCCAGGTCTTCCTCTGGAAGGACAATCAATCCTGGGAGGATCTCTGGGACATTGATGGAACGATTACACCTCCGTAACATGCGAGCCGATTTCTGCGGGCCTCTGTTTCTTATGCCGGCGGAAACCGAAATTGCCGGCACGACCGAACATTCAGACGCTGGAACCAAATGCGCCGCAAACAAAGGGCAATCGAAATGAGCAAGATGATGAAAGCGGCGTTCCTCCCGGGAAACAGTACGGTCGAAATCAGAGAAGTTCCCGTCCCTCAGCCAGGACACGGCGAAGTGCTCCTCGCCGTCAAAGCCTCCACAATTTGCGGCTCCGATATTCGCGCCATCTATCACGAACATCTGGGCAAAGGCCCGGAAGGCTACCAGGGCGTCATCGCCGGGCACGAGCCCGCGGGGCTTATCGTTGAAGCTGGCCCGGGCTGCCGCCGATTCAAGGTTGGAGATCGAGTAATCGTCTATCACATCTCTGGCTGCGGATTGTGCAACGATTGCCGCCGCGGATATATGATCTCGTGCACAAGTTCGACCTATCGCCGAGCCTATGGATGGCAGCGGGATGGCGGCATGGCTGAATATTTGCTCGCCGAGGAGAAGGATTTGATTTCTCTTCCAGACACTCTCACCTATCTTGATGGCGCGCAGGTGGCATGTGGCTTCGGCACCGTGTATGAAGCTCTGCAAAAGGTGGGAATCGACGGCAATCATGCGGTGTTGATCACCGGGCTGGGACCGGTGGGACTGGCAGCGGGTGCGCTCTGCCGCAAGCTCGGCGCCGAAAAAATCATTGGCATCGATATTTCTCCAGAACGCCGCGACTATGCGCTGAACCTCGGCCTTTGCGACACCGTGCTCGCCGCTGGCCCGAGCAATGCAAATGAAGTTCGCGATCTAACCGGCGGCCATGGCGTGGAACGTGCGATTGATTGCTCGGGCAACGCAGAAGCGCGCGCCGCCGCTATTCGCGCCACTCGAAAATGGGGCAGGATGGTCATGGTCGGCGAGGGCGGCACGGTTTCCTTCGATCCTTCTCCCGACATCATTCACGATCAGAAAACCATCTACGGATCATGGGTTACTTCCACCTGGCTGATGGAAGAACTGGTCGAGCGCCTGGTCCGCTGGAACCTGCATCCGCAAGACATCGTCACCCACCGATTCCCCCTCGACCAAGCCAGTGAAGCCTACCGATTGATGGCTTCCGGTCGCTGCGGCAAAGTGGCAGTCTGCATGGGGGAGGATTAGCGCATGCCCATGCTCCCGCCTGATCCCAACTCCGCACCGCAATCGGACGCACCACTGCTTCCTCGCAATGGAAAGGTCGCTTTCTTTCTCGTTACAGGCCTGTTTTTTCTCTGGGCCATCCCCAACAACCTCAATGACGTGCTCATCCGCCAGTTCATGAAGTCCTTCGAGATCAGCCGTCTCGAAGCTGGCCTGGTGCAATCCGCCTTTTATTTCGGTTACTTTTTGCTTGCTATCCCCGCGGCTCTCGTCATGCGCCGCTTCGGATACAAGACTGGACTTCTTACCGGGCTCATCCTCTACGCCACTGGCACATTTCTGTTCTATCCGGCTTCAATGGCCAGAAGCTACCCGCTCTTCCTCTTCGCTTTGTTCGTCATCGCCAGCGGCCTCGGTTTTCTTGAAACCGGCTCCAACCCGCTCATCGCTCAACTCGGCGATCCAGCCACTTCAGTCAGAAGACTCAACTTCTCGCAGGCCTTCAATCCACTCGGCTCCATCACCGGGGTTCTAATCGGAACAGTTTTCATCTTCTCGGGAAAGGAACCAGACGCCGGCGACATTGCGCGCATGAAGGCGCAGGGCACATACGACGCATTTCTAGATCACGAAACCCTTCGCGTGCTCGCGCCCTACCTGGTGCTGGGCGTGGTTGTCCTGGTGTGGGCCTTCCTCATATTCCGCACCACGTTCCCAAAGATCGAGGGCGATTCCGCCGGCGCCAGTGGCCGCCGGTCCGGCGGTTATCTCACGCTTCTGCGTTATCCCCATTTTCTTTCCGCGGTCTTCGCCCAGTTCTGCTACGTGGGCGCGCAGGTCGGCACCTGGAGCTATTTCATCCAGTACGCTGAAGACTACACGCACATCCACGAGAAGCTTGGCTGGTTATCTGCTCACCACTACGCTGGCGGCCTTCGCCATCGGCCGATTCTCCTCAAGCTACGTCATGAAGCGCTTTCGCCCCGACATGATGCTTGGCGTCTTCGCGATTATCAACATTCTGCTGGTCATGATCGGAATTCTGCGGCCGGGATGGGGCGGGCTCGTCGCCGTTCTGCTCACCAGCTTCTTCATGTCCATCATGTTCCCCACGATCTTTGCTCTCGGCATCAAGGGCCTCGGCGAGCACACCAAGGAGGGCGCATCGCTCATCGTCATGGCCATCATCGGCGGCGCTCTGTTCACGCCGCTGATGGGGCTCGTATATCAGGAAACGAAAAGCATGGCGGTCAGCATGATTGTTCCGCTCGTTCTGCTATGTCGCCGTCGCCGTCTTTGCCTTCGCTGGCGCCCATGCCGCTCCCTTTCCCATGCGCTGGGAACGAAAGCTGAAACATCTGGTCCCCGTTTTTGGCCATCGCAATTGGATCGTGGTCGCCGATTCGGCCTATCCCGCGCAGTCGAATCCTGGCATCGAAACTTACCTGACCGCCGAAGATCATATCGTGCTTCTCGAGAAGATTGTCCGCCTGATCAACCAGTCCGATCACGTTCGCGCCAACATTTATTTGGATGCCGAACTCGAACGGGTTTCTGGAAAACGACGCCCCCGGCGTTGCCGATATTCGAAAGGCAATCGATCGCGTCTTAAGCGGGCAGAATGTGCGCATACTCCCTCACGAGCAAATCATCGCAAAGCTCGACCAGAACGCAAAGGTTTTCAAAATTGCCATTTTCAAATCGACCTTTGCCCTTCCCTATACTTCGGTTTTTCTTGAGCTCGATTGCGGGTACTGGAATGACAAGTCAGAGAAGCGTCTCAGAGATTCCCTTGAAAATTCAAAAACGATAGTGTGATCAGGCCAATACGATTGCCGGTTCAAGCGCGGCCGCACCGGAAGCCAAAAGGAGCTGTTCATGATGCAACGAAGAGAATTTTGCCAGTTGATTGCTGCCGCTGCCGCGGCCAACGCCATACCCATGAAGGCTCGGTCGCAGGCGGGTGCTCCTGCCGGCTTCAATCAACTCCGTCAGACATACGAAGAATTCTGCGCCACTCCCGAAAAGGACCGCGTCTTCTATGCGCTCGTCGATGGCAAGATCGTTGAGAAGAAGCTGAGCGATGTCGACTGGTCTCCGACCGAATGGGGCCAGCCACCCGAGTTGCCCGGCGGATCCTGGGACGGCGTCCCCATGCAGGCCCCGATCGAAGGCCTCAACGGCGACGGGCCCTACCAGGCGAATTGGGATTCACTGCTCGAATACGACGCTCCCGAATGGTATCGCGACGCCAAGTTCGGCATCTGGGCGCACTGGAGCCCGCAGTGCGTTCCCGAGCACGGCGACTGGTACGCGCGCCTGATGTATACCGAAGGCTCCTCTGACTACGATTTCCAGAAGCAAACCTACGGCCATCCATCTGAGTTCGGCTACAAGGATCTCTGCGCGCAGTGGACGCTCCTCAATTGGCAACCAGAAGCCCTGATCGAACGGTACAAAAATGCCGGAGCGCGCCTGTTCATCTCCCTCGCCAATCACCATGACGGGTTTGACTGCTTGGGGATCAAAGCATCAGCCTTGGAACGCCGTAAATCATGGGCCGCATCGCGACGTGGTCGGAGAGTGGGCCGCTGCTGCGCGCAAACAGGGGCTCCGCTTCGGCGTAACGGTCCACCAGGCGCGCAACTGGTGGTGGTTCCAGACATCGCACGGCGCCGACAAGAACGGCCCGCGGGCTGGCGTGCCGTATGACGGGCGCATGACCAAGGCCGAGGGCAAAGGCCAGTGGTGGGATGGTCTCGATCCGCAGATGCTCTACGGCGTGAAGCATCCCAATGACGCACTGCCCGATGCATCCTACGTAAAGCACTTCTACGACCGCACGCGCGACCTGATCGATCAGCACGATCCCGACCTGCTTTACTTCGACAATGACCTGCTCCCGCTGGGCTGGGGCGGCATGAACATCGGTGCGTATTTTTACAACCACAATCTGAAGACCGCGCGGCAAAATGGAAGCGGTGCTGAATGGCAAGCACATTCCCGACAAGCTCGCCAAGGCAGTGGTGGCTGATTACGAGCGCGGCTTGACCAGCGGCATCATGCCCTACGCCTGGCAGTCTGAAACCTGCATCGGCGAGTGGCATTACCGGCGCAGCCTCTTCGATGGTCCCGGTGCATTCGGCGGCTATCTACCGCCGCGCGATGCTATTCATTGGCTCGTCGACACAGTGAGCAAGAACGGCACGTTTATTCTCAACGTCCCCGGCAAACCTGACGGCACCATCGACAGCAAAGAGATCGCAGTCCTCGATGAAATTGCGGCATGGCTGAAAGTAAACGGCGAGGCCATCTTCGAGACACGGCCATGGACGGTTTACGGCGAAGGGCCGAATTCGGTCACGAGCGGACCGTTCCAGGGCGCCAGCATCAGCGCCATGGGAAGCAAAGACATCCGCTTCACGCGCAACAAGGCCAACAACGTGATCTACGCGATCTTCATGGGATGGCCCGATCGGCATGCGCAGATCGCGTCTCTGGGATTGTCGAGCAAGATCAACCCGGGCAAGGTCCAGAATGTCACGCTTGCTGGGTTCGGATGAGCCACGTCAAGTGGACGCAGGACGCCGACGCATTGCATTTCCAGTTGGCTTATGGATCGCCAGGGGCCAATAGCTACGGAATGGCGGTCAAAATTGCGTTGAGTTAAGAGCGGCAAAAAGATGACATAAGCAGTGCGAAGGTGAGGAAGTTTCAGCTTGAGTCGCTGGGCGCTGAAGATCATATTCATATTCGCCGGAATTCCACTTTGCCTGGCTCGGCCCAATGTTGTGGGAGGGGAAAAATCGAATACATCCGAATCGGCAGAACAGCCTTCCGGGTCCCCACAAAATCCACCCCCATTCGCAGGCGGGCTGCGGCGACAGTTTCTCTAAGTTATTTGATTGGGATTTGGCTCCTCAGGTAGGACTCGAACCTGCAACCCTTCAGTTAACAGACGGGCGCCGCCTTTCGCTCCCATTTACCTTCGTTAACCTTACTCTCTTGCAATCTGCAACTTAGTGTATGCATACAAGCGAATGAGCACTCTCATTTTCTCTGGATTTCCCTCTTGAGTCCCCACAAAAGTCTCCACAGCATACGAAATGGAATTTTGGCGAAAGACACGCGCATCTCACCGATCACGCAGCGGCTCGATCACCGATGCCATATCCTCTTCGCCGAAGCCCTTCGCGATAGCGGATTCAAACAGGCTCCTCGCAGCCTCGGACGTCTTCAAATGGACGCCGCAGCCTGACGCCTCGGACTCCGCGTAGGCCAGATCTTTTGTCATCAGTCTTAGCAGAAAATTCACCGCGTAATTATGGCTTGCCATCCGCTCCGCGATGGCCCCAAGCAGCGGGCTGCCTGGCGCACCGTTCTTCAGTATAGATAGCGCCTTATCGCGGTCGAGTCCGCTGCGCTCAATCCACGTAAGCCCTTCCGCCAATGAAGCGACCTGCACCCCGCAGAGAAAGTTATTGATCAACTTCATCTTCGCCCCGCTCCCAACTGGCCCCAGGTGAACGATCTCTTTGCTCATCGCCTTTAGCACCGGCGTTGCGGCTTCGAGCGCCCGGTCGCTTCCGCCCACGAGGAACGTAAGCTGGCCGGCCGCGGCCTGCGTCCGGCTCCCGGTCACCGGAGCGTCCAGGAGCTCCGCTCCGTGCGCCGACGCAAGCTGAGCCAGTTCCGCGATCCACGCCGGGCTCACTGTGCTCGATTCAATCAGGATGGCGCCGTGTCGAACGCCTTCGAGTGCTCCATTTCTGCCCGCCCAAACTTCGCGCGAAGCCGTGTCGTCCGCCAGCATTCCGATGACAATCGACGCTCCCTTGACAGCTTCGCGCCGGCGTCGATGCAAGCCGCGCTCCTTCCTCCGCGAGGGCCTTCGCCTTCGCCGCCGTGCGGTTATACACCGTCAGCGAAAATCCCGCCTTCAGCAGGTTCGCCGCCATGCCGCCGCCCATCGTGCCAAGTCCCAGTATCGCTACAGTCTCACTCACAAGAACAGTTCTCCTCTTCGCTCGTCCTCATTCAAGCGGCCGCACTGCCACGAAACGGTCCGCGGCCTTTTGTCTCGATGCGGATCGGATTGCGCAGCGCACGCCCGAATCCGTCGTACCGCACTTCCATCCAGTCTCCATCCTGCAACTCGATTCCATCGCCAAAACTCAATGAATGTGCGCCGAAGAAATGCACATGCACGTCGCCCGGCTGCCGGTGACTCTCAAACTTGAAGTGATGATGCTCCAGATTGGCCAGGCTGTGACACATATTCTCCTCGCCTGTCTCTACCTTCTTCGACCAGATCGTCTCCGTTCCGCGCTGGATTCGCACTTCACCGGCAACCGACTGAAACTCTGCGCCAACCACAAGCTCGGGCCCGACGCTGCATGTCCGCAACTTCGATCCCGCGAGATTCAGGTAATTGCGCTTCTCGAATTTGTGATCGGAGAACTCATTGCCCGCAACCATGCCGATGCGATACGGCGCGCCGTCTTCGCCGATGATGTAGATTCCCGCAATCTCCGCCTCTTCGCCGCCATCCTCCGCATATGCCGGCACCGTCAGTGGCTCAAATGGCCCGCGCAAGATTGCCCCAGTTGCCCTTGTAGAACCACTCCGGCGCAATGCCAATCTCTCCCGGCGCGGCCGCCCGCCCTCCACGCCCCACTGAAACATCCGCATGCTGTCCGTTACCGGTTCAGCAGCCTCTTTGATCTTCCGGCCCTCGTGCATTGCCTGCCTGTCCTTCGCGCTTCCCAGATGCGTGAGGCCCGTGCCCGCGACCATCAGCCGCGAAGGCTCTCCCGGCACATCGATCGGCGCGAGCAGACGCCACTCGGACGTCCCGGCATAGACCGCGTCGTAGTCCAGCGTCTCGCCCTGTGCGAGCGCAAGCGCCAGCTCGCTCAGCCTGCCGCCGCGCTCCAGACAGCGCTGCGCCAGTTCGTAGACGCTCTGCACTTCAGTGAGGCAACGAAGGTGCGGCTCCTCCACCACCGCGACGCGGCGCGACGAACCGTTGCCGATCTGCACCAGATGAATCATGCGCGTGCTTCTCCTACTCGATGATCGTGAAGCGCTTGAGCGACTCTTCGTTTACCGTCAGGCCAAGTCCCGGCGTGTTCTCATCGAGATCGATATAACCATCCACCGGAACCGGCTCGCCGTCGAAGATATACCAGAACAACTCATTTCCCACTTCAACGTCCACCTTGGGAAAGAACTCCGCCATCGGCGAGTTCAGGCTGGCCATCACCACGTGGTAGTTATGCATCTGCCCCGCGTGCGGAATCACCGGAACCTGGTACGCCTCGGCCAGTGCGGCAATCTTGCGCGCCTGGCTGATCCCTCCTACCCGGTTGGTGTCGAACTGAATATAGTCGAGTGCGTTCGCCTCCAGCAGATCGCGGAATCCGAAGACCGTAAACTCATGCTCTCCGCCGGCAATCGGAACGCGCCCGTATGCCTTCAGCTCCTTGTAGCCGCGCGTATCGTCCGGGATCACCGGTTCTTCCAGCCAACGAAGATGAAACGGCTCCAGCAGCGGCAGCATGCGCTTCGCATAGTCGAGCGTCCAGCCCATGTACGCATCCGCCATCACATCGACGCCGTCGCCTACCACCTCGCGAACCGTCCGCACCAGCTCGACATTGCGCTGCATCCCCTCCGCGCCATCCACCGGCCCCCAGCCGAAGCGCAGCTTCATCGCCTTGTACCCTTCGTCCTTGTAGCGCTGCGCTTCCACGCGCAGCTCATCCAGCGGCATGCTGTAGAGGCGGCTCGCATACACCGGAATGCGTTTCTTTGTGCGTCCTCCAAGCAAGCGGTACACCGGCTGCTTCGCGGATTTCCCCAGCAAGTCCCACAGCGCAATATCGACCGCGCTGATCGCCGTCATCCCCACGCCTTTGCGCCCAAACGCCATCGTCCTCCGGTACATCTGCTGCCACAGATACTCGATGTCCCACGGGTCCGCGCCCAGCAGCAGCGGCTTCAGATAGGTATCGATGCAAGCCTTCGTCACCAGCGGCGAAAGCGCCGCATTGCCCAGTCCAACCAGGCCGGCGTCCGTGAATATCTCCACCAGCACCCAGCCGTGGAATGCGAAGTTTCCCATGGAAGCTTCGCGGAACATGACCAGGTCCATCGGATTGGTGCAAAAGTGAGGGGGCAGCGGCGTAGTCTTGCCCTCCCATTGAACGACGCGCGTGCGTACTTCGGTGATCTTCATCAGTGGCTCACTCTCTCAATCAGGTCTGTGGTCTTCAGCGGTTGCAATCTGCCCCCCAGGAGCAGAATGGCCGCGAATCCGATGAGGTGAAAAGTTCCTGACAACGATAAACAGCGTGCCATATCCAAATCCATGGCCGAGCAGGAATCCCGCGACGATCGCGAAGATCGCTCCCCCAATGCCTCCGCCAAATCCAATCAGCCCAGCCACCGATCCAACCGCCGAAAGAGGAAAGATATCCGCGGGAAGCGTCATGATCAATCCGGACCACGACTGCTGGCAAAAAAACGCAATGCTGAACAGCACCAACGCCCATCCCACCGGCACATGCGGCACCAGCATCACCACCGGCATAAACAACGCGCTCAGGCCCAGCACAAACTTCCTTGAGAAATCGAGCGACCGCCCCCGGCTTAGAAGCGCGCTCGACAGCCATCCTCCCAGAAAGCTCCCCAGCCCCGATGCGGCATACGGAATCCAGGCATAGTAGCTCACATGCTTCACATCGAACCCGCGCACATCGTAGAGATACTTCGGCAGCCAGAAGAGGTAGAAGTACCAGGCTGAATCGCTCATGAACTTGGCGAAGACCAGCACCTGAACCCTGCGCATCCTCACCATATTCGAGAAAGGACAACTCTCGCGCAACCAGCCGTGCATCGAGTGTGGCCGCGGAGGCGGCGTTGCTTTCCCGATAGCTGGCATACCACCAGGCGACCCAGGCCAACCCCGCGGCGCCCGCGGCGAAGAACACCATCCTCCAGCCGCTCGTCATGAGCACCAAGCCGATCAACGGCGGCGCCAGCACCGACCCTACCGCCGTCCCCGCATTGATGATCCCCATCGCCGTCGATCGCCGGTCGAGCGGAACCCACTCCGCGACAACTCGGGTCGCTGCCGGAAATGCTCCCCCTTCGCCCATTCCCAGCAGGCAGCGCGCTGCGAGCAAAATCCCGAAGCTCGTGGCCAGTCCATGCAGAGCGCAGGCCCCCGACCACCACAGCATGATCAGGATGAAGCCTTTTCGCGTGCCCAGGACATCCAGCAACCGGCCGCCGCCCGCATACAACAGGGCATACGGTATCAAAAACGCAAACTGCAGCCACGAGAACTGTTGATTGTTGAGCGGAATCGCCCGCTCGATCGCTGAGATCGCCACAGGCAAGGTCTGCCGGTCGAAGTAGCTGATGGCAATCGCCGCCGTCACCAGCGCGACAAAATACCACTGTGCTCCGGGCGATCCGGCTCGAGTCGTGCGTGGTGCCTTCATCCGCCCTGCTTCTCTCAACAGCCGGTCGGTCACCAAATCAGGCGCATCAGCGAAGTCGCCTGCCTCGGGAGGCTAGCGTCGATCGTGACCTTCCCCTGGCGCACGTCAAGCCACTCCGGCGAACTTAGAAGCTGCAGTTGTCCTGCTGCTTTCAGTTCCGCGTACTGTTCGGGAGTAGGTGACTGTGGAGATCCCATCGCCTTCCATACAGTGTAGGAGTTGCTGTGTGTGTCATCGATTCGATAGTGTTCCAACAGCACTCTCTTCACCCCGGCGGGGATTCCCGTGACCATTACCTGCACATCCGCACCGGCTGCGGGCACATCGTCATCATTGTAGTTCCAAAGCATCACAGCGGCTTCGTGGTCCGTCTTGGTTGCGAGGGCGTCGATATCGGGCTTTTGCCGCACTCCGCTACTGAGGATCTCAGCGAGCGGAACCTGCCCGGTGCTGCTTGTCATCACGCGCTCACCGGACATCAAGCCGGCCATACGAAAGACATTGAGCACTGGCTTGTCGATTCCGTTGGTCGAAAGTGTGCGAAAACCTTCAAAATAATCTTTGCCCTCGAATTCGAAGGACCAGGACAGCATCGAAATAAGATTCACTTTCGCGCGATCCTGAAGATCGAACAATGCTTTCATTGCCGCTGCAGTGTAGCTCGCGTAGAGCGGCCCATTCCGGTACGCATTCGCCGGATTGACCTTCATCGAGCAAGCGGCGCAACCTTCGGGATCAGCCTCGCTCAATACGATCGGCAGATGCCTGAACTGAGGATACGTTGCAATAATTCGAAAACCCGCGTCGGCTGCCTTCAATTCGTTGGCCAGCCCCATTTGCACATGGCCGTCCACGAGCGTCGGCCTGCCTTTGGGATGGAAGGAGATGAAGTCGAGCGGAATAGCTTTGCCAGTGGCCGCGCTCTTGTCATGAAAGCAGTGATTTAAGAAATGATCGAGGAACGCCGCGGCCTTCTCGCTCGAGGGTCCGGTGCTCGCCGGACCGCCCACTTTCGCGTTCGGCAGCGCAGCCCGAACTCCGGCAACAGCATAGTCGTAGAGCTTGTAATATTCAGCCGGCGTGCCATGCCAATAGGAGATGTCCGGCTCATTCCATACCTCGAAGTACCACGTCGCAACCTCCTCTTTGCCGTAGCGCTGAACAAGATGTTCCGTAAATCTGCGCGCCAGTTCGCCCCAGAGCGCGTAATCCTTGGGCGGATTGTTAGAGGCTCCGCCCATGGTGGGCTTGGGATAGTGAAGCTGATACTCGGTAATTCCTGGAACTGTGGAAGCCAGATCCTTGGGCATGAAACCAAGTTCGACAAAGGGACGCACGCCCGCCCTCTTGAACTCGTCAAAGGTCTGATCGGTAATGGTGAAGTCAAAGACTGGCTTTCCGTTCGCATCGAGCGAGAAGACATTCGAAGAGCTCCATTTAAGCTCCGCGACTCCATTGCCGGAGGTAAGCAGATGATGTGCACGAATATAAATCGGCACGGGACTGAGATCGTGCAACTCGCCGAGCAGTTGTTTGCCGTAATGGCATGGTGGTGTAATTCGATTCGTCGTAGCCGAACCACCGATAGATGGGCGTGTAGGGACCCGCCGTCTTCGTGAGATCTACATGGATATTTACGGATCCCTCCGCCAGCGGGTCGGAACTGGTGCGCGCGGTGTTCAGGCTGGCCGCTGGTTGAGCTTGAAGCGACCTTTGCCCCGGAACTGACAAAATCGGCACAGCCAACAATACAGTTGCGAGCACCCGCGCGACCTTCAATGCGATTCTCATGAAACTATTCTCTCCACTGGACGTCCAGCCCTGCCACGTTTAATGAATGGGTCCGAAGTGGACGTTCTCCGGAGCCGAAGGTTCATCGAGAAACTGAAGCGTTGTGAGTGGGCCGAGATTGGCGGGCGGAGTCCAGGATGCGAGCGCCCAAACCACTTCCTTCGAAGGCGTCAACTCCAGCGCCTGCAGGGTGCCTGTGCGATCTTCCGGTTTTGTGTTCCACTCGTTCACCCAGTTGCTGACGACGGTATTGCCGTTCGGCAACCGCCAGGCTTGCTGGAACGTCGAGAACCTGTAGTCGGGGGCATCGGACTGAGCGAAGGTCCACACCGCATCGCCACGGCGAGTTATTTCGCGCACACCGAGCTCTGTCGGTGATCAAGAAGTTGCCGTTCGGAAGGGGCGTGACGCCCCAGGGCGAATCGCAGGGGAACGACCACAACTCGTTGCCGTCGAAATCGTATTCCACCACTTTGTTCAGTTGCATATTGGCGATCACCATCGTTCCATTCGGGGTTAGCCGGAGGTGACGGAACTGCCCGTGCACGCTAATCGGATGCCTGGTGGGAAGATCAATCTCCCGCTCCGTGACACCGGTGACGATGTTCACCACGCGCGCCACGGCAGGGTCGCCGTTGATGACGAAAAGCACGTGCTCGCTTCCAATCGGCACCGCAGTATGAATTTCTTTGCCCGCAGGCGCGTCGTAATTCCAGACAACTTTCTTGTCCGGGGTTATGATTTCGACGCCGAATTGATGCGCGAACAGGATATTGCCGTTCGACAGCATGACGGCGTCGCTGATTTCGCCTTTCCCTGCGGGGTCGTCGTAAGTCCATACAATTTCACCGTGGCGCACGATGAAGATGCGGCGGTCGTGCGATTCGCCGCGTGTACATGAAGTCGTGCTGGGCAAGTCCCTTGCCGGGAAGATGTGCGGGAACGGGAGGCGCGGAGCTCGGCGGAGCTTGAGCAAAACCGCGAAAAGCCAGTGCAAGAGAAGCAACAACGAAAGTCGATCGGATCATTGAGAGTAGGTTGCTCCTTTCAATTGCGGCGCAGCTTGGCGAGCACAATGTCGTTGCTGTTCATTGGAATCGAAAACGTCAATCGTGCCATCGGAGCCGCTTCGCACGGCCTTGTCGGTCTCGGGAAGATCCCGCGTCAACTCATTCAGATGTGCGACCTGGGCTGCGGTCAGTTCCTTGGGAGAGCCCATCTCAAGGTAAGCCGTATAGGCATCGTTCGCATGAAATCCGGTCCGATGCACCTCTAGTTCGGTAAGCGGCATTTGGAGCAAGATGCGTAACCCGCAATTGCACGGGCGCCGCGGGATGCGAGGGAATCACCTTTGTATAAAAGGGCCGGTTGCTCACCTTCTGATCCGGCTGTTCGAAGTCCCAGATCACGGCCGTCACGTTCCCATCTCTTGTAGACAGCATCGCCTGAGAATCGCTCGTAGCAAGGCTGCTCTCCCTGCGAGCGCGTGAAGATACTTGTAAGCGAAGTACGCCGGCTTGCGAATGCCCTCGCGGGTTCAGAAGCCCGAATCCTCCTTGAAACGGCGCCGTCGGAGGTCCGGGTTCTTCGAATAGATCGGTGTAGGTCCAGTAGCTCATGCCCTGCACCAATCCCTGGCTGGCTTTGAGCTTGGTCAGGATGTAGGGCGCGCTGATGTAGGAATCGTGCACCGAGTCGCGCGGCGTATAACTTGTGCTCCACTCGGTAAAGTACAGCGGAAGTCCCGGAAACGGCGAAGCCGAAATCTGCTCGCGAACACGCCGCACGTCGCCGATGATCGCGTCCGGCGACGGATCGAGCTTTGTATCGGCTTTCCCTTCTTCATCGAGAAAGCCTCCTTGAACGCCATACGTATGCGTGGTCACGAAGTCGACGGCGGCGCCGCTTTGCTTGACGTGCGCCAGGAATTCGGGGACCCAGGCCGCTCCGGCAGTGCTCGGGCCCTCCCACTCGCAAAGCGGGGTCAATGGACTTGATCGTCTTCGAGGTCAGATCGTAGAGCTCGAAGTATGCCTTCTGGTCGCCACCTTCCCAGAATCCGGAGAGGTTGGGTTCGTTCCACACTTCGAAAAACCAGGTGCGCACTTCGTCTCTTCCGTACCGCGCTTCGATGTGCCGGATGAAAGCATCGATAAGGTCGCGCCAACCTTCCGGTTTCGGATGCGATGTGTTGCCGTTCCAATAAAAGATGCTGTTCTCCGACGTGGCAAGCGCCTTCGGAGTGAAGCCGAGTTCGACGAACGGCTTGATGTGCCGGGCCAGCAAGTCGTCGTAAAGCTGGTCGATCTTCGACCAGTTGTAGACCGTCTTCCCGTCTTCGACTCGCACTGTTCCCAACACGTCGTGAAAGATCGCGTGGAACCGTATATAGCGAAAGCCAAGCTCATCGACAGCCGTCTTGAGTTGCGCCTGGCTGTCGTCGCGAATCAGCGTGCCTGGATAATCGGACCCGACCGACAGATCGAAGAAGCGATCCACTGGACCCGTCGGGTCCTTGAGATCCACGACAATGGTTCGAGGCGGAGCCTGTTGCGATTGAGCCGCAAGAGACAAGGCAGATGAAGCCACAAAGAAACCAGTGGCAAGGATTGAAAGCCGCCGCAAGGCTGAACTGAACATGGACCTGTACTTACCTCTTATAGTCCTCCCGATGCGATGATGTCTCGCAGCGCCTGCTTCTGCAAGCAGAGCTCAGAGACCAGCCGCTTCAGATTCGCATTCTCCTGTTCCAGTTCACTGAGTCGATGCGCGTGGCCGTTCCCAGCGTTACCGTATTCTCTGCGCCATCTTAAGTACATCGACTTGGAGACCTTAGCTTCCATGCAGCTCTCCGCAATCGTTTTTCCGTTCGTAATCCCTTCCTGTATCTGCCTGAGAAGCTCCGCCACCTGCTCAGGACTGTGCCTCTTCTGCCGTGTCATGCTTCGCTCCTTCGATGAAAGTGTCTCCAACGGAAACGCTGCAAAAGTATCTCGGCCTTCCGGAAATTGTACTCATCGGTTTTTTGACCGATGACCCATGAATAGCCGTGGGAGCAGGCGCCAATGCGAGAGATCAAGGCTTGCGCACCGACAACCATCTGTTTATCCGCGGTGTTGAGCAAGCCGTGCCCCGTTCCAAAGTTGGAAACGGGGCACTGCGGTTAAGTGGTCAAGAGGAGATCTCTTTCCGGATAGCTACATTCCGCCCAGAAACGCCTAGAAGGTGATCTTCAGCACCCCCTGGAAGACTCTGGCGCCGTTGGAGGTGCCCGAGATCTGGCCAAAGCTCCCCGACGTGACGGTGCCGTTTGGCGAACCAAAACTGGGATGGTTCAAGACATTGTAGGCCTCGATGCGTGTGTCCAGGTTCAAACGCTCGTGCAATTGCCAGATACGGCTGATCTGACCATCGAAATTAATCAACGGAGGTGCGTGGAATGCGTTCCGGCCGGTGTTTCCATAGACTGGCGCCGTTGCGGTTGCCGTCTCCCACGCTGAATAGTACGCGCCATTCGTCTGAAAGGCTGCTGGATTGAGGTACTGGCGGTTCGCCGCGCCGGAGCCCTGCCGGAATTGAACTTTGGCATAAAGCGGCACCCCAGGGATGCGTGCTCGCGCGATCGCTGCCCGGGTTTCCGATCAAGTCGTCATCCGCGCCAGTCGTAACACTAAAAACTGAACCGGTATGGATGCTCGACAGTGCCGCCGAACTCCCAGTTGTTCAGGACCAGGCTCTCAACGCGGTTGTTGAAGTGGAACCCGCTCTTGGCGACGATCGACGAAATTTGCGACGTTCCGGTAATCGAAGCCGCATGGGCCGTAGTCCATGCGCGGATTATTTGGGTCTCACCGGAAACGCCGGATTCGTCGCCCTGGTTGTCCAGTTCGTCCAGGCACTTCGACCAGGTGTAGTTGGCAAGCAGGCTGAAGGTGGACGACAGGCGATGGTTGACCGAGAGCACCATGCCTTCGTAGGTGGAGATGGCGACGTCGTTTATATACTGCGAACTGTTGACGGCGCCAATTAAGTTGCCCTGGGCCGGGTTCGATCAGTATCAAGCGTAGAGCGCTGCGTCTCGTTGCCGGTAGTCGAACAGGGTGCTCCGGCGGCGGGCACCGCGGCGCTCGCGGCGAACTCGCCCAGCCAGTAATTCGTGCCGTTAATGGAAACATTGCAGTTGGTCGGGCCGGCCGTTCCGCTCGACACATCCTGGAATAAAGACTGGCTGCATTGAGCGCGTGAGTCCCACGCCTCATGGTCCCCCTTGCTGCCAATGTACTGGAGCGTCGCCATCCAGCCGTGGCCGAAGTCATGCTGAATGCTGGCGGTCCACTGCGCATAGACGGCGGGATGGAACTGTGCGACGGGCACGATGTACTGGCCGCCGTTCGGAAAGATCGCAGCGCTTGCGGCTGGGTTTGCCGACGAACGACGCGCCAGTTGGGGAAGGGATTGGAGAGGACGCTGGTGGGAGTGGCTGCGCCGGGGCCGCGGGTGACAGCTGGGAGCGCTCCACGGGTTGGAGAACGGAATATACGAGTTGAGCGACTGGCCGACCGCCGTCGCGAAGGGTGGGTTCTGCTGGTTTCGCTGCATCGTAAAGTTGTTGGGCGTGTCGTAGATATACTCCGCGCCTGCGCGCAGCACGGTCTTGCCGTCGCCGACCGGATCGTAGGTGAACCCGAAGTTCGGGTCCCACTGGTTGGGCGAGCTCTGCGTGAAGCTCCGGGGAACGCCCGGGTCGCCATAGAAGAACATACCGGCAGGGGCGGTCGGATAGACGGTGCTGTGCTGGTTCGCCAGAAAGGCGGCGAAGCTGAAATGTCCTTCCCCCCGGTTGAAGACATCGTATGGCACGTAGAACGGATCCCAGCGCAAGCCTGCAACAAGAGTAAATTGCTTGGTCGCGTGGAAGGTGTCCTGGACGTAAAGGCTGGGAACGGGCCCGCGCAAGGCATTTTGCTGTTGCTTGGACTGCGAGAAGCCGCTCATCGTTCCTTCGAGGAAGTCCAGCTGTCCGTCGCCGAACTGCGCTGGCTGGCTGGCGCAGCTGGCGCAGTAGTTCCCATTGTCCGCAGACTGTTTCTGGGTTCCGTACGGTCCATAGGCGCTGTAGTTGCTCCGAAGCCGAATTGGCCATTGCTGAGAAACGCGTTGGAGATATTCAGTTGGTTGCGGACATACTCTCCGCCGAAGACGAACTGGTGCTTCCCGTGGAGCCAGGTGAGGTCGTCGTCGATCGCCAGCGTATTGTCGTTGAAATGAGCTAAGGAGTTGGTGCCGCCGCCGATGTTGGGGATAGGGTCTTGGCCGCCGTTGCTCACATACAGGCCGGTGGGAACGGCGCAGGTGATGCTGACGCCCAAAGTGCATGCATTGATGTCGCTGAGGTTGTATCCGCGGAGGTTAAGCCGGCGCAGCACCGCGATGTGGGCGGAGTTCACCAGGTTCGAGGTGAAGGTATGGTCCTCGCCGATGGTGCCGGTCTGCACTCTCTGCTCCGGGTTTCCAGAGAAGGTCGTCACCGCGATATTGGTCGGGAAAAAGTATGCGGGAAGCTGATAACTATCCAGCATGTATCGTCCATACAGGTGGTCGTTTGAACTGATGGTGTAATCGATCCTGGTAATAAATTGCTTGTCGAAGTTCTGGTTGGGGATTGAGTATTGGACGTGCCCGCAAACATCCGTTCCATCGGCGAGAGGCACAACCTTAGGGAAGTATGCCAGCAGCGCCAGCGATTGCGCATTCCAGGTCGGCGTCGTGGTGTAGACGTTACCCGGCACGGGAATTCCGGTCATTGGGTCGACAAGTTGCGTGAGCTTCGTGCTGCAGAGGGAGTTCGGCGCGGTCCCGGTAGTCGCCCCTGTCCCGGGAGTTGAGGTCGGCACCCCGGCCTCGACGCGTAAAGTCACCGTCCAGGTTGGCTGCGGTGGGCACATAGGCGAAGGAGTTAGCGAGGCCTGCTTGGACTCGGTGTACTGGAAGCCGGCGAAGAAAAAGAGCCTGTCCTTGCCGTTATATAGCTTCGGTATCCGAACCGGACCGCCGATGGTGCCTCCGTATTGGTTCTGGTGAAGTGTGTCCTTGCCGCAACTCGGGGGTTTCGCACCGTTGACGCAGGGCAACACAAAGAAGCTGGTTGCGTCGATGAAGTTATTGCGGATGAACTCAAACCCGATCCCATGGAACGTGATTCGTCCCCGAGCGGGTGACCACGTTGACCATTCCGCCGGCGTGCATCCCGTCCTGGGCGCCCAGGGTGGAGGATTCCACGCTGAACTGGGAGACTGCATCGGGGAACGGGAATGGAGGATTGGCGCCGGCCATGTAGTCGCCGTTGTCGGCGCCGTCCAGACGCCACAGCGTGGAGTTGCCCATGCCGCCGGCGATTGAGATTGCGATGGCCGCATAAGAATATTTGCTGCCGGTAAAATCATTGCCCGATGCCGGCGTGATCGCCGCCCGAGATATACAGCAGATCTGTCATGTGGCGCCCATTCGAGGGGCATCTCGACCATCTCGTGTCGAGTCGATGGTCTGCTTGTAGGTTGGGTCCTCGGTTTGCAGCGCCTGAACCTCGCGCCGCGTTAACTTCGATCGTCTGACGTCCGTGCTGCCGACGGTCAGACTGGCGTTGACGCTGATGTTGCTGCCGACCTCAAGCACAATGCCTTTCTGCTCGTAAGTCTTGAAGCCCTGCGACGACACGGTGAGGTCGTAGGTGCCGACCGGAATATTCGGAAAAATATAAATGCCGCTGCCGTCGCTTTGGGTTTCGCGCTTTACCGTAGTCGTCTCGTCGATGAGCGTGACGCTGCGCATTGGCAATGACCGCGCCCGTCGAATCCGTCACGGTTCCCTGGATGATTGGCGGTGCCTGCAATCTGGGCTCGTGTCGCGCACGGCGCCAGAAGAGAGCGATTAGGACATGACAACCAGACGAGAGGTCTATACCACCTCGCCGCATGTGCAGCAGACTGCACAACTGATTTCGTAATGCGCTGCTTTGCATTGTTGCCTCCTAAAATTTTGATCGCTTCCTCGGCACGCAAAGCCCCTCTGCGATCCTTTCAACCTTCGGCTCCGGCAAGGGTGCTCGGCTGCACAGACCTTGCCGGAATCAAATGAATGGAGGGCGAAGCATTCCCCGGCTGCGGCATCGGTATGCAACCATCTGCTCCATGGAGGAGCTTTTCAAGTAGGACACTGTGTATTACAGTGTGGTGGAGAAGGGTCGTTGTGCGGTAAACGATTTCTCGCGGATTGTGCAAGATAGGGCCAAACGGAGTGAGTTGAAAAGATGGCCGTTTGGTCAGCGGTGTAACAGTAAGGTCAACCAACTGTACCTGGGAGCGTAAGTGATCAATAGGCTGCGGCTCACTCAATCGCAGCTGCTTTCAAATGGAAGCCGGTGAGTGCCATGGGTTTGATAACAAAGGAGATTGGGCGCGAAGGAGTCGATGGCGATTCCCGCACCTTCGATGAAGTTGAAAGAGCCACGGTCCTTCGTGAACTGGACGCGATCCTGAACAGTCCCGTTTTTCAACCAAGCAAGCGCTGCCAACAGTTTCTTTCTTACGTAGTCCAGCACCGCCTGGAGGGGAACCACGAACGACTCAAGGAACGCACAATAGGGGTGGACCTCTTTCAGCGCCCCGCGGGATACGCAACCGGAGATGACCCTGTAGTTCGCGTACAGGCGGGAGAAGTTCGCAGAAGACTGGACCAGTATTACCAGACGGCCCCTAACAACTCGCCGGTCCGCATCGAGCTTCGCGTGGGCACATACACTCCGGAGTTCAAGTGGGCACAGCCCTGCGCCGCACACAGGAGATTCCCAGGCATTTCAGTCTGGATCGGAAGTTCAAGAGACACCCCATCGAATGGGAAACAGTCCAGGGAATCCGCCGAGGTCGCATTGCCACCGTTGCCAGAAACAATGCGTTCTTCCGCGAAGCATAAGCGGCTTTTGTGGGTTTGGTCGGCGGTGGCCATCGCGCTGCTGGCCGGTTTCGCGCTGATCGGGTCAACAATCTATCGCGCCAGAACGCACCAATCGGCATTGCAGAAGTTCTGGGCTCCCGCGCTTTCCTCGCCAGAGCCTGTTCTGATCTGCCTCGCCAAACCTTCGGTCTACCTGCCTTCCGTCAAGCTTTACCAACGGCATTCCAAGACTCCGGAGAAGTTCCTGGACCAGTTCGCAAGGCTCAGTCAGAAGCCTGATCTGCAGCCTGACGACAAGCTCGTGTGGAGCGATATGGTCGAGTTACCCGACTATGGAGTCGCAGCCGGGGATGTCTACACGGCGGTTCGGCTTTCTTCTCTTTTCGGCCAGATCGGGAAAAAGAATCAAGTCAGAATTGGAGGCAACTACTCTTTCGAAGACCTGCGTAACTCTCCTGCCGTCATCATTGGAGCGTTCAACAATCGCTGGACGATGCAAATGATGTCCAATCTTCACTTCAGCTTCGTCAGATGAGGGCGACCGACCGCTTATACGGGAAGAGGGCCCGAAGGGACGGCGATGGTACTCAAAAATCGATTCGAACGGCAGAGCCATGGAGGACTACGCGGTTGTCACCAGGCTTCTGAACTCGCGGACCGGCCAATTCGTTGTGATTGTGGCCGGAATCAAGTCTTATAGCACGCAGGCTGCGGGTGAGTTCGTTTCCAGTCCCGAGTACCTTCAGGCCGGCCTCCAGTCGGTCTCGCCCGATTGGGATAAGAGGAACATGCAGATCATTCTGCAGACTCCGGTCACTGACGGATTGCCCGGCTCTCCTCAGGTCGTTGCCAGCTACGTCTGGTAACAAACATCTGCCTTTGAAGTAATCGGCTTCATCGATCCGGAAAGCGCAACGAAGATTTGCCTCAGCGCTGAACGACGTCCCTCATTCACTCAAGCGGTCTGCCGGACCTCGGGTTCCCAAACAAGCCAGGTGGACTCGCCACATGCGCATCACGTTAGAGCTGGCGGCGCTCATCATGGCGATGTTCTGATCAATTGCTCGTGCGAGACGGCGAGGGATTGTAGAGAGCAGTGACGGGTAGGAGCACACTTCGTGGCCCGCGCGATGTGTGACTCACCAGAATGCTTTAGCTTCCACCTTGGGTTTGCCTTGCATTCCGTTGACTACCTGCGAGCTAAGGACGACTTCGAAATTCTTTTGTCCCCAGTCGGCGCCCGCGCCATCTGCCAACTGTTTCAGGTCTGTCTCATCGGTCAGGAATTCACCGGCAGCCCTGGTGCCGCTGCCTGCAATTCCCGCCGCGACCAGAACTACCTGGCCAGTGCTCTCGTCAGTGAAGCGAGCGGCTATTGCATAATCTTTGAGAACTTGGCTCCTCGGAGCCAGTGTGCTGACTTGCCATGCGCGTGACTCGGGGTGCTGTGTGTCCGCGATCCAGTAAACCTGATCTGGGCCATCAGGCCCTTCCAGATGAAACCTGAGTGAGGACGTTCTGTTCAATGTCCAGTCATTGTTCAGCGCTCCAATCAGGACAACCGGCCCTTCCCGAAGCTGAGAGGAAACGGTCGTCCGAAAATTCTGGACCCTGAAAGCATGTCCGTGAGCCCCAATCAGCGACACGAATCTGCTAAGAATCTGCACGTCAGAAAAAGGAACAAAGTCGTTCTTGTCTGGTCAACGCCTGAAGAGGCGAGTCGTCATCGGCCCCGCTCTGGAGCTGAGTGAGCGGGGAATCATGAGGGGAAAGAAACATCTCGGTTCCGCCAATACAGAACAGGATAGGCTTGCTGCTGGTGAGCAACGGAGCCCAAACTTCATCGAGTGCGGCCTTTTGCTTTTCCAAAGAGGACTTTTGACTCTCGAACGGCTTCCAATAACGGGTGCCCAGGATCAATATCACGACGATGATCACGCCGGAAGCTATCGAGCCCGCCAGCCAATAGACTCTTCTCGCCTTTTTAGGCTGGCTGACCGGCGTCGCTTCAAAGGGCACTTCTGCAGGAATCGACTCGAGGCTAGGCGCATCCGGTACTGGCTGCGAGAAGACCGGAACATAGGATCCCGGATTCAATTCAATTCTTAGTTCGCCAACATGCGCCGGCGACTGGTAATACTGCGCGAGCCGCTTCCTGACTTCCGCGGCACAGAGACGCACAACAGGATCGAGGTTGGTGTCGTAATCCGGCGACCGATGAAATACCTCTACGCCAAGAGTTCGCTCCTTTAAATTGTCTTCGTTTCCTGCAAGAGCCTGTTCCACGACATACCGGAGCAGCTGCGGATAACGCTTGCTTGCAGCGAACAAAGTGTCGCTCACAATCCTTTCGAGTTGCGAGTGCACGAGCTGTTTTTCGATCTCAATTTTGGGGTGCCAAGCACCCGTCAGTAATCCAGTGGACGCCATGGCCTCACTCGACGGCCCGAAGATTTGGCCGAATTCAACGTAACACCGCCTTGATACGTCATGCAACAACTTTGGAATATCTCCATTCTATGCAGTGATTTGCGAGCCGTAGCAAGGTGAAGTTGGATGCTAGGGCTACCGTAGCAATCTTGACCATTTCGGCGTCGACGGTATCAAGTGAACGTCGGTTTGGGAAAGCCCTTCCTCGGTCCACTGGAATTCGGAGAGGAAATATTTCCTAGATCGGAACTCAAACTCTGGAGGTCGGTGTCGAACCACCCGACCCTCAAAGGTGCAAGAAGGTGGGAGCCGTGCCGGACACCGATAGACTTCCTCACAGCCGGGCCTGATCTTCTGCACGCAACAAAAAACAAGATTCGGGAGGTACTGAGATGCGATTTGTTCGATCAACCCTATGTCTTGCGGCCTTGCTCACGATGGCCACCAGCCTGTTTGGCCAAACCATCTATACCGGATCCATAACCGGCTCGGTCAAAGACACAACCGGCGCTGCGGTCCCGAATGCCAAAGTGACCGTCATCAACACCGCGACAGGAGTACAGTCTCCGACCAACACCACCTCGGTCGGCGATTACACCGTGATTAACCTCATCCCGGGTCACTATAGCGTCGTTGCCGAAGCAGCCGGCTTCGATCAGGAGCAGGTCACGGGCATCACTCTGGTTGTCGCTCAACAGGCCCGTGTCAACTTAACCCTTAGGCCAGGCGCCGCCAGCGCTACGGTTACGGTCGTTGCGGACGCGGTCGCACTCGATACCGATACGGCGGCCGTTTCTCAACTTGTCGCCGCGCAACAGATCACCGATTTGCCGCTCGACGGGCGCAACTTTCAAGATCTGCTCTTTATTGGCGCCGGCGCGGTCGAAACCGGCGGCGAACAGGGCACGAACCGTGCCGGCAAGGGCGCAGCCATCGTCGTCAACGGAGGCCGACCGGAATCGAACAGCTATCTACTCGACGGTATCCTCAACTCCGATCAGTCATTCAACACCCCGTCTACCATGCTCTCAGTTGATGCGATCGAGCAATTCAAGGTGCTGAGCGAGACCTATTCGGCGCAGTACGGCCTGGGCGCTACCCAGATCAGCGTGATCAGCAAGAGCGGCACCAACGATTTTCATGGATCGCTCTTCGAGTTCGATCGCAACGACTTCTTCGACGCCCAAAGCTACTTCAATTCCGGAGCGCAGACATTGCGCCAGAATCAATTCGGTTTCGTCGTCGACGGTCCAGTCAGGATTCCATGGCTTTACAATGGCAAGGATAAAACCTTCTTCATGGCCAACTACGAGGGCTGGCGCGTCCGCGCGTTGTCAAACGCGGGCTTCACAAACGTGCCCACGCCGGCCGAACTCGCTGGCGATTTCTCCACGCCAGTCACAGACCCGACGACTGGACAGCCATTTCCGGGCGGCACTGTCGGCAGCACCACCTATGCTTCCATCGTTCCAGCTGGGCGCATTTCGACTTTGGCGAAGGTGAGTATTGCCGAGGGAATCTTCCCGGCCCCCAACTGCACCACTACTTGCGATGGTTTCAATTGGCGCGGCCCAAACATAGGCACTACGAACATGAATCAGCAGACGTATCGGATCGATGAGGATATGCACAAATGGGGCAGGCTCTTCGGCCGGGGCTCTTACTCGACCTTCGAAACTTATGGATACGGCGGGCCATCGGGGCCGATATCCGGTTCGGGAATCAATGAGATCGACACCAATTGGGCAGTTGGCCACACCATCAACTTCGGGTCCAACAAGGTCAACCAATTCATCATGGGTTTAATGGATGCGTCCGCGATCAATTATGGAGGTTCGGTAAGCCAGTCGGTTCAAACTTCCCTTGGTCTCACCGGTGTGTTTACCGATCTCTCGTCACAGCAGCGTGTTTTCCCCCACATCGCATTTAACAGTAACCTGGGCGAGCAAATCGGCGGTTTTGGCGGCGCCAACAACGCCTATACCGGCAGCGACAACCCCATGTGGCAGTTCAGCGACGCCTTCTCGTACGTCCGCGGCGCACATACCCTCACCGTGGGCGCCGACTACAAGAATTGGTTTTTGTATCGAAACCTGGCCGATAACTTCCTCGGCGAATACACGTATGGCGACTTGCTTACCGGGAACCAAATTGAAGAATTCCTTCTCGGATACTTCGAAGGTGCGAACGGCTTCCTTCCCGGCCCATTCAGCCAGCAGGGCTCGGCCGGCAACCAGCACGACTACAAATTCAGCTACTTCGGGACATTCGTCCAGGACGACTGGAAGGCTACCGACAAGCTGACGCTCAATATTGGCCTGCGCTGGGATTATCGCCCCATCCCGTACGAAGCCCACAACCGCATGGGCTGGCTGGATTCCGCCAATCCGCTAGGCGGCCTTTGCATCGCCGACCGGGCACTCACAACTGACGGCGTCGCGCCGGCCGGCAATGGATTCTATCGCTACTGCGGAACCAACCATCCCGGCACGTCCGAACTCAACAACTTTGGCCCGCGCTTCGGCATCGCATACCGCATCGACAACAAGACAGTGGTCCGCGCTGGCTTCGGGTTCTTTTGGGATGGCATCGAAGGGCGGGAGATGGACAACGCCGGCGACATCTACCCCTACGTCAGCCGCCAGAACCTGACCCAAACCGTCTGGTCGCCGACCGATCTGAACACGAATCAGCTCTGGCCTAACTTCAGCACTGTTGCGGAGGTTACCGGAGGCCAAAACGGGCCAGATACCTTCCTTGCCCCGATGCTCACCAACACGCCGATGAATCCGCTCGTGGAACAAGGGACGTTCTCGGTGGAGAGGGAGTTGGCCAGGAACACCACGCTCGAGGTGAATTACGTTGGCAACAAAGGCAGCCGACTGCTGGACCGCCAGGATATTAACCAGGCTTTGCCCCTTGTCGATCCGGCCTCCTGCTATGCCGGCCTTCCGACGCCGGCCACTTGCGAAGTTGCGAATCGGCGTCCATATCCCAACTTCGCCACATACATCGAAGGCAACCCGATCGGGTACTCCAATTACAACGGCTTGAACATCAAATTCGAGCATCGCTCCAGCCAGCTCGCTGTCACAAGTGTCTATACCTGGTCCAAGAGCATGGATGACAAGTCCAGCGCCGCCAACGCCGCCTCGGAACCGGAGGGATGGAATGGCTTCCTCAACAACCAGGACCCTCGGTTGGACTACGGACGATCTGACTTCAACGTCGGCCAGCGCTTCGTCACCAGCGTGGTTTACGATCTGCCGGTTGGCCGCGGCAAGCAATTTGCCAATCAGATCAACCCGGCCGTCAACGCCGCCATCGGAGGTTGGGAACTCTCTGGAATCTATACGGCCCAGCAGGGCTTTCCTTATAACGTGAATGTCTACGATTACGGCGTAGTGGCGAACACGAACCCGACGGTGTATCTCGGCGGACTGCTGGATATTGCGACTGGATTTGGCGTCAATCGCACCAATACAATCGGCAATACCAAGAAGTTCGAGCTATCCCACAGCCAGAACGCCGCTGTTCTCGCCGCCGTCTATGCCAACAACTACAACATCGAGGGGCGTCCCCAAGCTGCGGTATTTGGGAACGAACATCGCAACGATCTCAACATGCCGGGCATTAACAACTTCGTCCTCGGCCTCTACAAGAACACGGATATCACTGAGCGCCTCCGATTCCAGCTTCGCCTGGAAGCCTTCAACGCATTCAATCATCCCCAGTTCGACCCGAATCCGGCAATCCCGGGCAATGCAGGGGGTAATGTGACGATGAACAACCTCTATGATTCCGGCGCAATGGGGCAAGTAACCTCCTCCGATCAAGGCCGGATCGTCCAAATCAGCGGCAAGATCATTTTCTAGCCGCACCTGTACAACTAAGTCCGCCGCGGTTCAACTGCACCGTGGCGGACCTTGCTTTATACCCATGTATGCTGGCGACCATGCGATTGCTCACGTATTTACTTTTTTTGTCCATCCTCGCTGCCTCCGCCAGCGCTCCTCTGGGAGCTCAATCGTCCAGTGCTGCGCAATCCCGCGAACAGCTGCTGGCCCAGCAGGCGCAGCAGGCCATGGCCGCGGACCATTTCGACGCAGCGGAGGCAGCCTATCTTGAACTCGCCAAGCTCGAGCCCAACGTCGCCGAGCTCTACGCCAACCTTGGCGCGGTCTACTTCCAGGAAGGCAAGTTCGACGCCGCCATCGACGCCCTCCAGCACGCTTTGCGCCTCAAGCCATCGCTTACCAGGACAAAGAGTCTGTTAGCCATCTGCCTCACCGAATCCGGCCGCTCCGCCGAAGCCCTCCCGGGCCTCGAAGACTGCTTTCGCTCCACAGCCGAGCCCCAACTAAAGCGGCAATGCGGCCTCGAACTCCTCCGCGCTTACACCGCGGTCCACCGCGACGCCGATGCCGTCGAAACCTCGCTCGCCCTGAACAAGGCGTGGCCCGACGACCCGGAGATCCTCTACCAGACTGGCAAAATCTACGGAAACTTCGCCTACCTCACCTCGGAAAAGCTCCGCGACAAAGCTCCCAACTCGGTGTGGATGCTGCAAGCCAAAGGCGAAGCCCAGGAGAGCGAAAAGCAATATGACATGGCATTAGCAAGTTTTGAAAGCGTCCTGCGCATCGAGCCCCAGAGGCCGGGAGTCCACTACCGGATGGGCCGTGTCTACCTCGCCCGCTTCGATCAGGCGCGCGACCTCAAAGACCGCGACCAGGCCGCGGACCAGTTCCGCGCCGAGCTCGCGGTCGATCCCTTGAACAGCAACGCCGCCTATGAGCTGGCGCAGATTGACTACGATCTGGGCAACCTCGACCAGGCCCGCCAGCAATTCGAGTCGCTGGTCGAACGCCGCCCTGAATTCGAGCAGGCACGTGTCGCCCTCGGCGGAATCTTCATCGAAACCCAGAAACCCGGCGAAGCAGTCGACCAGCTCAAACGCGCCATCGAAGTTGACCCCAACGACGAAGTCGCCTGGTATCGCCTCGCGCGCGCCCTCCGGATGACTGGCGATCTGCAAGGTCAGAAACAGGCGCTAGCCGAATTCCAGCGCCTCCACGCCCTCAATAGCAGCCGCATGGCCCGCATGGGAATCCTCATGGAAGCCGGCGAAGTCACTCCACAGAAGATCGGAGACTCCACTCAGCCATGAATTCCCACTCGACACGCGCATCCGGCGAATTGAGTAGCCTGAACGCGGTTCCGAGCGATCTGAAGAGCCGTGCTGCACGTCTTGACACGACTTGAAGCCAAGCGACCACCTGTAGCACTTTGAGCCCGAATGATGGTCCAGGAGAAAGAGAAACGAATGACCCCTATCTCGAGACGAGATGTTTTAGCTGGACTGGTCGCTTCAAGTGCTGCCTCCTTCGTGACGGCTCGCGGCGAAATGCGCCCGGACATGGCTGCCAGCAACGCGACGCTCATGTCCGGCGACGAGCGCCGGAAACGCGCAGATGCACTGCTCCACTATTTCGCAGCGAATGCGCCGCTGCTTCTGCGGGCTCCCGACGGAATCCTGAAGCATCCCTGCATTGCGCAGAGCGTGCCCGGTAAAACCTATTCAACTCAACTCTGGGATTGGGACACGCTTTGGACCAGCCAGGGACTTTTTCGCGTTGCCGCGCTCGAACACGATGAGCCGCTCAAGCAAAAGCTGTGCGAGCACGTCTCCGGAAGTCTCTTGAACTTTCTCGAGCACGCATCATCGGATGGGCAAATTCCAATCATGATGACCGCGGACGATCCGGATGCATTTCAGGTTTTGGGAAAAAGTGCTATCTCAAGAAATCAGGCCAAGCCGGTGTTCGGTCAGCTCGGGCTGCTCGCCTGCGATCAACGCGGAGATGCGAGTTGGCTGGCGCCCCATTTCGATTCGATTCTGCGTTTCTACGATTCATGGACAAGGCACAACTCCTCCTCGATTGGCCTGCTTGTGTGGGGCGACGATGTCGCAATCGGTGACGATAACGACCCCACCACATTTGGCCGGCCCTTCTTTTCCTCCGCAAATCTACTTCTCAATTGCCTGTTCTATCAGGATCTATTAGCATCGGCGGAATTGGCACGAAGGCTTGGCCGCTCGGCGGATCACGAGCGGCTTTCGAGCCAGGCAAAAGAGTTGGCGGAGCGGATCCAGAAGTTCTGCTGGGATCCCAGAGATAGTTACTACTACACCGTCGATGTTCAATGTGTCGATCGGCGAGCTGAGCTCATACCGAGCGTGCCGCGAGGAATGGACATGTCGTGGAAGTGCCTTCCGATGAGGATCCAGATGTTTACCGGCTTTCTGCCGCTCTGGTGCGGCATCGCGCCTCCGGAGATCGCCAACAAACTGGTCAGCGCGAACTATCTCGCCGATGACCGCCTCTGCGCACAATGGGGCGTCAGGTCGCTCTCGAGCCACGAAACCATGTACTCTCTTGACGCAAGCTCCGACCCGAGCAATTGGCTTGGGCCAATCTGGATAATCGTGAACTATTTCGTATGGAAAGCTTTGCAACGATATGGATACCAGAAAGAAGCAGATGCGCTGGCCGACAAGACTATCCTTCTTCTGTCGAAGGACCTTGAGGCGAACGGCTCACTGAATGAGTACTACCATCCCGATACGGGAGCAGCGCTAAGTTACAAGGGCTACATAACTTGGAATCTGCTCGTTCTCGAGATGTTGTAAGGGACGACTGCGAAAGCCTCACGGCAACAAGAATATGCATTCGCGAACATCGAAAACCGTCATCCTGCCCGTCCAGATCGGGCGTCCTGCGAGGGTAGGGATGATGCCCGATGTCCCGCAGGCGGCGCACGAATTTCATCAGGAGGAGGCGCACTAATGCGTCGTCTAGCAACACTGCTTTGTTTTACATTTGTCTCTTCCGGATTCCTTCAGGCGCGGCCGCAGATGGGGGATCCCGCCAACGGCCCTACGAAGATTCCCAATCAGGATCTTGATCCGACTCGCAGCCCCGGCGCACTGACTGCCGAATCTGCGCTCCACCAAGCTCTTTCGGAGCAGTATATCTGGACGAAGGCGGACGCTGTCCCGAGCGATGCCACAGCCGCTGCCGGATGGTTCTCCAGCGGCGACAAGGACTTGGAGCCGCATTACTTCCGCAAGACCTTCGCAGTAAGTTCCATACCGCAACACGCAACCTTATATATTGCCGGACCGCGTTCCGCCACAATCTTCCTCAACGGACAGGAGGTCGACTCCTACGCGAGCAATCTGGATTTTCCCATGGGCATCCGTGTCTATTCGTGCGATGTCACCAAAGCTATTAGGCCCGGCTCGAACGTTTTGGCAATTGAGGCCATACGCGGCCCCGGCATCGGCAGCGGCGCCGACAATCGCAGCAGCATCCAGCTCACCCGCGGTGAAGTGCTCGCAGTCAAGATCCTGCCGGCAATACCGGGGGCGATGGTTGCACCCTTGATGATCACTGACGATTCCTGGAAGGCAACGCTTAAGGCTCCCGCCGACTGGTCTAGTCCGACCTTCGACGACAGCAGTTGGCCAGCCGCGGACAGCCTCGGCGGCACCGAAAGCTCCATCGAATTCTTTCAGTGGAACGCCGATGCCGGCATGTATGCGTGGCCCGGCTACGACGGTATCTCCAATTTCCTCGCGCAGTATCATCTCGCCGCGATGCACATCGATCACGTTTATGATGGGCTTGGCAAGATGCACAACCTCGACTCGCTCACCGGCGGTGCTTCGTCCGGCCCCGAGTTCAGCGTTGAGTTGCCCACGGATGAGGCGAGCCTCTACAACGCCCCGCAGATCCTTCTTGACTTCGGTCGCGAGATCGTCGGACGCATCGAACTGCAGTCCGATTCCAACGAGCCGAGTGATGTCACCGTGCAATACGGTGAATCGGAGATGGAGGCCCTGCACGATCCTTATCTCGGTATCGATCCAATCCACGTCGCGCCGCATGCCACGGCCTATGGGCCGAAAAGCGCATTCCGCTATGCTCTCGTCCGCTTCACCGGAGGCAGAGATACCTCGTATAAGTCGATCCGGCTCGATGGCATCGCCTATCCGGTCACTTATACTGGCTCCTTCTCTTCGTCTGATCCGAGCCTGGATCAGATGTGGGCGATTGGCGCATACACGGCTCATCTGTGCATGCAGGACGACATTTGGGACGCTCCAAAGCGAGACCGCGGTCGCTGGATGGGCGATCTCGAAGTCAGTGGGCGCACGATCGAGGACGTCTTCGGCGACGGTTTCCTCATGGACGATACTCTTGATCGCCTGTTAGGCGCCGCTCCGATCCGCAAGGATGTGAACGGCATTCCGGGCTACTCGGCCTTCTGGGTTATCGGAGAGGCGGAATATTTTCGTCATCGCGGCTCGCTCGAGCAGCTCGAAGCTACTCATACCCGTCTGGTCCAGTTACTCGACTACATGGAAACCGAGCTGGACGAGCATAATCTCTATGCCGATACCAATCATGCGTGGCCGTTCGTTGACTGGTCGCCGGAGCTTAATGGCGACGATGCCCAAGCTCGCATGGGGACACAGTTCGAGTTTTACGCCGCATTTGCCGATGGAGTGTGGCTGCTCCGCCAGCTGCACGATGATGCCAATGCCGCCCGCTTCGAGAAGCGTGCCGATGCCATCAAGGCCGCATCGCAGCAGTACTTGCTCGATTCCTCCGGTTCGTTTGGCGATCGCTGGCAGACCAATGCCTACGCCGTGCTTTCGGGCGTCGCCAATCCGTCGCAATATCCCGCGATCTGGCGCAATGCTCTCTCCAAGCGTCGGAAATATTAAGTACAACGCGCTTATTATTACTCCCTACTATAACTATTACGTCATCAGCGCTATGGCGAAGATGGATCACCGCCAGGCGGCGCTTGACTGGATCCGTCAGTACTGGGGTGGCATGCTTGATGAAGGCGCAACAAGCTTCTGGGAGGGTTACGATCCTTCCTGGTATAAAGGCACGGACTTTCACACCTCTCTACAGGCTGACAACATGTCCGGATATCGTGTCAGCCTCGCGCACGGCTGGTCCAGCGGTGTCACTCCGTGGCTGATGGAGCAGATAATCGGCATCGAAGCTACTGGTCCCGGCTTTTCCAATGTGAACATTCGTCCCGACCTGATCGACTTACAGTGGGCAAATGGCGCGGAGCCTACACCCCGGGGAATCCTATCCGTTGGCATCCGGAAAGCCAATGGGTACGTAACTACCATCGATCTTCCGCCGGGCACTGAAGCTCACGTCTCGGTACCAGTCGGTGCTCCCAATGCGCAGGTGCTGGTGAATGGCAAGCCGGAGACAAGTGTTCCAGAAGAAGATGGCAAACGTGCGACGTTCGTGCTGCGGACCGCCGGGCACTATGAGATCCAAAGCCGGTGAGCTTGAAGTACTTTGGAATAATAAAAATGACGTCACCACGAAAACAGCCGAATTATGGACGGACAGATCTGCTCTGAGCGGCACATTGATTGCCAGGCAGTTCTTGCTCCGCGAATTCCCCGGGTGACCATTACTATTGGCGCGTGTTTATTGGATTCTGGAGGAGTTCGAAATCTCAGGGCGAAAGGCTGGAATCCCAATCGCCAAGGTTGCGAAAAGTGTGGGTTGGAGCCCTGCGATAATGGTCCGGATGGCCGCCGGGTATGGTCACTTTACTTTGAATGATCTTAGAGGAGCAGTTAAGAGCATCAACGGGGGCGGAATTGATACGGGGTCCTTGGCATTTTCCCCGGTATCGCCCCAGAAATCAGATGGGACTCGCACTAACTAATTGATTATTTTGGCTCCTCAGGTAGGAAGTTCGTCACAGCGCCTATCGATAGCGCGGGGCAGCCCGTTGACCGCATTCCGTGGGCGTCCCGCGGTTCTGCTTAGCGCGTAAAATACTTCGTGGACATTTCTGAATGAATGGGCGGTCCTGCAGCGGACTTAGTATGCAGAGAAAATAGGAATATGACAGATCCAAATTGGAAATCTTCTTATCTTGCTGTAGTTTGTATGAGTTTCGCGTTGTTTGTGAGCGCTCGAGCGCAATTGCCGTCCACGTCTGATACAGGTTGGAATAATGGGAAATTCCATGTCGATGTCGCTGCCGTCATCAGCCGATCAGATATTGTGCTGGACGCTCCAAATACTCAAGCCAGAGAGGCCATGCCACTCGGAAATGGCAGTCTAGGCGCTGCTGTCTGGTCTGCGAACGGATTTACTGCACAGTTGAATCGTGCCGATACACTACCTTATCGATACTCTCCTGGACAGGTACAGATCCCAGGACTAGCGCTTCTGACAAGCTTGCGAAAAACTACTCCGGCCGTCTCGATCTTTACAACGGAGAATTCCGTGAAAGCGGCGGTGGGATGACAGCGACCGTCTATATACAACCTTACACGGACACCATGATTATCGATGTGACGGGAGCGGACGCTGATCATACACAGACCGCTGAGCTATTTCTGTGGCCGCCTCGCAATCCTCACGAAGCAGTTAAAGGCGGAATGGGCATACTGTCTCAGTCGTGGATTGATAACAAGGCTCCTGGTGCTTCAGGGCTATTGTTTGGAGCGCTCTCAGCAGTAACGGCAGAAGGGCGTAGTCTGTCTGCCGTCATCACAGATCCACGGACCATCACACTTTCTTTCAAACCGTCTCTGGACGGCCATTTTCGGATCATCGTAGCAGCACCCCACTATAACGGAAGTCAAACTATATGGGCGGCTGTAACTCCTCTTCGATCGCAAGTGAAATGTGGCTGGGGCATAGGCTCTGGTGGCATGCGTTCCTGGCTCAAGGCTGCGACGATGAAGATTACTTCAGCAGATGGAGTCGGAGAGCATATGGAAAATCTTCGAAATATCTATCTGTATGCAGCTGTAGCTGAGAAAGGAAAAGAATATCCAGGTATCCCAGAAAGTGTTCCTTGGACATTGCGGGGGACATCCATACGTGCCATTTCCGTCGGAGACTGTCGAGAATGGTTTCTTCGACCCCAGCGGGCAGGGATGATTCTCTTAGTAGCCCATCTCTCTGAGCCTTCCAGAGATAGGAGGTCACCGCAAATTGCCAAAGGTCCCGGCATTGGACCTTGTTATAATTCACTGATGGCAGCCAGCGCGCTTCAGATGGCTTGAGACCTCCCGCCGAAACCATAATGTGGAGATGCGGATGATAGTTAAGCGCACCTCCAAACGTGTGTTGGATGACGATTACATGCAAACGGACCTGATGCTGGGTCCAGGCCCATTGCTCGATTGCCGCGGCGCCAAGAGCTGGCAAATCGTGCTGGAGGTTTCGGCACGTCGCGAAGATGGGCCGAAATTGTTCCGCAGGGTAAGAACGAATCCCACAAACGGAATATCTGGCAGCAGCGCTTCCTGCTGTCTCTGCCAGTCCAGTGTCCCTCGATTGCCGCAACTTGGGCAGCCCTTTCCTTTACAGGTGTGACAGATTACCTTCTCACCGGCTGCGGAAGCATAGACTTCGGCTCCGAGAGCTAGAGTTCGACACATTAAGACCTTGCGAAAAGTATCTCGTACTACCTTGCGCACTCCCGGGCGATCCCATTTTGACTGGGCTCAACTCGAGGATCTTTTTCAGGGGTTCCTTTATCTGTTTCATTGCGATCTCCTTCTGGGATTCATACAGCTAGTGTGCGTGAATTCTCCTTGACTTTCCAATGCCTCTAAAAGGTCTCTCGAAAGAAGCAAGACTTTGCCCTTTGACTGAATTTGTCCCACTATGACTTCGGCGCCGCGATCTTGATCCAGCGTTGCCAATGCATTTCCAAGTCGCTGGATGTCAATGGTTTTTCAGTCACGTTCGGTTTCAGGCGATGATGGCGACGAAGGGAGTCAACCTTCTTTGCTAGTCCCTTCAACGTTCGGTGTATGGTGAGCTGATCAAGCTGGGTGTCAGGATACGTTTTCACCCACAGGCAGGCTTTGTGGATGCTGACTTCATCGCCGCGAAGCGCTTCGAGCAGTGGCGGATTGGCATTTTCGAGCAGAAAATCGACATCACTAACCTGGCGATCCGCCACATTGGCAGCGCGCGCAATTTGTGCTCTGGAATCGATTCTCTGAGCCTTTGGCAAATTGATCGAACCCTTCAGAAGCCCTCCCAGCCGCTCATTCTCTTTCCCACGTTCACTGAAAAACGGCTTGAGCTTTCGCGCAATGAGAATGCGGACAAAATCATTAAACTGTTCTGTCTTTCCAAACTGATCTAGAATCCATTGCACGATTTCCTCTTCATTCAGGTCAAACTCCAGGCAGTTGACCTTCTGAAGGTTTCTCTTCCGCGCGAGCTCCCATTCCTCTAGACCCTTCAAGACCTTTCCGTCCTTCGCAATGCAAATTGGGCACCACCACGAAGGATCCCAAGTATCGGAAATTGCCGAGAGGCGAGCCACCGACAATCCAAGACAATACTCAGCCAGAATCGGATGTCGTATGAGCTCCCATGGCGAGCGCTGAACGATCCTGTAGCGGCAAGCAGCTTGGAAGCCGTCACTTTTCTCATTAACGTCATAAGGTGATTGCCTCGCGTCGAGATTTGAATTCGGTTTTCTGCATTCATCGCCGTGTAGCTGGAACAGTTCCGCGCTCTATCAACCGGTCAATCGCGTCTTGTGCGATTCGCACTGAGCGCCCGATCCGCACGACCTCGATGTCTCGCCTGTAGATCATCGCCCAAATGGTCTTGGGGCTGAGGTTCAGGCGTTCTGCGGCCTCATTGACACGCAGCAATTTCGAACCAGGTGTCATTGTTTGGCCTCTGGGTTTTCGAATTCCTGCTTCCGGCGTATTGCCTTGGAAGGCAAATCGGGTGACTCTGTCTCGGTGGAATTTAGAAGCCGGTCGAGGGATACCTGGGAAATGAGAACTCTACGTCCGATATGCTTCACTGCGAGCCTCCCGTTCGAGATCAGCCGGTCCACCAGCCGTAAGCTCAACCCAAGCGCCCTGGCGACTTCTTCCCTGGAATACATTAGCTTCTGAACCATCGCGTTCTCCTGGCTTGCACTGGCCTGTCTAGGGTCGTAGAATAGTGCGTGTACACTATTCTCTTAACCACACACGGAGACTAGCGCACTCTTGACCCCGTCACAAAGTGAGGAAAACGTGGGCAAATTGAATCTTCTACGGATTTCTACTGGTGCGGAATTCCAGGGCACTTGGTTCAAAGCTGAACTGACCCTTAAAGACTTGATATGGGCAAGAACGAACTTGGTCAAAGGCTC
>CAVZCY010000010.1:0-165723 GCA_963773915.1 uncultured Acidobacteriaceae bacterium
AGCGAATTTATCGCCGAGCGATTCGAACGAAAGTGGCGGCGGGACAGCCCAGCCACTGGGGAATCATCATTACGCGAGGAAAACCGATGAGGGGTCCATTTGCAAGGTTCTTTAGCGTACTTTCGGTGAAGCCAGGCAATTCCCGCGCAAGTTGTTTCCAGGTCATACCTCTCCTCTCGCGCTCGGCGTTAATTGCCATGTACATTGCCGTTGTATCAAAGCGGAGAATGCGAGATGGACCCGGCTCGGGCAGTGCTTCATTGATGTCCGGGCCCGCCTAATTCCCCTGCAAAAAGCTTTCGGGAGTGCGACCGAGCCATCGCGAGAACCTGGAGCACAACCGCACTGGTCACCGCCCGTTTCGTGCGCATGCTTCTGATCGTCCCGATGCTGATGGGAATTGAAGTTGTGCCGTGAAACGGTTTGTTGATTTCGGCGGTCGAACGCTGCCCAGGTGAGTGCGCGATCGCGGCGCGCGGCATCCAGCGCGTCAAGTAATGCCTGCATATCGAATGGGCGAAGTTGAGTCATGCGTTTTCGGCGGGGAAGTCGCCGACGAAGCGCCGGAGGCAACGTGCTGGCCGGCAAGCACAATAGCGTGGCTGGCGATGCGCGCGGCCGTCCCGATGACCGTGGGCAGAATCACTTCTCGAAGTCGTGGGCGGCGTGGCAGTGGGAATAGATGCGGCGAAGGAGCCGATGACGGCGCCCTTGCCGATGGTGATGCCGCCGCGGTCGTTGAGCAGGGCGCGCTGGCGGATGGTGACCCCATCCTCGATGGAGAGGTTGTAGCCGTAGGTCAGGTCGACGCCGTGGTAGATCTTGACGCCCGTGCCCATGTGGGCGAAGATGTGGCGGCCCAACATGCAGCGGAAGCGCAGGCCCAGCCAGTGGTTGAGTCCGATGGGCGAGCGGTCGAACATCTGCCAGAACCAGAGCAGCGGCTTGCGTCGGCGAAGTGCTCGCGGTCGGCGTCGGCAAAGTGCTCGGCCTCGAGGGTCACGTTCTCCGGGTCGAGCGAGAGCTGACGCACGTTGCCGGGCAGCTCGGAGGTGAGCGTGAGGTTGAGCTTGCCGCCGTGCGGGCGGCCCAGATAGAGCTGGAAAGCTGGTCGCGCACGATCTCGGCGCGGCGCTCGGGAGCTGGTGGCGGGTGAACTCTTCATCGAGAAACTGGATCCAGCGGCGGTAGACCTCTTCAGCCTCTGGCGCGGGGCGGGGGACGATGATCCTGAAGTAGCCATAGCGCTGTGAAGATAAACCAGAGAGCGGGGACAGGGAACAGGGAACAGGGAGCAGGGGAGCATGAAAAACGGGACCGAGGCTACTAACGCGAAGCCGATTGCATCTCGACCGAATTCGCGTTGCAAGAACCCAAGATTGTAGGCAGCGATCATGCGAACGAAATAACGCCCGGCTGAATGCCGAAGGGCTGGCTGTATACTACGAACTGTGAATTGATAACAGCTTTACCGTTTGCCCTCGACGGTTCTTGGCTCACTTCGCCGGGGAGTTTTTTGGCGGCGCGGCGGGCGGCAATCTCGTGCATTTCCTTGCCCCAATGGGATTGGTTAATGCCGATCTGCATGGCCAGGTTGATGATGTTGCTCGTGCCCCAGTAGAGCGCCAATCCCGAAGCATAGTGCCACAGCATAAAGCCGAAGAACACCGGCATCATGAAGGCCATCATGCGCCGCTGCGCCGGGTCCATGCCCGGCGAGGGCGTGATGAATTGCGTCAGGAACATGGTGAGGATGATGAGGATGGGCAGGATGTGCAGGGGGTCGGGCTGCGAGAGATCGGTGAGCCAGAACCAGTGCGCCTGGCGCAGCTCGACGGCGTTCTGCAGCACCCGGTAGTAGGCGAAGAAGAGCGGCATCTGCAGCAGCATGGGCAGGCAGCCGCCGTACATGTTGACGCCTTCGGTCTTTGTAGAGCGCCATCATCTCGGTATTCATCTCGCTGCGCTTGGGGTCGTTCATCTTCAGATGCGAGTAACTGCTTCTTGATCGCGTCAACCTTGGGCTGGATGCGCATCATCTTCAACGACGACTTCATCATCATGAAGCGCGTGGGCAGCAGCGCCAGGTTAAAGATGCACGGTGAACAGGATGATCGCCCAGCCCCAGTTGCCGATGCCATGCTCGACCAGGAAGCGGAGAGCCAGGTAGAGCGGCTTGGCGATGATGGTCATCCAGCCGAACTGAATGAGTGGTTCGAGCGAGTGGCCGTCGGCTTGCCGTCGGGCCTGTGGCGTGGACAGTTAAGCACGTCCGTTGTCTTGGGGCCGGCAAACAGCCGTAGGTGCGTGTCGCCGCTGGTGTCGCCGACGGCCAGGCCAAGCACGTCGGCGGCAGTTTTTTGCTATTGGGGTCGGCCTTGCCGTCGGAGCACGAGCGGCGACACCCGTCTACGGCTGTTTGCCGGGCCCAAGACAACTGACGTGCTCAAGTCTGTCCACACCACAGGCGCCGACGGTAAGCCGGACGGCCCCACGCTCTCTCGCTGATTCAGTACGGCTGGATGACCATCATCGCCAAGCCGCTTTATCTCGCTCTCCGCTTCCTGGTCGATCACGGGGTAGGCAACTGGGGCTGGGCCATCATCCTGTTCACCTTGGCCTTTACGCTCGCGCTGCTGCCCACGCGCCTCATGATGACCAAGTCCTCGCTGAAGATGATGCGCATCCAGCCCAAGGTCGACGCGATCAAGAAGAAATACTCGAAATCTCAAGCCGACCGACCCTAAGCGCAGCGAGATGAACACCGAGATGATGACGCTCTACAAAACTGAAGGCGTCAACATGTACGGCAGTTGCCTGCCCTGCTCCTGCAGATGCCTCTCTTTTTCGCGTACTACCGCGTACTCCAGAACGCCGTCGAGCTGCGCCAGGCTCACTGGTTCTGGCTGCCCGATCTCTCTCGCAGCCCGATCCCACGCACATCCTGCCCATTCTCATCATCATCTCAATGTTCTTCACGCAGTTCATCACTCCCTCGCCCGGCATGGACCCCGCGCAGCGCCGAATGATGGCCTTCATGATGCCCGTGTTGTTCGGCTTCATGCTGTGGCATTATGCATCGGGGTTGGCGCTCTACTGGGGCACCAGCAACATTCTCAGCCTGGCCATGCAGATCGGCATCAATCGCTCGCATTGGGGCAAGGAAATGCACGCCATTGCCGATCGCCGCAACGCCAAAAAACCCCCCGGCGGCGGCAGCGGCCCAAAACCGTCCAAGGCAAACGGTAAAGCCGGAAAACAGGGACTAAGGGACTCGGGACTAAGGGACTGTGGAGAAAAACGGTGGGGCAATCCTTCAAGGATTTGGTCGTTTGGCAGCGATCCATCAAACTCACAACCGAGGTCTATAAATTCACCTCAAAGTTCCCCGAATCCGAACGCTTTGGCCTAACCAACCAGATGCGCAGAGCTTCTGTGTCGATTGCGAGCAACATAGCCGAGGGATACGGCCGCTCAACCAGAGGGGAGTACATTCAGTCTCTCGGGCATGCGCGCGGGTCTTGTTCAGAGCTTGAAACTCAAATCGTAATCGCCAAGAATCTTGGGTTTGGAGCAACTCAAAATCTTGAATCGGTCGAAACCCTCTGCAACGACGTAGGCAGGCTTCTCGGCGCGCTGATAAAGTCCATTCGAGCAAAGCAGTCCTGAGTCCCTCGGTCCCCGTTTTTCTGATCCCTGATCCCTGTTCCCTGTTCCCTGTTCCCTGATCCCTATCTTTTGGTTTATCGTCAAAGCCATATGGCCACTGCGGAAATCGTCGTTCCCCATCCCACTGCCGAAGCCGAAGAAATCTATCGCCGCTGGATTCGCTTTCTCGACGAGGAGTTCCTGAAGCACTGCTCCGAGGAGCGCCGCAGCGAGATCGTGCGCGACCAGTTGACGCAGATCTATCTGGGCCGGCCCCACGGCGGCAAACTCAATCTCACACTCACGTCTGAGTTGCCCGGCAACGTCGTCAATCTCTCGCTCGACCCGCTGAACGTGACCATGGAAGCCGAGTACTATGCTGAAGTCGACCGCGAGCGCTTCGCGCGCCGCAAGCCGCTGCTCTGGTTCTGGCAGATGTTCGACCGCTCGCCGCTCGGCCTCAATCACTGGCTGGGGTTGCGTTTCCGCTGCATGTTGGGCCGCCACATCTTCGAGCACCTCGGCGCGGGCGTCAAAATCCACCACGGAGTAGACCTGACCTACGGCTACAACCTCTCCATCGGCGACGGCGCCGTCATTCGCCAGCGCGCGTTGCTCAATGATCGCGGCGGAATCACCATCGGCAAAAACGCCATCATCGGTTCCTACTCCCGCATCTTTTCTTTCTGGCATGACGCCGCGGATTACGAGAAAATCCGTCTTCAGCCCACGGTTATCGGCGATGGCGCCCACATCGCCAGCCACTCCATTGTGCTTGCCGGCCAGAACATTGCCTCCGGCGCATTCCGTCGGCTCCTTCCCTGCCGAAAACGCATGACTCAACTTCGCCCATTCGATATGCAGGCATTACTTGACGCGCTGGATGCCGCGCGCCGCGATCGCGCACTCACCTGGGCAGCGTTGACCGCCGAAATCAACAAACCGTTTCACGGCACAACTTCAATTCCCATCAGCATCGGGACGATCAGAAGCATGCGCACGAAACGGGCGGTGACCAGTGCGGTTGTGCTCCAGGTCCTGCGATGGCTCGGTCGCACTCCCGAAAGCTTTTTGCAGGGAAATGAGGCAGGCCCGGACATCAATGAAGCACTGCCCGAGCCGGGTCCATCTCGCATTCTCCGCTTTGATACAACGGCAATGTACATGGCAATTAACGCCGAGCGCGAGAGGAGAGGTATGACCTGGAAACAACTTGCGCGGCAATTGCCTGGCTTCACCGAAAATACGCTGAAGAACCTTGCAAATGGACCCCTCATCGGTTTTCCTCGCGTAATGATGATTCCCCAGTGGCTGGGCTGTCCCGCTGCCACTTTCGTTCGAATCGCTCGGCGATAAATTCGCTCTATCTGCCTCTTCCGCATTTTTCTTTCGCGCGGTGGAATGATCTTATGGGCGGCCCACAAAAGTCCCTTTACTTCTGTGAAGGAGGGCAAAAGCTATGGAAGCCACGCTCAGCAGCAAATGCCAAGCCACAATTCCCAAGATCGTTGGGGAAGTTTGCGTCTGCGGATGGGTCCTGGGGATCGGTTTAAGTTCTTCTTCATCCAGAACGGCATGATGATTCTGCGAAGATTCCAACCAGACGTCTTAAGGGTAGTGTCCCGAAGCTGCCGCGATCAGGGTCTCTCTCAAAGAAATTGACAAAGCAATTGAGGCCGGCGCAACAGGCGCGATTCCGGCGCAAGAAATAATCGGTCTGGAAAATGATCGGCGGCGATTGTAATGGTCGGATTAGACACCAACGTTCTCTTGCGCTATCATTTTGGTTGAAGACGATCCGGCGCAATCACGGCGCCGTGCGGCTGAGATCATCGAATCAACTGACCCGCAAGAACCCAGGTTTTGTTAGCCTTGTCTCGATCCTGGAAATCGTTTGCTGGATCTCTTTACAATCGATCGCGTTTGGAAATCGCCGACCACGTCGAAATGATTCTGGCGGCCGACACCCTTGAAGTGCAGAACGAGCAGTAGAGGCTGCAGTTGTGCTCAGAAATGGAACCGGGACCTGAAGACGCCTTAATCGGCGGATTCATCTGGAGGGGTTGCTCCGCAACTTGACCTTCGACCAAAATGTGCAAGCGCCTGAACGGATTTCAACTTATCTAACCGCCAATCGAGTTGGCGCGTCTTCGCAAGAAAAGCTAGGGGCTAGAAGCTAGGAGCTTTACTTCTGATAGAATGTAAAGAAAGGCAGAAGCGATGGAAGCCACGCTCAGCAGTAAAGGGCAAGCGACGATTCCGAAGGGCGGTCAGGGAACGCCTCGAATCAAGCCGGGGGACCGGTTCAAGTTCTTCTTCCATCCGGACGGGGTGATTATTTTGCCCAGGATTCCGACGAAGCGTCTGAAGGGCATCGTTCCGAAACTTGCGAAGCCGGTATCTGTTGAGGAGATGGATGGGGCAATTGAGGCGGGCGCAAAGAGATTTCAGGGCAGGAAATGATTGCGGTCTGATACAAACGTTCTTTTGCGCTATCTGGCTCAAGACGATCCGGAGCAGTCTCCGAGGGCGACGGAGATCGTTGAGCGGCGTTGATCGGAGCAGAAGCCGGGTTTTGTGAGCCTGGTTTGCATGCTCGAAATGTGTGGGTTCTTGGATCGCTTGTATAAGCGTACGCGGAGGCCAGATTGCTCGAGCACATCGAAATGATGTTGGCGGCAGATAGGCTTGAGGTGCAGAACGAGCAGGAGGTGTATGTTGCCGTGGTTGCGCTCAGCAATGGGAGTGGGACCATTTGAAGACTGCGATTGATCGGCATCATCTGGGCGTCTGGAGAGGCTGTTCAGTGACTTTGACGTTTGATGAAGGCGCGGCAAAGCGGCTGCATGGGTTTCGGCTTATTGGCCGCGTCCTTCGCAAGAAAAGCTAGGGGCTAGAAGCTAGGAGCTAGTAGCTGGTCTTCGATCACTGCTCCCCAATCACTCCTTCTGGTACACTCCCCGCACCAATCCACCATGCTCTTCAAAGCCCTCAGCGCCGCTGTCTACGGCATCGACGCCAACCTCATCGACGTCGAAGTCGACTACAGCGGCGTGGTCACCGACAAAGATCACTTCCACACCGTCGGCCTGCCCGACGCCGCCGTGCGCGAGAGCCGCGACCGCGTCCGCGCCGCCATCAAGAACTCCGGCTACCTGATTCCGCCCACCTCATCACCATCAACCTCGCGCCCGCCGACATCAAGAAAGAAGGCTCCGGCTTCGATCTGCCCATCGCCATCGGCATCCTCGGCGCCTACGGCGCGCTGCGCATCAACGACCTCAGCCGCTTTCTCCTGGTCGGCGAACTCGGCCTCGACGGCAGCGTGCGCGCCGTCCCCGGCATGCTGCCCATCGCCATCCTGGCGCGCGAAAAGGGCATTCCCAACCTGATTCTGCCCGCAGCCAACGCCGCCGAGGCCGCCGTTGTCGAAGGCGTCAACGTCTATCCCGTCTCCTCGCTGCTCGACGTGCTCGAGCTGCTCAACACCTCGGTCGTCGGCGTCATCCAGCGCGAGCCCTTCCGCGTTGTCGACCGAGACTCTGCTCGGCGAGCTCGCAGCATTTCACCGTCGACTTCAAGGATGTGCGCGGCCAGCAGACCGCCAAGCGCGCGCTCGAAGTGGCCGCCGCCGGCAGCCACAACATCCTCATGATCGGCCCGCCCGGCTCCGGCAAAACCATGCTCGCCAAGCGCCTGCCCTCCATCCTCGCGCCGCTCACCTTCGAAGAAGCGCTCGAGACCACCAAGATTCACTCCGTCGCCGGCGTGCTCGACGCCGGCCGCGGGCCTGGTCACGCAGCGGCCCTTCCGCTCGCCGCACCACACCATCTCCGACGCCGGCCTCATCGGCGGCGGCATCATCCCGCGCCCCGGCGAAGTCTCGCTCGCGCACAACGGCCTGCTCTTTCTCGACGAGCTGCCCGAGTTTCCCCGCAACGTGCTCGAAGTCATGCGCCAGCCGCTCGAAGATCACACCGTCACCATCGCGCGCGCCTCCATGTCGCTCAGCTTTCCCGCGCGCTTCATGCTCGCCGCCGCCATGAACCCCTGCCCCTGCGGCTACTTCAACGACAAGTCGCGCGAGTGCATGTGCACCCCGCCCATGATCCAGCGCTACGTCGCCAAGATCTCCGGCCCGCTGCTCGACCGCATCGACATCCACATCGAAGTTCCCGCCGTTCAATACAAGGAGCTGCGCGGCGGCGCCGCGGCCGAGGGCTCAGCCGAGATTCGCGCCCGCGTCATGGCCGCCCGCGAGCGCCAGCGCGCAGCGCTTCCGAAAGCGCACGGCGAAAAAATCTACGCCAACGCGCAGATGACCACGCGCCAGATCCGCGCCTACTGCGAGCTCGGCCCCGACGCCGAGCGCCTGCTCGAGCGCGCCATGCAGCAGCAGGGCCTGACCGCCCGCGCCCACGACCGCATCCTCAAAGTCGCCCGCACCATCGCCGACCTTGAAGGCGCCGAGCACCTCACCGTCGCCCACCTGGCCGAAGCCATCCAGTACCGCACGCTGGACCGCAGCTACTGGGCCTGACCGCAGCTATTGGGCCTGATCTACAGGTGAATCTGCGAAGGCTCCCCGTCGTCCGCCTAATCTCCACAATCGACTTGAGCCCAAGCAGAGTGAAGGTGACCGCGCCCGACCCTGCAGAATTCCGACTCACTCACCAAAACGTGCCATTACTTTGGGCTCGAAATCGGCGCTGAACTACCCAAGCTGGCCTGCAATCCGGGGTACGATTCATCTCACGTCCGCGGGATCGATCCAGGGGGTCAGCATGCAGGGTATTGCCCTTCAATCCAGCTGGGAAACCATTCTCCTCGCAGCTCCGCTCGTGGGAATGATTCTTGTGGGTGTCTTTCGCCTCGACCAAATCGCCTCAAACCCCAAAACCCATCCCGGCCACCGCACCAAGCTCACTGGCCCCAGTCTCTCGAGCCCCAGCCTTTCCGGCATCGCCCAAAAAAGCGGAACGCATCTGAGCGACCCCAATTCACGGCCCTGGACCAACCCTGGCGGCCCCGCGGTCACCACTTCCAGTAACTAAAAAGACACTCCCCGAATTCCTCTCCAGCCTGTGGATTTTCTCGTCTTCCAGTGCGCGTTGTTTCCCTAGCGGCCTATTTCTGTATCTAGCTGATATAAAATTACTTATAAGATTACTCCCTGCCGGCTCCCGGCCTCGCGATTGCCTGTGGAAACGTGATGCAAATCACACCCATCTGACCCGAAATAACTATTGACCCTGCCGTATCTTGGATATACTCTCATCGTAGCCATCCATAGAGGGCAGGTTGCGCATCGCAGCCGGGTGTGCCCATCAGCCACTTCCAGCATCAAACTTATGAGCATAGGCTCCGTTGATGCCTTAGCTGCGTTTACAGCGGCGCTTGGAAGAGCCAGACAGGTACCCGGATTTCGGGCAGCGCAAACTGCGGATCCGATATGGAGTGGCATCCATTTCACAGCGTGCAACGCTCCCAAATGTTTTTGAACTGTGGGCATCCGATGCGCGTCTAAGATGGGTAAGTTGCAATTTGGGGTAGCCCCTCCATCTGTTTTTGGTTGTATTGGCTCCCCCTCTGCTGCACTGCAGGCTTAACCGCCAGTTCCAGTGCAGCTACTTGAAGAAGAAGGAGATAAACAATGCGTTCCGATCTCGTTTTTAAGGCACTCTCTCATGTAGAAAATCGCTACCAGCTGTGTACGCTGGCCAGCAAGGCTACCCGTAAGCTCCACAAGCCGAATACACGGCTGCAAGACACCACAAACGAAGTTTTGTGCCGTTTTGAGGTCGCCAATCCTGAAGCGGAGACGCCCGAAGAGGCGCCCGCGGCTCATCATCATGTTGAAAGGCGCCGCGCGGCCTAAAGCCGTATCTCGCCGCACTGCGCAATCAGTAAAAATAGGGGTTCATCTTAGTTCTCTCTCGAAATGAGGCCATCTCTTTCCCGGCGCTCCGCCTCTCCAGATAATTTTTTGGGGACGATTCAAGGCTGGTCGGCGCCGGCTGAACTTCCGGCTGAACTTGATTCAATCCGCACGGTAGTATCCTCAGGAGCAATTCCCGCTCCGCATTCCCTCCAACACATCCCATCCATTTGCAGGTAAACATGACCATCGCAGAACTGAAAGAAAAGAACATCACAGAACTGAGCCGCATCGCGCGTACCCTCGAAATTCCAGGGACCAGCGGCCTTCGCAAGCAAGACCTTATCTTCAAGATCCTTCAGGCGCAGAGCGAAAAAGAAGGCCACATCTTCGCTGAAGGAGTTCTTGAGATTCTCCCAGACGGCTACGGTTTCCTCCGCTCGCCTGACTACAACTATCTGCCCGGCCCGGACGACATCTACGTTTCGCCTTCGCAGATTCGCAAATTCGATCTCAAAACCGGCGACTCCATCAGCGGCAACGTCCGCCCGCCTCATGAAGGCGAGAAGTATTTCGCCCTCGTCAAGATCGAGGCCATCAACTTCGAGTCGCCTGAAGAGACGCGCAACAAGATTCTCTTTGACAACCTCACGCCGCTTTATCCGCAGGAGCGCGTCAAGATGGAGACGACGCGCGAAGCCGTCAGCGGCCGCGTCATGGACCTCCTGACGCCCGTCGGCAAAGGCCAGCGCGGCTTGATTGTCGCCCCGCCCCGCACCGGCAAAACCATGCTGCTGCAGTCGATCGCCAACTCGGTGACAACTAACCACCCCGAAGTTGTGCTGATCGTTCTACTCATCGACGAGCGCCCCGAGGAAGTCACCGACATGCAGCGCTCGGTCAAGGGCGAAGTCATCAGCTCCACCTTCGACGAGCCCGCCGCACGCCACGTGCAGGTGGCCGAAATGGTCATCGAGAAGGCCAAGCGCCTCGTCGAGCACAAGCGCGACGTCGTCATTCTCCTCGACTCCATCACCCGTCTCGCGCGCGCCTACAACACCATCGTTCCGCCCTCGGGCAAAGTCCTCTCCGGCGGCGTCGATTCAAACGCGTTGCAACGGCCCAAGCGCTTCTTCGGCGCGGCCCGCAACATTGAAGAAGGCGGTTCGCTCACCATCATTGCCACTGCTCTCGTTGACACCGGCTCCCGCATGGACGAAGTCATCTTCGAGGAGTTCAAGGGCACCGGCAACATGGAAATCATTCTCGACCGCAAGCTCGTCGACAAGCGCGTCTTCCCGGCCATCGACATTCAGCGCAGCGGCACGCGAAAAGAAGAACTGCTCATTCCCAAGGAAGACCTGCAGCGCGTCTTCATCCTTCGCCGCGTGCTCAATCCGCTTTCGCCGGTCGAAGCCATGGAGCTGCTGATCAGCCGCCTCGAAAAGGTGCGCAACAACGCCGAATTCCTGGCCAACATGAACCAGCTGTAGGTTGTTCGGGGGCGGATCGGATGCCTACACGCGCAGACCCGCTCCAGAGGCATAAAGCGCGGAGCGCCTGCCTTTCAGGATTTTCAGGACGCTGGTAAACTAATTAAGTCGTGGGGCTGTAGCTCAGCTGGGAGAGCGCCTCGTTCGCAACGAGGAGGCCAGCGGTTCGATCCCGCTCAGCTCCACCAGTCCTTCGCCCGCCTGACGGACTTCGGCTCGGCAGGCCGTGAGGCGGGCGAAGGCTGTCGCGCCGTAGCTTCAGCGAAGGCGGACTCCTTATTCGCTGAGAGTTGTTAGCCGAAAGCTGACAGCCGATAGCTATTTCCTAGCTGAACAAATCCTTCATCTTCTCCAGCAGCCCCGGCGAAGTCGGCTTGTTGTCGACAGCCATCGACTCGGCCAGCTTGGCCACCAGATCGCGCTGCGCGCGGTTCAGCTTGCGCGGAATCTGCACCACGACCTTCACGATCAGGTCGCCTTTTCCCCGCTCATTCAGATAGGGAACTCCGCGCCCGCGGATGCGCAGCTCTTTGCCGCTCTGCGTGCCCTCGGGAATCTTGATGCTCACCGCGCCGTCGATGCCGGGAATCTCAAAGTCGTCTCCCATCGCCGCCTGCGGAAAGCTGATGGGCAGCACGCAATGCAGATCGTATCCCTTGCGCTCAAAGTAATCGTGCGCCCGGACTGAAAGAACGACATACAGGTCGCCCCTTGGACCGCCCACGCGCCCCACGTCGCCTTCGCCGCCGTAGCGGATGCGCGTTCCCTCTTCCACGCCCGGCGGCACCTTTACTGTCATCTTGATCTCAGCAGCTTTTCGGCCTTCGCCGCGGCACCCTGTGCAGGGATCGCTGATCACCGTGCCCGTCCCGCTGCATGCCACGCACGTCCTCGCAACCGAAAAAAATCCCTGCTGATAGCGCAGCTGCCCGCGCCCTTGGCACTGCGTGCAGATGCTTGGTCCGCGGCCTGACGCGCTTCCTTTGCCGCTGCAAACGGTGCACGTCTCCAGCCGCCGGATCTTCACTTCCTTCTCGGTTCCAAAGACGGCTTGCTCAAAATCGATCGTCAGGTCGAAGCGCAAATCGTCGCCGCGCTGCGTCCGCGAGCCGCGCGATGCCACCACCCTGCGCCCCACCCATCGTGAACATCTCGCCGAATAAATCGCCGAAGATGTCGCCCAGGTCCACGCCGCCCGCAAACGGGCCGCCGCCAAATCCCTGCGCGCCCAGCCCGGCATGACCAAAGCGGTCGTAGGCTGCGCGCTTGTCCGGGTCGCAAAGCACCTGGTAGGCCTCGCTGGCCTCTTTAAATTTTTCTTCGGCTGCGTGATTTCCCGGATTGCGGTCAGGATGGTACTTCAACGCCTGTTTCCGATACGCGCTTTTCAGTTCCTGATCCGAGCAGTCGCGCGCGACGCCCAGAACCTCGTAATAATCCGCTTTGCTCACTCTTGTATTAGAACTCATTCTTCCCCTTGGTCCGTCAGTCAGCTTCTAGCGCTATCCGCTCTCAGCTTGATTCCGTTTCGGACGCTTGCGCATCACTCGCCGTTTCTTATCGGTAAATGCATTTTTCGTGATCCTCGCATCCTGAAACGCTCGATTAGCTGAGCGCAACTGAGCTGACAGCTGCACTACTCGCTCACTTGCTTTGGATTGTGCGCCACGCGCACCAGGGCCGGCCGCAGCAGCCTCTCGCGAATCTTGTAGCCGCGCCGCACCTCCTCGGCCACATGCTGATCCGGAATGTCGTCGCGCTCCACGGTTCCCAGCGCCTCGTGAACGCGCGGATCGAAAAGCTCGCCCACCGTCGGAACCGCCTTCACCTGCATCTTCTCCAGAATCTCTTCCATCTGCTTCACGATCAGGCTCACGCCCGAACGCAGTTGCTTTTCCGTTCCCGTCGATTTCAGCGCCAACTCAAAGTTGTCTATCACCGGCAAAAACTGCTCCACCGCGCCGGCCGTTACAAAGTCGCGCTGCTCGGCTCGTTCCCGCTCCGCGCGCTTGCGTACGTTTTCAAACTCCGCTTGCAGCCGCGCCAGTCGGTCAAGCAGCCGATCGCGCTCCGCAGTCAATTGTTCGATCTGCGTCTGCGTTCCCGCGCCTCCTGATTGGTCCTCAAGCTCTTCCTCGGCCGTCGGCGCAGGCAACTCCGTCGCAGGATCGAGCCTTGGATCGGCTCCCTCAAGCTCCGGCGCGTCTACCTCTGTCAATTCAGATTTCTGTTTCCACATGATTCAGCACATTCTCCAATACTCACAATTGTCTCTCTATATTGGATGATCCCACGCGCGCCCGGGTGCAAGCCCTTTATGCAGGCTCGGGAATTCATGCCGGCCGAGTGCTGGACCGTCAAGTCCGCCGCCGCGGAAACCCACATTTTAGCCACCAGCGCCTACGCCGCCCGTCCTTACGTCGTCGGAACGTCCAAAATACGCTCCGAGAGCCGCGCGATGTAGCTCACTGCCTGGATCATTTCCTGATATTGGATCCGCGTGGGCGCAATCACGGCCACCGTTCCCAGATTGCCTCCGCCCAGTCGCGCCGGCGCGCCAATCAGCACCAGGTCCTGCATCGCAGGCGAAGCTTCATCCAGGCCAACGACCACGCGCACCTCCTGCTGGCGGCCGTCCACGTAAGCCGTCAGCAACTCCACCAGCCGCTGTCTCGCCTCCAGCGCCAGCAGCATCTGCCGCAGCCGCTCGCGGTCCTGTTCGGCGGTAATCAGGTTCGCGATCCCCTCTACAAAAATCGTCGGGCCGCCTTCATCCGCAGCCAGCGCGCCCTTGCGGCACAGCTCTTCAACTGACGTCAGCAACTCGCGATATGCTTCGCGCTCCATCTCCACGCGGCGCGCCACCTCGGCCCGGATCCGCTCAATCGGCCAGCCGCGAAAGTTCTCGTTCAGGTAGGTGCCCGCCGTCTCCAGCTCCACCGGCGTCAAATCGTGATCCACCGCCAGCACGCGATCCTGAACCGCGCCCGCCTGAGTTACGAGCACCGCCAGCACGCGTCCCGTCGACAGCCGCGAAAAATGAATGTGCTCCAGCACCTGTCCGGCAGTGGAGCTGGCCAGAGCCACCCCCAGCCCGCTCGAGATCAGCGCCAGCACATGCGAAGTTCGCTCCAGATAATCATTCGAACTTGACACGCCGGCGAAGCTCTCCTCAATCTGTTCGCGGCGAGCTTCGCTCAACGTCGAATCCGCGATTCCCGGCTCGCTTCCGCCGCCAAGGCCCACAACGGCCCGTCCCGTCTGCCCGAGTCCCGTCTGCGTCAGTCCCGGTTGCGTGATCTGTCCCACGTAGTAGCGGAATGCGGCCGCTGTAGGAATGCGTCCGGCTGACGTATGAGCTTGCTCCAGCAGTCCTGCTTCGCCCAGCGCTGCCATCACGTTGCGCAGTGTCGCGGAGCTCAACCCATCCCGATCGGCGAAAAAGTGCGCAACCGCCTGCGATGCCACCGGCTCGCCAGTCGCGATGTACAACTCGATAATCGCCGTCAACACCAGCCGCTCACGCGGGCTTAGTCGAGCTTCCGGCATCCTGGTTGCATCTCCCATCCTGGTTGCTCCGTCCTCTTTTGCGCGCGGCATTTCGCAACGCGACGGGCGGGGATGTGCATATTAAGTGCTTATATTTCTTATACTTGAAGAGGAAACCCCACTCACCCCGCCTCTCTAATCTTACGGATCGCAGGTGTTTACTGTCAAGACACTAACGGGTTACCTGACGGCCACGAAGCCAACGTTCCCACTCCGAGATCCGGTCCTTGATCCGCGGCACTGGGCCGGCCATCCGCAAGAAAAAACCCTCAACTCTCCTCTCGCTCTCAAGTCCCAGCCGCTTTCAAGTCTTTTGTTCCTCCAGCCTGCATTCCCCGTCAAATTACTAAAGGCATCAGCAGCACTGCTTGCGAATCCAGTTTAGTGGTAACGTGTAACCCACCGGTGCTTGTCCCGAGCTGCTCGACTTGCCCGCGACTAAACAAGCCCAGTGCATTGCAGTCTTCTGGTTTTTCTTGGAGGCGCCCCCAATGAACTATCTAATGAACCGTGTTCTCACCAGCCCAGCCAGCCTTATCAACCTCGCCAGCCTTTTCAGCCGCAAGTCAACGATCCGCATTCTCGCCATTCCGGCACTCGCGTCGTTCGTGTTGCTCACGGCGGCCACGCTCGTGCCTGCGCAGTCTTCCGCGCCGCTCGACAAGCACGCGCGAAGAATCGAGAAGCGCCTTACCAAATATCGGCAAGGCACATTTCTTGACTTTGAATTCCGTGACAGCTCTCAAACATTCGGCTCATTAGGTCCGCTTTCCGCCGCGTCATTCCAATTCACCGATGCCGACAGCAACAAGACCCAGACGCACTACTACTCAGAACTCGCGCACGTGTCGAATGCAAAAGAGTACATCGGCGAGGGCTCGGAGCCACGGCATCATGTTCGCCTCCTGGTGCCCGTCATCATCGGCGCCGGAGTCGCAGCGGGTGGCATTGCTGCATACGAAATCCTGCACTGATCCAGCAGGTTGACCTGCGCCGGCCTGACTTTCAACGCGAGCGGGCGTCCTACGCTAGCTCTGTCTCGGTCTCCTGTCCTCTACTGATAGATTCGTTAGAGGGCCGCGCCAAGAGCGCGCCCGTATAGCCCCGGAAGAAAGCGCAAGAAAAGAGCCCATGTTTCATCCCACTGAAGACCTACGTATCCAATGGACCAAAGTCGTTCTCCCTCCCGTCTTTCTTGAGGAGGAGCTTCCCGTCACCGAAGCCGCGTCGTCCACCATTTACGACGCGCGCAACGAGATCATTTCAATTTTGAACGGTGACGACGACCGCCTCATCGTCCTCGCCGGCCCCTGCTCCATTCACGATCCCGATGCCGCCCGCGAGTACGCTCGCCTGCTCAAAGGCGCAATCGCGGAGTTCGCCGCCGACTTGCGCATCGTCATGCGCGTCTACTTTGAAAAGCCCCGCACCACCATCGGTTGGAAGGGCCTCATCAACGACCCTCACCTCGACGGCACGTACCAAATCAACGACGGCCTGCGCCTCGCGCGCCATCTCCTGCTCGACCTCGCGGAAATGGGTGTGCCCACCGGAACCGAATTCCTCGACATGATCTCGCCGCAATACATCGCCGGCCTGGTCTGCTGGGGAGCCATCGGCGCGCGCACATCAGAGAGCCAGGTGCATCGCCAGCTAGTTTCCGGTGTGTCGTGTCCGGTCGGCTTCAAGAACGCAACTTCCGGCGACGTTCAGGTGGCCGTTGACGCCGTCGTCTCCGCCGCCTGCTCGCACACTTTTCTCGGCCACACCCATCACGGCCAGTCGGCCATCTTCGTCACCAAAGGCAATCCCGATTGCCACGTCATTCTGCGCGGCGGCCGCAAAACCGTCAACTACACTGCCGATTGCGTCGCTGAAACTGCTGCTCTCATGAAAAGCGCCGGCATCGCGCCTCGCATCATGATCGATTTCAGCCACGCCAATAGCGGCAAGGATTATCGCCGCCAGGCCGTCGTTTCGAAAGATGTCGCCGCGCAAATCGCCGCGGGCAATCGCGACATCATCGGCGTCATGATCGAGAGCAATCTAGTCGCTGGCGCGCAAAAACTCGTCCCCGGTGAGCCTCTCAGCAGTCTTGTCTATGGCCAAAGCATCACTGATGCCTGCATTGACTGGACCGAAACCCGCACGCTGCTCGCCGAGCTTGCTGCCGCCGTGCGCTCACGGCGAAGCGCGAAGTAACTTCGCCGAGAGACGAAGCTTTAGAATCTCCGATTTCGATGAGTGGCGGAGCCGCCCCATCAGTGTTACTGCGCGCTCTCGATCTGTTGCGAAATCCAACGGTTCAGGCTCACACCCTCAACAGCGGCTCGCAATGCGGCTTTGCGGTGCAACTCCGGATCAGTCCGCAGCAGAATCTTTCCGTTAAACGGGCGATCGGGTTCCTGGCCGGTCTCTTCGCAGTACTCCAAATAGCTGTCAACACTTGCACGGAAAGCTCGCGCCAATTCCTTCGCCGTCTTGCCCTCGAAGTGAATTACATCTTTCAGGCGCGCGACAGTTCCAGAAAACGTATTGTTCTCCGCATCAAAGTCGATCGGACCTGCAAGATATCCCTTGTATTCCATCATTAGCTCGCCTCTATCAATGGTAGCGCTTTCCTGCCCCCCTACGCCGTCCCCACCACAATCGTCTGCGGCAGCGTCTGAATCGCATGCGCTTTCACGCCTTTGAACCCAGCCTCCGCGTACATGGCGCTCAACTCGCTGAGCGTGTAAGCGTCGCCATCCGCCGTTGAAGTCAGCATCGTCATGGCAAACGCCGCGGGCATCGGCGGCGATACGCGATCCTCATTGGGCACAAACTCCAGCGTCGCCACTCGTCCTCCCGGCCTTAGCGCCGCGCGAACCTTCTTCAGCAGCCCGACATTCGTGGGCTTGTCAAAGTGATGCAGAAAATTCGTCAGCAGCACCACGTCATAAGGCCCGCCAAACTCCACATCAAACGCACTGCCCGGCAGCATGGTGTAGCGATCCTTTACGCCGGCCTTTTCCGCATTCTTAAGCGCCACGCGCAGCACCGCGGCCCAATCCAGCCCCGTAATCTGCGCCTGCTTGTTCTGCTTCGCAATCTCAATCCCGAAAAGTCCGTGCCCCGCGGCAATATCCAGCACGCTCATCGGTCCGCTAACCGGCCCATTGCCTCCTTCGAGCACCACCGCAGCCAGTGGGCCCGCCATCGCCGCCGCCATCGGCGCCATGTTTTCAGCGAACACCACCCACACCGGATTGTCCGGCTCCACAGTTCCATCGCCAGCCAAGGTGGTTCGGCCATCGCGCACCACATCTGTCAGTCGCGTAAAAGGCTCCAGCAGCGCCGGAGCGCTCAGAAATTGCGCCACCGATGCCATGCAGGCGGGTGATCGCGGATCAAGAAAAGCTGCGCTTGTCGGCGTATGCCGATACTCTCCGTTCTCCTTCGCCAGAACACCGTTGATCACCAGAAAATCGCACAAAATCCTGATGCCGCGCTCCGATGCCTTTGCGTGGCGCGCGATCGAAGCAGCATCGCCCGGCCCTGCGCCCACAGCTGTGAAAATATCCAGATCGATGGCCGTCTTCAAAGCCGCCGTGCGCTGGTGCGCTTGCATCATGTCGAAAACCAGGCCCGGATTCACCGGCGCCGCTTGAGATCCTGAAGACATAGATCAACCTCCTCCTTTGCGCTGCTCAGAATTTCCGTCCAGAAATTCAGTCTCGTAGATTCAGTTTTTGGGGAGTTCAGCGCAAGCTCACCGAGTCTATCATCCGCCTCGCCCGCCTCGCGTTACAGCAAGCCCCTTGGCCGCTGTACATTGAAAGGGTAGTGCGTCATCTCCTCCTGATCTTCCGCTTGCGGCAAAAATCGCTCGTGCGCGCCATCCTTCTCTCGTTGGGCGCATTTGCCGCCAGCCTGCACCTCGCCGGTTTCCCGCACATAGAAAACCTCCACGGCTCCTACTGGCAGATTCTCGCTTTGCTGGTTGCCGCGTGGGGCATGGCAGAGACCGCCCGCTGCATCCAGCGCAAATGGAGCTTCTATCACGCCGGCGTGCTCCTCCTCTTGTATGCCGACCTAATGATTCTTGCCGCAATCGTCGTCATGCTTTTCGCGCCGTAACGATCCATCTGGCGAAAGAGCTTTGCTGCGCCTGCCCCGCTTCGCCGTGTAGCATGGCAGAGTGCTCAACCGGCAGCTCTCGCCTCGGCCAATTTCCGGCCGCCGCATAACCCACCGGCTGAACTCGAAATAGCTCGGAGGAACACATGCTCAAAGGATTTCGCGATTTCATCTTGCGCGGTAACGTCGTCGACCTGGCAGTCGCCGTAATTCTCGGCGCAGCCTTCAACGCCATCGTCACTTCGCTGGTAGCCGACGTGTTGAACCCGCTGATCGCCGCCACTATCGGCAAGCCCGATTTCAGCAGCGTCGTTCTCCACGTTGGCGGCGGCGTCATCAAGGTGGGCAACTTTTTCAACGCCACAGTTTCATTCCTTATTGTGGCTACCGTGGTGTATCTCGCCATCGTCGTGCCCATGAACGCGATGCAGGCGCGCATGAAGAAGCCGGCCGCCCCCACCACCAAAAACTGCCCGGAATGTCTGAGCGAGATTCCGTTGGCCGCGCGTCGTTGCTCGCACTGTGGTCAGCCCGTCGCCTAAACGCAACTTAATCGCGATCTGAACAAGTTGACCGCAGGCTGGCTTCGCTCAAGGGGCCTCTTCAATGAAATCCCGTTCCGTATTTGCCTTTATTCTTCCGGCTGCTGTTCTCATGCTGGGATCCCCCCGCCCTTCGCCCGCCCAGACCCCAGCCCAATCCGTGCCGCAAGGCGGCTTCGGCTTTACCGACTTCAACTCCGAAGCACAACAGGAACAAAAATTCCTCGCCGTGCCCGATCCAAAACAAGCCGGCGACGACCTCACCACTCTCACCGCCGAGCCGCATCTGGCCGCCACGCCAGAGGATCACAAAACCGCCGAGTTCGTCGCGCGCAAATTCCGCGCCGCCGGGCTCGAAACCGAAATCGTTCCCTATCGCGTGCTCCTCGACTACCCCAAAGCCGTCCACGTTGAGGCCTGGGACGAATCCGGCCACCCGCTCATGACTGGCCCCACGCGCGAGCACGTGAATGGCGATCCGCAACAGAACGACCCGCGCATCGTCATGCCTTACAACAGCTCCTCCGGCTCCGGCGATGTCACCGGCCAGGTCGTCTACGCAAACTACTGCCGCCTTGAAGATTTCGATTCGCTCGCCGCGCAGCACATTGACGTTCGCGGCAAAATCGTCATGTGCCGCTACGGCACCAACTTCCGCGGCGTAAAAGTTTATTTGGCTGAGCAGCGCGGCGCCATCGCCGTCCTCATCTACTCTGATCCGCAGGACGACGGCTACTACAAAGGCGATCCTTATCCCATCGGTCCCTGGCGTCCTGACACCAGCGTGCAGCGCGGCTCCGTTCAATATCTCTTCAAGTACTCCGGCGACCCTGAAACTCCCGGCGTTTCTTCTACGCCTGATCTGCCCGATTCGGCCCGCATCAAAGACTTCACCGGTCCTGACGGCAACCAGCCGCGCATCATCTCCATTCCTCTCAGCTCTCATGACGCGGCGCCGATTCTCGCTGCGCTCAAAGGGCCAGGCGTTCCGCAGGGCTGGCAGGGAGCGCTGCCGTTTCCTTATCACCTCGGTCCCGCCGGCGTAAAAGTTCACCTCGTCTCCGAGCAGGATTACCAGCGCCGCATCATCTGGGATGTCATCGGAAAAATCCCCGGCGCTGCCGATCCTGAATCTCCCGTCATCGTCGGCAATCACCGCGACGCGTGGGTTTATGGCGCAGTCGATCCCAACAGCGGAACCGCCGCCATGCTTGAAGCCGTTCGCGGCCTCGGCGTTCTGCTCCATCAGGGCTGGCGTCCGCGCCGCTCCATAATTTTCTGCAGTTGGGATGCCGAAGAGGAAGGCCTCATGGGCTCTACCGAATGGGTTGAGCAGCAGGGCCACGCCCTCGACCGCGCCGTCGCCTATTTCAACGTCGATGTTGCCGTCTCCGGGCCAGATTTCTCCGCCTCCGCCGTGCCCTCGCTCAAGGATTTTGTCCGCGACATCGCCCGCTCCGTTCCCAGCCCGGTTGGCGGCTCGGTATTTCTTCAGTGGCGTAAAAAGGGCGCCGGCAGCGACGATCACAGCGGCTCCAATGCCCCTGCCATCGAGGGCGAAGAGGTCCACGTCGGCGATCTCGGCTCCGGATCGGACTTCACGCCCTTCCTGCAACACGCCGGCGTTCCCTCAACAGACGTTGGCTCCGACGGCCCTTACGGCGTTTATCACTCCGCCTTTGATGACATGGCCTGGTACAAGAAAAACGCCGACCCGGACTTTCTTTATCTTCAAGAAATGGCGCGCGTTCTCGGCCTTGAAGCCATGCGCATGGCCGATGCCGACGCGCTGCCCTACGACTACGTCGCCTACGCCCGCGAAATCTCCGCCTACATCGAGGCTGCAAAACGCAAAGCTGCCGACGCCGGCCCCAGCACAAGCCGAAATACTGACCTCTGCCTCTCTCGACTTCACCGCCGCTGAATCCGCCGCGGCGCGCTTCGCCACTGCCGCCCAGCGCGTTCATGCGCTTCAAGCCGCTCCATACGGCGATCTCGTCCTTTTGAATCTCGCCCTCCGCCAGGCTGAAACAGCTTTGCTCTCGCCCGCGGGCCTTCCCAACCGCCCCTGGTATCGCCACACCATCTACGCTCCCGGCGAGCTAACCGGATACGCCGCCGTCGTCATCCCCGGCGTCAACGAGGCCATCGATTCTCGCAACGCGAATCTCGCCGCGCAACAGTTGACCGAGCTGGCGCAAGCCCTCGACCGCGCCGCAAAAGCCCTGTCAACTGCGCACTGACCGTTGAGTGCCAGCCGACGCAAGTTCTTGTCCGCATCTGATTGTGCTGGAAACGTGTGAAGCGATCATTGCTGGCGGAAGTCTGGATCAGATCACCGCGCAGGGCGTGCCGCTGTGATTAGTAGCCACGGCATCGTAATCTGTGGCCGAGCCGGATACTACCAGAAGATCATACATTTGCAGCACGGCTGTATGGCTACGCCGCTTCAGTGCGACTGTCCAGCTATGCCACCGCTCCTCCGCTTCCCTCAGCGTGCAAGATATACGCATGCAATCAGCCCACCTATGAGGAAATTTGGCGGACCAAACCAATAACTCGCCGACCTAATCCGCTGGGCGCCTCTTGCAGGTTTGCTCAATTGCACCACGCTTGCGCCAGAGTACCTAGAACCAAGCGACTATCAAAGAGCAGACGCGATTGATTCAAGCCAAACTGCTACGAGGAGCCGTCCGTCACAAAGACAAACAGATGTATACAACATCGAAGGTTCCGCGATCGCCAGCTATTCTACAGAAGCCTTCATTGAGAGCGACCGTATCAGCGTCGGGGAATGGAGATCCTTAACTCGCTGCGACGAATGCCTTTCGGCATGAAACCTCGCCTCGATAGATCCGTATTTGCGGATCGGACCCAATTCATAATCAAGACATGGTGAAGGCCGAAGATGCGACCAGCTGGGGATGAACAGCTTTCTGCTTGTGCGTGAAACCGAGGCAATTCATTGTACTGACATCTGGGAAGATTGAGATTTGCTCGATGCCTCAGTCGAAATATCGGCTTTACCGTCTGCAACAGCGCTTTGGGTTCTTTTGTCTGAGACAGGGTCGAACAGGATACCGCCGAAGATGCGGACCCATATGGAAGTCAAAAACAGATAACGCCGAGACTACTGCCTAGATCGCGAGCGTCACCCAAAACCGAATTAGTACACTACCCGACTTCCCGGGCAATCCACTTATCGATCATTTAAGCCGCCTCCAGGATAAGACCTTTCTCTCAGGCGGTCAAACGCTGATCGTCAATCTCGGCAGCTACTGTCCAGGAAGATCTGGAACATACTTTGCACGATTGGTGGGCGCTACTTTATCCGAGTTTCCTTGCATCCGCTGAGTATGCGTCATTGCGAGAGAGGCAAGCAGTCAAATAGGCCTCGCCGCTACACCAAATGAAATTAAGTGCGGCTAGATACCACCAGAAGGACATCTATCGGAACTTGCCCAAAATTGAGCCACTTATCGGCGCCGAAAAAGTGACCCTATAATCTGCCCTGCGCCCAACTAATCCCATCAATCCCACCTTCAACCGTCAAACTCCGGCAGACACATCTTGTCCATGCTGGTTCGCTGGCGGCAACGAATAACATGCGCACCCACCGTTTTATTGCACAGGTTAATATACTTTTTATCAGCCATTTACGGCGCTCTCCCGCCAAAAGGCCATCCCATCCCACCTGCGAGCCATTCCCTATCGTCAATCTGCGGCGCTACTGTCCAGTCAAGCTGACCGTCTTGAACGAATTGCGGCAGCAAGCATTAGAGAGTTTCCTTCATGGTTGATTTGCTTCTTGCCTTGTCCTTCGTTGCGATGATTCTTTCGCCACCAATCGTGGCGACAGTCCGTCGCAGCCGCTCGCACGGGCGCAACAACTAAAGAGGGAACTCCTCGGGGGTTCCAATGGTCTCCTTAACCATCGAAGCGCTGTTGATCGCGGCAGGCATTCTGCCGCTGATTATCACCACACCAAAGCTGCCCGCGCTCTCGATCGCACATACTGTGGCCGCCAGGGAAACGCCCGCCGCAACGACTAATCCGCGAAGGCTCGCGCCGTAGGCGCAATGTTCATTAGCCCCGCGCTTAAGCGTGGGGATTTGTTTCGTAGCACTCTCAGCCCCGTAGGGGCGGTGCTTGCTGCTCGTCGCCCACCCGCTTTCATTCCCGTTTAGGCGCATCTCCGACCTCGTACCCCTCGCTCCCTTGCTCCCTCGCTCTCTGCCCTACCGTTCCCTGCCTTATTGACCCGCGCGCCCAGCCCTCGTATCGTTAAGGCTGGAGCCCCATGAAGCCTTCCTATCAAAGCGCCCGCATCGGCATTGCCGTCGCCGTAATCCTCTGCACAGTTGGCTGGCTGGCGTATACCGGCTACAGATCCAATAAGAGCTACTACGTCACCATCTCCGAGCTTGGCGGCATGGGAGACAAGGCTTACCACAGAAATCTCCGCGTCGAGGGCTTCGTCCAGCCCGGTTCCATCGTGACCAAGGGAACCGACGTGAACTTCGTCCTCAACGAATACGAGAGCCACAATCCCAAAGCCCCTGGCGGCCGTCTCCTCAATGTTTCTTACAGGGGAACCGAGCCGCCGCCCGACACTTTCAAAGACGACGCGCAGGCTCTGGCTATCGGCACCTATGGCCGCGACGGCCTCTTCCACGCCAATGAGCTTCAGGCCAAGTGCGCCAGCAAATACGCTCCGGCTCAGCCCGGCGCAACGCCGTCTACGCCTGCCACGTCGCCCGGCGCAAAACCGAACACCGCCTCTCTTCCGGCATCGGGATCTCCCGCGTACGCGCCCGCCGGCTCCCCACAGCCCGCCGCCAACTAACCGCATGACGCCGAACGCACCCGAAGCCGCCGGCGCAACCGCACACATTCACCCCGATCTCGCCCAGCCCGATCACGCGAAACCTCAAAACGCGCAACTCAATCCAAGTCTCCAAGCTCTTCGGCAGCTTTGCCGCTCTCCGCCAGGTCTCGCTTGATCTTGAGCCGGGCCGCTGCTACGTTCTCCTCGGCGAAAACGGCGCGGGAAAATCCACGCTGCTGCGCATTCTCGCCGGCCTTCTTCGCCCCACGCACGGCACGGTCAGCGTCTTCGGCGCTTCACAACCCCAGGAAGCTCGCGCCCGCATCGGCTACATGAGCCACGCGTCCATGCTTTATGACGAGCTCACCGCCCAGGAAAATCTCCGCTACTTCAGCCGTCTCTATCCCGGCCGCCCATGCCTCACGCCCGCCGACGCGCTTCGCCAGGTCGGCCTCGATCCCGATCTCAATCGCCTCGTCGGCCAATACTCGCAAGGCATGCGCCAGCGCACTTCGCTCGCCCGCGTGCTGCTCTCCGTCCCCGAGCTGCTCCTGCTCGACGAGCCTTTTTCCAATATGGATGTTGAAAGCGCGCGCCAGATGGTCGCGCTCCTCGCCGGCTTCCGCCAATCCAATCGGACAATTGTTCTCACGACCCATCAGCGCGAACTCGCCGCTCCCATCGCGGACTTCGTTATCACCCTCCACGCCGGCCGCGTCGCATCGATAACCTCGGGATTCGCTGCGGCAAATCCCGATCGCCACGCCGCCGACAAAGGGAGCCCCACCCAATGAAGACCAACGGCGCGCGCTTCCTTGAATCGCTCAACATTCCCTTTGAGCTTCGCGAGTACGAAGTCGATCCTGAAGATCTATCGGCAATCACCGTCGCAAAGAAAATCGGCATGCCCGCAGAGCAGGTCTTCAAGACATTGCTCACTACTGACGGAGCGCACGAGTACGTTTTTGCCGTCATTCCCGGCGACGCCGCGCTCGATTTCAAGAAACTCGCCCGCCTCGCCGGATGGCGCAAAGCCGAAATGGCTCCGCTCAAAGACGTGCAGCCGCTCACCGGCTACATCCGCGGCGGCGTCACCATCTTCGGCGCAAAAAAGCCCTACCCGGTTTTCGTCGATGAGACGTTGATACTCTTCGATCGCATCAGCGTCTCTGCCGGCACGCGCGGCACGCAGTTGATCCTCGCGCCCGACGACTATCTCCGCGCCGCCGCCGCAATCGGCCAACCCGTCCAATCCGCCGACCTCACCAAAGATGTAGTTGCCCCATCCTTGGTGTCTCGCCCTCACGGCGAGACACCAAGGGTGGGAGACCACGAATCCGAATCCAAAGTCTCCAACCCAGAGGGCCAATCCCACTCAGAGGTCCAGTCTTGACCCGCGCCCTCTTCACCCATCTCGCAAAAGATCTCCGCATCGAGTGGCGCACCCTCGATGCCATGATCTCCATGATTTTCTTTTCCGGCCTCGTCGTCGTGCTCTTCTCCATCGCCTTCGATCCCCGCGGCGCATTCTCGCAGCAAATCGCCGGCGGCGTCCTCTGCGTGGCCACCATGTTTGCCTCGGTCAGCGCTCTCAATCAGGCCTGGGCCCGCGAAATCCGCCATCAGGTCATGGACGCGCAGCGCATGGTTCCTTCGCCCGGTGCGGAACTATACCTCGCCAAAACCATCGCCAATTTTCTCTTCGTCACCATCGTCCAGCTGATTCTTGCGTCCGTTTTTCTTCGTCTTCTATAACCTCCACATCGTCGGGCCGGCCTGGCAGTTGGCCCTCGTTATTCCCCTCGGCACCTGGGCACTCGTCGTCAACGGAGTCTTTTTCGCCGCGCTCGCCATCGGCAGCCGAAGCCGCGAGCTGCTCCTCTCGCTCATTCTCTTTCCCATCTTCATTCCCGCTCTTCAAGCCATGGTCCAGGCCACCACCTACATCCTCACCGGCGACGGCGACCCCACCCTCTGGATCAAAATGCTTCTCGGCTACGACATCATCTTCACCACCGCCAGCCTGCTGCTGTTCGACATCGTCTTCCACGCCGAGTAGCCGCGCCCTTCGCACGCTGAATCTCGCGCCCTATTTGCCCGCCGCGCCATTGCTCGGCACTTGTGGCGGATCAAAGAGTTCCAGCCGCACATGCCAGCTCGTAGACTCACGCGGCTTGAGCGTCACCAGGCCAGTGTCCATGCCCTTCCACTCCGCGCCGAACGCGTCCATGTAGTTGTACTGTTCTTCGATCGCGCAAAACGTGTCGCCCTTCGCCGACCACAGGTGCAGCGTGCGAATCTCCGGCGACATGCCGCGCACGCGAATCGCATAGTTCGCCTTAGGGTCGGCGAGCCACGCGTCGATACTCTTTTGCTGGCACCATCCCGTCCGTCCGCGTCAGTTTCGAAAAATTAATGCTGAAGTCGAAGCCTCCGGCAACGTCGCGCCCTGCGGCGAGCGATAATCCTTCGCGGTTCCTTCCACCGGCTTCAACTCCCCCGTGGGCCGGCCGTCAATCGTGTCCACCACGCCATACAAATCTGCCGGCAGGTGCACGCGTGCATGCGCGCGATCCCCGCTAATAATGCGCAGAAACGGGTGCCAGCCCATCCCCATCGGTTCCGGTTCGTCGCCCACGTTGGTTGCCGTCACCTGAATATCCACTGCATCGCCAGTCAGCGCAATTTTGAAGTGCACGTCGGTTTTTGAAAGCCAATATCCGTTGAAGTCCCCCGCATGAATCACGGCAGTCAGCGTCTGCCCGTCACGTGTTTTCCTCACATGCAGGTCCTCCGCCTTCATCATGTTCAGCAGGCCATGCACGCTGTAGTGACCCAGATAATCGTTGGGCAGATGAATTGTTTTCCCGTGCCACACCACGTCCACCAGGCTCTTGTCGGCGGAGAGTTCTCCGCCCGCGCGGCTGGTAAACGGAATCAGAAACGCCCCGCCAAAGGAATGATTCAGATTGCCGAAAGCATCGTCTCCGTGCCCATTCAACTTCTGCGCCGCTTCATCCAGCGACGGCGACCGCAACAGCTCCGTCTCGCCCTTGCCGGGCAAATTCGCCGTGATCTGAAAAGTATTCAGCCCGCGCCCCGGCAGCAGAGTAATCGAGGTGAATTCGCGCTTTGCGCCATTGGATGTCGCCTTGCGCTCCAGCCGCAAAGGCGGCATTCCTCCAATCAGCGGCCGTTTAAGCGCCTGCCCGCCCGCCGCGCCAGGCGAGAGCAACACCAGAGCGGCCGGCAGCACCAAAGCACAAAGCACGACAAAATACGCGCGCAGCAGCCTTGCCCCGCCAAGATTCGACCAGCCAACATTCATGCAGGCAATCTTTGCTTGCCCGGCAGAACACAGTCAAGCCCCTTGCAGAACACAGTCGTGCGAAGACTGCAATCGCGCCGCGTGTCTTTCCATTCTTATGTGTAGAGAAACCGTTCCTGAGAGTCGGCGATTTTGCAAGAGAACCCTGATCGCGTTCGCCGCCTCATCCTCCGGCAGGTTGAGCTGGAGGCCGGAAGCAAAAGTCTGAGAGCTGAAAGCTGAGGGCTGACAGCCGGTTCTTACGCCTTGCCGATCACCCTCGCCAGCGTCGCGCCAATCTCAGCCGGCGAAATCACCACATGTATGCCCGCTGCGGTCATCGCCTTCATCTTGTCGGCCGCCGTTCCCTGGCCGCCGCTGATGATTGCGCCTGCGTGGCCCATGCGACGCCCCGGAGGCGCCGTCTGCCCGGCGATAAAACCGACCACGGGCTTCTTCACATGCTGTTTCACAAACTCCGCCGCCGCTTCTTCCGCCGATCCGCCAATTTCCCCGATCATGATGATCGCCTCGGTCTCCGGATCATCATTCAGCAACCGCAACGCATCGATATGCGTCGTTCCAATAATCGGATCGCCGCCGATGCCGATCGCGGTCGACTGCCCGATCCCGCGCTGCGTCAACTGATGCACCGCCTCATACGTCAGCGTGCCCGACCGCGAAACAATCCCAATCGATCCTTCCTTGTGAATCCGTCCCGGCATGATTCCAATCTTCGCTTTTCCGGGCGAAATTACGCCCGGACAATTCGGCCCAATCAGCCGCGATTTCGACGTCTTCAGCTTGGCCCACACTTTCACCATGTCGAGCGTCGGAATCCCTTCGGTGATGCACACAATCAGCGGAAGCCCCGCGTCCTCGGCCTCAAGAATCGCGTCGGCGGCAAACGGCGGCGGCACAAAAATCATCGTCGCGTTCGCGCCCGTCTCTCGAACCGCGTCTGCCACTGTGTTGAACACCGGCCAGCCCTCGTGCATCGTTCCGCCCTTGCCCGGCGTAACCCCGCCGACCACTTTCGTGCCGTACTCCGCGCAGCCCTTGGCGTGGAACGTGCCTTCCTTGCCCGTAATGCCCTGCACAATCAGCCGCGCATTCTTATCAACCAATACTGACATGAGAATATCAGCTCCTAGACTTTCACCGCTAAGCTGTCAGCCACTCAGCTTTCAGTCCTTGTCCTGGGACCTCAGTTTATGAATGAGCACCAAGTGCATCTTCGAATGACTTCATTCATTGCAAAGCTGCGAGCTTCCGCAGAATCTTTCGTCCACCTTTCGCTGCACAATTCTCAAGTCGCTTGCCAAGATACGGAGTTGAGCATTTCAACTCCGGAACACCGATCCCAGATGCAACTTCAAGAAACTGCTCGAAACTCTCGCGGGGTAGCCATTCCTCGGCCCTTCCGCGATGTTGCTTGGCCAATGGAAACACTGGCGTCGGCGCAGCTGCAGGAACCATAGCCGTAAATTCATCTTGGAAATCCCTGCGTCGAATGAGGTATCAGACTAAAGCTCTTTCGCAAGTGCCATGTGCGTCATGACGCGGATGCGCCTTACGGCATTCTATTCCCCTGAATCAATCGGACTAAGGTCAAGGCGACAAACAGCATCTCCCCGAAAGCTGGCGGCTGACGAGCTAGCGGCTAGTACTAGAGCTAGAAGCTGCTCTTACGACCATTTCAGCTGCCTCTTTCATCGTTGCGCCCACTTGAAAATTCAATCCCGACTCCTTCAGAATCTTGCGGCCCTCTTCCACGTTCGTGCCTTCGAGCCGCAGCACAATCGGCACCTTGACGTCGAGATTCCGCGCCGCCGCAACCACGCCTGTCGCCAACCGGTCCACGCGCAAAATGCCGCCAAAGATATTGATGAAGATCGCCTTCACGTTTTTGTCGGAAAGTAGAATCTCAAACGCGTGCTCAATCTGCTCTTGCGTCGCGCCACCGCCTACATCCAGAAAATTCGCGGGACTGCCACCCGCATACTGAATAATGTCCATCGTCGCCATCGCCAGGCCCGCGCCATTCACCATGCAGGCGATGGTGCCGTCGAGCTTGATGTAGTTCAGCGCGTACTTGCTCGCCTCAACTTCCAGCGGATCCTCTTCGGCCACATCGCGCAGCGCCTTGATGTCGGGATGGCGAAACAGCGCGTTGTCGTCAAAGGTCATCTTTGCGTCGAGGGCGAACAGCGCGCCGTCGGTCGTCGTGATGAATGGATTAATCTCCAGCAGCGACGCGTCCGATTCTATGAACGCTCTGTACAGGCTCTGAAAGAAAGTGACTGCGTGATTGATCTGCGCAGGCTTCAGTCCCAGCGCGAAGGCCAGCTTGCGCGCTTGCCACGCGCCAAAACCAACCGCCGGATCAATAGTCTCCTTAAAAATTGCCTCAGGCGTCTTCGCGGCTACTTCCTCAATCTCCATGCCGCCGGCCTGTGAAGCCATAAACACCAGCCTGCCCTCGTTGCGGTCAAGCACAATACCCAGGTAAAGTTCGCGCTCAATCGCCGCGGTCTCTTCAATCAGCAGCCGCTGCACCTTCTGCCCCTGCGGCCCGGTCTGGTGCGTCACCAGCGTCATGCCGAGAATGTTCTTGCTGTGCAGCTCGGCGTCTTCGCGTGTCTTGGCCACTTTCACGCCGCCGCCTTTGCCTCGGCCTCCCGCGTGAATTTGCGCCTTTACCACCACGCCCGGAGCGCCCTCGGCAAAAAGCTTGCGCGCTACAGCTACGGCATCCTCAAAGGTCGCGGCTTCTTCGCCTTTGGGCACGGCGACGCCATACTTCGCCAGGATTCCCTTTGCTTGATACTCGTGAATTTTCATCTTGGGTTGATTCCGCCAGGCTGGAGTTCGTTGAGAGGCTTCGACGCGCAGGCCTTCAAATGCAGGGCCGGCGCGACATTTCAACTTGTAGGTCCATACTATCTTGGCGCACGAAGCCCCGGCAAACCGAACCTCGCCAAACTGAAGGCAGTCGCACAGCGAACATCGCGGCCTTGCCATTACCATGGACCTTTACCATGGAATTGATATGTCGCAATTGAAAGAACTGCTCAAGCCCCTGGCCGAGGACGGCGCAGCGCTCACCCGTGAGCAGGCGGCTGAAGTCCTTGAGGAGATCCTCGCCGGCAGCGTGCCAGATGTAGAAACGGCCGCGCTGTTGACAGTCCTCGCGACGCGCGGAGAGCAGGCTCCCGAGCTGGCCGGCTTTGTTGACGTGATGCGCCGGCACTCCGTGCCATTGCCGTTCACCGATGCCGAGCGCAACGAGCTCGTCGATTGCGTCGGCACCGGCGGCGGCGGCCCGCAGACCTTCAACATTTCCTGTGGCGCCGCGCTCGTTGCCTCAGCCGCCGGAGCACGCGTTGCCAAGCACGGCAACCGCGCCATCACTTCGCTCTGTGGCGCAGCCGATGTCCTCGAAGCCCTCGGCGTTCCCATCGAGCTTTCACCGGAGCTCGCCGTCGAATGTCTGCGCGAAACAGGCTTCGTCTTTCTCTTCTCGCCGCTCTATCATCCGGCGATGAAGATTCTGGGCTCGCTCCGTCGAGCGCTCGGCTTCCGTACGATCTTCAATTTGGTGGGTCCGCTCATTAACCCAGCACAAGCGCGCACTCAGGTAATAGGCGTGCTTGCGCCCAGCCGTGTTTTGCTCGTCGGCCGAACGCTGGTGATGCTGGGCGCTAAACGCGCCTTCGTTGTCCATGGAACTGACGGCATCGACGAACTCACCACCACCGGCGAATCCATCGTTGCCCGCATTGAGGAGAACGAAAACGGCGAGCCCCAACTCAAGGCTGCGCGCACTACGCCGGAGATGGCTGGCCTTCCGCGCACCACAATCGATCAATTCATTGGCGGCGACCTGGCCACCAACAAGGCGCTGCTCTATGACGTGATCACGGGCTCTCCCGGCGCGCGCCGCGATGTCGTTCTCCTAAATGCTGCCGCTGTACTTGTCGCCGCAAGCCTTGCCGGCGATCTAAAAGAAGGCGTCGCAATGGGCGCCGAGGCCATCGACTCCGGCGAAGTCGCAGCGACGCTGGCGAAGCTTCAGCAATTCGGCGCGAAGCACGCAACGAAACAGTAATTCCGAAGGCCGGCGGGCAAGCCCGCGCTCCACTCTTTAACGCGCACTACAGCAGCCCCGACCTCCCAGAGATTCGCCGCGAAAGAATCCACGAAAGCATTGGAGCTACAAGCGCCACCGCAACCCACCCAACCGGTTCCAGCGCGTGCAAGTTCACGGCGGGCCAATGCGGTTGAGCAAGCGGAATCTCTCCCGCAGATCTCAAGCCCGCGCGCACCATTTCAAATCCGCACCAGCCGAGAACAGCGGCAGCCCAGCAGGATTCCGGGCAGCGCGCGCAGCCACGGGAAGGGAATTGGTTTAGGCATTGCGGCTTCTTCGCGTACCCGTTCCATCGTCGCCGCCAGAAAACCCGACGAAGGAATCAACTCCTCCTCGGCCGCCAGAATTCGCTCGATCACGGCGTCACCCGTCTCCGGTTTCACATTGGGTTTCATTGCACGACCTCCGTCTTCGGCCCAATCGTCGAACTCAGTAGCTCAGCACCTTGCTCACTCAGCTTCGGAAATCTTTTTCGAAGCAGTTCGCGGCCCCGCGCCAGGCGCGCCTTTACCGTCCCCTCAGGCAAGCCCATCGTGCGCGACGCGGCAGCCACATCCATCTCATGAAAGTAGTAAAGCACCACCGGCTCGCGGTAGCGATGCGGCAAGGCCAGCACCGCCCTTCGCACAGCGTCGTGGCTTTGCTTTTCGGCCAGTCCATCGTGCTGCGTGGCGGGGCCGGCAGGCTCGGGCTACATCTTCCAGCGGCACATTCACCGCCGGAAACCGCTGCAGTTCGGTGCGAAACACATTCGCCGCAAGCGCGAACAGCCACGTCGAAAAGCTGGCCTCGCGCCTCCATCCTGCCAGCCCACGCCAGGCGCGCAAAAAGGCTTCCTGAGCCATCTCTTCAGCGCGGCCCCGGTCGCGGCAGTAGCGCCAAGCCATGTTCACCAGAGGCCCCTGCCAGCGGCGAACAATCCCTTCAAAGGCTTGCGCCTCGCCGGCGAGCACACGCTCCACATCGGCCAGGTCTTCTTCGGCGCTCGTCGCGGCATGCATCTCGAAAAGCGCTCCTATCTAAATCGGCTCAAACCTGAATAAGCCTGCTCGAGCTCGCCTGGTCAGACCGGCTCAGGCCTATGCAATCCCGTCCAAACCTGTGCGACCGTCTTCGTCCGCTTCCGGTTGCATTTTCTTTGAAATATCTTCCTCAAAAGATTATGCAACCGAATCTTGACCCCGCATGTCGTACCAGTCGCAAGGGGAAAATCCCCGGCAAGGAGGAAGAGATGGGGAACGGTATGGAAATGCTTGCGATGTCTGACAATCCACAAGTGATTGCGATCATGATTCCGATTGTGGCGATTGTCGCGACCTTCACATTCGCTGCGGTGGCCCACTGGGTCGATAGCCAGCGCAAGGAGCGAGAGGCTTTTTACAAGGCCGAAACGCTGCGCCGCATAACCGAGGCCTCAGGCGAAGGTGCCAAGGCCGCCCTCGATCTGCTCCACGAGAATGAGTCGCTCAAGCGTGTCAAAGCCCGCGAAGGCTTGAAGATTTCGGGGCTCATCAACATTGGCGTTGGAGTCGGCGTGATGATCTTTCTGCATGAATTGCTCAAGGGGACCGCAATTTATCTTTGCGGGCTGATTCCGGCTCTAATTGGCGTCGGTTTCATCGCCTACGTTTATATTCTCGCTGCGCCAATCGAGTAGCCCAGCGACTGACGAACAGGCCGCAAGCCACGACAATAGAAGAGTTGTCCCGCCAAACGTGGGCCTGTGGCGCAGCTGGGAGCGCGTCCCGGCGTGGCCGGGAAGGTCGCCGGTCAGATTCGCCCTTGAAACTTCATCTCCTGGAATGCCGTTCGTCTATATCCTGCAAAGCGAGAGTACGAGCCGGTTTTACGTCGGTTGCACGGAACAAGTGGCTCGCCGGCTGATTGAGCACCAGCGTGGCCAGACCCGCTCCACTCGAGGGCGCGGGCCATGGAAGTTGGTATTCGAGGAACCGCACCCGACCTTAACTGAGGCGCTCAAGCGCGAACACCAGATCAAGAGCTGGAAGTCGCGTCGCTCAATTCAACAACTCATCGATTCGTCCAGGTAAGATACTCCGGCGTGCCTGCCCCGGGGTCTTAGGGCGTCGAGATTGACTTGTCCCCCAGCAAGCCGCGACAATAGAAGAGTTGTCCCGCCAAACGTGGGCCTGTGGCGCAGCTGGGAGCGCGCTTCCATGGCATGGAAGAGGTCGTCGGTTCGATCCCGACCAGGTCCACCAATATTGATTTGAAAGATTGAAACGTTTGCGCGCCCCGGCTTGCCGGGGAGGTCGTCGGTTCGATCCCGACCAGGTCCACCATAGAGTCTCAAGGTTTGTGCGATTTGAGACTTTTCCTCACACATTTTCCAGTTTCCCTGCGAAAAAATAGGATTTCGGTCCTCCGAGGACACAGGAGAGAATTCTCCGCTTGCGGGATGCGGGTGGAGATCCGCCCGATTCTCTGATCGGAGATGGCGTGTATCCCTGCCGCGGCCGCGCAATTGGAGTGGGGCAATTGGGGTGTAAACGACCGATTCCCGTATCTAACAGGCTCAGTTACCGGGCCGGGCGCGCTTGAATCTCGAGAAGCTTCCGAATGTTCGGCTTTACGCTGCCCAGCTCAAGGGGAGAGAGAAGCGCAAGCCCATCTTCGGCTGCGGCGCGGCTCTGATCAATCTGACCCGTCGCGCGATAGGCTTCAGCGAGAATGAGTAATTCAGACGGACTTTGCCGACGGTTCAGAGCCACCGAGCGTTCGGCGCACGCGAGCGCAAATGCCGGATCTCGTAGGGCAGCCGGTTCAACTGTCAGGAACGCGTCGGCGGCCTGGAGAAGAATTCTCGGTGCAGCCTGTTCCTTGGTGGCCAATTCTCGCAACGCAGCAACACCGGTTTTTGCAATCACCGCGGAACCACCCGGCCCCCGCAAGAGAAACTGGGCGGTGCCGAGTTTCACCTGTGCATCCGCCAGAACTGACTTCCACTCGTCGTCGGAAGGCGAGCGCCTAAGCATTGACTGCGTCATGGCCACGACCTGAGCGAGCAAATTTTCTTCGGCGGACAGGTTTTGCTTGCGGGCAACGCCCGAAGCAGGGCCGGAAGCAGCTAAATCGGGATTCGCCGCGTCCTTATATGCCATTGCTTCATCGTCGAGGAGCGATTCCAAGGTCGGCCTGGGCGCGAAGATCCTGCGGGTCGGCAGCAGCCAGTTTGCTCTGAATTTGAATCGACTGAGTAAAGAGCGAAACTGCGCTGCCATACTCGCCCAATTGTTCCAGGGCGTCCGCCTGCTTGCGCAAAATCTGCGAGCGAATCCGCGTTGTGAATACCGTCGTCTGCTCTGTCGAGGGCAGGGCATCGAGGCGCTGCAACGCAATCTGGAAATCCTTAAGCGCCTGAGCCGGATCGATATCCAACTCAATGCTGCCGACTTTCACGAGCATGATTGCGAGGCCCCGCCTGGCGCGGAGAAAATTGGGATCGATGCTGAGGGCGCGGTTGTCGAGTGCAATGGTTTTGCGAAATGCGTCAAGGGCGGCAGCCGAATCGGCAAAACTGGCGGTGCCGCTCTGGCCCAATTCGTCACCAAGCGTGCCGTTGGCGGCCGCAGCTTCGCAGATCAGTGCGGGGCCCGTCTTCGGTGCAGCGATCAGCCTGTCATAAGTGGCAACGGCGGCACGCATGGAGGGGATCGCCTCCTGAGTCCGCGCTGTTGTAAACAGCACTTCGCTTCGCGATTGCTGCGCCAATGCAAGAGCGCGCAGCGCATCGAGATCATTTGGATCGGATGCCGCAAGCGGCTCGGCGATAGCCAGTGCTTTGCCAAGGCTGACAAGAGCGCCCGCCGGATCGCCGAGGTTCTGATCGTAGCCGTTGCCTTGAATATTCCCCAGTCGCGTGTAGGCGTCGATGAGATCAAGCTGTGTGAGGCGGTCGCCTTGCGCATCACTTGCCATGCGATCAAGATGTTCAAGGACTCGCGTGACGAGAAGTTTTTGCACCGGCGTTGAACCGGGGAGTTGCTTGATAGCTTCATCCAGCTCCGAGAGCAGGCTGCTGCTGAGCTGGCGCAGATCCGAAGAACGCGCCTCGGCCCGGCGACGTTCCTCATTTGCTACTTTTGCCTGCCACAGCACTCCCGCAATGCCAGCGGCGAGAATGACCGCAACCAGGAACGCGGCCGCCATTGCAAGGCGGTTACGACGGAGAAACTTCGCAGCTCGGTAGCGAATGGTTCCGCGGCGTGCCGTCACTGGCTTGCCATCAAGGTATGCACGCAGGTCGCCGGCGAGTTGCTCGGCGGTTCGATAGCGTTCCGCCGGCTCCTTGCGCAGAGCTTTCAACAAGATCGCTTCCAGGTCGGAATCGGGACGGCGATCGGAATCCTCCACGTGATCCGGCTTGCGAGGAGGCTCCTCGCAGATGACGCGCAGCATCTCCGCCGTCGTGAGCTCTTTCAGCTCATAGGGCAGCCTTCCGGTGAGCAAGAGGTAAAGCAAAACACCGAGGGAGTATGTGTCGGACGCGGTCGTTATGGGGTTGCCGAGCACCTGCTCCGGGCTGGCGTACTGCGGAGTGAACGATTGAAATCCTTCGCGCGTGAGATCTCTGCCGGTATTTGCGGGAGATTGAGCAAGCAATTTGGCGGTTCCAAAGTCGAGCAGTCGAGGAGTGCCGTCTTCGGCGACGAAGATGTTGTCCGGCTTTAGGTCGCGATGGACGACGAGGTTTTGATGCGCGAACTGGACAGCTTCACAAACGCGAATGAAAAGTTCAATGCGCTGTGGAACCGAGAGCTGCTCTTGATTGCAGAAGGTGTGGATCGGCACGCCGTCCACATACTCCATCGCCAGATACAGGTCGCCATTCTGCGTGACGCCGCCATCGAGAAGGCGCGCTATATAAGGATGCTGCAGGCCGGCGAGAATCTGTCGCTCTTGGCGAAATCTCTCGCGGAAGACGTTAGTAGCGAGAGGCAGGTCAATCAACTTGATGGCGACCTTTTGCTCGAAATGGCCATCGGCACGATGCGCCAGGTAAACGGCGCCCATTCCGCCGCGGCCCAATAGACTGTCGACCTGATATGGGCCGATGCGACGGGCTTCGCCAGCGGATTTCGGGTCCGCGCTCAAGGTCGATCTGGAGGCAGATTCAGTCTCTTCCGCTGCGGAGGCATCGAGCAGCGAGTTCACCTCCGCCACGAGTTCGGAGTCTCCATCTGAGAACGCCGCGACTAATTCCGCGCGTGCATCAGGTGGAACGGCGATTGCCTCGTGAAAGATGGCTTCGACGCGCAAAAGGTTTTGGGTCGATTTTTCCATTTGGGCGACAATCCCGTCCGTGGCCTAACCCTGAGAGTGCGGAAAGTTGAGGCAAATTGAATCAAGACTCGTTTAATCGGGCCCGACATTATTCTCGACCACGCCAGGGCGAATGCGACGAAACAGCCAGCTCCTTGTGAACTTCAACTCGCGATCGACGGTGGCCTTGGATTGGTCCATCAGGGAAGCAGTTTCCTCGGCGGTGCAGCCAAGAAAGTAGCGCAATTCGACGAGTTGCACTTTGCGCGGATCAAGCTCTCCCAATTCGTCGAGAGCGCGATTCAGGTCCAGTAACTCCGGACTGTCGATATTGACCCAGGCAAGATCGTCGCTGAGCGGAACGCGTTCTGCATTCCCGCCGCGCATTTGGGCCTGATTCTCGCGAGCATGATCGATCAGGATCAGGCGCATCACCTTGGCGGCGAAAGTATAGAAATGGCGGCGGTCTTCCCATGCGGCTTTTTTCTGGTTCAACAGGCGCAGGTAGAGCTCGTGAACCAGGGCAGTGCCCTGTAGCATGTCGGGATTTCGCTCCCGGCGCACATAGGCCGCCGCCACCTCGCGCAGATGGGGGTAGACCAGCGGCATCAACTCCTCGAATGCCGCAGGCTCGCCGTCGTTCCATCTGGCTAAAAGCAGGGTGATTTCACCCTTAGGTGGCTCCACAGCCGCCTCCATCAACCGCAATTAAGAAGGTAACCCAAAGCTAGCACTTTCGGTATCGCTCCCCATTCATTCGACAGCGGTTCCCATCTGGAAGTTGCGCTTGAAGGTCGCGTGTGAGGCATTTTTCTTCCCGTTTGCGCTGTCTGGGTATAACGGCAAATCGACGCCCGATTCACAAGGTGCAAGTCTGGCTTGCGTGGATTTCCAAACGAAGTGAGGTCTCTCCGATGATGAGATTTCGATTCAAGTGTGCAGTGATGGTCCTGACTTTGATGCTCACAGCGGCATCGCATGCCCAGCTCGCAGGACCCGCACAATCTCGGCTGATTGCAAATTATGGCAAGCTGCCGCTGCGTTTCGAGGCCAACCGTGGCCAGACGGATTCGCGTGTGCAATTTGTTTCCCGCGGATCGGGCTACACGCTCTTTCTCACTTCGGGCGAGGCCGTGCTCACTTTGGCCAAGCCGGCGGCAAAGCAAAACTCGCAGGATCACGTCCTGGGGTCGGCCAGGGACGGCGCATCGCGGCAAGCGGTTGTGCGCCTGCAGTTGTCAGGCGCCAACCCTCAGCCTGCCGTTACGCAGGAAGATGAGTTGCCGACCAGGAGCAATTACTTTATCGGCAGCGACCCCGCCAAGTGGCGCACCAACGTCCCCAACTACGGCAGAGTACGCTACCACAACGTCTATCCGGGCGTTGACCTCGTGTACTACGGAAACCAGGGGCAATTGGAACACGACTTCGTGGTTGCCCCCGGCACCGATCCCCGCGTTGTTACGCTGGTCGTGCGTGGGGCCCGCAGATTGCAGCTCGAATCGAGCGGAGATCTCGCGGTGCATACGACCGGGGGCGATCTGCGCCTGTTGAAGCCGGAGATCTATCAAGTCGTGGACGGCGCTCGCCGCAAGATTCCCGGAAAGTATTGGCTCGAAGGCGGAAACAAAGTTGGTTTCCAGATAGCAAGCTTCGACCGGCGCCGGCAACTCGTGATCGATCCGGTTCTCCTCTACTCCACTTACCTGGGCGGCAACGGCCGGGACGGGGCGGGTGGCATCGCCGTGGATTCGAGCGGCAACGCTTTTGTTGTGGGTGGAACAATGTCCACCAATTTCCCCACGACGACGGGCGCCTACCAGACCGCCCTGGCAGGCTCCGCGAACGTGTTAGTGGCGAAGTTGAATGCGACCGGCACCGCCCTGCTTTACTCCACCTACTTGGGAGGGACCGGTTCGATAAATAGTGGGAGAGCCATCGCCTTGGATTCAAACGGCAACGCCTATGTGACCGGGCTGACCAATTCCACCAATTTCCCCACGACAACGGGCGCCTTTCAGACTACCTTCTCTGGAATCAGCCTCACGTATGACGCGTTCGTGACCAAGCTGAACCCTAACGGCTCAGCTTTGGTTTATTCCAGCTTCCTGGGCGGCACCAGCGCAAGCGGCGATGGAGACGCCGGGGACGGCATTGCCGTCGACTCCAGCGGCAGCGCCTATATCACCGGAGATGCCCAATCTTCCAATTTTCCCACCACGCCGGGCGCCTTCGAGACTAGCTTGGTGGGCACCGAGGTCGCGTTCGTGACCAAGGTGAACGCCACCGGCTCCGCTCTGGACTATTCCACGTTCCTCGGTTACGCCCCCACCAGCGGTATCGCAGTCACCACGGGATCCAGCGTTGCCGTGGATTCAAGCGGCGATGCCTTTATCACCGGCGGCACTGGTTCTCCCATTTTCCCCACCTCCCCGGGCGCCTACCAGACTGCATTGGTCGGCTCCGGGAACGCGTACGTTACCAAGCTGAACGCCACGGGCACGGCCCTGCTTTACTCCACCTACCTGGGCACCGGTTCCGACGCGGGGCAAGGCATTGCCGTGGATTCAACGGGCAACGCCTATGTTGCCGGGACGACTGCACAAACCGATTTCCCAACCACCTCTGGCGCCTACCAGAGAACATGCACAATTGGCGGCTTTGACACTACATTCGTGACCAAGCTGAACGCGACCGGCACTTCCTTGCTCTACTCCACCTGCCTCGGAGGCGTTACCACGGCTACCACGGGTACTCGCCCGACGAGCATTGCATTGGATTCCACTGGCAATGCTTATGTCACCGGATACACATCCACGGCGGATTTCCCCACCACGTTCGGCGCCTACCAGACGGTCTTGGGTGGGCCCCAAAACGCGTTCGTGACGGAGCTGAACGCGACTGGCTCCGCCCTGGTCTACTCCACTTTCCTGGGCGGAAGCGGGAAATGCGGCGCTCGGCAACGTCGGGGATGCAGGCACCGGCATCGCCCTTGATTCCAACGGCAACATCTATGTTGCCGGGTACACCCCTTCCTCCAACTTCCCCACCACTTGCGGCGCCTTCCAGACTGACCTGGCTGGCTCCTATAACCTGTTCCTGGCAAAACTCGGCACCGCGACCGGCGCACTTTCCACTCCGACGGTGACAGTAACGCCTTCTCCAACCAGCATCACGACTGCGCAGAGTCTTTCGGTGACGATCGGCGTCAGCGGCGGCGGCTGTAGCCCAACGCCTACTGGCTCAGTGACGCTGACTAGCGGCAGTTACACCTCCGCAGCGACAACTCTCGTCAGTGGCAGCGCGACGATTACCGTTCCCGCAGGGTCGCTGGCGGCGAGCACAGACACGCTGACCGCGACTTACACGCCCGACTCGAATAGCTCCTCAACCTATAACAGTGCAACAGGAACAAACACAGTCACAGTCACCTCAACGGGAAAGACCACACCCATAGTGACGGTGACTCCGTCCTCGTCCAGCATCACGACTGCGCAGAGTCTCACGGTGACGATCGCCGTCAGCGGAAGTCCCACGCCCACTGGCTCAGTGACTCTGACCAGCGGTAGTTACACATCGGCGGCAACGACGCTCGTTAGTGGCAGCGCGATGATTACTATTCCCGCTGGTTCGCTGGCGACGAGCACGGACACGCTGACCGCGACTTACACGCCCGACTCAGCAAGCTCAACAAGCTATAACAGCGCAACAGGAACGAACACAGTTACAGTGACCGCACCGTGCAAAGACTACTCCCACGGTTACGGTGACCCCATCCTCGTCCAGCATCACGACTGCGCAGAGTCTTACCGTGACGATCGCCATCAGCGGTAGTCCCACGCCCACCGGCTCAGTGACTCTGGCCAGCGGGAGTTACACCTCTGCAGCGACGACTCTCGTCAGTGGCAGCGCGATGATTACGGTTCCCGCCGGATCGCTGGCGACCAGCACAGACACGCTGACCGCGACTTACACGCCCGACTCAGCAAGCTCAACAAGCTATAACAGCGCCACGGGATCGAACACTGTAACGGTAACAGCCGCTGTGGTTCCCTCCTTCACCATCAGCTCTACCACCGCGCCGCAAACCATCCAGCCCGGCGGCTCGGCCACATACTCCATCACCGTGACGCCGCAAAACGGCTCATTCTCAAATGCCATCACGCTCGCCGCCAGTGGCTTGCCGACTGGCGCCACGGCAACCTTCACACCGTCGAGCAGCGTCACTCCGGGCAGCTCCGCGGCAACTTCCACGCTGACAGTTCAAACTGCGAGCACCACAGCCTCCGCGACCCCGAAGAGTTCTGCATGGCCATTCACCGTGCCCGCGCTGGCAGTCATCGGCATTTTCTTCGTACCAGGCAAAAAGCGCAGACGCTGGATTACGCTCGCTGTTTTGGCAATCGCGTCGCTCGGCGCGTTCTCTGCTCTCACCGCGTGCGGAGGCGGCTTCGGATTGGTTGTACCTCAATCAAAAGCCGCGACCTACACGCTCACAATCACCGGAACCAGCGGCTTGGTGCAGCAATCCACCACTGTGCAATTGACGGTTGAGTAAAAGGAGACCCCATGCGACTCAGGATCAATCGCGAATTCGCTCTGTTGTTGACCATCGCCGTGGCCTCCATGTGCTCGGCCTTAGCGCACGCACAAGCCGCACCCACAACCGAGAGCACGGCGCGGCCCGAGATCGCGCTCGACTATACCTACCTGCGCAGCAACGCGCCTCAGGGAAGTTGCGGCTGCTTCAATATGAACGGCGGCAATGGTACTTTTGCATGGCCGCTTGGGTCGGGAAAGTTTGCGCTTGCCGGAGACGTCACCATCGCGCATGCAGGCACGGTCTCCACATCTGGCGAAAACCTGACGCTCAGCACCTTCACGGCGGGAGTGCGCTACTTGCCGACCATCAAGAGTCGATCGTTTCAGCCCTTCGGCCAGGTGCTGGTGGGCCTCGCGCACTCGAGCGGAACCCTGGTTCAAGGGGCGAATCCGGGAGCGGCCAACGCCGGCGCGGCTTTTGCCGGCAACTTCGGTGGAGGGCTGGACCTGCGCGTCAACCCTCGTTTCTCTGTCCGTCTTGTCGAAGCCGACTACTTATTAACTACATTTGACAACGGAACCAACAATCACCAGAACAACCTGCGCGTCAGCGCCGGCCTGGTGATTCACTTTTGAGCAGATTGACCGAGATGAATTTGCTGTCGCCCGCCCGAACAGCGGTGGACGACAGCCCAAAAACCTGAAGATTCCCTGCAAAAAATCCCTCTTGGCAGGGAAATGCCGACAGAGAGCGCGGGCGCTCGATATCGTCGCGCGTAATTGACCCCCATTCGCCAGCTTGATAAGATGAAGGTGCGGGGTGGAGCAGCCCGGTAGCTCGTTGGGCTCATAACCCAAAGGTCGCTGGTTCAAATCCAGCCCCCGCAACCAATCTGCTAAAGAGCATAGAAAAGGCCGCCCGTGAGCGGCCTTTTCCATTTGCGCTGATGAAATCCAAATTTGACAGAATCCAACAGCGGGACTAGCTGGCCACCGGGGCCAAATCTCGAAATCAGCCCGCCGGAATCGCCTAACTAAATGTTCACATCCGTTGCGGACTCGTCTGGCTCGCCTTCGACCGCGATGCGCAGTGAGCGCAGAAAATGCAGGTCATTGGGCGTGAAGGTTCCAACCTCGCCTCCGCCCGTCTCATCAGTTCCAGCCGAAGCATTTTTCTCGGAGACTTCATTCAGGCCGATCGTCGCTTCGAGCATGAGCAGCACATCGAATCCATACTTCCGAATGTCCTGCACCACACCGGCGATCTGTTCGCTTTCAATGACTGACTCATGGATGGCCTCGCCCAGTTGCTGAATCAGTTCACGCAGACGAGATGTCACGGCTACCTCCATGATTGCGAAATGACCGCGAACATCCCCGGCGCCCTGCGGGACCGGAATGCGGGTCGCAAATCGGAATCTCTATACCTTACTTCCATTCAGGGTTGCGAGCAACCCGGGCTCCCGTCAGGCCGTCAAAAGCACCCTAAGCCGCTGCTACCATCATAAACGGTATGTATCCGCGAAACATTGGTCGCGCGCTGGGCATCGGCGTCCGCGTCGCCGGACGAATTGCCGGGCAGCGCATTGCTGCCTCTGCGCAACCTGCCGCGAATGCGCTCCCTGGCGCGCCTCATGTCGATATCAATTCCGTTCGGGCACAATCCACCGTAGCCGCTTCAAGCCCAGCGATTCGGGTTCAATCTCAAGCGCAAACCGCCGTGCGCACCGCAGCTCAAACCGGTCGCGGCATCAGCAAAGGTATCAGCGGTTTTCTGCGTCCCTTCCGCCGTATTGGCGGAATCGTCTGGCTTGAAGTCACCGGCAGCTTCTTCCTTTTGTTCGCAGCCGTCTTCGCTCTGCGTCTTTGGCAGAACTGGTCAGGGGTCGGTGCGATTTCGAGAGATTTCGCCATCGGCGCAGCAGTTGTTTTTCTTTACCTGGGAGTCAGTTCATTCTGGCGAGCGCGGCGCAGGTGACCACGCCCGCTCGTCGGACGTTTCCACAGACCGCCCTCTTCTAAAGACCGTCTCGCTCCATATCCGCGCCTGTCGCGAATACCGCGCCATCGAAAATGATCATCCGTTCCTGACGAAGATGGCCGACACTTTCGAGTGGCGAGTGCCTCGTAAGAATGAACCGGCTCAGAAACCCTGCCTTGATTTGCCCGAAGCTCTCTTTGAAGGCGAGCCGCTTTGATCCGGCTCCCGTGGCCGAGTTGATCACGGTCAGCGGCGAAAGCCCGGCGCGCTCCATCAACTCCAGTTCGTACAGGAAGGCCCAGTCCATGCGCCACGCCGTAAGAACCGGCATCGCTGCCCGCAATCACTTGCACGCCCATTGCATGAGCTTTCACCAAACTGGCCGCGTGCGCATCCAAAATCTTCTTCAGGTTCGCGACGACCTCCGCATCCCAGCCCATCAAGCTCGCGTGATCCACCTGCTTCTGCACTGGCGCAAAAGTCGGAACCCATGCAATCTCCTTGTCGCGCATCTTCGCCAGCTGATCGTCGCGAACAAAAAACCCGTGCTCCACCGTGTCCACGCCGCCATCGATCACATGATCAATTCCAACATCACCCGACGCATGCGCCAGCGTCTGCTTGTCAAAAGTCTTCGCTGCCGCCACAAACTCGGCAACTTCTTCCGTCGACATTTGCGGCGCGGTCGTTACCGCGCCCTTCTTGAAGTTGATAATCCCCGTCGGAATCAGCTTGATGCGGTCGGCCCCGGCTTTCACGCGCGCTTCCACGCACTGCCGCGGCGTCAGACAATCCTCGAGCGGCTCCGCCATGAACGCGCCATAGCGCCCGCGATGATGAATCGCCGCACCGGGGCTATCGATATACGGCATAATCGGTCGCTCGCCACTCGCGGAAAGTTTGCTCAGCGCCAGCCCCACGCCATCCTTATCGCCCGCGTCGCGCGCGGCCATGATCCCGAGGCGCACCAGTCTCTCCAGCCGCTGCTTCGCATGGCCCAGCAACTCCGCAGGGCTCTGCTTCAAAAATGCAGACCGCTTGTCCGCATCGAGTTCGCCGCCTTCGAGAAAGAAGTGCGTGTGCGCGTCCGTCAATCCCGGCAGCAGCGTGTATTGGGGCAGGTCGTGATCCGGCCGAATCTGCCCGGCATTCAGCAAATCTCGCGGCGGCGAATCCTCGCCAGCAAAAAGAATCGACGTCCGGTCGTAGACAACGTGCGCGTCGTGCAAGGGCACAGTGCTCACGCCGTCGAGCAGCGTTCCTACGCGCAGCCAGACTCGGTGCTCATCTCTCTTTGGGGCAAGCAGATCAATCTCGAGCATGTTTCGCGGCTGTCATCAAAAATCGACGGGCTCACCCTCTCTGCAAATATTCATGATGGCTTCGGCCTGGCGGAATCCCGAGATCTCCGAGGTCTCGCCCTCGCCCGAGCGGCCCTGCTCGAGCGCCTCACGCAACTTCTCCACCATAGGATGATCAGCCGGCAGCGGCAAGGGTGTCTTCTCCGGATTCGCCAGTGCAAAATCCAGGCCGACCTCCATTCCCAGCGTCAGGTAAGCCCTCTCCAGTTCCTCGCGCACTTCCTTCGGCGTTCCCCAGGCAAAATTTGAAAGGCCCACAATCAAGTGCACGCCCTTCAAGTCCGGATCGGCACTGATCAGCCGCATCGCGTCGAGCCCAATATTTACCAGGCCATAGGTATCCGCGCCCACCGGCGCCAGGCCGGGATCGATAATGATCTGATCGTTGCGCCGGCCCGCCTTGGTCACCAGCAGCTCGACAAAATGTTTTGCCGCGCGATACGAATCCTGCGGATTCAGGCACTGCGAAGTTCCGCCGGGCACAAACGTCTCCGAGGCCATCACTACGGCCAGCGTGTCGTAGTGCTTCACCAGCTCGACCATCTCGTCCAGCCGCGTGCGCGACGCGGCCAGCGAATTCAGAATCGGCGGCCCGCTCTTCTTCCGGTCGTAGTATTTGAGCGCAATCTTGTGGTAGTCCACAGACGGATTGTCGAACGCGATCGGCGTAGATGTAGCTTCCTGAATGGCCGGAATCACATCAGGCAGAAAGTCAAGCATCTCCTGGCTCCGCACTTGAATCCGCTGCGTGCCGTCGATATTCAGCGTCACGTATTCCGCGCCCAGATCGGCCTGCAGCTTAGCCAGTTGCCCATAGCCCGCCGGATCGCGCTCGGTGAACGCCTTGCGCGCGCGGGCATAAGAGTTATTCATCAATTCGCCGACAATATGCAATTTTCTATTCATTGTTTTTGAAGCTCCGGAATTGGAGTGGCAGTTTCCGCCTTTGCGGTCTTTTGTTTTGAACTGTGATCGCGGCCGAGCCACAGGTTGGCCCACGCCGACGTTCCTCGCAGCCCCTGATTCTGCACAACAGGCACGTGGTCGAGCAGCTCCTGTTCGCGGCCGTCGTGTTTCAGGCGCTCGTAAGCGCGCAGCCAGATGCAGTCGCCATATCCCTCCACCTCGCAGCGGCCTTCGCGCGTGCCGCCGCAGGGTCCGTTACGCTGATTTTTCGCGCATTGCGATTCCGGGCAGAGATACGCGATGTCGGGCAGCGAGCAGTCGCCGCAATCTTTGCAGCGGTAAAGAACCGCCTTGCTGACCTCTTCGATCAAACGCAGCGCGGGTGGTCCCTGCATCGGGTTCTTCGAGTTCGCGCAGGCCTTCGCGCCCCAGCGCGCAAACGCCGTGCCGGGGGCAAACATGGTCGCATGGGCCAGCTTGGAAAGCGGGTACGAGAGGCTCACATGCTCTGAAGCAGTTTTCGGCCGCGGCGCTTCGTTTTTCTTGTCGGCCAGCCCTGTTGCCGGGTCCTCTGTATAAAAGAAAAACTCGCCCGGCCGCGAGAATCGGATCTCTCGCGCGAACTGCTTCCAGTCGTCCGGCGCAAAGCTCCGCTCAATCTCCAGAATCCGTTCAATCGCCGGCAGGCTATGCACTCCGCCCAGATAAACGCCGCGGAACCCGAGTCCACGATAGACCGCGATCTGCTTCGCCGCGAGCTCAAGAAAAAACGCCTTGCCGCGATCCGGAGATCCAGCCTGACTCCGGCAAACTTCCCACAGCGCGTCACTCACCACCACGCCGGGAATCTTGCCCTCATGGAAAAGATCCGCCACGCGCGGGCTCAGCACATACACATTCCCAATCAGCGGAGTCGCCTTCATCCCGTGCTCGTCCATGTAGCAGCGCAGTTCCGAAATCTTCCGCGAGTCGAAGCCGATCTGGTTGATGATGAACTGCGCGCCGCACTCCACTTTCTTCCTGAGCTTTTCGTACTGCGGAATGACCTCGCCCTCGCGCAGCTTGAAGTTAGTGGTCACTGCGCCGATCGAGAACTGCGTCTTCTCCAGTTGCTGCCGTTTGCCGTTCGCTCCGCGCCGCCCAGCCCCTGGTTCATCGTTCTGCAAGCATCGAAATCAGGCCAATGGAATCGATGTCGAACACGGGCCGCGCCAGCCCATCGTTTCCCGCCACCGGGTAGTCGCCGGTCATCGCCAGAATGTTGTTGAAGCCTTCGCTGTTCAGCATCCACGCTTCGCTCTCCAGGCCGTTCCGGTTCAGATCTTTGCAGGTGAGGTGAATCACGACTTCTTTTCCGGCGTACAAAATCGGCCGGCCCAGAACCAGCGGCGCAAGCTGCGGATTGCCTCCGGCATTATCCGTAATCGAGATCCAGTCAATGTCGGAGCACGCAACCAGGTCGTTGGCAAAGTCGCGCGCCTTGATGGCGTTCACTCCGGCCATCGATCCGCGCACAGACACCAACTCCGTAGCGACAAGAAATCGCTTCGCGTCGGCGAGTTTTTCGCGCAGCGTTGCCATCAGCCCTCGAAAGGCTCCAAAAGGAGGGTATCATGAATTTATTCGAGTCGTGAATTATAGAGTCGAAAGGCCTGCTATGGCACTGTAACTAAGGAAGATATATCGAGAGCCTGCTCGCTCGATTTCGAGGCATCGGCATCCCTACTCACTTCGATCGGCAGGCCCGGCTTTGCCAGACCCCGCCTTGCCCTTCCCTGCCGTAAATGACCGAAACGCCACAGCGCCGAGCAGCGCAATCACCAAAATCAGCGCCATCCACAACAGCGACGGATGCTTGTCGGTGAAGGGTCGCTCATCCGGCCGCGGTTGATATGCCGAATTGGCGGTTTCCTCTCCCAACTGCGCAACGATCGGGCTTTCTGCAAGAACAAACAAACTAGCGTAGTCATAAACCGGCGACACCAACGCCGGGTCACCGTAGAAGAGACTGTAAACATCGCCGGCCGCCGCATCGAAGCAAAGGCTTCGCTGCAGCATTTCGAGCCGAACCGATGCCATTTGTATCGGTGCGTCATCGTGGTTCTCAACGGTGATCGTCCACTTCGCCGGCTGGTCAAAATCCGCCTGCGGCGCGCTCACCGCAAGACGCTCCTCGTCAATCCGGTGACCATCCTCGACGCTGTGAACGCGCAGAATATTGCCCCAGCCCATCACCGGCGCCGGAGGCTCGCTTCCATCGTCGGCCGGCCGCTTCCGGGCCACCGCAATGCTGATCTCAACATCGCGGCTGAAGTTGGCTGGATTCTCGCCTGGCACAAAATCAATGCGATCGACCGGGGTGTGCGCGGGCACGTCGAATTCGAAGACCGAGTTGCGATCCTTCAGCTTGCTCTGTGCCGTCTCCGCCACCGTGGCATATTTCGGCTGGCTCTTCGGCGGCCGCGTCACGGAAAGTCCGCTCACGTTTTCTGGCGCGATGGGCCCGGCAATCTGAAAATGCAGATAGTGGAAATCCGATTCCGGCAGGTGCAGCACGGTGCTGCGGCCCAATCGTTGCCGGGTGAGATCGAAGATGGTAAACGAGCCGAGTTTCGTGCGCGACCCGCCCGCTTCCGCCTGGCTGCCTGAGACCGTCACCGTCGCAAGAAAATCGTGGCCGCTCACTTCAAGCTGGATGTCGCTATACGTTCCGCCGGGCATCTCAGCGTCAAAAACAGTTTGTCCTCCAGCCTTGCCCAGATTGATCGGAGAAATCTTTTGGTCAGCAGGAAGTACGGCAGTATCTGAGTGCACCACATACGGCGTCTCGGTCGTGCCCCGTCTCAATCGTGCCCTGATAAAGCCGCAGGTCCGCCAGCCCAGCCGACGCATGAGCAAAAACGCCGGGATCCAGCACAGCGCAGGTTTGCCCGCTCGCCTGCGCTGGCATCGCGATAGGCCGCTCGAATTGAAAGTAGCGAATCTCCGGCGCCGGAGCCGCCAGAAAAAACAGGGCCAGAGCAGCCAGCAATTTCATGAGTTCTGTTCCTTCTGCCCGCGCAGGTTGAGCCAGTCACGCTGGTAGACGTAGCTCACGCAGAGCAACAGAACGCCAAGGCCGATGAAGCTCAGAATGCGCAGCCCGCTGCTGAGATCGCTCATATCCAAAAGAAACACTTTCGCAATCGTGGCCGCAATCAGAATAAGCGCCTGCCAGCGCAAAAAAGCGGAGCGCTTGACAAAGCCGATCGTCAGCAGCGCGCTGCCATAGAGCATGAAAAGCGCCGAGTAAGAAAACTGAGCATAAATCAAGTAGTTGCGAAACTGATATGGGTCGCCGCTCCAGCTCCGTAACCACCAGTAGCTGTGAATTTCCAAACTGAACGCAATCAAAATGAGCGCGTTCACGGCAAGCACTGAGATAGCAGCGAGATTTGGCCAGTGCATAAACGGCAGCGGTTCCTGCTCATCGTGCGAGTTTCGCGCCAGCCATGCGATGTATGCGCATACGGCAATGGCCACGCAATAAGTTCCAAATCGCTCGTTGAAAATGGGCCGGATGGCAGCATGCGGATTCATGATGAGCAGCGCGCCTAATCCAAGAACAGTGCAGATGAGCCCAAACGCTCGCAGCAGCATCGATAGCACGCGGCGCGAGAGCCACAGCAGCACCGCGCCCTCCACCAGCCAGCCGATCGTCAGCCAGTGGCCGTGCGTTTTGAGCGGAATAGCAATGGTCAAAAAGACGACGGCCGTCGTTAGGTGCAACGGTGACAGCACTCGCACTCCAGCGTGCAGAGGGCCGGCTTCAGGCAGCCGCATCAGCAGTAGATAATATGCGGCGAACGCAACCGCCAGCCACGGCCCGGCCCAATCGCCCGCTGCGGGATTGATCAGCGAGTAAAAGCCGAAAAAGCTCACAGCAGCGTTGGCTGCGGGCAGCACAAATGAAGCCAGCGAATCCCAGCCCTGAAAAGATTCGCCCGGATCGAGCGCGATTTTTACCAGGCGCGGCGCCAGCGAGAAGAGAATAAAAAAACCGCCGAGAAAGAATGCCGTCCGTAAAGCCTGACCCTGCGAATAAAACGAGGTCCACCAGCCGAAGATGAAAATCACCGTGCCCGCGAACGAGACAAAGAGCAAACGCGACCAGGGACGCAGCGCCACCAAAACCAACACCGCCAGATCCAGAATCAACAGATAGCTAAACAGCGTGATCTCGTGATTGCCGCCCGTCGAAACCAGCAGCGGCGTGCTCAGGGCGCCGGCAATTGCGTAAAGTGCCAGCAACTCCGAATCCTGAATCCACGCCATGTAGCCGTTGAACGCAGTCACCGCGATCATCGCCGCGAAGGCAGCGCCCGCCGGCATCAATCCATAAAGTTGAAAGGCAGCCCACAGCGAAAGATAGAGCGTGCCGCTTCCAATCGCTTTCAAAGAATAGGAGAACACTGCGTATCCGCGCTTGTGGAATCGCTCCGACCAGACGATCAGCGCTGCGCCCGCGAGCAGCCCGATCAGCACGCGCCCCAGCGGACCGATCCAGTGGTTGTCGAAGGCCATCTTGAGAAACCAAGCCACTCCAATAAGCATCGCCAGAATGCCGATGCGATTGAACCACTGCGAGCCAATGCGGCTTTCCAGCGTGCGTGAATCGCCGGATGCGGCCGCCTCAAACGACGCGAGATTTGGCGGCGTAATCGCCACCGGAGCTGGCGTCCGGCCTGCTATCGTCTCGGCTGTCGTCGCAGTTTCCGCCGCAACAGAATGAGGCACTGCCGGCAAAACGGGCGCAGGCGTCGCCGCAACCTCGACTTCGCCCGGCGTCGGCACTACTGTCGACGCGGGCGCTGCCTGAACAGTCTCCTGCGGCGGCTGAGCCGGAAGCGCGACACGCTGCGCGAGATTCTCGAGCCTCGCTTCCAGGTAGTGGATGCGGCTCATCAGATCGGCCATCTCGCCGCGCAACTGGGTCGCGCGGGAGTTCGCCGTCACAATCGCAACGATCGGCAGCACGATAATCGCGACCAGTACGAGGATGAGTAGAAAGACGAGCGGTTCCATAGGATTAGGTTGGCGGAATTATATCCCTGTTCGCCTGTCCGCCGGTCTAGAGACAAAATTGCCGGTCAAAAGCGCCAAACCAAGCGCCCCAAACCGAGCGCCCAAACCAATCGTCCCAAACGCAAATCAGAGCCGTGGCCTGGGTGCCTTCCGCGTCAGGTGCCACACTCCCAACGCCAAGGCCACCGCGCCAAGCCCATAAGCCAGCACAGCCGTTTCTCCGTGATGAATCTGCCAGCCCTTCCAAAAGGCAATGGCGGCGGCAACAATCATCACGATTCCTCGAACCGGATTCACGCGCATCCTTTCAGCGTCGCCAGCGAATCGAGACCCACTGGACCAAAGCCCCAGCGGACCAAGCCCCGGTTCACCAAGCCCCCGCCAACCGAGTCACGCCCGCAACAATCCTAAATCGCCGCGGTCGCCACAAACGGCGTGCACCACAAAACGGCTAATCGCTTCTGCGCGCCGAATCCCCCCATGCGCCGAATCACATCCGCCCCCGCCGCCCCGCAGCCCTATCATGAGAGCAGACGCAACGCTCGCGAGAGGAACCTGCATGGCTGACTCCATCGAATCCCCCAACGACGCCCCGCTCAAAAAGACGGCGCTGAACGCCACGCATCGTGCGCTCAGAGCCAAGATGGTCGACTTCGGCGGTTGGGATATGCCGGTAGAATATCCGGGCGCGGGCGGCGGCGTCATCGCCGAGCACATGGCTGTGCGCACCGGCGTCGGCCTCTTTGACGTGAGCCACATGGGCGAGATTCAGTTTCGCGGCCCCGGCGCACTCGCCGCTGTCCAGCACATCACCATGAATGACGCCTCGCGTTTGCAGGATGGCCAGGCACAGTACTCCGCGCTGCTCACGGCACAGGGCGCATTCATTGACGACATTCTCGTCCACCGCCTTAGCGAAAACGACTACCTGCTCGTCGTCAACGCGGGCACCACGGAAAAGGATTTTGCGTGGATCAGGCGTCAGGTTGGCAGTTGGCCCAGCATTCACATCACCAACTACTCGCCCTATTACTCGCAACTGGCGCTGCAGGGGCCGCGCGCTCTTGAGACGCTCGCCAAACTCACCAAGGTCGATCTCGCCGCAATCAAGAATTACTGGTTCACATGGGGTGCGGTGGCTGGCATTCAAAACACGCTCATCGCGCGCACCGGCTATTCAGGCGAAGACGGCTTTGAGTTGTACATCCCGTCTGATGAACCAACCACCGTGAAGATGTGGAACGCGCTGCTGGAAGCAGGCGCGGAGTTTGGCATTCGCCCCTGCGGGCTTGGCGCGCGCAACACGCTGCGCCTTGAAGCGGGCATGAGCCTTTACGGCCACGAAATCTCTGAAGATGTCGACGTGTTTGAGGCGGGTCTCGACCGCTGGCTCAAGCTCGACAAGGGCGAATTCATCGGCCGTGAAGCGCTTCAGGAAATCCAGGCTTCCGGCGGCCCAAAATTCAAGATCGTCGGCCTCGAGATGCTCGAGCGCGGCATCGCGCGCGATGGATACGAAGTGCACAATCTCGCCGGCAGCCGCATCGGCACGGTCACGTCCGGGTCTCCCGCGCCGTTCTTGAAGACCAACATCGCCATGGCGCTCGTCCCCGCAGGCGTAGCTGCAAGCGGCGCAGATGTGATCGTCGAGTGCCGCGCCAACAAGGTGCGCGCAAAGCAGGTCCCGCTCCCGTTTTACAAACGCCCGAAAAAGTAAGTCGCGAGACGCTCGATCTGCTTCGCTCAGCATGACTGCATCAGAGCGTGCTTTGCATCCGCTCGCCCAGCTGGTTGATCACGCGATAAGCCGAGAGCGCTGCGCCTTCCTGCCAGCCAACCAGCCGGCTGGTGTGGTCGCCGGCAAAGTAAACGCGACGGTCGGGCGATTGCAGCGTAGCCAGCGCCTTTTCGTCGTTCCACGCAAGGCTGATCCACGAGCCGAGGTTGTGCGGAATGTGTCCCCAGCTCACATAAATCGGATTCGCAAGATCCTTGCCGTGGCCGGGATGCAGCAGCTCAATCGAGCGGCGCGAGGCGTCGAGCTTGGCCTGAATGGAAGGCAGGGAGGCGAAGGCGTATCCATTTGCGAGCTGTCTTCGTTCAGCGAGCGGAGTTTTCGAAAGGAGATCGGGCAGCTTGCCCAGAGCCGGCGGTTGCTCGATCGAGTAGCCGCCGATAACGACGCCGGTCGGCGAGAAAAATCGCGCGCTCGGATACCAGACCAGGTCGACATTCTGTTGCAAATAAGAGATGCCGCCGAAGATGTTCGCTTCCTTCTCCCAGAATCGCGGCGCTTCCCACGCAATTTTGTAAGCGGAATCGTATTGGACCGTGTCGAGGATCGCGCGAATCGGAGCGCTGAAGTCAGCGTCGAGAGTGCGCGCAATCGTCAGCGGCATCGCGCAGATGCAGTAGTCGGCCTCGATCGTCTGCGAGCGCCCGCGGCTCATTAGGCCGAGCCGTCGCTGTATGTGACAGTGACGCCCGAATCTGACTGGCGAATGCGGCTGACCTCTGCGCCATAGCGGATCACGGAATCGAGCCGCGATGCGAATGCAAAAGGAATGCGGTCCATGCCGCCGATGGGCTGAAACATCGTCGGCTGCCATTCGATGACTTCTTCCACCAGCATGCCCGTCCACAGATCGGCGTCAAGCAACTCGTGCATCGCGAGCGGATCGTTGATGACCGGCAGTTGTTGCGTCGCGCCGGGCGGAACTTTGTAACCCGAGCGATCCGTCCCGCGAAACAGCAGATCGGGATTCAAATCGCCGTACTGGCGCAGGAACTCGATCATGCGTTCGCGGTCGTCAGCAGTCACTTCCTGATCGAGCGCGCCTTTCTTGATGCATTTGGCCAGCAATTCGCTCACGTGGCCACGCGTGTCGTTCACCACGCGACGCTCAGGCACAGCCACGCCGCTGTTCAATTTGTCGCTCTGCATCAGCGCGCTGCGCGAGGAGTTCACTTCAACTTCAAGCGCCACGCCCAGCTCGTGGCAGTATCCGAGCATGGTGTGGTGTGTGGAGGGCAATCGCGCGGGACCGGCGTTGAAGTAGTGACCCTCCTCGAAGGCGCAGGTCTGCCGCGTGCCGTCGATGAAATCGACTTTGGTCCCGTTGCGAACGCTCCAGTTCCTGCCACCGGGCCGTTGGCGCGCTTCGAGAATCGTGCACGACCATCCGGCTTTGCCCAGCTCATACGCCGAAACCAGCCCCGCGATTCCGCCGCCAAGAATCACCACGCGCGTGCCTTTACCGTCCACGAGGCGCAGCGGAACAGTCTCGCCAGCCGCTTCAGGAATCGCCAGCAGCCCGAGTGACTGCATAAGAATGAAGGCGGCGCCGTATCCGCCAATATTTCCGGCTCGCATCAAAAACTCGCGTCGCGTGAGGCTCATCTTGTTCGCCTTTCTGGAGATAGGGGTCTTGGGAGCAGGGACTGGATAGCTATTTATACCTCCGCAACGCCGCTTAATTTTGTCGCCCGAGGCCCCAATCAAAAAAATCCTCAAAAACTACTTGACACCATACACTGTTTGTCATACAGTGTGTTTTGTACAGTGTATGGAGTACAGCATGACCCTGACCGAAAACCTCTTCGAAAACCTTCGCCTGGAGCTGAGGCGCGGCTGTCTCACGCTGGCTGTCCTGGCGCAACTCAAGCAGGAGCACTACGGATACACGCTGCGCAAGGCGCTGGCCAGCCGCGGCATGGAGATCGAGGAGAGCACGCTCTATCCATTGCTGCGCCGCCTTGAATCGCAGGGACTGCTGACCAGCGAGTGGCGCGAGGAAGAAAAGCGCAACAAGCGGTTCTACCGGCTCTCAACGGAGGGCGAGCAGATTTTTGCGCGCCTCCTCGAAGAGTGGAACGCAATCAACACGTCAATAACGAATCTGTTGTAAGGAACCAACGAAATCTGCAAAGAACCGAGGAACGACATGGAACTTCTCGATCGCTATCTTCAAGCCGTAAAAAAACACCTGCCCTGGCAGCGGCAGGACGACATCATCGCCGAACTGCGCGCAAATCTTGAAGCGCAACTCGAAGACAAAGAAACCGAGCTGGGCCGGCCGCTTACCAAAGAGGAAGCCGAGGACTGGCTCAAGCAGATCGGCTCGCCAATCCAGGTGGCCGCGCGCTATCAGCGCCAGCAGTATTTGATCGGGCCGTCTCTGTTTCCAACGTATTCCTACGTTCTGAAACTGGTGCTGACCTGGGCCACGGCGATTTATGCCATTGCTAACGCCGTGACTATCGCGGTAGGCAACCAGGGCGGGGAAGCCGTTCTGCGGGCGGCTCTGCGCCTGCCATGGATTTGGCTCATCAATGCCGCGATCGTCACGCTGATCTTCGTAGTGATCGAGCTGTTGAGCGCGCATTTTCCTGAGAAGTTCGGCACGTTTGACCCCATCACCAATTCAATGGCCGGGCCTGCGACGGCACAGTGGTCGCCGCTTGATTTGCCGCCTGCGAACGCCGGTGACAGCGATTGGGCCAAGCCGCGGAGCTTCACGCGGGCGCTGTTGGGCGTGCTTTCAGGCTGCTTTTTCCTGGGCTACATCCTGCTACTTCCTCACTATCCGTTTTTGCTCTTTGGACCTGGCGCGTGGTATCTCCATTCCTTGCCGTATCAGCTCGCTCCGGTGTGGTGGACGTTCTACTGGTGGCTGGTTGCGATGAACGCATTTGAGCTGGCCTGGAAAATCGTGGAGCTTGCGCGAGGCGCATGGCAAAAGCCGAAGAGCCGCGCCAGACACCTGGCCATGCATGCGCTCTCTCTCATCCCGTTGTGCGTGTTGCTTCTGGCCCCGAATCACCAACTGTTCCTGCTCAAGAGCCCGGCGGACGCCGCGAAGCTTGGCACACAATTGGCTGCAGCTAACAAGGGAGTGCTTACGGCGCTGACGATCGCGTTTGCAATCGTGATCCTGCAACTCGCATGGGGAATCGTGCAAGCGGGTCTGGAAGCATATCGCAAGCGCGTGGCGGCTTAATCCGACAGAGGTCGACAAATAATGCAACGAATCCCGTCAAAGGCAGGTCAACCCATCAGAATGGACGCGACGTTTCAACAGCAAAGCAATGCATGGTCAGGATCGAGTCAACACACCACGAAAACAGGAGGTCCCAGATGAAAAATTCCCAGCTAAGTATCTCCCGCACTGGCTCAACCACTCAATTCGTCAGCGGCATTCGCCAACTCGTAAGAGGGCGGGAGCAGGAGATTCTCGAAGAGTTGCAGCCGCTCGTCGAGAGCTGTTCCGTTCGCCTTGACCTCAGCTCCATTGAGCGTATTGACGCTGCGGGATTGGCGGCCCTGGTCTCGCTTTACTGCGCCGCTAGCAATGCGGGCCACGACTTCGCAGTTGTCAATCCTTCGCGCCAAGTGGCACGGATATTGGCTATCGTCGGCCTCGACCGCAGCCTTTTGACGAAGGACTCGGAAGAGACGCTGCCGCCAGTGCACCAGATGAAGGTTGAAATGGTCGTTGCGGCGTGAACACGGCGCGGAACCGCGCGTCATACCTGCATTACTTCGGCTTCCTTCTTTTGCGAGAGTTCTTCCATGCGGCGAATTTCGCCGTCGGTCATCTTCTGCACTTCTTCAAGCGCGCGCTTTTCGTCGTCCTCGCTGATCTTTTTATCCTTGGCGAGCTTTTTCAGGGCATCATTACCATCGCGGCGAACATTGCGCACCGCTGTGCGATGCTCTTCAAGCACTTTGTTAATGTGCTTGCACACGTCGCGGCGCCGTTCCTCGGTCATGGGCGGAATGGGCACGCGGATAACTTTTCCGTCGGAGATGGGATTGAAGCCGAGGCTGGCGGTCTGGATGGCCTTTTCGACTTCTTTCAGCACGGTCGGGTCATACGGCGAAATCACGATGAGCTGCGGCTCCGGCGCCGACAGCTGCGCCATTTGATTGAGCGGCGTTGGCGTTCCGTAATAGTCCACCTTGATCTGGTCAAGCATGTGTACGCTGGCGCGGCCGGTGCGCGTCGCAGCCAGATTAGCCTGAAAATCGGCCACGGATTGATCCATGCGGCGTTTCAAGTCGCTGTAGAGGCCCTTGAGTGCCGGATTGCCTTCCATGAATGATGCCATCGGAACTTGCCCTCGCTACGCGAATTCGTCAAGATTCGCCAAGGGTTATTCTACAACTCCCGCGGTGAGTAGCCGTCATTCGCAGTGCCCTATGCGACCACCGCAAGACCCGTCGCCGCGGCCTGTTCATGCGCGTGATAGCTCGATCGCACCAGCGGCCCCGACTCGACGTGGCGAAAACCCATCTTGAGCGCTTCTGTCTTGAGCTCGGCAAATTCCCGCGGTGTGTAAAGCCGCGCCATCGGCAGGTGGTCGCGCGAAGGGCGCAGGTACTGTCCTATTGTCAGAATGTCGCAGCCCACACGGGCCAGGTCGCGAAAAACTTCGAGCAGTTCGTGCGTTTCTTCGCCGAGGCCAACCATCACGCCGGATTTCGAAATGCCGCTCGGCCGCAGCTCCTTTGCGTAGCGCAGCAATTCCAAAGTCCGCTCATAACGCGCGCCGGAGCGAACAACACGATAAAGCCGAGGCACGCTTTCCGTGTTGTGGTTGAGTACTTCCGGCCGAGCCTCGACTACGGTGCGGATGGATTCTTTGTCGCCCTGAAAGTCGGGGATCAAAACTTCAACACGGCAGCCAGGCGCCTGCCGGCGAATCTCCGCGATCACGAGAGCGAAAGCGCGCGCGCCACCGAGATTATCGTCGTCGCGATTCACGCTGGTGACCACTGCATGGAGCAGCCCCAACTTGGCCACTGCCTCAGCGACGCGGCGCGGCTCGTCGAAGTCGATCGGCTCGGGCCTGCCCTTGGGCACAGCGCAAAATCCGCAGCGTCGCGTGCAAAGATTGCCCAGCATCATAAAGGTCGCTGTCTTGTGGTGCCAGCACTCGCCGATGTTGGGGCAATGCGCGCTTTCGCACACGGTATGCAGGCCGAGCGAGCGCGCCAGCCGCTTGAGGCTGTGGTAGTTTTCGCCCCCCGGCGCACGGGCCTTCAGCCACTCCGGCTTAGGAGCGGGGGCACGGCGCGCGGATTCAATCTGCACAAGTTCCATCTTGTTTATTGTAGCCAGTCGCGCCAGCTTCGCCGCATGCTACTCTGAGCACAATTGCCAGAGCACTCACGCGAAGAACCATGCAAAGCATCTCAGTGGCCATCGTCGCATGCAACGAAGCGGAAAACATCCGCCGCACGCTGGCCAGCGTCGCCTGGGCCAACGAAATCAATCTCGTCGATTCGGGCTCCACTGACCAGACGGTCGAGATCGCCAAGAGCTTTGGCGCGCGAATTTTCTACGAGAGCTGGAAGGGCTACGGTCCTCAGGTCAACTCTGCGCTCGATAAATGCACCAGCGACTGGATCCTGAATCTCGATGCGGACGAGTGGCTTACGCCGGAACTGGCCAGCGAAATTCAAGTTCTGCTCGCCGGCGAGCCCATTTACACCGCCTACATGATTCCCCGTCTCAATTGGATCTTTGGCCGCTGGATGCGCCACGGCGGCCTCTACCCCGATCACAAATTGCGTCTTTTTCGTCGCGGCATTGCGCGACTGCGCGAAGATACCGAGCCCCACGCCACTCCTAAGACGCAGGCACCAACCGGCAAGCTGAAAAACCACATGCTTCACCTGCAATATCCGACGGTGCAGTATTACATCGAGCACATGCAGCGCTACAGCACCGCGACCATTCCGCTGTTTCTGCGCAAGGGCAGAACAAGCGATTCCTTTTTCGCCTTCGTCGCGAACACGATTCTCAATCCAGCGCTCACCTTCATCAAAAACTACATTTTTCGCGGCGGCTTTCTCGACGGCAGAGAAGGCCTGATCTTTCACCTGAATCATTCCGCCTACGTCAACTGGAAGTTCGTCAAAGCCTGGGAAGCGCATCGCGCCGCGACCGGGAAAAGCAATCAACCCGTCGCATCTGTCGACCCGGCCGACGATTCCGGCGCGCAATCATCTCCAAAATGAGTTCGCCGCCTCAGTTCGCCTCGCCCACTTATCTGCTGGTCATGACGGCCACAATCGCGCCGGCCGATGCGCAGGTCAAGCGCTCCTCGCCGCAGGTCCGTCTTGAGGATTACAAGCGCGCACTGCGATTCTGGCTGAGCTATCCCCATCCAGCGGCGGCGAGAATCCTGTTCCTCGAAAACTCCGGCGCGGACCTGAGCGAACTCCGCGCGATAGCGCAGACGGAAAACCCATTCGACCGCGAGGTTGAGTTCTTGTCGCTCCCGGTTCAAGAGATTCCCCCCGGGGCCAACTACGGCTACACAGAAATGCAATCGCTCGATGAGGGTCTGGCTCTTAGCAAACTGCGCCGCGCAACTACGCACATGATTAAAACCACCGGCCGGCTCACGTTCCCCGCGCTGGGCAAGGCGCTTGACCGCGTCGCAACTGCCGGTTCCGCTCCGCTTGAGCTGATGATTGATTGCCGCAGGCTTGGCCTCTTCCGGCGCGGGTACGACGCCCGTGTGCAACTCTTTGTCTGCTCGCATTCTTTTTATGATCGTGTGCTGCGCGAGTCGAATTGCGAAATGAACTCGACCGACGTTCGTCTGCTTGAGCAGCTAATTTATCGCAAAGTGATTCCCTTCAAAGGCCAGCCGGGATACTATCTGCGTTTTCCGTCCAACATTGACCCCGTCGGCCACTTCGGCTTCAAAGACCGGCGCTACGATTCGCCGCGCACCGCTCTCGCGCGAAGCACGCGCGCGGCACTTCGCGTCATTGCGCCGAGCTACTGGTTTTAGATTCAGATGGGGAAGATCTGAATGGACTGATATGGGCGCGCGTCGACCGGTCCGCGGCCGTTTTTCTCGTGCCTACTTCAGTTTGTTTCGAACATCGGCGCGCACCAGATAAAGAAAGATAATCAGATTGAGCAAACCCTGAACGAGCGCCGGAATCAGATGTTGGATTGTGTATGACCACAGAGACAAACCGGACAGGATTGCCACCGCGGCGAGCGTAAGCGCCCAGGCCCAGCGAAAAAGCATCAACAAACCCAGCGCACCGGTGATAAATAGCACGGCAAAAATAAGGTAGATGCGCGGATACTTCCCTTCGACAACGCTGACGATCGCGCTTCCCGCGAGCAACAGCATGTAAAGGCTGATCGCAATCAGGCCCGGGAGCCTGAGCAGCGAGGGCTTCTGCGACCTTCCCCTGGCGTGCAGCGGCGCCGTGTTGCGTTCAGTGGAGCTCGTGTTGGCGTCGGTACTCATAGTGTGTGCAAATAGGCGATCAAGTCAGCGAGCTGCTCATCGTTTACCTGCGAGGCGGGCATCATTCCTCGCCCGTCGAGAATCGTCGCCGTAAGTCTTTCGTCAGTCGGCGGCGCCCCGGAAGGCATGGCTTTCACCTTGGTGATTGCCTGCAAGCCAGGCCCATGGAGCGGCTTTGTTGAAGTGGGATTGTGGCAGCGCGCGCACTTGGCCTGGAACACTGCCGCACCTCGAGCCTCTTGCGGCGTCCACTCAGACGAGGGCATCGACGGCGGGAGCTTGCGGCAGCCTGCTAAACCGAGGGCGAATGTGGTTAACGCTGCACCCATCAGGAGAATCCACGTCCGCATTATTTCTCATGATAGCGCCGCTTAATCCGCGCCCAACATTCGGAATGAACGAGTGTTACCCCCTTTGCTACTCCAATCCTGACTCACTCCAATCCTGAACCACGCCATTCCTTCCAAGGATTGGCCGCGCCCAAACAAAAGACTCTGCTGTGCTGGATTTTCACTCTGCCGCAGCGATGGCTTCTGCGATGCGATCGATCGCCTGCTCTTCAGTGTTACTGCCGGGGTAGCGGCCGTTGACCAGAATCGAGAATGCCACCGTGCGGCCGCTCGCCGTGTTCACGTAGCCTGAGAGCGTGTTCACTTCGCTCAGCGTTCCGGTCTTGGCCCACATCTTTCCCTTCAGCGGCGAATTCGTAAACCGGTGATCGAGAGTACCGTCCACGCCGGCCACGGGCAATGTTTCGCGCCATTCCTCGCCCCACGGTTGCTTTGATGCATAGGCGAGCAGACGCGTGAATGCGCGCGGTGTCATCTTGTCGTCGTTGCTCAGGCCGCAGCCGTCAACGAGAAAAAAGTCCGCATCGTCCACACCTGCATTCACCATGAACTGGCGCACCACGCGCGTGCCCTCTTCAAAGCTGCCGTCGGTCCCGTAGAGTTTGCCAAGTAGAAGCAGAAGTAGCTCGGCGTGCAAATTCTGGCTGGTCTTGTTGGTCACGGTAATGTCTTCGGCGATGGGCACCGACATATGCGCGCCCAAAATGCGGCGGCTTTCGGCGGGTGCTGCGATGGAGGTGAAGTTGCCCGGCGTGAGATTTACCGGCATTTCGCGCTCGCCGGCAAAGTCGCCTGTGCCAGTCTGCTCTTTGTGGCGGGATTCAGCGTCTCCCGTCACCTTGATGCCGCGCAGCAGCAGCGCCTGCTTAAACGCCGCCGCTGTGAACTGCGCAGGATCCTCGACGGCCATCGTAACGCGCATTCCACCGGCGGGCATCGTGCCCCATGCGCGCACAAGCGTGGAGCCGGGACGCCGTTCCAGGCCGGGGTGGGCTTCTTGGCCGGCCTCCACCGGAGTCATGCGGTTGTCGATCGTGTAGTAATCCACATCCGGCGTCCAGTCCGCCTGAGTTGCACCCGGCATGGCTGGGTCTGCCGTGATGTTGAGATCGACCGTGTTGTCATTGAAAGTGAGCGCGGAGACAGGCGCGCCGAAGCCCCATTGCAAATGATCCCAACTCCAACCCAGCGGGTAGGGCTCGCTCAAAAAGAACGTGTCGTCGCCAATCACCTCGCCATCTACCGTACGTACGCCTGCCTGTTCCACCTGCTCGGCAAGCAGGCCCAGAACGTCCATGGCTGTCTTCGGCGCAGAAGTCGGCAGATTTCCCGCCGAGGCCGGAGGAGTTGTTCCCGGCTCAACGTACGGGTAGTGACGAGCGTTGATCGTCGGATCGCCCACGCCCAGCAACACCAGGTTGCCGTGCAGGGTGCCGCCGGCATCGAGGTCGCCGTCGGCAGCCGCGAACGTAGTCCAGGTCAGCGTGTCCACGGGCAGCAGGGCAAAGGCCGCCGCAGTCGTGGTGAGTTTAGCGTCGGAAGCAGGCGCAAAAAGGTGCGCATCATTGAGTCCGTAGAGTGTCTGGCCGTCCAAAGTGGTCACGCTGATGCCGAAGTCCGCATGGCTCAGCGCCGGATCGGCGAGTATAGCCGCGATGCGGTCGGCAAGTGGGCCCGTTGTGGGTACGCGCGGCGCGATGTGGCGGGAATTGCTGGGCGCCTGGGCGGTAGCTTGCAGGTGCAGGCCGGAACAGCAAACCAGAAGGCCGCTCAATGCAATGATTCGCCTATGTAAAACCATGCCCCGAAGTGTAGCAAAAAACTTAGCAAAGGCGCGCGGCCCCGCGTCGTACCATCGGAATTAAGCGCTCATGAGACTCACGGCACAATGGCGGTTGCGGACGCGGACCCTCGAGCTGGGACGGCGCACGCTCGTGACGGGCGTCGTGAACATTACTCCCGATTCGTTCAGTGACGGTGGTTCTTTCCCTGAGCCTGAGGCCGCCATTACGCATGGGCTCAAGCTGATTGACGAAGGCGCAGACATTCTCGACCTGGGCGCGGAGAGCACGCGACCCGGATCACATGCAGGCGGTCCCGGCGCGGCAGTAAGCGCCGACGAAGAACAAGCGCGGTTGCTGCCCGTGCTCGAAGGAATTTTGCGCGCTCGGCCCGACGCAGTGGTTTCTGTCGACACGTACAAGGCTGTGACAGCGCGCGCGGCTCTCGCGGCAGGCGCGGAGATCGTGAACGACGTGAGCGGACTCACATGGGATCCTGCAATCGCCGAGGTCTGCGCGGAGTTTGGTGCGGGAGTGGTATTGACGCACACGCGCGGCCGTCCCGAAGACTGGCAAGCACAACCGCGGCTTGAGCCCGATGCGTTGCTGGCCACGGTGCGCGAGGGGCTGGCCGCGAGTCTTGCCGCGGCCAAGCGCGCCGGAATTTCGACGGATGCAATCGTGCTCGACCCCGGCTACGGATTTGGCAAACGCTTCAATGAAAATTACGCGTTGCTCGCGCGACAGGCGGAACTTCTCGCGCTAGGCCGGCCACTGCTCGTCGGACTAAGCCGCAAGTCGTTTCTCGGCCACACACTGGCGCCACTCTTTGGCGGGGAATCCGCTCCCACAGACGCACGCGAAAATGGGAGTCTTGCCGCGATGACCATCGCGATTCTCAACGGTGCGTCGATTGTGCGCGTGCACGCAGTTCGTCCCGCGGTAGAAGCCGCGCGAATTGCCGACGCCGTTCTCGCCGCAAAGTGAATCAGCGCCGACCTACACGCTGATCCCAACCTTGTGCCGCGGCCACAGCGGGCGCAGGGCAGTGTGGTCGGTCACCGGCTCGCCGTCACACTCCACCTCGATCACCGTAGCCGGCTGGTCAGGCGCAGCCAGCGGCAGGCCCGTTAGTCTCAAAGTGAATTCATCCTGCGTGAAGTCGACCTTTTGTCCAGTTTTGAGCAGGCGCGCCGAGAGCGCCTTCGGCTTCAGCCCCGCGAAGGCCACCACAACCTCAGGCTTGTAGAAGTCGAGCCACTCCGCCGCCGGAGTGTGGCCCGGCCAGAAATTCACATGCACATAAAGCGTGTTGCCGCGCCGCGTAAAGTTCAGGTTCGATGTCCCACTCGGCATCCATGCGCTCCGCACCGTAGATCGCCTTGCCATTCGTGTCGAGCCACTTGCCCACCGCCTCCAGAATCTCCACCGACTCCGGAGGCACCGAACCATCCGGCTCCGGCCCAATATTCAACAGATAATTTCCGCCGCCGCGCCCGCAGGTGATCAGGTTGTCGACGATGGTCTTGGGTGTTTTCCACGCGTCGTCTCCGCGGTTGAAGCCCCAGCTGTCGTTCAGCGTCATGCAGGTTTCCCACGCGCGCCCGGCCTCGGCAGCCTGAATGTGCTGCTCCGGCGTCGTGAAATCGCCCGGCAGCAGGTTACGGTTGTTCACAACGATCTCGGGCTGCAGCGAGAAAACCATCTCGTTCATCCGCTCCGATTCCCACTGTTCGGCAGTCAGCGGCCACGCCACGTCATACCAGAGAATGTCGATCTTGCCGTAGTTGGTCAGCAACTCGCGGATCAGCCCGTGCGTGTAGTCGACAAATCGCCGCCGCGCTGCCTCATCGGTTTTGCAGATGGCGCCGTCAGGGTGGTGCCAATCCATCAGCGAGTAATAGAACCCCACGCGCAGCCCTTCCGCGCGCGCCGCTTCAACGAACTCGCGCACCAGGTCGCGCCCCGGCCCCTGATCCATCGCGTTGTAGTCGGTCAGTTGCGTGTCCCACTGGCAAAAGCCTTCATGATGCTTGGTCGTCATCACCATGTATTTTTGGCCGGCGCGCTTGGCCAGCCGCGCCCATTCGCGCGCGGCGTTGGGCTTGGGATGAAAGTGCTTGGCCAGCAGTTCGTACTGCAACAGCGGAACTCCCTCGTTCTCCTTCGCCCACTCATGCTGCCCGATCACGCTATAGAGACCCCAATGGATGAACATGCCGAACCGAGCCTCATGCCACCAGGCCATGCGCGCGTCGCGCGTTGCGGCTTGCTTCAGGTCCGCGAGCAGTGCGGCGCGGGCGCGGCCTGCGCTAATCCCAATCCGTCGGCGTTCGCAACGGCCAACGCCGCAGCGCCGGCTGCGCCAAACTGCTTCAGGAACGACCGCCTCGACTTCTCACTCAAATCCATCGTTCTCTCCTTTTCGCATCGAGTCGCGCGCGCCTGTCTTTGCGTAGGGAAATAGAACAGGGCGGCGCTGCAGGATTTCGAACGGCAGGAACTCGCTCCCGCGGGCGCACGAATAATCCTAGACCAAACAGCGGCGAGCGCTCCGCGTCCCTACTGATCCAGCCAGTCAATCTCATTTAGCTCATTTAGAATCGAAATGGCTGCGGAGAAGCTGACCGCATCCAAATCTATAACCGCGCGCAGCGGCTCCGGAAATGCTTGCTGCGGCGGGTAGTCGTGTGGAATCAGGACGGCGATGCGAGCGAAAACAGCTGTAGTGTTGGGCGCCCAGTGGGGCGACGAGGGCAAGGGAAAGATCGTAGACGTGCTCAGCGAGCGGTTTTCCGCCGTGGCGCGCTACGCCGGCGGTCACAACGCCGGGCACACCGTCATCATCGGCGAGCACAAGTTCGTCTTGCAGCTCATTCCCTGCGGCGTGCTCCGCCCGGGGTGCAAGGGCGTCATCGGCAACGGAGTGGTCCTCGATCCCATCGCATTCCTCAGCGAAGTCGGACGCATTCGCGAGCTCGGCGTCAATGTCGACGGCAATCTCTTCGTCTCCAATCGCGCACAAGTCATTCTGCCCTACCACCGCATGATCGAGCTCGCTGCGGAGAGCGCGCCAGGGCGCAAGAAGATCGGCACCACCAGCCGCGGCATTGGGCCGGCCTACGAAGACAAAATGGCCCGCAGCGGCCTTCGCGTAGTCGATCTACTGCATCCGGCGCTGCTCAAGACGCACATCGAGGCCGCTTGCGCGGAGAAGAACGCGATCGCCCATGCGCTCTTTGGCACCGATCCCGCTCGACCCGGAAAAAATGTATGAGGAGTATGCAGCGGCCGCGGAGAAAGTAAGGCCGTTTGTCGCCGATACCGGCCGAATGCTCAACTGCATTCTGGCCGACGGCGGCAGCGTCATGTTCGAGGGCGCGCAGGGAACCATGCTCGACATCGACCACGGCACCTACCCGTTCGTCACGTCGTCCTCGGCAACAGCAGGCGGCGCGTCCACGGGAACCGGCGTCGGGACCTACCGACATCGGCACTGTCATCTCCGTCACCAAGGCCTACGTCACGCGCGTCGGCGGAGGGCCGTTCCCCACCGAGATTCACGATGCGGCCGGCGAACATGCTGCGCAAGCGCGGCAACGAGTACGGCGCGGTAACCGGCCGTCCGCGGCGCTGCGGCTGGCTCGATATTCCAATGCTGCGCTACTCCAACCAGGTCAACGGCGCGGAGTGGCTGGTGGTCACCAAGCTGGACGTTCTCGACGAGCTCGAAGAGATCCCCATCTGCATCGGCTACGAGACTCGACGGGAAAATGACCGATGAAATTCCCGCCGACGTGCACGGGCTTGAGGCGATCAAGCCGCGCTACACCACGCTCAAGGGCTGGCGTCGAGTCCACCGAGGGCATCACCGAATTCGACAAGCTGCCCAAGGCCGCCCAGGAGTATCTCGTCTTCCAGGAGCGCGAGAGCGGCGCCAAGATCGGCATGGTCTCCACAGGCCCCGACCGTGGCCAGACCATGGTGCTGCCGGAGTTCGCTGCGGAGCTCAGCGCCATCACGTCCTAGCTCGGCTTTCGTCCGCTCAGTCTTCGATCCGGCTTCCCCACGTCCAATTGAAGAGTCGCGCGTTGAAACCGAACCAGTCAGAATCGGAGCAGGGCGCACCAAACCGGAACTCGATCGCCGGTTTAGCTGCCTTGTCCAGCCGTCTTTATGAGAAATCCATTTGACCAGCGCACCGTTTCCGGACTACCGTGGACGCGTATGCAGGGAACTGTAAGCGTCTCCCGGAACCTGGCCAAGCGCCTCGCCAAGCCACTGGCCTTGTCCTCCGCCTGCTCAAAGTCGCGTGCTTTATGGGCCGTCTGCGCGGTATTTGCGCTCGCCTTCTGCGTTTTTCCCCCTTCCGCAACGGCTATGGGGCAGAAGCACGAGAGCCGTCACGAAATCGATCAGCTTGAGGATGAATGGCGCGATGCGGTGCTCTCAGCAAACACCAAAGTAATGGACTCGCTGCTCGCCGTCGATTACATGGGCATCACCGCGTCGGGCACGCTGCAATCACGCGATGAAACGCTGCAAAGCCTGAGCTCTGGCAAGACGCATTTCACTCTTCTCAATATTTCCGACCAGAAGGTGCGCTTTTACGCAACCACGGCCGTGGTCACGTCTCTGGCCAATATTCAAGCCACCACCCCTGAGGGAAAGGTGATCGGTAACTACCGCTATACCCACGTCTACGTGCGCGACGCGCAGGGGGACTGGAAAATCGTCAGCTTTGAGGCCAGCCGCGTCCGCGAGCCGGGACCGCATAAGAGGAACGAACTTCATTAAGGCCGATTCTTAAGATTATCTCAATTAGAATCAGTTATATAAAGAACTCTAATTCGCCTCATTTTCCGGCGCCGATCCGTGCCGTCTCTAAGACGCCCCTCAGGCCTTGAAAACCTCGGTCTCTCGGGGTACACTAAACATAATATAGGACTAAACAAGTCCTATATTGCGGGACAGCGGAGGACGCGTCCCCGCCTGGCCCAGGCAGCCCTCAAAAGCCTGATTCTGGACCCAACCCCCGCGCCGAGTTTCTTGCCAAGTCCGTTGGAGGACGAATGAGTTCAAGTGTCGATACAATTCGCGGTCTTGCCGAGCAGGACTACAAGTGGGGCTTCGTCACCGACGTCGCCGAAGACCGCGTTCCCAAGGGGCTGAACGAAGACATCGTTCGCCTGATCTCTGCGCGCAAGGGCGAGCCCGAGTTCATGTTGGAGTGGCGGCTGAACGCGCTGCGCCATTGGTTCACGATGAAGCGCGAAGAGGGCGAACCCAAGTGGGCAAACCTGACCATCTCCCCGATCGACTACCAGAACATCTCCTACTACTCGGCGCCGGTGAAGAAGCCGCAGCTCGATAACCTCGATCAAGTGGATCCGGAAATTCTGCGCACGTATGAAAAGCTCGGCATTCCGCTTCTCGAGCAGCAGCGCCTGGCTGGCGTGGCCGTTGACGCGGTCTTTGACTCGGTCTCAGTAGCCACCACCTTCAAGGGCAAGCTGGCGGAAATGGGCGTGATCTTCTGCTCGTTCTCTGAGGCGGTCCAAAAGCATCCCGAGCTGATCAAGAAGTATCTCGGCTCGGTTGTTCCGCAGACCGACAACTTTTATGCAGCGCTCAATGCCGCCGTATTCACCGACGGCTCGTTTGTTTACGTGCCCAAGGGTGTTCGCTGCCCAATGGAGCTGTCCACCTATTTCCGCATCAACGCCGCGGAGACTGGCCAGTTTGAGCGCACGCTGATCATCGCCGACGAAGGCGCTCAGGTGAGCTATCTCGAGGGCTGCACCGCGCCTATCCGCGACGAAAACCAGTTGCACGCAGCCGTAGTTGAGTTGATCGCACTCGACAATGCGCAGATCAAATACTCGACGGTGCAGAATTGGTATCCCGGCGACAAAGAGGGCCGCGGCGGCATCTACAACTTCGTCACCAAGCGCGGCAAGTGCCTCGGCGTGAATTCAAAAATCTCGTGGACGCAGGTGGAAACCGGTTCGGCGATTACATGGAAGTATCCAAGCTGCATTCTGCAGGGCGACAATTCCGTGGGCGAGTTCTACTCTGTCGCGCTCACCAACAATCGCCAGCAGGCCGACACGGGCACCAAAATGATCCACATCGGCAAGAACACGCGCTCCACGATTGTGTCCAAGGGCATCTCTGCCGGCTACGGCCAGAACACTTATCGCGGCCAGGTGAAGATTCTCAAAAGCGCGACGGGCGCGCGCAACTACACGCAATGCGACTCGCTGCTCATCGGCGATCGCTGTGGCGCGCACACGTTCCCCTACATCGAAGTTAGAAATGCGACGGCACGCATGGAGCACGAAGCGTCCACTTCAAAAATCGGCGAGAACCAGCTCTTTTATCTGCGTCAGCGCGGGCTGACTGCTGAAGATGCGGTCTCGATGATTGTGAACGGATTCTGCAAGACCGTATTCAAAGAGCTGCCCATGGAGTTTGCCGTGGAAGCGCAGAAGCTGCTGGGCGTGAGCCTTGAAGGCAGCGTCGGATAAATCAACAAGTCAGAACCAACGGAGAGAAGAAGAATGGCATTGCTAGAGATTCAAGATTTGCACGCCAGCGTGGATGGCCACGAGATTCTGAAGGGCGTGAATCTGACGATAAATGCGGGAGAAGTGCACTCCATCATGGGCCCCAACGGCTCGGGCAAGAGCACGCTGGCGGCAGTGCTTGGCGCGGCGCGAGACCTACGAGGTCACGGGCGGCAGAATCCTGCTTGACGGCAAGGATCTGCGGAGATGAAGCCCGAAGAAGCGGCGCGCGAAGGCGTGTTTCTGGCCTTCCAGTATCCGGTCGAAATTCCCGGCATCGGCAACGCGTATTTTCTGCGCTCGGCATTGAACGCGATCCGCAAGCACCGCGGCCAGGACGAGCTGGACGCCATGGATTTTCTGCCTCTCTACAAGGAGCGCATGAAGCTGCTTGAGATGGACGACAAGCTGATGAATCGCTCCGTGAACGAGGGATTTTCAGGCGGCGAAAAAAAGCGCAACGAGATTCTGCAGTTGGCCGTGCTCGAGCCCAAGCTCGCAATTCTTGACGAGACTGACTCTGGCCTCGACATTGACGCATTGCGGATTGTCGCCCGTGGCGTGAACGCGATGCGTGGCCCCGATCGCGCCTTCCTCGTGATCACGCACTATCAAAGGCTGCTGGATTACATCACTCCGGACTTTGTGCACGTTCTGGTCGATGGAAAAATCGTGCGCTCCGGCGGGCCTGAGCTGGCCCTGGAGCTCGAAGACACGGGATACGGCTCCGCCGAGGCGGCATGAGCACAGCAGCGCGCATGAGAACGTAATGAAAGACACGGAAAACGAGAACACGATGGCGACGGTAGCTGGAAAGCTGAATACATATCTTGAAGCGTTTGGCGAATTGACCGCCGAGCGGCAGGAGCGCGACCCGTTGTGGCTGCGCCAACTGCGCGAAGACGCATGGCAGCGTTTCCACGCCAAGGGATTCCCCACCACTCACGACGAGGATTGGCGCTTCACAAATCTCGCGGCTCTGGCGAAGACTCCGTTTCAACGCGCCGCCAAAGGCAGCGTTGCCGTCACCGCCGGGCAGATCGAAGCCTTTCGCGTGCCGGGCGCGGGCTGCCGGCTCGTCTTTGTCAATGGCCACTTTGCGCCGGAGCTTTCTGAAGTCTGCGACCTGCCCAACACTCTCGAAATTTGCTCGCTTGAGCGGGCCATCGCCAAGGCAATGGAAGGCACTGCACCCGAAGGCTGTGCACCCGAGGGCGTCGAGCAGCACCTCGGCCGCTATGCCGACGTGCGCCGCGACGTTTTTTCCGCGATGAACACGGCGCTCTGGGAAGATGGCGCATACCTGCGCGTCCATCGCGGTGCCGAGATCAGCCAGCCCATTCATCTGCTGTATGTTTCGGCCGGGGCCGGCGCAGAAATCATGACGCATCCGCGCACGCTCATCGTTGCCGAGCCAACCAGCCACGTTGCGGTTATTGAGGATTACGTTTCCATCGGCGGCGAGGCTGCCTTTTCAAATTCCGTCACGGAGCTTGTGGCCGGTCAGGACGCGGTGGTCTCACATTTCCTCGTGGAGCGTGAGAATCTCGCGGCTTTCAACATATCCACGTTGCGCCTGGAACTGGCGCGCGCCAGCAACGTCTCATCGCACTCCATTCTTCTGGGCGGCGGCCTGGTGCGCAACAACGTCCATCCCGTTCTCGCCGGCCAGGGCGCAGAGTGCCTCATCAACGGCCTTTTCGTCGGCGCCGGAAGCCAGCATCTCGACAACTACATGCTGGTGGAGCACGCGCAGCCGCAGTGCTCAAGCCGCCAGTTTTACAACGGCATTCTCGATGACCGCGCGCGCGGCGTCTTTCACGGCCGCATCGTCGTCCACAAAGACGCGCAAAAGACTGACGCCAAGCAGACCAACCGCAACCTGCTGCTCAGTGACAATGCGCGCCTCGACACCAAGCCGCAGCTCGAAATCTATGCCGACGACGTCAAGTGCACCCACGGTGCAACCATCGGCCAGATCGAAGAGGAGCAGCTCTTCTACTTGCGTTCCCGCGGAATCGAAGAGACCTCGGCGCGCAACCTGCTTCTCTACGCTTTCGCCGCAGAGTGCCTCGACCGCATGGCCGACTCGCCGGCACGCGAGTTTGTTGCATCGCTCATCGGCGAACGCCTGACTGAGCTCGCGCGAAATCATCGGGCAGCCGCCCAGATCGCACCAGAAGAGACCACGCAAGAAGAGCTCCTACAGCCGGAAGTAGAAACGCAGAACTGGGAGGGATTGGGATGACAACAGTCGCCCAGCCTGCAATTCACGATCTGCTTCCGCGCGCAGCTTCGTCGCAATCCGCCTCCGGTCTCGACATCGCGAAAATCCGCGCTGACTTTCCCATCCTTGCCGAGCGAATCAACGGCAAGCCCCTGGTCTATCTTGACAACGGCGCCACTTCGCAAAAGCCGCAGGTCGTTCTCGACGCCATCGCGAATTATTACGATCACCTGAACGCCAACATTCATCGCGGCGTGCACACCCTCAGCATGCGCGCAACTGAGGCGCACGACGCAGCGCGCCAGACCGTCAAGCAGTTCGTCAACGCAGCCGACACGCGCGAGATTATCTTCGTCCGCGGCGCAACCGAGGCCATCAACCTCGTCGCGCAGACTTACGGCCGCGTCCACGTCGGCGCTGGCGACGAAGTGCTTATCACCGCCATGGAGCACCACTCCAACATCGTGCCGTGGCAGATTCTTTGCGAAGAGAAAGGCGCGCACCTCAAAGTTGCGCCCATCGACGATCGCGGCGAACTGCTGCTCGACGAATTTGCCAGCCTCATCGGCCCGCGCACCAAAATCGTCGCCGTCACGCACGTCTCAAACGCGCTGGGAACGGTGACTCCCCTCGCGCGAGATGATCGAACTGGCGCACCGCCAGGGCGTGCCCGTCCTCGTTGACGGAGCGCAGGCCGTGCCGCACTTCGCCGTCGACGTGCAAGCGCTCGATTGCGACTTTTACGTGTTCAGCGGCCATAAGGTTTACGGGCCCACCGGCATCGGCGTGCTCTACGGCAAGCGCGCGCTGCTCAACGCCATGCCTCCGTACCAGGGCGGCGGCGACATGATCAGCTCCGTCACCTTCGCCAAGACCACCTATAACGATCTGCCGTTCAAGTTTGAAGCAGGCACGCCCGATATCGCCGGCGCCATCGCGCTCGGCGCGGCGCTCAACTATATCGGCAATCTGGGCATGGACAAGATTGCCGCGCACGAAAGCCAATTGCTGGCCTACGCCACTGAAACCGTCGGCGCAATTCCCGGCATTCGCCTCATCGGAACGGCTCGCGAACGCGCCGGCGTGCTGTCTTTCTTGCTCGACAACGTTCATCCCCACGACCTCGGAACCATTCTCGATCGCGAAGGCATCGCCATCCGCACCGGCCACCACTGCGCGCAGCCGGTCATGGAGCGTTTCGGTATTCCCGCCACGGCGCGGGCATCCTTCGCCGTCTACAACACAAAAGAAGAAGTTGACGCGCTGGTTGCGGGAATCGGCGTGGCTCGTGAGGTGTTTGCGTGAGCGCGGAAAACGGCGATCTCGGCGATCTCTATCAGGAAGTAATCCTGGAACACAGCAAGGCTCCGCGAAATTTTCGCAAGCCGGCTGAGGCCAATCATCATGCTGAGGGCTACAACCCTCTTTGCGGCGACCGCTGCACCGTCTACATTGACATGGAGGGCGACGCCATTCGCGACATTGCGTTCCAGGGCGCCGGCTGCGCCATCTCTCGCGCTTCCGCTTCCATGATGACCCAGGTTCTCAAGGGAAAATCCAGGGCCGAGGCAGAAAAGCTTTTCGGGGAGTTCCACGCTCTTGTCACCGGTAAAGAGGCTGTGCCCGACACGCCGGATCTGGGCAAGTTGAAGGTCTTCTCGGGTGTCTCCAAATTTCCCGCGCGCGTTAAATGCGCCACCCTGGCCTGGCACACATTGCAGTCAGCTCTCGACAACAAAGACACGCCAGTTTCCACCGAGTAACGCATCTGCCTACTTAAATGACAGCTCCGGTTCCAGCTAATCCGAACGCAGCGCCCATCGCCGGTCCCTTCCGCGAGGAAATGATCTTGAGGCAGTTGAAGACGGTGCGCGACCCCGAGATTCCGGTCGACATCGTCAATCTTGGCCTGGTCTATTCCGCCACGGCAGCTCGAACTTGAAGGCGGCGGCCACCGCATCGACGTGCGCATGTCGCTCACCGCGCCCGGGTGCAGCATGTCCGACGTCATCAAGGCTGAAGTGGAGCGGAAACTCGCCGCTCTGCCTGAAGTCCGCGAAGTTCGCGTGGAGATTGTCTTCGATCCGCCCTGGAATGCCGGCATGATGTCCGAGGGCGCAAAGCTCCAGCTCGGCTTCGACTCCGACTACGGCGCGACAAACGCGAACCCTGGGCCGCCGTCGAACTTCGGATCGTCACCCTCCGGTCCCTTCAAGGTCATTCGCTAACTGTCAGCTGTCCTCTTCCGGCGAGCGGTCTTCTTCGCGGATATCCAAATTGTCCTGCTCGCCGCCCAGCTTCTCCAGCTGCCTGCGCCAGTCGAGCGAATCGACGAATCTCTGCGAGTCGCGCCAGCCCGGCTCGACAATAACGCGCAGCTCGAGATAGACCTGCGTGCCCAGCAGCGACTCGATCTTTCGCCGCGCTTCGGTGCCAATCGCCTTCAGCTTTGATCCGCCCTTGCCGATCAGAATCGCCTTCTGTCCGTCGCGCTCGCAATAGATTGCTGCCGCAATTCCCGTCAGCGGCCTCTTGCCGGGCCTCGGTTTTGCCTCCGGCTCTTCAAACTGCTCGATGACCACCGCTGCGGCATACGGCACCTCTTCGCCGGTCTCAATCAAGATGCTTTCTCGAATCAGCTCGGCCACCATAAACCGGATCGGCTGGTCGGTGTACTGGTCTTTCGGATAAAAGCGCTCGCCAGTCGGCAGCACATCGATGATCTTGCGCACCAGCACGTCGAGGCCATCGCGTTTGCGCGCGCTCACCGGGATCACCTGCGCAAAGTTGTATTGGTGCGTGAGCGATTCGATCAGCGGAAGAAGCAGGTCCTTGCGAACAAGATCAATCTTTGTCAAAACAAGAAAAACGGGGCAGTCGAGCTTGCGCACCAGCGAGAAAAGAAATTCATCTTCGCTCGCCCAATTGGATTTGCGCTTCTCATTTTTGTTGGGCGGTCCAGGTTTCTCCGCCGTTGCGGATGAAGCATCGGAGAGACCCGCATCAACTCGTATTCTCCGCGTCGCGTCCACGAGCACCAGCACAAGGTCGCGCGACTCAAGCGCTTCATGAACCTCTTGCAACATCCGTCTGTCGAGTTGCGAGCCTGGCTTATGTACACCGGGTGTATCTACAAAGACGATCTGCGCCGCCGGATGAACGCGCTTTTGCGGCGGCACTTCAACCACACCAATAATCCGGTTGCGCGTGGTCTGTGGCTTGGCCGTGACAATGGCCACCTTCTCGCCCGTAAGCGCGTTCAGAAGAGTGCTCTTGCCCACGTTAGGCCGGCCGAGAATGGCAACAAATCCTGATTTCACGCGCGCGCCGCTCCTGACTGACCACTCCTCACTCAGTGTAGGTCATCTCGCATCGACCCAAGCAGAGCGCAGCGCAGCCCGCTTCAATGCTTCACCCTGCCGTGCATTCCCGCTTCAAAGCTGCGCCGGTCGAGTCGCGGCAGCGCCCGCGCCACCTTATCGGGGAATAGCTCGTAATGTCGCGCCGCGATCAGCAGCTCCGGCACGCACCAGACGTCCTTCTCTGCTGTCATCCAGTGCTGGCTGTCCAATCGAGCCAAATTTACCGGCATCGAGTAGGAACGCAAAGTCCGTTCGCCGCGCAGATTGTAGTAGTGCTCAAAGTAGCTGAGTGCTAGCTCGCGAAGCGTGCGGTAAATGGGCGCGCGAAAGCGCAGCCCCGCGAAATTCGATTTCGCAATCCCTCCCCACAGGCCGCGCTCGCGGTAGAGGGCCACCACGTGGTCGTCGTCGCGCACCGCCTCCAGATCCATCACCAGCGGCGGATGCCCATTCACGCGCAGTGCGGCAGCAGCTATGAGCGCGCCCTCAAGGCAATGCCCCTTGCGCTCGCGCAGCACGCGCGCAGGCGATCCCGCCGTGTCCGCGTACTGGTACTCAATCGCGTCGACAAATTTCTGAATGCGCGCCGGTGTCTTCAGCGCGCGCAAAGTGCGTAAATCTCCCGGTGACAAGCCGAAGTTCTCGCGGTCCCGCCGATCCCGGCCTCGCCAATTCCCGCTTTTTTGCACTACCCCACCCTTCACGGCCAAAGCTCCGGCTTCAATGCTCAAGTCCCGCGATTATACAAAGAGGATTTTGTCAGCAGGCCGCCAACTCTCTGAGACAGGGTAGCTCACCGCCGAAGAACGGCGTGCCTGAAAAGCCGGCGCTTCAGACGAATCACTCTGAGACGAATCACTTGATTTACGACGACTCTGACGGCAAGTCTGTTTCCTTCGGAAACGGCAGGCGTCCTGTCGCCGGAAACAACCGCACTCGCTCCACGCGCCGCCCAGTCGACGCGACGATCTCCACGCGCAGATCAAGCGGTTCGAGGATCACCATCTCGCCCGCCTTGGGAATCCGCCCCGCAATCTCGCTCACCAGGCCGCCGACCGTGGCCGCTGCATAGTTCTCGCCCAGTTCAACCGGCTCGCCGATCACGTCGCCGAGCTGATCGGCCGGAAAGCTGCCCGGAATCAGCCACGATCCTGAAGGCTCTCGCTGCGGCTCCTCAATCTGCGTATCGGTCTCGTGCTCATCCCGGATATTCCCGACAATCTGTTCCAGCAAATCCTCAATGGTCACCAGTCCCGCGACCGCTCCGTATTCATCGATCACGATGCGCATGTGCTGCTTCTCGCGCTGCATCTCGCGCAGCAGCTCGTAGCCGCGCTTGGTCTCGGGCACGAATGCGGCGGAATGCAGGATTGTCGCCACGGTCCTCGTGCGCGCCTCAACGTCGGTAATCTGCAACAAATCGTGAGCGAAGGCGAGGCCTTTGATGTTGTCGAGCGAGCCGGAATAGACAGGCACTCGCGAGTAGTTGTGCTTGCGCAGCAGTTCGAGGAAGCCCTCGATCGTAGTGGATTCCGGGATGGCGAAGATCTCAGGCCGTGGCGTCATTACCTCGCGCACCAGCATGTCGCCAAACTCGACCGCGGACCGAACCAGTTCGCGGTCGCTCTGTTCCAGAATTCCCTCTTCTTCGCCGGCCTCAATCAGCGCGTCAACATCGGGCGCGGGAGCCTCTTCTTCTGAACCGGCGGGCGATTCGGCCAGCGCGGCGATGGAAAAGAAAAACCGGATGAACACAGTAACCGGCGTGACGACCCACAGCAACAGGCGAATGAGCCAGAGCAAACGCGCAACCCACAGCCCACGCGTGCGATTGAAGAGCAGCGAGGGAATGAGCTGGTAGGCGAACACGACCACCAGCACCACGGCAAGAATGGCCTGCGCAATTTCAAAAGCATTCGGCGTTCCAGGATGCGTCGGCCGGATAAAGAGGAGCGCCCCGAATCCGAGAGCAATCACGCCTAGCACAAGCTGCTTCAACACTGATGCGCACAGTGCGGCGTGGTCGCGGCTCAGGCCGAGGTGCGGCTCGATCCGCACTTCCCACGCGTCGAGATTCTCCTGCACCTCGCGGCTCAGAATCTTGCCGAACTCGGAGTACACGCGCTGGATGTAAGAGGCCAGCGTGGCCACCACAATAAGGGCAACGAGAGCGACGATCTCGAGCGGAGTCATGGCTTGCGCCTCCGCGTCTTCGTCGACTTCGGCGTCGCCCGCTCGATCAGCCCTTGCGGCAAGCCAAGCTTCGCGCGCAGTTGCCGCTCGCGCCGTTGCATCTTGCCCGCGTCGGTTTCGTGGTCATAGCCGGCCAAATGCAGCAGCCCGTGAAGCATCAGCACCTTGATCTCCGTTGCCAGCGCGTGTCCCTGCTCAGCAGCCTGCCTCCGCGCAATCTCCACGCCGATCGCCACATCCCCAGCGGCCCGCTCCGCGGCATTCGTGTTCTTGAAGGGTTTGGCTGGAAACGAAAGTACGTCGGTCGCCTCGTCCTTACCGCGGAAACGGCGGTTCAAATCGCGGATCGTTGCATCGCTCGAGAGCAGCACCGTCACCTGGCCGCACAGACCGGCAGCGGTTTGTGCTTCGCTTAGAAACCGGCTCAGAGTGCGCGGTGAGGGAGTGCGGAGACTCTTCGGCGGGCCCGGCGCAGCCGTTTGCTTCGCATTGGTGGACGCCAATGGTGAGTCAGGCTCCAGATCTGGGTCGAGAAGGATCATCGTGCGCGGAGTCCGCCGCGGCGGACGGCTCCGGATTAACTCGATGATACGCGAGGCGGCAATTTACTGCGGCTTCTGCGGATGCTGCGCCTGCCCGTCCTTCCGCTCTTCACTCTCCTGCGCGCCTACCTGCATCTGGTCGCCCATCGTCAGCGGAAGCTCCTGCTGCCGTGGTTTGGCGCTCTCATATGCGCGCACCACGCGCTGCACCAGCGGATGCCGCACCACATCGCCGTCGTCAAAGTGGCAGAAGGCAATACCTTCCACGCCGTTCAGCACATTGATCGCGTCCAGCAGGCCGGACTTGCGCGGGTTCGGTAAATCAATTTGCGTAATGTCGCCCGTGATCACCGCCTTGGAATTGTTGCCCATGCGCGTCAGGAACATCTTCATCTGCTCGACGGTGGTGTTCTGCGCCTCGTCCATGATGATGAATGCGTCGCTCAGCGTACGCCCGCGCATAAACGCCAGCGGCGCAACTTCGATGATGTTTTTCTCGAGCATCTTGTCCACCCGCTCGGGATCGAGCAGGTCGTAGAGCGCGTCATAAAGCGGGCGCAGATAGGGGTCCACCTTTTCCTGAAGCGTGCCGGGCAAAAAGCCGAGCCGTTCGCCTGCCTCTACCGCTGGCCTCACCAGCACGATGCGCGCAATGCGCTTGGCGTTGAAGGCGGCCACAGCCATCGCCACAGCCAGATATGTTTTGCCCGTGCCCGCCGGGCCCACGCTGAACACCATGTCGTTCTGCTCGATCGCCTCAACATAGCGCCGCTGATTCATTGATCGCGGTTGCACAGTGCGCTTGATCCCCACGGATCGCTGCTTGCCGGCTTCGGCCACCGAGCGCAGCCTGGCTGCCGGATCGGCCGTGACCAGGCGCAGCATTCCGTTCAATTCGCCATTGTGCGGATGGATGCCTTGGCGTCGCAGCGTTTCAAAGTCCTCAAAGATGCCTTGCACTCGAGCCACGCTTTCCTGCGGGCCCTCCACATGCACGGCGTCGGAGCGCAAATCGATGCGCACGCCAAGTGAGTCTTCCATCAGCCTTAGGTTTTCGTCGCGGGTCCCGAACAGGGGCTCAAGATTGGGCGTAATCTCCAGAGCGATCTTCAATGGGTTCTATTTCCTCCAGAACGGATCGTGGTGTGACTGTTCATGTAAGTTGTCCTGCAGAGGCCCCACCAGCCCTCTGCGGCACGGTTCTACAAGCCTCTCTGGGCTCTCGTAACCATCCCTCGTGAGGATATAGATGCGCCGGACACGAACCCCGGCGCGCGCCAATGATCGCACCCGCCTGGGCGCTTCGCGGCAATTTGTAGTTTTCGAGGGAAGCCGAACGCTACGAGGCAAATCCAGGTCCAACTTCCTGGACGCCCCGCGCATCGGCGAGTTGGAGTTGTATGCCAAATCCGGTACTGCGAGAGTAGCGCCAGTTGGACAATGCGTCAACCGTCGCATTATTACTTTTGATGCAGCGGTTGTCACGGGAGATACCTCCAAGGTCACAGTCGCCCAATCCGATACACTTCTCACAATCTCGGGCCGTCCGCAGTTGCCGGTCCGGGAAGGCAGCGCCAGAAAGCCCGTTCCAGGAAAGCGCTCCCAGAAAGCCAGCCGAGAGAAGCCAGCGAATGTCCGCACTCTATATTGTCGTTCTCGTCTCCATCACCGCGGCGCTGCTGGCCGTCGCCGTCTACCGCGCCGTCGGAGTCAAGACCAAAGCTGACTACCTGGTCGCCGGCCGGTCTCTTCCTGCCTTTGTCCTGGTGCTTACGCTTCTCACTTCCTGGATCGGCGCAGGCTCGCTCTTTGCCGGCGCTGAGAACGCCTACAAAAACGGCTTTGCCGCGCTTTGGCAGCCCGCCGGCGGCTGGCTCGGACTGCTGCTCATCTACTTTATTGCGCCGCGCGCGCGCAAGTTCGCCCAGTTCACCCTGCCCGATCTGCTTGAAGCGCGCTACAACCAGGCGGCCCGAGTGCTCGGCACCATCGCCATTCTCTTCGCCTACGTGGCCATCACCAGCTACCAGTTCAAAGGCGGCGGCAACGTGCTGCACCTCATCTTTCCCGGCACCGTCACGCCAGAGCAGGGCACTTACATCATCGCCGCATTCGTCATGCTCACCACCGCCCTCGCCGGCATGTCCTCCGTCGCATATATGGATGTGGCCATCGGCTCGCTCGTCACGGTAATTTGCATCCTCGCGACGCCCATGCTTTTCTTCAAAGCCGGCGGATGGGCCGGCCTGCACGCCGCGCTGCCGCCAACCCACTTTGAGGTCCTGGGCAACCTCACGCTCGTCCGCGCCCTCGAGTTCCTGGTACCCACCATGCTGCTCATGCTCGGCAATCAGGTGATGTATCAGAAATTCTTCTCCGCAAAATCCGAGCGCGATGCCCGCATCTCCGTCGTCGGCTGGATTCTCGGCACTCTGCTTCTTGAAACCCTGATCGTCGCCATCGCCGTCTTCGGCTCGGCGCTTTATAAAACCGGAGAAGTGGCCGCGCAGCCCTACGAGATCATTCCTTACACCGCGCGCCACGGCCTGCCTGCGCTCATGGGCGCGCTGCTGCTCGGCGCGGTCTTCGCCAAGGTCATTTCCACAGCCTCGAACTACCTGTTCTCGCCGGCCTCCAACCTTGTCGAAGACGTTTTCGTGCGTTATATCGCGCCCGGAGCCTCAAACAAACTCGTCCTCATCGTCTCGCGCCTCGCCGTCGTGCTGCTGGGTTGCTGGGCGCTCTACCAGGCCATCTACGCGCCCAGCATTCTGGCGAAGATGCTCTACGCCTATACCATCTACTCCGCCGCAGTTACTCCAGTTGTCCTGGCCGCGTTCTATTCCAAGCGCGCCACGGCCTGGGGTGCGGTCGCCGCCATCGCATCCGGAACTGTCGTCACGCTGGTCTGGGACGCGCCCGGCGTGAAGAATCTCTTTCCGCCCATCCTGGCCCAGCGCGACGCCATCTTCCCCGCGCTCTTCGCCGCCGTCGCCGCGCTCATTGTCGTCAGCTTGTTTACGCCTAAGCCGTCCGCCGAGCAGTTGGCGAAATTCGCGGACTAACGGCTCGCAGCCGCCCAACACCCCAAGGAAAAAACTTCCTCCGTCCTTCCACAACCGCCTTACACTGTCCCTGTTCAATCCTTACTCCTATGCCGGTCGCGCAACTGACCCTCGAAATTCGCATCGAGCACGCCCAGTCGCTCAAGGACAGGCGTCAGGTCGTCCGCTCGCTCAAAGACCAACTGCGGCAGGGCTTCAACGTTTCGGTTGCGGAGCTGGACGAAGCTGTCGTGTGGCAATCAGCCACGCTCGCCGTCGCCGCCATCTCTCGCTCGCGCGATTACCTGCAGGGCCTGATGGAAGAAGTAGAGCGCGCCGCCCGCCGCATGACCAACGAGCTTGGCGCCGATCTCGCCGATTCCTTCTGGGACTACATCGAAAGCTGAGAGGAGGCCGATGCGCTCGAAACACCGCGGTCCCACCATGCTACGCTGGCCTCTGGAGAACCCGTTTGCAGTCTGAACGTTTCGTCATTGCCGTCTTCGAGTTTGTATTGCTGCTTTTCTCGCTCAGTTTTCATGAGTGCGCCCACGCTTGGATGGCTTCGCGGCTCGGCGATCAGACGGCGCGGCTGCAAGGGCGCATTACGCTCAATCCGTTGGCCCACATTGACCCGGTTGGGACGCTGCTTTTTCCCGCCATGGTGATCTTCGGGCCCCTCGTCGGCTTCGGCGTTCCGTTCATGTTGGTGGGCTGGGCCAAGCCCACCCCGGTCATCACCCGCAACTTCAAAAAAATCGTCCGCGACGACAATCTCACCACCCTGGCCGGTCCCGCTTCGAATCTGATTTTGGTGCTGCTGGCTCTGGCGGGGCTTACAGTCATGGCCATGACAATGCCGGGCGGCGGAGCGATGGTGAGGCTGTCATTCGCCGTCGCGTTGGGCATTGCCGACGCCACCGGCGCTCAGCCGATCGCGCTGCTCCTGAGCCTGGCGATCCTAATCAACCTCTCGCTGTTCTTCTTCAACCTGTTGCCCATCCCACCGCTTGATGGCAGCCGGGTGGTACGTAATCTACTGCCGTACAACGCGGCCCAGCAATACGACCGCATCCGCGGCTGGGTGAGCTACATACTGATGATCTTTGTGGGCGGGTACGTGCTACGCCTGCTGCTTACGCCCGCGTTGATCCTCGTTTTTTCCTTCCTTTTGCACCTTTAGTGCTGCCCATCCGTTGCCCTTCCTCCCGCTACAATGGATGGAGCCTGTTTCGTCCATTTTTCTGGGCATTTCTGGCGCCGCTTTTCGCATTGCAGAGGAACCCAAACGCCCCATGCCAGATCCCGCCACTCCGCCAGCCCGTCCGCGCGTCCTCAGCGGCATGCGCCCCACGGGAAAGCTTCATCTGGGCAACTACATGGGCGCTCTGGCCAACTGGGTCAAGCTGCAAGACAAGTTTGACTGTTACTTCTTCATCGCCGATCTGCACGCGCTCACCACCGACTACGCCGACACCTCTAAGATCGCGCCCAATACGCTCGAGGTCGCGCTGGATTTTCTGGCTGCGGGACTCGATCCGGCCCAATGCACCATCTTCGTGCAGAGTCACGTCAAACAGCACTACGAACTTCCTCTGCTGCTTGGCATGATCGCGCCTCTCGGCTGGCTGGAGCGCGTGCCCAGCTACAAAGAGATGCAGGAGAATCTCGCCAACAAGGAACTGACCACCTACGGCTTCCTCGGCTACCCCGTGCTGATGGCATCCGACATTCTGCTCTATCAGGCCGACTTTGTACCCGTCGGTCAGGATCAGCAGGCGCACGTGGAGCTGACGCGCGAGCTTGCTCGTCGCTTCAATGGGTTCTACAAGCTTGGCGACCGCGAAGTTCTCCCCGAGCCCAAAGTCCTGCTTACGCCGTCTCCCAAGCTTCCCGGCACCGACGGCCGCAAAATGTCAAAGAGCTACGGCAACACCATTCAGTTGACTGACCCCGAGCCTGTCGTCCGCCAGAAACTCAAGACCATGGTCACCGATCCCGCGCGCGTTCGCCGCACCGATCCTGGCGATCCTGACAAGTGTCCCGTCGGCGACCTGCACAAAGTATTCTCCTCGCCCGAGACCTTGGCCAAAGTCTACGAGGGCTGCCGCTCGGCCGGCATCGGCTGCATCGAGTGCAAAGGCTGGGCCGCCGACTCGCTGGTGAAAATACTCGAGCCCATTCAGCAGCGCCGCGCCAGCTTCACCGACGCGCAGGTTGAAGAGATTCTCGAAGACGGCTCGACCCGTGCCCGCGTTCGCGCCGAGCAGACCATGATCGAGGTGCGCGAAGCTATGCGGATGACGTCGACGACGTGAGCGGCGCCTTACCATCAAGATCAAAAAGATCAATCGGAGCGACACGAACACAAACAAGAGATTAGCGGGAAGAAGAAGTTAATTTGACGAATAAGTCCCCACAATCCGATGAGAGCGCGACGAAGTCCGCGAAAGAAGCAGTCTTCGCGTCCGCGCCTGATAATGCCCCGCACGCCGAAACTTTTCCGGCGTCCGACCCAAGCCCCACATTGCCCTTGGAGTTAACCGCGCCTGACCCGCCATCTGGACGCCGGCCCAACCACCGCCGAAAAAGTTGCCGCGGCCCTCAAAGCGCGCGGGCAAGACGCCGAGCAGTCGCCCTTCTCGGTTTTTGTCGGTCAGGTTTACGACGGCCCGCTCGACCTGCTGCTTGACCTCATTCGCAAGCAGGACATCGACATCTACGACATTCCCATCGCCAAAATCACGGCGCAGTTCCTGGCCTACGTCGATCATCTACGCGCCAGCGACATGGATGTGGCCGGCGACTTCATCTACACCGCCGCGCTCCTCATTCACATCAAGAGCAAGATGCTGCTGCCCCGCGCGCCCATCGGCCCGGAGGAGTCTGCCGAAGATCCGCGCCGCGAACTCGTCGATCGCCTCCTCGAGCACGAGCGCTTCCGCAACGCTGCGCAGATGCTGCATGACAAACAGATGCTCGAAGCGGCCACGTGGACCAATCCCGGCGTGCGGGAGTTCCGCGAAGACGTCGGCGCGGAGCCGGAGATTGCCGCCGACACCACCGACCTGGTTCGAATTTTCCGCGACATTATCGAGCGCGCGCGCAATCGTCCCGTCCTCAACGTGGAGGAGGACTCGATCACTGTCGGCCAGATGATTCAGTTTCTAACGCGCCGCCTCACCATGGAAGACAAGCCCGTCGCGCTGCGCCGCCTGCTCAGCCACACGCATTCCGAGCGCGCTCTCATCGCCATGTTCCTTGCGCTTCTTGAGCTGGTGCGCCTGCAGGCCATCCTGCTGCACCAGGACCGGCACTTCAGCGAAATCTTCATCAAGAAGAACACCGGCTTTGACGCCGCGATGAATCAGGGCCTGACCGACGCCCGCGATGACTGGCGCTAAAGATGACTGGCGCTGAACTCGTCTGCCGCCTTTCGGCTCGCGGCCTTGTAAACTGACCGTGATGAGTTTCATTCCCCGCAAACTGCTTCGCGTCCCACTCACTGCCGCGCTCGCCGCGCTTGTGTCGATCGCCGGCAGCATCGCGCTTCGTGCCCAGGCCGCCACGATTCAGTCCGCTGCGTCCTCATCAGCTGAGACCCAGCTTGCGCAGGTTCCTTTGCCCGAGCCCTCGGCATATGCATTGCCCTTGCCTGAGGACCGGGGAGCCGCCGATCTCGAGCAGACGCTTAAGCGCCTCGGCACTACGGCCAGTGTGCTCTTCATCGTTGCGCATCCTGACGACGAAGATGGCGCGCTCATGACATACCTTTCGCGCGGGCTCGGCGTGCGCGTCACGCTGCTCACGCTCACCCGCGGTGAAGGCGGACAGAATGCGCTGGGCGCAGAAAGCTACGATGCGCTTGGCCTCATCCGCACCAACGAGCTGCTCAAGGCCGACGAGTACTACGGCGTTTCGCAACTTTGGGGCACTGAGGCCGACTTCGGATTCTCGAAGACGCAGGAAGAGGCTTTTTCAAAATGGGGTCACGATCGCGTGCTCTATGATGCGGTGCTCGCGGTGCGGATGACTCGGCCGCAAGTCATTCTCTCCACCTTTGTCGGCGGCGTGAGCGACGGGCACGGTCATCACCAGGTCTCAGGCGAAATCGCACAAGAGGCGTTCAAGGCCGCCGCCGATCCCAACGTCTTTCCCGAGCAACTAAAAAATGGACTGCAGCCATGGCAGCCGCTCGCCGTTTACTCGCGCACGCCCTTCGCGCCCATCACCAACGGCCAAATGCTCGACTACGCCACCGGCAAGTGGACACCGGCTCGGTTTCATAACTACATCACTGGCGAGTGGATCGAGGGATCGTTGCCCGCCGACGTGACGATTCCCGTCGGCACGTGGGACGCGGCACTCGGCCGCACCTATGTGCAGATTGCGCGCGAAGGCTGGGGCGAGCAGAAGTCGCAGTACGGCGGCGCAGATCCCGCGCTTAGCGGGCCGGATTCATCGAGCTACCATCTGTGGGCTGCCGCACCATCAGCCGAAACATCGGCCGAAAATGGGTCGACCGCCGCAGCAGGAGGCGACAGAGAGGCCGCGAGCCTGTTTTGGAATTCGAAGGTCCACATCTCTACCGGCATTACGGGCTTGGCTCGCTTGGCCGGCAGCACGCCGCCTGATTGGCTTAGCGATGGCCTGCACAAAATCGACACCGGCCTCTCCGCGTTCACGAGCGACTGCAAAAACGAGTCCGGTCTCGCTGCCGCGCACAATCTCGCGCCCATCTACCGTGAGACGCTCGACCTATACGCGCGCGTGAAGGCAAGCGACCTCGACGCGGAGGCCAAGGCTGGTCTTGAACTCGAGTTGGGCCGAAAAGATAGATCATTTTCAGACTGCCTTTAAGGACCTGCTTGGCCTCGACCTCGTCGCGTTCACAACCAGCGGCGGCGGCCAGGGGCCCGGCGGTCGCGGAGCTTCCGCTGACGAGTCTGCGCGCAGCGTTTGGCCGGGCGAGGATTCCAGTGTCCGTGTGCATCTGGCGGAGGGAATCGCTGGTGCACGATTGAGTCGGGTTTGGCTGGAAAGCGCCGACGGCGCACCTTGGAAATTCGAAAACTCAGGCGGCGCGATTGACACGGGCGCCGACACATGGACAGCTGTAGACCGCACCTACCGCATCCACGTCCCCGCCGACGCCGCTCCCACCGCGCCTTACTTCACGCGGCCCACCACCGAGCAGCCTGTCTACGACCTCTCGAACGAAGCGTGGCGCGAGCGCTCATTCGCACCTTACCCGCTCTATGCCTGGGCGGAGTTTACCTTTGACGGCGTCCCGATTCGCCTTGGCCAGACAGTTCAAACGCTGGCCCGCGTCACGGGCGTCGGCGGTGTTTATCAACCGCTCGTAGTCACGCCCGCTATCGGCGTGCGCGTTCAGCCGGAGGCGCGCATTCTTCCGCTTGACGGTTCGCCACTGCCGGTCAAGGTCACGGTTCACGCCGAGCGCGCTGCCGACGGAGTCGTCGATCTACAGCTGCCCGAGGGTTGGCGCGCCGATCCAGCGCAGCGAGAATTCCATTTGAAGACCGCGGGCGACACCGAGCCTCTCGTGTTCTCGGTCACTCCAGCCGGCGACGTTGCGGCGCGTGCCTACTCGATCGAAGCGACCGCGCAAGTCAGCGGTCAAATCTATTCGGCCGGCTGGCAAAGCATCGGCGATCCCGGCCTGCTGCCCTATAACCAATACAAGTCCGCGGAGCTCCGCACACGCAAAATCGACGTGAAAGTCGCGCCTGGTCTGCGTGTGAGCTATGTCATGGGAACCGGCGATCATGTTCCCGAGGCCATTGAGGCGCTGGGCATCACGCCTGATCTCCTCACTGATGACCAGCTTGCCACTGCCGACCTGTCGCAGTGGAACGTGCTGGTCGTCGGCATTCGCGCCTACTCCACGCGCCCCGCGCTCGCCGCTGCCGAACCCCGTCTCGAGCAATTCGTTGAACGCGGCGGAACGATCGTCGTGCAATATCAGGGAAACACATTTCCCGCTCCGCTCCCGCTTTCGATGGGCCGTTTTCCCGAACGCGTCGTCGATGAGCAGGATCCGGTTAAACTGCTCGATCCAGCAAACCCGCTTCTCGCTTGGCCGAACAGGATTACTTCCGCCGATTTCGACGGATGGTTCGAGGAGCGCGGTCACGGATTCCTTGAGCATTGGGACCCCGGATACACCGCGCTCACCGAGACCGCCGATCCCGGCCAGGATCCACAACGCGGTGGGTTGCTCGTCGTTCATCGCGGAAAGGGAACCTATATATATGTTGCGTTCGCGCTCTACCGGCAGTTCCCTGAGCTCGTGCCGGGTGCTTATCGGCTGCTAGCCAATTTGCTCAGCGCCGGCAACGATTCAAGCTCCGTCAAGAATTAGCAGTGCGGCGTCATCGTCGCCGTTTGCCCCGGCCCATTAACTGCGGTCACGCCAGCCTCGGAAACGACCCTCGCATTCCTAACACACTCCTGCATTCCATCAGCCGCAATCTTCACAAAATTGCGCAGAAAAGGCGAAGCGCTTGTGAATAGAAATTTAATTTCTCGTCATCCTCTTTCCCTCGAATCGTGGGCCCTCTCGCCACTGTGAAATCTGCGTGAATTCGTCAAATCTTAATATTGCTCTGCGAGTCTTGGATGCGGAGTGGAGAAGAGGGTTTTCGCCGGCGCGAAGCTCCTGCCTTACCGCATGCGCCTGATTGTCCGCGCCGATGGGAGTTTTGCAGATCTTTCCTATTTATCAATGCGTCCGGGATGCAGAAAAGGATTGCGTCTCATTGCGCACGCGGGCGCTGCCACCAATCCAACCCGAATCCAGAGGAAAAGAGAGGCCCAAATGAAATTGACAGTGAAAGCGGCTGCCGCGGCACTTCTGGCAGCCAGTCTCGTTGTTTCCTACGCACAAACCGGCGGCTACAACACCGCCGGCGAAGAAGCATGCCGCGGCCAAGAAACCCGCTGCGCCGGCCGGTCCCACCGTGCAGGAACAGATCGACCAAATGAAGCAGCAATTTCAGGGCGAGATCGACGGCCTGAAGGCGGATCTCGCCACCAAGGACGAGCAATTGCAGCAGGCGCAGCAAGCCGCCGCCGACGCGCAGGCTGCGGCAGCAGAAGGCGAGGCCGACGGCATCGACGCGCAGCAGCAGGCTGCCACTGACAACTGCGGCAGCCGTCTAGCACTCTGCAAAGCACGGTAAGCGACCTGAAGGTCAACGCAGCTTTCTCTTGCCACCACGGTCTCCGACGAGACTACGAGCATCAAGAAGGCGATCAACAATCCTGACGTCATTCATTTCAAGGGAATCACCCTGTCGCCGACAGGCAGCTTCGTGGCGGGTGAAACAGTGTGGCGCCCGGGGCTACAGGCGGCGACATCAACACAGCATTGACCGGCGTTCCGCTGGCAGTACTCCACGCATCCAGTTGAGCGAGTTTTAGGGTTCAGGCCGCCAGTCGCGCATCGCCCTCAAAGGTGTCGGCAAGCTGCATGCGTTACGCTAACGGCCTACTATGAGGATGGACTGGCTGAGCTCGGGCACCACCTCAAACAACAACCAGTCGAACAGTTACACGCTTGCGCCAGCGGCAAATCTGTGGGCCGATGCCAAGATTGACAATGGATGGGATTTCTCCGGCGGCACGGGCTGGTCGCTGGTGGCTGAAACCACCTCTGGCCTGACCCGCGGCACCGAAATTCTGCCTTCTACCATCGATGCACAATACTACGCTGGCTTTGTGTGGGGCCGCCAGTACAGCTTCCGCGTCTCCAAAGATTTCGGCAAGGCGTTCTTCATCGGCGCTTCAGTTGAAAACGCCGAGACGCTGAACCCGTCCGGCCAGGACACGCCGACCAATACTCTTGGTTCAACAGGAACCGGCGGCGGCCTCTACGACAATCAGGCCAATTACTCCTTTAACTACACGCCGGACTTCGTGGTGAAGGTGGCCTTCGAGCCCGGCTGGGGCCACTGGGAAGTCTTCGGCATCGACCGCAACTTCCGCGACCGCATCTATCCCTGCGCGACTGTAACGCCACCTGCACGGTGCCTACGACGGCGCTGCCCACGAACAGCACGGCAACTGGCGCGGGCCTCGGCGGCGGCTTCCGCGCCCCGCTTGGCGGCCAATAAGTTCACAATCGGCTTGAAGGGACTTTGGGGCCAGGGCGTCGGCCGTTACGGCTCCTCCACCATCGCCGACGTGACCCTGCGCCCCAATGCGGTGTTCTCTCCCATCCATGGCTTCTCAGCGCTCAGCACCATCGAAGCCAATCCCACGTCGAGGCTGAACCTCTACTTCAACTACGGCGGCGACTATCTTGATCGCGACTACGTGCTTAGCGGCACAACCCAAGTTGGCTACGGTACGCGGAGCGCAAACATGTCGGGCTGCTTGGTTGAGCCCACTGTCCCCACAGTTGGCGCAACTGGAGCCGCACCCATCGCCCCCTCCAACTGCGGCGGCAGCAACAAGGACGTCCAGGAGTTCACGGCCGGCTACTGGTTCAACTTCTATAACAGTCCCAAGGGCCGCTTCCGCCAGGGCCTCACAGTACGAAAACGTGATCGGCGAGATCTGTGGTCCGGTGCGGGCGGCACGGTAACCCCGGCGGCATTGCGAATCCCAGCGGCGCCCATGGCGACGACAACATGATCTTCACCTCGCTCCGCTACTACCTTCCGTAAACCAACCAATCTCACCCAATACAAAAGGGGCAGTCCGCAATGGACTGCCCCTTCTGTTTGGTTTGAATTTAGACTTGGCGTGCGATCCGTCGAAATCTTCGAGACTACTCCGCCACTTCCACCGGCTTGGTCTGCGCCACAGTCCAGTCCTGCAGCGCCCACCTTGAAACGCGCGAACCGCCGCACCGTAATGTTCTCGCCCAGCTTGCCCACCTTCTGCGCGATCAGTTCTTTCACGCTGACGGCCTGGTCCTTGATGAACGGCTGCTCCAGCAGGCAAACCTCTTCGTAGAACTTCGCCATCTTGCCGTCCACAATCTTTTCGATAACCGGCGCCGGCTTGCCCGTCGCGGCGGCCTGCGCGCGATAGATTTCCTTCTCGCGCTCCAGATCCTCCGCGGTCACGTCCTCGGGCTTCACATAGCGTGGATCGCTGGCCGCGATGTGCATCGCAATATCCTTCAGCAACTCCTGAAAGTCCTCGGTCCTCGCCACAAAATCGCTCTCGCAGTTCAGCTCCACCAGCACGGCAATTTTTCCGCCGGCATGAATGTAGCTGCCCACGGCGCCTTCGTTAGTCACGCGCGCGGACTTCTTCTGCGCCGAGGCCATGCCGCGCTTGCGCAGCACCACGAACGCGTCCTCCATGTTGCCCTTGCTCTCCTGCAGAGCCTTCAGGCAGTCGCCCATCGGCGCGCCTGACTTCTCGCGCAGTTCCTTCACCAATTTCGCATCAATCTTCTCAGTCACTGTCGTCATCTCTCTTTTTCCCCGGCCGCACGCGGCCCTATTCATGCACTGCGTTTAAGAAATTCACAATCGTCTATCGCGCCACGGAATTTCCGGCAGAAGAAAAGCGTGGCCACCAAATATCGAGCGGCCACGCTCTTTCGAATCCTGCGTGTTTCCGCGCCTGACAGTTACTTGGCGCTTTCCGCTGCTACTTCGTCCTCTTCCAGCAGGGCCGCTACAGCAGCCGGAGCCTTGCGAATGCCGCCGCCCAGCGCTGCTTCAAGGTCCACTTCCTCCACCGGCGCCGGCTCTGACTCCGCCGAAATCGCCACGCCTTCTTCGCTGCCTTCAACTGCTTCGGTGGCCGCGGCTTCTGGCGCCTCTTCCGTGAAGGCCTTGTCGGTCAGCATGTTCACGCCCTCGGCGGCCGAGTCGGCAACCTTTGACGTAAACAGCCGAATGGCGCGCAGCGCATCGTCGTTGCCGGGAATTACATAATCCACTACCGTCGGGTCGCAATTGGTGTCTACCACCGCAACCACCGGAATGCCCAGCTTGCGCGCTTCCTTCACCGCAATCTGCTCGTTGTTCGAGTCCACGATGAACAGCGCGTCAGGCAGCCGCTTCATGCTCTTGATGCCGGCCAGATTGGCCTGCAAATGCTTGCGCTCGCGCTCCAGCTTGATCACTTCCTTCTTGGTCAGAAGGTCGTAACGGCCATCCGTGGCCATCTCATCGAGCTCTTGCAGGCGCTTCACCGACTTCTGCACCGTCGTCCAGTTGGTCAGCAGGCCGCCCAGCCAGCGCTGGTTGATGTACGGCATGCCTGCCCTGGTGGCCTCTTCGGCAACCGCATCCTGCGCCTGGCGCTTGGTGCCGACGAACAGAATCGTCTTGCCGCTCGCGGTCAGCTCAGTCACAAACTTCGACGCTTCCTTGAACAGCTTCAGCGTCTTTTGCAGATCGATGATGTAGATTCCGTTGCGCTCCCCGAAGATGTATTCCTTCATCCTGGGATTCCAGCGCTTGGTTTGATGCCCGAAGTGAACACCCGCTTCGAGCAATTCCTTCATGGTGATGGTTGCCAATTGTCCTCCTTCGTGGACTGCATCCGGGCTTTGATTCTGTGGCCCGGATTTATCCCCTTGCGGGGAGATTTGTAAAACCGAGCTTCTAGCAGTTCAGGTTCTAGCCGTTCAGCAGCTCGCGCCGGAAGGCCTTAATCGGAGTCCGGAAACTATCTTGCAAGCCGAAAGAACTGCGGAGCTGACTAATAACTGCAAGCGCTTTAGCGCTTGCTGAACTGGAACCGCTTTCTCGCGCCCTTCTGCCCGTACTTCTTGCGTTCCTTCTGGCGCGCATCGCGCGTCATCAATCCTTCGGCCTTGAGCAGCTTGCGCAGCTCCGGGTTGAACTCAACCAGGGCGCGGGCAATGCCCATCTTTACCGCATCGGCCTGCGCGGAAACTCCGCCGCCCTTCACGGTCGTCACAACGTTGAAGCTCGCGCCGAGCTCGGCCACCACCAGCGTGCGCTTGGCGCTAACCCGCTGCTGCTCGGTCACAAAGTGCTCTTCAAACTTCTTGCCGTTGACCTTCCACTCGCCCGTGCCGGGACGCAGAAAAACTCTCGCGATCGCCGACTTGCGCCGCCCCGTGCCGTAATACTGAACCAGATCCTCTGCCATTCTGTTAGCTCTTAGCTTCTAGCCTCTAGCTGCTAGCTTGTCCAAGCCCTCATCGGGCGTCCCCGTCTTTTCCTTCGTCTCTTTGCTCCAGCAAGAAAAAGCTGAGGAGCTGAGGCTGCAGCTAAAAGCTGCTTTACAACGCCACCGGCTTTTGCGCCGTGTGCGGATGCTGCTCGCCGCGATAGACCTTCAGCTTGGTGGCCATCTGCCGCCCCAGCTTGCTCTTCGGCAGCATGCCCTTGATCGCTTCTTCCAGAACCTTTTCTGGCTTGCGCTTGATCAGCCGCGTAAACGACTCCTCGCGCAGCCCGCCCGGAAACCCCGTGTAGCGCCGGTAGACCTTGCTCTGGTCCTTCAACCCGGTCAGCCGCACCTTCTCGGCGTTAATCACAATCACGTGGTCGCCCATGTCGATGTACGGCACATACTTCGGATTTGTTTTGCCTGTCAAAACCATCGCGGCCTTGCTCGCCAGGCGTCCCAGCGTCTGTCCGCTCGCGTCCACCACATACCATTTGCGGCTAATATCCTTGCCGCTCGGAATAAACGTCGACATTGCTCTGCTTTCCTCGAAAAATTACCCGCTTCAATCTTGGGTGCCCCATCCTAAACGCGCATTTTGCGTTTAGGGCGGGATCGCACAACCCGCGCAAACCGTATCCGCCCATGCAAACCGCACGGGCCTTGAAATCTACCCACTGCCAAACAAATCTGTTCGGGTGAGAAGCTGCGGGAGTTCGTTCCAATCGGAACCCTGGCTGCGCCGGACCACGTTCGCCCTATTCCGCTCTCGTGTCCCGCAGCCGGTGGCCTGTTCCATTAGAGACTCGCCAGAACCTGGCCGGAGCCCCTTTTGAGAATTGGTCCGGGTGAGCACACCGAGACCCCAGGCGCAACACCGCGCAAGACCTCTAGAATACTCAAAAATCAGCCCAAAGTCAATGAAAGACCGGCTCGTTGACCCTGTGATAGGTTGAGAAACCCGCGCGTCCGTCGCCCCTTCCCCGACGCGAAGGCGAAAAGGGATGAATCCGCAACTTGCGGTATCCTGTTGAAGCGCGCCCGTAGCTCAGCTGGATAGAGCGAACGCCTCCGGAGCGTTAGGTCGGGAGTTCGAATCTCTCCGGGCGCACCAGCCTTCGCCTGCCCAATCGGCTTCGGCTGGGCAGGCCAGTTCAACCGCGAAGGCTGTCGCGCCGTTGCCTCAGCGGAGGCGGACTGCGCAGTCCCAGTCACACCAAGAAATCATAGCCGCGATTCCAACACCAGGGAGATCTCTATGAAACGGATAATCGAGTCGGTTGCGATTTGTGCTTTGTTGCTCGGAGTTCTGATTCCGGCGCAGGCTCAGCAAGAAGCGCCGAAGCCGGGCCCGGAAGTGATGCGCCTCGCATACTTCGTGGGTGATTGGAATGAAGTCGGCAAATCTACCGCGCACGGCATGGAAGGGCCGGTGTCGTCCACTCAAAGTTGGGATTGGACGGCCGGAGGATTTTTTCTAGAGGGCCATTCTGACAACAAATCGCCCGCAGGTAACTTTAAGATCATGGCCGTGCTGGGATATGACCCGGCAACGAAAATGTATACCTACAACGCGTACGACAGTTGGGGCGAGGTGATCACCGCCAAAGGAAGCGTAAGCGGCGACACTTGGACGTGGACAACCGAAGCCACGATGCAGGGCACGCTCATCAAGACGCGCCTGACCGAAAAGGAAATCTCCAAAACGCAGTACACATTGAAGTACGAATCGTCCACAGATGGCGGCACCACATGGACATCCGATCTGGAATCAACGTTCACGAAGGTGCTAGCGTCGGCGCGGAATTAGAGCTTGACGAAGGAGATTTTGCTGGCCTGCCGAGCCGAAGCCCGAATGGGCGATATTAGCTGTCCGCCTTCGCTCAAAGCTACGGCGCGACAGCCTTCGCTCTTCAAATGGCTTGAGGCGCCGAGGGAAGAGCCGAAGCTGGCCTGCCGAGCCGAAGCCCGACCGGGCGAAGGCTGGTGGACGCGGAAGGAATCGAACCTTCAACCTGTCGGTTAAGAGCCGAATGCTCTGCCAGTTGAGCTACGCGTCCAGAGGGGTTCAAAAAGCCGCGCCATCGACGTTCCCGCGCGACATTGGGCGGAGGTGAAAATCGATTCCGCACCTCAGAAAATATACCACAGACGCGGCACGTACCAAAGCCCAGCCCAGCCAATCTCCACGGTGGAAATCAGCTCTTCGCCGCCACCCGAATGTGCAATTCCCGCAACTGCTGTTCGCTCACGGGCGTCGGCGCTTCCGCCATCAAATCAATCGCTTTTGCCGTCTTCGGGAACGCAATCACCTCGCGCAGATTGTTCGCGCCGGCCAGCAGCATGACGATGCGGTCGAGGCCCAGTGCAATTCCGCCGTGCGGCGGAGTTCCATATTCCAGCGCGTCCAGAAAAAATCCAAACCGCGCGTGAGCCTCCTCGTCGCTCATCCCAAGCGAAGCGAAAATCTGCTGCTGCACATCCTTGCGATGAATACGTATCGATCCCGAACCGAGCTCCAGTCCGTTCATCGCCAGGTCGTAGCAATTTGCCCGCACGCTCGCCGGATCGCTAACCAGGTTTGCCATGTCGGCCTCGATGGGCGCCGTGAAGGGATGATGCGCGGGCATCCACTTCGCCAAAGCCAGGTCGTACTCGAACATCGGAAAGTCGGTAAGCCACATCGGATTGAAGGCCTTGCTGCCGTCAATCAGCCCACCCTCCGCGTTTCGGGCTGCCGCAGCTAGTACCACTTCATCCGTCACGCGAAACGCCCCGTGCCGGTCCTCGTACTTCTTCGCCAGCTCGGCGCGGAAGTTTCCCGCCGCGGCGTACACATTAATCTCCCGCTCTGATAGTCGCCCAGGAAACTTCGTGTCGCTGGCCTTGATGTGGTGGGCCGGATCGCCCGCAACCACAATCACGAAATCTGCTTCTGAAGCGCCTGCCAGCTCGCGCACCTTCGCGGCAGACTCGGGAAAACCCTTTGCCAGCCGCTTGAAATCGTCGATGAACTTCGCGCCCTTCTTCTGGTCGAAGAGCGGATGATTGTCCTCGCGCTCCTTGCGGCTCAACTCGCCCACTTTAGGAATGCGCAGCGCCACCACCGGCAGTGCGGGATCGATCTGCAAACTCGCCAGCGCGTCGTCGGTAAACGCCGGTCGCACGTCGGTAAGCCCCGGCAGCCGCAGGTCAGGCTTGTCGGTCCCGAACTGGCGCATGGATTCGTCGTAGGTAATGCGCGGGAAGGGAATCGGCAAATCAACTCCCGCAGCCGCAAACCCCGCCTTCATAAACTGCTCCACCGCTCCGAAGACCGACTCCTGCTTCGGAAAACTCATCTCCAGGTCGACCTGCGTAAACTCCAGTTGGCGATCGGCGCGAAGGTCCTCATCGCGAAAGCAGCGCGCAATTTGAAAATACCTGTCGAAGCCCGAGATCATCAGAATCTGCTTGAAGATCTGCGGCGACTGCGGCAGCGCGTAGAACTCGCCCGTATGCACGCGGCTCGGCACCAGAAAATCGCGCGCGCCCTCGGGCGTCGACTTGGTCAGAATCGGCGTTTCAATCTCGAAAAATCCCTGCTTGCTCAGGCTCTCGCGAATGGCCAGCGTAATCTCATGCCGCAGCTTGAAATTGTGCTGCATCTCGGGCCGGCGCAGATCAATGTAGCGATACTTCAGCCGCACTTCCTCGTTCTGGATCGCCTCTTCCGACGGCGAGAACGGCGCCAGCTTTGCGTCGTTCAGAACGCGCAGCTCGGTAGCCTCAATCTCGATCTCGCCCGTAGGCATCTTGGGATTGATGGCGTCCTTGTCGCGCAGCCGCACCTTGCCCACAGCGGCAACGACGTACTCGGGGCGCACCTGCTCGCCCTTCGCATGTCCATCGGGAATCAGGTCGTGGTCCAGCACCACCTGCGCAATGCCTGTGCGGTCGCGCAGGTCGAGGAAGATGAGGTTGCCGTGGTCGCGGCGCCGGTTCACCCAGCCCATCAGCACCACTTGCTTGCCCGCGTCGGCGGCGCGCAACTCGCCGCACATGTTTGTCCGTTCAAGATTGCCTAAAAAGTCGAGCACGGTATCCAGTTCCTCTGTCCCTGAAAAGCTGTCAGCCTGGCGAGGTCGCCCGGGCCGAAGTCGATGGACCTGCATTGCCAAGTTTCCGCGCGATTTCATTCCGCGAGCATCGCAGTAACTCGCTGCGTGCCATTTGCTCTGCGCGCCCGATGCGAAATCCTTCACCGTCAGGATACCGGATTGGTGCTCGTCTTCGCCGAGGATCACGATGCGCCGCGCAATCTTGTCTGCAGCCTCAAACGACTTCTTCAATCGGAAGCTGCCGTCGCCCAGCTCAACACGCAAGCCGGCTCGCCGCAACTCGCGCGCCAAAATTAGCGCGGCAGTGTTGAGACTTTCGCCAATCGGCGCAATATACGCGTCGGCTTTTGCCGCCGGCGCGGCAGCTTGCGCGGACTCCTGTGCCTGCAGCGTCAGCACCAGCCGGTCCAGGCCCATCGCGAAGCCGATGCCCGGTGCCTTCGGTCCGCCAATAGCCTCGCTCAGTCCGTCATACCGCCCGCCGCCGAGCAGAGCGTTCTGCGCGCCCAGATCGGGGTCCCCGGGGAGCTTGCTCCCTGGGGTGAAAGGCCGCCATGCGTGAATTCAAATGTCGTCCGCGTGTAGTAGTCCAGGCCGCGCACCAGCCGCTGATTCAGCGTGTAAGGCACGCCAGCCGCGTCGAGTGCGGCAGTAACCTGCGCGAAGTGCTGCTTCGAATCATCGCCAAGCGAATCGCCAATCTTCGGCAGGCTCTCGATAATCGGCTGATCCTCAGGCACCTTGCAGTCCAGCACCCGCAGCGGATTAGTCACCGCGCGCCGCTGGCAGTCACCGCACATCTTCGGCGCAACATCGGCGAGCGCCGCACGCAGCACATCGTTATACTTCGCGCGATCCGCTGCCGAGCCAACAGAATTCAGCTCAAGCGTCCAGCCCGTAATGCCCAGCTCCTCAAGCAGCGTCGCCAGCATCTCCAGAACCTCCGCATCACGCAACGGCGATTCGCTGCCTGACGAAGGCGGCCCGATCACTTCCGCGCCAATCTGCCAGAACTGCCGGTAGCGCCCCTTCTGCGGCCGCTCGCGCCGGAACTGCGGCCCAATGTAGTAGAGCTTCTGCAACTGCCCGCTCTCGCCCAGCCCGTGCTCGATGTAGGCGCGCACTACGCCGGCCGTATTCTCTGGCCGCAAGGTCAGCGACTGCGTCTTCTCTGACTGCGCGCGCGCGCGATCCTCCCACGTGTACATTTCCTTCGACACAATGTCGGTCTCCTCGCCCACGCTGCGCGCAAACAAGGCCGTGTCTTCAAAGATCGGCGTGCGAATCTCCCCGAAGTTGTAGCGGGCAAAGACCTGGCGCGCGGTCGCTTCAATGCGATTCCACAGCTCCGTCTCCGGCGGCAGCAGATCGCGCGTCCCGCGCACAGCTTTCAAGGTGGCCATAACCTATCTAGTCTAAATGGAGAAAGGACGGCTTCAGCACGAGTGAATGCGCGCCTCGCCGCTCGTCGCGCTATCCCAGAACCCGGTCCGCAATCCTCAACCACCACGCTGACCCGTTGGTAAATGTGTAAACGACAAATGCCTGGCACACGATCAACGCCGGCAGCGCGATGAGATAGACCCTATGTACTCGCCGGTTCACCAGCAGGTCGCGCACCACGCCGAGAAGAATCACCGCGTCCACGCCCGCGTAGAAAAGATTGTGGTCGCTGAGGTATTGGAACCGCCCGAATGCAGCGGCTAGCAGTCCGCATGTGGCGATGAAGATAAACCGGCGATGCAGTTCCGATTTCTTCCGCCAAAGAATCGCCAGACTGAAGAAGGCAACGAATGCCGCCATGTCGTACCAGGGAACGATCAGGAATGCATCCGAGCCGGGCCTGTGTTCCACAACGGTGTCAAAGCGGCCCATGATGATTGCAGTCGCAACGCCAAGCGGAACCATCACCGTTCCCAGCGCTACGCCAAACCAGCCGAAGAAGCGATGCCACTTCACGTTGTGCGTCCGCACCAGCGCCGACTGAAAGATGAAGAAAATCACCCACGCCGAGAATGCGGCGGCATGAAACCAGAGAATTAAAGGCCTCGGCACTGACGGATGGATCAGATTTCCGTTGACCGTTTGGCCGAATCCCGAAACGACGATCCCCGCCACCAGCAGCGACATCGAAAAATAGAAATACTTGTCCACAAGGCCGTTTCGCCCGGTGAAGTGAACGCCCGGATTCACACTCGTGCTCTGCGACACAGTTGCCATCGTCAAAACCTCGCTTCGAGATTGCTTTGAAAATCCTGGCTGCGCCCGACACGCCAGCGGGGAAGTAGCGCAAGGCTAGCACGGGCTGGTTTTTGGGCTCAACGGAAAACGTTCATTATCCCGCAAGCAAGCTTGAACGGGGTAACCACCGTCCGCTTCCGGCACACGACTCCAGTCATCGACGCAGAGAACGATAAGAGATCGTGCTCGCAAAGAGCGGCTCGTATGCGATTGAAAACATGAGACTCTCTACCTTCGACTCGCTTTAAATGGTACAAAAGTAATTCAATATATAGAACCAAAGATGTAATTACGACTATGGTTGTATTACCGTCGATTTCTCATTCTTGCGCAAAGGTAATTGTGAGACGATGAGTCGCCGCCCTCGATTTGGGCCTTGAAGCTGCACCTTCACTCATGCTTCAGCGGGCTGCAAGTTGGCGGCGCCCCATTTCCGGTCACGCTCGTTCTGACCGCTTTTGGCGCGCCGGGCTCTGTAATCCGGGGCAGAGAATGTTGCGCTTTGAGGCCGTGAACGGAGCTGTATATGTATCGCCAGATTGATCCATCTATTCGTACTCGTTTCCTTAACACTTTTTTCCTTCGTGCCTTTTCTCGCGTCAAATCCGGTCGCCTAATCCCAGGTCGTCTGATTAGCATCCTCGCCGGCGCTGCTCTGCTGCTAGGCGCAGCCACCACCCAAGCGCAGTTCGGCGCGCAGCCCGTGGGAGCCGCAACGGGCAATCAAAGTGTCACGGTCACTGCTTCGGTAGCAGGAACAGTCAGCAGCGTAGAAATTCTGTCGCTTGGCTCACCCACTGGAGACTTTGCCGCCGGCACGGGCACATCGAGCTGTCGCATCTGCCACGCTTGCGCTCGAGCGCCACCTGCTCGGAATCGATCACATTCACGCCCGCAAAACCCGGCCTCCGCATGGGTGCGGTCGTTCTCGTGGGCACGCCTACCGGCGGCTCGGGCCAATCGGTTCTGGGTACTGCCTATCTTTCCGGCACCGGCATCGGCGGCCTCGGCGTGCTGGTTGCAGGCAATCTGTTGCCCGTCGCTGGGCAGCTCGGTCTTTACACCTCAGTAGGTGACAATCAGCCGGCCACGCAGGCGGAGCTTTACCTTCCCAGCGGCATCGCTCTCGACGGAGCCGGCAACCTCTATATCGCCGACAGCCTTCACAACCGCATCCGCATGGTCTGCGCGAGCGCTACCAGCGCCACCATTCAAGGCACCAGTTGCGCCGGCGCGGGAATCATCACAACCATCGCCGGCAGCGGCAATCCCTCTTACACGGGCGACGGCGGCCCGGCGGCAAGCGCCACTCTCAGCGGTCCCGGCGACGTTGCTTTCGACGGCGCGGGAAACCTCTACATTGCCGACAGCGGCAACGGCGTAATCCGCATGATCACCGCCGCCACCGGCGTCATCTCGACCATTGCCGGCAACAACGGCGGCACAGTCTGCGGCTCCAACAGTGATGCCGTCGGCGACGGCTGCCCGGCCACGCAGGCATCGCTTAACCAGCCCGAGGGCGTCACCCTCGACGCCAGCGCGAACATCTATATCGCCGACACAAACAACCATCGCATTCGCGAAGTAAGCGCGGCGACTGGCGTAATTTCGACCATCGCAGGCAACGGCTTCACCAACCCCAACGGAACAGGCGGCTACAACGGCGACGGAATCGCAGCCACCTCCGCCAAGCTCGACTTCCCTTACGCGGTGGCCTTCGATGCCTCCGGCAACATGTACATTCCCGACTCCGCCAATCAGCGCGTTCGCGAAGTCATGGCAGTTGGGGGCGTCATCACGCCGTCCAGCACAATCTCCACTCTGGCAGGAACCGGAAACGCAGGCTCCACGTCCTGCATGGCCACGCCAGTCGCCGCTAATCAGGCTGACGTTTGGTCGCCCTCTGGTGTCGCGGTCGACGCCGCCGGCAATGTCTACATTGCCGAGTCGCAGAACGCCGCGATTCGCAAAGTCAGTTCCTCGACAGGGCTTATCTCGACGTTGGCGGAAAGTGGCTGCGGCGACTTTTACGCCAGCGCCACGTTTCAAGCAGTGCAACTTTATGGGCCGGTCGGTCTATATCTCGACGGCAGCGGCGATCTCTACGTCGCAGACACGCTTGATATGGTGGTGCGCGAGATACAGGGCAACTTCACCGCGGTCGACTTTGCAACGCCCGTTCGCCAGGGCAGCACATCGGCGACCCAGGACGTGCCCGTCGAAAACGACGGCAACGCCGCGCTCGACCTGACCGCGATCACTCCATCGATCAATGCCGCAGTCGATGCGACCGTCCCCAGCTCTTGCAGCAATGGCCAGTCGCTTGCCGTTAACTCCGATTGCACAATTGGCGCGGTCTTTGCGCCCGCCGCCACTCCCACGCTGCTCAGCAATCAAGTTGAGACTCCAAACATCGACGTCAGTGAAGACGCGCAGCCCAGCTTTGCCGCGGCCAGCTCGCCTCTCGATATCGAGCTGATCGCCACCGCCGAGCCGGTTAATTCCACCACCACCACGCTCGCCTCCAATCCCGACCCCTCCGGATTTGGCCAAAAGGTCACTTTCACGGTCACAGTGGTCACGGGAACAGGGACCGGCAACCTCACCGGAACAGTAAGTATCACCGACACATTTGGCGGCACAACCACAACAATCGCCACCGGTCTCGCCCTCGACGCGTCGGGTGTCGCTACTTTCTCAACCACAACGCTCGCGGTCGGCCTGCACTCCATCGTCGCCACTTATGCCGGCGACACCCAGCACTTCACCAGCTCGTCGGCACCGGCGCTCATCCAAACTGTTCTTGAAGGCACCTCGACTGTCGTGACTTCGAGCGTCAATCCATCCGCCGTGGGCCAGAGTGTCACCTTCACGGCCACCGTGTCCGCTGCGGCTGGCGGCGTTACACCGGACGGCACAGTCAGCTTCATGGACGGCCCGACAATCCTGAGCACGCAGACCATCAACACCAGTGGCGTGGCGACGTACGCGACCTCTACGCTGGCGGCCGGCGTGCACCAGATCACCGCGGTCTATAACGGCGACGCCTCGAAGCAGATTCAGGGCAGCACTTCGGCGGTTCTCAGTCAGGAAGTGCAGGCGCCCACCACTGCAACATTGACTTCAAGCCTTAACCCGTCGATCTTCGGCAACTCCGTCACTTTCACCGCGACCGTTCCCCCCGGCGGCTCTTCTGCGCCTACGGGCACTGTGAGCTTTCTTGATGGCGCCACAACCATCGGCACCGGAACGCTCGCGGGCAATCCGGGCGTTGCCACCTTCACCACATCCACGCTCAGCGTCGGCACGCATCCCATCACGGCGGCCTACGCGGGCGACTCGAAGAATGGAGCCAGCACTTCGCTGCCCGTGAGCCAGGTGGTCAATCAAACCTCAACCGCGACCACCGTCACAGCCGCGCCCAGCCCCGGAATCGCCGGTGGCCCGGAGACGATCACGGCAACAGTAAAGCTGACCTCAGGGTCAGGAACGCCGACCGGCACCGTCACATTTACTTCTGGAACCACGCAACTGGGCAGCGCGCCCCTCGGCAATGCCGGCACCGCGACGATTACTCCGGCGCTGGCGCAGGGTAGCTATCAAATCATCGCCACTTACAGCGGTGATGCGAACGATCAGGGCAGCGCATCGGCGCCTCTCGCGCTCACCGTGGCGCAGGCAATCTCTCTCACCGCGCTGAACATCACGCCTAACCCGGCGCTGGTGCTCGTGCCCATCACCTTCACCGCCAATGTAGCGAGCAACGGCGGTGCGCCCACGGGCAGCGTAAACTTCCTCGCCAACGGAAACGTAATCGGCGCCGGAACGGTGAACGCCTCGGGAGTAGCGACGTTCACAACTTCAACGCTGGCTGCGGGCACTTACTCCGTCACCGCAACTTACACCGGCGACACCAATGACGCCGGCAGCACTTCGGCTGCAGTTTCTCTCACGGTCTCGCTGGCCACTACCACCACTGCAATCACCGTCACACCCAATCCCGCGCTCGTCGGGACGGCCGTCACCATCACCGCGAAGGTTACCGGCAACGGCGGAACGCCGACCGGCACCGTGAACTTCATCGCCAGTGGAACCACTCTAGCTTCCGCAACCCTGAATGCGGGCACGGCCAGTTTCACCACATCCACGCTGGCTCCCGGAACCTACGCGATCACAGTGAGCTACTCGGGCGACGCAGCCGATTCGCCAAGCACCTCAACCTCGATTAGCGAAACCGTCGGTCTCATTCCAACCACCACTAGCCTGGGCTCAGCTACGTCCACCGGCGCATCTCCGCAGGTCACCCTTGTGGCCACTGTCTTGAACAGCGGCTCCGGAGTTCCGCCCACTGGCACGGTCAGCTTCACGAGCGGCGCTACCCTGATCGGATCATCTACGCTCAATGCGAATGGCGTCGCTACGCTGGTTCCGAATCTCACCCCCAGCGTGAGCTACAACATTGTCGCGGCGTATAGCGGAGATGTCGATCACAGCCCCTCGTCTTCTCCGGCGGTCACCGTCTCCGGCACGCCGACCCAGTTCAGCATCGGAGTGAATCCATCGAGCGTGACCATGGCAACCTCGCAGAATGTCACGGTGGCCGTGAACCTGACCTCTAACGGCAGCTTTGCCGACACCATCGGACTCGGCTGCGCTTCGCTGCCTGCGGGGGTCTTCTGCCACTTCTCCAGCCCCAGCGCGAAGCTCACGGCGGACGGCTCCGCCAGCGTTCAGCTCACAATCGACACCAACAATCCATTGAGCGGCGGAAGCTCGGCCATGAACACCCAGCCGAACTCCCAGCTGAACACCCCGAAGTTCTCACTGGCCGGCCTCTTCCTGCCGTTCAGCCTCTTCTTCGGATTCGTCTTCTGGCGCCTGCGTCGTCGCAGCGCCGCATTCTTGTCTACGGCTATGCTCCTGTTGCTCTCAGCGGCCGCCCTCCTGGTCACCGGATGCAACAGCTTCTCGATGAGTACTGCCGCGCCCGGCACATACATGATTCAGGTAACCGGCACCGGCGCAAGCACCAGCGTGGAGCAGTACCAGAACGTTTCGCTCACCATCACGAAATAGATCCGAGGCGAAAGTCGCCGAGCGGGCGCGGGAAAAATATGAATCGATTGCATGATTTGAAACTTTGTCGGAGCCAGGCGCCGGGTTTGCGGGTTCGGTTCACCATTGCTCTGGCGTTCGCGATCTTCATCGCGGCCATAGCGCCGCGCGTCGCCCAGGCTCAGGTTCAGGCTCCCGGTGACCAGGGTGGCCTCGTCTTGTCGGCCGGCGTCATGGGTTCCGGATATTCCATTCAATACGGTCAGCGTAAGATGGCCGGCATCACCGCATTCGTCGATGCCGATACCAAACGTCGTTTCGGCATCGAGGCCGAGGGCCGCTGGCTGGAGTATTTCCAGACCGCCAATGTCCACGTCGAAACCTACTCAATCGGCGGGCGGTACCACTTCCACGCCGGCCGCTTTGAACCTTATGCCAAGGGCCTCATCGGCTTCGGCGATTTCAACTTCCCCTACAACTACGCCAGCGGCCGCTACCTCGTCGTCACAGCCGGCGGTGGCTTGGACTTCGACTGGACACCCAGAGTCACGGTCCGCGTTGCCGATTTCGAATATCAAGACTGGCCCCAGTTCACCTTCGGCAATATGAATTCGTTCGGCGTCAACGCGGGCATTCGCGTGCGCTTCCGCTAGCTTCGGGCCCGGCGTCGCGCAAGAACCCGCAGAAAACCGTCTCCGCAATCGGAAATTCGCCAAGCCGCAGCCGCCACGCTGCCGGGATTGTGACCCAGGTCACGGCCACATGCAGCAACGTCCGGCTAGCCTCCTCCGTAGCGGGCCAACAACAGCGCGCCCGCGATCGAGGAGCAGGATTCCCATGGCTTTTGTCGTCACCGATGCCTGCATCAAGGATTTTCTTTGCGTGGCCGAGTGCGTAACCGCCGCAATTGCTCCCACGCAGGATAATCCCGCGGCCGTGACCGTCGCTCAGCTTTATATTGATCCTGATCTGTGCCTCGACTGCGGCTATTGCGCAGCGATCTGCGCGCAGAACGCGATCTTCCCGCGCAATGAGCTGCCGGCCGGCAAAGCGCACTTCGCTAAGATGAACCGGAACTACTTCAACCAGGCAGGAACTTATTCTCAGCCCGCCGGGACCTCGCAAGGCTGACTCGCCGCACTGTTAATGTCGTGCTGTTAATTCTGCTTCGCCGCCGGCGCCTCGGTTTGCGCGCTGGGCTCGGCCGGCGCTGTCGCTGGCGCATCCGGCGCAGTCGCAGGAGCCACCGATAATGGCTTCATCACCGGCGCTGCCAGCTCGGCTGGCGTCATCGGCGTCACAGGAAGCGTGAGTGTTTCCTGGCTTGCCGGGTCGTCGCGCAACTTCAGGTAGAGCACACCCTTCACGGGATGGGGAACAGCGAGTTGCGTTCCCGTAAACTCCGGCGGCACACTCACCGCATTGTCAAATGTCGGCGTGGCGGAGATCGCCGTGGCTAGAAAAAGATCGGTCCCGCTCAACATGCAGGGCTTGAGTGTTGTGCGCGGGCATTGCAACTCCTTCAATCCGGGGATCCGAACCAGGGTACCCAGGTGAACCCACTCGCCGGCAGCGCCGTCAGCGGAGATAGCGCGCACGCGAACCGGTCCGAAGGCTGAGGAACCAAAGCGCGCAAGCGGATCCAGGCTGGCCTCCGCCGTATGCGAATCCTCGAGCATCAGGCTGCCGTCGCTCAACGCGAGCACCGTGTGAAAGCTTTCGTCGGCTGCCGCCACTTCCACTTTTTCGTCGCGCGGAAAGTCAGCCGGAACATCGGATTTGAGAAAGAACACCAGGTGCCCATCCACGGGCAGGTCGTCAGGGCTGCTCATTTCCACGGCCTGTGGACTTGCGCCATCCTGCTGCACGGCTTCGCTGAGCAACGAGATCTGGGGGCGCGGCGCATCAACCGTAACCGGCGCTTTCAACGTGCGGCCGTCTTTCAATTCCACTTTGGCGGTGTACTGCTTTCCCGCTTCCAGGCCGAACGTCGATCCATCGGTATTCATTTGCAACTGATCGAGGTTCCCCGCACGATCCAGTTTGGAGGGCATAAAAGTGACGCCGCCAGCCTCAGCCTTTGCCACCTCATCCAGCCGCGTTCCCAACAGCAGAGCAGTCTTGTCTCCAGAGTTCATCGTCAGCCCGTCCAGCGAGGCGGCTGCCGCATAAGACAGCATCTTCAGGCGATCCGGTTTAGCCTGCCCGTATTCATCGATGTACAAATTGACCGGCCCAGGCCCCGCATCTTTCAGAGGAATCCTGATCTCCATTTTGCCGGGATTTGGCGACTTCCATGTGAGCGGGACAGTCGGGTCTTCATCGATCTGCGCAGTCACCTTCTCTACGCAATCTGAAGTCCGGCCGTCGAGTTCGATGGTGTCGTCGCGGCCCACCACAAGCGCCGATCGATCGGCGGCGTTCACTCCCCACTCGCCGGGCCGCGCAGTTACCAGTTGGTATCGCGGTCCCTCCCAATCGTCAAATCCCCATTTGCCGCGAACAACGGCTCTAAGCTCTCCATCGGGCAACGCAGGAATCGCTTCACTCGGAACCAGTCCGCCCTTGTCCGCATTGACCTTCAATGGAAGGTCAACCGCTTTCCCTTTTCCATCGGCGGGCTCCACATGCAGAACAAGGTCGTGAGCTAATTCAGTGGCGAAGAACAACGGCGCTCCCTCGGCAGGCAACACCAGTCCCGGCCTCATCGCGCAGAAATCCTCGCTGGGGTCCACGGGGTGAAGAGGCTCCGGCTTGGTCGTTCCAATCGGGGGCAGCGCCACAACCACAACTGACATCGGATTGCGGAATGAGGGCGGCATGTTCAGGCGCAGGTTCAGGCTGTCGGCTGTGGGCAGCGCCAACGCCGGAATGTACTGGAAGTGCGCGGTGTGCAGCGACGAAAGAATCTTCGCCATATCCACTACTGCGCCCACGTACGGGCTATAAAGGCCGCCGCCCGCCATGGTTGTTGAGCTGATGGCGTTCATCAGATTCAGAGTGTCCCCGTTCACAAGTTGGCCCACCAGCGATTGCGCGTTGGCGTCGTCGAGCACCAATCCCTCTGTATTTTGCGAAAGGCAAGAAGCCTGTTCTTCAGCCGGCTTCGTGAAGCAGCCCTCGTTAATCTTGATTCCCAGGCTTCGCGCCGCCATCTCTGTGCGCGTCTTCAGCTCCTGGGGATCGAACTGGCTGCTCACCTTCACGTCGTCCAGAAAGGCTTCCAGCCGCATCCGGTCCCAACTCGCCGCATGCAAATCCTGCGCGGCTCTCACAAACGCGCCAGGCCGCCCGCGCACCGCACTGCGCAAGGTCGTAAAGTCGCCGCCCGTCTCTGGCGCAAAAAACAGCAGCGCCTGCTGCGCCCCCTCGGGAACCGTGACAAAGACTCCCTCGTCGCGGACGTCGCGCGTCCATGTTTCCACGCGCGTAAACCATTCCGGGGGTGGGGGATTTGTAGAACCGCGTAGAAACGCGATGACCAATACAAAATTCGTAGCCTGGCTCTCGGGCAGGTCCGGATGAACCCAGAGCCGGTCTCCGGGCAAAAGGCTGGGCACCTCTGAAACCGGAAGTGTCACATTTCCCCGCTTGACGTGGATGTCTACTTTTGGTCCGGACAGATCGAATGGCTGGCCATTGGCATGCAGCAGGGAAGATGCGAGGCAAATACAGGCTAGCGACTCCAAACAACGGCGCATGTACTCTATTCTACGAATTCGGGCCCCTGATGTTAGCCAAGCCCGTGTGCGGCTCTTTAGGGGAAAGCGCATTTCAGGCCAGTGAACTTGAATAACTCGCTGGGGCAAGTGGGTTGTTTCTTCGTAGGTTCCCCCCGCAAATTCCACGGCAAATAAATGTTGTCACGGAAGAAGACCATGCCTATGATGGAACATTATTCGTAGGTTCAACGTTTTTCCGTACGCCTGTTTTGCTCTCAGATGGAAAGGTACAAGGGCAAACTCGTCCAGCCGTAGCCGCGCTCATAACGCATTCTTATTGCTCTGAATAGAGGAGTTGGAACCCGTCTTCCTCGTTCCAAAGAGCATCTTGGGACTCATAAATCGAAGGCTGCTGTTCGATGTGTGCGGCGCAGCTCCGAGCCGTTTGGCAACCCGGCCGGTGATTGTGCTGGCTCCGCGCCCGCGAGCGGCAGAATAGGGAGAAGCAAATGAAGGCAACCAGAGTTGCGCAAAATGGTGCTGAAGACACCGCTCTCACCATCCCCGCGGCCGAAGAAATTATTGAAGACGCGCTCAATGAACTGGCCTACTCGCAGGATCCCGGTCTGGTCCGGGCGCTGCGTTTTTTGGCCCCTCCCGGGTATCAGGCCATCGTCGAGCTGTGCAGCGAAAGCGGCCGCAGCAAGCGCCGCAATGCCTCGGCCGAGAGCTGGTCCCCTGAAGATGACGAGGTCCGCATCTACTTCGAGCGCATCGACGGCGAGGAGGCGGCACCGCGTTTGAGCCGCGTTCCGCGTGCCGTTGCCGGTCGCGCCGCCGAGGAAGAAGATGAACCAGAAGTGATCTCGCCCACGGATATGGATGCGCGCGTCAAGGAGATCTGCGGCGCGTTGGCAGAGGCGGAGCGCGGCGGCCACGCCTTTATCGCCCTCAAGTGGTTTCGCGATTCTTTTTTGCCCCGCAAAGCATTTCGCTGGAATCAGCATCCTGAAACGCGCCAGGCTGTGCTGGCCGAAGCTATCCAGCGCGGCGTTGTGATCACCAGCAAGATTGCGAACCCCAAGACCCCGGCTTATCCCACCACCACCATCCGCCTCAATCGCTCCGAGGCCGGCATTCCGGAGGAGGCCCAGCGCTTTCATCCGATTGAGGTTCTGGGAGAACCCGTGACCGCGTCGATTGATGAGGATCGGGGGAGTGCGTGAGCTTCTTTTTTCTTGAAGCTACCGCTTTCGCCAAGCTGTTTGTGCGCGAGCCCGGCACCGATGCGCTCATTCAACTGCTTGAATCCGTTGAGGACAATCGCAAGCTGATCTCGGCCGCAACGCCCCTCGAAATTTATGCAGCCATCAGGCGGCGTGAGCGGTCAGGGCAGATTGCTCCGGAAGCTGCCGCCGCTGCGCTTGAGTTGCTGCGCATTGAAGCCGGGCGAATGGTGCAGCAGCCCCTGAATCCAGGCGTGCTTGAAACCGCGCGGCAGCTCCTTGATCGCACTTCGCTCCGTTGGCCCGATGCTCTGCAACTCGGTTCCGCGCTTACGGCCAGAGATATGTTTCCCGGCACCGAAATCACATTCATTTCCGCCTCGTCAGCATTGCTGGATGCGGCCCGTGCGGAAGGTCTCGACCCGCTGGACACGGCGAATTTGCCCGATGCAGAACCGTCGCGGTCGAACTAAGCTTGAGACGCGCAAACTTGAGACGTGCAATCTTAAGACGTGATGCAGCCGCAGTAAGACCGCTTCAAACAGGCCCCCAACTCAAACCTCCGCGCGAGCAGTGAGTCTAATTCCATGCACTTAATGCGAGATCATGCCACTCCCCTCCACTCGCCTCTTCGTTTTCCGGATCTTCCTGCTCGTCGTCGTGCCCATCGCATTCTCGCTCTCCGCTTCGGCACAGACTGTCTCCCGAATCGAATCCCGCGCCCGCTTTGCCACCGGTCTCACCCGTCGGTCGATGGAAGACCGTTGACGATTCCACCGGCAAGGTCAAGTCCATCGTCGCCATTCGCGAAGAGAACGGAAAGCTATACGGAACCATTGAGGAGCTGTTTGACCCGCCTGTTCCCCATCCCACCTGCTACCTTTGCACCGGCGATTTGAAAGACCGTCCTCTCGTGGGCCTGCAAGTTCTTTCAGGATTCGTGCAGGATGGCAGCCAATGGTCCGGAGGCCAGGTCCTCGATCCTGAAACCGGCAAAATTTATCGCGCCTCAATCACGCTTGAGGACGGCGGCAAAAAGCTCCGCCTGCATGGCTACTTTCTCGTTACCTTGCTGGGCCGCACCGAGCATTGGTGGCGCGCAGAATAAGCAAGCTGCGATCTACTAGCTTTGATTCATCCTGCTACGAATCCCATCTGGTCGAGCGATACGGTCGTCGCGATCGCCTATTTCCAATAGGACAAGCTAGTAGCTAGAAGCTAGAGGCTAGAAGCTACTATGATCTACCGATACTGTTTTCCTCTGGAGCTTTCATGACCATCCCCGCGCCCGACGCGCGCGACTCCAAACCGCAGTTGCGCAAAGCCATGGGCTTCTGGGACGTGCTGCTCTTCAACATAGCCGCGGTCCTGGGGCCGCGCTGGATCGCCGCCGCCGGTCACAACGGCACTTCGTCCATCAGTCTGTGGGTGCTGGCCGCGCTCTTCTTCTTCGTTCCCGGCGCGCTGGTCATCAACGAGCTATCGTCTCGCTTTCCTGAAGAGGGCGGCATCTACGCGTGGGCCCGCGATGCTTTCGGACCGTTTCACGGGTTCATCGCCGGTTGGTCCTACTGGATCTATACCATCTTCTATTTTCCCGGCCTCCTGCTGGCCAGCGCCGCCATGTGCGGCTACATTTCGTCGAGTCACGGCGACAGTCTCGCGCAAAACCGTCCGTTCCTGCTTTGGGTTTCGCTCGCCATGCTTATTGTCGCGGTCCTGCTCAACATCATCGGTCTCAACATCGGCAAATGGCTTGCAGAACGCCGGCGGTGTAGGAAGCTATGTGCCCTTGCTGATTCTGGTCTTCGTCGCCGTCGTCATCTATGCGCGCCATGGCTCCGCCACGCATTTCACCATCCCCAACATGATGCCCACATGGAACTGGGACACGGTCAACTTCTGGTCGCAGATTGCATTCGCGTTTACCGGCCTCGAGCTGGTCTCGTGCATGGCCGAGGAAGTCCACAATCCGCGCCGCACGCTGCCCCGCGCTGTTTTCGGCGCGGGCGCCCTCATCGCCATCATGTACATTGCCGGAACCTTTGCCGTCCTGGCCCTCGCTCCCGCCGGGGACATCGATCCCAAGAGCGGCGTCTTTCATGCCATCGCCGTGGGCTCGGCGACTCTCAAGATTGGATTCATAGGTGTCATCGCCGCCATTCTCGTCACCGCTGGCAATGCCGGCGGCGTTGGCACTACGGTCGCAGGCGTTGCGCGCGTGCCGTTCCAGGTCGGAATCGACCGCTACTTACCCGCAGCTTTCGGCAAAATTCACCCGCGCTGGAAAACGCCATACATCTCGATCCTCGTGCAGGCCATCGCTTCGATGGTCATTCTGTTTTTAAGCCAGATCAAGAACAGCGGCGTTGTCGCAGCCTATCAGGTGCTGGTCGACGCGGCGATCATCCTTTATTTCATTCCGTTCCTCTACATGTTTGCTGCAATTATCAAATTGGCCAATCGCGCCGATCGCAAAGACAATCCCCACGCAGTTCTCGTCCCCGGCGGAAAGGCCGGTGTGTGGATCTGCGGCGGCCTCGGATTTTTGGTCGTTCTTATGGGAATCTTCCTGTCATTCGTGCCGCCCGGCGGCTCCGACACTGTTGTTTTTGAAGTGGATCTTGTCGGCGGCACAGTGGGCTCAGTCCTGCTCGGACTGTTCCTTTATTGGCGCGGCGCAAGGACAAAGGGGAATGTGATGAAGCAGAATGTCATCTGAGTCTGGAGCCGGACGACGTGAAATCTTTCACCAGTCGCTGCATTGCAGCGCCCGTTGCCCGACGCCACTCTTGCTTCAATTGTTTACTGTTATTCCCGCCGAAACTTATTCGCCCGCTCGAATTCGTCCTTCAACTCCGGAGTCCGCAGATTTTCGCGCAGATGTGCCAAGTGCTGTTCGAGCGCGAGCAGCGCGCGCTCCACGGCTTCTGTATTTGAGTGCGCGATGTCGCGCCACATCGAGTAGGGACTCGCGCCCAACCTCGTCATCTCGCGCAGCGCGCGTCCGCCCACGTCCCTCAGTTCAGGCGCGTCGCCAACTTCCTCTTCAAGCAGCGCGCTCAGGGCCGTCGCCGTGAACTGCGGCAGATGGCTCACCCATGCAACCAGTTCATCGTGCCGCACCGGGTCGAGATCGAGCGTCTTCGCGCCCATGGCGCTAACCAACTCGCGCCAGCCTTTTACGAGCACCGTTCCCCGCGGGGAACGGTGCACATTCTGCTCGTCCGTGAACAGCCAAACCGCGCCGCGAAATAGGTTGGCGTCAGCCAACGCCGCGCCGCCGCGCTCTTTTCCCGCCATCGGATGACCCGGCAAATACGCCGCCCGCTCCTGGCGTGTTGTAAAGCCGTGCCGCCGCCTCCGAAATCACGCGCTTCGTGCTGCCCACATCGGTCACAAGCTGCTCGGGCCCGAGCACCGGGGCCAGCTTTTCCATCCAGTCGAGCGTAGCGAAGATAGGAACGGCAATCACCGTCACCTGGCTGGCCCGCGCAGCTTCAATGCCATCGGTTACGAGTGAATCCACCGCGCCCATCTTCAGCGCTATCTGCCCTTGCTCGCTGCTGCGGTTCCAACCCGTGATCGCCCCGCGAAATCCCGCCTCGCGCAGCGCCAGTCCAACTGACGTGCCCAGCAATCCCGTGCCCAGAATGGAGATGCGCTCGATCACGAATGCCTTTCAAAATGCTCCGCCAACCACGCTAGCGCCGCCTAGCTCCGCTGCTTCTTACAACGTCCGGCCAACAGCCGTAGCGATCACGCGCAACTCGCTCACCAGTTTTTCAAACTGGTCGAGGTAGAGCGTCTGCGCCGCATCAGAAACTGCCTTATCAGCGTTGGGGTGAATCTCAATGAGCAACGCATCGGCCCCCGCAGCCACGGCAGCCTTGGCCATCGCAGGAACCATGTCGCGCCGCCCAGTGCCATGCGAAGGATCAGCCACCACCGGCAAATGCGAAAGCTTCTTCAGCACCGGAATCGCCGCGATGTCCATCGTGTTGCGCGTCGCCGTCTCGTATGTCCTTATGCCGCGCTCGCACAAAATCACCTGGTAGTTGCCGCCGGCCAGAATGTACTCGCTCGAAAGCAGCAGCTCCTCAACCGTGGCCGCAATGCCGCGCTTGAGCAGGATCGGCTTTCGCACCTGTCCAAGCTCGCGTAGCAAATTAAAGTTCTGCATGTTGCGCGCACCCACCTGGAAGCAATCCACCAGCGGCAGCATCGGCTCAATCTGCGAAATCTCCATCACTTCGCTCACCACCAACAGTCCGTTGGCTTCTGCGGCTTCGCGCATCAATTCAAGGCCCGGAATCCCCAGCCCCTGGAACGAATACGGCGAGCTGCGCGGCTTGAACGCGCCTCCACGCAGAAATTCCCCGCCCACGGCCTTCACGCATTCGGCAATCGCAAAAATCTGCTCGCGGCTTTCGATTGCGCATGGCCCCGCGACCACCGCAACCTTTTCCGCGCCGATCTTTGCTCCGTTGCCAAATTCCACCACCGTACCTTCCGGGCGAAAGGCGCGTCCCGCCAGCTTGTAGGGCGCGCTGATGCGATGTACGTTCAGCACGCCGGGCAGCATTTCGAACTTCGTCAGGTCCAGTCCCGCAGTCGGGCCCACCCCGGCCAGAATCGTCTGGAACTCTCCCGTCGTCCGATGCACATTCACGCCCGCCTCTTCCATGGCGTTGATCACGGCATTCACTTGTTCTTCTGTTGCTTTTTCCTGCATTGCGACAATCATTGTTTCTTCCCTGTCTCTGGCGTCTGTGCGCCCGCTACGATGCCTCGCTGCCCGCCCTCTGCTTGTGCCGCCTGCGCACTTCGTTGGCTGGCCAGCTCGTTCCGTTGCAATGCCCGCATCACGTCGATAATGCGCTCATAGATATGCGTCATCTCGATGTCCGGCAGCGGGCCCTTATTGGCCGCGCGCACATTCGCGTAGATGGTCTTCTCGCGCTCCGGCTCGTACACCGGCAGCGAGGTGGCAGCCTTCAGGTTGCCGATCATCTGCGCCGCTCGCGCCCGCTCGCTCAGCAGTTCCACGAGCTGCCGGTCCAGCGCATCGATTCGGATTCGCAATTCTTCGATCGTCATCGCATCCTCTAACTCACTCGCTTCCAGCCAGTTCCCGACCATATGCGCAAGCCTACACGGCTCATCCCGCCATAAAAGCTGAGGCTAGAAGCTAGGAGCTGTGAGCTATCTTCTCACCGGGCCAGCGCCGCGTCACGCAAGCGAAGGCCCTTGATAAATCGCGATACGGCCTCTGGCGCGGTCTCCGCCGTCGAGCGTTCAATCAGCTCGACAATGGCACTGCCCACAACCGCGGCGTCCGCGAACTCCGCAACCTGCGCCACGTGTTCTGCGTTGCTGATGCCGAATCCTACCGCCACCGGCAGTCGCGTGTATCGCCGAATGCGCTCGACCAGCGCCGCGGCATCGCCAGCCACGCTTCGCTGTGTGCCTGTAATGCCGACGCGCGAAATGGCATACACAAATCCCTTGGAGTATCTCGCGATCGCTTCAAGCCGCTCATCGGGACTGGTCGGCGCTGCCAGAAAAATCGGCGCAAGATTCACCCGGCTCATCTCGGCCAAATACTCTGCCGCTTCCTCGATGATCATGTCCGTTGCGAGCACGCCATCCACGCCGGCCGCTGCGGCATCATCGGCAAATCGGTTCATGCCGTAGCGCAAAATCGGATTCAAGTAGCTGAAGATCACCAGTCCCGCGCCAGGCCGCGCGGCGCGAATCTCACGCGCCAACGCCAAAACATCCTTCAGCCGCGTGCCGCGCGCTAGTGCGCGCTCGCTTGCTCTTTGAATGATCGGGCCGTCTGCCAGCGGATCGCTGAACGGAACGCCCAGCTCAATCACGTCTGCGCCGGCATCGATCGCCGCCAAAGCAATTTCGCGCGTAGCGTCCAGGCTGGGATCGCCGGCCGTCAGATAAACAACCAGGCCCGGCTTGTGATCGAATCGAATCGGCATCGGAGTGAGTCGCGCTCTCTAGAGCTTCAGCTCGCGGGCCAAAATGCCCATGTCCTTATCGCCGCGTCCAGAGAGGTTCACCACCAGTATGTCACTCTGGGGCATCGCGGGAGCAATGCGAATGGCCTCTGCCACGGCATGCGCGCTTTCAAGCGCCGGCAGAATTCCCTCAGTCCGCGCCAGCCTCACCACCGCATCGAGCGCGGCCGCATCGTCGCACGATACATACTCCGCGCGGCCTGAATCGTGCAGCGCCGCATGCTCCGGCCCAATCGATGCATAATCCAGCCCCGCGGAAACTGAATGAGTCAGCGCGATCTGCCCATCGTCATCTTGCAGCACATAAGAGAATGTTCCCTGCAACACACCCGGCGCGCCGCCCTTGAACCGCGCCGCGTGTTCCCCCAGCGCCGGCCCGCGTCCGCCCGCCTCCACGCCAATCAGCCTGACTTGCCGATCTGGAATGAACTCGTAGAACGCGCCGATCGCATTCGACCCGCCGCCCACGCACGCGATAATCGCCGTCGGCAGCCGGCCTTCTTTATCGAGAATCTGCTGCTTCAGTTCCTTGCTGATCACGCGATGAAAATCGCGCACCATCGTCGGATAGGGATGCGCGCCCAACGCTGAACCGAGCAGATAATAAGTAGTCCGCACATTCGTCACCCAATCGCGCATCGCCTCGCTGATCGCATCCTTCAGCGTCTTCGAGCCGGACGAAACCCCGCGCACCTCCGTGCCCAGCAGGCGCATGCGCTTCACGTTCAGCTCCTGGCGCTCCATGTCCACGTCGCCCATGTAGACCACGCATTCGAGGCCCAGCAATGCGCACACCGTCGCCGTCGCCACACCGTGCTGTCCCGCGCCGGTCTCCGCAATAACGCGCTTCTTGCCCATGCGCTTCGCCAACAGGCCCTGGCCCAGCGCGTTGTTGATCTTGTGCGCGCCCGTATGCAACAGGTCTTCGCGCTTCAAATAAATCTTTGCGCCGCCCAGTTGCTCCGTCAGACGTTTGGCAAAGTAAAGCGGCGTCGGTCGTCCAGCATAATCCTTGAGCAAATCGGCCAGCTCCGCTTGAAAAGCAGCGTCAACCTTGGCTTCTTCATACGCGCGCTCCAGCTCATCGAGCGCCGCCACCAGCGTCTCCGGCACATACCGCCCGCCATAAGCGCCAAAGCGCCCCGCTCGCGACTCGCTCGGATTTGCCGGAACAATGATCGACGCCATGACGAAACTCCCGCACAATCCCCGCGAAAAGGGGAACTATCCAGTGTACTAGGAGCGCGCATCAAGCGCCCCGAACCACGGCGGTACCCACTTATAAGAGGCCGCCACCCTGCCGCAGCCCCGCCGGGCGCAACTCCACATCAGCTTCTCTCCCGATCCTCACGATGAGCGGCGGCAGCGCTTCAACATCCGCCTGCGTCGTCCTGAAATTCACAATGCACGCGCGCAGCGCGAACCTGCTGCGTACAATTGCATTCGATAGATAGGCCTCGCCGCTGTTCTGCAAACGTGTGAGCAGTTCGTTGTTGAGCTGGTCGAGATAGTCTTCAACCTCTTCGCCGCCTGCCTTCATATCGCTGGGCACGAACCGGAACGTTGTGATGCTGAGGCTCTGCGTCAACGCTTCCAACTCCGAGGTTTGCGCGATCAGCCGAAAAAGTTCGCCAGCCAGGCGAATATCTTCGGAAATGGTCTGCACATAGCCGTCGCGCCCTGCCTGCTGCAGCGCAAGCCAAACCTTCAGCGCGCGAAAGCCGCGCGAGTTCTGCGGGCCAAGGTCGTAATAATTGATGGCTTCAGTTTCAAAGTGATAATACGGCGGATGGTATGAGAATGCATCCCGCAGTTTCTCGCGGTTACGCACCAGTGCACATCCAGCTTCGAGCGGCGCGTAGAGCCATTTGTGAGGGTCCACCGCAATCGAGTCTGCTTCGCTCAGGCCGGCAAACTCTCGAGCCCGCTCGGGAAGAATCGCCGCCATCGCGCCGTAGGCGCCGTCCACGTGAAACCAAAGATTGAACTCGCGGCAAATCGCCGCCAGCTCAGTCAGCGGATCAACTGCTCCGGTGCTCACGGTTCCAGCCGATCCGACAACGAGGAAAGGCCGATCTCCACTTGCGAGATCTTCCTCAATCTGCTGCCTCAGAGCAGAAAGATCAATCTGCATCCGATCGTTTACGGCAATCCATCGGATCGCATCCGTGCCAATCCCAGAAATATCGGCAGCCTTCTGAACCCATGTGTGCGTCTCTTTCGAGCAGTAGACGCGCACCCGCACGCCGTCCAACCCCTTTGCGCGAACATCATGGCCGACCCCGGCTCGGCGAGCAGCCAGAAATCCAACAATGTTCGCCATGTTGCCGCCGCTTACAAACAAACCGCCGCAATCCTCCGGATAGCCCAGCATCCCGGCGATCCAGCGAATCGTCTGCGCCTCGATTTCGCTGGCCATGGGCGAAAGCGGCCACGCGCCCACATTTGGATTCACAGCGGCAGCAAGCATTTCGCCAAGCGCGCCGATGGGCGCGGCGGATGAAGTGATGTATCCCCAGAAGCGCGGGTGCCCATTGAACAGGGAGTGGTCGAAGAGAAGGTTCGCAGCGCGATCCAGCAACTCGCCTGGGTCCGTTCCGCTGTCGGGCATACTGCGATCCGCTTCGAGGGCCTTGCGAACATCAAGCGGCGGTTCGCCGCGTGTAACTGGCTGGGTAGGAAGCGATTCCAGCAGGTCCGCAATGCGGTCGACCACTTCGTAACCCAGCCGTCGGAACTGCGGCGGATCGATCTTCAGCGGCGAAACGCGCTTGAGCCGGTTGCTTTCACCTTCCATTGCGCACCTTCAGAGGATTTCCTTTATCAGCTAAACCGCCGCGCCCAGACCGCCGCACCTCAACCGCCGCACCTAGACCCCGGCATTCTTGGTGGCCGCCCGAGCGCTGGCAACAAACGCCCGCACCTTGGCCGCATCTTTGCGCCCCGGCGCGGCTTCCACGCCGCTCACCACATCCACGCCCCATGGTCGCAGCGTCGCAATGGCTTCGGCCACATTATCCGGAGTCAGCCCGCCCGCCGCCACCAGGCGCTTGCGCGCTCTCGTGTCTTGGAAGAGGGATTTGCTGGCCAAAACCCAGTCGTAACTCTTTCCAGTTCCGCCCACGGCCGTCGCCGTTCGCGAATCCACCAGAATCGCATCGACGCTGGCGTCAACACTCGCATCCTGCGCCGCGGTAACCGCGCGTTCCGGCGCGCCGGCTTCAAAATGCACCACTCGCAAAATCCGCAGCCCTGGCCCGAATCGCGCGCGCAGCTTCGCCGTTGCGTCTGCCGTCACCTCAGAATGCAGTTGCACTCCGGTCAACCCGGCAGTTTCCACCGTCGCTGCAATCTCCTCGACAGTAGCACCGACAAACACGCCGATCTTTTCGATTTCCGGCAGACAACTTAGGCACAATCGCGGCCACCTGCTCCGCCATCACGCGGCGCGGACTCGGCGCGAAAACGAATCCCACCGCATCGGCTCCCGCTTCTGCCGCAATCATCGCGTCCGCAAGCGAAGTGTTGGCGCAGATTTTGATCCACATGCTCATGGCTCGGCCGCGGCGTCTTTCAGCAACTCCGCCAGCGCCACACCGGGATCGGGCTGGCGCATCAGGCTTTCGCCGATGAGGAATGCATTGAAGCCGGCCTTGCGCAGCCGCGCAATGTCGTCGCGCGTAGAAATGCCGCTCTCCGTCACGCGTACTACGTTCGCCGGAATGCGATCGACCAGCGCCAGCGAAGTTTCCGCGCTCACCTCGAATGTCTTCAGGTCTCGATTGTTCACGCCAATCGCGTCCGCGCCCGTTTCGCCCAGCGCGTCCAGCACGCGATCAAGTTCCTCCGCTGTATGAACCTCGACCAGCACATCGAGCGTGAGCGAGTGCGCGGCCGCAGCCAGGCGTTTCATCTCTAAATCGTCGAGCGCGGCGGCGATCAGCAGAATCGCGTCCGCGCGATGCGCGCGCGCCTCGACAATCTGGTATTCGTCGACGATAAAGTCTTTGCGAAGGCAAGGCAGCGGCGTGGCGCTCGAAGCCATCTCCAGATTGCGCAGGCTGCCCTGAAAATAAGGCTCGTCCGTCAGCACCGAAAGCGCAGCCGCTCCGCCTGCGCGATAGCGCCGCGCCAGCCACGCCGGGTCGAACGCGGCACGAATCAGCCCCTTTGACGGCGACGCCTTCTTGATCTCCGCGATGACTGCCGGCCCGGTTGCCGCATGGCGGCGCAGCGCTGCGGCCCATCCGCGCGGACGATGCTCTTCGGCGCGACGTTCCAGTTCCGCGACCGGCATGTCAGCCTTCGCCGCTGCCAATGTCGCCCTGGTTGATGCCAGAATCGTCGCCAGAAATGTGTCAGTGCGGATCGTCATGTTCCAAGTCAAGTATAAGGGGATCAATCTTGCGGCGATTACGCGGCCCACCGATGAATCACCGCGCCTGCGCGCCGCGAAGAGATTCAAGCCGTCGAATCACTCGACTTTGCGCCTGCCGCCAGCTCTCCAGCCGCTTGCCGCCCCAGCCGAATGCAGTCGGACACGCCGATGCCGTCATACGCATTGCCAACAAGGCGCAACCCCGGCAGCTCGGCAACACGCGCCGCGACCCGCTTCATTCGCTCGCGATGACCAACGGCATATTGCGCCATCGCCCGCCGCCATCGCGAAACCTGCACATGCTCCGGCTCGATGTCGGCGCTAAAGGTCTTCGCGCCCAGAATCTCGCTCATCTCGCGCCGCACCGTCGCCACCAGAGCCTCGTCGCTCTCTGCCAACAGAGCCTCGCCTTTCATCCCTCCCAGAAAAGCGCGAAGAACGACCTTCCTCGGCGGCGTGCGCCCCAGAAACTTGCGATGCACAAAGGTGCAGGCCAGCATCGCGCGCCCCTCGACCGCCGGAACCAGAAATCCGAACCCCTCCGGCAGTTGCCCAATCTTCGCCTCGTCGTAAACCAAATTCACCGTGATCGAAGATGAGTACGGAATGTCCTCAAGCTCGCCGCCAAGCGCAGCGTCAACCGGCGCCAGCAGCTCGCCGGCAGCCCATGCGGGCGCTGCCATGATCAGGCCATCGAATATTTCTTCCCCTCCGCCGGCCTCCACGCTCCAACCGCCGGCCGTCTTTCGAATCGCGCTCACTTGCGTCCCAATCCGCAAACTCGCCGGATCAAGCCGCGCGACAATCGCGCTCACAAGCTGGTTCATGCCTCCGCGCAGAGCGGTAAAAATCGCCCGCTTAGATCCGGCCGATTCCTTCGCTGCTGTCGGCATTCGTTTGCGCGCTGCTAGCATCCCGCGCGTCAACGATCCGTACTTCGTCTCCATCTCCACCAGCCGCGGCAACACTGTTTGCGCGCTCAGTTGCTCCGCGTCGCCACCATAAATGCCGCTCAGCAGCGGATCGGCCAGCCGGTCCACCGCCTCCTGTCCAAAGTGTCGCCTCACCAGTGCCGCCACGCTTTCATCGCCACCGCTTGGCCGCGCGGGGTGCAGCAGATCGAGCCCCATCCTTATCTTGGTGCGCAGCCCAAACAGCGGGCTCATCGCCGTGGGAATCAACTTGGTCGGCACCAGGAACATCAGCCCATCGGGCAGCTCCACCAGCCGGTTACGCACCACAATATAGGTCTTGCGCGCCGCATCGTTTGAGGGCAGCAACTCGCCGCCAAGGCCCAGCTCCCTGCACAGCTCGGCCGCCGCTGGCTTTTCCGTCAGAAACGAATCCGGCCCGCGCTCCAGTACCGCCCCGTTCACAATCTCCGACGCCAGCGATCCGCCCAGTTGTGTTCGCGCCTCGTAAAGCGTGTAGTCGAGCGTGGAATCGGCATAGGCTCCCGCCTCGCGCGCTTTTTCAAGCTCGTAGGCCGCCGATAGACCCGCAATTCCCCCGCCGATAATCGCAACCCGCATTCTTTGGCCTCACTCCATATTTACAGCAATCTGCGGCTCGCGCGTCGCGCCATAGGGGAACGACCGCCCTTTGCTGAAATGCACCCCGATCAAAGAACGACCATCCGCGAAATGTGATCTCGGTCACAGAAGGGGCTAGAATCGTTTGCGAAACTGTTCCAGCATTCTCGCGCTTCATCTGTATAACTTCGCCTTCATTCGTCCCTTGAACCTCAGTCCCGGATGCCTTCCCTTTCAATCATCCGGCCCTCACCGGCAGCAGGAGACCTTCCATGACCGCCGAGCTGATCCACCGGCTGCACTTCGCTTTCACCATCACCTTCCATTACCTGTTTCCCCAGCTCACCATGGGCCTGGCGCTGCTCATCGTGGTGCTCAAGTCCGTGGCCCTGCGCACCGGCAGCGAAACAGTGGGACCGCGCCGCGCGCTTCTGGGGCCGCATCTTCGGCATCAACTTCGTCTTCGGCGTGGTCACCGGCATTCCCATGGAGTTCGAGTTCGGCACCAACTGGGCGCGCTTCTCGCGGGTCTCCGGCGGCGTCATCGGCCAGCCCCTGGCCATGGAAGGCGTCTTCAGCTTCTTCCTCGAGTCGGCCTTCCTCGGCCTCTTTCTCTACGGCGAAAAGCGCATCTCGAAGCTGATGCACTGGTTCTCCGCCGTCATGGTCTGGCTCGGCTCGTGGATCTCCGGCTTCTTCATCATCGTCACCGACGCCTGGATGCAGCATCCCGTCGCCTACACGCGCATGCCCAACGGCCACTTTGAAGTGCTCAGCTTCTGGCAACTGCTCCTGAATCCCTGGGGACTGCTCCAGTACATGCACAACATGACCGGCGCCGTCGTCACCGGCTCCTTCGTCATGGCCGCCGTCGGCGCGTTTTACCTGCTCGAAGGCCGACCGCGAGGACTACGCCCGCATCTTCCTCAAGGTCGGCGTCATCGCCGGCGTCGTCTCCTCCATCCTCATCATCTTCCCCACCGGCGACCTGCACGGCAAGTACGTCGCGCAGATATCAGCCGGCCGCCATCGCCGCAATGGAGGGCCTCTTCAAGACCGAAACCGGCGCGGGCATCGTGCTCATGGGCCAGCCCAACGAAGAAACCGGCCAGATCGACAATCCCATCGTGGTCAACAACGTCCTCAGCTTCCTCATCTACGGCACCACCAAGGCCGAAGTGAAAGGCCTCGATCAGTTTCCGCACGACCAGTGGCCCACCGCGCTGCCGCTGCTCTTCTACGCCTACCACATCATGGCCGGCCTCGGAACGTGGTTCGTGCTGCTCATGGTCGTCTCCGCCTTCCTGCTCTGGCGCGGCCGGCTCTTCAAATCGCGCTGGGCCTTGTGGGCGCTCCTGCTCAGCTTTCCGCTGCCCTACATCGCCAACACCGCCGGCTGGATGACCGCCGAACTGGGCCGCCAGCCCTGGCTCATCTACGGCCTGATGCGCACCAGCGAGGGCTACTCCAACACCGTCTCGGCCGGCAACGGCCTCTTCACCCTGCTGGGCTTCATGGGCCTCTACGCGCTGCTCGGCCTGCTGTTCACCGTCCTCATCTATCGCGAAATCAGCAACGGCCCCGAGCCGCAGAAACCTGCCATTGAATCCGTCGCGGCAGATTGAACAACTGCAATCGTTATGCGCGAGACCTGACACACCGTGAACTACAAACTGTGAACTACGAACTGAGAACTAACAACTGAAATCAAGGCTTTCCTCATGATGGGTTTTATCTGGTTCTGGCTGGTTGCCGTAATGATCGTCGGCTACGTCGTCCTCGACGGCTTCGATCTCGGCGTCGGCGTCCTGCATCTCTTCCTCGTCCGAAACGAAGCCGAGCGCCGCGCCACGCTGGCCTCCATCGGCCCCGTCTGGGACGGCAACGAAGTCTGGCTGCTCGCCGGCGGCGGCACGCTCTACTTCGCCTTTCCGCTGCTCTACGCCTCGGCCTTCAGCGGCTTCTATCTGCCGCTCATGATCGTGCTCTGGCTGCTCATTCTGCGCGGCGTCTAGCCTCGAGCTGCGCAACCACATCGATGTCGGCGTGTGGCGCGCGCTCCTCGACGGCCTCTTCGGCCTTTCCAGCGCTCTGCTCACCATCTTTTACGGCGCCGCCCTGGCCAACGTCCTCCGCGGCGTTCCGCTCAACGCCGACGGCTACTTCTTCCTGCCGCTCTGGACCAACTGGCAGCCCGGCGCCCTGCCCGGCATCCTCGACTGGTACACGGTCATCGGCGGCCTCGTTGCTCTCGTCGCACTCACCCTGCATGGCGCATTGTGGCTCTCGATCAAAATCTCTGGCGATCTGGAGCAGCGCGCCCGCCGCATCGTCTCGCCCCTCTGGTTCATTCTCATAGCCCTCACAATTGTCAGCCTGGTCGCCACCATCGCCGTGCGCCCCGCAAGCCTCGACAACTACTACCACTATCCCGTCACGTTCATTGTTCCCGTGGGCGTCATTGCATCGCTCGCGGCCGTCCGCCTCTGGAATCGCAAGGGCGATCAACTGAAAGCCTTCCTCGCCTCATGCCTCTATTTGTTCTTCATGCTCGCCGGCGCGTGCTGGGGGCTCTATCCGGTACTGCTGCCCGCCACCACCGGCGCCGCGAACGACATCACCCTCAGCCGCGCCATCTCCGGCCCGCACACGCTCGCCGTCGGCCTGGCCTGGTGGCTCGTCGGCATGGCTCTCGCCGTCGGCTACGTCGTCTTCGTCTACAGCCGCTTCAAAGGCAAAGCCGACGCGCACGCTGGCGGGCATTGAGATACACTGCCGATCAGTCCAGTTAAACTTTCGCAGGCAAAATGCGCCCTGTCATTCAGGTGTTGGGAGTACGCAAGAGCTACGGCAAGACTGTCGCTGTGGCAGAAGCCACGTTTGAAGTCAACGAGGGCGAGATATTCGGCCTGATAGGGCCAAACGGAGCCGGTAAAACAACCACAATGGAGTGCATTGAGGGACTGCGCAAGCCCGATCGCGGCTCCATCGCAGTTCTGGCGCTCGACCCCTTCCGCGACGTCTACAAACTTCAGAACCGCATCGGCGTGCAGCTGCAGCAGGCGCAGTTGCAGAAGCGAATTAAGGTCTGGGAAGCAGTCGACCTCTGGGCCTCGCTCTATCGAAAAAATACCGCTGATAGCGACCGGCTTCTCGAGCAGCTCGGTCTTGAGGACAAGCGCAACGCCTGGTTCATGAATCTCTCTGGCGGCCAGAAGCAGCGTCTGTTCATCGCGCTGGCGCTCATCAACGATCCGGAGATAGTGTTTCTTGACGAGCTGACCACCGGTCTCGATCCGCAGGCGCGCCACGCCATCTGGGATCTGGTGCGAGGAATTCGCGAACGCGGAAAGACGGTCTTTCTCACGACGCATTTGATGGAAGAGGCTGAAAGGTTGTGCGACCGCGTGGCCATTATGGAGCATGGGCGCATCATCGACATCGACACGCCCACGAACCTGGTGCTCCGGCATTGTCCCGAACGTTCGGTTGTGGTTGAAGTCAGCGATCCCGCCGCGGCGGAACCCTTCAACTCGATTCCGCGCGTGGAAAGAGTGGAGCGCGATGGGAGCAGGTTTACGATTTACGGACGCGGCGACCTGGTGACTGAAGTGATTCACTGCCTTTCAGAGAATCGGGTGCGAGTCACCGATTTTCGCGCCATTCTTCCCAACCTTGAGGACGTTTTTCTCAAGCTGACCGGGCGCTCCATTCGCGAATAGGGAGAATTACGATGCTGCGTGGCCTGGGTAAACTCACTTGGATTGAAATCAAGATCTTCATGCGCGAGCCGCTGGGGGCGATCGGGACCATTGTGGTGCCGGTGTTAGCGTTTGTCTTGGTTGGCCGAACGATAGCCTCAAAAGGGCCGGCAGTTTCGATGGGCAATTTCGCGCGGGTCGGCCTTCCGGTTATGGCGTCGATTCTGATTGTCATCAGCGCAGTGTTATCGCTGGTGACCATCATTTCCATTTACCGCGAGGGAGGCATCCTCAAGAGGCTGCGCGCCACTCCGCTGAGGCCGCAAACCATCCTGAGCGCGCACGTCCTTGTAAAGTTGCTGCTTACCGCGGCGTCACTGCTGCTCATGTATATCGCGGGCAAGCGCTACATTCCAGCCGGCGTCCACCCTCCGATCTTCTCCTTCACAGTTGCACTGATAATCAGCACCTGGAGCATACTGTCAATCGGTTTCGTCATCGCAAGCATTGTTCCCACTGCGCGATTCGCACAACCGGTCGGAGCGGTGGTGCTGTATCCCATGGTCGGGCTTTCAGGTTTGTTTGCGCCCGTTGCATCCTTCCCGCCCGCGCTCCGCGTGCTGGCGCGCTTCTCGCCGATGAACTACGCCGTAAGCCTGCTGCAAGGCATTTGGGTAGGCGACCCATGGTCTGCCCACATTACGGATGTGGTGATGCTGATCATGTTCTTCCTGCTGTTTACGGCGCTCTCGGCTAAAGTTTTCCGATGGGAGTAATGGCGGCGGTGACGTGTACGGTCTTCGTCCACACCCGCTTCGAGCACGTTTGATTCGCGCTTCGAGCATTTTCGATTCCCGCTTCGAGCACCTTTGATGATTGATGAATCTTGACCCTGCCCCGGGCCGGTAGTAGCATTTTCGACCAATGGCAAAATCAGACGATAGCGGCGGCGGAAATTCCGGAAGCTGGCCCGGATTTATGTCCGAGCTGACCAAGAACTTTTTGATACTGCGGGATGTCTTTGGGTACGCGCTGCCCGGAGCAGTGTTCCTCGCCATCGGTCTGTTCTGCCGGCGATTCTCGCTCCACGATGTGCAGTATTTCTTTGAGCCGTACAAGGTTCCGGCGTGGCTGGGGCTGACTCTGGGATTAGTGGCATGCTATACAGCCGGGCATGTGATGGCTCAGTTAGCCTACTTCCCTGACAACTGGAAAGCCTGGCGCAAGATCATGAAGGCCAAAGCAGACGCCAAAGGAAAACATCACAATACCACCGGCGCAGAGCAGGCGGGTTGTAAGAGCCTAGATCCGGTTCTGATCGAGATACGCGAGAGCCATCCGGCGCTGTTGACGGAATACGATCGTCAATCCACCATTTCGCAGTTTCGCGGTGGCGTCGCCGCGGCCATGCTGCTCGGCTTCGTGGTTTTCTATCTTATTCGGGTACCACTGCCAATCGGCGTCCTGGTTGGGATCGCGGGCGCGTTCCAGATCCTGGTGTTCTGGGCCACCGGAACTGCGCACATCGAAGATCTGAAATGCGACACGATTACGGCCGGCGAAACGGTTCTGAACGCGGACAAAACCCCGGCTCCGGCGCACTCAAAGAATCAGCCACACTGACAAATTGAGGGCAGAATCGGGCTCTGGGTCGAGCCCCAATTTTGAGCCCCAAACCCAATTTGAAAATCAACTCGAGCGCTCCCACTCCCTTCCGCGAATGGGAACGCTCTTGTCGATTCGCGCCTCGCCGCCGCGTTTCGCAGCCGCGCTTCGCAGCGCTCACCTCAGATCACTTTCAGTAAGAGCAGAATCACCACAATCGTGAGAAGCAGGCTGATGCCGCCTCCGCCGTAGTATCCCCAACCTGGCCCCATGCGGTACCCGCCATACCCGAATCCAAAGATCAGCAGGATCAGAATAATCAGCAATAGCATGTCGATCTCCTCTCAGTTTCCGTGCGAAAGTTGTTCATACAGACCCTCTGCTGTGATGCTGAATCGCATGTTCGCGGCTGCATGACCGCGCAGAGATTCAACCGACGACAGAATTCAGCCCAAGACAGATTAGACAAATTCACTCGACCACAAATCCCGCAATCATAATCTTCAGCAATTTCCGTGCTTAATTTTCGTGCCTGATGCCTGCAATCGCGTGCTGGTTGCATCGCATCGGTGCAGTAGTTGCCTGTTTGGTAGCCGCATATTAATCGCCGCATATGCTGCATATATTGATGTTCTGCGCGGTTTTCGTAATTCGCTGCGCAGCGCACAACCCCCGCGCGCACCCCGGCGTCAAAGCGGGAGTGGTTGAGGAAGAATCCTCAAGGAGGCCAACAATGCTTTGGACTATCTTTGTCATCCTTCTCGTGCTGTGGTTGCTTGGCGTCGTCACGTCATACACCCTCGGCGGATTCATTCACATCCTTCTCGTGATTGCGCTCGTAGTGCTTGTGATCCAGCTGGTCACGGGACGCAGGACTGTTTAAGCGCGAACCCCCTCAAGCGCAGAATTTCTCGCAGCGCCTGTCGCGCCCCTTCATCTAGGGCATCAACCGGGTCCGCTAAGTAAATCGAAGTTGATAACGAAGTTCGTCAAACCGCAAAAAACCACGGAGGTGGATCATGGATAAGGATCGCGTAAAAGGTGCAATCAACGATGCCGCAGGACGTGCGAAGCGCCAGGTCGGCGAGTGGACGGGCAACACCGACGCTCAGGTCGAAGGCGCCGCTCAGCAGATCAAGGGCAAAACGCAGAAGGTCGTGGGCCAGGTGAAGGACGCGGCCCGCGATGCCGGTGCGAATGTCAACCGTGAGCACGAGCAAGAGAAGGGCAGAGAACAGGAACGCGCGCGTCAGCGTGAGGCCGATCGTGAGCACGCGCATCACGGCTAAACTGGGCCTAATTACTTAAAGTCGACGAAAGCCATCGGCCGCAGGCTCAACAAAGCCTGCGGCCGCAACTAAATTGACACTTCATCCAAATCGGGAAGATTCGCCACACGCGGGCAGCGAATTATCGTGCGGCGTGCTCTAGTTCGCTGTCCGTTCTCGTTTTCTCCGCGCCCCCTCTCGCATCTCCGCAGCCCGCTCTACCCCCCGTGGAACTCCAACTCAACTCTGCGCTATACTTGCCCCATCGGGCTGCATCGGTTCGGTTCTTGACCCGAAGCGAGGTGCGTCTTCTCAAGAGACACCGCCATCCGCATCGCCGAAGTTCCGCTAGCGCAGACAACGCGGTGGCGTGCAGTGGTCCGTGTGCTCCGAAGTCCAATCGATAGTTTAAGTTGCGCCCTGCTCCCCGCCTCGTGTGATCTTTGCGGCCAACCTCTGCCGCAACTCTCTTCTGTTCCAATTTGCCCTGTCTGCTGGTCAGAATTCTCCGCCCAAAAAGGTCCCGCCTGCGCCCGCTGCGGCGACAAACTAGTCTCGCCTGCAAAGTCCATGCCTTCAACCCTTTGCCGTGCCTGCCGCCTGGCGCCGCCGCCTTTTGTCCGCGCCGTTTCCTACGGCCTCTACCAGGGCCACATGCGTGAGGCCATCCACGCGCTCAAATACGGCCGCCTGCATCCGGCCGCGCAACGGCTTGGGCAGATGCTGGCCAATGCGATCGCGCAACTCGCCGATGAGGCACCCGGCGATCTGCTCGTGATTCCTGTGCCATTGCACCGCATCAAGTACGCCGAGCGCGGATTCAACCAGTCCCGCTCGCTTGCTGCACAGGCGCTTCGATTCCTGCGCAAGAGCCATCCGCAATGGCGGCTTACGCTCGCCCCCAGCGCGCTTATGCGCCTGCGCGCCACGGGCAGCCAGGCCGGACTCACGCCACGCCAGCGCCGCCTGAATGTGCGTAACGCCTTCTCTGTCTCAGATCCGTCTCAAGTAGCAGCGCAGCACATTTTGGTCGTCGATGACATTCTCACCACCGGAGCCACTGCGCGAGCCACCGCTCAAACATTGCTCAAAGCGGGCGCAGCTTCAGTTTGGGTTGCAACGCTGGCGCGTGCTCAGCGCTCTGTGCCATTTGGACGCAATTTCGATTTCGCAGGCGAGGAAGACCCCGCCGAGCCAGACAACGAAGGCCCGTTCGGCGAGCCAATGCGCGCAACAGATTTGAACCCGGATTCATCGATCGAGTTGGAGCAAACATCTTTTTAGCCCAGGGGAAAAGAGATGTCGTTGGGAAAAGCCATGATTCACGCGCGCAAGCAGAAGGCGATCGCTAAGGCAGTCGTGCTGGCTGCCGACCACGGTCCCTCGCCGCACGTTCACGCGCACATTTTGCAGATGCCGGTTCTCGTGTTGAACGCTTCTTATGAGCCGATCAACATCTGCGGCGCGCGCCGCGCACTCGTGCTGGTGCTCAAGGGCATCGCGCGCACTGAGGAGGAGCACGGCCTCTCCCTCCATGCGCAGCGCACCATCATCGCCATGCCCTCGGTTATCCGCCTGCTTGAGTACCGCCGCATCCCTCACCAGACGCGCGCCCTCTCGCGCAAAAACATTCTGCTGCGCGACCGCAACACCTGCCAGTATTGCGCTGAGGCCATGCCGCCTAGCGAGCTTACTCTCGATCACGTTGTCCCTCGCTCGCGCGGCGGCAGTTCCACTTGGGAGAATCTCGTCGCCTGCTGCCACGAGTGCAATCGCCACAAGGGCAACCGCCTGCTTAGCGAAATCGACGACATGATCCTGCTCCGCGAGCCGCGCCCCTTCTCGCTCCACACCAGCCGCCAAATCATGCGCATGTTGGGCCGCAGCGACGACCGCTGGCGCAAGTATCTCTTCTATTGAGCGAAGCTCTTTTGTCTTTTCACTCGTCGACCTTTCATTGACTCACACCGTTGATTCCAGTATGTTCACCCTGCGCGGGTTGCTTTGAAGCCGTGTCTGGCAGCCCTGCTGCAATCCGGCTTTCCGGGGGAAGACTGAGATGAAGATTCGCAGGTCAGCCGTAGTATTTGTAATTGTTCTGTCAACAGCCCTTCCGATTTTCTGCGCCGCCCAGAACCCCCTCGCTGCTCTCGAGAACGCCGCCAAGGAAAAAGCCGCCGAAGCTGCAATCGAAACTCTGCTCAACAACCAGCTCCCGCTCACGTTAAACGCCAAAGACGTTTATCCCACCGTGACCACGCTCCCCGGCGGCCTGTTCAGCCCCACTCCGCTCCAACTCACCGCCGACCAGCTCAATCAGCCGCTCGCTCCCGGCGACTACACCATCAACACGCTTGATTTCTGCTCCGAATATTCTGTTCACGAGCCGGGCGCTGGCGTCGCCTACGTGCTCGGGCCTTACGAGGGCAAAGCCGCCGGCGCAATCGGCGCCCTCATCTGGCGCGGAACCGTGCAATATCACATCAATCCGAATACGCTGCAGGCCATCTCATGGACCATCCAGTCCGGCCTCACCTACTCCCAGATGCCAAAGTCGTATCAGGCCATCGTCGACCAGGTCATTCCCGACTTCAAGAGCGAAATCACCAGCGATTTCATCGTGAATCTTGAATCCACTTACAACAGCGCCGCGAAAGCCGCACAGCTTCCGCCGCTTGACGCGATGCTCGCCAAAATGGGCCCGCCGGGCCAGCTCGCTCTCGATGCTGAACGCCAGCGCGCAATCCTTACACGTCAAAACACCAACGACCAGCTTCGTGAGCAGACGCTTTTTCAGGGCCAGGAAAGCGGCCTCTACACGCCTGTGAAAGCTGAAACCGGTCCGTGGACCGAACGCGTCAAGGACCAGGTCTACATGAAGCTGCTCATCGCCGGCGGCAACATGAACACCAACAACGTGATGCAAATTCGCATCCTGCCATCGCCGACCGCCAACGCAAGCAACACTCGCGGCAACGCGCGGCTCATCCGCGCTTCCTACGGCGAGCCGCAAACCTTCCCGGCCGGCGAAGGTTCAAGCACAAGCGTCACAAACCTGATGCAGGGCACGCTCGGCTACTCGCAGGGCCGCGGCGCGCAAGCACTTGGACAGGTGCCCGTCGTATCCCAAAACCCGGTGCCCGAGCCTTCGTCGACACCAATCGGTGTCGCTCAGACCGCCACTCAGGGACCCGTCACCGTCATTCACGCCGGAACCCCAACGCCCGTTCCGCTTGAACCCGGTGACACCATCGGCCTGAACGACACGATTCAAACTGGCCCCGGCGGCAAGGCCTCCATTCTCTTCGATGACAACACCGAGTTCACGCTGGCAGAAAATACTAAGCTGAAGGTCGACGACTATGTCTACGATCCCGACGGCAATTCGAACAAAGCGAGCTACAGGTTTCTTGAGGGCATGTTTCAATATGTTGGCGGATTAATCGAGAAGAACCATCCCGGCGACGTCCGCATTAATACTTCGTTCGTTGGAGTCGGTATCCGCGGCACTGAGTTCATCGCAAAAGTGAACCCGGCAGGCAATTCGCTCGAAGTCGATCTGATCTCGGGTGCGATCGCGCTCACGCCCAACGGCTCAACTGCTGCCGGGCCCACCACGTCCGCGCCTGCTCAGATTGAAGTCACGCCGCAGGGCACAAAAGTGCTGCCCCTCACGCAGGATCAGTACAACACCATCGAGTCGCAACTCACGCCGGCCGCGCCGACATCCTAGGCTCGGTCTAGTACGCCAGTGCAACCGCATCGCAACGCATCTCGCTGCCGGCTGCATAAACGCGATCCGCGCCCTGCTTGCGCAGTTCGATGCACTCGTAGCGGCCGAAGCCGCCGTCGCTCTCGCCCAGCGGCCAACCCAGATCGGCGAGCGCCTTGCGCGTCGCGGCCGGAACGCCCGCTTCCAATCGCAGCATCCCGCGCGGTCCCATGCCCGGCCGATCCTCGCCCATTGACTGCGACGATCCTTCGTGGTGCCAGCGCGGACTATCGGCCGCGGATTGCACATCCAATCCGTAATCAACGCGGTTCAAGATAATCTGCGTCTGCCCCTGTGGTTGCATGTCGCCGCCCATCACCCCAAACGACAGCCACGGCACGCCGTCTTTCGCCGCAAATCCCGGAATAATCGTCTGGAACGGCCGTTTCCCCGGCGCATAAATATTCGGATGACCATCCTGAAGCGAAAATAATTGCCCGCGATCCTGAAACATGAATCCGAGCCCGTCCGCCACAAGCCCCGACCCCATTCCGCGAAAATTCGACTGGATAATCGACACCATCATGCCGTCTTTGTCGGCCGTCGTGAAGTAAGTGGTATCGCCGTGGCTCGGCGCCTGCCCCGGCGACACATGCTCGTTGATCGCGTTCAGCCGGATCAGCTTTGCCCGCTCCTTCGCATACTCCTTTGAGTTGAGCCACGCAATCGGAATCTTCGCAAAGTGCGGATCGGCGTAGTACCGCGCCCGATCCTCGTATGCCAGCCGCTTGGCCTCAATCTGCACCTGCAGCGATTGCGCTGACTGGTACCCGTAGCCGCGCATGTCAAAATTCTCAATGATGTTGAGCATCTGCAACGTGGCCAGCCCCTGCGTATTCGCGGGCATTCCATAAACGTCCACGCCGCGATACTTCGTCACCAGCGGCTCAACCCACTCCGCATGATGCTCGCGCAAGTCTTCTGCGGAAAGCCATCCGCCGATGCGCTTGAAATACGCATCGATCGTTTGCGCGATCGGACCGTCGTAAAAAGCGTCGCGCCCACCCGCGGCGATCATCTGGTAAGTGCGTGCCAGATCCGGATTGCGCCGCACGTCATACTCGCCCGGCGCAACGCCGTTTGGCAGCAAGTACGTCTTCATCGCGTTGGCCGTCTCTTCAATTGCCGACCCTGCGCGCGCGAAGAATTCTATATTGCCCTTGATGTAGTAGCCAATGATCTGCGGCGTGGGGTCGCCGCCCTCGCACGCAGCGATCGCAGGCTCGAATAGTTCCGCCCACTTCAGCTTTCCGTAGCGCTGGTGCAGCGTCCACCAACCGTCCAGCGCGCCGGGAGTTGAAACGCTCAATGCGCCCACTGACGGAATGTGTCCACTCACCGCGCGCGACCGCACCGTCGCCAGCGACAGCGCCTTCGGCGACCGCCCTGAACTCGCCATACCCATGAGCTTGCTCGCTTCCGGGTCCCACACAAACGCAAAGCAATCGCCGCCCAGCCCGCTGCTCGTCGGCTCAACAAACCCGAGCACAGCATTCGCAGCCACCGCCGCATCTACAGCGGACCCTCCGCGCTTCAGCATCGCAATCGCCGTCTGCGTCGCCAGCGGATGCGCCGTCCCGGCAGCCCCATTCAGGCCCAATGCGGGCGATCGTGTGGCAAAGCTCGCGCCAGAAGGCCGATCGCCCGCATGAACGTCGGGCCGAATAAATTGCTCCGCGCCCGGCGGCTGAAACTTCGGCAGTTCCCCCGTTTTTTCCAGCCCCGCCTCTACCGGTCCGCTCTGCCCCGATCCGTTTTTGACTGCGCCACTTTGGCCCAGTCCGGCTGCATTACTTTTCAGTGCAGCGGCCGTTCCGGCGGCTGCCAATGGAATCGTCTGTATAAATGTTCTGCGGCGCATGGCAATATCCTTCATCCCAATGTACATTCCCGCTCGCCGTGGAGCGGGCAGATTTCCTCATCCATCTCCCCGTCCATCGCGCCGGCGAATCGTTCCAGAGAGTCAGAGTAAAATTGCCGGGGATGACCGCCAACCATAAAATCTTCATTCTTGCCTCGTTGCTTGCTCTCGCGCCGGCTAGTCTCTCGGCGGCTCCGCAAGCTCCCGACTTCGGTCCCAACGTATTTGTCTTCGATCCATCCATGTCCTCCGCTGCCATTCAGCAGCAGATCGACAAGGTCTACGCGATTCAGCAGCACAGTGAATTCGGCACGGCGCGCTACGCCATGCTCTTCTTGCCCGGTAACTATAACGTCGACGTTCCTATTGGTTTCTACACGCAGGTCCTCGGTCTTGGCGCTACGCCCGATGCCGTCCACATCACCGGCAACGTTCATGCTGACGCAAGCCTGCCGCGCAATAACGCCACATGCACATTCTGGCGAGCGTCGAGGACTTCTCCGTCACTCCTTCGGGCGGCACCATGCAGTGGGCCGTCTCCCAAGCCGCGCCGTTCCGCCGCATGCACATCTACGGCAATCTTGTGCTTCATCAGAATCACGGCTGGGCCAGCGGCGGCTGGATGTCGGATTCCGTGATCGACGGCAACGTCGACTCCGGTTCGCAACAGCAATGGATCGCGCGCAACAGCCAGTGGGGCAGCTGGACCGGCTCCAATTGGAATATGGTCTTTGTCGGCGACGTCTCTCCTCCCGCTGGCGAATGGCCTTCGCCGCCTTACACCAAAGTCGCCAGCGTGCCCGTCGTGCGCGAAAAACCATTTCTTTATGTCGACGCGCGCGGAAACTATCTCGTCCGCGTGCCTGCGCTGCGCCATGATAGCTTCGGCATTACCTGGCGCGCAGGCAGTACTCCCGGCCGCTCCATCCCACTCAACAGCTTTTTCATCGTGCATCCTGGCGACACTGCTGCCGCAATCAACGCGCAACTCGCGTCTGGCAAAAATCTCCTCTTCGCTCCCGGCATCTATGAACTCACCGAACCGATTCGCGTCACGCATCCGAACACCATCGTCCTCGGCCTCGGGTTCGCCACCCTCAAGCCCACCCAGGGCACAGCCGCACTCACCACCGCCGATGTGGATGGTGTGATTGTCGCCGGTCTCCTCATCGATGCCGGTCCAGTGGAATCCCCGGTGCTCCTTGAAGTCGGACCTGAAGTCGGCGCCAGAAGGCCGCCACGCGAATCACGCGCGCAACCCCATTGAGCTCGCCGACATTTTCTTCCGCGTCGGCGGAGCAGGCGTGGGCCGCGCCGTCGTCAACCTGCGCATCAACTCGAACGACACCATCGTCGATCACACCTGGATCTGGCGCGCCGACCACGGCTCAGGCGTTGGCTGGAACCTGAACACCAGCGCCAACGGCATCGTAGTCAACGGCAACCGCGTCACGGCTTACGGCCTCTTCGTCGAGCACCACCAGCAATATCAAGTGTTGTGGAACGGCAACGCCGGACGCACTTATTTCTATCAATCTGAAATCCCCTACGATCCCCCTGACCAGGCAAGTTATTCGAGCGGGGTTGACGCCAAGGGCCAGCGCATCAATGGGTGGGCTTCCTACAAAGTCGCCGCCGGAGTTGCGAGCCACGAAGCCTGGGGCCTCGGCGTCTACTCTGTCTTCCGCCATCCCGACGTCGTGCTCACGCGCGCTATCGAGGTTCCGATCAATCCCGACGTGCGCTTCCATCACATGACGACCATCGCGCTCGATAACCTTGGCGAAATCTCTCACGTCATCGACGATGCCGGCGGCGCCGCAACTCCGCAGCCGCGCGTCATCCAGAAGCTCGCTGAGTTTCCGTAAGCCGAGCCCCATCAGCCATTCTTTGGTAGTCGGCCAGCTTGAAAGGTGGGGGCTTCAGCTTGAAGGGTACGGGCTTCAGCCCGTACATAAAACAGAGGAAAATGATTCATGGCTTTAGCCCCGGAGCGAAATTTCTTTTAAACTGCCCGCCATCCAGCCCTCGTCCTGCGCCCTCAGGTCTCACCAACCGAAACCGAAACCATCGAATCCCTGCACCCAATCTGGCTTTATGCGAATCTAGATAGAAGCACTCGCGATTCGTTTGACGCCGCACTACCCCGGCTCTTGTACGAAACAAAGCTCCAGATTACCCAGGAGAAAACTGTTGTCCGCGATCGACTCCACATTGCCTGCTCTGCCCGCCAATCCCGCTGCCAAGCCGGCTCAGATGCAGAATCCCAATGTCGACCTGCATGCGATCTGGAAGCCGAGGGTAAATCCGTGGCTGATTGCAATGGCGGTGGCTCTCGCCGCGTTTATGGAAGTGCTCGACACTTCCATTGCCAACGTTGCTTTGCCGCATATTGGCGGCTCATTGGGCGCGAGCACAGACGAGGCCACATGGGTGCTCACCAGCTACCTCGTCTCCAACGCCATCGTTCTCCCGCTCGGCGGCTGGGCCTCTTCGGTCATCGGTCGGCGCAACTTCTTCGTCCTGTGCATTACCGGATTCACTATCGCGAGCTTTCTGTGCGGCATAGCTCCCTCCCTGCCCATCCTGCTTCTTTGTCGCGTGCTTCAGGGCATGTTCGGCGGCGGCATGCAGCCCATGGCGCAGGCCATCATGGCCGATTCGTTCGAGCCGCAGAAGCGCGGCCAGGCATTTGCTCTTTACGGGCTCGTCGCCGTGCTCGCGCCGTCCATCGGCCCCACCCTCGGCGGCTGGATCACTGACAACTTCTCCTGGCGCTGGATCTTCTTCATCAATATTCCTGTCGGCATCCTCGCCTTCATCCTCGTCACGCGCCTCGTCGAAGATCCGCCGTGGATCAAAGCCGATCGTTCGCGCCTGCGCAACATGGATTACGTCGGTCTCGGCTTTCTCACGCTGGCCATGGGCGGTTTGCAGATCATGCTCGATAAGGGTGAAGAGAATGACTGGTTCTCCTCGCCCTTCATCTGTGTCTTCGGAGTCCTGTTCGTCGTCGGCCTGGTCGGCCTCTTTCTCTGGGAGTGGAACAAGAAAGATCCGCTCATCAATCTCCGCCTCTTCCGCTACAGAAACTTCGCCATCTGCTGCTTCCTCATGATGCTGGTGGGCGGCGTGCTCAATGCCAACACCGTTTTGCAGCCGCAATTCACGCAGCAGTTGCTCGGCTACAACGCCACAACCGCCGGCCTCGCTCTCACCTACGGCGGCCTCACGCTTGTCATCATGATGCCCCTTGCCGGCATTGCCACCGGGAAAATTTCCGCGCGCTACCTCGCCGCTTTCGGCTTCATCATGCTCGTCATCACCTTCCGCTACGCGGCAAACATCACCAATCTCCAGATGAGCTTTGCTGAGGCTTCTTGGCTGCGCGTCGTGCAAATGTTTCCGCTGCCGTTCTGTTTCATCTCCATCACCAACGCGGCCTACGTGGGAATGCCGAAAGAGCAGAGCAACCAGGTCTCCGGGCTCATCAACTTCGTTCGCAACATCGGCGGCTCTATTTTGATCGCCATCACCAACGCCCAGGTCACCAGCCGCGCCATGTGGCATGAGCAGCATCTGCAGCAGGCCATGCTCCCCGGAACCATCGCTTTTGATCAGTATCAACGGGCGCTCACTGGCGCATACAATCATGCATTCGGCGTCGCCAACGGAGCCGGACTCGCCTTGGCTCAGATTTACAACCAGATGCTGGCTCAGGCGCGCATGCAGGGCTACCAGGATGTCTACATGGAGCTTTCCTATGCGTCCATCGTTCTCGTCGGCCTTGCTTTTCTCCTCAACAAGAACAAGCCCGGCGCCGGCGGCGGTGGCGGTGGCATGCACTAGATCGTATACGTCGGTATACCCTGACACGCATCACTGTGCCCGGCTGCATAGCCCTTCCCATCCATACGGCCTATAATTCCTCGCAGAATTCCGCTCAATTCAATAGGTGCTCCTTCATCGGCATCTTGCGAGGAGGCTTTCATGCCGAAATCATTTCTACTGTTCTTTGCAGTGGCCCTGTTGGCCATAACGTGTTTGCCGCTTCCTGGTGGCAGTCAGCAACAGACCGCGCCGGCGCCAGCTCCTGCTACGACGCCAGCGCCTACGCCAGCGCCCGCCCTTACTCCCCCTGAAACCGCGGCGCCTCCGCCGGCAGCGCCGGTCAAGAATCCCGTCAACCCTACCGCCGAATCACAGGCCAAAGCCAAGGCCCTGTATCGAATGGATTGCGCCATGTGTCACGGAGACAAAGGAAACGGCAAGACCGATCTGGCCACCAACATGGAGCTTACCCTCGATGATTGGACTGATCCCAAAGCACTCGCCGGCAAGGAGGACTGGGAGCTGTTCAACGTCATTCGCGTCGGCAAAGGCAAGATGCCTCCCGAATCCAAAGGCCGAGCCACCGACAGCGAGGTTTGGAACCTCGTCATCTACATTCGCACGCTCTCCAAATAACAACCTCCGGCGCGGGCCGCTCAGCACAAGAGATGGTTGCCCCATCCTAAACGCGCATCTTGCGTTTAGGGTGGGACAGCACGAACCCCCGCGAACCGCGAACTGCGAACTGCGAACTACGAACTATGAACTGTGAACTGCGAATCGTGAACTGTCTCCATCCCCGTCATCTGTCATCATGAAGCAATGGCGAAGACCTCCGACTTTCAAGGCAAATGGGCGTTAATCACTGGGGCCAGCTCCGGAATCGGCGCGGCCCTCGCGCGCGAACTTGCAAGCCGCGGTGCGAACCTCATCCTCACCGCGCGCCGCCGCGATCGCCTTGATGCACTCGCCGCCGAGCTTAGCGCCAAGGGTACAGAAACGCGCATCGTGGTCGCCGACCTCTTTGATCCCGCGGCGTCGCAACAAATCTTCGATGCGACTGAGGGCGCAGGCCTCGTCGTCGACGTCCTCATCAACAACGCCGGCCTCGGACAGTACGGCGCATTCATCACCAACAATGCCGATCAGGAATTCAGCATGGTCCGCGTCAACTGCGAAGCTGTCGTTCGCCTTTCGCGCCTCTTCCTTCCGCGCATGGTCGAGCGTCGCCGCGGCTGGATGCTCGTCGTTGCGTCCGCAGCCAGCTTTCAGCCGGTCACTTACCTCTCCACCTATGCAGCCACCAAGGCCTTCGACCGCTTTTTCGCCCTCGGTGTCGGAGCTGAAGTTGCTAAGTTCGGCGTGAAAGTCACGGCGCTCTGTCCCGGAACCACGGAAAGCGAATTCATTGACGTCGCCCATGCCAACCAGTTCTTGAACCGAAATCAGCAATCAGCTGAAGACGTCGCGCGCATCGGCATCAGCGCTCTCGCGCACGGTCAGCACACCGTCAGCACCAACCTCACAGGCAAGCTCCGCTCGTTTTTTGTCCGCTTCCTGCCCGTAGACGTCATCACCGGATTTGTGGAAAAGGTCGCCCGGCCCAAAGACAGGCCATGAGAGCCAGCGCCCTCTTCACACCTCAAAAGTGACCAATTTACCCCTGTATTTTCAGACAGTTTGCCCATTTTGGGCCGGACGACGTGCCGCGCGTGCAATAACGGCGCCATTTCCACAAGCCGCCGTCTCATTCTTTGAATTACCCCTTGCAACTCTTTTCATAAAAGCGCATCTATGTAAATAACTAGCAGAGGCTTCCCCAAATGTCCCGCCAAAGCAATTCGTAAACTCTCTCTTGAGGGTTCTTCGGAACCTCTTCTCAAAAAACCCCCCTGGTTACCCTCCCTAAACTGCCTCTCGAGCGGGCCTACCGGAAGGTAGGCCCATATGCTCCCCATCCTGCGTCGTCCCCTCAAACCGCCTTGCCTCTAAAATTGAAATAACAATGCCTTCTCCTTCCCGCAAAAAGCCCTCCTCCGCCTCCGCACTCAAGGCACTTAAGGGATTGGATCGTCGCCTTTCAAAAATGGGGCTAGCCCAAACCAAGCGCCGCCAAAGTTCTCCACGTCCGCGCAACGCTCCCGCCCGAGGCACGCGTCCCATCCGCAACCCGAGCATCGCCCGCAATGCTCCTGAAGAACTCATTACTCCCGCGCCTCGGCCTCGCCGCTCCGCCAATGGCGTCGAGTGGCTTCCAGTCCCTGGCTGGGACTTTCCCTGGCTCTGGGCGGGGTTCTCCACGCGCAAAGGCGGCCTGAGTCGCGCCTACTCCGTCGAAGGCGCGCACGGCGAGCTGAACCTCGGCATCACTGCTTCTGACAATCGCGAAACCGTTCTCGGCAATCGCAGGCTCTTCGCTGAAGCCGTCACGTCCGATCCCGCAACGCCGCTTATCTCGCTGCGCCAATTTCATTCCAATCGAATCGTTCATGCTGCCGGCGCAGACGCCGCCCGCAAGCAGCCGCTCAAAGCCGACGGGCAAATGACCGCCGAGCCCGGCCTGCTCCTCGCCATCCAAACCGCCGACTGCATTCCCGTTCTGGTTGTCGACCGCAAGCGCCGAGCCGTCGCCGCCTTCCACGCAGGCTGGCGCGGAACTCTGAAGCGCATCGTCGAATCCGGCATCGGCCAGATGCGCCTCACCTTCGGATCTCATCCCGAAGATCTAATCGCCGCCATCGGTCCCGGCATCGGCATCTGCTGTTACGCCGTCGGTGAAGAGGTGCTCTCGGAATTCGACTCGCAATTCTCTTACGCGCGCGACCTCTTTCGCGAGGTCTACGACTCCGACCCCGTGCGCAAGAAATACCCTATGCTCTTCCTCACCCAGCGCGCGCCCGGCCACTCACCCATCGGTCCCAGCCTTCACGTCGATCTCATTGAAGCCAACCGTCGCCAGCTTCTCTCCGCCGGCCTCGCTCCAGCATCCATCCAGATCGTTGGCGGCTGCACGCAATGCCACCCCGATCTCTACTTCTCCCACCGCGGCTCCCACGGCCACGCCGGCCGCATGATGGCGGCCGTCGGTATCCGAGAGGCGCGGAAACACCGCTCCCCCTGACAAGAGGGGAATCCTGACGAGAAGGAAATTTGGATTGAGATTTGAAGCCGGCTCTACTACGCTTTCGCCTCGCCCGGATTCACCAGGTCACGCAGTTCCTTTGACGGCTTGAAGTAGGGAACTTTCTTTGCGGGAACGTCGACGCGTGCGCCGGTCTTGGGGTTGCGGCCGATGCGGGGTTTGCGCTGGCGGATACGAAACGAGCCGAAGCCGCGAATCTCGATCTTGTCTCCACTTTGCAGGGCGCCAATCACTGAAGCGAAGATGGTTTCGACAATCACCTCTCCGTCGCGCCGGGTCAAATCGCCCAGGTTGGTCACCTTCTCCACCAGGTCCGCCTTAGTCATCGCCGTTCAACCTCCGCATCCAGCATAATCGGATTGTGCCGAGGAAATCTCGAAAATGCAAGCCCCTTCTTAGAAATTATCCTTTGCGCATCAGCAAGTTGGCCGATTATACCCCTCCGGCCTGCCGAGCCTCAGCCATCCAATCAGCCCCCTCCAGCATCGCCAAATCCCCTCATTCCGGCTCCAGAATTCGAGCCTTTCACCCGGCATAGGAACCCAGCCGGTTGGCCAGCACACCGTCGTACCCAGCCGGCTCGTCGGCATACGGTACATTGATCGTTAGACCTTCGACACGCACAACAGCCAAATGAGCTACCCGCATTACAGCATCGTCATCCCGGCATATAACGAGTCCGCCCGCATCGGCGGCGCGCTTCAGGCTGTCGTCGCCTGCATTCGCCAGCGTGGCTGGAACGCCGAAGTTGTCGTGGTCAACGACGGCTCGCATGATGACACCGCTGAAATCGTTCAGGCCTTCGCCGCAAATGCACCAGAAGTCCGCATGCTTCAGAACCCCGGCAACCGCGGCAAAGGCTACAGCGTGCGCAACGGCATTCTGCACTCGCTTGGCGAGATCGTCATGTTTACCGATGCCGATCTCTCGGCTCCAATCGAAGAAGCCGACGGGCTTTTTGCCGCCCTCGCCTCCGGCGCAGACATCGCCATCGGCTCGCGTTGGCTTGAGCGCACGCGCCAATCCATTCGCCAGCCTCTTTATCGCCAGTTCTTCGGCCGCTGTTTCAATGTGGTTACCCATGCGGTCATGGGGCTCCCTTACGCCGACACCCAATGCGGATTCAAGGCCTTTACCCGCGACGCCGCCCAAACCATCTTCCAGCTTCAAACCATCGAGCGTTGGGGCTTTGACCCTGAGATTCTGTTCATCGCCCGCAAGCGCGGCTACCGCGTCGTCGAAGTCCCGGTAAGCTGGGCTCACGACGAGCGCACCCGCATCAGCTACCTCCGCGACGGAACCAGAATGCTGCAAGACATCGCCATCGTCCGCTGGAATGCGTTGCGCGGCCATTACAACAAGCCCGTGGAACGAATTCGCCGCGCCGACCTCGTCAAGTAGCCCGTCACTCCCCCCAGGATTACTTCCCTTCGAGCGGGTTCTTCTTCGACCCAATCATCTGTGCGCTCAATGCGCTCAAAAGAGCCAGCCCAACAGAAACCCAGATTACGTCGCGATATCCCGATACGAAAGCCTCGTCGAAAGCGCGCTGCACGCTCGAGTCGCCGATATCGGCGCCCGCCAGCCTCGATCGCTGCGACTCGACCTTCTGACGCAGGGCAGTAGACAGTTCCATCTGCGCGAGACTTCCATCGAGCGCACGGTTGAATCCCGCAGCGAGCACGAGACCAAAGACAGCGACGGCCAGCAGACCCGCGATTCGCGATACCGCGTTATTCACTCCGGAGGCGACGCCGGCCTCTTTTGAAGGCACCGATTCCATCACCGCCGTCGTCAGCGGAGCAACGATGATCGCCATACCGAGCCCGAGAACAACCACCGCCGGGAAAAAGGTGCTCCAGTACGCAGCCTCCAATTCCCGGCCTTAAGAACAACGCAAAGCCGGCCGCCGCCACGAGCGATCCAATCGTGAGAGGCAGTTTCGCGCCATATCGAACCACCAGGCCTCCAGACCAGCGGGAGAGCAGAAAAATTAGCAAAATCATCGGAACCAGCGCAGCTCCGGCTTCGATCGCGCTGTAATGCTGAACTTGAATGAGATCGAGCGGAAAGAAAAACAAGACGCCGGCAAACGGCGCATAGAGCAGAAACGTGAGCAGATTAGCGCCGGAAAAATTTCTGGAACGAAAGAGATGCAAAGACACCATCGGGGCTGCCGAGCGCGATTCAACGACGAGAAAGGAGAGCAGCGCGACCAAACCGGCCACACCCAGACCCCACACAACCGCTTCGTGCCCATACACCACCGACGACCCTGCCGACGAAGTCGAGCCGGCTGGCGATACGAGCCGCCGGCCGAATAATTGATGAGAGCGTACGTAATCGCCCCCAGACCAAACGTAGCCAGCGCCGCACCCGGCCAGTCCACGATTTCTTGTGGCGGTTTCGTCGCGGCTCTCCGGAACCCGCCAAACCGAGACGCAGAATTACGATCACCGCCATGGGAAGATTGATGAAGAAGACCCAACGCCATGACGCGTGCGCCACCAGCCATCCGCCCAGAACCGGCCCGATGGATGCAGTGATCGCCGTGAAGGCGGACCAGGTCCCGATGGCGCGCCCGCGCTCGTCCTCTGAATAAGCGGCGCTGATAATGGCCAGACTTCCCGGAACCAGGAGCGCCGCTCCTATCCCTTGAACGCCGCGGCGACGATGAGGGAACTGATTGAGGGCGCAAGGCCGCACCAGGACGATCGCGATGGCAAACAGCACTACGCCATAGAGGAAGATCTTGCGGCGGCCATAGAGATCGCCAAGAGAACCGCCCAACAGCAGCAGCGAGGCAAGCAAAAGGGCGTAGGACTCGACGACCCATTGAATGTCCGTCACCGAGGCGTGCAGAGCTGCCTGCAAGGCGGGCAGTGCGACGTTGACGACGGTTCCGTCGATAAACGCCATGCTGGAAGCAAGGATCGTCGCAATCAGGACCCAAGGTCCTCTGCACGGCTGGCCTGTCGCCGGAGCCGACGCGAGCTGCCGATTCTTCGCACGGAGATTTGATGAGTATCGTCATTCCCAGATCACATTTAGCCCGATCTCAATTCAATACCGACTGTCCATATTCGCGCCAGATCAAGCCTAACTCGAAGTGAACTCGCACGATCCTTCAACATGAGTAAATTTCCTCAAGCTTCTAAGCTGGCTCCCCCGCATCTGAGATATTGAAGTTGAACATACCTGTATCCGGGTTTGAACATGCTTAGAGATCTGGGGATACGCAATGAAAGCAGTCGTGCTGCATGAGTACGGTGGTCCCGACAAACTGAAATTTGAAGAGAATGTTCCCTCACCGCAGGTGAGCGGCAATACCGTGCTCATCGCCGCAGCCGCTGCCAGCGTCAACCCCATCGATTGGAAACTGCGTTCCGGGTCGGCTCAACAGAGATTTCCGTTGTCGTTTCCGGCGATTCTGGGCCGCGATGTCAGCGGCATCGTCCAGCAGGTCGGCGCAAACGTAAAGCACTTCAAGCCCGGCGACCGCGTTCTTGCATTGACCAACAAAACATATGCGGAGCTGGTGGCAGTCGACGATTCTGACGTCACTCATCTGCCGGATGGTGTGGACCTTGTGGACGCGGCAGCGATCCCATTGATTTCGCTCACCGGCGATCAGCTTGTACGCATTGCGACCAACGTGCAAAAGGGACAAGTAGTTCTCATCACCGGAGCGCTGGGCGGTGTTGGCCGCGCGGCAGTTCACTCAGCCAAAAAGATCGGCGCGCAAGTAATCGCCGGTGTTCGCGGCAGAGAGTTGGAGTCCGCGCGCTCCCTCGGTGTCTCCGGCGTGCTGGCGATCGATGACGATCAGGCGATTGAGAACTTCCCCTTGGTGGATGCAATCGCCGACACCGTCGGCGGGGCCACTGCGGCGAAACTCATCGCCAAGGTAAAGCCGGGCGGCTCCTTTGGCTATGCCGCAATGCTGCCTGAAGACGCGGCGGCCAAAAATCCGACGGTGAAGATCACGCGCGTGAGTGCCAAGCCCGATCCATCCAAGGTGCGCGAGTTTGCCGATGACGTGCGCGATGGCAAGTTCGTTTTGCCCATTGGTGCCAGAATGCCGCTGAAGGATGCCGCTGAAGCCCATGTGCTGGGAGAGAAAGGCGGAATCGGGAAGATCATTCTTCTGGCGCCGGATTCCCATAAGTGATGCAAGTTGACGTAATGCAGGTTCTGCCGGCGGATCACTGCGCAAGGGGCCGCTCAAGGTGAAAGCGTCGGCGCGGACGTCGTGGCATCCGATGGTGCTGGCGTCCGTCGCCAGTACACCCAAACCGAGAATGTAGCCAGCGCGAGAAGGGAAGCGGGCGCTGAGAGAATCGAGAACGCAACCGAAATCCCTCGGTAGTGAGTGATCGACAAAAGCACAATCCAGAAGAAGTCGCCGGTGGCTGTAATTACTGCCAGATTGAGCGCAAGCATCCACCCCGCAATTGCTCCGCCTTGCCTCCACAGCATCGCGCACGCAGGAACGGCGAGCAGCAGAAGCCGCGCATCATAGCGCCGGTGATAGAAAAACAGCATCGACAAAGGCACCACCGCCGCGAGCGCAAACCAGGCCAGCTCAGGCGTGAAGCGCGACCGCAAAGTCTTCAGCATCCACACCAGCAGCAGAGCCCCGCAGATTAGAAAAACAACCGCGTTATAAAAGTGTGGGCTATCTTTAATGCGGCTCACAATCGTCTGCAAACTGATAATCAGATCGACGCCAAAGTTGCCGGTGCTTGCGGGTCCCGGGTCGTTGATACCTCCGGGTGCTACGAGTGCCGATTCGTTCGAGAGCAGCTCTGGCAACCAGTGCGGAGCAATGTGCCACGTCCAGATCGCTGCTGACGCCGCTAGCGCGCCAGCCATGGCAAGGGATTGAAGTGCGCGCTTACGCACAGCGCCGCCGGCCAGTAGTAAATAAAACCAAATCAGGCCGGCGTCATGAGGTTTCACTACCAGAGCCAGGGCCAGACACAATGCGCCTGCCAGTGCGAATCGATTCCGCAGAATAGTCCAGGCTGCAATGATTGTTAGGCCAATGACGATACCGGCTGCGTTTCCTGAGGCCAGCAGCAATTCGCTGTTAATCAGGAATAGATAGATCATGAACGCTGAGAATCGTGGCGCAAACTCCGCGCCCACATTCATCATCAGAAAAATGGCCAGAATATAACATCCCGCCGTGAGGGTTATCCAGATCGTTTTGGCCACACCCCAGGGCAATACCGCCAGCGGAGTAACCAGAAGAAATGTGGTTGGGAAATTGGGGGTCATGTGGTCGGTGCTACGGCGCCAGCACCCTGGGCATAAGTGGGGGACCAGATTGCCCGCGTCACCTTCGTACATGGCCGCCAGGTCTGATTGCTTAAAGGGATCGTGATGCTCGAGAAGGCATCGCGAGCCAAGATAATACTCTTTGAAGTCGACCATCCCCGCGTCGTTCAACTGTTCTATCGCCACGCCAGCCAAAACAAAAAGCAGACTGCCGAGCACAAGTAGATAAATTCCGTCTCGGCGGTCTTTGGCGGAAGTCAGGATTCACCTCGCAGGAAATGGGACTCATTGCATAGTATGACGGTTGCCTCCCTGTGCCGTACCAGACCGCCCGCGGGGGACTTATCCGACTGCTCTACGAGCTCGCCAACCGGCTCCGAGCCAATCCGCTGTCAAGCCCGTTGCCTCACTCGCCGCACCTCAACCTGCTGAAAACAAATCTAAAATTGCGTCCGCCAACTTTGCCGATAATTTCGACCTGCACGCGCATAATCAGCTTATGAGCGCTCACCCTGCCAATCCGTCTAGCGGCCGCGGCCAACGCGCGAAAAATCCTCGCCGGATGCTCCTATCTGCTGGCTCAACGCCAAGAGGTATGGGAGGTATGCATAGGGTATGGCAAAAGGTATGAGGCCCTCCCATAAATCCTTTGTTATCAGATATGGAGGTACGGCATACCGGGGGGAGGGGGGTGGCAGAAAAAATGCGCTGGCCAGCCGCCGAATGGATTTGTTTTCAGGTTCGACGAGTGAGACTTGCTTCAACTTCCAAACGTCTCCGATAAACAGGCGCCTGATTCTGAATTCAGCGCCGTAACATTTCGACCCCCAGGGAGACGCTCACATGATGAAGAAACCCCACATGATCAAGAAACTCGGAACCGCACTTCTGCTTTTCGCGCTCGGGTCCGTCAGCGCGTTCGCCGCCGACTTCAACGGCAAGTGGACCGGCGATGTGCCGGGGCGCAACGGCAACACGCAGACATTGACTTTTAGTTTTCACGTCGACGGCGCGGCCCTGACCGGCAAGGTCACCACGCCGCGCGGCGATGTCGACATCTCCAACGGCAAAGTCGATGGCGATAACATCTCCTTCGACCAGGTGCTGAACTTCAACGGCAATTCCTTCACCATCAGTTACAAGGGCGTCGCCGATGGAGACACCATCAAGTTCACCCGCACATTCGGCGCCGACGGCGATCGGCCTCCGCAAGACTTCGTCGCCAAGAGGGCTCCAGCCGATGCCGCGCCGGCAGCACGCCTGCGCAGCCGGCCACTCCGCCTCCGCCAACGGGCGCAACAGCGACACCGCAGTAATTGCACCGCTCCGGCTTAGCGTTCACGTTCAACGCCCATCCCGGCTCACACTTCGCGCCGCCGCGCCCAATCCACCGGGCGCGCCTATCCCAGCTACGCGCCTGTTCTTACGCGCCCATTATTACGTGTCTGTTATGCGGATGCGCGCGGCGAAGTTGATGCTCCGCCATTCCATCGGCGTAAGCTGTCTTCGTCCGCCCCGGCCGGGCATCGGATCGCGGACAATCACTTCCTGAATCTCGTATTGCGACGTGGCCGTATCCACCTGGGACGTGATCGCCGTCAGAACTGTCGCGTGGCCAAGCGCGCCAATAATCAGCGGGTGATTGTCGATCAGGTCCTGCACTGCCGTGTCCGCGTTTGCTGAAAACGTGTCTGCCTGGCATTGGAAAGCGCGCCCGGAATCGTCTGTCCATCGCCTGTTCAGGTCGCGCATAATGTCGCGAGGCATGCCGGGCATATCGGCCACCGTTCCCCACGTCTCTTTGACGATGCGCTGCTGGTCGACCGTGTGCTTGTAGTACTCGAAGACCATGCTGATGCAGGCCGCCCAGCACCATTCGTTCTGCTGCTGAAAAGCCTGTTTGAATGTCATCGAAGAGATACCGGTTGTGCAGACTTCGATCGGCTGTTCGCCCATCGGCGTCATCGTCTGCACCGGCGTCCCGCATTGTTTCGCCGCAAACATCGTCCGCGAAACCGCAACAAAACCCGCGCCCGCCAGAGCGGTGCGCAGAAAGGCACGGCGTTCCATAGTCAACCTCGAAATTTCTCGGGGGGAACATTCCGGGGGGACAAAGCAAGAATACGCCGCACGGGGCAAAATCGTTCTACGCGAATTCGTTCCAAGTTTGTCAGGCGCAACCCGGTCAAGCCAACTCACCCGGACTTCGGTATCATGAATGCATGGCAGTCCAAACGCCGAAATCGCCGCTGAAAACCCGCGATCAATCGGCTTTTCCGGCCCATGCCTTTAGGACGTACGACCTCAGCCTCGAGCCTATCGCCGCAAAAGTAATGGCCCAGCAACGGCTTAGCGCCAATGACGGGCTTGCGCTCTATGCCTCTCATGACGTCCTGGCTGTAGGCTGGCTCGCCAACCACGTCCGCGAGCGGATGCATGGCGACGTGACCTACTTCAACGTCAATCGCCACATCAACCCCACCAACGTCTGCGTAGCCGCCTGCAAGCTCTGCGCCTTTGGCCGCAAAAAAGGTGACCCCGCCGGCTACACCATGGCCCTCAGCGAGGCATGGGAAACTGCGGCTTCCGGCTACTCTGAAGCCGTCACGGAATTTCATATCGTCGGCGGACTTCATCCCGATCTTCCCTTCGAGTTCTTCCTCGATCTCATCCGCGGTCTCAAAGAGCGCTTCCCAAAAGTCCACATCAAAGCCTTCACCATGGTGGAGATCGCTTTCCTCGCGCGCCGCGCAAAGTTATCCATAGAAGAAACGCTGCTCAAGCTCCGCGAGGCCGGCGTCGACTCCATGCCCGGCGGCGGCGCGGAGATCTTTGCTGCCCGCGTGCGCTCCATCATCTGCGATCACAAGATCGACGGCGAAGAATGGCTCGAGACTGCGCGCACGGCGCACAATCTCGGATTCAAATCGAACGCGACCATGCTCTACGGTCACATTGAGAACGACGCCGACCGCGTCGATCATCTGCTCAAGCTGCGCGCACTGCAGGACGAAACCGGCGGCTTCCAGACCTTCATCCCGCTCGCCTTTCATCCCGAGAACACGCCGCTCGACCATCTGCCCGTGACCACCGGCCTCACCGACATTCGCCAGATCGCCGTCAGCCGTTTGCTCCTCGATAACTTCCCGCATATCAAGGCCTACTGGCAAATGATGACGCCGAAGATCGCGCAGATCGCGCTCCGCTTCGGCGCCGACGACCTCGACGGAACCGTGATCGAAGAGAAGATCTACCACGATGCCGGCGCCACCACACCGCAGGGCATGACCCGCAAAGAGCTCTGCCGCCTCATCACCGAAGCCGGCCGCGTTCCCGTCGAGCGCGACACGCTCTACCACGCCGTCACTCGCAGCGAGGACAGCTTCACCGTCGCGGTGTAGCATGGATTTGGCTTAAGCTAGGTCCCCCAAAATCCCTGAAAGATAGCCCCAAATTCGGCGCGCGTTGCGTGCCTTTCGCACGCGCCTCCGTCAAACCGGGAGTCCCATTGAGAACATGATGAATTCCTTGCTTCGCTCCGGCCGTTGGATCTTCTCCTTCGCTATCGTCGCCCTCGGCGCCGAAAACATCCTGTGCGCCACCGGTCTGTTTCCTATACCCGGGCCGAGCCCCCACTCCATGCCCGTTCTCCCTTTCATGCCGGCAATTCCTTGGCTGGTCATTCTCTTCGGCGCTCTCTGGATAGCATGCGGCCTTGGCCTCCTCACTGAACGCTGGCGGCGCGCGTCCGCTTACGCGCTCGGAGTCACTTACATTGTCTGGACAATGGCCTACGTCCTGCCGAAATACATCGCCTCGCCCGGCGACATGGGCCTGCGCACCATCGTCTTCGAGCCGCTCTCGCTCGCCTGCATCGCGCTTCTCCTGCCCGGCCTGTCAGCCACGCCGAAGGGTCTCTCCATCGCTTGCCGCGCCGTCATCGCCGTCGCCATGATCGTCTTCGGCGTCGATCACTTTCTGGGCATCGGCTTCATTTCTACCCTGCTGCCCGGCTGGATCCCTTGGCACGCCTTCTGGGTTGCCTTCTTCGGCGTCGCCTTCATCGCCGGCGGCGTCGGAATCGGCCTGGGAATCCTCGAGCGCTGGAGCTGGATTGGGATCGGCCTTATGTTCGCAATCTGGGTGATTACTCTGCATCTCCCGCGAACACTCGGCTTCTACAGCATTCCCGGCGCCATCACCGATCCCGACGAGTGGTCGAGTCTCTTTATCGCCGTCGGCCTTTGGGGTGGTCCCTGGGCGCTTGCCGCCACTCGCGAGTAAAAAAATCCGATCAACTCAATGCAGCCCGATCCGCTCTCCGGCGCTCGCGCCTCAATACGCCCCAATCCCCGTCAAGTTCTGCCCCAGGATCAGCGTATGAATGTCGTGCGTGCCTTCGTAGGTCTTCACTGATTCCAAATTCATGCTGTGGCGCATGATCGGATAGTCCTCTGTAACACCATTCGCGCCGAGGATGTCGCGAGCCAGCCGCGCGCACTCGAGTGCCATCCATACATTGTTTCTCTTGGCCATCGAAATGTGCTGGTGGCCGACCTTGCCTGCATCTTTGAGCCGGCCCACATGCAGCGAGAGCAACTGCGCTTTTGAGATTTCGCTCGCCATCCACACCAGCTTCTCCTGCACAAGCTGATGGCTCGCAATCGGCTGATCGTGGAACTGTTTTCTCGTCTTGGCGTAATTCAATGCCGTGTTGTAGCAGTCCATCGCCGCGCCAATCGCGCCCCAGCTGATGCCGTAGCGAGCCTGGTTCAGGCACATGAGCGCGGCTTTCATGCTATCCGCGCCCGGAAGCAGGTTGGCTGCCGGCAAGTCGCACGTCTTCAAGCGAAAGACTGCTGGTGATCGAGGCACGCAGCGACCATTTGCCGTGAATATCGCTGGACTTGAACCCGCGCCGATCGGTTTCGACGAGAAATCCGCGCACACTGTCGGCACCGCCTTCGCCCGCGCCCTCCAGCTTTGCCCACACCACGGCTACATCGGCAATCGATCCCGATGTGATCCACATCTTCTCGCCGTTCAGAATGTATTCGTCGCCGGATTTGCGCGCGCGAGTCGTCATGCCCGCCGGATTCGATCCGAATCCCGATTCGGTCAACCCGAAGCAGCCCAGCTTTTCGCCCGTAGCCAGGGCCGGCAGCCAGGTATTCTTTTGTTCCTCTGACCCGAATGTCAAGATGGGATACATCACCAACGCCGATTGCACACTGACAAAGCTGCGCAAACCAGAGTCGCCGCGCTCCAACTCCTGCAACACCAGGCCGTACTCGACATTCGACATGCCGGCGCAGCCATAGCCTTCAAGATTAGCCCCGTAGAAGCCCAGCTCGCCCATCGGCGCGAACAAGCTCGCGCGGAAAACGCCCCTCGCGAAAGCAGTCTTCGATGATGGGAAGCACATTCGCGTCTACAAAATCGCGCGCTGTCCGCCGGACGAGGAGTTCCTCTTCCGTCAAGCTCGCATCGAGCCCAAGAAAATCGAATCCCTGAAATTTGAAAGCCATCGTCGTACCTGCCGTCACGGCGCTTCACCGGGACAGTTGAGAGTACCAGTCCATGGCCCTCTTTTCAACGCGGACCGGGATCGGCTTTCAGTTCGGGCGCTGCATCGGCTTCTCGTGAATCACCATCCAATTCACGCCAAACTTGTCGCGGAACTGGCCAAAGCGATGCGCGAAAAACGTCTCGCCCATCTTCATAAAGACTTCGCCGCCTTCGGTGAGCGCTGCGTAGATGCGCTCGGCCTCGGCGTCGCTGTCGACAGAAAGGGTGAGATACGCGCTGCGCATCGGCTCTACTTTCGGGCCGTCGCTGGCCATTACAGTTGTGTCGCCCAGCGTGAAGCGCGCATGAATAATACCGTCGCGGTTCAGGCCCGGCGGCAGGTTTTGTGGCGCGCCTTGAGGGCTCATCTCTGCGAATGTCGATTTCATCAGGATCTTCGCGCCCAGGTTTTTCTCATAGAAATTCATGGCTTCCACGCAATTACCGGGGAAATTCAGATAAGTGTTTACCTTCATCGCTTGGATTTTCCTTTCGGAGGAATTGGCTCATCAGCAGCCGGAGCAGTGCATGGTTTTAGAAATCGTGGCTACGAACGCATCCTATAAACATCACTTGCAATTTGCAATCTACAAATGGTAGCAATGGAATTCAGCCGCTGGTCCGCCCAAAAACGGCCAATTCGAAAGTCAGGTGATCCAATGAGCACTTTCGCAGACTATCCCCACATTACGCCTTTTCTCTGGTTTGATTCGAACGCCGAAGAGGCCGCCGATTTCTACATAAGTGTCTTCCCCAACTCGCGCAAGCTGAGCGAACTGCGCAATACCGGCGACGCACCTGGCCCAAAGGGAGGCGTCCTCACCGTCTCCTTCGAACTCGACGGCCTGAGATTCACCGCTCTCAACGGCGGCCCAGCCTACCAATTTACTCCCGCAATCTCATTCGTCGTGCGCTGCGACACTCAACAGGAAATCGACGACTATTGGTCGAAGCTCACAGCGGGCGGCAAAGAAATCCAATGCGGCTGGCTCGTAGACAAATTCGGACTGAGCTGGCAGATCGTTCCCGCGCGCCTGCCTGAGCTCCTCAAGGATCCGAAAGCCATGCAGGCAATGATGAAGATGAAAAAGCTCGACATCGCCGAGCTGGAGCGCGCCTCGCAAAGCTGATGTGCAAATCCTTCTTTGAGACCAGGAATCTGAACGAGACTGGCATGCAATCGATATCAGCGCGGCAAGGAATTGTTACCTATGAAGAGTCTGTTTGAGCCAGCGAGCGTGCAAGAAGTAAAGCAGCGGCTGTCAGCGTTGAGCCAGAGCCACCAGCGGCAATGGGGCAAAATGAATCCGGCGCAGATGCTGGCGCATTGCTCCTTGGGTCTCGAGATGGCGGCCGGAGAAATCCGTCCGCCGCGCGCGTTCGTCGGTCGCATTCTTGGGCCAGTCATTAAGCCGATCGCCTTACGCGACGAAGAGCCGATGCGCAGAAATTCCCCGACATCAAAAGAGCTTGTCGTAATCGGGGAGGATAGGGACTTTGAAGCCGAGCGGATCCGCCTGAGTGGGCTGATCGATCGCTTCGTCGCGGCTGGATCTGCCGGTTGCACCTCGCATCCCCACGCATTTTTCGGCTCCCTTACTCCGGACGAATGGGCGGTCCTGATGTACAAGCATCTTGACCATCATCTGCGCCAGTTTGGCGCGTAATTCAGCGCATAATCCGGCGCGTAGTTTCGCCCAGCAGCAAAGCAGCACGCCAGCCTTCGCACCCAGGACCAAACTGTCAGTTTCTTCAAACTGCCTCACCGTGATCCAATGGCTGAGTTACGAGAGGGGGCGCGCGATGAGCAGCCGCAGAGATTTCGTCAAAGGGTCCGCACTCGCAGCTACAAGCTGCCTTTTGCCCGTGGATGTGGCGAACGGCGTCTACGCGGCAGGCGAGACGACGGAAGCGACGCAACCTCAAAGCGAAGAGCGCAGCTGGTACAACCGGCCCATGCGCTGGGCGCAGCTTGCGTTTGTTGAAGACGATCCCGGCAACTACGATCAGCAGTTCTGGCTCGATTACTTCCGCAGCGTCCATGCAGACGCCGCCTGCCTCAGCGCCGGCGGCGTTGTCGCGTTCTATCCCACACAGATTCCGCTACAGCAGCGCAGCGCGTGGCTCGGCGATCGCGATGCCTTTGGCGACCTGCTGGCCGGCTGCCGCGCCATGGGAATGAACGTGATCGCGCGCACCGACGCTCACGCGTGCTGGCAAAGGGTGTACGACGCGCATCCTGACTGGATAAGGATTGATGCAAGCGGCCGACCCGTCCGTCATCCGTCCGATCCGCGCTATTGGGAGACCTGCGCCCTCGGCCCCTACAACTTCGAGTTCATGACTTCTGTGCATGAAGAAATCATGCGCATGTACAAACCCGATGGCATCTTCACCAACCGTTGGGCGGGCAGTGGCATGTGCTACTGCGAGCACTGCCAGCAGAATTTCCGCGCCGCGTCGGGACTAGATCTGCCGCGCACCAACAATCCCCAAGACCCGGCGCGCAAGCAATACATCGTCTGGCATCAAAAACGCCTCTTCGATCTCTGGCGTTTGTGGAACGAGAAGATCAGGGCCATCAATCCCGGCGCGAGCTACATCGCCAACGCAGGCGGAGGCGCGCTCAGCGACCTTGACATGAAGACCATTAACGACCTCGCGCCAATGATGGTTGCTGATCGCCAGGGCCGGCGTGGGCTAATGGCTCCCTGGGCCAACGGAAAAAATGGCAAAGAATATCGCGCGACGATGGGCGGCAAAGCGATTGCCGGCATGTTCAACGTCGGCATCGAGGACGAACATCGATGGAAAGATTCAGTCCAGAGTGGCGATGAAATTCGCTTGTGGGTTGCCGACGGCATTGCTCAGGGACTTCGCCCGTGGTTCATCAAATTCAACGCCAAACCGATCGATAAACGCTGGCTGCCGGTGGTAAAGGAAATATTCGAATGGCACTACGCAAACGAAAATTACTTAAGGAACATTCGTCCGCTCGCGCGCGTGGGCCTTGTGTATTCGCAGCAAAGCGCATCGTTCTACGGTGGCGAAATGGCTCGCGAGAAGATCGACGAACCCGCATTGGGATTCTACGAGGCGCTTGTTGAAGGGCGCACTCCCTTTGAGATGGTTCACGATCGCTGCCTCGATGCCGAACATCTCGCGCCATTCCGCACGTTGATTCTGCCCAACATTGCTGCATTGTCCGACGATCAGTGCGCCAGCCTGCGCGCATTCGTTGAGCGCGGCGGCGGCCTCATCGCTACTTATGAAACTTCGCTCTACGACGAGTGGGGTGTACGGCGCAAAGACTTCGGCCTCGCATCGATCTTCGGAGCGTCTTATGCCGGCAAGCTCGAAGAAAACATGCTCAATTCCTACTTGAACCTGGAAAAGGATCCGTCAAGCAACGCCGCTCACCCGCTGCTGCGCGGATTCGAAGACTCGGGGCGCATCGTCAACGCCGTAAACCAGGTCGATGTGACACCCATCGACTCCAGCCAATTCTGCCCTTTGCGCATTGTGCCAAGTTACCCTGATCTGCCCATGGAGTCGGTCTTTCCGCCGTCCGGAGCCACGCATCGCCCTGGCGTTTACCTTCAGCAGATCGGTCGTGGTCGCGTGGTTTATTTCCCGGGCGACATCGATCGCACCTTCTGGCAGGTTTTGAATGTAGATCACGGAAATCTGCTGCGGAACGCAATCGAGTGGGCCACGAACGAAGCACCGCAGGTCACGGTGGAAGGCAAGGGCATCCTGGATGTAGCCCTTTGGGAGCAGAAGAACTCGATGACTCTGCATCTCGTCAACCTCACCAATCCCATGATGATGAAGGGGCCTGTGCGAGAGATCATTCCCATTTCCGGACAGAGAATCTCGCTGCGGATTCCCGCTGGCAAGCGCGTCAACCGCGTTCACCTGCTTGTCGCTGCGCGAGACGTCCCATACCGCAGCGAAAGCGACACCATCTTCCTTCAAACACCGTCAATCGGGCTCCATGAAGTGGTCGCGGTCGATTTTTCGTCTTAATCCGGCCGCGCCATTGGACGAAGGGAATCTTCGAAGGCAAAGGCAAAATTGGGAATCATCCAGAAAGCAGCCAGCCATCCAGAAAGCGGGCGGCCATCCGGCACGCGCAAGTTTCGCGTCTGCTATGCTGAGTGGTTTACTTAAAGTAGGAGGGCGGCCATGCCGGAGCATAGAGCAAGGAAGCATCATCAGGACCGGGTGGCAGAGACGCTAAGGGACGAGATCGGCGCCATGATTGAAGGCGAGCTTTCTGACCCGCGCATCGATCTCTGCCACGTAAGCGAAGTGGCTTTGAATCCCGGCGGAAAGTCGGCGCGCGTATATGTGGTCGTGGATATTACGACGAAGGATATCGCCAAATCGGAAGCGGAGACTATCGCGGGACTTGAGGCAGCCAAGGGCTATATTCGCAGCGAATTGAAAGATCGGATGGGCGTGCGCCACGTGCCGGAGCTGAGTTTTCTGGCTGACCGGTCGGGCCGCTTCCAGGCGCGCATTGAGGAACTGATGAGCCGGGGCCGCAAAGCAGGCGGTTCGGCCAAGGCTGCGGCGCAAGATAAAGGCTCGTCGAAAGCCGTTACCGCGGACGCAAATCCGTCCGCTTGAATCTGTTAGCCTTGACCCTGCCGAGCCTGTTAGGAATCTTCGCGCCGCTCGGATGCGCGAAGGACGTGTAGGCCCGGCCTGATTCCCCCATCCGCCCTGCAAGAATTGAAGGCATTCGTCCTGCTCAAGGCAGGCTTTTGAACGCTTCTTGGAGTATTGCCGGAGATGAAACCGTCGGTTCCGGATAAAGCTCGACGCAGCCAGTGGCGCATGCCGAGTTGGGCAATCATCTCTGAGGCTTCGGTCTTTCTCGCTTTCAGCGTATTCTTTCTCGGCTATGGCGTTACGCCCTTTCTGGGCGGCGACGGCCTGGGGCTGGTCGGCGCCGACGAACCTCGCTACGCGCAAATCGCGCACGAAATGCTGGTGCGTTTCGATGCCGCCCCAACGCTCAAAGAGCGGCTGAGTGCCTGTGTAACACCCTACCTTTACGGCCACCCCTGGCTGGAGAAACCCGCGCTCTATTACTGGCGCGCGATGTTCATCTTCCAGGACTTCGGCGTTCACGATTGGGCTGCCCGGCTGCCATCGTTCACATTCGCCTTCATCATGGCCGCGCTCATCTACCTGCACATGCGGCGATTTCGGCCCGGTGGGCATCTTGATGCCGCGCTCATCACTGTGGCCTGCGCCGGCATCATGGCCTTCGCGCGCGGAGCTTCTACCGACATGCAGATGGCCGCGCCGCTGGCTATCGGATTGCTCGGTTGGTATGCCTGGTATGAAACCAATTCCAAGTTCTGGCTCTATGACATCTACTTCTTTACCGGGCTCGCCACGCTCGCCAAGGGGCCGATCGCGCCTCTTCTCGCTTTTCTCATCATCGCCGCGTTTGCTTTCCTGCGCCGCGAGTGGAGTATCATCCTGCGCTCGCTTTGGTGGCCGGGAGTAGTTCTTTATTTCGCAATGGTGCTGCCCTGGTTCATTGCTGTGCAGCATCAAAACCCGACCTTCTTCCACGAGTTCTTCTTAAACCAAAATCTGCAGCGCTTCGCCACCGATCGTTACCAGCACCATCAACCGCTGTGGTATTACTTCGCGGTCGTGCCGCTCGCGCTAATGCCGTGGACTGTAATCTCGGCGCGCGCTCTCATCGACGGCATTCAGACCTCGGTTGCTGAGTGGAGGCTGCGCCGTTCGCGTGTTGGCAAGCCGTTGCCCAAGCGCGCCGGCGACGCATTCCCTGAGTTCCTGGTGCTGTGGGCCCTGATTCCTGTTGTCGTCTTTTCTTTCTCGCAATCCAAACTGCCCGGTTATATTATTCCTTCTATTCCGCCCATCACAATCCTCACCGGAGACTACCTCTATCGACGCAGGCAACCTGGACTGAACCGATGGATTCTCCTCGGCCATGCTGTCATATGTGGCGCCATGACCATGGTGGCGCTGCTCCTGCCTTGGTTCGTGGTTCATGGCGCAACCATGCCGTTGGTTCACGAGGCGATTATGCCGCCCACTCATGCGCTAATCGCTGCTACGCTTGCCGCAACTGGCGCCGCGCTCCTGATTCTGATTGTCACCAAGGGTTTCGGGGTGGCCCGCCTTCGTCCCGCAACATGCTGGGTCCTGGTGGTGCTCGTTCTGTTCGTGTACGGCGTGGGCCCGGTGTTTGGTATTCCCGGAGTCGAATCCACAAAACGTGTAATTCACCTGCTTGACCGTTCTTACTCTGCGCGACCGCTTGCCCAGCGCATTGCGGAGCTGGTTCCTGCAGACGAAACAATAGCCGTATTCCGCGTTCGCCGCGATGTTGAGTTCGGGCTTTCGTTCTACCGCAATCGTGAAGTTGTGAATTACGACGAGAACGGCGTGCCCAATGAGCAGCACATTCTCGTTGCGCGCATCCAGGGCCGCAACGGCGTCGATCTCGACACGCAGCTCGCCCTCAACGAGCTGCTTCAAGGCCGCCAGTACGAGCAGCTCTTCGCGTGGCCGGAGCAGGGGCTGGAAGTCTATCTCGTGGGCAGTCATTAGCCCGCCGGTAAACTTGCAGAGGACCAAAAGCTAGTGTCAACGGGGCCGGAAGAGTCCTTCTGCTGGCGCCTCTCTTTCGCATCGATCGCGAACCAACCCAGCCGGGGACCACATAATAGAAGTGGAATGGAAACTCCGGGCAGTTCCTTCGAGATTCTCGACCTGCGCCACTTCGCGGCCCCGGTCCTTCGGCCTGTGCTGGAGGCGGAGGGTGAGTTGTGGGCGTCTCGCCTTCATTGGGACTATCAGGCCTCGGCGCGGCTGCTCATGCAATATCTCGATAACCACATGCTGCCCGGCTACGCAGCGCTTTCATCCGGCCGAGTCGTGGGGTATGTATTCTGCGTTTATGAGGAGACAAAGGCGGTCATCGGCGACGTCTTCGCGCTGCCAATCGACACAAATGGAGCAGCATCAACCACCGAAGAAACATTGCTTCGGCATCTGTTTGAATTGCTGCTCAATTCGCCGCACGTCGAGCGCATTGAAGCTCAACTTCTGCTGCACCCCTCCGAGACCTTCGGCGGAATCTTTCGCGGCGCTGGATTTGAAATCTTCCGTCGGCTATTTTTAGTGCAGGCCTTGGAGGTCCATCCCAAGCCCGCTCAGCCGAATCTGCCGCCGAACCTCGAGCTTCGCCCGTGGCGCGAGGCGGATCTGGCGCCGGCCGCGCGACTCATCTGCGAAGCCTACCGCGATCATCCCGACAGCCTGATCAATGACCAGTACCGCTCCGTTCATGGCTCCATGCGTTTCTTGAATAACATTGTGCATTATGCCGGCTGCGGAACTTTTTCCCAGCAGGCGTCGTTTGTGTTGGTGGAGCGCGCCAGCCGCGAACTCGCTGCTCTGGTGCTCGGCTCGCGCGTCAGCGCACAGAGCGGCCACCTCACCCAGGTCTGCGTTCATCCCGCCTTCCGCCGCCGCGGTCTGGCCCGCATGCTGCTCACGCAGTCCGCCTACAGTTTCATGCGTCTGGGCGCCACCGAAATCTCTCTCACCGTGACGGAGGCCAACGCCGAGGCCATCAATCTGTACAAGCAAGAAGGCTACGAATGCGCGCACAGCTTCGATGCCGCCGTGTGGTTGCGTAGCGCGACTGCGTGACCTTATCGGGCCGCCGGTCTCGAAGGGGAATGAGAACCACTGCAGGCTTGAGCGGTGGAGACGAATCGTGATAAGTTACATGTAACCGATGGAGGTGAATATGCCGGTACGATCTCAAGCCCCGCCGTCTCGGGAAAAAGTGAGGGCACACCGTCAGCGGCTTCGTCAACAGGGACTCAGGCCCATTCAGATCTGGGTGCCTGACGTTCGTCTCCCCGCGTTCGCGAAGGAAGCGCGTCGCCAGTCCCTTGCGGTGGCGAGAAGTCCGCGCGCAAAGCAGGACCAGGAGTTCATCGACGCCGTTTCCGATTGGAGCAGCAATTGAAGCGCGGCGAAATCTGGACCGTTGCAGGTGGCCAGGGACTACGCAGGAAAGCCGCGCCCGGCGGTGATTCTCCAAGACGACCGCTTCGACAGGACAGAATCAATCACCATTTGCGCCTTCACAACGGATCCGACCAATGCGCCGTTGTTCCGGTTAGCAGTTGAGCCAAGCACGGGCAATGGACTTCGCGCTGTCTGCCATTTGATGGTTGATAAGATCTCCACCGTTCCCAAGTCAAGGATTGGAGCCAGAGCCGGCCGCCTCAGCGATGAGGATATCGTGCGGCTGAACCGCGCCATCCTGGTTTTTCTGGGCCTTGCAGCTCCCGGCCGCAAGGACTGACACTAAGAACGCGATGAGTTGAGGGTTGCGGTCCACGGCTTCAAAGTCGAGACATGGGGCATCAGGCCGCCGCAACAGATTGACTTGTTAAATCCCGCCTGAATAAGATGAATCCAATCATGGCCAGAAATGAGATCGCTGAATCTTCGCGGCTCTTGTTCGTAGGTGCTGGCGCAAGCAAGCCTCTTGGCGAGATGCTCATGGGAGAGTTCGTCGAATATTTGATGAAGCAAACTTCCAACCACCGTATGCAGAACTGATACGGGTTATCTGTCGCGAAAATCAGGATCTCGAGTTTCTCATAGAGCAGCTGGAAGAGATTCCACTAAGCGGTATTCGGTGACACGCATTGTTCGGAGGGGTGATGGAGAAGTGTCAGACTCCGGCGATGAGTCTGAAGATGCGAAACTCGCTGCGCTTGCCGATGTCGCGCTCCAGTGGGTTAAACAGAAGTCTATATCATACCGCATCTGGATATGCAGGCGCGGATAGACTTGCTCGAAGGAATCGTTACCGCATGAGCGTGGCGTCGGGATACGCGGTCGTATCACTACAAATTATGATCCGAGCATCGAGACATTGTGCCGCAACAAGAAATGGCGACTGTAGACGGGTTGAACACGATGCTGCGTCAGGAATACTCGTGGAACAGAGGTGTTGATACTTAAGAGCTCCGGAACCGACGATGGTGCTCTCGAGATTCACGGATCGACGAACTGCTTTTCCGAAGGGAGGATGGCAAATCCGTCGATCCACGCGACAGAAGCGGAGGGTGGCACCAGAATGCAATGAATATCCCGCGACAAAGAAGGTCGCCATCACCGACCGTTCTCACATGTTATGACTACCTAGCGAAGTGCCTATCGAACGCGGAGTAGACTGTGGTGGGCGACTCCGAGACTGTGGCGTGGCGATGCGTCGAGCAGCAGCAATCTCGAATGAGAGGCTCCGAATGCAATCTCGATCCGAACGCGACAAAGCTTTGTCATGAAAGCAAGCAATACGGCAGAAACGCGTCACCGACAATGCGTCGCTGGGCGATAAACCGGAAAAGTACGATTTCGCCATTAGCGACTTGCTGAGGGGGAGCAAGAAAAGGCAAGTGAGCCAATCTAAATTTGCAAAGAAATAGCCCGCTCCTCGTTGTGAGAAGCGGGCCGGTATTCTTTCGGTCTTGGACGACAGCTAAGCCTTCGCGCTCGTCAGCGCGCCCAGATCCGCGGCCAGCTTTTCCGTGCTGAACGCCTCCATGGTGTCGCCTTCCTTCAGGTCGCTGAAGTTGGCGATGCCGATGCCGCACTCCATGCCGTTGGTCACTTCGCGCACATCGTCCTTGAAGCGCTTGAGCGAGCCGATCTTGCCCTTGAAGACCTGCGCTCCGTCGCGCATCACCTTCACCTCGGCATCGCGGCGGATGACGCCATCCTGCACGCGGCAGCCGGCGATGGTGCCCACCTTGGGAATGCGGAAGACATTGATCACTTCCGCGCGGCCCAGGTAGTTCTCCTTGAAGGCGGGTTCGAGCAAGCCCATCATGGCCAGGCGAATCTCGTCCTGCAGCTCGTAGATGATGGAGTGCAGGCGAATCTCCACGTTCTCCTGTTGCGCCAGCTCGGCCGCCTTGCGCTCCGGGCGCACGTTGAAGCCGATGATGATCGCATTCGATGCCGTCGCCAGCAGCACGTCGCTCTCGGTGATCGAGCCGACGCCGGAGTGCAGCACCTTGACGCGCACCTTCTCCGTCGACATGCGCACCAGCGAGTCGGCCAGCACTTCCACCGAGCCGGTCACGTCGCCCTTGATGATCAGCGGCAGATCCTTCACGCCCGACTGGCGAATCTGCTCCGCCAATCCTTCCAGCGACACGCGCGAGCTCTTGGCCAGCTGCGCATCGCGCTCCTTCATCTTTCGGTACTGGGCGATGCCCTTGGCCTTGTCGCGGTCGGCAACCACCAGGAACGTGTCGCCGGAGTCCGGCATGCTTTCAAGGCCCAGCACTTCAACCGGCGTGGACGGTCCGGCTTCCTCAAGCGCGCGCCCGCGATCGTCGAACATGGCGCGAACCTTGCCGAAAGTATTGCCCACGATGTAGCTGTCGTTCAGGTGCAGCGTTCCATCCTGCACCAGCACAGTGGCCACGGCGCCGCGGCCGCGATCAAGCTTGGCCTCGAGAACGCTGCCCACTGCCTTGCGTCCGGGCGTGGCCTTGGGCGCCTTGATGTCGCTCACAAGGCAGATCATTTCCAGCAGCAGATCGAGATTCATGCGCTTCTTCGCGGAAACCTCGACAAACACCGTGCCTTGCTGGCCGGCGCCCGCCCACTCTTCCGGAATCAGGCCGCGATCCGCGAGCTGCTTCTTCACGCGGTCGGGATTGGCTTCCGGCTTGTCGATCTTGTTCACCGCGACGATGATCGGAACTTCTGCCGCCTTGGCGTGATCGATGGCCTCAAGCGTCTGCGGCATCACGCCGTCGTCGGCGGCCACCACGATCACAACAATGTCCGTGACCTTGGCGCCGCGTGCGCGCATGCGCGTAAATGCTTCGTGGCCCGGCGTATCGAGGAAGACAATCTCGCGGCCCGATGCCGGCGAGCCTTCCTTGGTGAACTTCACCTTGTATGCGCCGATGTGCTGAGTAATTCCGCCCGCTTCGCCCGCCGCAACGTGCGTTTCGCGGATGGCGTCCAGCAGCGAAGTCTTGCCGTGATCCACGTGGCCCATGACCGTCACTACAGGCGAGCGCGGCACCTCGAGCTCGCCGGTGTTTTCGGCTTCGAGCACCTCTTCGATCGCCTGGTTCGCCAATCTCCTCTTCGTAGCTGATGACGGTGGCTGCTGCGCCAAACTTCGCCGCCACGTCTTTCACCATCTCCGCGTCGAGCGACTGATTCACCGTCACAAATACGCCGCCCATCAGCAGCGTCGCGATCAGGTCCTTGGCGCGAACGTCGAGCTTTTCCGCCAGGTCCTTCACGCTGATGCCCTCGGTCACCGTAATTTCGCGGGTGATGGGCATGCGGCTCGGTGCTGTATTGTGCGCCGCCATAGCGTGGCGGCGGCACAAAGCCCTTCATCGGGCCTTCTTTGGTCTTGGGATACTGTTGCTTGCCGCGTCCGCGGCCCCGAGAACTGGCGCGCTGCGGGCGCGGAGCCTCACCGGTCGGAGGTGCGCCGCCCGGGCGCGCTCCTGGCGCGCCTGGCCGCGCTCCAAATCCAGGGCGTGCGCCAAATCCGGGTCGTGCGCCCGGTGCTGCCTGGCGCCTCCCGGACCTGCAAATCCGCCCGTTCCGGTGCGCGTGGGATGTTTGGGGCGCGGGCCGCCTGCATAAGAGCCGGGCGCCGATGGTCCGCCGGGAAGCGCTGTCCCGGACCTGCGGGTCCGCTTGCTGGCCTGCGATCGAAGATCGGTTTTCCGCGCTGCAATCCGGTCCCTGTCGCGGGCGCAGATGGCGCAACGATGGATGCCTTATAAACCGGCCGCGGGCCCGTTTGCGGCATAACCATGTTTGCGAGCGGAGGCGGGCTCGATGACCTTGGCGGGCCTCGCCTGACCGACTGTCGACTCTGCGGCGCTTGAAGGAACTGCACCCGGTGTCGCCAACTGTAGGAGCTTCGGCATGGGGCGCCGATCCGGCTTGCGCTGTCGCGCCCGCTGGCGCTTCAGCGACTGGAGAAACAGCAGTGGCCGGTGGCTTGACAGCGATCTTCTCATCGCGCGGAGCCGGAGCTGCGGGCGGTTTTACGGCCACACCAGCCGGAGGCGGCGCCACAACAATAATCGGACGCGCGACTACAGCCCCAACGGGAGCTTTGGCGACAACTGCGCCGGCGGGAGGACGTGAAGCGATGGCCGGCGGGGCCGGCGGGGGGGCAACGATCGGGGCCGCCGAGCGCGGCTGCGGAACAATCTTGCGCGGTTCCGGCCGGGCGGGCGCCGCAGCAGGTGTCGCGGCAACCGGAGCTGTGGCGGCTGGTGCAGCGGCCACGGCAACCTTGGCTGGCGCCGCGACAGACGCCTTCACCGGGACCCGCGCGCTTGCGCGCATCTTCTTCCTCTTCCTTCTTCTTGGCCAGAAGGGCCTTCATCACATCGCCGGGCTTGGAGATGTGCGAGAGATCGATCTTGGGCACGACGGGTTCCGCGCCGTGGCGGCCAGACGCTGCGCCCGCGTGCGTGCTGCGCTTCGCTTCCCGCGCAAAGTGCGCACGAACCTTCTCCGCCTCGTCAGCTCCAGCGAACTGGAGTGCGTCTTGCCCGCGAGAACGCCGAGTTCCTGGAAGAACGTCGAGAATCGCCCGAGACTTTGACTTCCAGCTCTTTCGCGAGATCGTTAATACGAACCTTACTCATCCGCCTCTTTTCAATTTGTGCCGCCAAAAGGCCGTTAGTCGCTCATAGCTGCCTCCATGGCACTGGCCGTTTTTAAACGTTCCGTTATTCGAGCGATTGGCCTCGAGGACGCGGCGCATCTTACGCGCCGTCCTCTTTGGCCGGTGCTCTTCTTCGGCTTCCGCGTCCCCTGCGCTTACCGCCTCTTCAATTACCTCGGCGCAGTTCTCCGCCTCGGCTTCTTCCGTAGCAATCCTCTTCCGTTTCCGTTGCCGGCCAGCGGAGGTTCAGCGTTACCGATCGCAATCTTCCGCCATCGCCGCGCCACGCGCTCAGCTTCTTCAGCCTTCCGGCGGTCTCTTCCGCCCGCCCTGTCGTAGCCACGGTCGTTTCGCCCAGCTTCGCGCCGGCCGCAGTCGCGGCCGCCTGCTCGTCGCCCTCGGCCGCCTGCGCTCCGCCTCTTCAAAGCGGCTGAAATAGTTGCGCACGGCAACGCTGATCTTCTCCAGCGTCTTTTCGCCGATGCCCGGAATCTCCTCCAGTTGCTCCGGCGTCATGTCGGCAAGCCCTTCAACCGTGGTGATTCCCGCTGTAATCAGCTTCTGAATAATTCCTTCGCCCAGCTCGGTCACCTGCTCGATGGGAGTGGTGGGAGCGCCGCCAGGGCCTGCATCTGCTGCTCGACTTCCTGGCGCTTCTCTTCCTCGCTCTTGATGTCGATCTTCCAGCCCAGCAGCTTCGCCGCCAGGCGCACGTTCTGGCCCTTCTTGCCGATGGCCAGCGAAAGCTGCGTGTCGTCCACGATCACTTCCAGCTGCTTTTCGGTCAGGTCCGTGATGGAAACGCGGCTGACCTTGGCCGGCTGCAGCGCTTTTTCCGCAAAGGTCGTGATCTCGTCGCTGAATTCGATGATGTCGATCTTTTCGCCGCGCAGTTCGCGGATAATCGACTGCACGCGCATGCCCTTCATGCCCACGCAGGCGCCCACCGGGTCCACGTCCTTGTCGCGGCTCTGCACGGCGATCTTGGTCCGCTCGCCGGCTTCGCGCGCAATGGCGCGGATGACACCGTGTTGTCGTAAATCTCGGGAACCTCGGACTGGAACAGGTTCGACACCAGCTCCGGCGCGGCGCGGCTCACAATCACCTGCGGACCCTTGGCCGCGCGGTCCACCTTGATCAGCACCACACGCACGCGCTCGCCCACGCTGAACTGCTCCAGCCGCGACTGCTCGCGCTTGGGGCAGCGGGCCTCAGCCTTGCCCAGGTCGAAGATCACGTCCTGGCCCTCGAGGCGCTTGACCGTCGCGTTCAGCACTTCCTTTTCGCGGTGCGCATACTCCTGGAAGACCGTGTCGCGCTCGGCCTCGCGCACCTTCTGGAAGATGATCTGCTTGGCCAGCTGCGCCGCAATGCGCCCCAGCGGGCTGGTGTCGCGATAGATGCGGATCTCGCTGCCCACTTCCACGCCGGGAGCAAATTCGTTGGCCTCTGCAAGCGTGATCTGGTTCACGGGATCTTCGATCTGATCCTCGTCGGCGACCACCGTCTTGTAGATGTAGGCAGTAATCTCGCCCGTCTCCTTGTTCAATTCCCCGCGCATGTTTTCCTGGGTCTTGTAGAACTTGCGCGTAGCCAGGGCGATGGCTTCCTCGACCGCGCCCACAACAATGGCGGGGTCAATGCCCTTTTCCTGGCTCAACAGCTCGATGCTTTGATACAAAACGCTGGTGGCCATACTCGTTTTAAACTCTCTCGCCTTGCATTTTTTTGTTCGTTCCGCGCCGCCCGGCCTGAATACTGCCTAACGGCGTTGCCGTTTTTGCTGCCCTTGTGCCAACTACAGCTTTCAGCTTGCGCACTCGCAAGCTAGGGGCTAGAGGCTGGTAGCTCGCTCTTCAAATCTCCGCTACTAGATTCGCCTTCTCGATGTTGCTGAGCGCAATCTCCACCGTGTTCACGCCCGTCTTGCGGCTCTTGCTGTTCTGCTGCACCGCCGCAAGATCAATCGTGATCGTTCCGGTTTCAGCCTTCGAACCTTGCCCCGTCAAAAGCCTTCCCTGCCAATGCCGGTTGTTGCGGATCGGCTCGAAGGTCTGCACCTTTACCAGGCAACCCACAAACCTCTCGAAATCTTCCGGGCGGATCAGCTTCCGGTCCAGACCAGGTGAACTGGCTTCCAGCGTGTATTCTTCGCCGGGAACCAGATCTTCTACGTCCAGCAAAACCCCAAAATCGCGGCTGAACCGCGCGCAATCCTCGTGCGTCAAGCCGGAAAGCTGCTCCACCGCGAGCGAACCTTCCAAAAGTTTCTCCGGCAAGCCTTCAGCGCCGGCCTCAGCTTCTGCCTTTAATCGCGCCCGGCCCTCGGCGTTCTTCTCGAGCGTCACGCGCAGTGTGCGGTCCTTCTTCGAACCGGCAAGCTCGATATCCACCACGTCGAGCCCGTGCGAGGCGGCTACCCGCTGTGCCGCTTTCCGGATTTCATCCAAACTGACCGCCATCGATCCTCGCTGCCCCACTGGCAGCCGTCTTTCCCTCGTATCACCCTGATTTCAGGTGATTTCCGGGTGCAATTTGCCGCAAATAAAAAGTGGGCGATAAGCCCACTCTCTCTCCGCCAGCCGGTGTGCACACGGAAAAAACCCTGTCGGACAAATTCGTCTGCATCGCCAGAATACCGCGAATCGCCGGGAAATTCAATGGGGACCGCGATTTCAGTAGACGCGTGATCCCCGGTGATCGAGACCAGAATTACACCGGATTTCCATCCGCTCACGACGCTCGCTTATTCGCGGCCAAAGTTGATCAACTCTCGTGATTTGCTTTGCGCGGCGCGCGGCGTGGCGCGACAATAGGTGGATGAAGTTGTTCCGTCTTTCTGCCCTTGCACTGCTTGTTTCTTGCTCGGCGCTGCCCCGGCTGCACGCTCTCTCTAAACAGTCGTCAGACGTGTTCCATGCCCGGCGTGTTGCGCTCGCGGCTAAGCTGCACGGCGGCGTGGCCGTTTTGTTTGCGGCAGAAGAATCGCAACTCGATTTCATGCCCTATAGGCAGGATTCGGATTTCTATTACCTCACGGGTTGGACGGAGCCAGGCGCCGCTCTCATGATCGTCGGCGATGCGCCGCAGGCAGCCTCGCCCCGGGTATATAGGGAAGTTCTGTTTCTCCCCGCGCGCAATCTGCGCATGGAAAAGTACACCGGCGTGAAAATGGACGCGGTGACTCCGGGTGTGGAGCAGGCCTCGGGCGTCGACCACGTCGAGTCGATGGCCGAGCTTCCCGTGGAGCTGAACCAGCTTTTATCCGCCGATCACTCGGTTTCCGCAAATCTCTGGTCACAACCGGATTCCGACGCTGCCAGGGCGCTGCCAGCTTTTACCGGCGTTGCGCTGGGATCGTCAACCGCTCCCCCGCAGCACGACGTCACCAGTCTGGTGATGCCGCTGCGCCAGATCAAGGACGAAGGCGAAGTCGAGCTCATCAAGAAGGCTTCGGCAGCATCTGTCCTTGCGCAGCGCGTGATGATGCAGTGGTGGGTCAAGCCGGGTATGACTGAGCGCGCCATTGCCGGCGCCATGACTGCCGTCTGGATGGAAAATGGCTG
>CAVZCY010000011.1:0-9034 GCA_963773915.1 uncultured Acidobacteriaceae bacterium
CCGAGGTAGCAAGACCAACCGAACCAAGAACAGTACATAGCTGCGCCACGCTCGAGCGTCGGCACGGTCGGTTCGTCTATCGCTGGATCGGACATCTCATTTGCTCCTTTGTCGCTCGCGCGGTGGCGCCGATCGGTCCTCCCGCAACGCCGCCGCCGACGCTCGTCACCTGATGGCACACCGGCGTGGAAAGTTCAAATATCAGCCGCCGGCCGTCTGCAGAGGGAAGGCTTCAATCACGAATGCAGAAGCTTCCGGCGATAGGCTCGGCCTGAACCAACCGATCGGCAGCCCGACCCAGAAACGGCTGACCGAGATGGCCGATGTGATCGGCCGCGAGACCAACGGGCAATTCCGGATCCACGCGTTCCCGGAAAGCTGCCTCGGCCCGGACCCTCATATGTTCGCCGACCTGCGCGCCGGCAGGCTCAAATTCATGGTCGCCGGGGCAACCCTCGGCGGCGTCGCGCCGACCAGCGCGTTGCCGTGCTACCGTTCGCGTTCAAGGATTGGCGGCGGCGTTCGCGGCCCTCGACGGCCCTCGGCGACAAGACCGCAGCGAGCTGGCGCAGAACGGCCTCCACGCCTTCCGCCTTTCGATTCAGAACGGCTTTGACCAACTAAGATGAGCATGCGCCGATCCATTCAGCCGCTGATCTCGCCGGGGTGAACCAACGTATCGATTCGCGTGGAAGACACCGGCTCGCCCGACAGCTTCAAGGTCCTTGGCCGTGGCGAATTGCAGCTCGCCATTCTCATCGAAATGATGCGCCGCGAAGGCTTCGAGCTCATGGCGGGCCGTCCTGAAATCGTCACCAAGGTTGTCGACGGCACGCGCATGGAGCCGGTCGAGCACCTCGCCATCGACGTGCCTGAGCAGTTCACCGGCACGGTCATTGAGAAGCTCGGGCCACGCAAAGGCGAGATGACCAAGATGCACAATCACGGCTCGGGCCGTGTGCGCCTGGAGTTTCGCGTTCCCAGCCGCGGGCTCATCGGTCTGCGCAGCGAAATGTTGACCGAAACGCGTGGAACCATCGTGATGAACACGCTCTTCGACGGGTACATTCCCTATCAGGGTGAGATTCCGCAGCGGCCCACCGGCGCGCTCATTGCCGATCGCCAGGGACCGACGACAACTTACGCGCTCAACGGCCTGCAGGAGCGAGGAATTCTTTTTCTCGGAGCCGGAGTGGAAGTTTACGAAGGCATGATCGTCGGCGAGCATTCGCGCGACAACGACCTCGACGTAAACGTGGTCCGCGAAAAGAAGTTGACCAACATGCGTGCTTCCAGCGCCGATGACGCCCTCCGCCTCGTGCCCTACAAGACGCTTAATCTCGAGCAGGCCATCGAGTTCATCGCCGACGATGAGTTCGTCGAAGTGACGCCCAAGTCGCTGCGCCTGCGCAAGAAAGTTTTGGCGGCGAACAAGCGCCCGAAGGGTTGGGAAAAGACCAAGCAGCCCGCGTCCGTCTAATCGATGCTTGTCATCCTGAGCGGGCGCGCGAGTCGAAAGCCTGCCCTGAGCGAAGATCGCGAAAGCGATCGGAGTCGAACGGGGATCTGCTGTTGCATTTCTCAATCAAAGCGATTGCACGATGCACGAATTTCTGAAAACAGAGCGTCTTTTGCTGCGCCGCTGGCGTGATTCCGACCGGCTTCCCTTCCAGCAAATGAACGCCGATCCACGCGTGATGGAGTTCTTTCCCGCCAGCCTCTCACTTGCCGAGTCCGACGCGCTCGTCGATCGCGCTCATGCCCACTTCGATCGCCACGGCTTTGGTCCCTTCGCCGTCGAGCTGCTCGAGAATCAACCTTCGTCGGCTTTATAGGTTTATCCATTCCGAATTTCGACGCGCCCTTCATGCCCGCTGTCGAAATCGGCTGGCGGCTCGCATTCGATCGCTGGGGCCAGGGATTGGCCACCGAAGGCGCCCGCGCTGTAACTCGCTACGCCTTTGAGGATTTGGGCCTGGACAGTCTGGTCTCGTTCACGGTTCCGGAAAACCTGCGCTCCCGCCGCGTGATGGAAAAGCTCGGCATGACCCACGATCCTCATGACGACTTCGATCACCCGAGCCTGCCCGAAGGCCATCCAATGCGCCGTCACGTGCTCTACCGGCTCAAACGCTAAAGCCGCCTCTTCGCTTCCAGCACCCGCTCCAGCGCTTCCTCCGCTGTTGCTCCCGTCGCCGACAAATGCCCCATCTTTCGTCCCGCGCGCGGCTCTTTTTTCTCATACAAGTGCAATCGCACTCCCGGAACCGCGAGTGCCGCGGCGAAATTCGGCTCGCCCTTCAGCCACACATCGCCCAGCAGATTCACGATCGCCGCCGGAGAAATCAACTCCGTATCGCCCAGCGGCAGATTGCAAACCGCCCTCACAAGCTGCTCGAACTGGCTGGTCACGCAGCCGCGCTCGCTCTGGTGATAGCTGTTGTGCGGCCGCGGCGCCAGCTCATTAATAAAGAGCTCGCCCTTGCGCGTGATGAAAATCTCCGCGCAAAGCAGCCCTTCAATCCCGAGCTTCGCCACCAGGTCCGCAGCCAAAGCCTGTGCCCGTGATTCAATCTCAGCCGGCACTCCCGCAGGCAACACGCTCCACGCCAGAATCTGATTCTCGTGATGATTGCGCGCGGCAGGATACACGCGAACTTCGCCCGACGGGCTTCGCGCGGCCATCACGCTGATCTCGCACTCGAGGTCGAGAGCCTGCTCCGCTACCGCGGGCTTCGCGCCAATCGCGCTCCAGGCTTGCCGCAATCGTCTCGCTCGTCGCCGGCGAATCCATCCCGATCCGCGCCTGCCCGCGGCCATCGTAGCCCCCGTGGCCGATTTTAAGGAACACGCGCCCGCCGAGCGCGGCTACCGCCTCATGCAGCTCCGCTTCGCTGCGCACAACCCGAAACGGCCCAACAGGAAATCCATTTTCCGCGAGCCACATTTTTTGCAGCGTCTTGTCTTGAATAATCCGAACCGGCTCCACGCCGGGACGCAATGGCGCAAGGTTCGCCACTTCGCGCAGCGCGTCCACGCCGATCTGCTCAATCTCCAGCGTCACCGCGCCCGCGCCCGACGCCAGCCGCCGCGCAGCTTCAACGTCGCTCCAACGACCGACAATCACTTCATCAACAACAAAACTCGCCGGGCACTCTGCCTCTGGATCCATCACGCGCACGCGATAGCCCATGGTGCGCGCGGCCATCGCGGTCATGCGTCCCAACTGGCCGCCGCCAAGAATGGCCAGCAAGCCGCCCGGTAGAATCTGCATTGGTTTTGAACTGGCGCCGGAGCTCACCCGGCTGCTCCTCGCCCACCGTTTGCTCAAGCACTTCCTGGGTGCGCGCAGCGCGCCACGCGGCAAGGCGCTGGTAGAGTGCCCCATCTGTCGCGGCCAGAATCTCCGCGGCGAGCACCGCGGCGTTGGCCGCACCGGGTCTGCCAATGGCCAGCGTTCCCACAGGCACGCCCTTGGGCATCTGCACAATAGAGAGCAGCGAATCGAGCCCGTTAAGCTCGGTGGCAGAAACCGGAACTCCAAGCACAGGGACCAGCGTTTTCGCCGCCAGCATGCCCGGCAGATGGGCCGCGCCGCCGGCTCCGGCAATAATCACGCGCAGGCCGCGCTCGCGCGCCGTCTCGGCGTATTTAAAAAGCAGGTCAGGCGTGCGATGCGCGCTCACGACACGCGTCTCATGAGGAATTTTGAGCGCGCGCAAAATCTCGACTGCCGCCGAGAGCACCTCGTAGTCGCTCTTGCTGCCCATCACCACGCCCACCAGCGCCTGCTCGGTCGCCTGTTTGCTCATGCGCCAATTATACGAAGCCCCTCCGTTGAAGCCGGCCAGTGCCCGCGCTAGTGCCGATGCCACGCCTGAACGGCCACCTCGACCACCGCGAACACCACGCTGATTGCCGCAAGAAATCCCTTGGCTCGCTGCCAGTTCTGTTCGTGGCGATCCATGCGCCGCTCCAGCTCCACCATGCGGCCGCCGCTGCCGTCGCCCATCAAGCCGGCCATTTGCGACTTCAGCACGCTAAGATCGCTCAGCACCTGAGCCTCGAATTCATTGATCATGCGCATCCGCGGCACTCCGTTGAGGATCTCATTTTTGTCCGCGCTCCCTTCACGAAGTCAGCGGCAGATTGATAAACAGCGCCGTCGAGAACTCCGAGTAATTTGGCGGCGTGGCGCCGTCGTACATTCGAATGTAGAACCGGTCGCTCGCAGAAACCCGCGAGAATGTCAGGCTCGTTTCCGATCCGCGCAGTACCAATGTCGGGTCTTCGCCGGGCATGAAAGCAAAATCCCTTAATCGAATCTCAAATCCGCCGCCGCTCGGTGGTGTTACCCCAGTGTTCACCGTGACTGTGTTGCCGCTAAGCGGGGCTATGGTCAGCCAGTCGAGATTCGCCAGCACCGTGGGAGCGATAGCCGCCGGGAGCCACGTGTTTGCCGGCACCGTGGCGCTGGTTTTGATCGCTAAGTCATCTGCCCAGTCGTTCGCAAACGCAATTTCGTAAGTCACTAAGTCTGGGTAACTCGCGCTGTAAGTCACCTTGACGGTGCGCACCACAACTTGCGCGTTCAGGCTTGTCGAGGGCGCGTTCAGAAGCAGCGCATCGCCGGGCCAAACATCCGCCGCGAAGCTCGTCCGATTCCCTTTGTATGTTCCGCTCCAAAGTGCGCTTACGCTGGCCGCTGCCTGCTCAATCACCAATGCGGCGTTACGGCAATCTGCAGAGCACCTCGCCGGGGGACGTGTCACGGAGCCGATCCATGTAGCCACGGATGGCGAGCCTGCCGCAGCCAGCGCCGCTTGGCTCGCGGAGTTGACTGCGCGCCCCACAGCCCGCCCAATCGTGCGGTAATTTACCGCGATATGCTCGCCCGCAATCGGAGTTGATCCTAGAGTTGAACGTAAGCTTGCCTGTGCGCCCGAGACTACACTCGGCAGCTTCAGCCGTTGTGCCAACCCTGCGCGTGTATGCACCGCCGCTCGGGGGAGTACTTACCACCCAGCCCGATCCAAGATTTGTCAGATACACTGCGCGCATGGTCCCTATTAGATTGATGCTGCTTGCCGGCGCAACAAAGCAAACTCCCGGCAGGTAAGTGACTGCGCCGTCATAGAGTGTTATCGGGGTCCCGCCTACGCCATCGACGAACTCCTGAATCTCCATCTGGATCTTGCCGGGAGCGACAGCTCCGCCACCACCTGCGCTAATAAGCCCGGAATCGCCAAAAGAGTAATAGACCGACTGAACGCGGTTATTCTCCGGGCAATGCACTCGCACTCGAAGCGTATATTGGATCGCCGGATTCAGCGCGAACGGCGTTCCCGTTGCACTACCCTGCACGATCGGTTGCAGCGTCACCACTCCGGTACCCACCGCCGCTGTAGCCTGCAGGCCCGCGATGCAATTCGGCGCCGTCATCAAGCCCGAGAAAAATCCTGCCAGAATTCCGGTGCTGCCCGGCGCAAGCGCCACGCCCACAGTTTCAAGCAGCAGGGTTCCAGCCATTTCGATAGGATCGATCCATTCGAGCAGCGTTTGACCGTCGATCCCGTTGCCGCCGTTCATTGTCAGGCCGTTCGCGCCAATCGTCATGTAACCTAGACCACCGGTATCGCCCCATACGGTCTCATTAATTTGCGCCTCATTGAATAGCTCGCTGATTACAGTGGATTTTGAAGCCAGGGGAAAGTATGGGTCTTCCGCCAGATTGAATACGGTCATGACTCCATCGCCAAGAAAATATTCGGTAACATAGGCCACCGGCTCATTTTCGCCGCAGACGGTGACATCATTCGCCAATGCGCGTTTCACGCTCGCCGTAAGAGTCAGGTTTTCCAGGCTCAGGCTGCCGTCACTTTCGTTCAGCGGATGCACCGTTGTCTGCACCGAGGCCAAAGTGAGCGCACCGTTCAGCGCACGATAGGCCGCCCTCGCCATGGCGGCAGCCTGTCCGGCGCTGTTGCTCCAGTTCGCCCCTGGCTCAGGTCTGAAGGTTCCCACAGGAGTCAGCAGTGAAGTTGCCGGACCGGAAAGAGCCGCCGATCCCGTATGCTCTAGAAGGCCGGTGAGTAAATTGCCGGCAGTATTTTCGGCCGTTCCCGAGCTTGGCGGCATCAATAACTGATCCAGCAGAATCTCGTCGCTTACCGCTTGAATCGCGAGCCGATATCGCGGCCCTTCGAGGCTCATCCCCGAGTACTCGGGAAGTGGAGTTATTGCGATATAGCCCGTGAAGTAAGTTGTCCCATCATCGCCGGTTACTGCAAGTGATCGAAAGCGCACGGGCGCCGCAAGACTCCCGTTCGCCGGCAAGCTCAGCCATAACTCGCAGACCGACGGCTCATTGATCTTGCGGTCGATGGTCAACGGACGCGCGGGATCGAATGCAGCCGTGTAGTCCTGTCCCTGGATTGTGATCTTCATCGCATCTCTCTGCCTGATAACGTGACTGTAGTAACTTAACTTCGTTGTCGCCCGCTATACGAGCGCATTGGCCGCGGGCAGGAAGCTCCGGTAACATACCACTCGTTCGCCATCCATGGGATCTGTAACCGGCAATGCCAGAAATTGTCCCTTGAGCAGGACTCGCGATTGCCCGCTTTGATTCTTTGAATTGAGTGGGGAAATCGCCTCTTCTGCACCTGTCATAGTCTGTAGCCTTGGATAGTGGAAGAAGATTCTCTCTCCCTGGCTGCCCTCCATCACAAAAAGCGCCGACCACTCCTGATAGAAGCTTCCTCCCTCTCGGTCTACAAATCCCGTCACCGCCTGCACCTTGGCGCTTGCTGTCGGCACGCCACCCGGCAATGGTGCGGCCAGGGTCAGCCCGGTCGCTGTCGCTTGTGAAACAAGCGCAACGTTGAATGTTATTCGCCGCACATAATCCACATCGGTGAGCGCCTGGCGCACGTATGCGCCGGCCACCGGCGTGCCCACATAACCAGTCTGTCCGGTGTAATCCACGTCAACGGCAATGATGGCGCCCGCAGTAAACTTAGCCGCATCTGCAGTCGCCATCGGAATCGACGTGCTGGTCGAGCCGCTTTGCGGTGTCACTGCGACCGCTGCTTGCGCTCCATCGGCTGCGGCAGTCGCTCCGCTCGCGGGCGCAAGGACGTTCATATGTTGAGAGCCGGTGGCCAGGCCCATTGTCAACTTCGTCCAACTTAGAAAATGGAGACTTACTTGCGCTTCCAGTGTCTCGCGAACTTGTTCAAGCGGAGCTGCTGGAATTCCAGTCATCAGCGGCCGCAATGGACAGCGATCGATCCGAGGCTCGGTGGACTTCGATCCGAATACTGGCGAGTTGACGCTGCCGTGGAATGTGCTGGGGCTGCCTTACAACGAGGTGCAGGTGACTTACACTGCGGGCCTGGCGACGATCGGCGACGACGTGAAGACGGCATGCGCGCAGATTGTGCGCAATGCGCAGTCGACGCCGGCGCTGAATGCGAGCAAGACCAAGATCGACACGATGCAGATGCAGTATTTCTCGAGTTCGCTGGTGGACGAAACAGTGCAGGCCTGGCTGCGTCCCTACGTTGCGAACAGGCTGGGGTGAGCGATGAGCGATACGGCGCCGCGGAACCCGAGTGGGAGCGCCGCAGATGCTGGCCGATGCCCTGCTGCGCAGCGTGGCGGGAACGACGGCCCTGCTGCGGGTGACGGGAACAACAACGGATAGCAGCCAGTCGGAAGTGGGGCTGGTGTCAACCACTTTTGCCGAAGTGGTGGTGAGCCCGGTGGTGATGCGCAAGCTGCGGCCGACCTGGAAAGAGGGCGGCGAGTCGAAGTGGGAGTTGCTGGTGTCGGCGACCGGCGTGGAGCAGCAGGTGAATGCGCTGGACCTTGCCTCGGCGCAATCTCTTTTTGCGATGACTCTGGCAGTTACTGTGGCCGGGCAAGATTACCTGATTGAGTCGATCGCTGCCAACGAGGCATTCGGCCAGGTTTATCTCTACCGGTTGCTGTTGCGCGAGGCTCGTCAGCAGGCGGTGTAACGAGCAGATGTCAGTTCATCAGTTCTCAGTGCTGTTCCAGCTGCATCGATGCTGACGACCTGAACGCACCAGCGAACAGAAACTCAGGAGCATCTCTTCATGCAAAATGCGAAAGACTCGTTCTATATGGCGCTGCGCACGCGGCTCGCAGCGATCAATCCGGAGCGGACGATTCTGCTGCGCGGAGCGGTGCGGCCGGGGATTCTGGTGGAGGAGGCAGAAGCTCCGTTCAGCCAAATTCCCAATGATGTATTTGTGCTGCGCTGGCTTGGCCTGGGGGATGATATGGATCTTGCTTCCACGATGGCAGGCGGAGCAATGCGAGATTGTTTACCAGACATGCGGCACGCAAAGCTTCGGCGGGCTGGATCGCGGCCGGGCGTTGAGCGAGATGGACGAGGCTCAGCACGTTTTCGGCTGTAGCGACCTTCACCTCGGCCAGCTCGCGCTCCACCGCTGCCAGCTTCTCAGTCAGCTCGGTTTCGCGTCGGCTCTGCTCCACGGTGGCTGTAATTCTCTCCCACCTCGCCGGAAAGCGCACCCTGGCGCTCTTCCAGCCAATTCAGCGTTTTTTCGAGCGCTGTGGTTGCGGCCTCAAGCCGCTCTACGATGTGCTTCTCTCTCTTTCCCATATCCTGTTCCATGTCCTTCCTTTCCTGTTTCAGCAATTTGCTTAACGCCCCGTTTCACTTACAAACAAAAAAGGCTCCGCGAACGGAGCCTTCTATCCAAACCTCTTACTGGCCTTCTTCTTGCTGATTAACTTCGCCCGGTTACTGCCAACTCAACCTATGCAATTGTTGCCCGACTTACCCCTAGATTAATGTCGATAACTCCGCCAGCGCAGCTAACATTGCTAACTCCGCTGGCCAGGCTGCCTTCCGTCAGCTTGCCATCCGGAAGCTCGTCGCCCGGTAAGCCGCCTTATCCCGAAGCAAAATCGCAGCCCCGTAAACGTCACCCGCGTCAGCTTCCATATCTCGGCCCGCATGTCCTCCACGCGGTCAGTT
>CAVZCY010000012.1:0-18987 GCA_963773915.1 uncultured Acidobacteriaceae bacterium
CGCGGTTCTTGTCTGCCCTGGTCGCGGCGTGGGCCCCGTTCTTCCTGGCGGCCACTATTCCGGTCAATGCCCTGCGGGTGTTTGACCTCACGCGGCGCCTGCCCCGCTCCGCTCGCAGCGGCTTTCTCGAGCTCGTCTGCATCTTCCTGATCTTCGAGCTCGATAAAGTCGGTTACGTAAAGAAACGCATCCCGCTCCAGGCCGAGGTCGACAAACGCCGACTGCATGCCCGGTAAAACGCGTGTGACGCGTCCGTTGTAAATGGAACCCGCGAGGGTGTATTCGTTTTCGCGTTCGTAGTAGATTTCCGCGAGTTGATCGTCTTCCAGAATCGCAAGCCGCGTCTCATGCGGCGTGCTTGAAATACAAATTTCCTTTGCCATCGTACCTTTCCGTCCGGCAGCCTATGGCTGTCGGTACACGCGGCAAGGTCGTATGGAGCGCACACAATCGGCGGAGGAATGGATAGTCGGATATACCGGCGGATGCCCCAGAGAAAACCACTTTGCTGAGGTCTTCGCCAAAGGCGGCGAACCAATGCGGATGTCAAAGAGAACAAGCCGAACGGGCTGCTGGTTGTGGTGATCCGATGACAGAGAGTTTGTGGCCGTCCGGGCCGGACTTTCCGGCGGGGCCGTTTGACCTGCGGCAATTGCAAAGAATTCTCGCGCCGGCGAACAGCGTAATCTGTCTCCCGAACTAGCTGCGCGATCCATGCAATGTGCGAGCCGCAAATGGTCTACCCGTCTCTGCGTACTCATTAACCCAATCCTGCCGTGCGCGATCCATCGGGACCATGCCGGCGAAATGCTTGAAAATACTTCTCCTGCGGCCGGAAACAATCTCCAGAAAATCTCCGGATCGTCCGTCTCTGGCCTTGAGTAAGAGCCAAAACTTTGCGACGACACCTCAATCAAGCTGATCGAGATGCGTCAATTAACGAACCTTCGCATGCGGACATTCATCGCCACGCCCAGCGCCAGGAACGTAAACAGCACCGAAGATCCACCGTAACTCATTAAAGGTAAAGGGATTCCGGTGACGGGCATCAGCCCGATGACCATGCCAACGTTGACCGCAATCTGAAAGGTCAACACAGCCACAAATCCCATAATAATGAGGGAGCCGGGCAGGTCGGCGGCTGTTTGAGCGTTCTGAATCAAACGCATCAATATGAGGAAGTATAGCAGCAGGATGAAAAACGCGCCCACGAAGCCGTGTTCCTCGCTAAATGCCGCAAAGATAAAGTCCGTATATGGGATAGGCAGAAAATAGCCCTGGGTTTGGGTCCCTTTTTCGAGGCCTTTGCCCCAGACGCCGCCCGAACCAACCGCAATCTCCGATTGCAGCACTTGATACCCGGCCCCATGAGGATCATTGCCCGGATCAATGAAGCTTGTGAGCCGCGCCTTCTGATAGGGCTTGAGAATCTTGCCGCTCGACCAGGCGCCGACCACCAGAACAGCGCCCACTGTGATTAGGATCAAACTCTGCCGCAGGTTGATTCCACCCAGGAACAGGCCAGCGACCAGAATCGGCGCATACGTCAGGGTCGTGCCCAGGTCCGGTTGGATCAGCACCAGGATCATGGGAATTCCCACCATGCCAAAGGCCTTGAAGATTTCCCGCCAGGTCAGATTTCGACCCCCGATATTGGCGATATAGCGCGCCATTGCGAGGATGAGCACCAACTTTACCCATTCGGAAGGTTGGAATTGGATCGGTCCGATGGCGATCCAGCGCCGTGCGCCGAGGGCCTTGTGGCCAACGAGCTTCACGGCCACCAGCGAGAGAACAAAAATGCCGTAGAACCACGGCGACAAGTCGATCAGTCGGTGATAGTCGATCTTGGCCAGGACAAACATGCCCACAATGCCCGCTGCAACAAACAGGATTTGTCTCGATCCAAAGCTGGCAAACTTCGTATGCACCGTAGCTGAGTGAACTTCGAGAACAGACATCGAGCAGAGAAGGAGCACGAGCCCCAGAAGAGCCCAGTCGAAATCGCGAAAGCTAAGGAAGCGGCGTAACGGCATCAGGGTTGCGGTTCCTTTTGCCGCGCGGGAGCGAGCGCCGCGACCTGCTGCGCATTTTTCGCGGGAGTAGTCGCCAGCGGAGTAGTGCGCCGGGTCGCGCTCTGCCGAGTCGCGCTCTTCTGCGCGGCCTTGGGATTTTCCGCCACAATCCCGTTGCCGTCGACAAAGAAATGTCCGCTGTGAATCCGTGAACCCGTGGCGCTCTTTGCGCCCGGCCGCGATTCGGGCCCAGAATCCGGTGTCGTCCACACCGCTCCAACCTCCGCTGGTGCTGCGGCTGGCGGCAGATTTCCCGCCAGCCGCCGCTTCTTGTCAACAAACGCCGTTACCACTTGGGCCGCAATGCGCGCGGGATAGCCGCTGAATCCGCCGTTTTGCCATAAAACCGCGACCACCAGCTCGGGATTGCGGCGCGGCGTCACACCCACAAACCACACGTTGGGATCTGTGGCTTTACCTTTATTGGTTTTTTCCAGCGCCTCGTGACTCATCTGTTGCGCAGTGCCGGTTTTCCCGGCGAAGTCGATGCCTTCGAGGTGCGCCGAACTCGCGGTATGAAACTCACCCGGCTCCGTCACCTGGGCCATGCCGTCGGTAATGATGTCCCAGTTTTCCGGATCCATTGGAACGTACGCTTCGCCCGTCCCAGGAAAGCTATCTTCCAGCGACTTTTTAAAGTCACTCGAAAGCTCATCGGGAAAAACGACATGCGGTCGAACCATGTGGCCTCCCGATGCAATGCCGCCGATGATGCGCGCCAGTTGGATTGGCGTTGCCTCCACTGCGCCCTGCCCAATGGCCACGTCGAGCGTCTCGTCGGGATACCAGCGGTGATGGTAGTTCTTGATCAGCCAATCCGGTGAGGGCATCAATCCGGCTTGCTCTCCCGGCAGATCGATCCCGGTCTTCTGCCCGTAACCGAACTCATTCGCGTACTTCACAATCCGATCGATGCCCAGTTTGTCGCCAAGCATGTAATAGAACGTGTCGCACGAGTAGGGAATGGCATTGTGAATGTCCACCGCGCCGTGATGCCTGTCGCACTGGTGAAAATAGCCATACGGCCCCCATCCACCATTGCAGACAATATGCATGTTCTGCGCAACGCCTTCCTGCAGTCCGGCCACCGACATCAGAATCTTGAACGTTGAGCCGGGCGCAAGCTGCGCCTGGATTGCCTTGTTCAATAGCGGATGATCGGGATCGGTAATGAGCTTATTCCAGTCAGTGCGGTCGATCTTGACGGCAAACGCGTTGGGATCGAAGCTGGGACGCGAGACCATCGCTAGAATCTCGCCGTTCCGCGGATCCATGGCAACAAGCGCACCGTTGCGGTCGCCCATGGCGAGCTCGGCTGCGCGCTGAAGATCGTTGTCAATCGTGAGCCGCAAATCAGTGCCGGGCTCGGCGTGCTCAATGCCGAAATAGCCAACCTCGCGTCCGCGGCTGTCGACAATCACCTCGCGCGACCCATCCTTGCCGCGAAGCAGCTCGTCGTAAGTCTCTTCCACGCCTGCCTTGCCGACCACGTCGCCCGGCTCGTAGTAAGCAAAGCGCGGATTATTCAGATCGTCCTCGCTCACCTCGCCCACGTAGCCAATCAAGTGCGCTGCAAAACCATCGCGTGGATACAGCCTGCGTTCCTCGTCGATCGTCTCCAGCTCTGGCAATTCGTTTCGATGCGCGGCAATAAACGCCTGCTCGTCGGCAGTTACGTCCTGCTTGATCGGTATGGGCTGATAGCCGGGCTGGGAACGATAGTGGTGCAACGTGGCCCGCAATTGATCCAGATCAAGGTCCAGCCCGTGCGCGATCTCCGGCAGATCCGCGTCCACATTGCGGTTTTGCTCGCGCACCAGAAAACAGGTGACGGAAGGGTAATTGTCGACCACGAGCCGTTTCTCGCGGTCGAAAAGCTTGCCGCGCGGCGCAAGAATCGGTTCCTTGCGGATGCGATTCTGTTCAGCAAGCACGCGGTAGTTGTCCACGTTCAACACTTGCAGCCGCCACAAACCCGCAGCCAGGCCGAGCATCAGCAATAAGATGCCGTACTGCACAAATGTCAGTTTGAGTGAGGAGAGCTTTTCGCCGCGGTTGCTGCTTAAGGCCATTTTTCGACTCTATTGTCCTGCACTTCAGAATACAGCGAATTCGATTTTTGCCGGCTTGTGCTTCGCCGTCGGTTGTTCTCTCGTTCCCTTAATCCGTTGCCCCCTTGTTTGCTAGCTCCCTTGCTCCCTCGCTCCCTGCTTCTCAGTCCCTGACCTGCAGACGGTCGAGCAGCGGAAACAGCACCAGCGCAATCACCGCATTTCCAGTGGCGCGCAGCAACTCCGTCAGCCCGTTCCAGTCCACTTGTAATCCCAGCAGAAAGCGGGTCACGAAAATGTAAATCGCGCTCGAAACCAGGGAAAGCGCGAAGTTGAGCAGCACGCGGATCGTGTGATTATCCACGTCGATGCGGACCCCCACCGAGCCTGCCAGAAAGCCGACCGTCGTCTTGGCAATGCCGTTTATGCCGATGGCGTGACTTGAAAGCGCATCTTCAAACAGTCCCATCACCGCACCCATCAGGGTGCCCTGCAGGGGATTGCGCCGACCCAGCGCAAAATACACCGTGATCACAAGCGGCAGATCGAACCATGCATAGCGGCCGACCACGCGAGGCAGCCACGCCTGCAACACCAGCGCACCCAGAGGAACCAGCGCGTAAACCAGCACCGGATAGCGCCGGATCTCCATATCGCGCCGGGTTCCGGCGCCGAGCAAGGACATGGCTACGGATCCCTTCGCGGCGTCGTTTGCGGTGTGGCTTTCGGCGTTGAATCCGTCGCCGGCGTTGCGCCGGAATCGTCATTCGCGCTCGGCGAAAACTCGTCGGGATGCAGTGGCTGTGGCGGCGCCGTTGAGGGATTCGGGTTGCTGCTATCGTTCAGTGGCTGTTTATCCGGTGGCAGGTTGGGATCGATCAGTCCCGGCAGCTTCTCCGCCATGATCTCCGAAGCCTTCACCTGATCCTTGATCGCTGCGGGCACGGCGCCTTCCTCTGCCTTGCTCGCGGCAAGGTCCTGATCGTCCTGAGGCGGGAAGCGCGGCTCCGTCGACGTAATCACCAGCACCTCGTCCAGTCGATCCAGCGGCGCTGCCGGCTTCAAGATGATGTCGATGAATGCATCGCGGTCCGGATCGCGCACCACTTTCTCGACTACGCCCACCGGCAGCCCGCGCGGAAAGATCAAGTCGCCTCCCGCAGTCAGCACATGCTCGCCCGGCTGAATGCGCTGATCGCTCAGGATGCCCACGATCTCCAATCGGCCAGAAGCATCACCGCGAAGAATGCCGCGAATGCGCGTTGTCTCCAGAATCACTCCCGCGCCGCTCGTCGTGTCGTTGACTGCCAGCACCTGAGCGGTGTGCGGAAAGACATCGCGTACCTTGCCCACAATGCCCTCTGCCGTAATCACTGCCATATCCGGCTTCAGGCCATCGCGCCAGCCTTTGTCGATATAGAAATCGTGCGAGCGGTCGCTGCCGCTGGAGCCATAAACCTGCGCGGCTACCGTGGAATAAATGTATTTTTGTTGGAAGCCAAGCATCGCCTGAAGCCGCTGGCCTTCGCGCGCATCCTCGAGCAATGCTGCTTCCTCGAGTCGCATCCGGTCGACAGTCTTTTTCAGATCTTCGTTTTGCTGGCGCACATGCACCAGATCCACGTAGTTGGACCACGTGAAGTTCATTCCCATTTTGCTTGCGTGAATCAGGCGCTCTGGAGGCGAAATCACCGCGCTGGCCCAGAGCCGGATCAGTCGTACACCGCTCGGATCGGCCGAATCCAGTGTGCTCGTGCCGCTGCTCGTCCGGCGCACTTGCACTGCCAGCCCCACGAGCTGCGCCATTAGAAGTACCAGCAGCACCACGAGGTTCCGGTAGCGGGTGAAGAACGATTCCATATAGGCCAGCGGTCGGTTGTCAGTCAGCGGTGAACAGTGGGCGGTTGCAGGTTAAAGCGGTCTTCACTGTGTACTGAGCACTGCTCACAGCTTTAATCGATCTTGATCTTGCGCAGCAGCCTGAAGTCCGAAAGCATCTTGCCGGTGCCGAGAACCACTGAGGCCAGCGGATCGTCAGCCACCGATACAGGCAGCCCGGTTTCCTCGCGAATGCGCTTGTCAAGATTCTTGATTAGAGCTCCGCCGCCGGTCAGCACAATGCCGCGATCGCTGATGTCGGCCGAAAGCTCGGGTGGCGTGCGCTCCAGTGCCACGCGAATCGCGTTCATGATTACCGCAATGCACTCGCCCAGCGCCTCGCGAATCTCGCTGTCGTCGACGGTGATGGTCTTGGGCACGCCCTCAATCAGGTTGCGCCCCTTGATCTCCATCGTCAGCGGCTTGTCCAGCGGGAACGCCGAACCAATGTCGATCTTGATTTGTTCGGCAGTGCGCTCGCCGATCAAAAGGTTATATTTCCGTCTTCAGGTAGTTGATGATGGCCTCATCCATCTGATTGCCGGCCATACGCACGGATCGCGAGTAAACAATTCCGCTCAGCGAAATCACTGCAATGTCTGTGGTCCCGCCGCCAATATCTACCACCATGTTGCCCGAGGGTTCAGTGATCGGCAGTCCGGCGCCGATCGCCGCCACCATCGCCTGCTCCACCAGATACACTTCGCTCGCCTTGGCGCGATAAGCTGAATCCTCGACGGCCCGCTTCTCAACCTGCGTAATCTCCGAGGGCACTCCGATCACAATGCGCGGATGCACCAGCATCTTGCGGTTGTGTGCCTTCTGGATAAAGTAGTTGAGCATTTTCTCGGTTACTTTGAAGTCGGCAATGACGCCATCCTTCATCGGCTTAATGGCCACGATGTTGCCGGGCGTCCGCCCCAACATCTCCTTGGCCTCTTTGCCCACCGCTTCAACTTCGCCTGTGGTCTTGTTGATAGCTACGATCGATGGCTCATTGACGACGATGCCTTTGCCGGCCGCGTACACCAGGGTATTGGCAGTGCCCAAATCGATCGCCAGGTCGCTCGAAAACATGCTGAAGAGCGAGCGGAACCCATGGGACCGCGAAGAACGGGAGTGGTATCCATTCGCTGACATGGAGAAATTGAGTCAACCTCAGAGCCTATTGTACGGCTAGTCGCCCTTGGCCGTTGCGATCGCTACATAACACCAAAGAGGAACGGAGCGTCAGGTGTGCCGCTTTGGTAAACGGTTTGCCGCGCTCCCGCGCACTTTGGCTGCACTCGCCTCAGCAGCGGAAAGCGGGGAGCCAGTTGTTTTGCGTGATTGCGAACTAGACCATCGCGACTCTACGCGCGCGCAATCAGGCAGCGAAAGACGGCGGGGACATGGTAACTGCCGTCGGGCTGGCGAAAAGCTCCAAGAGCTTCCCTGTGCGCCCGGTCCACGGCTTCGTCGCTCGACGCATTCCGGGCCCTCGCTGCTACGCCCGACGATCCCAGGCCTCGAACGCCATCCTCCAGAGAGGCATAGTGAAATGGGGCTCTGCACGTCAAAAACGTTTTCGGGTTTCAGTCCGGCTGCGTCCGCAAATCCGCGCAGCGCCTCCTCATTTGACAGCGCAAACGGCCCCGGAGCCCCCGGTGGCGGCGCCGGCAAAAGTGGTCTCAGGGCTGCGACCAGCGCTGCCGCCGGCATGCCCTCGGGCGGTCCCCACGTCATGATCGCGACGCTTCCGCCCGGCTTAGTCACGCGCCGCGCCTCCGCCAGCGCCTTGCCCGGATTTCCCGCGTATTGGAAGGAGTTAAAGCCGGTCACTACGTCGAACGACGCGTCGGCAAAGGGCAGCGTCTCCAGATCGCTGAGTCCGAATGTTCCCTCCGGCACCCGCTTGCGTGCGATAGCCAGCAAAGCTTCAGAAGCGTCCACTCCCGTAACGCGCGCACCGCGAGACGCAGCCATCTGCGAAGCCAGCCCTGCGCCGCAGCCGGCATCGAGCAGAACCGTGCCCCGCCCTACCCTTAGCCGTTCCAGCGCGGCTTCGTACACCGGCTCGCACTGATTCTCTTGCAGAGACGCCCAATCGGCAGCCCGGGCGCCCCAAAGTACGCCATTCACTTCCGCAGTTGGCTTCGCTTCGCCTGGCATTCTAACCTCCTCAAGACTCGGGGATGTGTGTGGAAACTGCGGAACCAGCCTATCATTTAGCCTGCATCGTATGGCCTGACTCGCGCAAAAACCATTGTCCCACCCGGCGCCCGCGTCTTTATCCTAGAAGCAGCGAACTAGAAGCGACGAATCGGCCCAGCTAACCGGCGCAGCGGACCGCATTCAAATGGATCACCGCTTTCGCCGCTCGCACTTGAGGCGCTCATGACCTATCCCACCTACCAGAACCTGATTGGCGGCCAATGGCTCGCCGGCCGCGACCGGCAAAACCATTCTCAACCTCAACCCCGCCGACCACTCCGACGTTATCGGCGCATTCCCCTCCTCGCACGCCGAAGACGTCGCCCTGGCCGTGGCGGCTGCAAAGAAAGCCTTCGCAACCTGGCGGCTCGTTCCCGCTCCTAAGCGAGCCGAGATCCTTGTCCGTGCCGGCAACATTCTCATCCAGAACAAAGAGAAGTTCGCGCACGACATGACCCGCGAAATGGGCAAAGTTCTCGCCGAAACTCGCGGCGACGTGCAGGAAGCGATCGACGAAGCGTTTTACGTTGCGGGTGAGGGAAGAAGGCTGTTCGGCGTCACCACTCCATCGGAGCTGCAGAGCAAATTCGCCATGTCCGTCCGTATGCCCGTCGGAGTGGTCGGCCTCATCACCCCGTGGAACTTCCCCATGGCCATCCCCAGTTGGAAGCTTTTTCCCGCGCTCGTTGCTGGCAATACCTGCGTCATTAAGCCCGCTGAAGATACGCCGCTCTCTACCTATAACCTCGTCCAGGCGCTGACGGAGGCTGGTCTCCCACCCGGCGTCATCAATATTGTCTCCGGCCTCGGTCCCACCGCGGGCGCAGCACTCGTTGAGCATTCTGATGTCCGCGCCATCAGCTTCACCGGCTCCAGCGCCGTCGGCTCGCTCATCGCCCAGCGGGCAGCCGCCACCTTCAAGCAGGTCTCCCTCGAAATGGGTGGCAAGAATGCGCAGATCGTTCTCGACGACGCCAACCTCGACCTCGCCCTCGACGGAGCGCTCTGGGGCGCATTCGGCACCACCGGCCAGCGCTGCACCGCCACCAGCCGCATCCTTCTGCAAAAGGGAATCGCCGCTGAATTCACCGCCAAATTGGTAGCCCGCGCAAAGAAGCTCAAAGTCGGCAACGGTCTCGATGAGTCCGTCGAAGTCGGCCCGCAAGTCAACGCCGCCCAGATCGAGACTTCAACCCGCTACGTCGAGTTGGCTCTCAAGGAAGGCGCACAGCTCCTCTGCGGAGGTCACGCGCTGATCGACGGCCCCTATGCGCACGGCACTTTCTTTGAGCCGACCATCCTCGCCGGCGTAACTCCCGCAATGCGCATCGCCCGCGAAGAAGTCTTCGGCCCCGTGGTCGCGCTCATGGAATTCGCGACATTTGAAGAAGCCGTCGAAATCGCCAACTCCGTCGACTACGGCCTTTCCACTTCGCTTTACACTCGCGACGTGAACCGCGCTTTCACCGCCATGCGTGACCTCGAGGCTGGCATCACCTACATCAATGCACCCACAATCGGCGCGGAAGTTCATCTGCCCTTCGGCGGCGTCAAGCGCACCGGCAACGGTCACCGCGAAGGCCTCGGTGCTCTCGACTTCTTCACCACCTGGAAAGCTGTCTATGTCGACTACTCCGACAAACTCCAGCGCGCTCAGATCGACAACGCGGAGTGAGCGCCGGCTCGATCGCGCGACTTGCTCAAGAGCCCCTTTCATCGTATATTGCGTACATATACGCGAAGTAGCGCATAGTTAGTCGGCTGGTAAAGATTCCGAAGGAAGCTATCGATGGAGTACATCGGGTTCGACTGGGATGAAGGGAACTCGCGTAAGAACGAGAAGCATGGCGTAACCAAAGCGGATGTTGAGCAGGCTTTCTTGAATAAGCCTCTGATTGTGGTGGCGGACGTGAAACATAGCCACCAGGAACCCAGGTATCATGCGCTGGGCCGGACTGACTCGAATCGCTGTCTGCTCATCACCTTTGCGGAACGCGGAGATGGCACCCTGATTCGCCCGATTTCGGCTCGGGCCGCGAGCCGAAAGGAGAGGATAATCTATGAAGAAGCGCTTAAAGCCAATTCCTAAGTTCGCAAGTGAGGCAGCTGAGCGCGCCTTTTGGGAATCTCCCGGAAATGACAGCACGGAATTCGTCGACTGGAGCAAGGCGAAGCTCGTTGCGTTTCCAAAGCTCAAACCTTCCACTGAGGCGATCTCGCTGCGCATGCCTGAAAACCTGCTGCATACAGTTCGCAGTCACGCGCAGAAACTCGACGTACCGTATCAGTCGTTGATCAAGCTCTGGGTTGCTGAAAAGGCCGCGGAACTGTCAAGCAATCCGCCGCGTTCCAACCGCCGCGTTCGCAGGTGAAATAGTCACCGGCAACGGCCACCGCGAGGGCCTCGGCGCGCTCGACTTCTCTGCCAAAATCGAGCGCGGTCGAATCGACAATGTGGAATGACCTGCCCACAAGTCCGCCCACGTTCGCGCTAGAATCACTTCATGCCAGACTCCTATGACGATGTCCGTTGCCTCGCTATGGAGCTCCCTTACGGCGAGTGGTTTCGCGCCGGCGTAGAGGAAGCCCTCGTCGATACCTCGGAAGACATTCCACATGAGGAGGCCATGAAGCACTTTCATGAAGCCATTCACAAGGCAAGAAAGCTGATCGACTGATATGGAAACCGCCTACATCCCCGCCCCCACCCGCTATGACAACGCCAACTTCCGCCGCTGCGGCAACTCCGGTATCGTGCTGCCTGCCATCACGCTCGGCCTGTGGCAAAACTTCGGCGGCGCAGACGTCTTTGAAACTGGCCGCGCAATGGTTCGCCGCGCCTTCGATCGCGGTGTCACCCACTTCGACCTCGCCAATAACTACGGCCCTCCTTACGGCTCAGCCGAAGAAAACTTTGGCACGATATTGCGTAAGGACTTTGGTGTGCGCAAGGGATCTGGCAGATTGCGCAACGAGCTCATCATCTCCACCAAGGCCGGGTATGACATGTGGCCCGGCCCTTACGGCATCGGCGCATCGCGCAAATACTTGCTCGCCTCGCTTGATGAGAGCCTCAAGCGCATGGGCCTCGACTACGTCGACATCTTTTATGCGCATCGGCCCTGGAAAGACACTCCCCTCGAAGAGACCATGGGCGCGCTCGTCTCCGCCGTGCATCAGGGCAAAGCACTCTACGTCGGCATCTCTTCCTACCAACCCGATCGTACGCGCGAAGCCGCGAAGATTCTCAAGAGCATGGGCGTGCCATTGTTCATTCACCAGCCGTCATACTCCATGATCAACCGCTGGATCGAAAAAGGCCTTCTCGACGCGCTCGAAGAAGTTGGCGCGGGCTGCATCGCCTTCTCGCCGCTTGCGCAGGGCCTGCTCACAAGCAAATACCTTAAAGGCGTGCCCCAGGACTCGCGAGCCAAACGTAAAGGCTCATCGCTGTTGAAAGAATTTTTGAGCGAGAAAAATCTGAAACACGTCAGAGCGCTCAACGATATTGCGCAGGCTCGCGGCCAGACCCTCGCGCAAATGGCCATCGCCTGGGTGCTGCGCGACCAGCGTGTCACTTCGGCCCTCATCGGCGCTCGCAATGTCGAGCAGCTTGACGACTCGCTCGATGCGCTAAAGAAGCTCAAGTTTACTGCCGAAGAGTTGGGTGAGATCGATCGCCATGCGCAAGAGGGCAATCTCGATCTCTGGCGCGGTCCCCGTGAACAAATGACCTAACCGGCCAGAGATAACCAATCCGAGATCAGGCCAAATGAGAACCAGCACCATGTAGTGACTACGGGCCTTTCTCAGTCGAGGGCTTTCCGGGCAGCATCGAACCCAGCATCGAAGCGGAAATGGAGTCTGCCACTAAGGAGCGAGAAATGATCGTCGGCGTTCCCAAAGAAATCAAGGACAACGAAGCCCGCGTCGGAGTCACTCCGGCAGGCGTGAAAGAGCTCACCGCATCCGGCCACACCGTTCTCGTCGAAACGCAAGCGGGTGCGCAGTCAGGTTTCCTCGACGAGGAGTACCAGAACGCCGGCGCGGAGATTGTCGGCGATGCCGGCTTTGTCTGGGGCAAATCGGATGTGGTCGTCAAGGTCAAGGAGCCCATCGAGGCGGAGTATGTCTATTTCCGCGAGGGCCTGGTTCTGTTCACATTTCTACATCTGGCGCCGCTTCCTGCGCTCACTGACAAGCTTCTCAAATCGAAGGTCATCGGCATCGCCTATGAGACGGTCCGCGACCGGCAGGGAACATTGCCTCTGCTAACGCCCATGAGCGAAGTTGCCGGCCGCATGAGTGTGCAGGTGGGTGCGAGCTATCTCGAAAAGGAAAAAGGAGGGCGCGGCATTCTGCTGGGCGGCGTGCCCGGTGTGCCGCCTGCGCATGTCACCATCCTTGGCGGAGGCGTTGTAGGCACGAATGCAGCTCGAATTGCGCTCGGCTTCGGCGCCAAGGTCACCCTCATAGACGTGAACTTGAACCGCCTGCGCGAGCTGGATGACATCTTCGGCGGCCGGCTCTACACCCTGGCCTCGAACAGCTACAACATTGGGCAGGCTACGCGCGAAGCAGATCTTGTCATCGGCGGAGTGCTGATTCCGGGCGCCACGGCTCCAAAACTCGTCACGCGCGCTATGGTCGCGCAAATGAAAAAGGGCGCAGTCATCGTGGATGTGGCCATCGATCAGGGTGGCTGCATTGAGACCGCGCGGCCCACGTCGCACTCCAATCCAAGTTTTGTCGTCGATGGCGTCGTGCACTATTGCGTCACAAATATGCCGGGCGCTGTGCCGCACACTTCCACGCTTGCGCTCACCAATTCCACGTTCCCTTATCTGCTTCGGTTGGCCAACCTCGGCGCCCGAGACGCCTTGCGTCAGGATGCCGGATTGGCTGAAGGCCTTAACACCTGGATGGGAACGCTCACGCACCGAGGCGTGGCGGAAAGCCAAAATCGCACCTGGAAAGCCGCGGCGAATCTTATAGTTTGATGCGATCGACGCGCCGGCATGGCGCTAATGCATCTCTTGCCCCTCTGCCAAATACTTCTTGACACGCTTGTTGCGCATTTGTTAGCTTCCTCTCGCGGAAAAAGACTAAGAGAAATCCACCGCCAAAACAGCTTCTCCTCAACCGATAAGGTGATAGTGCGTCCCGGCATTAGGAGTCTGTTTTGGAGGTGGATTTTTGTCTTTAGCGGAATTTTAACGGTGCATTCCTCGAATGTTAACGGAAGTAGCCAAGGATGGCATTGAATCGCTGCGCAAACATAAACTCTCGGTGCTTATCCAAGCCTCGTGTCTATCTCATTTTGTGCCCGCCGCTAGGGGCAGTTGTTTACTTCAACCCTCAGACGAACGCGTGTCTTTCGGGCCTGGCTCTGTCATCCATTTCAAATAAGCGATCGAATTCTTCAATCATGGTGTTTTCGAAACGGCGATAGCCCTGGCAGGCAGGGAAGACAGTCAACCGCTCTTGAAACTGGAATTTTTGGAGGCGATATGAATTCTACAAACCGATCTGTGTGCCAACAAGCCGGAACCACCTGCGCCAAGAGACGCGGGATGACACGTGGGATGTCACGTGGGATCAGAGGTTCCGGATGGTTTCTTCTGGCAGTCGCGTTTCTGTTAATGCTTTCCTCGCGCGCCGCATTCGCGCAATACGACACGGGCAGTTTGATCGGCGTCATCCAGGACTCAACCGGCGCAGTCATTCCCGGTGTAACCGTCAGTGCCGTCAACAACGCCACTGGCGTGGTGTACACGGGTGTTTCGGGCAGCGCGGGCGAGTATGAGATTCCCAACCTGCACACTGGAACGTACAAAGTTACCGCCGAGCATCAAGGATTCAGCGCGGCAGTCGCAAACAATGTGCTTGTTTCGGTCGGCGTGCGGCAACACATTGACCTGGTCCTCAAGGTCGGCCAGACCGCCACTACCGTCGAAGTCAGCGATGTTTCGCTGCAAGTCGATACCGAAGACAGTGAGCGCCAGCAAACCGTTTCCGGTTATCAGGCTGAAGCGTTGCCGCTGGTCAGCCGCAACTTTTCAGATTTTTTAGCTGTCGTTACCGGCTCGCGCCAGGCGCCAACAGCAGCAACCACCAGCTCGATTTCGAGCCTCGTCCGCGAGGGCGCTTACAACGTGAACGGCCAGCGCAGCATGTTTAACAACTTTCTGCTCGACGGCATGGACAACAATGCCTACGGTGAGAGCAACCAGGGCTTCGACAACCAGATCATCAATATTCCGCCCGACTCTGTTGCGCAGCTCAACGTAGTCACCAACAACGAAAACGCAGAGTACGGGCGCTCATCCGGCGCCACCATCAACGTGGCATCGGCTAGCGGCAGTAATGCCTTCCACGCGCTGCTCTATGATTTCGTTCGCAACACCGATCTGAACGCCGAGGGCTTCTTCAAGCCAACGCTCGTCGGCAGCACCGGCCTCACCGTCCCGTTTCAAAAGCCCACCTTCAACCGCAACCAGTTCGGGATGAACTTCGGCGGGCCGATTATCAGAAACCATGTATTCTTCTTTCTCGACTACGAGGGCTTCCGCCAGACGTTGCGTCCGCTCTATGTCTACACGCTGCCCACGCAGAATGAGATCAATGGCATCCTGGTAGTCCCGGTCAAGAATCCGATTACCGGGATCGTTTATCCAGCCGGTACGCAGATCCCGTCCGGCGACATCAACCCGCTGTCGGCCAAGATCATCAGCTTCTACCAGCCATACATCAGCACGCTGCCCGTCACAGGTGTCAGCACCACTGGTCTTTACTCCGATGATTACGCCAAGGAAGTTCCCTTCACTGATAACGCCGATAAGGGCGATCTTCGCCTCGACTATCAGCAAAACCAGAGTTCCTCGTGGTTCCTGCGCGTCAGTGATCGTAAGGAAGACGGGCTCAACTATCCCGTGATCCCGCTGCCGCTTGATAGCACGGCCAACGGCAAAATCCGCATCCTCGATCAGCAGGCGGCCCTCGGCTATACTCACGTGTTCGGCGCCAGCAAGGTACTTGACCTGCGCCTCGGCCTCTCCCGCACTAAAGCCGGAAAATTCACGCTGTCGATCGGCCAGAACGTCTTCACCATCCCCGGCCTGACCAACAGCACGAACTTGCCGGCCGACCTCGCCGGCGGCTTGCCTCAAGTGTCCATCACCAATTTCACGACCTTTGGGCGCCAGAGCACCAACCCCCAATGGCAGGACCCGGCGCTGCTTGACCCCAAGGGTAACTTCACCTGGATCAAGGGCAGCCACTCGCTCAAGTTCGGTTATGAGTATGAGCACATCTGGATGGCCGTCAACGATAACAATCCACTCTATGGTTCCTGGACTTACGGCGGAGGCTTCAGCACCTGCCCAACAGGGACTACAGTTACCGGCCCCGCCTGCACCGGTACCAAGGTCGCCGATGATTACTGGGCCGACTTCCTTTTCGGCCTCACCAGCAGCTATCAGTTGGCCAATTATTTCGTGGTGCACCTGCGCCAAAGCCTCGACAGCGCATACGCACAAGACGATTGGAAGGTCACTCCAAAGCTGACCCTCAACATCGGCCTGCGCTGGGAGTACGGTTCGCCCTTCTCAGAGTGGAAAAATTACATCTCCAACTTCGATCCTGTAAACCAAGTGGTAGACACACTTTCACCCGGTGCTGTAGCGGGCAATGGCATCATGCCGGTCACCGGAAGCGGTGTCTATGGCAAGACGCTGGTAAATCCTGACTTGCACGATTTCATGCCCCGCGTCGGATTCGCCTTCGCGATTACGCCAAACACAGTCATCCGCGGCGGCTTCGGCACCGGCTACGTCCACTACACGCGTGCCGGTTCAGGCGATATCTCCGGCATCAACGCTCCGCAGGCCCAATTCGCGGCCGTTACCCAGCCCACGCCAACCACGACGAATCATTGCAGCACGCCGGTTCCCGCGCAAATCATCGCCGTTGGCTCGACGACCCCAAGCTGTTACGTCACCGCCGATCAGGGATTTCCCACCGGTCTCGTGACGACCTTCAACCCAGCCACCGACAACATTACGTGGGTGCCCAAGAACCACCCCGACAGCTACGTCGAGAACTTCTTCTTGAGCGTGCAACGGCAGTTGACGAAAAACACTCTTATTGATGTGGCCTACGTCGGCAATCACGGGCTCCATCTTGAGGGCTTTCTGAATGCAAACCAGAGAGTTCTCTCGACGCTCGGCACCACCAACGTCCAGAGGTACTACCCCAACTGGCCAAGCGACATCACTGAAGCGCTCAACGAGTTCTGGTCAAATTACAATTCGCTGCAGGTTCGCTATGAGCAGCGCTTTCTCGGCGGCCTTACTCTGCTGAACTCTTTCACATGGGAGCATTCGCTTGACAACGCCTCGGCGTCACTCGAGGGCAACACGCCTTCGCCCCAAAATGGGCTCAATCTCGCAGCCGACTACAGCCAGTCCGACTACAACCTGCCCGTTGCGAATGTAACGACCCTGGTCTACGACCTTCCCTTTGGGCATGGTCGTCACTTCGCTTCGAGCGCTAACGGATTCCTTGACACTGCCATTGGCGGCTGGCAGATTAGCGCAATCAACGTCACTCAGGCCGGGACGCCTTTCAACTTGACCTATACTCCAAACTCTACTCAGCAGGTTTCTCAACAGATTTCAGCCACCTACCGTGGCGCGAACGAATACCGGCCTGACCATGTGCCAGGGCAGGCGATCACCAAGGGCAAATCCAGCCGCGCTGCGAACACTGGCTACGTGAACTACATCAACCTCAATGCCTTTGTCCTGCCTCCCATCCAGGATGCGGCGCACAATTATTTGAGCCCCTTCGGCTCTTCCTCACGCAATCCAGCTCGATCGCCGGCGTTCAATGAAAGCGACCTCGATGTTAACAAGAGGTTCAACACGCCCATCGAGTCCTTGAAGATTGAGTTCCGCGCCGAGGCTTACAACGTCTTCAACCACACAAACCTTTATCTGCCCAGTTCGATCAGCGGCACGCAGGGCACTACCACCGCTACCTTATCCACCGGAGCCACGCCGTCGCTTGGGCAAATCACTGGCGGCGTTCCGACCTCCGGCGGGCAGATCTCCTCAACCTTCGAGCCACGCATTCTTCAGTTCGCGCTGAAGATCATTTACTAGCCAGGAACGCGCGCATGCGCCAGCCACACTCAAGTGGCTGGTGCATCCTCGCTCCCGCTGGTTTCGCTCGAAGCTGCTTCGCAACGATTTGGGGGTGCTTTGCTTGCGGCGCCCCCATGCGACTTGAGGCAATTCAGCCTCTGGAAACACGCCCGAAGAGAAGAGATCTGGGCGGAAACAAAAGCAATTCACTTTGATCGAACGCAGCGAAACGATTCGCGGGCACATTCTGCGCATCTATTCTGCGACCGTCGAGCCACGCTTTGCCTCAGATCATATTGTTCGCCGTCGTCCGGCCAAATTTACCAAATTGAAAGGAAGGGAAGTGCGTGGCCTCAAGGCAGGAACTTCTCAGCCAACTCGGCGCCTCATCGCAGCCGTGGGACGTATTGGTCATTGGCGGCGGAGCCACAGGCCTGGGTGCCGCGGTAGAGGCTGCCGCGCGAGGATACCGCACCTTGCTCGTCGAGCGTTCCGACTTTGCCAAGGAAACCTCCAGCCGCAGCACCAAGCTCGTGCATGGCGGTGTGCGCTATCTCGAGCAAATGAATTTAACGCTGGTCCTCGACGCCCTTCGCGAACGGGGGCACATGTTGCGCAACGCCCCACATTTGGTCCACGATCTTAGCTTCGTCGTACCGGCTTACAGCTATCTTTCGCTTCCCTATTATGGTTTTGGCCTCAAGGTTTACGAGCGCCTTTCCGGCAAGCTGTCGTTGGGCCGGTCGGAGTTGCTCTCTCGCGAAAGCACGCTGGAAAAGCTGCCCGGAGTCACGCGCGACCATCTACGCGGCGGCATTCTCTATCACGACGGCCAATTTGACGACGCCCGCTACGCCATCGCCTTGCTGCGTACTCTTGAGGACCTCGGTGGAACAGCCATTAATTACGTTGAAGCCACAGGCCTGATTGAACGCGGTGGCAAAATTGTCGGAATTAAGGCTCATACCCTCGAGGAGGGTTCAGTCTTCGACCTGCAGGCCAAAGTCGTCATCAACGCCTGCGGAGTTTACGCCGAGGAAACCCTCGCGCTCGATGGTCGTCTGCGCAACTCGCTGCTCGCTATCAGCCAGGGCTCGCATTTCGTTCTGCCTCGTTCTTTCCTGCCCGGCAATACCGCGCTCATGATTCCCAAAACCGCAGACGGTCGCGTTCTTTTCGCGATTCCATGGCACGGCGCTCTCCTCGTTGGAACCACCGATGTCCCGATTGAAAAAACGTCCCCTGAGCCGCGAGCCCTCCCCGAAGAAAAGCAATTTCTTCGTGCCCACATCGCCCGCTACCTGGGCCGCGCGCCGCGCCCCGAAGAAATCCTCAGCGTGTGGTCCGGACTACGCCCGCTGGTTCGCAAGGGCGGCGTGAAAACCTCAAGGCTATCCCGCGATCACACCATCCTCGTCTCCGCCTCCGGCCTCATAACTGTGACCGGCGGCAAGTGGACCACCTACCGCCGCATGGGCCAGGACACAATCGATCGCGCAACGCAGATTGCGCCCCTCCCCAAACGTCCCTCTCCAACTCTCGAATTGAAGCTTCACGGATGGACGCGTGAAGCAGCCACCGCAAACTCCCCTTGGGAAAGTGTCTATGGTTCCGATCTCCCGGCGCTTCAAGCTCTCTCAAAAC